>CAWJZK010000015.1:0-36431 GCA_963847285.1 uncultured Actinomycetota bacterium
GCTGAGCTTGTATCCGTATCGCATCGGTCCGCCTGCCCAGCGTGACACGACGCCTGGGCACGCCGTACGAGGAAGACGTCGACCTTTCGGCCGGATGCCGCGACAATGCGTGATCTCCGAACCGATACCGATTCATAGACGCGCGCGTTATACGCTTCGGTTCCGATCATCGCAAGTCCCTTTTGCCGGGAGATTCGACGACCTAACGTTGCGCCCTACGAACGAAGCATCGGGCCACTCAGCCCGACGCAGCAACAGCAGGAAAGCGAGTGGACGATGACGAACACGCCCCAAGCCGGAGTGCCCGGCGCCAGCGGGACGACCGAGCCGGCCACAATGCCCGAGTCGGGCATGACGACCCCATCGACGGGGTCCAACACGACGGCGGGCGCACCGCCGAGCTCGAGGGCCGGCGCACCGCCGAGCCGGACGACAACGCCTTCCGCGCCGGAGCCGGGCTTGAAGGACGACGCCGCGGCCCTCGCCGATGAGGCGGCCGGAGCAGGCCGCCGCGTCGCGGAGACCGCCAAGGACGAATCCAAGGCGGTCGCCTCCGAAACAGGGCGCCAGGCCCGTCGCCTGGCCGACGACGTCGGCCAGGAGCTTCGCGACCAGGCGGCGAAACAGCAGACCCGGGTCGCAGACCGCATCCGTTCCGTGGGCGATGGGTTCGCGAGCATGGCCGACCACGCGGACGAAGGCATGGCTGCCGACCTCGTGCGTGAAGCGGGCCGCCGCGCCGACCGGGTCGGGCAGTGGCTGGGCCAGCGCGATCCGAGTTCCCTCCTCCGGGAGGTCAAGGGCTACGCGCGCCGTCGGCCGGGAGTCTTCCTCGCGATCGCCGTCGGAGCCGGCGTGGTCGTCGGTCGTCTGACGCGAGCGCTCGCCGCGCCGCCCGATGAGGATGGGCAGGCGAGCTCCGGCACGGCCGGGGCAGGAGGACTCTGATGGGCAGCGACCCTAGCGTCGGCACGCCGCGGCACGCCGACGACGCGACTCCGTCCGAGGAGCGCGCAGCGACGACGTCGCTCGGCGACCTGATGGGCGAGGTGAGTCGGGACGTCTCGACCCTCGTGCGCCAAGAACTCGACCTGGCGAAGGCGGAGCTTCGGCAGTCTGCGTTACGTGCAGGCAGGAGCGCCGGCATGTTCGCCGGCGCGGCAATCGCGGGCATCTTCACCCTGCTCTTTCTCTCGATCGCGCTGTGGTGGGCACTCGGCTACCTCGTCGGCAACGCGTGGTCCGCGGTGATCGTCGCCGCGGTGTGGCTGATCGTCGCCGGCGTGCTCGCGCTCGTCGGCAAGAGGGACGTCGACGAGATACGCGGCATGCCCGAGACGGTCGACAGCATCAAGAAGATCCCCGACACATTGAAGAGGAATGAGGAGAACCGATGAGTGACCCAGATGTGATCCGCGACGACATTGAGCGAACCCGCCGTGATCTCGGCCAGGACGTCGACGCCCTCGCCGACAAGGTGAACCCCGCGAAGGCCGCCCAGCGCCAGACCGACAAGGTGAAGCGTGCCATGTCCCGTGTGACCGAGCGCGTCATGGGAAGCGCCTCCGACGTCGTCGAGTCGACCCAAAGCGCCGTCGGCACCGCGGGCGAAGCGGTCGGCGACGCCCCGCGCAAGGTCGCCCGCGCGACCGAGGGCAACCCGATCGCCGCCGGCCTCATCGCGTTCGGCGTGGGGCTGCTCGCTGCGTCGCTCATCCCTGCGTCGCGACCCGAACGCCGCATGGCTGAGCAGGCGAAGGAGGCCGCCGGCCCGCTCCTCGGCGAGGCGCGTGACGTCGCGATGGAGTCGGCCGACAACCTCCGCGAGCCCGCGCAGGAAGCCGTCGGTGCGGTGAAGGACCGGGCCGCCGAAGCCGTCGAGACCGTCAAGACCGAGGGCGCGGATGCAGCGTCCGAGGTGCAGTCCGACGCGAAGCACGCAGCCGAACGCCACAGCGGCTGAGCGATGACGGATGCCTCGACCGCGTGATGCGGCGAGGCATCCGTCATGTCCGCGTGTCCGCGTCCGGTGCGAGCGCGGTTGTTCCGGGACGCGGAAGAACGCGGAAAGTGCCGTCGCCGATCACACGAAGCCGAACACCGGCGGGAACACGAGCACGATGATCGCCGCCCAGGCGAGGTAGATCGGGAGGTATCCGGTCTGCCAGCGCTCGATCGTGCCGAACGGCACCCGCCGTTGCACGAAGCCGATCTGTAGCCACGCGGCCCATGCGAGGTTCGCGAGCAGGATGAGGTTCAGCCCGAGCGAGGCCGTCTTGTTCGCGCTGAACCCGAACTCGCCGGTGCGGGCGATCATTGCGATCAGCACGATGACGTCGACGATGAGCGCGGATGCGAGCATGAGCACCTGCAGTCGATCGAACCAGCCGGGAGGGAGTGCGGGGTCGCGCGCAGAGATCGCGTACACGAGGAGCGCGACCACCACGACGAGCACGAGGTCGAATGCGATCAGCAGGTCGCGGCTGCCGTCGACCAGGTTCCACTGCATGACCGCGGCCACGATGAGCGCGAGCATCATGAGCGTGAAGAGCGGGGTGAACACCTTCGTGAGCACCGGGGCGATGTTCTCGATGACGCGCTGCTTGGCGCCCACGAGCCAGGCCGCGACGAGCACCGCACCCGCCGCACCACACGGCAGCACCCACTCCCCGATGAACGGGAGCACATCGACCCCGATCGACGCGAAGACCGCGATCGTGAGCCCGCTCAGGGCGCCGCCGACGATCGCGATGAGCACGTAGTAGACGAGCCACTCGCCGCTGAAGCGCAGGAAGTCCATTCGGGTGCGGTCGCTCCGCCAGACGCCGCCGGCGTCGACGATGCCTGTGACGAGCCAGAGCGCGACGATCGAGCCGATCGTCGCCAGTACGGCGGTCGCGGAGTTCTGCGTCGCGACCGTGACCGTCGACGATCCACCGTCGAACGGGTAGAGGTTCAGCGCGAGCCCCACGACGGCGAACGCCGCAGCGACGCTGAGAAGCGTGCCGGCAGGCGGCCGGCGCCGCCAGGCGAACCAGGCCGCGAGGAACGGGAGTACGAGCACGGCGATGTTCCGGAAGACGAGCTCGGGGTCGTCCGTGAGGAGCTCAGTCGCCTTCACTGCGATGCCCGCGCCTACGCCGAGCAGGAGGGCGACGGCGAGCCCGTTGGCCCGGCGTACGAAGGGGATCGTGCCGGCCGGGGCATCCGTGTCGTCGATGCTCGTGGAGTCGTTGAGCACGAGCTGCTTCCAGAGTCGACCGGAGTGCTCGGAGGCGTACTCGCGGGACAGATCGTCCACGCTGCCGAGGCGCTTGACCGCGATGAGGAACGCCTCGTCCTCGGCGAGTCCCGCTGCCGCGAGGGCGTCGACACGATCGCGGAGGTGCGATTCGAGTTCGTCGACGTCGCGGATGCTCAGGGCGTCCCGGCGCTCCATCCAGTCGCGCCACGCAGCGATGAGCTCGTCGAGGGCGGGGGCGTGTTCGGTCGTCATCGCTCAGCCCAGCCCGAGCGCGAGCCGCGGCTGCCGGTCGTCGGGGCCGCCGGGCCAGACCTGGTCGAGCACCCCGCCGATGACCGACCACTGCCGGCGCTGTTCGGCGAGTGTCGAAGCGCCCTGAGCGCTGAGGCGGTAGTGCTTGCGCGCCCGCCCGCCCGGCGACTGCCGCCACTCCGAGTCGACGTGGCCGAGCCGTTCGAGCCGGTGCAGCAGGGGGTACAGCATGCCGTCGCTCCACTCGAGCTCACCGCCCGAGAGCTCCGCGATCCGCTGCAGGATGGCGTAACCGTACGACTCGCCCTCGGCGAGGATGCCGAGCACCACCGGGGTGGCCGCCGCTGCCACCAGGTCTTTGCCGAGCCGCATGATGCTCCGATCGTGTCGTCGCGGGTAGGATGCAGATCACGATACCTAGATCTGCAAGGTACATAGATCTGCAAGGTACCACCCATTTCGGGATTCGCGCCAGAGCCCACCGCGTGAGAGTTCTTCTGCGGCCAGAAGAAGCGCGAATGTTCACCCCCGAATCGTCGGGACCGGGGTTCGGCCGGGCGCAGTGTGGGTTCCAGCCACCGCACGAGATCGGATGCCGCGTCGAAGACGCCGCATCGCCGGCGCCGCCCCGAACCACCCGGCGGCGGCGTCGTCATGCACGGAGACTCCGCCACTGATGCGATTTCAGCATCAGTGGCGGAGTCGCGGCAAGGGAAGGTCACACGGCGAGGTCGCGGCCGGGAGCGTCACGTGCGGCGAGGCGCTCAGCGCAGCGGCACGCCCACGTCGCTGCCGCCCTCGGGCGTGAGCCGTGCGTTCATCTTCACGAGGGAGGGCGCCGGCACGAAGCCGCCCGCGAACAGCGCCTCGCCTTGGCGGAACCATGGGGAACGCTCGATGAGGGCGGTCGGCGCGTAGCCGAAGTAGGTGCCGAGTTCGATGAGATCGAGGGGCGACGTCATCTTCATGAGCGCGAGGTTGTCGCACTGGCTCAGGATGCCGGGATGCACCTTCGACGGGCGCTGCGTCGAGAGCAGCAGCCACAGCCCGAATTTACGGCCCTCGGCGGCGATCTGGATCAGGCGCTCGCGCACCGCGATCGCGAGGGCGGAGTCGAGTTGGGGCGACGCGAGGTTGTGCGCCTCGTCGATCACGAGGAGCACCGGTCGCCGCTCTTCGCGCCGCTCCCAGAGGTCGTCGAGCAGCGAGAGCGCGACGACGAGTTGCTGCTCGGGCGTGGAGAATCCGCCGAGGTCGAGCACCGTGGCATCCGGACGTTCGGCCACGACCTGCGTGACGGCGGTGTCGCCGCCCGCCCACACCTCCCAGTCGAGCACACCGAGATTCTCGATGCGTTCGGCGAGCGGATGCTCATTGCCTTCGCCGCCGTCCGCCTGGCGGAGCATCGGCAGCAGCTGTTCGAGCTCCCCGGCGCGCATCAGGTCCTGGAGGTGCACGAGCCTGTTGTATTCGTCGCGGTCAGCGACGGGATCGAGCCGCAGCACGGCCGCCTTCGACGGCAGGCGCATGTCGATGAAGCGCGCCCGCAGGGCGGAGTCTCCCGACCCGCGGGCGCGCAGCACGCGGATGTCGCGTTGGGCGAGCGCGTCGGCGGTCGGTCCGCTCGCATCGGGGTTGAGCTCGCCGAGCTTCACGAAGTCGGAGTTCGGGTCGAAGATCACGATCGGCAGCGCGGTGTGGGCGATGAGCTGCTCGAGCACGACGCCGAGCGCGTAGGTCTTGCCCGAACCACTCTGCCCGCACCAGAACGTGTGCCGGTTGAAACGGTGGGGGAGGAGGCGTGCCGGCCCGCCCGGCGAAGTGAGCGCGGAGCCCACCTCCAGCTGCGCACCGGTCGTGCGATGCAGCCCCTCGACCGTCTCCGCGTCGGCGGCGTCGACCTCGCCGAGCTCGAAGGCGTGACTCGCCCGCATGTCGACGCGGTCGTCGACGAGTTCTCCGATCAGCCGTCCACGGAGCACGACCGGCTCGGTCTCCGAGCGGGCCTCGACGAGGCCGAGCTGCCGGCCGCCGGGTGTCGTGACCACGACGAGCGATCCCGCCACGAACGCCGACCCCGCGGCATCCGCGATGACGAACGACCGCCCGTCGTCTGAGCGTGCGGACACGGACTTCGACCCGCCAGTGGATTCCATGGGCCGATCATGCCACGAGCGCACGGCGGACTTCTGGAAGAATCGGTGAACGTGTCCGATATCACGATCCGCCCGGCCGGGCACGCGGATGCCGCGTCGCTCGCCGAGCTCGCCGCCGAGACGTTCCCGCTCGCCTGCCCTCCGCACACGACCGCCGAGGCGATCGCCGCGTTCATCGCGGAGCACTTCACGGTCGCCCGCTTCGAGGAGTACCTCGCCGCCGACGACCGCACGCTGCTCGTCGCCGAGGAGCCGGGCGGTCGCTTCGTGGGCTACACGATGCTCATCGCGGGCGAACCCGCCGATGCGGATGCCGCGGCTGTCGTCGATCGCCGGCCGACGATCGAGCTCAGCAAGTTCTACACGCGGGCTGCCGCGCACGGCACGGGCGTCGCCGGGCCGCTCATGGCTGCGACGCTCGATGCGGCGACGGCCGCCGGCGCGCTGTCCGCGTGGCTGGGCGTGAACGAGGAGAACACGCGGGCGATCCGTTTCTACGAGAAGCAGGGCTTCGCGAAGGTCGGCCGCAAGCACTTCACGGTCGGTGGACGTGTCGAGGACGATTGGGTGCTCGAACGACAGCTGGTTCCGTAGGACAGCCGCGAGTTCGTAGGACAGCTACGACGCCGCCTCGGCCTGGGCAGGAGCCGCGGATGCCGCGCGCGCGGCCGACCGGGCGATCGCCCACGTGCCGAGGCCGGAGAGCAGGAACACGGCGGCGAGCACGCCCCAGCCCGCGAGCCCATACGTGAGCGCGGTCGACGTGACGACCAGCGGCGCGGCCATCGCTCCGAGCGAGTATCCCATCCCGAACACTCCCTGGTAGGTGCCCGCCCGAACCGGATCGGCGAGTTCGAAGCTCAGGCCCCATCCGCCCGCTTGCGAGAGCACCTCGGCGAACGCGTGCGCGATCGCCGCGAGCACGATCACCGCAATCGCAAAGCTGGCAGGAAGACCTGCTGCGGCCGCGTACACGACGCAGGCCGCCGCCATCAGCCACGCCGCGATCGCCGAGACGCGGCCGGCCTGCCGAAGGTCGTGGGTGCCGCGCGAGAGCGGCACCTGGAAGATCACGACGATCGCCGTGTTGACGATCAGCACCACCGCGACGAGCACCTCGGGCGCCGCGGTCTCGTGCGCGATCCAGAGTGGCACGCCGATCTCGCCGACTCCGAACTGCATGCCGAAGACCGCACTGAGCGCGGTGAGGGCGAGGTAGCGCGGGTCGCGCCACGGGGAGTGCGCGAAGCGCGACGAGCGTGAGGGAACAGCGGATGCCCCGACCCGCGCGTTGCCCGCGTCCCCACCTGAACCACCACCGGGCGCGGAGCTCGCGGCATCCGCTGCCGTGCGCTTCGGCGCATCGACCGACGCGGGCAGCTTCACGAGCTGCACGAGTCCGAGCAGGTACATCGCACCGGCGCCGACGATGATCCAGCGGTACGCCTCGGCCGTTCCCGCGAGGAGCGCGAGCGCGCCGATTCCGGAGCCTGCGGCGATCGCCACGTTCGTGACGGCGCGGAGCACTGCACGGGCGTGCACGCGCTGGTCGCCGTCGAAGGCGCGCGCGATGATCGCCATGCGGGTGGAGTTCGCCGCCTGCTCGATCGCGCCGACGAGCACGGCGATCACGAGGGCACTCACGAAGTTCTGGGCGAACACGTAACAGATGAGTCCGACGCCGCTGAGCGCCGAGAGCGCGAGGAGCAGGCGTCTCGCGCTCACCCGGTCGGCGAGCCAGCCGCCCGCGAACGACGAGAGCACGCCGGCCGCGCTCGCCGCGCCGAGCACGATCGCGACCTCGGGCGCGGAGAGCCCGACGATGAAGGTGAAGTAGAGCACCGTGACGGTGAGGAACACGCCTCGGCCGACTCGGCTGATGAGCGTCGCGGTGACGAGGATGCGGAGCACCGGGTCGGCGACGGATGCCGCGAGGCGCGAGATGAGACCAGGGCGGCGCGGGACGTCACCGTGCGTCGGGGAGGCGTGCGCTGCGGCATCCGCTGCATCGACGCTCGCGGCGGCGCCCTCGAGTTCGGGGTCGATGATCGGAACGGTGCCGGTGTCGTGCGGGGGAGGTGGGGCTCACTCCTCTGTTCTGTCAGGTGCGTCGAGGCGACGAAATTGATGTAGCGTTCTGCTTCATGTTGCGATATGTGCTCAGCGAAGCCGACGTCGCGTCGGTGCGGTTCGGCATCTCGCCGCTCGGCGAGCTCGGGCTCTCACTCCGGGCCATCCGCGACCCCTCGCGCTTCCCGCTGCAGTTGCCGTGGCTGACGCGCACGGAGGCTGCCCATGGGGACCTCGACCTCGAGGCGCTCCTCGCACTCATCGACGAACGGCTCTGGACGCCCGACTTCCTGAACCCGCGACCCGAGTCGCCGCTCACGCGGCTCGACGACGAGTTCGACGCCCTGCTGCGCACGCCCGCCGACGTGTTCGTTCGCGACCTCGTCGCCGTGCACGGCTTCGTCCCCGCCGTGTTCGAAGGTCCGCCCAGGGCGGCGCTGCGTCGCATCCACCGCGCGCTCCGAGAACTCTGGGATGCCGCCTTCGCGCCGTACTGGCCGCGCATGCGCGCGATCCTCGAGGCCGACGTCGTCTACCGCGGCCGGCAGATCGCGCAGAACGGACTCTCGTCGATGCTGAACGGCCTCTCGTCGACCGTCGACTACGACGACGGCATCGTCTCGGTGCGCCTCAGGGGGGACCCTTCCGACCGCACCCTTCCGATCGACGGGCTGGGCCTCACACTCGTGCCGACGATGTTCACCCGCCGCGGTTCGACGCCCATCGGCGACGGGTCGCCGATGCTCATGTACCCGGCCCGCGGCCAGGGCGCCCTCTGGGAGAGCGAACGCGTCGCGAACCCCGCCGCGATCGCCGCAGTGCTCGGCGAGACGCGCGCGAGCCTGCTCTCTGCGCTCAGCGACCCGGCGTCATCGACCGAGCTCGGCGTGCGCTTCGGCGTCAGCGCGTCGGCTGTGAACCAGCATCTGCGGGTCCTCCGCGATGCGGGGCTGCTCGTCTCGACGCGCTACGGGCACAGCGTGCTCTACCTCCGCAGCGAGCTCGGCACCGCGCTGCTCGAGGCGCGCGCCGGGTGACGGATGCTTCGGCATCCGCTCTTCTCGATGCATCCCGCGTGGGCACGTGGCAACTGACAGGGTCACCCGCGGGTTCCGGTTTCGTAGGACATCTGCGGGTTTGCAGGACGTTCACGGCCGCATTCGTCCTACGAATCGGCTGAAGTCCTACGAAGCCGCGGCCAGGAGTCCTACGACGCCGCGGTCAGGCGGGGTCGGGGGAGACGCGCAGCACGACCTTGCCGCGGATATGGCCGTCTTCGAGCAACCGGTGCGCCTCGGCGCCGTCGGCGAGTGGCAGCTCCCGATCGACGTGCACCCGCAGTGCGCCGTCGTCGATGAGTCGCGTGATCACCGAGAGGGTGCGCGCGTCGGGCGCGACGGAGTAGCCGGTCGAGCGGATGCCCCGCGCCCCTGCCTCTTCCGCCATGCTCGGCCACGCGCCCGTGGGCACGCTGACGATGAGACCGCCGGGGCGGAGCGCATCGAGGCTGCGCGTGCCGATGTCGTCCTTCGCGTTGCCGATCAGGTCGATGACGACGTCCTGGCCGGCCGCGACCTCCTCGAACCGCTCGGTCGTGTAGTCGACGACCCGGTCGGCGCCGAGCCCGCGCACGAAGTCGGCGTTCCGAGGCGAGCACGTCGCGGTCACGTTCGCACCGAAGTAGTTCGCGAACTGCACCGCGAAATGGCCGACCCCGCCGGCGCCGGCGTGCACGAGCACACGCTGTCCGTCGTGCACGCGGGCCGTGTCGACGACTGCGCCCCACGCGGTGAGCGCGGCGAGCGGAATCGCGGCCGCACGTGCGAAGTCCAGCGACGCGGGCATCCGGGTGACACTCAGCGACGAGACCGCCATGAGCTCGGCGTAACTGCCGCCCACCCGCGGCACCCGGCCCATGCCGTAGACACGGTCACCGGGCTGGAGAGGATGCGCCGTGTAGGGCACCGCCTCGACGACGCCGGCGAAGTCGGCTCCGAGCACGACGGGGAAGCCGGGGATCGCGGCGGCGACGCCGCGCCCGGAGCGCGTCTTCGCGTCGGTCGGGTTCACGCCGGCGACGACGACGCGCACGAGCACCTCGTCGCTCACCCGGATCGGCACTGGGATCTCGGCGAGGTGCAGTTCCTCTGGACCCCCCGTTCGGTCGATCACGAGTGCTCGCATCGTGTCGGTCATGCGCTCCCCATCTCGGTGTTCGCCATCTCGAGCCCGCACCGCGCGCCCGCGCCGCGGTACCGCTGTGCTCCATTCTCGCGCACCATTAGGCTGCACTCAGCGTCGCCCCCTGCGCGACCGGTGAGGGGCGACTCGTGAGACGACTGTTCGGGGTCCTCAGGGTGCTGGCGGCAGCGGCGATCATCACCGCCATCGCAGGACAGTTCGCGAGGAGCCTGTCGTTGGTGCCCGACCCGGCCGCGTTCGTGGTGAACTTCTTCAGCTTCTTCACGATCCTCTCGAACGCGCTCTCGGTGATCGTGCTTCTCATCGGTGCGTGGTACTCCTTCCGCACCGCTCGCGACCCCGACTGGTACAACCTCGTGCGCGCCTCGATCGTGACCTACATGGCGACGACGTTCGTGGTCTACAACCTGCTGCTGCGCGACATCTCGCTCGACCAGGCGACGACCTTGCCGTGGTCGAACGAGATCCTGCACGTCTGGGCGCCGCTCTACCTCATCCTCGACTGGGTGCTCGCGCCGGGTCGAGGCCCGATCTCGTGGCGGCGGCTCTGGCTGATCGCGGTGTTCCCGATCGTCTGGGTGATCTACACGCTGATCCGCGGTGCGCTCGTCGGGTGGTACCCATACCCCTTCCTCGACCCCGCGATCGAACCGGGCGTCGGCTATGGCGGTGTCGCGGTGTACGTCATCGCGATCGCGTCGTTCGTGTTGCTCGTCGGTGCCGGCGTCACGGCGCTCAGCCACACGCGTTGGCCACATCCCGTGCGCGAGGAGCCTGCCGCGGCCTGAGTCGGGCCGGCATCCGGCTGTCACGGCGGCCCGGCGCAGGTTCGGCGCCCGAACGGCGTCAGGCGTGCAACCAGCGCGCCACGCTCCCGCGGAGCGCCGCGATCTGCTCCGCCAGCCCGTCGTCGCGGGCGGGCAGCACCTCGAGGGTCGCGCCGAGTGCACCGGCCCAGCGCTCGGCGAGGGGGAGCGGGTGCACGGGGTCGCGCGGCGCGCCGACGACGAGCGAGCGGATGCCGCGGCCGCCGAGCCCCGCGAGCTCGGTGTCGGACGCGAACGCGCGGTTGCGCGGGATCTCGGTGAGCCGCTTGGCGCGCCGCGCGGCATCCGGCGCCGTGAACTGGGCGAGGAGTGCGCGGGCGCTGGAGGGCGACGCTGCGGCGATGCCGCGGAAGATCGTGCGTTCCCGGAACTCGTCGACCCCTGCGATGCCTGCGTCGGAGAGGATCTCGGCGATCACCGGGAAGGCACGGAGGTTCTCGGGGAGCGACTCGTCGTCGAACGACGGGCGCACGAACACCACTCGGCCGACGGGCAGCAATCCGTCGAGCGCGATTCGCAGCGCGAGGGCGGCGCCCATCGAGATGCCGATGACGGTGATCGGTGCACTTTCGTCGAGCGGTCGCCCAGTGGCATCCGGCACCGCACGTCGCACGGCCTCGGCGACCTCGGCCGCGAGACGGTCGATCGCGAAGTCGGCAGCCCCGCCCACCGCGAGGAACCCGCCGTGCGCCCGCACGTCGGGCGCGATCACGAGCTCGTCGGGTCCGGCGACCGCCTGCACGACCGGGTCGAACAGCTCGAGCGGTTGCCGGCGATCGGCGCCGAGACCGTGCAGGAGGACCGTGGTCATCCGTTCTCCGTTATGCCCGCGAGTCCACGCGCGAGCCGGTGAGCTCGGCGATGAGTTCGTCGGCGAGGTGCACGAGGATCGCGATCTGGTCGTCGTCGCGGTCGACCCAGCGGCATCGCGGCGCCTCGCCGACGGGCACGAACTCGTCGTGCTGCTCCCACACCACGAGCGTGCGTTCGGCCCCGAGCACGTACTGCTGCCACCACACCTGGCGGAGGTAGCTGCGGGGGATGCCCCGCCACGGCCTGGACGTCGTCTTGATCTCGCACAGTTCGATGGTGCCGCCGGCGGCGACCCGCAGGCCGTCGGGCGTCGCGAGGTGCCGACGGTCGCCCTCGGCGTGGAAGAGCAGGCTCGAGTGTTCGATGCCGTGTGCGCGGCGCACCCAGTCGGCGATGACGGGTTCGCGCGCGCGCCCGTGGTCGGTGTACCGGCTGCCGCCGAACGAGGTGCCGTTCCGCTTCTCCCATGCGGCCGAGCGCACGGATGCCCGCGACGCGAGCTTCGCGGCATCCGTCGCCGTGATGCCCTGCGAACGCGCCCGGAGCCACGCGACCCGGTCGCTCGAGTCGGCCACGATGCGCGCTTCGTAGGGATGCCGCGGCCGGGGCGGGGGCGGCGGCGCCGGAGTCACCGCATCTTCGAGGTCGAAGAGGGCGAACGGGGTATCGGGCACCATTCGAGAGTACTCGCCGTCGCCCACGTCGAGTCGTCGCACACGCTGTCGTGGCGGTGCCGATTCAGGCTTCGGCAGCGGAAACGGATGCCGCGCGTCAGCGCGCCGCGAGCGCGTCGATGCCCTCGGGCGAGAGCGCGTGGTGGATCGCGAGCATGCTCGCCCCGAGCACGGCGGCGTTCTCGGCTGCCGCGGACTGCACGATCACGAGGTGCTCGGTGGCGAGCGGCATCGAGCGGGTGTAGACGACCTCGCGCACGCCCGCGATGAGGTGCTCGCCGGCACGGGCCATCGAACCGCCGATCGCGATGACCGAGGGGTTCACGAGGCTGACGCACGCCGTGAGCACCTCGCCGATGTCGCGGCCGGCCTGGCGCACCGCCTGGATCGCGTCGATGTCGCCGTGCTTCACGAGCTCGACGACGTCGCTGCCCGAGCTCGCGTCGACGTCCAGCTCGCGGAGTGCTCGTGCGACGGCGGGGCCAGATGCGAGTGCCTCGAGGCATCCGCGGTTGCCGCAGTGGCAGGGCACTTCGCTGCCGCGCGCGACCCGCACGTGACCGATGTCGCCCGCGATGCCCTGGGCGCCGCGCTGCAGGAGTCCGCCCGAGATGATGCCCGAGCCGATGCCGGTGGCGACCTTGATGAACATGAGGTGCTCGACCTGCGGCCAGGCGAACGCGCGCTCGCCGAGCGCCATGATGTTCACGTCGTTGTCGACGAGCACGGGCACCTCGAGGTGCTGCTGCACCCAGCCGGGCACGTCGAAGCGGTCCCAGCCGGGCATGATCGGCGGGTTCACCGGGCGGCCGGTGGAATGCTCGACGGGGCCCGGCACGCCGATGCCGATCGCGACGAGTTCGTGCCGGTCGCGGCCGAGGTCGGCGATGAGCGCCAGGCCGACGTCGACCATCCACCCGAGCACGGCCTCTGGGCCCCGCGCGATGTCCATGCGCTCGTTGCGCTGGGCGAGCACGGTGCCGGCGAGGTCGGTCACGGCGAGCGTCGCGTGGGAGGCGCCGAGGTCGGCGGCGAGCACGATGCGCGCGGAAGGGTTCAGGGCGAACTGCGACGGCGGGCGGCCGCCGGTCGACGCGGCGTCGGCGACCGGAGTGACGAGACCGAGCCGCATGAGCTCATCGACGCGCGTGGCGATCGTGGAGCGTGCGAGACCGGTCGACTGGGCGAGCGAGGCGCGGGTGCGCGGCACACCGTCGCGGAGGAGCTGGAAGAGCTCGCTCGCTCCCGAGATGCCGAGTGCCGATCCTCGGCTGATGTCGACCATGCTTTGAGTAAAGCACACCGGCTTGGGGGATGATCCGATAACGAAGGTGTCACGGATCAACCGGCTTTTGTCGAAGCACTAGCAAAAGTTGGCAACCCTGTGTCACCATGGCGACCATGACAACGGACGTCATCGCCCCAGCCCGCACACTTCGTGCCGGCTTCGTCGGTGGCGGCTTCATGGCCGCCATCCATTCCCGTGCCGCTCGCGCCGCGCGCGCCGAGCTCACGGGCGGTGCGTCCTCCTCGGCCGGCCGTGCCCGCGAAGCCGCCGAACGGCTCGGGCTCGTTGCCGCCTTCGACTCGGTCGATGCGCTCATCGCCGATCCCGACATCGATGTCGTGCACGTGTGCACGCCGAACGCCACGCACGCCGCCATCGCCCGTGCCGCCCTCGAGGCCGGCAAGCATGTCATCTGCGAGAAGCCGCTCGCGACCTCGTCGACGGATGCCGCGGCGCTCGCCGCGCTCGCCGCCGAGCGCGGACTCGTGGCCGCCGTGCCCTTCGTCTACCGCTTCCACCCGATGGTCCGTGAGGCACGCGCCCGCGTCGCGCGCGGCGAGACCGGCCGCCTCCTCAGCGTGCAGGGCGCGTACCTGCAGGACTGGCTCGCCGCCCCGCACGACGACGACTGGCGCGTCGACGCCGAACTCGGCGGCCCGTCTCGCGCGTTCGCCGACATCGGCTCGCACCTCGTCGACCTCCTCGAGTTCGTCTCGGGCGACCGCATCGTGCGATTGAACGCCTCGAGCCGCACGGTGTACGAGGCCCGCGGCACCCATGCCGACATCGCGACCGAAGATCTCGTGGCCGTCGTCGTCGAGCTCGCGTCGGGAGCGGTCGGCACGCTGCTCGTCTCGCAGGTCGCGCCTGGGCGCAAGAACGCGCTCTCGGTCGAACTCGCCGGCACCACGGCGAGTGTGCGCTTCGAGCAGGAGCGGCCCGACTCCCTGTGGCTCGGCAGGACCGACACGTCGAGTGTCATCGAGCGCGACCCCGCGCGGCTCGCCGACGACGCGGCGCGGCTCTCGATCGTGCCGGCGGGGCATCCGATGGGCTATCAGGATGCATTCAACGCATTCGTGGCCGATGCCTATGCCGCGATCGAGGGAGCGGCACCCGACGGGCTGCCGACCTTCGACGACGGCTTGCGAGCGGTGCGCGTGACCGAGGCGGTACTCGCGTCGGCGGCATCCGGCTTCTCGGCGGAGGTGTCCGCGTGAGTAGCGCACCCCAGGCAGGAACACCCCAGGCCGTCAGTACGCGCGGCGCCGGGTCGAACGTGATCGATGCCGAGCCCGTGCTCGTGGCCGAAGGGCTCGAGAAGGCCTTCTTCGGGGTCACGGTGCTTCGGGGCGTCGGCCTCACGGTCCGCGCCGGCGAGGTGCACGGCCTCGTCGGCGAGAACGGCGCGGGCAAGTCGACCTTCATGAAGATCCTCGCGGGCGTGTACGAACGCGATGCGGGAACCGTCACGCTCGGCGGCGAGCAAGTGGCGTTCACCCACCCCGTGCAGGCGGCGCGCGCCGGGCTCGCGACGGTCTTCCAGGAGTTCAACCTCCTGCCCGAGCGCACGGTCGCCCAGAACGTCTTCCTCGGCCGGGAGCCCAAGCGCGGCGGCTTCGTCGACCGCAAGGCGATGATCGCCGAAACCCGCGCCCTTCTCGCCGACCTCGGCATCGATTCGATCGACGCGGATGCCCCGGTGCGCACCCTCACCGTCGCCGAGCAGCAGATCGTCGAGATCGTGAAGGCGCTCTCGGTCGATGCGCGGGTCATCCAGATGGACGAGCCGACCGCCGCACTCGCCGACCACGAGGTCGAGCTGCTCTACACGATCGTGCGGCGCCTGCGGGACCGCGGAGTCGCGATCCTCTACGTCTCGCACCGCCTGAAGGAGATCTTCGACCTCTGCGACACGATCACCGTGCTGAAGGACGGCGCGCTCGTCTCGAGCGGTCCGGCCGCCGAACTCGACACCGACGAGCTCGTGCGCCGCATGGTGGGCCGTCCGATCTCCGCGTACTTCCCCGCAGCTGAGGAGGGCACGGTGCTCGGCGAACCCCGCCTCGAGCTGCGCGGCGCGGGCAACGCCTACGTCGACGGAGTCGACCTCGAGCTTCGCGCCGGGGAGATCGTCGGTGTCGCGGGCCTGCAGGGCTCCGGGCGCACCGAGCTCGTCGAGGCGCTCTTCGGCGTCGCGCCGTTCACGCGCGGCGAGCTTCGCATCGACGGCAGGCCGGTGCACATGACCTCGGCACGCCAGGCCGTCAAGCTCGGCATCGCCCTCATCACCGAGGACCGCAAGGCACAGGGGCTCGCCCTGAACCAGTCGGTCGCCGACAACGCGCTCCTCGTGATCCGGTCGGTGTTCGCCCGCCGCACCGGCGAGGCGCGACGGGAGCTGCCCGGCGTGCTCTCCTCGCTCGAGGTCGCCTCGCGCGGCGTCGACCAGGAGGTGCAGTACCTCTCGGGCGGCAACCAGCAGAAGGTCGTGCTCGCGAAGTGGCTCGCCACGAAGCCCCGAGTCGTGCTCCTCGACGAGCCGACGCGCGGCATCGACGTCGGCGCGAAGGTCGCCGTCTACACGCTCATGCGGCGCCTCGCGAAAGAGGGAGTCGCGATCCTCATGATCTCGTCGGAACTGCCCGAGGTCATCGGCATGTCCGACCGCATCATCGTCATGCACGACGGCCGCGCATCGGCCGAACTGCCCGCCAGCAGCGACGAGGCGACGATCCTCTCCGCAGCGACGGGCACGCTGCGGGTCGGTGATCGCGGGCGCGAGGCATCCGGCAGCGTCGCAGCGGTCGCCGAAGCGGTGACGGATGCCCCGGGCGCGACGACCGGCCCCGAACGAGACGCGTCGACCGGCACCACAGAACGAGACGCGCCGACCGGCATCCCCGAAGGCAGACCCGCCGACCGGCACCCCCGAAGGAGACGCACGATGAGCGTCGGCACCGCGACCCCCACGCGCCGCGCGGCGCCCCGCCGGCGACGGCTCGACTCGAGCCTCATCGTGGGCATCGCCCTCATCGGCGTGATCGCGATCGGCGCGATCCTCGTCGCGAGCGTCGGACGCAACTTCTTCAGCGCCGGCAACATCCGCGACATCCTCACCGGCATGAGCGTGCTCGGCTTCGTCGCGATCGGCCAGACGCTCGTGATCCTCTGCGCCTCGCTCGATCTCTCGGTGCCCTACGTCGTGAGCCTCTCGAGCCTGATCGCCGCCGACATGATGGCCGGAAATCCGGCGAACATCCCCGTCGCGGTGCTCGCGGTGCTCGTCGTCGGCGCCCTCATCGGCCTCGCCAACGGACTCATCGTCACGAAGCTCAGGGTGAACGGCTTCATCGCGACCCTCGGCACGGGCCTGATCATCAAGGGCTACCTCGACACGAACTACAAGGGCACGAGCGGCTCTGTGCCGCCGGAGTTCCAGTACATCGGCGCAACCGGTGTCGGGCCGGTGCCGATCTCGACGCTCATCATGCTCGCGGTCGCGCTCGCCGCCGCATTCTTCCTCGCCCGCACCCGGGTGGGCAACCACATGTTCGCCGTCGGCGGCAACGAGCAGGTGGCGCGCCTCTCCGGCATCCGCACGGCCCGCCCGCTCATCGTCGCGCACGTGCTCTGCTCGGTGACGGCGGCGCTCGCCGGACTCCTCCTCGCGAGCCGGCTCGGCGTCGGCAGCCCGACCGTGGGCATCCAGGGCGGCTACGACCTGCTCTCGATCGCCGCGGTCGTGCTCGGCGGCACCCTGCTGATGGGCGGGCGCGGCTCGATCTGGGGCACGATCGGCGGCGTCGCGATCTTCGCGGTCGTCGACAGCGTCATGAGCGTCATGCAGGTGAACCCGTTCCTGAAGGACGTCGTGCGGGGCATCGTCATCGTCGCCGCGGTCGCGGTGTACACGAGCCGCACGATGGATCGGCGGCGGCCGCGGTTCTCCGCAGGCGCCGCGACACCGGATGCCACGGCCGGCACGTCGGCGCGCATCGAGAGCGAGCACCTCGAGAACGCCGTCGACGCGCACACACTGTCACCGACCGACGAGCGTGAGAAGGGGGGCCCGGCATGAGCGCCGTGACATCCGACCAGCCGAGCCTCGGCCGCCGACTCGCGGGGCTCGGTCGCACGCTCGTGAGCCCGCGCGGCGCCGTGTTCCTCCTGCTCATCGTGCTGCTCGTCGCGATCACCGTGCTGAACCCGTCGTTCGCGGACCCGTCGCAGCTCATCCGCTTCGTCCAGCGGGTCGCGCCGGTCGCGATCGTCGCGATCGGCCAGTACTTCGTCATCGTCGGCGGCGAGTTCGACCTGTCGATGGGGTCGGTCGTCACCGCCCAGGTCGTCATCGCCGGCAACCTCATCGGTCAGGACGAGTCGAAGGCGCTGCCCGTGCTCGCCTTCATGCTCGCGTTCGGCGCCTTCATCGGCCTCGTGAACGGCCTCATCGTGTCGTTCCTCAAGGTGCCGAGCTTCATCGTGACCCTCGGCATGATGCTCGCGCTGCTCGGCGCGACCCTGTACTGGACCGGCGGCGCCGCGACCGGCAACCCCGCCGACAGCTTCCGCGAGATCGGGCGCGGCGGCATTCGCGGCCTCCCCGTCATCGAGATCCTGCCGTGGTCGGTCGTGGTCCTCGCGGTGCTGCTCGCGGCCGCGATCTGGTTCGCGAAGCGCCCGTTCGGCCGCATGATCATCGCGCTCGGTGACAACCCGACGACGGCCCGCTACTCCGGCGCCCGCAGCTGGTGGGTGAAGACGTCGACCTTCATCATCTCCTCGCTCTCGGCGACGGTCGCCGGCGTGCTGCTCGTCGGCTACGCGGGCGTGCACCCGTCGGTGGGGCGCGGTTACGAGTTCACCGCGATCACCGCGGTCGTGCTCGGCGGCGTCGTGCTCGGTGGCGGGCGCGGCTGGGTCGTCGCCGCGGCCGCGGGCGCGTTCGCACTCGAGGCCCTGTTCACGCTGCTGAACTTCGCCGGTGTGCCGTCGACGTACCGCGACGCCGTGCAGGGCGCGATCATCATCCTCGCCGTCGCGTATGCGGCGACCACCTTCCGCGCGCGCCGCCGAGGCCGCGCCCTCGAGACTTCGCCGACACCGGCGAACCCGACTTCGCCGCCACCAACGGCGAAGGAGCCGGATGCCGCGGCATCCGCTCGTCCTGCACCCATTCCCTCGACGCAGAGGGCTGACAACGAAACCAAGGGAGGTTTGTGATGCGACGCAGATATGTAGTGGCATCCGCCATCGTCGGCGCTCTCGCGCTGATCACAATGGCCGGCTGTACCACCGACCCCAACGTGGCAGCGCCGACGGATGACGCCGGCGCCACGGAGGAGTCGATCGAGTGGTTCGACCAAGAGCTCTACGACAAGCAGGATGCCGAGCGGTCGGTGACGCCCGAGGGGCCCGCCGACCAGCCGTGGCTCCAGCACATCAACGCGGAGATGGTCGACACCTCGGCCTTCGCCAGCGCGGGGGCGAAGAAGGCGTGTTTCGCGAACGCCTCGATCTCGAACCCGTGGCGCCAGACCGGCTGGATCACCATGAACCAGCAGCTGCAGGTGCTCCAGGAGTCCGGCGTCATCTCCGAGATGGAGACGCGTGACGCGCAGGACTCGGATGACACGCAGATCGCCGACATCGACTACTTCATCGGTGAGGGCAACTGCGACGTCTTCATCATCTCGCCGAACTCCACGGCGGCGATGACACCGGCGGTCGAGCGGGCGTGCGACACGGGCAAGCCCGTGATCGTGTTCGACCGCGGTGTGCAGACCGACTGCCCCGTCACGTTCATCCACCCCATCGGAGGATTCGCGTGGGGCATCGACACGGCGGAGTTCCTCATCGACGAGCTCGAGCCGGGTTCGAAGGTCGTAGCCCTCCGCATCCTCCCGGGCGTCGACGTGCTCGAGCAGCGCTGGGCCGCGGCCGAGAAGCTGTTCAACGAGAACGACATCGAGGCGGTCGACTACTTCACGGGAGCCGACCCTGCCGAGATCAAGAAGATCATCTCCGACGAGCTCGCCAAGGGCGACGTGCAGGGGGTCTGGATGGATGCCGGTGACGGCGCCGTCGCGGCCATCGAGGCGTTCGAGGACGCCGGTGCCGACTACCCCGTGATGACGGGCGAAGACGAGATGAGCTTCCTCCGCAAGTGGAAGGAGACTGGGCTCACGGGCCTCGCGCCGGTGTACTCGAACTTCCAGTGGCGTACGCCCCTGCTCGCGATCCAGAAGATCTTCGCGGGTGAGGAAGTGCCGAAGGAGTGGGTGCTCCCGCAGTCGCCGATCACCGCTTCGGAGGTCGACGAGTACCTCGCGCCCAACGAGGGCATGCCCGACGGCCACTACGCGAAGTTCGGCGGCGAGGACCTTCCGGGCTACCCGCAGGTCTGGCAGGACCGCATCATCCCGTAACCCGTAACCCAGCCGAGCTGGATATCGCGGACAGGTGTGTCGCGGGCCGAATCGTGTGATTGCGGCCCGCGACACACCGGTGCGAACCTGAGGTGCGCACTCGACAGGCTCGCAACTCGTCAGGGACTGGCGGCCGAACTCGTCACGCGCCTTCAGGCTCGCAACTCGAAAGACTCGCAAGGAGGCAGCATGCGCCGCACGATCGGCGTGAACACCTGGGTCTGGACCTCGCCGCTCGATGACGCCGCGCTCGCCGAGATTGCGGCGAAGGCGGCGAGCATGGGATTCGGTGCACTGGAGCTGCCGGTCGAGAACCCGGGCGATTGGTCGCCGGATGCCGCGGCTGACGTGCTGCGCGAGCATCGGCTCGCACCGGTCGTTGTCGGCGCGATGGGCCCCGGTCGCAACCTCGTCGCTGCACCCGGCTCCGAGGTCGTCGCGACCCAGAACTACCTCGTGCACTGCATCGGCGTCGCCGAGCGGCTCGGATCGCGCGTCGTCGCCGGTCCCTTCACCGCCGCGACTGGTCGCGCATGGCGCATGGACGCCGATGAGCGCACGGAACGCTACAAGGAGCTCCGCGCGAGCCTTGCGCCGGTCGTGCGACAAGCCGAGCGCAGCGGCATCCGTCTGGCCATCGAGCCCTTGAACCGCTACGAGACGAGCCTCATCAATACCGTCGAGCAGGCGCTCGAAGCGCTCGAACCCCTGCTCGGCCGGGGCCTCGGCCTCGCGCTCGACAGCTACCACCTCAACATCGAGGAGAAGCACATCGGCGACGCGATCCGCGCCGCCGGCCCCCACCTCGCCTACGTGCAGGTGTGCGGCAACGACCGCGGTGCGGTCGGCGATGATCACATCGACTGGCCGGCGTTCCTCGACGCGCTCGACGACGTCGGCTACCCCGGCCCGCTCGGCCTCGAGAGCTTCACGGGCGAGAACGCGACGATCGCGGTGGCCGCGTCGGTCTGGCGACCGCTCGCCGCGTCGCAAGACGAACTCGCGGCGCGGAGCATCCGCTATCTCACCGCGTTGCAGAACGAAAGGGAACGACCATGACCCATCCCGTGACCCTTTTCACCGGCCAATGGGCCGACCTGCCGTTCGAGGAGGTCGCTCGCCTCGCGGCGGAGTGGGGCTACGACGGACTCGAGATCGCATGCTCGGGCGACCACCTCGACCTGAAGCTCGCCGAGGAGGAGCCCGGCTACCTCGACGAGCGCCGCGAGATCCTGAAGCGTCACGGACTCGAGGTGTACGCGATCTCGAACCACCTCACGGGTCAGGCCGTGTGCGATGCACCCATCGATTTCCGGCACGAGGCCATCGTTCGCTCCTATACCTGGGGCGACGGCGACGCCGAGGGAGTCAGGCAGCGGGCTGCCGAAGACATGAAGCGCTCCGCGCGCGTGGCCCGGGCGCTCGGCGTCGACACGGTCGTGGGGTTCACCGGGTCGTCGATCTGGCCGTACGTGGCGATGTTCCCGCCGGTGCCGGCATCGGTCATCGAGCAGGGCTTCGAGGACTTCGCCGCGCGCTGGAATCCGATCCTCGACGTGTTCGACGCCGAGGGCGTGCGGTTCGCGCACGAGGTGCACCCGGGCGAGATCGCCTACGACTACTGGAGTTCGGTGCGCACGCTCGAGGCGATCGACCGCCGGCCGGCGTTCGGCTTCAACTGGGACCCGAGCCACATGATGTGGCAGGGCATCGACCCCGTCGGCTTCATCCTCGACTTCGAGGATCGCATCTATCACGTCGACTGCAAGGACACGCGGATGCGTCCGGCCAACGGCCGCGCCGGCATCCTCGGCTCGCATCTGCCGTGGGGCGATCCGCGCCGCGGTTGGGACTTCGTCTCGACCGGGCACGGCGACGTGCCGTGGGAGGACTCGTTCCGGGCGCTCGACGCGATCGGTTACAGGGGACCGATCTCGGTCGAGTGGGAGGACGCGGGCATGGATCGCCTGCACGGCGCCAAGGAGGCGGTCGGATTCATCCGCTCACTGCTCTGGCCGCAGCCGACCGCATCCTTCGACGCGGCGTTCTCGAATCAGTAGAGCTGGCCGCTCACCCGCGATCCCATGCTTGTTCATGGAAGCGCCGCGGCTCAGTCGGGGAGGCTCCAGTAGTACGCCACCCCGCCGGGGTGCAACTCGGTGATCGCGTAGTCGACCGAGCGGTCCCAGGTCGCGTCGGTGTGGCCCGCGTACAGGATCTCGGTCACGCCGTCGGCGCCGGTTGTGACGGATGTCACGATGCCGGTGTGGTCGCGGTCGCCCGACTGGTCCCAGTCGAACTGCACGATGTCGCCGACCTTGACGGAGGCGCGGTCGGCGTCGGTCAGCGGCGTCGCCCGCTCGGGATGCGCCGCCAGGTACCTCATGAATGCGGTCGAGCTGATCCAGGCGGTGGCGTGCGAGTACGGGTTGCCGGAGTCGGAGTACCACCACTCGTCGTCGATCGTCCAGCCGCGCTCGAGCAGCGACTGGCTGGCGAAGTTCACGCAGTCGCTCGCGCCGAGGAAGCCGAACTGGTCGCTCGCCGTGTCCTGCCAGTGCGCGTACAGGTATTCCAGCTGGGCTGCCACGGGTTGCGAGTACGACGAGAAGTCGCCGGCGACCGCGCCCTGTGGGGTCTCGGTCGGCACGGCGACCGACGCGGCTGGAGCCGACTCGCTCTCGGCCACGGGCCGGCCTTCGCCGTTCGAGGCAGGCCCACCGCCGCTCGCCTGTGCGACCGCCCAGACGGCGCCCGCGCCGAAGGCGAGGACTCCGGCGAGCGCGACGCCGATGATCACCCATCGACGGCCGTAGGTGCGATCGTTTGTGGCGGGCATCACACTCAATCGTACGGGGTGGGACTCGATGCCCTCGTGAAGCCAAGCGCTTCCGCCGACGCGCGGCCCGTGCAGCACGAGCAGGTGCAGGACCGAGATGAGCGGATGCCGCGACCGAAGGGAGATTCGTCGCGGCATCCGCCGTCGGGTGCGACCGTCAGCGCTCGGTGACGGTGCCGTTCTTGATGTGCAGGCGTCGCTGCGCCCGCCTGGCGACCGCCGAGTCGTGCGTCACGATGATCAGCGTGAGACCGCGATCGCGCCAGAGCCCCTCGAGGAGGTCCATGATCTCGTCACGGGTCTCCTCGTCGAGGTTGCCGGTGGGCTCGTCGGCGAGGAGCACGTCGGGCTCCTTCACGAGGGCGCGTGCGATCGCGACCCGCTGTTGCTGCCCGCCCGACAGCTCGCCGGGCACGTGCGAGGCGCGGTCGGCGAGTCCGACCGAGTCGAGCGCGGCGAGCGAGCGCCGCCGACGATCCTCCGCCGAGACGCCGAGCGGCTCGAGCGCGATCTCCACGTTCTCCTGCGCGGTGAGTGTCGGGATGAGGTTGAAGCCCTGGAAGACGAACCCGATCTCCTTCGCACGGATGCTGCCGAGCTTGCGATCGGGCAGGTGCGAGAGCTCCGCGTCGCCGAGCGTGACCCGACCCGAGGTCGGCCGGTCGAGTGCGCCGAGGATCTGCAGCAGCGTCGACTTGCCGCCACCGGTCGGCCCCTGGATGGCGATGAGCTGCCCCGCCCCGATCGTGAGGTTCACGTCCTTCAACGCGGTCACGGTGCGCTTCGACTGGGCGTAGCGCTTCGAGACCTTCTCGAGTGTGTACATGGCGGTTCCCTTCGGTCGTGTGTGGGGGACGGATGCCCCGGTGACGGATGGCTCCGGCGCTGATGCCCGGGTGACTGATGACTCTGGTGACTCCGCCACTGATGCTGAAATCGCATCAGTGGCGGAGCCCACGGCGGGTGCTGCGGAGCCCACGGCGGGTGCTGCGGAGCCCATGGCGGGTGCTGCGGAGGCGGCGGCGGGTGCCGCGGAGGCGGCGACGGGTGCTGCGGAGGCGGGGGCGGGTGCTGCGGAGGCGGCGGCGGGTGCCGCGGAAGCAGCACGGAGGAACGGAGCGGCTGCCTCGCTCATGCGACACTCCGCAGCGCTTCGGCCGGGCGCAGGCGCGCGGCGCGCCATCCGCCGATCGCGCCGGCGAGCAACCCACCGAGCACGGCCAGGCCGATCGCGATCGCGATGACGCTCACGGTGATCGGGGCGTTCAGCACGACCTCAGTCGTGGCGCCGACGGTGTCGGCGGCCCGCGAGGCGAACCCGCCGCCGCCCCCCGGGCCGGCCGCCCCGCCCGGCCCGGCGATCGCGGTGGGACCGCCGCTCGCGCTGCCGCCGAGCGTCGGTGCGACGAGGTTCAGGACCCAGATGCCGGCGAGGCCGAGCGCGAGGCCCGCGGCGCCGCCGATGAGTCCCTGCACGAGCGACTCGCCCGTGACCTGCCCGACGATGCGGCTGTTCGACCAGCCGATCGCCTTGAGCGTGCCGAACTCGCGGGTGCGGCGGGTGACGCCCTGCACGGTGAAGAGGATCGCGATGAGGAACGCGGCGACGAGCACGGCGAGCGAGAGCCAGAGCCCGAGGTTCGAGACGAGGCTCGACGCGGTCTGGAGCGATCCCGACACGGAGGCGGCGAGGTCGGCCTGCGTCGACACCTCGGCATCCGGCAGCGCCGTCTCGAGGTCGGCCTGCACGGCCGCGATCTGGTCCGACGACTCGGCCTGCACGTAGATGTCGCTCACCATGCCGGTCTCGCCCGAGAGCTCCTGCGCGAGGTCGAGCGGGATGTAGACGTTCGACGCGGTCGCCGCGTCCGCCGAGGTCGAGGTCACGGTGCCGACGATCTCGACGTCGGTGCCGCCGACGTCGATGGTGTCGCCCACGGCGAGCTCGGAGGTCGTGGCGTAGCCCGCGTCGAGCACGGCCACGGCCTGGCCGGCATCGGATGCCTCGAGCCCGCGCCCCTCGCTGAGCTGCACGGCTGAGAGCGGGCCGACGGCCTCGGCCCCGGGGTCGATCCCGAGCACCGTGAAGGTGTTCACGTCGAAGGCGCCGCCGCCGAAGCCGCCGCCGCGCTGCCCCTGGCCGGCTTCACCTCCGCCGGTCGTGGTGTCGGAGGGCGGGGCGGCCAGCTCGCCGTCGAAGGTCAGGTTCGTGAGCGAGAGCGCTCCGGATGCCGCAGCGACCCCGTCGACGCCCTGCACCGTGTCGAGCGACGCGGCGTCGAACGTCGAGCCGCCGGGTCCGCTCACGAGCCGCGAGTCGCTGACCGCGGTCGAGTCGCCGGAGGTCGTGCCGTCTTCGGCGCCGAACTCGAAGCGGCCGCCGCCCTGGCCTCCGCCTTCTCCGGGCGGGGTCGGCACGGGCGAGACGGTGAGGTCGGTGCCGACGCCGTAGACGGATTCGAGCACCGACGCCTGCGCGTCCTTCACGCCCGTCGAGACGGCGTTCACGATCATGACGAGGGCGATCGCGAGCGCCATGCCGATCGCGATGATCGCGGTCTGCCTGCGGCGCCCGGCGAGCTCGCGCCGGAGGTAGGTGAAGAACATGAGCATCCTCGAGGTCAGGGGTGCGCACCGGGTGGTGCGACGTTGGAGACGCTAGGCACCGGGACTGTGCCCTCGCTATGGCACGACCCGGTGCGGGCTATGGGTTCGACTGCGGCATCCGCTCGGAGAAGTCATAGGGAACGCACAGACGCGCGCGGATACTTAGAGGCATGAGCACCGCACAGACCCAGCACCGCGCCCCGGCGATCACGAAGGGCGACGGCTCGATGGTGCGCGTGCTCGTGGTCGACGACGAGCACTCGCTCACGGAGCTCCTGAAGATGGCTCTGCGCTACGAGGGCTGGGATGTGCGCACCGCCGGCGACGGCTTCACTGCCGTGAAGGTCGCACGCGAGTTCCGCCCCGACGCGATCGTGCTCGACATCATGCTGCCCGACATCGACGGCCTCGAGGTGCTCCAGCGCGTGCGCGCCGACGGCACCGAGACGCCCGTGCTGTTCCTCACCGCGAAGGACTCGCTCGACGACCGCATCGCGGGCCTCACCGCCGGCGGCGACGACTACGTCACGAAGCCGTTCAGCCTCGAGGAGGTCGTGGCGAGGCTCCGCGGACTGATCCGCCGCTCGACGCTCACGCTCGCGCAGTCGAAGGACCCGGTGCTGACGGTCGGCGACCTCACCCTCGACGAGGACTCCTACGAGGTCGCCCGCGCGGGCACGCCGATCGAGCTCACCGCAACCGAGTTCGAGCTGCTGCGCTTCCTGATGCGCAACCCGCGGCGAGTGCTGTCGAAGGCGCAGATCCTCGACCGGGTGTGGTCGTACGACTTCGGGGGCAAGGAGTCGGTCGTCGAGCTCTACATCTCCTACCTCCGCAAGAAGATCGACGCGGGCCGCGAGCCCATGATCCACACGGTGCGCGGCGCCGGTTACATGCTCAAGGCCGCCGGATGACGAGCCGGCCGGGCGACCCCGGTCACGCCGCAGCGTCGCGCGAGGCGAGCACCGAGGCGCGGTCGCGTACCGCGTCCGGTGCGCCGGCCGGCGAGACGGATGCCCCGACGCGCCGTCACCCGTGGACCCTGCGCCGCCGACTCCTCGTCATCGTGGCCGCGCTCCTCGTCGCGGTGAGCGCCGTCGTCGGCGTGGTGAGCGTCGCCGTGTTCCACTCGTCCTCGCTCGACCGCCTCGACACGAGCCTTCGTGCCGCGACGATTCGCGCGGGTCAGGCCACTCCGCCGGGGATCCCGGCCGATCCCAGTGCCGGCGTCGACGAATTCCTCCGGGTTCCAGGTCAGCCGGTCGGCACGCTTGCAGCGCTCGTCGCTCCCGACGGCTCGATCGTCGCCCGGTACATCTCGGCGGGCGGCGACGTGCCCGAGCTCGACGACGCGGCGGCCGTCGCCCTCGCCGCCGTGCCGATCGACGGTGAGCCGCACACGATCGCGGCGGGGTCGCTCGGCGACTACCGCGCACTCGCCATCGAGATCCAGCCCGGAACTCGAGCGGTACTCGCCCTCCCGCTCGCCGAGGTCAACGCCGCGACGGCGCAACTCGCCTGGACGGTCGCAATCGTGGCAGCGGCAGGGCTTCTCCTTGCCCTCGGCGTCGGCTCGATGGTCGTCACCCGAGCACTCGCCCCCCTCTCGCGAGTCACCGAGACGGCGCAATTGGTCTCGGGGCTCCCGCTCGACCGTGGGGATGTCGACCTCACGGAGCGTGTCGCCGAGGCCGACGAGCACACCGAGGTCGGCCGGTTGGGCGGCGCGTTCAACCGCATGCTCGGGCACGTGGCATCCGCTCTCTCGGCCCGTGAGCAGAGCGAGCAGAAGGTGCGCCGCTTCGTCGCCGACGCGAGCCACGAACTGCGCACGCCGCTCGCGTCGATCCGCGGCTACGCCGAGCTCACGCGCCTGCACGGCGGCGAACTGCCGCCCGACGTGATGCACGCCATCGGCCGCATCGAGTCGGAGTCGGTGCGCATGACCGAGCTCGTCGAGGACCTGCTGCTGCTCGCTCGCCTCGACGAGGGGCGCGAGCTCGCCGCCCAGCCCGTCGACCTCGCCCGCGTCGTCGTCGAGGCGGTCGGCGATGCGCAGGCCGCCGGTCCCGACCACGAGTGGGAGGTGCGGCTGCCGGATGCCCCGACGGTCGTCACCGGCGACGAACCGCGCCTCCGCCAGGTCGTGACGAACCTCCTCGCGAACGCGCGGGTGCACACGCCCGAGGGGACCTCGGTCGTCGCCGCCCTCGAACAGGACGGCGACGACGTCGTGCTCACGGTCGAGGACGACGGTCCCGGCATCCCGCCCGAGCTCGCTGCCTCGCTCTTCGAGCGTTTCGTCCGCGGGGACTCGTCGCGTTCCCGCCGCGCCGGTTCGACCGGCCTCGGCCTCGCGATCGTGCAGGCCGTGACGCTCGCGCACCGCGGCACAGTGTCGGTCGCGAGCCGGCCCGGCGCGACACGGTTCACCGTGCGGCTGCCCGCGGCCGGCTCGAACGCGACCGATGTGAAGCAAGCGGAGGCGAAGCGCACCCCGACGAGGCCCAGCGAAGCGACGATGCCCGAGGCGAGACCGACCGGCATGAAGCCGGCTGGTGCGAAGCAGCTGGTACGAAGCGGCTGGCGCGAAGCCGGCTGGTGCGAAGCAATCCGGTTAGAAGCAGTCAGCGACGAAGCGGTACGGCACGACCCGCCGCGGCACCAGAGACGGCACGACCCGCCGCGTACCAAGGCACGCGGCGGGTCGTTGAGTATCCGGGTGGCGAAGCGAGCGCGCGTTGCGCGGCGCCGCTCAGTCGCCGAGTCGGCCGAGGAGTTCGGCGAACTTCTCGATCTCCCATGAGTCCCAGGCGGCGAGCCGCCCGCGGAGCTCCGCCTGGTTCGCGCGCCGGATCGCGTTGACCCGTTCGATCGCGACGGGAGTCGCGGCGAGCAGACGAGCTCGGGCGTCGCGCTCGTCGACGCGCGACTCGACGAGCCCGAGCCCTTCGAGCACTCGCACCTGACGGCTGAGCACGCTCTTGTCGGTGTGCAGCTCCTCAGCGAGGGCGCCCGCATGCGCGGGCCCCCTCGTCACGAGGGTCGACATGACCTTGTAGCCCATGGGTTGCAGCTCGGGATGCAGCTGGCCGGCTGAGCGCTTCCAGGTCGAGCGCACCCGCAGGAAGAGTCGGTTGAACTGCTCCTCGACTTCGGCGATGGCGCGGTCGGCGTCGATCCGAGGCTCGGTTGTCATGTCGGTCATCTTATTCACGCTCGTCATTCACGCTCGGTGGTCGAGTATTCGCGCTCACGGTTCGAGCGAGGACTGGGCTCCGCAGCGGGAACCGCGCCGGTGACCGGAACCGCCACCGATCCTTCCGTGACTTCGAGCAGCTCCTCACCCGCCTGCTCGAGCTCCCGCTCGAGCTCGGACACGGCCGGCTTCCCGGACCCGGGCTGCTCGGCGCCCGCGCGCTGGATCGCGTTCTGCGTGCCGAGATCGGTATTGGGCAGGAAGATCACCGCGATGAGCGTGATGATCGTCAGGGGCACGGCGGCGAGGAAGACGCTGCCGACGCCGGTGCCGTAGGCCGACTCGACCACGACGCGCAGGAAGTCGGGCAGCAGGCTGATCTGCGGGATGGCGCCCGAACCGAGCGAGTTCGCAGCCTGCAGCTGCTGCTCGGGGGCGAGCCCTCCGATGCCCGTCGTGATGTTCGCGGCGACGACGCTGCCGAGGATCGACCCCATGACCGCGACGCCGATCGTGCCGCCGAGGCTGCGGAAGAACGTGACGGCGCTGGTGGCGACGCCCAAGTGCTTCACGTGGGTCGTGTTCTGGACGACGAGCACGAGGTTCTGCATGACCATGCCGACGCCGGCACCGAGCACGAACATCGAGATGCCGACGTACCAGAAGTCGGTGTTGTACTGAAGGCGCGAGAGCAGCAGGACGCCCACGACCATCGCGGCGCTGCCGGCGACCATGTAGGACTTCCACTTGCCTCGGCGGCTGACGAGCGCACCGACCACTGTCGACGCGATGAGCAGGCCCGCCATCATCGGGATGGTGAGCAGGCCCGACTCCGTCGGGGTCGCTCCGCGCGCCAGCTGCATGTACTGGCTGAGGAACACCGAGGTGCCGAACAGCGCGACGCCGACGGAGAGCGACGCGATGACCGAGAGCGTGAAGGTGCGGTTCTTGAACAGGCTCAGGGGGATGACCGGTTCCTTGGCCTTGAGCTCGACGATGACGGCCGCGATGAGCAGCACGGCGGCGGCGCCGACCATGAGGAAGCTCGTCATGGAGGCCCACTCGAAGTCGTTGCCCGCGAACGTCACCCAGAGCAGCAGCAGCGAGACGCCGGCCGAGATGAGCACGATGCCGAGGTAGTCGATCGTCACCTTGGTCTTCGGACGCTTCGGCAGGTGCAGCGTGCGCTGCAGCAGGATGAGCGCGACGATCGCGATCGGCAGGCCGACGAAGAAGTTGAAACGCCAGCCGAGGCTGTCGGTGATCACGCCGCCGAGCAGCGGGCCGCCGACGGTGGCCACGGCCATCACGGCGCCGAAGAGGCCGGCGTACCGGCCGCGCTCACGCGGGCTGATGATGTCGGCCATGACGATCTGGCTGAGGGCCGCGAGACCGCCTGCGCCGATACCCTGGAACACGCGCATGGTGATGAGCGTGCCGGGGTCCTGCGCGAAGCCCGCGATGGCTGAGGAGGCCACGAAGATCACGAGCGCGATCTGCAGGAGCAGCTTGCGGTTGAAGAGGTCGGCGAGCTTGCCCCAGATCGGGGTCGAGACGGTCGTGGCGAGCAAGCGTCGCCGTGATCACCCAGGTGAACGCCGACTGGGCGCCCCCGAGGTCGGAGATGATGACCGGCAGCGAGGTGCCGACCACGGTCGACGCGAGCATCGACACGAACATGCCGAGCAGCAGTCCTGAGAGTGCGATCAGCACCGCTCGGTGGGTCATGCCGCTCTGGGTCAGTGCGGGTGGCGCCGCGGGCGCGGCAGTCTTCGGCTTCTTCGATGCGCGGACGCGCTGGTCGATGGACAATGAGGCTCCTGTCATTGATTGACTGCGGTCAACTATATGCGAATAGTGGACTTTCGTCAACTAAAGTAGTGGACTTTCATCAACTAAATAGGATGGCTCGCTGAGCTTGTCGAAGCGAGGGTGGCGCGCTTCGACAAGCTCAGCGAGTGACGCTCACTCGATCACGGCGGTCGCCTCGACTTCGACGAGGGCGTCGGGGCGAGCGAGCCCCGCGACGGTGAGCACCGTGAGCGCTGTCGGGTGCGGACCCCATGCACGCCCGGAGGCCGCGTAGGCGTCGTCGGCGGACTGGCCCGCGACGAGGTACGCCGCGAGGCGTACGACGTTCGACTGGTCGGCGCCCGCCTCGGCGAGCACGGCGAGCACGTTCGCGATCGCCTGCTCCGTCTGCGGACCGAGTCCGCCGGGAACGATCGCGCCCGAGGCATCCGCCCCGTTCTGGCCGCCGACGTGGAGCGTGCTGTGCGCGCCCCGCACGAGCACGCCCTGGCTGAAGGCCGGGTTCGAGAAGAGCGTGGCCGGGTTCAGGTGTGTGATCTCCATTCAGCGAGTCTCTCGCCCGCGACCCACGCCGGCCACCCCCGCGTTCGCCCAGTGTTGACGCCGACCGCCGAGCGATGCCGTTGCGACCCGGGTGTTGCGGGGAGCGGTAACACTCGGCACCGGAGCGCGACGCTCGAGGCCAGAGCGGGCGCGATTTGCGAGGCGCCGGGGCATCCGTTAGCCTGTACGGAGCCGAAGACCGCTGGTTGTCGTGCCTGCAGCAATGCAGTATGACCGAAGTCTTGCGAAAGCAAGGGCCCGCGCAGGTGTGACGAAGACTTCCGGAGGATTCCGGGCCGAGCTCCGCGCAACTGCGCCGGAGCTTTTTTCTTTCTCCACTGCCGCTCGAATGGGCAGCAGACCAGCGCTCCAGGCCGTGCCTCGCTCCCGCGGGGCGCGTTGAAGACACAAGGAGTGGCCATGGCGAACAAGGAAGCCTCGGTTGCCGAACTCACGAACCTGTTCGAGAGCTCGACCGCCGTTCTGCTGACCGAATACCGCGGCCTCACTGTTGCACAGCTCAAGACGCTGCGCATGTCCATCAGTGAGGACGCGAGCTACGCCGTGGTGAAGAACACGCTGACCAAGATCGCGGCGAACAACGCCGGCATCTCGTCGTTCGACGACGAGCTCGCCGGTCCTTCCGCGATCGCATTCGTGCACGGTGACCCGGTCGCCGTCGCGAAGGTGCTGCGTGACTTCGCCAAGGCGAACCCCCTCCTCGTGGTCAAGGGCGGCTATTTCGATGGCAAGCCCCTGACCGCCGAAGAGGTAGGCAAGCTCGCCGACCTCGAGTCCCGCGAAGTGCTGCTGGCGAAGCTCGCCGGTGCCTTCAAGGCCTCGCTGTTCGGAGCCGCATATCTGTTCAACGCACCGCTGTCGAAGGCCGTTCGCACGGTCGACGCGCTGCGTGAGAAGCAGGAGTCCGCTGCGTAGGCGCGAGCCTCGAGCGGTGAGTACACCAACTAAGGAGATTAGAAATGGCAAAGCTGTCAACTGAAGAGCTGCTCGAGCAGTTCAAGGGCCTGACCCTCATCGAGCTCTCGGAGTTCGTGAAGGCGTTCGAGGAGACCTTCGAGGTCACCGCCGCTGCCCCGGTCGCCGTCGCGGCCGCTGCCGGCCCCGCTGCCGTTGCCGAAGAGGTCGAGGAGAAGACGTCGTTCGACGTCGTCCTCGACACCGTCGGTGACAAGAAGATCCAGGTCATCAAGGTCGTGCGCGAGCTCACCTCGCTCGGCCTCGGCGAGGCGAAGGCCGTCGTCGACGGTGCTCCCAACACCGTGCTCGAGGGCGCGACCAAGGAAGCCGCCGACAAGGCGAAGGCTGCCCTCGAAGAGGCCGGCGCGACCGTCACCATCAAGTAGTCGCCGCCCTCGCGAGAGGGTCTGCAGCTTGAGGTGACCTGCGTCACCTGAACACACGGATGCCCCGTGGCTCACGAGCCACGGGGCATCCGTCGTTCTCGCGTCGCCGCGTCAGCGATCGAAGCGCGCGCCCGCGGGGTCGGGAGGCAGCAGGAAGAAGACGAGCAGGATGATGCTGCCGACGATCGGGATGAGACCGATGAACCACCAGCGCGACCCGGGCGGTTCGTGTCGTGCAGGCGGCGCCACGAGAGCGCGAGCCACGGTACGAGCGTCGCCAGCCCCCAGATCGTATAGGGGATCTGGACCGACGTTGTAGGCCAGCATGGGAACGCCGTTCTCGTTCACGGCCATGGGATTGCCGACCGTGAAGCCGATCCCGTAGAGGCACGCCGCTGATGACGCCGTTGGCGAGGAACCACCACCAGAACTCGCTGCGGCTTGCCCGACCGTGGAAGGTCGCGTACTTCCTGAAGAATCGGCTGAAGGCCTGCCCGAAGCTCGCTCCACGGAGCGGAGCGTCGAGCGGCGTCTGGCCACTGTCGGCAGTGACGTCGGTCACGGGAACTCCTCGATCGATGCGGAAGGCGCCCCGCTTCCAGTGGCGAAACGTCAAGGTCATGATGGCGCGCATGGGGGCTGCGGTGGGGGCGCCACGCCGGGTCGTTCCGCTCCGCTCGGGCCGCGGCGCTCGGCGCTGCACCGCACGATCCGCTCATCCGAGTCATCGGGAAGATGAACACTCGGTGATCAATTGGCGTCGAGCCGCGTCAGCACGGCGGCAACGGGAGATCTGAGTCGTGCCAGCGCGATAGCGTGATCCGACCCCAACCCGATACCAGCGGAAGTCCATGAACTCGATCGCCAGGCGCACGATCGGAATCGCGCTCGCCGTCGTACTCGTGCTCGGCGTCGTCGCGGCCGTGCTGTGGGGGAGGAGCCTCGCCGACGGGCAGGGCGATGCGCCGACGGTCGACGGTCTTCGGCAGGTCGAGGGAGTCATCGGCTCCGAGAAGAAGCCGTTCTTCGACGACCCCGACGTGCAGGCCGTATTCGCGGAGCACGGGCTCGACGTGCAAGTCACGACGGCCGGATCCCGGCAGATCGCGACGAGCGTCGATCTCGCCGACGCCGACTTCGTCTTCCCGTCGTCCGCGCCGGCTGCGGAGCGGCTGCGTCTCGAGACGGGAGCCTCGACCGTCTACGCGCCGTTCTATTCACCGATGGCGATCGCGACGTTCACGCCGATCGCACAGCTCCTCGCGGGCGCAGGAATCGCACAGCAGGCGGCCGACGGAACCTGGATGTTCGACGTCCGCGCCTACCTCGACGCCGTGGCGAACGGCACGCGCTGGAATGAGCTCCCCGGTGGCGAGACGGCGTACAACAGTTCCCGCTCGATGCTCATCTCGAGCACTGACATCCGGCAGTCCAACTCCGCGGCCATGTACCTCTCGATCGCCTCGTACGTCGCCAACGACGACAACATCGTGAGCGACGCTGCGGCCCAGGCCGCGGTGATCGACCAGATGTCGGCCCTCTTCCTCGATCAGGGCTTCTCCGGCTCGTCGTCGGAGGTGCCCTTCGAGGACTACCTCTCGCAGGGCATCGGCTCGAAGCCGATGGTGATGATCTACGAAGCCCAGTTCCTCGGGCGGCAGATGAACGAGGAGACGGCCGGGTCGATCACCGACGACATGGTGCTCATGTACCCGACGCCGACCGTGCTCTCACGGCACGCGGTCGTGCCGCTCACCGACGATGGCGACGAGGTCGGCCGGCTGCTCACCGAAGACCCGCAGCTCGCCGCACTCGCCGCGCGCTACGGCTTCCGGCCGAACGACCCGGCGGTCTTCACGTCGACGCTCGAGGAGCACGACATCCCTGTGCCGCCCAACCCCGTCGACGTCGTCGAGCCGCCCAGCTACGAGACGCTCGAGGCGATGATCACCGCCATCGGTGAACGTTATGACCAGCCCCCGCCGCCCGAGAGCCCCGAGGCCGGCTGATGACCGAACCCACACGAGGAGCATCATGAACGACTCACCGCTCGACCTCGCCGCCCCGGCCGGCTCGGCACCGGTCGGTTCGGTTCCGGCCGCCACTTCCGCGCCGAACGTCGCATCAGATCTGGTGCTCGTGCCGCCGGCAGCAGTGCCCGCGGTCGGCCCGGCGCAGGCGAGCACGATGATGCCGATCTCCGAGGCGCGCAGCATCGAGCTCGCCGATCGTGCGAAGAGCTTCGTCGCGAGCCTGGACGGAATGGACCCGCGGGCACCCGAGTTCGCCAAGAAGGTCGGCGACGTCTCGACGATCGGGCGCGACGACATCCGCAGCGCCGCCGCAGTGACCAACCGCATGCTCGAGCGACCCGTCGCGGCGCTCGAAGCCGCGCGGGGCCGTGGTGACGAGGCCGACCCGCAACGCCGGGTCGCCGCAACCCTCATCGACCTTCGCCTCACGATCGAGGAGCTCGACCCCTCGAAGGCAGACGAGGGCGGCCTGCGCAAGTTCCTGCGCGACCTCATCCCGTTCCGCAAGCAACTGCAGACCTACTTCGCCCGATACGCCTCAGCGCAGACGCACCTCGACAAGATCATCCGGTCCCTGCAGAACGGGCAGGACTCCCTGCTGAAGGACAACGCGGCGGTCGAAGGCGAGAAGGCGCGGCTGTGGGAGACCATGAACCGGCTGCAGGAGTACGCCGTGCTCACCGGTGCGCTCGACGCAGCGCTCGCCGACCGCATCGCCGAGGTGCGCGTGACGGATGCCGCGAAGGCCGACGCGCTCACCTCCGACCTGCTCTTCGAGGTCCGCCAGAAGCACCAGGACCTGCTCACCCAGCTCGCCGTGAGCGCCCAGGGCTACCTCGCCCTCGACGTCGTGCGCAAGAACAACGTGGAGCTCGTCAAGGGCGTCGAACGTGCCACCACCACGACGATCTCGGCATTGCGCACCGCGGTCATCGTCGCCCAGGCGCTCGCCAACCAGCGGCTCGTGCTCGACCAGATCTCCGCGCTCAACACGACGACCTCGAACCTCATCGTCGCGACGTCGCAGATGCTCAAGCAGCAGTCCGGTGAGATCGCCGAGCAGGCGACCTCGGCGACCGTGAGTCTCGACTCGCTCGAGACCGCCTTCCAGAACATCTACGACACGATCGACGCCCTCGACGGCTACAAGGTGAAGGCCGTCGAGACCATGGCGCAGACGGTGTCGGCCCTGCAGACGCGGCTGGCCGGGGCGACCGACTACCTCGAGCGCGCGAAGCCCGACGGTGCCGGTTCCGGCTCCTCTGCGCGGTGACCATGCGCCGCCGTCCTCTCGCCTTCGGTGCGGCGCTCCTCGCCGTGGCGGTGCTGCTCACCGGCTGCATCTCTCCGGAACCCGACCGAGAAGAGCTGCCCGACGACCCGAACACGCTGCGCGTCCTGGCGGGCAGCGAGGTGCGCGACATGGTGCCGATCCTCGAGACGGCTGCGGAGGAGACCGGCGTCAAGGTGGAGTTCGAGTACACCGGTACCCTCGAGGGCACCGAACTCGTCGCCTCGGGCGGCGCGTCGGGAAACTACGACGCGGTCTGGTTCCCGAACAACCGCTACCTCTCGCTGCTTCCCGGTGCCGACGAGCAGGTCCGCTCGAGTGTGAGGATCATGACCTCGCCTGTCGTGCTCGGCCTGCGCCCCGAGGTCGCCGAACGACTCGGGTGGGACGCGACGGCGCCGACCTGGGCTGACCTGGCAACCGCGGCGGCCGCCGGCGAGTTCAGCTACGGCATGACGAACCCCGCAGCGTCGAACTCGGGATTCAGTGCGCTCGTCGCCGTCGCGACGGCGCTGTCGGGCACTGGCTCGGCGCTCACGACGAACGACATCGAGTCGGTGACGCCCGGGATGACCGGGTTCTTCTCGGCGCAGAAACTCACGGCCGGGTCATCCGGCTGGCTCGCCGATCGTTTCACGGCCGACCCCGACGCCGTCGACGGCATCGTCAACTACGAGTCGGTGCTCATGGGCCTCGAGGTCGACGGCGAGCCGCTCACGATCGTCACACCGACCGACGGCGTGGTGACGAGCGACTACCCGTTCACGCTGCTCACGAGCGCCGACG
>CAWJZK010000016.1:0-71779 GCA_963847285.1 uncultured Actinomycetota bacterium
ATCCGACCGACGGATGCCACGAAGCGGTGCTCCGGCCATGGCAGACTTGTTCTCGCGGGGCGATCGGCCGCGCGGTCCGCCGTAGTGTAATGGCAGCACGACAGCCTTTGGAGCTGTTCGGTCCAGGTTCGAGTCCTGGCGGCGGAGCATGGACACTGATCTCGCCATCATCGTGCTGGCCGCCGGGCAGGGCACGCGCATGAAGTCGGCCACGCCGAAGCTCCTGCACACGCTCGCGGGGGCGCCGATCGTCGCGCACGTGCTCGCGACGGCGCGGGCGCTCGACGCAGCCCACGTCATCGCGGTCGTGCGACACGAGCGCGACGAGGTCGCGGCGGCGATCGAGGCGGAGCTCCCGGGCACCGTCATCGTCGATCAAGACGAGATCCCGGGCACCGGCCGCGCGGTCGAGCAGGCGATCGGCGCGCTCCCCGTGGACTTCGGGGGCGAGGTGCTCGTGCTGAACGGCGACGTGCCGCTCCTCGACGCGGGCACGCTCGCCGCATTCCTCGAGCAGCACCGGGCGGATGCCGCCGAGGCATCCGTGCTCTCGGCGATCTACGACGACCCGTCGGGCTACGGCCGCGTGGTGCGCGACGCCGCGGGCGCCTTCGACCGCATCGTCGAGCAGAAGGACGCCACCGCCGAGGAGCGCGCGATCGCCGAGATCAACGCGGGCATCTACGCGTTCGGAGCCGGCGCGCTCCGCGACCAGCTCGCGAACCTCACGACCGACAACGCACAGGGCGAGAAGTACCTCACCGACGTCATCGGGCTGCTCCGCGCCGCCGGTTGCGAGGTCGAGGCCGTGCCGGTGTCCGAGCCGTGGCTCGTCGCCGGCATCAACGACCGGGCGCAGCTCTCCGAGGCCGCGGCACGGTTGAACGCGCTCATCGTGCGCGGCTGGCAGCTGAACGGGGTCACGATCGACGACCCGGCGACCACCTGGATCGACCTCGCGGTGCGCATCGAGCCCGATGTCACGATCCGCCCCGGCACGCAGCTGAAGGGCGCGACCGTCATCGCGACCGGCGCGATCGTCGGGCCCGACACGACGCTCGTCGACTGCGAGATCGGGCAGAACGCCGAGGTGAAGCGCACCGACGGCACCCTCGCGGTGGTCGGGCGCCGGGGCATCCGTCGGCCCGTTCTCCTACCTCCGGCCGGGCACGATGCTCGGCTCCGACGGCAAGGTGGGCGCCTTCGTCGAGGTGAAGAACGCCAGGATCGGCGCCGGCAGCAAGGTGCCGCATCTCTCCTACGTCGGCGACGCGACCATCGGCGAGCACTCGAACATCGGCGCCGGATCGATCTTCGCGAACTACGACGGCGAACGAAAGCACCACTCCGAGATCGGCTCGCACGTGAAGAGCGGGGCGCACGGCGTCTTCGTCGCGCCCGTTAGGATTGGCGACGGGGTCTACACGGGCGCCGGCACCGTCGTCCGCAAAGACGTTCCCGCGGGCGCGCTCGCCGTGAACGTGGCCCCCCAACGCAACATCGAGGGATGGGTCCAGAAGGCTCGACCCGGCACCGCGGCAGCCCAGGCCGCCGAGGCCGCCGACGAGGCATCCGGCTCCGACGCCGACTGACGCACCGGCCGAGGCGGGTGGAGAGGACACACCATATGTCGGGAATCGAGACCACCGGATCGAAACGCCTCGTCTTGGTGTCGGGGCGCGCACATCCCGCCCTCGCCGCTGAGATCGCCGACGAACTCGGCTCCGAGCTCGTGCCGACCGATGCGCGCACCTTCGCGAACGGCGAGATCTACGCGCGCTACGACGAGAGCGTGCGAGGATGCGACGCATTCGTCATCCAGTCGCACACCTCGCCGATCAACGAGTGGCTCATGGAGCAGCTCATCATGATCGACGCGCTCAAGCGCGCGTCGGCCAAGCGCATCACCGTCGTGGCACCGTTCTACCCGTACGCACGGCAAGACAAGAAGGGCCGCGGCCGCGAGCCGATCTCGGCGCGTCTCGTCGCCGACCTGTTCAAGGCCGCCGGCGCCGACCGCATCATGTCGATCGACCTGCACGCCGCGCAGATCCAGGGCTTCTTCGACGGGCCCGTCGACCACCTCTTCGCGATGCCGGTGCTCCTCGAGCACTTCAAGGAGAAGCTCGACCCCTCGACCCTCACGGTCGTCTCGCCCGACATGGGCCGCGTGCGCGTGGCCGACATCTGGAGCGACAAGCTCGGCGCGCCGCTCGCGATCATCCACAAGCGCCGCGACCCGCTCGTGCCGAACCAGGTCTCGGTGCACGAGATCGTCGGCGACGTCGAGGGTCGCGTCTGCCTCCTCGTCGACGACCTCATCGACACCGGCCGCACGATCGTGAAGGCCGCCGAGGCGCTCAAGGCGAGCGGCGCGATCGGCGTGGTCGTCGCGGCGACGCACGCGGTGTTCTCGAACCCGGCCACCCAGATCCTGCAGTCCGACGTGATCGACAGCGTCGTCGTCACCGACACCCTGCCGGTTCCCGAGGAGAAGCGCTGGGACCGTCTCACGGTCCTCCCGATCGCGCCGCTCCTCGCCCGGGCGATCCACGAGGTCTTCGAAGACGGCTCGGTGACGAGCATGTTCGACGGCGCCGCATAGGCTCGGCCGCTCATGTCGATCACGACGCCCCGCCCCTGGCTCACGAGCTACGCCGAGGGCGTGCCCGACGACATCGACGCGCCTGAGGGCTCGCTCTACGACCTGATCCGGGCGTCGGTCGACGAGTACCCGACGCACGCCGCGCTCGAGTTCTTCGAGCGGTCCACGACGTACGCCGAGCTCGGCGAGCAGATCGAGCGCGCCGCCGAGGGCCTCCGCGTCCTCGGCGTGCAGCCCGGCGACCCGGTCGCACTCGTGCTGCCGAACTGCCCGCAGCACATCGTCGCGTTCTACGCGGTGCTGCGCCTCGGCGGGATCGTCGTCGAGCACAACCCGCTCTACACCCCCCGTGAGCTCCGCCACCAGTTCGAAGACCACGGCGCCCGCATCGTGATCGCGTGGAACAAGGTCGTCGAGACGATCCAGGCGTTCCCGGCGGATGTCGCGGTGCGCTCGATCGTCTCCGTCGATGTGACCCGCGCCATGCCCTTCCTCACTCGGGCGATGCTGCGCCTCCCGGTCGCGAAGGCACGCGAGTCCCGCGCCGCGCTCACCACGAAGGTGCGCGGCACGGTGCGTTGGGAGGAGATCGTGGCATCCGCACCGATCGACTCGCACATCATCGCGCCGGGTGTCGACGACGTCGCCCTGATCCAGTACACGAGCGGCACGACCGGCAGTCCGAAGGGCGCGACGCTCACGCACGCGAACCTGCTCGCGAACGCCGCGCAGGCGCGCGCCTGGGTGCCCGAGATCGAGCGCGGCACGTCGGTCGTCTACGCAGTGCTGCCCATGTTCCACGCCTATGGGCTCACCCTCTGCCTCACCTTCGCGATGAGCATGGGTGCACGGCTCGTGCTCTTCCCGAGATTCGATCCCGACCTCGTCTTGAAGGTCGTGAAGCGGCATCCGCCCACCTTCCTGCCCGCCGTGCCGCCGATCTACGAGCGGCTCACGACGGCCGCGGCAGCCGAGGGCGTGTCGCTCGACGGCATCAGGATCGCCATCTCCGGCGCGATGCCGCTCTCCGCCCAGGTCGTCGAGCCGTGGGAGGCGCAGACGCACGGGTACCTCGTCGAGGGCTACGGGCTGTCCGAGACCTCGCCCGTGCTCATCGCGAACCCCGTCGCGCCCAACCGCCGCGCCGGCACCGTGGGCCTGCCGCTGCCGTCGACCGAGGTGCGCGTCGTCGACCCCGAGAGCCCCGAGACGGATGTCGCGGCCGGCGCCGAGGGCGAGCTCATCGTGCGCGGCCCGCAGGTGTTCTCGGGGTACTGGCGCAAGCCCGAGGAGACCGAGGCCGTCTTCGTGCCTGCCACCGACGGCGGTGCCGACTGGTTCCGCACCGGCGACATCGTTGCGATCGACGCCGATGGGTTCGTCCGCATCGTCGACCGCATCAAGGAACTCATCATCACGGGCGGCTTCAACGTCGCGCCGAGCGAGGTCGAAGAGGCCGTTCGCGCATACCCCGACGTCGAGGACGTCGCGGTCGTCGGCCTTCCCGACGAGCACTCGGGCGAGCAGGTCGTCGCGGTCGTCGTGTTGAAAGACGGCGCGAAGCTCGACGAGACCGCGATCCGCGACTTCGTCCGAGGCGGCCTCACGGCCTATAAGGTGCCGAAGCGCGTGGTGCAGGTCGACGACCTGCCACGCTCCCTCATCGGCAAGGTACTCCGCCGCGAGGTGCGCAACCAGCTCCTGAACGGCTGAGCGCGGGCCATGTCGTTCCTCTCCGCCGAGACGGCCCGCGCGCTCGCCGAGCTCGTGGCGCTCGACGCGCTGCACGGGGGCGATGACGACGATGAGGCGGATGCCTCGCCGCTCGAGCGGCTCCGGGGCATCCGCTCGCTCATCGCAGCCCTCGAAGCCGACCCCGCGTCGCTCGCGGCGGTGCGCGCCGCCCTCGACGCCGGCACCTCGTGGGATGAGGTGGCGGATGCCGCGGGCCTCAGCCCGTCGGCCGCGAAGTACCGCTGGGCCGGCGACGACGACGCGATCGCGTCACGTCAGGCGGCGAGCCGCGAGCGCAAGCGCGACCGCCCCTCGAGCGTGCCGACCGACCTGCCGGGTCTCTCGGTGGCGGAGGCCGCGAAGCGATTGGGCGTGACCCCGCAGGCGGTCTACCAGCGCGTCACCCGTGGGCTGCTCGAGGCCCGCACCGTGGAGCTGCCCGACGGGCGGAAGTACAAGCGGGTGTTCCCGCCCGAGCAGCGTTGACCGCTCGGGCGGAAACCGGATCGCTCAGGCGAGCGCCTTCGCCTTGAGTGCGGTGAATTCCGCCTCGTTGATGGTGCCCGCAGTGAGGAGGGCCTGGGCCTTCGCGATCTCATCGGACGAGCTGCCGTTGCCGGCGACTTCGCGAATGTAGGTGTTGGTGTCCTGCTGGGCGCGAGCGGCGCCTCGCGCGTTGCGCTCAGCCATGCCCTGTCCGCGCGCGATCACGTAGACGAGAACGGCGAGGATGGGAACGAAGATGAGGAAGATGATCCAGAGCGCTTTCGCCCAGCCGTTCAGCTCGTGGTCACGGAAGATGTCTCCGATGACCGCGAAGAGGGCCATGAGGTAGGCGAACAGGATGTAGATCCAGAAGAACCACGCGATGATGTTCCAGAAGTCGGCCCAGAAGCCCATGATGTTCCCTCTCTTGACAGACCGGAGAGCCTGTTCACGAGAAACCTAGCGTGCGCGGTGCGGCGAGCACATCCCCCGTGTCCGGGTGTCTCCGCTTTACGTCGCGAAATCTGCAGGGTTGCTCAGATCTCGCGTTCTTCCGGCAGCATCTGCCGAGGCACGGCGGGCAGCAAGCCGAGGTTCGCGAGCGGAGTCGACACCCCGAACTCGGACACGGCGAAACACTGCCAGCCGGGGCCGCCGGCGGCGAAGAGCTCGAGCGAGACGCGCGAGCCCGCGTCGGCGTCGTAGCCGGCGACGTAGATCGCGCAGATGCGGTCGGCCGCCGAGCGCGCGACGCCGTACGCCGACAGCACGAGGGGGAGCACGAGGGCGCCGAGCGCGACGAGCACGACGATGCGGAGCGCCCGGCGCCGGCGTTCGCCGTAGACGGGGCCCTCGTCGCCGTGGTCGCCGGCGAGCTCGGGATGCACGTCGCTCATGTCACGTCGCTCATGTCACGCCGCTCATGTCACGCCGCCGACGAGGATCGACGCCACCCCGGCGATGCTCGCGACGAACGTCGTCGCGGCCACGCCGAGGAGCGCTCCGCGCGGAGGATCGATGACGAGACGGTCGCCGGCGAGCTGCCGTCGTCGCACGGTTCCGATGGCGACGGCGGCTCCGGATGCCGCGAACAGCAGCACCCCGACCACCACGAGCGACGGCTCGCCTTCGACGAAGCCCGCGCGCACCGCCAGCAGGGCGTTCACCGCGATGGCGAGCGCGGTGCGGCTCCAGGAGAGGGCGGTGCGCTCGGGCTGCAACCCGGGGTCCCGGGTTGCGCTCGCTGCGTCGTCGCTCATCACGTTCCGACCGTCACGTCGCGAGCAGGAGTACGACGAGCACCGCGCTCGTGAGGAGGCACACCACCGCGAGTCCTGGCAGCACCCAGCTGAACGGCAGCGGACGACCGTGACGAAGCGCGATCTCGTTGCCGCGCCACCGGGTGTACGAGACGGCGCTGAGCACCGCGGCGACCACGGCGAGCCCGACGGAGAGGATCGTCACGACGATGCGGGGGTCGAGGTCGGTCGCGAACTGGTGGAGCAACACCCCGCCCGCGAGCAGCGCGAGCGCAGTGCGGATCCACGCGAGGAACGTGCGCTCGTTCGCGAGGGTGAACCGGTAGTCGGGATCCTCGCCCTCGTGCCGCCACGCCGGTTCAGGCATCCGCTCGCTCCTCGCCATCGGTCACCTGCCTGCGCTCAGTGCGAGGAGGGCGTGGTCTCGATCTCGGTGCGGTCGCCCGACCACAGCGTGTGGAACACGCCCGGCTTGTCGACGCGCTTGTAGGTGTGCGCGCCGAAGAAGTCGCGAAGGCCCTGCACGAGGGCGGCGGGCAGGCGCTTCGCGCGGAGACCGTCGTAGTAGGCGAGCGACGAAGAGAACACCGGGGTCGGGATGCCGGCCTGCGCCGCGATCCCGACGACGCGGCGCCAGCTCTCCTGCGTGCCCGCGATGGCGTCGCGGAAGTACGGCGCGACGACGAGCGCGGGGAGGGCGGGATCGTCGGCATAGGCCTCGACGATGCGGTTCAGGAGGCGGGCGCGGATGATGCAGCCGGCACGCCAGATCTTCGCGATGTCGCCCTTGTGGATGTCCCAGTTGAACTGCTCGGCGCCCGCGATGATCAGGTCGAATCCCTGCGAGTACGCGATGATCTTCGACGCGTAGAGGGCGCGGCGCACCTCTTCGATGAACATGTCCTGGTCTTCGGGGGCGACCTTCCACTCGCTCGACGGACCCGGCAGGTCGGTCGCGGCATCGCGCTGCGCCCGCCTCGAGGAGAGGCTGCGGGCGAAGACCGCCTCGGCGATGCCGGAGACCGGCACGCCGATGTCGAGGGCGTTCTGCACGGTCCAGGCACCGGTGCCCTTGGCTTCGGCCTCATCGAGGATGACGTCGACGAGGGGCATGCCGGTCGCGGCATCCGTCTGGCGCAGCACGTCGGCGGTGATCTCGATGAGGTAGCTCTCGAGCTCGCCCGTGTTCCACTCGGCGAAGACGTCGGCGATCTCGGCGGGCGACCTGCCGGTGCCCTGGCGGATGAGGTCGTACGCCTCGGAGATGAGCTGCATGTCGGAGTACTCGATGCCGTTGTGCACCATCTTCACGAAGTGGCCGGCGCCGTCGGTGCCGACGTGGGTGACGCAGGGCTCGCCCTCGGCGACCGCGGCGATCGACGCGAGGATCGGGCCGAGGGTCTTGTAGGACTCGACGCTGCCGCCGGGCATGATCGACGGTCCGTGGAGGGCGCCCTCCTCGCCGCCCGAGATGCCGGTACCCACGAAGTGGATGCCGGTGGGTCTGATCTCGGCCTCGCGGCGGATCGTGTCGTGGAAGTTCGAGTTGCCCCCGTCGACGATGATGTCGCCCGGCTCGAACCGGCTGACCAGTTCGGAGATCACGGCGTCGGTGGCCTTGCCGGCCTGCACCATGATGAGCGCCGTGCGGGGCTTCGCGAGGGAGGCGACGAAGTCGTCGTAGCTCTCGGACGCGACGAAGTCGGCCTCGGGATGCTCGGAGGTGAGCGTGTGGGTGCGCCCGGGCGAGCGGTTGAACACGGCGACCGTGTTGCCCTCGCGGCTCGCGAGGTTGCGAGCGAGGTTCGAACCCATGACCGCGAGTCCGACGACGCCGATGTTGGCTGATTGGGTTCCAGGCACGATGCTCTCCTCGAGAATGTGTGGGTTGCTCCAGCGTACTGCGAGCGCGGCGCAGCGTCGCGCTAGCCTGCAACGCATGACCGTGGCATCCGACTCCGTCCCGCACATCGTCGTGATGGGGCCGAGCGGGGCAGGCAAGTCGGTCGTGGGCGCCGCGCTCGCGGAGCGCCTCGCGGTCCGGTTCCCGGGACTCGACTTCGTCGACGCCGACGCCCTGCATCCGGCGGCGAACGTCGAGAAGATGCGCGCCGGCATTCCGCTCAGCGACGAGGACCGTGCGCCATGGCTGCGTCTCGTGGGCGAGACGCTCGTCGCGGGCGAGCGGGGGCGGGTCATCGCCTGTTCGGCGCTGCGGCGCGGCTACCGCGACCTGATCCGCAGCGGATGCCCCGACGCCGTCTTCCTCGAACTCACCGTGCCGCGGCGCGAACTCGAAGCGCGCGTCTCCGATCGACCGGGCCATTTCATGCCGGCGGGGTTGCTCGACTCTCAGCTCGACTCGCTCGAACCGCTCGGGTCCGACGAACGGGGGGTGCGGATCGAGAACACCGGCGAGCTCGAGACGGTCGTCGCGCAGGCGATCGAGGCACTCGGAGCGGACTGGTAGACTTGCTCCTCGGTCACGCGCCTTCGGGTTCGAGTGGCCGAGAACTTCGGCGAGGGAGGCCCTCACCGCCCGTGCGAACGGGCGGCGGGGCATCCGTGATCGACGCGGTAGGAGCAGGCTCCACGGCTTTTCCTCACGCTATTGCGCACATCGGTGCGCGCGTTCGAGTCGAAACATCAGACACACGATCTGGGCCGAGAGAGCCCGCAAGGAGAGACACCATGGACGAAGACAACAAAGTCGTCGCCGACCCGCGCGAGTCGTTCGGCAAGGGCGCGGCCCGCAAGCTCCGCGCCACCGGCAAGATCCCCGCGGTGATCTACGGCCACGGCACCGACCCGAAGCACGTGGCGCTGCCCGCCCACCAGGTCGGCCTGCTCATCCGCAAGGCGAACGCCGTGCTCGACCTGCAGATCGACGGCAAGAGCCAGCTCGCCCTCGTGAAGGACGTGCAGAAGGACCCGGTGCGCCAGGTCATCGAGCACCTCGACCTCATCGTCGTGCGCCGCGGCGAGAAGGTCCAGGTCGAGGTGCCCGTGCACCTCTCCGGCGAGTCGTTCCCCGGAACGATCGCCGACCTCGACGCCAAGACGCTCTCGCTCGAGGCCGAGGCCATGAACATCCCCGAGAACATCGTGGTCGACATCGAGGGCCTCGAAGAGGGCAGCCAGATCCACGCGAAGAACGTCGAGCTGCCCGCCGGCTCCACGCTTCTCAGCGACCCCGAAACCCTCGTCGTGCTCGTGCACGTGCCGCAGAAGGTCGACCTCGGCGAGGAGGCCGCCGCTGAGGCTGTCGAGGAGGCCGAGGGCGAGGCTGCCGAGGCGCCCGCCGAAGAGGCTGCCGCGGCCGAGTCCGCCGAGTAGCCACTCGAGCCTCACGGGGCCTGCGGCGCCGCATCCGGGTACCCTCGGAGTGCGGGGCCGCAGGCCTTCGCCGTACCATGCTCTGGGCTCGAGTGCTCGGGGGCTCGGTGCGGATCGCTCATCGCTCATCGCTCATTCGCTCATTCGCTCATTCGCTCGTTCGGGAGGTTCCGTGGGATTCCTCGAACGGCTGCGCCCCCGCCGGAAGGACGAGACCGTGGCCGAGAACACCTGGCTCGTCGTCGGCCTCGGCAACCCCGGTGCGCAGTACGCCGGCAACCGGCACAACGTCGGCCAGATGGTGGCCGATGAGCTCGCCGCTCGCCTCGGCGCGACCTTCAAGAGCCACAAGACGCCCGCGCGGGTGGCCGAGGGCTTCATCCGGCCCGGGGGTCCGAAGCTGATCGTCGCAAAACCGAACGGCTACATGAACACCTCGGGCGGGCCCGTCTCGGCGCTGCTCAAGTTCTACTCGCTGCCCGTCGAGCGGCTGATCATCGTGCACGACGAGCTCGACATCCCGTTCGACACCGTGCGGTTGAAGCAGGGCGGCGGCCATGGCGGCCACAACGGCATCCGGGATGTCTCGAAGGCCACCGACTCCGGTGCCTTCACCCGCGTGCGGGTCGGCATCGGCCGCCCTCCCGGGCGGCAGGACGCGGCGGATTTCGTGCTGAAGGACTTCTCCGCCACCGAACGGCAGGCACTCCCGAACCTGCTGTCGGATGCCGCCGACGCCGTCGAGGCGGTCGCGAGCGACGGGCTCGTCGCGGCACAGCAGCGGTTCCACTCGCCGGCCTGAGGCGAGGCGCGCCCTGAGGCGGGCGCGGCCGATCAGATCAGGCCGCGGAGGAAGTCCTCGGGGGAGACCCCCTCAGCCCGGGCGCGCTGCACGAGGCGCTCGTGCTCTTCGGTCGAGAGCTCGATCGTGAGCGCGTGCCAGGCGTCGGGCGCTTCGTCGAGCGCGAAGAGCGCGTCGTCGTCGGTCAGGGGCTCGAGGTCGTCCCGCTCGCGCGGCTGGAATCCGATCAGCGTGTCGGACCCGAGCGGTGCGGATGCCACGCCATCGCGGGTCCAGCCGGGACCTGACGGGATCTCGCCCCCGCGCTGGTAGGCCTCGGCGACCGCTCGGGCTCTCGTGTCGGCAGCCTCGTTCAGCGGATGCCCCACATGGCCCCGCACCCACTCGAACCGGTATCGGCGGCCGGCGAGCGCCGCGTCGAGTTCCTGGATCAGGTCGACGTTCATGACCGGCTTGCCGTCGGCCTTGCGCCAGCCCTTGCGCTTCCATCCGGGAAGCCACTTCGTGACCGCGTTGATCACGTACTGGCTGTCGCACTGCACGAGCAGCGCGTCGTCGAGGTGCGCGGTCGCGCGGAACAGTTCGAGCACCGCCTTCAGTTCCGCCTGGTTGTTGGTCGCATGCTTCCAGCCCCCCGCGGCCCAGCAGTCGTCGTCGACGTACCACGCCCAGCCGGCGGGACCCGGGTTTCCGAGGGCGGATCCGTCGGCTGCTGCGGTGATCACGTGGTGCCTCCCAGGGTGTGCGCGGTCAGTCGCCCATCGTATCCGGAGCGTGAGCGCCGAGGCTCCCAGCCGACATGACGGAGGCGCCGCGTAGACTCGACTGGTGAATCTCCAGGGCTTTCTCACGGCGCTTTCGCGCGCCTCCACGATCGACGGCGCGCTCGCCGAAGCCCTCCGGAACGCCGACTTCTCGGCCCCGTCCGGCCTCGATGCGCCCCTGCTCGCCGGACTTCTGCAGCGCCGCGCCGACGCGGGCCTGCCGCCGGCGCTTCTCGTCATCACGGCGACGAGCCGTGAGGGCGAGTCGCTGCGCGCCTCGCTCGCGCCGTACCTGCCCGACGCAGAGATCCTCGAGTTCCCCGCGTGGGAGACACTGCCGCACGAGCGGCTGAGCCCGTCGGCCGAGACGGTGGGGCGGCGCCTCCATGCGCTGCGTCGCATGCACGACTGGGCTGCGGCCGGCTCGCGGCATCCGCTCGTCATCGTCGCCTCGGTGCGCGCGGCGCTGCAGCCGCTCGCCGACAATCTCGCCGAGCTCGAGCCGATCGAACTCGTCGCCGGCGGGCGCGGCTACAACCTCGCGGAGCTCGCCGTGCAGCTCGTCGACCTCGCGTATGCCCGAGTCGACATGGTCGCCCGCCGCGGCGAGTTCGCCGTGCGCGGCGGCATCCTCGACGTCTTCCCGCCGACCGCCGACCATCCCGTGCGCGTCGAGTTCTTCGGCGACGAGGTCGAGGAGCTCCGCGCGTTCTCGGTCGCCGACCAGCGTTCGCTTCCCGAGCCCGTCGAGCGGATGAGCCTCGCGCCGAGCCGGGAGCTCCTGCTCACGGCTCCCGTGCGGCAGCGCGCGCGCGAGATGGTGCACGAGTTCCCGAGTCTCGCGGGGCTGCTCGAGAAGGTCGCAGAGGGCATCCCCGTCGACGGCATGGAGTCCCTCGCGCCCGCGCTGCTCGACCGGCTCGTGCCGCTCACCCACTACCTGCCCGAGGGCGCAGCGGTCGCCGTGCTCGCGCCCGAACGGGTGGCCGGTCGCGCGGTGAGCCTCGGCGAGACGAATCGCGAGTTCCTCGGGGCGGCGTGGAGCGCCGCGACCGCGGGCGCCGAGGCGCCCATCGACCTCGAGGCGGGCGACTTCCTCAGCGTTCGGCAGCTTCGGGATGCCGCGCTCTTCAGCGCACCCGGCGAGCCCGACCCCCGACGCGTGTGGTGGAACTTCTCGACGTTCGACATCGGCGACGCCGCCGAGGTCGTCGCCGCGTCCGGCGGCGAGGCGGTCGACGCTGCATCGACTTCGGCGGCGTCCACTGCGACGACGATTCGGCTCGCCGCGAACGCGATGCCGAGCTTCCAGGGCAACGTCGCCGGCGCGGTCGACCATGCCGGCGAACGTCTGCGCGACGGGTGGAGCCTCGTCGTGGCATCCGCAGGTCACGGTCTCGTCGAGCGCGCGCGCGACGTGCTCGCCGAGGCGGGGCTCGCGGCCCGAGTCGTCGACGACGTGCCGGCCCAGCTCGAGGCCGGTGTCGCCTACCTCGTGCAGGCCGACGCGGCGCGCGGCTACGAGGTGCCCGAGGTGAAGCTCGGCCTCATCTCCGAGGCCGAGTTCTACGGGCGCGCCGCGGGGTACGACACGCGGCAGGGCAAGAAGCTCGCAAGCCGCCGGCGAAACGTCGTCGACCCGCTGCAACTGAAGGCCGGCGATTACGTCGTGCACCAGACCCACGGCATCGGCCGGTTCGTCGAGATGATGCAGCGCGAGGTCGCGACCGGCTCGAGACCCACCGGGCCGAGCCGCACCGCAGGCATCAAGCAGGCGCCCACCGCGGTGCGCGAATACCTCGTGCTCGAGTACGCGCCGTCGAAGCGCGGGCACCCGGGCGACCGGCTCTTCGTGCCCACCGACCAGCTCGACCTGCTTTCGCGCTACGTCGGCGGTGAGGCGCCGTCGCTCTCGAAGATGGGCGGCAGCGACTGGGCGCAGGCGAAGGGACGGGCCCGCAGGGCGGTGCGCGACATCGCCGTCGAGCTCGTGAAGCTCTACTCGGCGCGCATGGCGTCGAAGGGCCACGCGTTCGGCCCCGACACGCCCTGGCAGCAGGAGCTCGAGGAGGCGTTCCCCTTCGTCGAGACGCCCGACCAGGTGCAGACGATCGACGAGGTGAAGGCCGACATGGAGCGGTCGATCCCCATGGACCGCCTGCTCGCCGGCGATGTCGGATTCGGCAAGACCGAGGTCGCCGTGCGCGCGGCCTTCAAGGCGATCCAAGACGGCAAGCAGGTCGCGATGCTCGTGCCGACGACGCTGCTCGTGAAGCAGCACTTCGAGACGTTCAGCGAGCGGTTCGCCGGATTCCCCGTGCACGTGCGCGCGCTCAGCCGCTTCCAGACCGACAAGGAGGCGCGCGAGACCATCGCGGGCCTCGCCGACGGCACGGTCGACATGGTCATCGGCACGCACCGCATCCTCACCGAGCAGGTGCGGTTCAAAGACGTGGGCCTCCTCATCATCGACGAGGAGCAGCGCTTCGGGGTCGAGCACAAAGACGCGCTGAAGAAGCTGAAGACGAACGTCGACATCCTCGCGATGAGCGCGACGCCGATCCCGCGCACGCTCGAGATGGCGGTCACCGGCATCCGAGAGATGTCGACCCTTGCGACGCCTCCGGAAGACCGGCATCCGATCCTCACCTTCGTGGGCCCGTACTCCGAGCAGCAGACCGCCGCGGCCATCCGCCGCGAGATGCTGCGCGAGGGGCAGGTGTTCTTCGTGCACAACCGGGTGTCGTCGATCAACCGCGTGGCGGCGCAACTCGCCGAACTCGTGCCCGAGGCGCGCATCGCGGTCGCGCACGGCCAGCTCAACGAGCATGTGCTCGAACAGATCGTCGTCGACTTCTGGGAGCGCAAGTTCGACGTGCTCGTCTCGACGACGATCATCGAGACCGGCCTCGACATCACGAATGCGAACACCATCATCATCGACCGCGCCGACAAGTACGGCCTCTCCCAACTGCACCAGCTGCGCGGGCGTGTCGGCCGCGGTCGCGAGCGGGCGTACGCGTACTTCCTCTACGACCCCGCGAAGCCGCTCTCCGAGACGGCGCTCGACCGGCTCTCGACGATCGCGGCGAACAACGAGCTCGGCAGCGGAACGCAGGTCGCGCTGAAAGACCTCGAGATCCGTGGCGCCGGCAACCTCCTCGGCGCCCAGCAGGCCGGTCACATCGCGGGTGTCGGCTTCGACCTCTACCTCCGCATGATCGGCGAGGCGGTCTCGGCATTCCGGGGCGACGTCGCCGAGGGGCAGACCGAGCTCCGGCTCGAACTGCCGGTCGACGCGCATATCCCCGAAGACTACGTCGACAGCGAGCGGCTGCGGCTCGAGGCGTACCAGAAGCTCTCGGCCGCGAGCGGCCCCGCCGCGAAGGAGGGGCAGATCGACGCGGTGCTCGACGAACTCGTCGACCGCTACGGCGCACCGCCCGAGGCGGTCAAGCACCTCATCGCCATCTCGCGGCTCCGCAGGCGCGCGCAGCTCGCGGGGCTCTCCGACGTCATCGCCACGGGTTCGAAGCTCCGCATCGCCCCGGCGAAGATCCCCGACTCGCGCCGGGTTCGGCTCGAGCGCATGTACCCGGGCGCGAAGCACTTCGCCCAGAACGACGTCATCCTGGTGCCGTTCCCGACGCCAGGCGGCGAGTCGCCGAGTGACGCCGACCTCATCGAATGGGTGTCCCGGCTCATCGCGACGATCTTCCCGGTGCCCGAGGCGGAGCCGGCGGATGCGGCGGCTGCCGCGGCGCGCCTGCGTCGAGCCGCCGCCGGACTGAGCCGGCGGGTCTGACGCCGGCTGCCTGGACGCCGCTCATCGCGAGAACGCCCCGCCGACGCCGGCGTGACCGCCGTGCCGCCGGTACTGGGCCGACCGCATACCGACGAACACCGCCGACAGCACGATGGCCACACCCGAGCCGAGCAGCACCCCCAGGGTGCCTTCGTCCGCGACCTCGGGCAGGCCGGCGAACGCGAGCTCGTTCATGAGAAGCGACACCGTGAACCCGATGCCGCCGAGCGCGCCGACCGTGAGGAGGTCGCCGAGCGTGAGCGCGTGGCCCCCGCGGCGCTTCGTGAAGAGGCTGCCGAGTCCGCCGGCCACCATGATGCCGACGATCTTGCCGACCGGCAGTCCGACGAGGATGCCCCAGAACGCCGGGTCGAGCTCGCTCGGCCGCACCTGCGGCACGACGACCATCGCCGCCGAGAATGCGAAGAGCGGCAGGATGATGCCGTTCGAATACGGTTCGAGCACGTGCGCCGCGCGGCCCGCAGGGCGCCTCGCCATCACGAGGCCGAGGGCGACGCCCGCGATCGTCGCGTGCACGCCCGAGCGGTAGACGAAGTACCACGCGAGCGCGCCGAGCACGAGAAGCGCGACGACGATCGGCCATTGCGGCCGCCGCGAGAGGATCCACCCCGACCGCGGCTTCAGCATGCGGCTCACCAAGCCGAAGAGCGCGATCGCGATTGCCGCGAAGCCGAGCGATGCGAGATCGGCGGTGTTCGTGAAGAAGAAGGCGATGATGAGGATCGCGATGAGGTCGTCGAGCACCGCGAGGGCGAGGAGGAACACACGCACGCGGGTCGGGATCCATCGCCCGAACATCGCGAGCACGCCGAGCGCGAACGCGATGTCGGTCGCGGTCGGGATCGGCCAGCCGTCGATCGTGTCGGTGCCGGCGGTGAATCCGACGAAGATCAGGGCGGGCACGACGACACCGCCGACCGCGGCGATCGCCGGCAGGAGGGCCTTCGAGAGGCTGTTGAGTTCGCCGATGACGAGCTCGCGCCGCAGCTCGACGGCGACGATGAAGAAGAAGATCGCGAGCAGGCCGTCACTGATCCAGTGCTCGACCGAGAGGTCGAGCCCGAGTTGCGGGAGGTCGAGGTGGGCTTCGTTCAGTGAAATCACCGCCGCGCCGAACGGCAGGTTCGCGACGAGCAGTCCGAGCACTGCGGCGACGAGGAGCAGCACTGCGGCGGTGCGCTCGGAGCGGAGGATGTTCATGGGACTCCAGGTGAGAAGTCGCGGCGCATGCGGGCCGGAGGCCGCATGACGACGTCGGAAGGATGACTGCGACGGACTCCCGTCGGCCGACCAGACTTCCCGGCACTCCTCACGCAATCCTAACGGGCGGGCCTTCGGCGGGCTCGGCGTGCGACAGCGCGCCGTGCGCGTCGACGTACCATGGCGTCATGGTCGACGTCGAGACGGGCACGCACGAGGGACTCACCGAACTGGTCGCGATGGTTGCGCGATTGCGAGCGCCGGGCGGATGCCCCTGGGACGCCGAGCAGACCCACGAGAGCCTCGTGCAGTACCTCGTCGAGGAGAGCTGGGAGCTCATCGACGCGATCGAGTCGGGCAGTCGTGAAGAGATGATCGAGGAGCTCGGCGACGTGCTCTACCAGGTGCTCTTCCACGCCGACCTCGCGGCGCACACCCCCGGCGAGGACTTCGACATCGACGACGTCGCCCGGCATATGACGGCGAAGATGGTGTCGCGGCATCCGCACGTCTTCGGCGACCGCGAGGCCGCGACCGCGGCCGATGTCGTCGCCTTCTGGGACGACCTCAAGGCCGACGAGAAGCCGCACCGCACGAGCGTGCTCGACGGGATCCCGCGCGGCATGCCGGCGCTCGCGCTCGCGCAGAAGGTGCTCGGCAAGGCCGAGAAGGTGGGCGTCACGGTGACGGATGCCGCGGTGACGGATGCCGCGGAGGCATCGCCATCGGCGCCCGCGCCTCCGCCCGCCGACGACCGAGGACGAGCTCGGTCGCGTGCTGCTCGGACTCGTGGCATCCGCTCGCTCGCAGGGACTCGACGCCGAACGCGCGCTTCGCACCGCGGTGCGCGCCTTCGAAGACGACGTGCGTGCGGCGGAGCAGCGCGGCGAGTAGCGCTCGCTCGCCCGCTACGCCACGCGGCTGCCGACGGGGAGGCGCTTGGCCGGCACATCCGTGCGTCGCCACGCCCAGAGAACGGCGCCGGCCGCGAGCAGCACGTGGATGGCGAGGCCGACGAACCACGACGGCACCGAGCTGTCGTAGATCTCCTGCGGCGTCTCGTAGTCGGGTTGCACCGATGCGCCCTGCGGCGTCCACGTCGCGCAGTCGTCGACGACCGACGAGAGCTCGGGCGGGTGCTGCGCGGAGCGGACCCCCACCGCGATCCAGCCGAAGAGGTCGCGCGGGTTGCCGTTCGCGTCGAACGAGCCGGGCGCGGCATCCGCGACGACGACGTAGGGGTTCGCGGCGAGGAAGCCCCACACGTGGTCGAACCTCGGGGTCTGATACTCGTACGTCTCGGTCGGCAGGCATGGCACCGGGCCGTCATCGAGCGGCACGCCGTTCTCGTCGAGTCGGTTCCAGTCGACGCCGGTGTACGTCTGCGTGACCGTCGACTGCATTGCCGCGCCGCCGAGCCCGAAGGCGATGAGCGTGCCGAGGCTGAGCGCCGCGACGACGAGATAGGTGACCGTCACCGAGAACAGCGGGCGGGTGAGCACCCCCGACAGCCCCACCCCGATCGCCGCGATGACGCCGAGCTCGAGGGCGAGCACGAGCGTCGAGATCGCGATCGTCGCGGCGGGAACCTGCCCGAGCACGACGGCGAAGACGAGGAAGGGCACCGCCGCAACGAGGAAGGCGAGCGCGGTGAGCCACGCAGCGACCCACTTGCCGATCACGAGCTGGGCCGTCGAGATGAGCGTGACCTGCGTCGTCGCCAGCGTGCCGGCATCGCGCTCGCCGTTGATCGCGTTCCCGCTCAAGGCCGGCGAGACGAGCGTGCGCGAGGAGCAGCACGAAGAACACGATCGTCGAGAACACGCCGCCGCCGCCGTCGTCCCATGCGTTCGTCGCGAGCACGAGCAGCACGGTCACGATGAGCACGAGCACCACGAACACGCCGAGCAGCACGTACCAGGCGGCGCCGCGCACCCGCTGCTTGAGGTCGAGGGTGACGATGAGCCACATGCCCGGGAGGAATCCGCTCATGCGTCGTCGCCCCGTTCGATCGGCGCGGCCGGATCGGGATGGGATGCCGCGGGCGGCGGTCCGTTCCGGTTGAGGTCGAGGAACACGTGCTCGAGGTCGCCGACGGCCGGGGCGAACGTCGACACCGGCACGCCGACGCCGACGAGGTGGGCGAGCAGCTGCGCGGCGTCCGACTCCGCGGCGAGCGGCACCACCGCGCCGAGGTTGTCGATCGTGGCCACCTGCCCGTAGCCCGGCGGCCTCGAGCGCCGCCGTGAGGCGCGGCGCGTCGAGCGAGCGGATGCGCCAGCCCCGCACGCTCCGCCCGGCACGCGCGATCTCGTCGGCCGCCGCGGTGACCCCGCCCGCGAGGTAGACGGCGGAGTCGGCCATCTCCTCGAGCTCGGCGAGCACGTGGCTCGAGACGAGCAGTGTCTTGCCCTCGCCCGCGAGCCGTCGCACGAGCTCGCGCAGCGACGCCCGCGCCGCGGGGTCGAGCCCCGATGCCGGCTCGTCGAGCAGCAGGACCTGGGGGTCGTGAACGAGTGCCCGAGCGAGGCTCAGTCGCTGCTTCTGCCCGCGGGAGAGCACCCGCGTCGGCCGATCGGCGAGGTCGGTGAGATCGACGAGCGCGATGAGCTCCGCGGCGCGTGCGGACGCGGCATCCGCCGTCATCCCGTACATGCGGCCGCTCGTGATGAGTGCGGCTCGCACGGTGAGGGTCGGCCACGAGCCGAGCGCGTCGGGCATCCAGCCGATGAGGCGTCGTACCTCGCGAGGATCTGTCACGGGGTCGTGCCCGGCGATGCGGATCGAGCCCGCATCGGGTGCCAGCAACGTCGCGAGCATGAGCAGCAGCGTCGTCTTGCCCGCGCCGTTCGGCCCGATGAGGCCCGCGACCCGGCCGGGTTCGACGGTGAAGCTCGCGTTCCGCACAGCGTGAACGTCGCCGAAGGCCCGGGCGACGCCCTCGACCGTGATACCGCCCACCGTGCCTCCTGTCGCCGTCGCTCGAGTCTAGGGGTGCGATGTCATCGGAGGCGAGGCGTCGGCGCGCCCGCGCGGGAGCGTGACGGATGCCTCCTGGTCGGCGTACCTTCAGGGCATGGGCATCGAGGAGGAGCGGCTCGCCGAGTTCTTCGACGCCTACGCCGACGCCCTCCGCGACTTCGACGCCGACGCCACGGCGAGGCTCTGGGGGCTGCCCGGCATGATCGTCACCGACGACTTCGCGGGCGCACTCGAGAGCCGGGCGGACATGGCGGCGGCCCTTTCGTCGTCGTACCCGGTCTACCGCCGGCTCGGGCTGGAGTCGGCGGTTCCCGAGCTCCTCGCGGTGCACGCCCTCACCGACCGCATCTCGAACGTGCGGGTTCGCTGGAGCTACCTCGACGGCGCCGACGAGCGCATCGTGACGAGCGACTACGAGTACCTCCTGCGCGACGACGCCGACGGGCTGCACGTCTACCTCGCCGTCGGCATCGACGAGGCGGACGCGCTTCGGCGTGCCGCGGCGATCCGCGGCGTCGACCTCGATCACGGCTGAGCAGCGGCTCGGGCACGGCTGAGCAGCGGCCCGGGCACGGCGGCCACGGTCTCCGCCCGCGTGCTGGAGAATGGTCGGCATGGCCGCATCCGTCACCCCACCGCGCGGCATGCGCGACTTCCTCCCCGCCGAGAAGGCCAGGCGCGAGCACGCGCTCGGCGTGATCCGCGGCGTGTATGCGGCGCACGGCTTCGACGAGATCGAGACACCCGTGATGGAGGACTCGTCGCGACTGCACGCCGGCATCGGCGGCGACAACGAGAAGCTCGCCTTCGCGGTCATGAAGCGCGGCCTCACGCACGACGACCTGGCGGCGGCCGCGGCATCCGGCGATGCCCTCTCGCTTGCCGACCTGGGGCTGCGCTACGACCTCACGGTGCCGCTCGCGCGGTTCTACGCCACGCACCGCGCGGTGCTGCCGCCGGTGTTCCGCGCGATCCAGATCGCGCCGGTGTGGCGCGCCGAGCGACCGCAGAAGGGCCGCTACCGCCAGTTCGTGCAATGCGACATCGACATCATCGGCGAGGCCGGGCCGCTCGCCGAGCTCGAGCTGCTCACCGCGACCGTCGCAGCGCTCGATGCGCTCGGCCTCGGCGGCTGCACGATCCGCATCAACGACCGGCGCATCCTCGCCGGCATCCTCGGTTCGTGGGGCGTCGACGACGCGGTTCGCGAGCGGGCCCTCATCGTCATCGACAAGCTCGACAAGATCGGCATCGGGGGAGTGGCGGCCGAGCTGCTCGACCTCGGCGTCGCGCGAGCGGATGTCGCGGCGGAGCTCGAGGCGCTCACGGCCGCCGACTGGCACCTGCACGACGGCGTGGTCGCGCCGCCCGCGTGGCTCGACCTCGACGCGTATGCCGACCTCCTCGCGCTCCGCGAGGCGCTGCCCGGCGCCGCGATCGAGTTCGACCCCACGCTCGTGCGCGGCATGGGCTACTACACCGGCACGATCTTCGAGATCGCGCACCCCGACCTCGCGTATTCGCTCGGCGGTGGCGGCCGATACGACCACATGATCGGGCGCTTCCTCGGGCAGGAGGTGCCGGCGTGCGGATTCTCGCTCGGCTTCGAGCGCATCGTCGACCTGCTCGCCGTGCGCGACGAGGGGCGGCCGCGCTCGGTGGTGCTCCTGTACGACGCGGATGCCCCGGCGTCGACCCTCCTCGCGCTGAAGCACGAGCTCGTGGCATCCGGAACCCGCGTGCGCTTCGAGCGGCGGGTGAAGAACCAGCGCGCCCTGCTCGACCGCGTCACCGCCGACGGTTTCGACGCCTTCGCGACGGTGACGCCCGAGACGACGGATGCCGCGTCGCTCGCGTTCCGCGACCTCACCGCCTGACCGGCGTCGCGGCAGCAGCGTCACCGTGCTTGCGCCACCGTCTCCCGCATCCGGTTCGTAGGACATCGCCGCGGCTCGCACGATTCGTAGGACGTTTGTGCCCCGAATCGTCCTCCGAACGTGCTGCATGTCCTACGAAGGAAACGGCGGCTGAGGACCAGTCGGCGCGTCACTAGACTGGCTGGGACACTCACCCGGCTCGTTCTCGTCGAGCACGGTTTCCCCGAGCCGGTGCTCAACGATCCGACTCGGGTGGGAAGCGGCGAGATCCGTCCATCCAGACATGAAGTGGCCCGAGTGGCGGATCCTGCTCGAGTACGAGGGCGACGGGCATCGCACCGATCGCGCGGCTTGGCAGCGGGACATCCGGCGCAAGCGCGATTTCGAGGCGGCGGGATGGGTCGTGATCCGAGTGACGTCGGATGACCTGTTCGTCGACCGGGCGGCGATTCATCGCGCGGGTTCGCGAGTTCGTCGCGATCGCCGAGGCGCGCGCACGACACAGGTGAGTCGCGTCCACGCATCGGACAGTCGGCCAGTCGCCGAGAAGTCGCAGATGGTGACGCCGTAGCCGACGCACCCACCATCCGCGACTTCTCGACATTCAATCGGGCGAGCATGTCGCGGGGTGGCCTGGCGACCACGGCGGACATGCCGTGGCGGAGCGCGCGTCGTGAGCGTTATTAGACTGACACCGGATCACGACGGAGTCGTCCACACGCACACCCCCCAACACAGAGGAGTTCACTGTGGCATTCATCGAAGCTGTAGGCGCGCGCGAGATCCTCGATTCGCGCGGCAACCCGACCGTGGAGGTCGAGGTGCTCCTCGACGACGGCTCGCTCGCCCGCGCGGCGGTGCCCTCGGGCGCGTCGACCGGCGCCTTCGAGGCGTACGAGCTGCGCGACGGCGACAACGACCGCTACCTCGGCAAGGGAGTGCAGAAGGCCGTCGACGCCGTGCTCGACGAGCTCGGCCCGGCCATCGAAGACCTCGACGCGAGCGACCAGCGCCTCGTCGACGCCGCCCTCATCGAGGCCGACGGCACCGAGAACAAGAGCCGCCTCGGCGCGAACGCGATCCTCGGTGTGAGCCTCGCGGTCGCGAAGGCCGCCGCCGACTCGGCCGACCTGCCGCTCTTCCGCTACCTGGGCGGCCCGAACGCCCACGTGCTGCCCGTTCCGATGATGAACATCATCAACGGCGGCGCGCACGCCGACACCGGGGTCGACATCCAGGAGTTCATGGTGCTGCCGATCGGCGCGCCGACCTTCTCCGAGGGCCTCCGCTGGGGCGTCGAGACCTACCACGCACTGAAGAGCCTCCTGAAGTCGAAGGGCCTCTCGACCGGCCTCGGCGACGAGGGCGGCTTCGCGCCCGACTTCGAGCACAACCGCGCCGCGCTCGACTTCATCGCCGAGGCGATCGGCAAGGCCGGCTTCACGCTCGGCACCGACATCGCGCTCGGACTGGATGTCGCGGCGACCGAGTTCTTCGAGAACGGCGTCTACCGCTTCGAGGGCAAGGACCGCACGTCGGCCGAGATGAGCGCGTACTACGCCGAGCTCGCCGCCGCGTACCCGCTCATCTCGATCGAGGACCCGCTCGCCGAAGACGACTGGGAGGGCTGGACGGCCCTCACCGCCGAACTCGGCACGAAGCTGCAGCTCGTCGGCGACGACCTCTTCGTCACGAACCCGACGCGTCTCGCCGACGGGATCGGCAGGCATGCCGCGAACTCGATCCTCGTGAAGGTGAACCAGATCGGCACGCTCACCGAGACGCTCGACGCGGTGTCGCTCGCGCAGCGTTCGGGCTACACCGCGATCATCTCGCACCGTTCGGGTGAGACCGAGGACACGACGATCGCCGACCTCGCCGTCGCGACCGACTGCGGTCAGATCAAGACGGGCGCGCCCGCGAGGAGCGAGCGGGTCGCCAAGTACAATCAACTTCTGAGGATCGAAGAAGAACTCGGTGAGGCCGCGGTGTACGCCGGCCGCACGGCGTTCCCCCGCTTCACGGCGTAAACGCAGTTCGACAGAGCGACGGGGGCGGCCGGGTGGTCGCCCCCGTCGCTGTTTCCCGGGTGGGCGAGGAGGGGGCGATGAACGACGATTCCCCGCGTTCCGGCCGCCCCGCCCGTCGTCCCGCGGTTCCCACGGGACCTGCGCGAGCACGCAAGCCGCCGAAGCCCGCGGAAGCTGCTGGAGCCGCGAAGCCGCCGAAGCCCGCGGGTGCTGCTGGAGCCGCGAAACCGCCGAAGCCCGCGGGCGCTGCCGGAGCCGCGAAGGGGTCGAAGCCCGCAGGAGGTGCGGGAGCCAGCGAAGCCCGCGGCCGCGGGAGCCGCGAAGCCCGCAGGAGCGCGGCCGGAAGCCGCCGCAGGAGCCGCGAAGCCGCCGAAGCCGTCGAAACCCGCGGGAGCTGCTGGAGCCACGAAGTCGTCGAAGCCGTCCAAGCCCGCGCGAGCTGCCCGAGCCACGAAGCCGGCGAAGCCCGCTGGCCAGAGCGCTGTGGCTCGCGCCGGGTGGCTGAGCGGCATCCGATTCTCAGGTTTCTCGCTCATCATGATGGGAGTGCTCGTGCTCGCCGTGGTGGTGCTCGCACCGACGATCGCGGCGTTCGCGCAGCAACGGCAGCAGATCGCTGAGCTCCGCGCCGCGGTCTCAGCACAGGAGGATGAGGTGCAGCGCCTCCGCGACGAGCGGGAACGATGGAATGACGAGACGTTCATCGTCACCCAGGCGCGCGAGCGTCTCTACTACGTGATGCCGGGCGAGGTGAGCTACCTCGTCATCGACGACCGATCGGAGGCGGCGAAGGCGGATGCCGCGACCGAGGTCTCGGCCGAAGTGACCGAATCGAAGGGCGATTGGATGCGCACCCTGCTCGACTCCGTGATGATCGCGGGGCTCGCACCCGAGGCCGCGGCGCCGGCCGGCGCACCCGCACCCGCGCCTGCACCCGCCGAGACGCCCGCCCCCGCAGACGGAGGCGCCGGATGACCCGCCCGCCCTTCGAGCCCGTGAGCGAGCGGGACATCCGCATCGTCTCGGCACAGCTCGGCCGCCCCGCTCGCGACGTCGTCGGCATCCCGGCGCGCTGCGCGTGCGGTGCGCCCACGGTCGTGGCGACGGCCCCGCGCCTGTCCGACGGCACGCCGTTCCCCACGTTCTACTACCTGACGCATCCGGTCGCGACGGCGGCGATGTCGTTCCTCGAGGCCGCGCAGCTCATGGTCGAGTGCACCGAGCTGCTCGCGAGCGACCCGCCGGTCGCGGCCGCCTACGAGCGCGCCCACCGCGACTACCTCGCCGATCGCGAGTCCATTGCGGTCGTCCCCGAGCTCGCCGGCATCTCGGCCGGAGGAATGCCGACCCGAGTCAAGTGCCTGCATGCCCTCGCGGCGCACGCGCTCGCCGCGGGCCCGGGCGCGAACCCCATCGGCGACATCGCCCTCGAGCGCTCGGCGTGGACGCCCACGGTGTGCCAGTGCCCCGACTACGGCGTCGACGACGTCAGCGACGCGCGACGACCGCGACGGCCGCGACGGCGCGGCTCCTGCAGGGAACGGTGCGGATGCTCCGGGGGTGACGCCCGTATGACCCGCTCCGCCCGCCGCCCGCTCGCGACGATCGCGAAGGCCGCCGCCGCGGCGGTCGCGGCGACGCTCCTCGCGCTCGTCGGCGCGCAGCCGGCTCACGCCGACACGGTGCGCGACCACGAGTACTGGCTCGCCGACTACGGATTCACGAACGCGTGGACCACTTCCCGCGGCGAAGGTGTCACCGTCGCCGATCATCGACACGGGCGTGAACGGCAACGTCCCCGAGCTCAAGGGCGTGGTGAAGGGCGGCACGGATGTCTCGGGCCTCGGCACACCCGACGGCCAGACCCCCGTCGGCGAGGAGAGCGCGCACGGCACGATGGTCGCCTCCCTGCTCGCCGGCCGCGGAACGGGCGAGGGCAACGGCGTGATCGGCGTCGCGCCGGCAGCCGACATCCTCACCGTCTCGGTCGCATTCGGCCAGGAAACCGGATCGGCGAAGTCGAACGACGACCAGATCGCCGAAGCCGTTCGCTGGTCGGTCGACAACGGCGCCGACGTCATCAACATGTCGCTCACCCGCAACACGCGGGACTGGCCCGAAAGCTGGGACGACGCCTTCATGTACGCCTACGAGAACGATGTCGTCGTCGTCGCGGCTGCCGGCAACCGGGGCGGCGGCACGAGCGAGGTCGGTGCGCCGGCGACCATCCCCGGCGTACTGACCGTCGCGGGCGTCGACAAGGAGAAGAACGCGAGTTTCGATGCGAGCTCGCAGGGGATCACGATCGGCGTGTCCGCGCCGAGCGAGGACCTCGTCGGAGTCCTGCCCGACGGCACGACGTATGTGCTGTGGGACGGTACGAGCGGCGCCGCTCCGCTCGTCTCGGGACTTGTCGCGCTCGTGCGGTCGGAATACCCCGACCTCGATGCGGCGAACGTGATCGAGCGGGTCATCCGCACCGCCGATCCCCGCGGCGACGACGTGCCGAGCCCGCTCTACGGGTACGGGCTCATCGACCCGGTCGCGGCGCTCAGCGCGGACGTGCCCGAGATCGATCCGGACACCCTCGTCGACGGACTCGCCGAGTGGATCACCCTGCACCGGCGAGCGGATGCCTCGTCGCCCGAGACCAGCACCGACGAACCCGAGATCGTGCCGATCGCCGATCCGCCGCTGCCGCGCTCCGACGCGGCGCAGACCCTGCTGCCCACGCCGTGGACGCTCGCGTATGTCACGGTGCCGCTCTCGCTCGTCGCGGGATTTGGTACGCTAGCAGCGCTGTTGGGCATCGGCGCCGCTCGGCATAACAGGCGGATTGTCCGCACTCGCGATCAGTGATCGCATGCACCAGATGACGAGGAGTCCATTCACCGTGCCCAAGATTCTCATTGTCGGCGGTGGCTATGCGGGGTTCTACACGGCGTGGAAGCTCGAGAAGTGGCTGCGCCCCGGCGAGGCCGAGGTGACGATCGTCGACCCGCTCCCGTACATGACCTACCAGCCGTTCCTTCCCGAGGTCGCCGCGGGTTCGATCGAACCGCGCCACTCGGTCGTCGCCCATCGCCGGCACCTGAAGAAGACCAACGTCGTCACGGCGAAGGTCACGCGCATCGACCACGCGTCGAAGACCGCGACGATCACCCCTGAGCTCGGTGAGCCGTGGCAGTTCGACTACGACGTGGTCGTCGTCACGGGCGGCGCGGTCTCGCGCACCTTCCCGATCCCGGGCATCGCCGAGAACGCGATCGGCCTGAAGGCGATCGAAGAGGCCGTGGCGATCCGCGACCGCGTGCTCACGAACTTCGACCGCGCGTCGAACCTCCCGCCGGGCCCCGAGCGCGAGCGCCTGCTCACGTTCGTCGTGGTGGGCGGCGGCTTCGCCGGCATCGAGATCTTCGCCGAGCTCCGCTCCTTCGCGAGCTCTCTGCTCGAGTACTACCCGCAGCTCACCTTCGATGAGACGCACTTCCACCTCATCGAGGCGATGGGCCGCATCATGCCCGAGGTGTCGCTCGAGACCAGCTACTGGGTCATCAAGCACCTCGCCCAGCGCGGCGCCGAGATCCACCTCGACACGCAGCTCACGAGCGCCGTCGACGGCATCATCGAGCTGTCGACGGGCGAGACCTTCGAATCCGACCTCATCGTCTGGACGGCCGGCGTCATGGCCAATCCCGCGATCGTGCGCTCGAGCGACCTTCCCGTCGAGGAGCGCGGCCGCCTGCAGACCCGCGCCGACCTCCGCATCGGCGACGAAGACGACTGGGTGCCGGACGCCTGGGCGGCGGGCGACATCGCCGCAGTGCCCGACCTCACGGGTAACGGCATCGGCGGCTACTGCGTGCCGAACGCCCAGCACGCCGTGCGGCAGGGCAAGCTCCTCGCGAAGAACATCGTCGCGGTGCTCCGCGGCGAGGAGCCCAAGGAGTACTTCCACAAGAACATGGGCGCCGTCGCCGGTCTCGGCATCGGCTCGGGCGTCTTCCAGTCGGGCAACCTCGCACTGAAGGGCCTCATCGCCTGGTTCGCCCACCGGGGCTACCACGGCCTCGCGATCCCGAGTTGGGAGCGCAAGTTCCGGGTGTTCTGGGGCTGGTGGAACAACTTCTGGCTCGGCCGCGACATCGTCTCGCTCGCTGCGCTGCAGCAGCCGCGCGCCCTGTTCGAGCAGTTCGCCGCACGCCCGAAGCCTCCGGCGGAGGCGGCACCGAAGCCGGCGGTCGCTGCTCCGGCAGCGGCGAAGGATGCCGCGTCGGATCCCAAGGCGAAGGCCGCGCCCGGCGCGAAGGCCGACGCGCAGCCCGTCGCCGCGAAGTAGTGTGGGTCGCGGCGCAGCCTGAGTGCCGCGCCGCGCTCCCGTAGCCCAACCGGTAGAGGCAGGCGACTTAAACTCGCCCGAGTCTGGGTTCGAATCCCAGCGGGAGCACGGGCACGTCCTTCCTGCGACCGACGCGCGTGGTCCGACCGGCGAGCGCGGCCGGTGCTCCGGCTCCGGAGATCAGCCGAGCCGATCGAGCCGCCGAAGGATGAGTCCCTCGCGAAGCGCCCATGGCGAGACCTCGAGCTCGTGGACGCCGAATGCGCGCATCGCCTCGGAGAGCACGACCGCGCCGCCGACGATCTGGAAGGTGCGGTCGGCGGTGATGCCGGGCAGGGCCGGCCGCGCTTCGGAGGGGATGCGCGCGAGCCGCGGGGTCCAGTCATCGAGTCCGTCGAGGGTGAGCACGCTGCGAGCGGATGCCCCGACACCCTCCTCCTGGGAGCCCGCGAGCCGCGCGAGCGAACGGATCGTCTTCGACGAGCCGACGACGAGGTGCGGAGCGGGCAGTGCTCGGAACGGCGTGACCGCCTTGGCGAGCACCTTGGCCGCGTGCTTGCGGAGTCGAGCGACCTGCGCGGACGAAGGCGGGTCGTCGGGGAGGAACGTGACCGTCATCCGGCCGGCGCCGAGCTCGAGCGAGCGGGCGACATCCGGAATCTCGTCGACGCCCTGCGCGATCTCGAGCGAGCCGCCGCCGATGTCGAAGAGCAGGATGCGGTCGGCCGACCAGCCGTACCAGCGCCGCACGGCGAGGAACGTGAGGCGGGCCTCGTCCTCGCCGGAGAGCACCTGCAGGTCCACGCCGGTCTCGTCGGCGACGCGCGCGAGCACGGCCTCGCCGTTCGCCGCCTCGCGGATCGCGGAGGTCGCGAACGGCAGCAGCTCCTCGATGCCCGCCTCGCGCGCAGCCGATGCCGCCCCGGCGACGGCGCCGAGGATCGCGGCGACGCCCTCGTCGCTGATGGCACCGTCGGGCTCGAGGTAGCGCATGAGGCGGAGCACCGACTTGTGGGACGCGGTCGGGATCGGACGAGCGCCCGGGTGCGCATCCACCACGAGCAGATTCACCGTGTTGGAGCCGACGTCGAGCACACCGAGGCGCATGCTGCGAGCGTAGCGGTTTTCGTGCATACTGAGGCGACTGGGACGATCGTCCCACTTCGATTCGGCGACGGTGTCGGGAGGTGCACGATGGCACGCATCCCGGCGCCCGAGCGCCGAGCCGCCCTCGTCGGCGCCGCGCTGCGCGTCGTGTCGCAGCGCGGTATCGCGCATGCCACGACCCGTGCGATCGTCGCCGAGGCCGGGATGTCGCTCGCGAGCTTCCACTACGCATTCGACTCGCGCGACGAACTGATCGATGAGCTCATCACGACCGTGGTCGCGAGCGAGCAGCAGGCGGTGCTGCCCGAGCTCATCGAGGGACGCGAGCTGGACGAGATCATCGAGGCCGGCTTCATCGGGTACTTCGAGCACCTCCGCGCCGACCCCGAGCACGAACAGGCGATGCTCGAGCTCACGCAGTATGCGCTGCGCTCACCCGAGCGGCATCCGCTCGCGATCGCCCAATACGCGAAGTACACCGACCTCGCGGCCCGCTCGCTCGATGTCGCCGCCGATCGGGCCGGAGCGGTCTGGCGCATCCCGGTCGAGCGCGTGGCCCGAGTGCTCATCGCGTTCACCGACGGGCTCACGCTCACCTGGCTCGTCGATCGCGACGACGATGCCGCCCGGGCGGTCGCACACGCGGCCGCCGACGCCCTCTCGAGAATGGCCGACCCCCGATGACGAGCCTCGACCCTGCACCGCCCGTCCCCGAACCTCTCGCCGCGCTCGGCGAACCGGTGCGCCGCGTCGGCGCGGGCTGGATCGCGTCGTTCGCGACGATCTGGTTCGGGATCTGGATCGCGCAGCTCACGCCCGTGCAGCTCCTCCTGCCGGCGCAGATCGACGCCGAACTGCACCCCGAGAACTGGGTCGACAGCGTCGTCGCGTTCGGCGCGATCTCGGGCATCGCCGCGATCGCGACCATCATCGCCTACCCGGTCACCGGCGCGCTCTCCGACCGCACCACGTCGCGGTTCGGCCGGCGCCGGCCGTGGATCCTGGTCGGAGCGCTCGTGTTCGCGCTCGCGCTCGTCGCGCTCGGCTTCCAGACCGAGATCTGGGCCATCGGTGCGGCGTGGGTCGCGGCATCCGTCGGCTTCTGCATCATGACGGCCGCGCTCACCGCGACGATCTCCGACCAGGTGCCGGTGAACCAGCGCGGATTCGTGTCCGGGTGGATGTCTGCGCCGCAGGCGGTCGGCATCATCGTGGGGCTCATCCTCGTCACCGAGCTCGTCACCGATGCGACGCTCGGGTACGCACTGCTCGCGGTCATCGTCGTGGTGCTCGCGGTGCCGTTCCTGACCCGCCACGACGAGCCGCTCGCAGCCGCCGAGCGAACGCGCGTGACCGCGAAGGGCATGCTCGCCGGCTTCTGGATCAGCCCGCTCAAGCACCCCGACTTCGGCTGGACGTTGCTCAGCCGGGTGCTCGTCTCGGTCGGCAACGCACTCGGAACGAGCCTGCTGCTCTACTTCCTCATGTTCGGTCTCGGCGACGAGAACGCCGAGACCGACCTCATCGTGCTCACGCTCATCTACATGGTCTTCGTGATCATCGCGTCGCTCCTGCTCGGCAAGCTCTCCGACCGGCTCGGCCGCCGCAAGGTGTTCGTGTTCGTGGCGTCGGGCCTGCAGGGCCTCGCGGCGCTCCTGCTCGCGATCTTCCCCGACCTCACCGTCGCGATGATCGCGGCGGGTCTCCTCGGGCTCGGGTACGGCTGCTTCCTCTCCGTCGACCAGGCGCTTGCGACCCAGGTTCTCCCCGACGCGGCATCGCGCGGCAAGGACCTCGGCATCATGAACATCGCCTCTGCGGTCCCGCAGTCCATCGGCCCGCTGATCGGGGCGGTCGCCGTCGTCGCCACCGGCTCCTTCGTGCTCGTCTTCGTGCTCAGCGCGGTGTTCGCGTTCGGCGGCGCGCTCGCCGTCGCGCGGGTCCGGAGCGTGCGCTGATGCAACTCGACCTCCGAAAGCGCGGCACGGGAGCGGATGCCCCGACGTGGCGTTCTCCCGCCCGCTACTGGCCCGAGCTCACCGCCGCGACCGCCCACCTCGACGCTCCCGTCGGAGCACTGCACCTCGGCGCGCTGCGGCACAACGCCCTCGACATGCTGCGCCGAGCGAACGGCACGCCGATCCGGGTCGCCTCGAAGTCGGTGCGCGCGCGGGGAGGTCGTCGAGGCGCTCCTGCGCATGCCCGGCTACCACGGGGTGCTCGCCTACACGCTCGCCGAGGCGCTCTGGCTCGCCGACACCGTCGACGACCTCGTCGTCGGCTATCCCACGGCGGAGCGGCGGAGCATCCGTCGCCTCGCGAACGACCCCGACCTCGCGAGCCGTATCACGCTCATGGTCGACTCGCCGGCCCAGCTCGACCTCGTCGACTCGGTGCTGCCGCCAGGCAAGCGGGAGACGATCCGGGTGTGCCTCGAGCTCGACGCGTCGTGGGATGCCCCGGTGCTCGGGCACATCGGCGTGCGCCGCTCGCCCGTGCACGACCCCGCCGACGCGGGCGCGCTCGCCGCGTACATCGTCGCGCGGCCGGGCTTCGACCTCGTCGGCATGATGTCGTACGAGGCGCAGATCGCCGGCGTCGGAAACCGCCCGACGGGCCGCCCGGTCGACGGCGCGGTGAATCGCTGGATGCAGTCGCGCTCGATGCCCGAACTCGTCGAACGGCGCGCGCGCGCCGTCGCCGCCGTGCGCGAGCACGCGGAACTCGAGTTCGTGAACGGCGGCGGCACCGGCTCGCTCGAGGCCACGGCGGCGGATGCCTCGATCACCGAGATCGCGGCGGGCTCCGGGATCCTCGCCGGACACCTCTTCGACGGATACGCCCACTTCACGCCGGCGCCCGCCGCGGCGTTCGCGCTCGACGTCGTGCGAAGGCCGAGCCCTGCGCACGCGACGATCCTCGGCGGCGGCTGGATCGCGTCGGGCCCACCCGGCGCCGATCGGCTCCCGAAGCCGGTCTGGCCCGAGGGGCTCGCGATGGAGCCGCGAGAGACCGCGGGCGAGGTGCAGACCCCCGTGACCGGGCGTGCTGCGCGACAGCTCGCGGTCGGCGACCGGGTCTGGTTCCGGCACACGAAGTCGGGTGAACTCGCCGAGCACCTGAACGAGTACGCGATCGTCGACGGCGGCGAGGTCGTCGACACGATCCCGACGTATCGCGGAGAGGGGAAGGCGTTCCTGTGACCGCGAGCGGAGCCACCTGGCGCAACTGGGGTCGCACGGAGTCGGTGCGGCCCCTTCGAGTGGAGCGGCCGGCCACGGCCGGCGCCGTGCAGCGCGCCGTTGCCGCCGCCGCGGCATCCGGTCTCCGCATCAAGCCCGTGGGCTCGGGCCACAGCTTCACGGGCATCGCCGTCGCGCCGGGCGTGCAGCTCGACCTCACCGACCTCTCGGGAGTCATCGACGCGGATGTCGCGACGGGGCGAGTCACGCTCGCCGCCGGCACCCGGCTGCGCGAGCTGCCGCAACTGCTGGCCCCCTACGGGCTCGCGCTGCCGAACATGGGCGACATCGACGGGCAGACGATCGCGGGCGCGACCTCGACCGGCACCCACGGCACCGGCCTCGGCTTCGGCGGACTCGCGACGCAGATCGTCGCCGCGAAGCTCGTGACGGGCACCGGAGAGCTGATCACGGTGAGCGAGACCGAGCGATCCGAGCTCCTTCCCGCCGTGCGACTCGGGCTCGGCGCGCTCGGCGTGCTCGTCGAGGTCACCCTGCAGCTCGTGCCACGATTCGTGCTGCACGCGGTCGAGCGGCCGGAGCCGCTCGCCGACGTGCTCGAGGGGTGGATGGATCGCGTACGCGATGCCGACCACTTCGAGTTCTACTGGTTCCCGCACACACAGGTTGCGCTGACCAAGACGAACTCCCGCCTGGCTGGCGACGCATCCCGCGCGCCGCTCGGCCGGATCGAACGCTGGGTCGAGGACGAGCTCCTCGCGAACGGCCTCTTCCGGGGGTTCTGCGCGCTCGGCCGCGCCGTGCCCGGCGTGACACCCTTCCTCGCACGGCAGGCCGACAAGTTCACGGGCGACCGCGACTTCACCGACTTCTCGCCGTCGGTGTTCACGACGCACCGCGGTGTGCGCTTCCGCGAGATGGAGTACGCGGTGCCGCTCGCGGCCGTGCCCGACGCGTTCCGCGAGGTGCGTGCTCTCATCGAGCGGAAGGGATGGCGCATCAGCTTCCCGATCGAGGTGCGCGCCGCGGCATCCGACGACAACTGGCTCTCGACGGCGCACGGTCGTGAGACCGGGTACCTCGCCGTGCACCGGTACTTCCGCGAGGATCCTACCGAGTACTTCGCCGCGGTCGAGGAGATCATGCGGGGCTTCGGGGGCCGGCCGCACTGGGGCAAGATGCACACGCAGACCGCCGCGACGCTGCGCGAGGTGTATCCGCACTTCGACGACTTCCTCCGGGTGCGCGACGAACTCGACCCCGAGCGGCGCTTCGCGAACCCGTACCTCGAGCGGGTGCTCGGCTCATAGCGCGACGGAGGGGCGGATGCCCGCGGCATCCGCCCCTCCATCGGTTCGCGGTCTACAGGCCGAACGTCGCGAGCCACTCCTCGACGACCGGGATGTCGACGCGCTGGTACCCGTCGATGTACCGGCAGTTCGCGGTGTAGCCGTAGCTCGTCACGCGCGACGATCTCGTCGTCGAGGAACACCGGGCCGCCGGAGTCGCCGAAGCAGGTGCCGCCGGTGCCGCGGTTGTCGTTCTCGTTGCCGTTCGTCTGGAGGATCTGCGGCGTGAGCTTCTGACCGGGCATGTCGACGTAGCGACGCACGATCGGGTAGACTCTGGGGATCGGCTTCTGCGGTTGCCCGACGCCGTCCTGACGCACCTCGGTGCCGTAGCCGACCGCAGTGAAGAGCGTCTTCGACAGGAGGCTCTTCTGGATGCCATCGAGCGTGCCCGTTGCGGCGATCGAGGGATAGCTCGGCGCCGTTGGACTCGACCGGCTCGTCGAGCACGATGACGCCCACGTCGTTCCAGTTGTCCATGTCGGTGAAGTCGGAGTACGCGGGGTGGGTGTACGCGGTGCCCGAGAGGTAGCCGGCGGCGGCGAGCTCCGCGGCGGTGTACCCGGCGGCCGGGGTGGCGGCGACCGGCAGGTTCGAAGGCGCAGCGTCGTCGATGAACGTGTCGAACGTCACGGCCGTCTTGCCGAGCGTGCCGCTCGTGCAGTGCGCGGCGGTGATGACGACGGTCGGGGAGACGAGGGTCGCGCTGCATCGGAAGCGGCCGGTGCTGTCGTAGAACGCGATGAGGCCGACATCGGGGTGGAGATCGCCGTCGAGGGTTCCGCCGGTGCTGGCCTGTGCGGGTGCCGCGGCGAAGGCGAGTCCGCAGACGGTGACGAGGGTCGCAAATGCGGCGAGGAGGGTTTTGCGCATCGATTTCTTTCGGGTCGGTGGTGCGGTGACGTAGGGCGTGCACCCCCACAGTGGCGGATGCACGTGGGGCGATTCTTCACCCCGATCGCCGCCCGTGTCGAGACCGCGCATGAAATCCGCGTCAGGGGGTGCGCCGACGCAGCGTGATCGAGCCGACGATGATGCAACCGACGATCCAGGCCGCCAGCACGAGGATCTTCGTCACGATCCATTCGGTGCTCTCGGTGTCGTCGGCAACGGCCTGGAGGGCGTCGATCGCGAAGCTGAGCGGCAGCCAGTCGCTGACCACCTCGAGCCCCTCGGGCAGCTGGTCGCGCGGGATGAAGATTCCGGCGAGGAGGACCTGCGGGAAGACGAGGACGGGCATGAACTGCACGACCTGGAACTCGGTACGGGCGAACGCGCTCGCGAGGAGCCCGAGCGCGGTGCCGAGCAGGGCGTCGGCGACGGCGACGGCGAAGAGGAGCCAGATCGAGCCCTCGATCTCGAGTCCGCACACCCAGACCGCGAACGAGACCGCGATCGCGGTCTGGAAGATCGCGAGCAGGCCGAACGCGAGGGCGTACCCGAGGATGAAGTCGCCCTTGCCGAGCGGCATCGACAGGAACCGCTCGAGCGTGCCGCTGCGTCGCTCGCGCAGGGTCGCGATGCTCGTGACGAGGAACATCACGATGAACGGGAAGAGCGCGATCATCGCCGGGCCGATGTCGGCGAAGACGTCGGTGTCGGTGAAGATCCAGGCGACGAGGCCGATGAGCAGGCTCGGCACGACGAGCAGGAGCCCGATGGTGCGCGGGTCGTGGCGGATCTGCGTGAGCACGCGGCCGGCGGTCGCGAAGGTGCGGGTGAGGCTCATCGCGGCGCCTCCGTCTCGGTCTCGGTCGCGCCGGCCGTCTCTGCCTCGGCGGGCGGGCGAAGATCGGGTTGGCCTCGCTCGATGAGCCGCAGGAACGCCTGTTCGATGTCATCGGTGCCGGTGACGTCGAGCACACCTCGCACGCTGTCGTCGGCGAGCAGCGCGCCGTCGCGCATGAGGAGCAGCCGGTCGCAGCGCTTGGCCTCGTCCATCACGTGGCTCGAGACGAGCAACGTCGCGCCATCGTCGGCGAGGGTGCGGAAGAGTGCCCAGAGTTCGACCCGGAGCACCGGGTCGAGGCCGACGGTCGGCTCGTCCAGCACGAGCAGCTCGGGATCGCCGAGGAGCGCCGCGGCGAGCGAGACGCGGCCGCGTTGCCCACCCGAGAGCGAGCCGGCGAGCCGGTTCGCGACCGAGCCGAGATCGGTGCGTTCGATGACACGGTCGACATCGGATGCCGGTGCGCCGAGGATGCGGCGGAAGTACGCGAGATTCTGGCGCACCGTGAGGTCGTCGTACACGCTCACCTGCTGGGTGACGTAGGCGACGCGCTGCCGAAGCGCACGTGTGCCGGCGGGCAGGCCGAGGACCTCGATCGTGCCGGACTTCACGACCTGCACGCCGACGATCGCTCGCATGAGCGTGGTCTTGCCGCTGCCGCTCGGCCCCAGGAGGCCCACGATTCGTCCTCGCGGAACCGCGAGCGAGAGCCCTTCGAGTACCGGGATGCCGGCCCGGTTCACGTGGAGGTCCTCGACGATGACCGCGGCGCCGGATGCGGCATCCGTTTTATTCATCATGTGCGGAATTCTGCGCCGAAGGCCCGACCGTGTCAAGGGTTCCCGGACGACCGGTGAGATGCCATTGCACCGCCGGGGCGACCCGGCGCACGAGCTCCTCGATGTCGACCGAGGCGAGCGGCTCGAACGCGAGCACGTAGCGCACCATGATGACGCCGACGAGCTGCGATGCGGCGAGCTCGGCCCGGAGCTCGGCGTCGTCGGCGTCGCCGAGCACTGCCGCGATGCGATGCATGATCTCGCGGCGCAGGAACTCGCGGAGCATGCGCGCGACCGGCCCCTGGCCGATCGCGGAGCGGAGTGCTGCGACCGCAGCGGGCCTGACCGGACCGGAGTCCCACGCCGTGAGCACGGCGCGGACGAGCCGCTCGCCGAGCTCGTCGGCAGGCCCGTCGAGCGCGGCCTGCACGAGGCGGTCGGGCCGGAGGGGAACCGAGACGACCTCGGCGACGAGTGCCTGCTTGTCGTCGAAGTAGTGGTGCACGAGCGCCGGGTCGACGTCGGCGCGTCGAGCGATCGCCCGCATCGAGGCCGCCTCGTAGCCGTGCTCGCCGAACTCGGCCGTCGCCGCGTCGAGGATGCGGGCCCTCGTGTCGCCGGCCTTCGCGCCGCGGGGCCGACCACGACGTCGGGGTTCCGAACGGTCCACCACAGGCTGAGCCTACGCCCGGAGGCGGCAGCGGGGTTCCTTCGAGTCTCATGGGAAGGGCGAGGGGCGACGGGTGCCGCTCGATAAGATGAGGGCACACCCCGATTCGTTGCTCAGAGGCCTAGGAGTCCGCGCCATGGAATGGCTCATCCCCGTCATCATCGTCGTCGCGCTCGTGGTGATCATCGGAATCTACCTCTGGGCCACCTACAACTCGCTGGTCACGCTGAACGTGCGGGTCGACGAGGCGTGGAGCGACATCACGGTGCAGCTCAAGCGTCGCGCCGATCTGATCCCGAACCTCATCGAGGCGGTCAAGGGCTATGCAGCGCATGAGAAGGCGGTGTTCGAGAACGTCACCAAGGCGCGCGCCGAGACACTCAGCGCGCAGGGACCGGCCGAGGCCGGTGCCGCCGAGAACCACATGCAGCAGGCCCTGAAGTCGATCTTCGCGGTCGCCGAGGCGTACCCGCAGCTCCAGGCGAGCCAGAACTTCCTGCAGCTGCAGGCCGAGCTCGTCGACACCGAAGACAAGATCCAGGCCTCGCGGCGCTTCTACAACGGCGGTGTGCGCGAGCTGAACACGAAGATCAAGGTCTTCCCGAACACGTTCTTCGTGCGCGGCCTCGGCTTCCACGAGCGCGACTTCTTCGAGGTCACGGAGCCCGCGGCGATCGCCGAGCCTCCGCGCGTGCAGTTCTAAGGGCCGGCGTTGTACCGAGCGATAGCCAAGAACAAACGCAACACCGTCTTCATCATCATCTTCTTCCTCGCCATCATCGGCGGGTTGGGCTGGCTGGCGGCGGTCGTCTACCAGAACGTCACGATCGTGATCGTGACGCTCGTGATCGCCATCGGCTACGCGCTGCTCCAGTACTTCACGGCCGACCGGCAGGCGCTCGCGATATCGGGCGCAGTCGAGCTGAAGAGCAAGGCCGATCACCCGCGCCTCTGGCGCACCGTCGAGAACCTCTCGATCACGACCGGCACGCCGATGCCCCGCGTCTTCGTCATCTCCGACCCCGCGCCGAACGCGTTCGCCACGGGTCGCGACCCCGAGCACGCCGTCGTCGCGGCGACGACCGGGCTCCTCGAGATCATGGACGACGCCGAACTCGAGGGCGTCATGGCCCATGAGCTCGGCCACGTGCGCAACTACGACATCCGGCTGTCGATGATCGTGTTCGGCCTTGTGGTGGCCGTCGGATTCATCTCCGACATCCTCGTGCGCATGACCTTCTTCGGGCGGGGGAACAACAACCAGAACCCGATCGTGCTGATCTTCGGCCTCGTCGCGCTGCTCATCGCCCCGCTCGTGGCAAGCATCGTGCAGCTCGCGGTCTCCCGGCAGCGGGAGTACCTCGCGGATGCCACGGGCGCGATCACGACGCGGCACCCCGACGCCCTCGCCCGGGCGCTCGAGAAGCTCGAGGCCTACGGACGGCCGATGCGACGCCAGAACTCCTCGATGGCGCACCTCTGGATCGCCGACCCGCTGAAGCCCGGCGTCTTCGACCGTCTGTTCGCGACGCACCCGCCGATCCCCGAGCGCGTCAAGCGCCTCGAGGAGATGGGCGGCGCCTTCTAGGCTGCCGGGCCGAGCTGCCGCCTCGAGCTGCCGGCTCTAGGCAGCAGACTCGCTGCCGAGTTCGGCGGCGAGTCCTGGAGCAAGGTCGCCGCGGCCGACGACGGCGATGTCGTCGAGACCCTGCCAAGTGGCCGCTCGACGGAGCACCGGTGCGAGGCGCGCGGCGGTGTCGGCGGGTGCGCTCGGCTCGGACCATGCCGACTGGACGCGGAGCACGCCCGCCTTGCGGTCGCTCTTGAGGTCGACCCGACCGACCACGCGGTCGTCGACGAGCACCGGAAGCGAGTAGTACCCGAACTTGCGATCGGGCTCGGGGGTGTAGATCTCGATGCGGTAATGGAAGTCGAACATCCGCTCGGTGCGCGGCCGGAACCAGACGACCGGGTCGAACGGCGAGAGCACCGCGGCCGCGTCGATGCGCCGAGGCCGTCGCGCGTCGCGATGCAGCCACGCCGGCGTGAGGCGACCCCCGGTCGTCCATCCGGGCACCTCGACCGGCAGGAGCACGCCCGCGTCGACGAGGTCGGCGACGGCCTGCCTGACGGGGGCGCGCTTCATGCGCCAGTAGTCGGCGAGGTCGGCCTCGGTCGCGATGCCCTGGGCGGATGCCGCGAGCTCGACGAGGGTGCGCACGGCGTCGGCCTCGGCCGGCGGCTCGGCGAGCAGCTCGGCGGTGAGCGCCTGCTCGGGCAGGGCGTAGACGCGCTCGAATCGCCGCCGCTCGACGCAGACGACCTCGCCCGTGCGGAACATCATCTCGAGGGTGCGCTTGACGTCGGACCAACCCCACCACGGCCCTCGCCGTTCGTTGGCGTCGTGCTCGATCTCGCTCGCCCGCATCGGCCCGTTCGCGGCGAGCTCGGCACGAAGCCACCCCGCGAGCTCACGATTCTCGGCGACCCAGCCGCCCCAGTCGCTGCCCTGTCGTCGGAATGCCTCGCGGCGGAACTCGAAGAGCGGCCAGAGATCGCGAGGGATGAACGAGGCCTGATGCGCCCAATACTCGACCATGCGGCCGCGGCGGCCGCTCGTCATGCGGTCGAGGGCGGCACGGTCGTAGCCGCCCACTCGACTGAACGCCGGCAGGTAGTGGCTGCGCTCGAACACGTTCACCGAGTCGATCTGCAGGAGGCCGAGACGGTCGATGACGCCCGCGACGGCGCGCGCGCCCGGCGCCTCGGGCAGCGGACGACCGAACCCTTGCGCGGCAAGCGCGATGCGGCGCGCGAGGGCGGGACTCACGACATCGACCATGGCGTCGAGGATAGCCGGTGCGACCGACATCCGTTCCGGCGATCGGTCTGTCGCGGCATCCGCCAGCTCATGCCTGCCCGTTCATACGCCGCACCTAGACTGGAGCGATGGCGGACTCGAACGGGCGGGGCCGAGACCGGGCCAGGATCCCGCGTCGACGGCCGGAGGAACCGGCGCAGCCGGCGCAGTCGAGCGCCGCGCCCGTCGGCGAGGAGCCGCGTGACGTCGCAGCGGGCATCCCGTACGGCATGCGACTCGCGGCGGCGTGGTCCTGGCGGCTGCTCCTCGTGGGCGGCGTGCTCGCCGTCGTCGTCTTCCTCATCATCCAGCTCCGGCTCATCGTCATCCCGATCCTCGTGGCGGTGCTCGTCGGCGCGCTGCTCGTGCCCTTCTCCGCGTTCCTCCAGCGGCACCGCTGGCCGAAGTGGCTCGCCATCACGGCCGCGATGCTCTCGCTGCTCGTGGTCGTCGGCGGGCTGCTCACGCTCGGCATCACCCAGATCGTGCGGGGCTCCGGCGAGCTCGCCTCGCAATCAGTCGTCGCGTGGAACGACTTCAAGGAGTGGCTCCTCACTGGTCCTTTCCAGATCACCGAGCAGCAGCTGAACGACTTCATCGACCAACTGGTCGACTCGGTGCAACAAGACAGCGGCATCCTGCTCACCGGCGCACTCTCGGTGACCACGACGCTCGGACACTTCCTCGCGGGCTTGCTGCTCGCGCTCTTCGCGACGCTCTTCATCCTCATCGACGGCCGCGGCATCTGGCACTGGATCGTCAGCATCTTCCCGCGGAAGGCGCGCGCCGCCATCGACGGCGCCGGGCAGTCCGGCTGGGCGACGCTCCAGAACTTCGTCAAGGTGCAGATCCTCGTCGCGACGATCGACGCCATCGGCATCGGCCTCGGCGCGTTCTTCCTGGGCGTGCCGCTCGCGGTGCCGATCGCGATCCTCGTCTTCCTCGGTTCATTCATCCCGATCGTCGGTGCGGTGATCACCGGCGCGCTCGCGGTCTTCGTCGCGCTCGTCTACAACGGTCCCGTCATCGCGCTCGTGATGCTCGGCATCGTGCTGCTCGTGCAGCAGGTCGAGGGCCACGTGCTGCAGCCGCTCATCATGGGAACGGCCGTGAAGGTGCATCCGCTCGGCGTCGTGGTCGCAGTCGCGACGGGCTCGCTCCTCGCCGGCATCCCCGGCGCGCTGTTCGCGGTGCCCGTCGCCGCGGTGGTCAACGTCATGATCCTCTACATCTCGGGCGGCACCTGGAAGGACGGCGTCGGGCCGCCGACGGCCCCAGTGCGGTCGCCGCTCTGGCGCACCGTGCCGCAGCGACCCGGCTACCAGCGAGGAGAATGAGCGCGTTGAAGACAACCATCCCGGGGCCGCGTCTCGACGAATTCGAGCGGGCGCAGGGGATCGTGGGCGCCGTCGCCCGCCGAACCCCGATGGAGTCCTCGCGATTCCTCGCCGTCCGGCTCGGCGTGCCCGTGTACCTGAAATGCGAGAACCTGCAGCGCACGGGCTCGTACAAGCTCCGCGGCGCCTACAACCGACTCTCCGTCCTGACCGAAGAGGAGCGGGCGCGCGGCGTCGTCGCCGCATCCGCCGGCAATCACGCGCAGGGAGTGGCCTTCGCCGCGCGAGAGCTCGGAATCCGCGCGACGATCTTCATGCCCGTCGGGGTCACCCTCCCGAAGCTCGAGGCGACCCGTGCGTACGGCGCCGACGTGGTGCTCCGCGGAGATTCGGTCGGCGAGACGCTCGACGCCGCGGCCGCGTTCGCCGCGGAGACCGGCGCGGTCATCATCCCGCCCTTCGACCACCCCGACGTGATCGCGGGCCAGGGCACTCTCGGCCTCGAGATCCTCGAGCAGGTCCCGGATGTCGCGACGATCGTCGTGCCCATCGGCGGCGGCGGGCTCGCCGCAGGCATCGCGAGCGCCGCGAAGCAGCGCGCGGCCGAACAGGGCCGCACGATCCGCGTCATCGGAGTGCAGGCCGAGAATGCGGCGTCGTACATCGCCTCGCTGGCTGCCGGATCGCCGCAGCAGGTGCCGGTCGTGCCGACGATCGCCGACGGCATCGCCGTCTACCGGCCGGGCGAACTGAATTTCGCGATCATCCGCCACACGATCGACGAGGTCGTGACCGTCACCGAAGACGACATCGCGCGAGCGCTGCTCGTGCTGCTCGAGCGCGCGAAGCTCGTGGTGGAGCCCGCCGGCGCGGTCTCGGTCGCAGCGATCATGACGGGCGCGGTCACCTCCGACGGCCCGGTCGTCGCGCTCCTCTCGGGCGGCAACATCGACCCGCTCCTCATGCAGCGAGTCATCGCCCACGGTCTCGCCGCATCCGACCGGTACCTGACGCTCGGCATCGGGCTTCCCGACCGGCCCGGCCAGCTCGCACGCATCGCGGAGCTCATCGCCGAGGCGAACGCGAACGTCATCGAGGTGCTGCACACCCGGCACGGCGCAGGGCTCCAGATCTCGGAGGTCGAGCTGAAGCTCTCGATCGAGACCCGCGGCCCCGACCATCGCGCGGAGGTCGTCGCGGTGCTCCGTCGCGCCGGGTACGAGCCGATCGTGTACTCGGACTGAGGGCAGCGGATGCCGCGGCATCCGCCGGCCGAACCGGTGCGGCCTACTGGCCGCCCCAGGTCTCGACGCCGGTGATCTCGACGGCGATCTCGCGGCCGTTCGGCGCGGTGTAGCTCGTCTTCTCACCGATCTTCAGGCCGAGGATCGCCGTGCCGAGCGGGCTCCGCTCGCTGTACACGTCGAGCTCGGAGTCGCCCGCGATCTCGCGGCTGCCGATGAGGAAGGTCGTCTCGTCGCCCGCGATGACCGCTGTGATGACGGTGCCGGGCTCGACGACGCCGGAGGACGTGGGCGCCTCGCCGACCTCTGCGGTGCGGAGGAGCTCCTTCAGCTGCCGGATGCGGGCCTCCTGCTTGCCCTGCTCGTCTTTGGCGGCGTGGTAGCCGCCGTTCTCCTTGAGGTCGCCCTCCTCGCGCGCGGCCTCGATTCGCTTGGCGATCTCTTCACGACCGTGGGTGGAGAGGCTCTCGAGTTCCGCCGCGAGGCGGTCGTGGGCCTCCTGGGTCAGCCAGGTGACGGTGACGTCCTGCGCCATGATGCACACTCCCGTGTGGGGGATCCACACTCTTCTCGGTTGCGCGTCTGTATAGACGTGTCGCCCCGACGTGTGCGGGGCGAATGTCCCATATTAGGTGAGCCAGCAGCGGTAAATCAAACCGGTGTTCGCCTCTTGCGCGACACGCACGGTCTCGGTGAAGCTGCGGAGATGCTCGGTCGATGCCGGCACCTCGACGACCTTCCAGCCCACCACCGTGAAGGCCTCGTTGAGGGCCTCGACGATGCAGGCGGTGTCGTTGCCGGGTGGCACCGAGAGATCCCAGCTGACCTCGACCGCCCGCTCCTCGTTGAGGAGGCGGTGGCCCGTGTCGATGACCTCGATCGACGGTTTCTGGCCGTCGAGGCCGGCCCAGACGACCCATGCGATGAGCACGACCGCGACGGCGACCGCGCCGCCGATGAGGAGGAGCCGATCGCGGGTGCGATGCGTGCGGGTGCGACCGTAGCGCGCGGCGAGCACGTCGGTCTCTGGCTCGGCCACCGCACGGCTCCTCTCAGCGTCGATCGTCTAGGCTTGAATCCAGCTTAACCCGCCCCGTGAAGGGAATCCGATGCTCGTCGTGCACACCCGTTCCGTCGTCGGAGCACGCCGATGATCGTCGGTGCGGCCAGTGCCGCGATCGTGCTCGCCGAAGCGGAGGAGTTCGATCCGAACTCGGTGACGCCCGGCGTCTGGGGGTTCGTCGTCACCTTCCTCCTCATGATCGTCGTGGTGCTCCTCATCCTCGACATGGTGCGGCGCATCCGGCGCACGAACTACCGTGCGCAGGTGCGCGAGCAGCTCGAGGCGGAGGCGCGCGACGCCGAGCTCGGCGAGGCCGACGGCCAGGTGACGGATGCTTCGGGCGACGCGCCCCGCGACGACGAGCGCCCCGACGGGGCATCCGGTCGCTGAACCCGCCGTTCGCTGAGCCTGCATTCGCTGAGCCCGTCGAAGCGGATTCTTCCGTTCGACAGGCTCAGGGAACCTCAGCCGACGTGGTACGCCGGTGCCATCGCGATGATCAGCACCGCAGCCCAGTGGCACATGAATGCAAGCACCGTGCACGCGTGGAAGATCTCATGGAAGCCGAAGGTGCCGGGCCACGGGTTCGGCTTCTTCAGCGCGTAGACCACCGCGCCGCCCGTGTAGAGGAGGCCGCCGACGATCACGAGCACCATCATGGCGACGCTGACCGCGAGCAGGTCGCCGAGGTACATGACCGCCGCCCAGCCGAGCAGCAGGTAGAGCGGCACGTAGAGCCAGCGCGGCGCGGTGATCCAGAACACCCGGAACCCGATGCCGAGGAGCGCACCGCCCCACACGATGCCCGAGCAGCAGCCAGCCCTTGTCGGGCGGCAGCGCGAGGATCGCGAGCGGCGTGTAGGTGCCCGCGATGAGCAGGAAGATGTTCGCGTGGTCGAGACGCTTCAGCAGGACCTTCGTCTTCGGCTTCCAGTTGAAGCGGTGGTAGAGCGCCGAGATGCCGAAGAGCAGCATCGACGTGAGCACGAACACCGCTGACGCCCACTTCGCGGGCGCCCCGTGTGCGAGCACGATGAGCACGATGCCCGCGGCGATCGTGACGGGGAACGTGCCGGCGTGGATCCAGCCGCGCCATTTGGGCTTGACCTCGGCGGGGTGCGCCATGGAGTCGTCGAGCAGGGGGATGTTCGGCAGGTCGGGGCCGTGCTCGCCTCGTGCGACGGAGGCGTCGGCGGGATCCTCGGGCGCGACCGGCCGGGACAGCTCCTCGGCGACGTCGGCGACGTCGGCGGGATCCTGGCGGCGCTTGGGGGTCATGCAGACAGCGTAGGGCCTTCGCGATCACCGTCGGCTGTGAGTATCGGGCGCCATGCAAGCGGTAGCGTAGTGCCGTGCAGACGAGCGATCACACCCTCGGTCGCGGCATCCTCTACCGCCTCTACCAGAACCGACTGCGGCGCGGACTCGATGCGACATCGCTGCCGAGGCACGTCGCGATGATCATCGACGGCAACCGGCGCTGGGCGCGCCAGCTCGGCTACGACTCGGCGGCGCACGGTCACCGCGCCGGGGCGGCGAAGATGCGCGAGTTCCTCGAATGGTGCGACGACCTCGGCATCCAGACCGTCACGCTCTACCTGCTTTCGAGCGACAACCTCGGCAACCGGTCGAGCAGGGAGCTCTCCGACCTCATCGAGATCATCGCCGAGCTCGCCGAGGAGCTCTCGCACTATCGCGACTGGCGGGTGCAGCATGTCGGGTCGGATGCCGGTCTGCCCGAGCCGCTCGTCGCCGCCCTCGACGCGGCCGAGCAGCGCACCGCCGACAAGCACGGCCTGCACGTGAACCTCGCCGTCGGCTACGGCGGGCGCAAGGAGATCACCGACGCGATGCGTTCGATCGTGGCATCCCATCACGCCGAGGGCCGAAGCCTCGAGGACCTCGCCGAGCGGCTCACCCCCGACCTCATCGGCGAGCACCTCTACACCGGCGGGCAGCCGGATCCCGACCTCGTGATCCGCACGTCGGGCGAGCAACGCCTCAGCGACTTCATGCTCTGGCAGGCGGCGCACAGCGAGTTCTACTTCGTCGAGGCGCTCGGGCCGGACCTCCGACAGGTGGACTTCCTGCGCGCGCTCCGCGACTACGCGAAACGTCATCGTCGATTCGGCGGATGAATCGAGCCGCCGTCGTTCTTCGACGCCGTGCCCCGCCGGGCTGGTCTCTGCCAGAATGGCCTCGGAAAAGGGGGCACATCACGTGACCATCGACGAATTCAATGCCGGATTCACCGAAGAGCCGGGCTACCTCGACTACGGGCGTGTCGGACCTCTCTCGACCGCTGCCGCCGAGGAGACGCTCGCGTTCACGCAGGTGCTGCAGCGGGCCCGACACGGCAGCCTCGACGCCCTCGGGGAGCAAGACGCGCGGTTGCGCGCGGCGGCGTCCGCCGTCACCGGGTACCCCGCCGACCAGGTGGTGGCCCAGCCGAACACGACGCAGGGCATCATGCACGCGATGTTCGGGCTCACGGGCGGCGTGCTGCTCTCGGCCTGGGAGTTCCCGAGCGTGACGATCGCGGCCGTACGCGCGCAGGAGGCGCTGCACGCCGTGCAACCGGTCTGGCTCGAGACCGACCACGGCAAGGTCACGCCCGGCCAGATCCGCGAGCAACTCGAGTCGAGCGTCGCCGCGGTCGCGGTCAGCCTCGTCGACTCGCGCACCGGGTACCTCTGCGACATCGAGGGGATTCGCCAGGTCATCGGCGACCGTCTGCTGATCGTCGACGCGATCCAGGGTTTCGGTGTCGTCGACGCCCCGTGGGAGGCGGCCGACGTCGTGCTCTCCGGCGGCCAGAAGTGGTGCCGCGCCGGGTGGGGGACCGGCATCATGGCGCTCTCCGCGCGCGCACTCGAGCGGCTGACGCCCGTGTTCTCGGGCTTCACCGGCACCGAGGAAGACGAACCCTGGGGCGAGGTGCCGCCGCCGGCTCCCGACGCGCGCGCCTTCCGCGTCTCGCACCAGGACCCGCTCGCGGCCGCCAGATTCGCCGCCGCCCTCGAGGAGATCGACCGCGTCGGCGTGCCGGTCATCAATGCGGCGGTCGCCGAGCGCGTGAGCCGTGCCATCGAGCTCGCCGACGAGTTCGCGATGGCGGTCGTGTCGTCGCGCGACGAGCGGGAGCGCGCCGGCATCGTCGTGCTCGAGCCGCCCGCCGACCAGGTCACCCTCCTCACCGCGTCGCTGCACAACCATGGGGTGACCGCGACGACTCGGCTCGGCACGGTGCGGCTCTCGCTGCACTCGGCGACCTCGGATGAGACGCTCGAGATGCTGCGGGCGGCGTTCGTGTCGTACGGCACGGCCGCGTCGTATTGACGGCGGCCTTCGAGCGAGCACGGCGCCGAGGCATCCGCTCGAATGTGGGCGGAGCCCTCGAGCGAGCACCGCGCCGAGGCATCCGCTCGAATGTGAACGGCGGATGACGCGCCGCGTGTCGAACGTGCGAATTCCCGATCACGGTCGTAGCGTCTGAGGCATCGGGCACGGTGCCCGATCGAGTCGGCTCGTGAAGCGCTCGTGGGAGGATTCGCCGGCCGGCGCGAGAGCCGAGCGACATGCTCGGGGTCGGGAGCGGTCGTGGCTTCACTCGAAACCTCCAAGTCCGTCGGTCGAACCTCGGGGGGCGCCAAGGCGCAACCCGACGGGGCGGGAGCTGCGTCCGTGGCGCAGTCCGAACGGACGTATGTGCTCGACACGTCGGTGCTGCTCTCGGACCCGAGGGCGCTGTTCCGATTCGCCGAGCACGCGGTGGTACTCCCGGTCGTCGTCATCACAGAACTCGAGGCGAAGCGCAACGATCCCGAGATCGGCTATTTCGCACGGCAGTCGTTGCGGATTCTCGACGAGTTGCGCATCGAGCACGAGCGACTCGACTTCCCGATCCCGGTCGGCGACGGCGGGTCGCTGCGGGTCGAGCTGAACCACTCGAGCCCATCGGTGCTGCCGAGCGGGCTGCAGCTCGGCGACAACGACTCGCGCATCCTCGCCTGCGCGGCGAACCTCGCGAACGACGGCATCGCCGTCACGGTCGTCTCCAAGGACCTGCCGCTGCGCGTGAAGGCGGCGTCGATCGGCCTCGACGCGCAGGAGTACCGCGCCGAGCTCGCCCTCGACTCGGGCTGGACCGGAATGGCCGAGCTCTCGCTCGGCTCCAACGACATGGCCAAGCTCTACGAGCACGAGGCGATGACGACCGCTGACGTCGACGGGATGCCGGTGAACACCGGCCTCGTGATCCACTCCGAACGGGGCTCGGCACTCGGCCGCGTCGTCGGCGAGCGCGAGGTCAAGCTCGTGCGCGGCGATCGCGACGTCTTCGGCGTGCACGGACGCTCGGCCGAGCAGCGCCTCGCGATCGACCTGCTGCTCGACCCCGAGATCGGCATCCTCTCCCTCGGCGGGCGAGCCGGCACCGGCAAGTCGGCGCTCGCCCTGTGCGCCGGGCTCGAGATGGTGCTCGAGCGCCAGCAGCACAAGAAGATCATGGTGTTCCGCCCGCTCTACGCGGTCGGCGGGCAGGAGCTCGGCTACCTCCCCGGCGACCAGGGCGAGAAGATGAACCCCTGGGGCCAGGCGGTGTTCGACACGCTCGGCTCGGTCGTCTCCGACAACGTGCTCGAGGAGGTCGTGGACCGCGGCATCCTCGAGGTGCTGCCGCTCACGCACATCCGCGGACGCTCGCTGCACGACGCGTTCGTGATCGTCGACGAGGCGCAGTCGCTCGAGCGCAACGTGCTGCTCACGGTGCTCTCCCGCATCGGGCAGAACTCGAGGGTCGTGCTCACGCACGACGTCGCCCAGCGCGACAACCTGCGCGTCGGTCGCCACGACGGTGTCGCGAGCGTGATCGAGACGCTGAAGGGGCATCCGCTGTTCGCGCACATCACGCTCACCCGCTCGGAGCGCTCGGCCATCGCGGCCCTCGTCTCGGAGATGCTCGACCGGGCCGAGCTGACGTAGCGCACGCAAGCAGGAGCACCCTGCCACAAGGTGGGGTGCTCCTGCTTGCGCGTTACGGATGCCGCGGGCAAGGGCTAGCGCGGGTCAAATCTTTATAGCTAGATTTGACGCATGGATCGGCTCAACCGCATCACTCCCGCCACCGTCGACGTGCTGCATGTGCTCCTGCAAGGCGCGGGTGCTGTCTGGGGCCTGCAGGTGATCAAGGCGACGGGGCGGCCCGCCGGCACCGTCTATCCGATCCTCGATCGGCTCGAGCGCATGGGATGGGCGACGTCGGGGTGGGAGGATGACGACGAGCGTCCGGGTCCGCGGCGCCGCCTCTACAACCTGAGCGCCGAAGGCGCTGTGGCAGCCGCCGAGGTCGTGGCGAGGTTCGAGGCTGAACGGGTGCCCGCGGCATCCGTTTACCGGCCCCGGCCCGCCCTCGCAGCGGGAGCCGGCGCGTGACCCGCGTGCCCGAGCGGGTGGTCGCACTCGCGGCCCTCGCACTTCCGTACGAGATGCGGGCGCGCTATCGGGAGCAGTGGCAGGCCGACGTGCGGGACGCGCGTGCGGCCGGGATGTCTCGTACGGGCATCGCGATCGGAGCGGCCATCTTCAGCCTGACGGCCGCCCGCACGGCCGAGGCGTATGGCTTCACTGTCACGGAACTCGCGTTGCGCCGGGTGCGGTGGGGCGTGGCGCTCGTGCTGAGTTCGGGGGTGCTGTTCGTCGGGTTGTGGAGCAGCGGAGGGTTCGGGTCGCGCGGAGGCATCCCCCAGGCACTGTCGATCGCGGTGCTCGCGCTCGTCTTCGCCGCTGTCGTCGTCGGGTTCTGGCTCCTCTGGCGGGCCGCAGCGGCGGTCGCGCGCGTCGCGCGCCTCGCGACCGCCGTCGCGGGGCTCGCGGTCGTGGCGTTCCTGGCCGGTGCCGCGGTGCTCGCCTTGGCACCGCAGGCCCCGGTCGCCGCACTCATCGGTGCAATCGCCACTGTTGCCGTACCCGTCGCCGTCATTGCGGGGCTGGCCGGCATGGTGAGCTGGCTGCACGGGCTCTCCGGTTCCGAGATGCCGCTCTCACGACGCGCGCCTCGCCGCATGCCGGTGGCGCGACGGCGTGTGGTCGCTGTGAGCGTCTTCGGCGGTGTGTTCGCCGTCATCGCGCTCGGGCTCGTCGAGGCGCTCGTCTGGGGCCCGCAGTCGCAGGCTCCCGGCCACGAACTCTCCGAGATCTACACCGCCATCGCGAACGACAGCGGCGCGGTGCCGGTCACAATGATCGCGGTCTGGGCAGGGTTCTGGATCCTGGCCGCGGTGGCGTTCCTCCTGGCCGCCGTCCTGCCTCGGCACAGCAGCTTCGCCCACGCCCTCACGCCGCGGCGGATCGTCATCGTGGGACTCGCACTCGCCAGCACGATCGTCTTCTTCCAAGGCTGGGCGACGTTCTCGATCGGCATGAGCATCGCCGACACGCTGCCGCCCTACGCGGGCACGCGATCCGTGTTCTGGAGCGTCTACGCGGCGACAGGATCATTGCTCATGGTCGCGGCGATCCTCGGCAGTGTTCCGCCCGCCGCGCCCAGCCCACGCCGCGCTCACGCGTAGCGTTGCTGGCACCCTCGCGCACGGGCGAATCGCTCCGCCGATCGGCAGGCGCTTCCTGAGGCGGTGAGAGTCGGGCGGCCGCGGGAGGGCCGCGTCGTCGACCGCAGGTCGAGCGCCGCGGCGAAGCGATGTCGGTGGGTGGTGCGAGCATCGACGAATGAGCGATGAATCGTCACCGGTGCAGGTCGTCGAATCCCTGTGGGAGCGCATGCAGGCGAGAGACTGGGCCGGGGTCGGCGAGCTCCTCGCCGCCGACGTCGTGGTCGACTGGTTCGCGAGCCAGGAGCGCATCTCCGGCAGGGAGAACTTCGTGGCGGTGAACGCCGAATACCCCGAGGGTTGGTCGATCGAGGTACTCTCCGTCATCGGCGACGGCGAACGCGTGGTCTCCGAGGTCGAGGTGCCGCACGCGCAGCTCGGCGTGTTCCGGGTCGTTTCGTTCTGGACGGTACGAGCAGGGGTCATCGTCGAGGGCCTGGAGTATTGGACGACGAAGGGCGGCGATCCTGCGCCGGAGTGGCGCCGACGCTGGGTCGAGCTTCTCCCGCCGGCGTGATGCTCAGGCCCGGGGCGGCCGGGTCATCGAGATCAGGTCGAGCGCCGCGTCGAGCTCGTCGAGCGTGAGCTCGCCGCGGTCGACGTGGCCGAGGTCGATGACCGCCTCGCGCACCGTGATGCCGTTGGCGACCGAGTGCTTCGCGATCTTCGCGGCCGCCTCGTAGCCGATGAGCTTGTTGAGCGGGGTCACGATCGACGGCGACATGCCGGCGAGGGCCGCGGCGCGCTCGACGTTCGCCTCGAGCCCGTCGATGGTCTTGTCTGCGAGCACGCGCACGGCGTTCGAGAGCAGGCGGATCGATTCGAGCAGCGCCGTGCCCATGACCGGGATCTGCACGTTGAGTTCGAAGGTGCCGGATGCCCCGCTCCACGCGATCGTCGCGTCGTTGCCGATGACCCGGGCGCAGACCATGAGCACGGCCTCGGGGACGACGGGGTTCACCTTGCCCGGCATGATCGAGGAGCCGGGCTGCAGGTCGGGGATGTTCAGCTCGCCGAGCCCGGCGTTCGGGCCGGAGCCCATCCAGCGGAGATCGTTCGCGATCTTGGTGAGGCTCACGGCGATGGTGCGGAGCGCGCCGGATGCGTCGACGAGCCCGTCGCGGTTCGCCTGCGCCTCGAAGTGGTCGACGGCTTCGGTGATCGGCAGCTCGGTCTCCCGCTGGAGGAGCTCGATGACCAGTTGCGGGAAGCCCGCCGGGGTGTTGATGCCGGTGCCGACGGCGGTGCCGCCGAGTGGCACCTCGGCGACGCGGGGGAGCGCCGTGCGCACGCGCTCGATGCCGAGGCGGATCTGGCGCGCGTAGCCGCCGAACTCCTGGCCGAGCGTGACGGGGGTCGCATCCATGAGGTGCGTGCGGCCGGCCTTCACGACGTCGGCCCACGCCTCGGCCTTCGCCTCGAGGGCGACCGCGAGGTGGTCGAGGGCGGGGATCAGCTCATCGATGAGGGTGGCCGTGACGGCGATGTGCACGGAGGTGGGGAACACGTCGTTCGACGACTGCGACGCGTTCACGTGGTCGTTCGGGTGCACCGGGCGGCCGAGCTTCTCGGTCGCGAGGGTGGCGAGCACCTCGTTCATGTTCATGTTCGAGGAGGTGCCGGAACCGGTCTGGTAGACGTCGATCGGGAAGTGCTCGGCGTAGTCGTAGCGACCGGAGATGACCTCTTCGGCGGCCTCCTCGATCGCCGCGGCGATCGAGGGATCGAGCACGCCCAAGCGGGCGTTCGCCTGCGCGGCGGCCTTCTTGATGCGCGCGAGCGCCTGGATCTGCTGCGGCTCGAGACCGGAGCCGGAGATCGGGAAGTTCTCGACGGCGCGCTGCGTCTGGGCGCGGTAGAGCGCCGATGCGGGCACCCGCACTTCGCCCATCGTGTCGTGCTCGATGCGGTAGTCGGCGGTGTTGTCCACCACGGTGTGTTCCCCTTCGTTGCGTGCCGGGCCCTCCCGGCGAGTACCGCGAGTGCGCGGCGGTCAGATGCGCCCGACGACGATGTCGGTCTCGGCGCGCCCTTCGAACAGTCGGTAGTTCGCGCCGACGATAGCCAGCGTACCCGCTGCGATGGCGTCGCTGATCATCTCGGAGTTCTCGAGGAGCTCGGCCACGGTGTCGCGCAGGTGCTCTCGGCCGACGAACGCCGCATCGACGTCGGAGGGCTCGATCGGGGCGTCGGGCGCGCCGCCTGCGACGCGTCGGACGGCCGGCACGATGCGGTCGACGATCGACGCGATGTGCGCGGGCAACGGTGCGGCGTCGGGTGCGAGCGAGTCGATCGCGGCACTCACCGCACCGCATTCATCGTGCCCGAGCACGAGGATGAGCGGCACCCCGAGCACCGCCACGGCATACTCCAGCGAGCCGAGCACGGATTCGGAGATGACCTGCCCGGCGTTGCGCACGACGAAGGCGTCGCCGAGGCCGACGTCGAAGATGATCTCGGCCGAGAGGCGCGAGTCGCTGCATCCGAAGATCGCGACGAGCGGTCGCTGCGCATGCGCGAGCGAGGTGCGGTGGTCGACGTCTTGGCGCGGATGCTGCGGCTCGCCGGCCACGAAGCGTTCGTTGCCGCGACGGAGCTCACGCCACGTGGCGGCCGGCGTCTCGGGGCGGTCGACCGGCTGCTCGCTCACGGACGCTCCTCTCAGTGCTGCGCTTCGATGGTGGGCACGAGGGCAGCCGCGAGGGCTTCGAACTCCTCGGTCGTCGCGGTGCCGAGCAGTACGAAGGTGCTGCCACCGGCTTCGGTGGTGAGGCCGTACTTCGCGTTGCCCACGTCGTCGCCCGTCTCGCGGTTGTCGTAGACGGTCCACTCGACGCCGCCGATGGTGGTGGTACCGGTCGCGAGCGTTCGCGCGAGGAGCCCTGACGCCCAGGTGGGGTTCGCCTCGAGCCCCTGGTACAGGCCGACGTACTCGTCGCTCGGCGTGAGGTATCCGGCGTACCACGCGGTGACGCCGTCGGCCTCGCTGCGGCGGAGTTCTGCGGCGTTCGACCGCCAGCCCTCGGGCAGTTCGGGCACCGCGAGCGGGTCGTCGCTCGCGATCTGCGCCTGCTCGGCGACCGCCGCGACGTCGATATCACGCTCGATGGGGGTGTCGTTGCGCGGCACGATGAGCACGATGACGAGCACGACGAGCAGGCTGGCACCGAGCGCGAGGATCAGGTTGTTGAGCGTCTGGCGCTGGCGATGCTTGCGAGAGTTCTCGGCCCTGCGGTCCGCCGTCTCTTCAGGGGTTTCGGGGCGGCCGAGTTCGGCGACGACCCGCGGTTCGTGTCGCGCCATCAGCGGCTCGCCACCGTCGTCGGGTGCGGGGCGCTGAGCGCCGGCCCGGGCGGCATCGAGGCGCGCCTTCGCGCCGATGAGCCACTCCTCGCACCGCGCGGCGAGCGCCTCGCCGCGTTCCCAGAGCGCGAGCGATTGCTCGAGGGTCGCGGAGCCCTGCTCGAGTTCGCCGACGACTCGCACGAGCTCGTCGCGAGCCTGCTCGTAGCTCAGCTCGGCGACATCCGTGGTGGGGGGCATGAAAGCCATTCTATTCGGCGGCGACGACAGGCCCGGCGGGATCCTGCCTGACTGACCGCTCGTCGGTGATCTCGCCGCGTGAGACCGCCGCGAGCAGGCCCTCGGCGAGCGTGACGACCAGTGGTGAGCCATCTGGCGCGGCCGCGGCGGCCCGCACGACATGCCCGTCGGCGCCTTGCACGATGGCGTAACCGCGATCGAGCGTGGCCTGCGGCGAGAGCGCCCGCAGATGGCCCCTGAGCTCTGCGGTGCGCTGCGTCGCGCGATCGATCGCGCGCTCGACGAGCTCGGTGCCTCGGGCGACCCAGCGCGTGAGGTCTTCGGCGCGCCGGTCGACGATCCACGTCGTGTCGGCGAGCGCCGGGCGGGAGCGGAGGTGGCCGATGCGGTCGATCTCACGGGCGAGCATCGCCGAGAGGCGCATGCCGAGTCGGGCGCGGGCCTGCTCGATGCGCACGAGCTCTTCGTTGACGTCGGGCACGACCCGCTTCGCGGCATCGGTCGGCGTCGACGCCCTGAGGTCGGCGACCTCGTCGAGGAGCGGACGGTCGGCCTCGTGTCCGATGGCCGAGACGAGGGGAGTGGATGCCGCGGCCGCCGCTCGCACCACCCGTTCGTCGCTGAAGCCGAGGAGGTTCTGGAAGTCGCCGCCGCCGCGCGCGACGATGATGACCTCGACCTCGGGGTCGGCGTCGAGACGCCGGATCGCGGCGACGACCTCGGGCACCGTTCGATCGCCCTGCACGGCCGCGTGCACGACGCGGAACTCCACGGCCGGCCAGCGCAGCCGTGCGTTTCGCAGAACGTCGTTCTCGGCGTCGGAGTCCTTGCCCGTGATGAGTCCGACGACGCCGGGCAGGAACGGGAGCGGCCGCTTGCGTGCTGCGTCGAAGAGGCCCTCGGCCGCCAGTTGCGAGCGCAGCCGCTCGAGCCGCTCGAGCAGGTCGCCGAGGCCGACGTGCTTGATCTCGAACACCTGCATCGAGAGCGTGCCGCCCTTGACCCACCAGTTCGGCTTCACGAGCGCGACGACGTGGTCGCCCTGCTTGAACTGCTCGCCGGAGCGGGCCCGCACCGACGACCACACCGTGAACGAGAGGGTCGCGTCGGCGTCGAGGTCTTTCAGCTTGCCGTAGGCGTTGCCCGCCGAGATGCCCCATTGGGTGATCTCGCCCTCGACCCACACGGTGCCGAGCCGGTCGAGGTACTGCTTCAGCTTGCCCGAGAGCAGCGCGACGGGCCACGGCGCGTCGCGCGTGGCTGGTGCATCCGTCATCGGGCCCTCTCAGGTCGCCCGCCCAGTCTTGCCGCGTAGGATTGGCACCGTGACGAGCTTGACGGATGCCCCGCGAATCGGCCTCGGTATGCCCAGAGTTCCGGGCGTGCGCGGCCGGCTCAAGGATATCCCCGTCCCCGGACACAAGCGCGTGCTGCTCGCCGCGCCGCGCGGGTACTGCGCCGGCGTCGACCGCGCCGTGATCGCCGTCGAGAAGGCGCTCGAGCACTATGGAGCGCCGGTCTACGTGCGCAAGCAGATCGTGCACAACATCCACGTCGTCACCGAGCTCGAAGCGCAGGGCGCGATCTTCGTCGACGAGGTCGACGAGGTGCCAGAGGGCGCCCATATCGTCTTCAGCGCCCACGGCGTGTCCCCTGCGGTCGTGAACGCCGCCGCCGACCGGGGCCTCCACGCGATCGACGCGACGTGCCCACTCGTCACCAAGGTGCACCGCGAGGCCGTGCGCTTCGCGCGCGACGACTTCGAGATCCTGCTCATCGGCCACGAGGGCCATGAAGAGGTCGAGGGCACCGCGGGTGAGGCGCCCGACCACGTGACGCTCGTCGGCAGCCCCGACGAGGTGGCGAACATCGAGGTGCGCGACCCGGAGAAGGTCGTCTGGCTCTCGCAGACGACCCTGAGCGTCGACGAGACGATGGAGACGGTTCGGCGTCTGCGGGAGCGGTTCCCGAACCTGCAGGACCCGCCCTCCGACGACATCTGCTACGCCACCCAGAACCGCCAGGTCGCGATCAAGAAGGTCGCGCAGGACGCCGAGCTCGTGATCGTGGTCGGCTCGGCGAACAGCTCGAACAGCGTGCGCCTCGTCGAGGTCGCCCTCGAATACGGCGCGAAGGCGGCCTACCGCATCGACTACGCGAGCGAGGTCAAGCAGGAGTGGCTCGACGGAATCGCGACGGTCGGCGTGACGAGCGGGGCATCCGTGCCGGAAGAGCTCGTGCAGGAGCTGCTCGCCGCGCTCGCCGACGCCGGCTACGGCGATGTCGCCGAGGTGAAGACGGCCGAGGAGGACCTGATGTTCTCGCTGCCGAAGGAGCTCCGCAAAGACCTCGCCGGCAACCGCGACGCGCGGGCACTCGGCGGGCGGGCGCGAGCCGCCCAGGACTGAGCCCACTCGCGTTCGGGCCGGGCACCGAACGGACGTTCCGCCCTCGGCGAATCGGTCGGAGTGAGCGCTCACTCAGGTGTACGCTCTCATTCCATGATGACCAGCACGGAACGCACCGGGCGCGCCAAGCCCATGCCGACCGAGGAGCGGCGAGCGGCGATCGCGCGCGCGACGCTGCCGCTGCTGACCGCTCACGGCCGCGATTTCACGACCCGCCAGATCGCCGAGGCCGCCGGAGTCGCCGAAGGTACGCTCTTCCGCGTCTTCGACGACAAGGAGGCGATCATCGACGCCGCCGTCGAGCAGTTCCTCGATCCCGAGCCGTTCCGCGAGGCCCTGCGACGCATCGACCCGTCTCTGCCGCTCGACGTGAAGATCGAGCTGGTGCTCGATCGCTTCCTCGATCGGTTCACCGGGATGTTCGGAGTGTTCGCCGCGCTCGGAACGCGGCCGAAGCCGCCGGAGCCCGCGTCCGCCGACATCCTCGTCGGAATCTTCGAGGACCTGCTTGCGCCCGACCTGCAGGCACTCCGGGTGCCGCCCGAGCAGGTCTTCCTCTACGTGCGGCTCATCGCCTTCGCGTCCGCGATGCCGCACTTCCGGCCGACCACCGGGCTCGACTCCGACCAGCTCGCGCACCTCGTCATGCACGGCATCATCGGTGAGCCGATCGCCGCGCGCGAGGCATCCGTCGATCCCCACTCCTCCGACACCCGCACCGACGAGGGCAGAACCGCACCATGCTCCTGAAACTCCTCAGCCGCCACCTGCGGCCCTACGTTGCGCTGCTCATCGGCGTCGTCGTGTTCCAGCTCGCGCAGTCGATCGCCTCGCTCTACCTGCCGAGCCTCAACGCCGACATCATCGACCAGGGCGTCGTGACGGGCGACACCGGATTCATCCTCTCCACCGGCGCGCTCATGCTCGGCATCACACTCGTGCAGATCGCCTGCGCCATCGCGGCCGTGTACTTCGGGGCGAGGGCGGCCATGGCGTTCGGGCGCGACCTTCGCGCCGCCGTGTTCCGCCGCGTCGCCGAGTTCTCGGAGCAGGAGGTGTCGAGCTTCGGCGCCCCGAGCCTCATCACCCGCACCACCAACGATGTGCAGCAGGTGCAGATGCTCGTGCTCATGTCGTGCACGATCCTCGTGTCGGCGCCGATCCTCGCGATCGGCGGAATCATCTTGGCGCTCGGCGAAGACCTCGCACTCTCGTGGATCATGGTGGTCGCCGTGCCGGTGCTGCTCATCGCAGTCGGGCTCATCATCCTCCGCATGGTGCCGTTGTTCCAGTCGATGCAGCGCCGCATCGACGGCGTGAACCGGGTGTTCAGGGAGCAGCTCACCGGCATCCGCGTCATCCGCGCATTCGTGCGCGAAGGCGTCGAGAGCGAGCGCTTCAACGAAGCGAACGACGCGCTCACCGACACCGCGCTCCGGGCGGGGCGCCTGTTCGCCCTCGTGTTCCCCATCGTGCTGCTCGTGCTCAACCTGTCGAGCGTCGCCGTGCTCTGGTTCGGCGCGTTCCGCATCGAGGACGGCTCGATGCAGATCGGCGCGCTGACCGCGTTCCTCAGTTACCTCGTCCAGATCCTGATGGCCGTCATGATGGCGACGATGATCGCCTTCCTCCTCCCACGTGCCGCGGTCTCGGCTGGGCGCATCGGCGAGGTGCTCGACACCCGGCCGAGCGTCGCCGACCCCGAGCGTCCGGTCAGCGCGCTCACCGCGCCGGGCACCGTGGAGTTCCGCGACGTCGACTTCGCCTACCCGGGCGCCGAGGAGCCGGTGCTGCACGGCGTGAGCTTCGTCGCCGAGCCGGGCGAGGTCACCGCCATCATCGGCGCGACGGGATCCGGGAAGACGACGATCGTGAACCTCGTCGCGCGGCTCTTCGACGCGACCGGCGGCAGTGTGCGGGTCGGCGGCGTCGATGTGCGCGACCTCGACCCCGACGTGCTCAGCGCCCAGCTCGCGCTCGTGCCGCAGAAACCGTACCTCTTCGCGGGAACCGTCGGCTCGACGCTCCGATACGGCGACCCGGATGCCAGCGACGAGGAGCTCTGGAACGTGCTCGAGACCGCCCAGGCGCGGGACTTCGTCGCGACGATGCCCGGGCAGCTCGAGGCGACGATCGCGCAAGGCGGCACGAACGTCTCGGGCGGACAGCGCCAGCGATTGTCGATCGCGCGCGCGCTGGTGAAGCATCCGCCGATCTACCTGTTCGACGACTCGTTCTCGGCGCTCGACACGGCCACCGACGCACGGCTGCGGGCTGCGCTCGGGCGCACGGTGTCGGATGCCGCGATGATCGTCGTCGCGCAGCGCGTCGCCACCATCGTCGGTGCCGACAAGATCCTCGTGGTGGACGAAGGGCGGATCGTCGCGCAGGGCACCCATGATGAACTTCTCGAGTCGTCGGAGGCGTACGCCGAGATCGTCGAGAGCCAGCTGAGCGTGGAGGAAGCGGTATGAGCAAGTCGCAGGCTACGACGGCACCCGCGCGGCCGCCCGGCCCGCCGCGGCGCGGTCCGATGGGCGGTGGCCCGTTCGGCGGGGCGGGGATGCCGACCGAGAAGTCGATGAACTTCTGGCCGTCCGCCAAGCGCCTGCTCGGCCGGCTCCGCCCCGAGCGGGCACTCGTGGTCGCCGTCGTGCTCCTCGGAGTCGTGAGCGTCGTCTTCTCGGTGCTGGGCCCGAAGATCCTCGGCCAGGCGACGAACATCATCTTCGCGGGATTCATGTCCTCGCAGATGCCGGCAGGCGCCACGCAGCAGCAGGTCGTCGACCAGCTTCGCGCGGCCGGCAACACCCAGCAGGCCGACATGGTGCAGTCGATGCAGCTCACCCCTGGGCAGGGCATCGATTTCGTCGCTCTCGCGACGGTGCTCGCCTGGGTGCTCGCGCTGTACGTGCTCGCCTCGCTGTTCAGCTGGGCGCAGGGCTACGTGCTGAACGGCGTGACCCAGCGCACCGTGTACCGCCTGCGGCAGGAGGTCGAGGCGAAGATCCATCGCCTCCCGCTCGCCTACTTCGACAAGATGCAGCGCGGCGAACTGCTCTCGCGGGTGACGAACGACATCGACAACGTCTCGCAGTCGCTGCAACAGACCATGAGCCAGCTGCTCACGTCACTCCTCACCGTCATCGGCGTGCTCGTCATGATGTTCATCATCTCGCCGCTGCTCGCGGCCATCGCGCTCGTCACCATCCCACTCACGATCGTCATCACGACGATCATCGCGAAGCGCTCCCAGAAGCTCTTCGTCGCGCAGTGGACGCACACCGGCACCCTCAACGCGCAGATCGAGGAGGCGTACTCGGGCCACGCGCTCGTGCGGATCTTCGGACGCCGCCGCGAGGTGGAGCGCGGGTTCGCCGCCAAGAACGGGCAGCTCTACGATGCGAGCTTCGGCGCGCAGTTCGTGAGCGGCATCATCATGCCCGCCATGATGTTCGTCGGCAATCTCGTCTACGTCGCGATCGCGGTCGTCGGCGGGCTCATGGTCGCCGCGGGCAGCATCCTCCTCGGCGACGTGCAGGCGTTCATCCAGTACTCGCGCCAGTTCACCCAGCCGCTCAGCCAGCTCGGGTCGATGGCGAACCTGCTGCAATCGGGTGTCGCGAGCGCCGAGCGCGTCTTCGAACTGCTCGACGCCGACGAGGAGGTGCCCGATCCGGTGGAGCCCGAACAGCCCGCCGAGGCATCCGGCCGCCTCGCCTTCGAGGACGTCTCGTTCAGCTACGACCCCGAGACGCCGCTCATCGAAGACCTCTCGCTCACGGCCGAGCCCGGCCAGTCGATCGCGATCGTCGGCCCGACGGGTGCGGGCAAGACCACCCTCGTGAACCTCATCATGCGCTTCTACGAGCTCGACTCCGGGCGCATCACCCTCGACGGCGTCGACATCACGCGCATGACGCGCGACGAGCTCCGGGCGCGCATGGGCATGGTGCTGCAGGACACGTGGCTGTTCAGCGGCACGATCCGAGAGAACATCGCATACGGGCGTCCGGATGCCACGGAGGAGGAGATCCTCGAGGCGGCACGCGCCACCTACGTCGACCGGTTCGTCCGCACGCTCCCCGACGGGTACGACACCGTGCTCGACGACGAGGCGTCGAACCTCTCGGCCGGCGAGAAGCAGCTCGTGACGATCGCGCGCGCGTTCCTCGCGCAGCCCGCAGTGCTCATCCTCGACGAGGCGACGAGCTCGGTCGACACGCGCACCGAGGTGCTGCTCCAGCACGCGATGAACGCGCTCCGCAAGGACCGCACGAGCTTCGTGATCGCGCACCGGCTCTCGACGATCCGCGATGCAGATCTGATTCTCGTGATGGAGGCGGGCCACATCGTCGAGCAGGGCACGCACACCGAGTTGCTCGCCGCGGGCGGCGCATATGCGCGGCTGTACGAGGCGCAGTTCGCGGCGCCGGCGGGCGACGAGGACGGCGCGGGAAGCGCCGCCCCCGCCGAGCGGAGTCTCGCGAGCTGAGCCGCCGTGGGCGACCACCGTCCTGCAGCCGTCGTGTCGCGCGGCGGCGGCGGCGGCGGTCGGCGATTCGCCTCAGGCGCGCGTGAACGCGTCCACGAGCGCCGGGTCGCTCGTGATCACGATGAAGATCACCGCGTACAGGGCGATGAACGACAGCACTCCGCCGACGAGCGGCACCCAGAAGGCGAGCCGCCGGGCGCGAAGCCTCGTGATCGACCACCACGCCGTGAGCAGCCAGAGCACCACCTGGGCGATCGATCCGGCGAGGAGCAGGCCCGGGACTTCGGGGCCAGGAGTGTACTCGAGCGCGGTGCCTCCCGTGCCGAGCATCTCGGCGGCCTGGCGGATCGCGTCGGGGAGGAGCTCGGGCAGCGACTGCAGGGTGCCGATCGCGCTCCACACGCCGAAGACGCCGACCACGAGCAGCATGATCGTGAAGAACCGGTCGACGGGTCGCGGAGGCCGGCTGTCGGCGGGCGAGGGAGACCCGGATGCCTTGGCGGCGCGCGTCGCGGCCGGTGCCGGCGGAGTGGGCAGTTGCGGGGCGGGGTCGGAGGTGTGCTCACCGGCCGGCGGCTGCCACGTCCACCCCTCAGGCGCGTACTCGCCGTACTGCGGACGCGGCCGCTCGTCGCGGGGCGCCGCGGGGCGGGCCTCGCCACCGTCTGGAGCGTCACCGGGCATTCGAGCGGCCCACTGGTCTGACATCCGTCGCCCTACGCCCTGATCGACTGGCCGGCGGAGCCGAGCTCACGGGTGGCCTCGCCGACGCGCACGGCCATCGCCGACTCGGCGACCTTGCCCCAGGCGCGCGGGTCGTACTGCTTCTTGTTGCCGACGCTGCCGTCGACCTTCAGCACGCCGTCGTAGTTCTCGAACATGTAGCCGGCGATCGAGCGCGTGAACGCGTATTGCGTGTCGGTGTCGATGTTCATCTTCACGACGCCGTTCGCGACGGCCTCGGCGATCTCGGCGTCGCTCGAGCCCGATCCGCCGTGGAAGACGAGGTCGAGCGGCTTCGGGCCGGTGCCTGTTACTCCGGCCGCCAGTCCGTCTTGGATCTCTTTCAGGATCTCGGGCCGCAGCTTGACGTTGCCGGGCGCGTAGACGCCGTGCACGTTGCCGAACGTGAGGGCGGCCATGTAGCGGCCCTGCTCGCCGAGGCCGAGCGCCTCGACCAGCGCGATCGCGTCGTCGAGCGTCGAGTACAGGTGCTCGTTGATCTCGTGGCTCACGCCGTCTTCCTCGCCGCCGACGACGCCGATCTCGACCTCGAGGATGGCGTTGATCGCCTTCATGCGCGGGAGGATCTGCTTTGCGATCTCGAGGTTCTCGCTGAGCGGCACGGCCGAGCCGTCCCACATGTGCGACTGGAAGATCGGGTTGCGACCGGCCTTGACCTCCTCCTCGGAGGCGGCGATGAGCGGGAACACGAAGTCCTCGAGCGCGGGCTTCGGGCAGTGGTCGGTGTGGAGCGCGACGGTGATGGGGTAGCTCTTCGCCACCTCGTGCGCGAAGCGCGCGAACGCGAGCGCGCCGGTCGCGCGGGCCTTCACGGTCTGCCCGGCGAAGTAGTCGGCGCCGCCCGTCGTGACCTGGATGATGCCGTCGGAACCCGCCTCGGTGAGTCCCTGCAGCACCGCGTTGAGCGTCTGCGAGGAGGAGACGTTGATCGCCGGGAACGCGAAGCCCTTCGCCTTGGCGGTGTCGAGCATCTCGGCGTACTGCTCCGGGGTGGCGATGGGCATGGTGCTCCTTCAGACGACGATCGGGTTGCGAAGCAGTCTACCGACTTGCCGAGCAGGCCTCAGGTGTGCCGGGGGGCGCGAAGGGCGAGCTCGTCCCAGCGTTAAGTTCCGCGATTCTTTCGGCGCCGGATGCCCCGAATCTCGAATCCCACGCGCACCGCGTGCCTAGGCTGGAGACGCGGGCCCGAACGCCCGCCGGCGGTTCCGAGCGTCGGGACCGAGCACAGCGTCCGGAGGGACCCCCGATGGTGAGCACCGAAGCGGCAAGCCTGTTCGTGCACCCCGACCGCAACATCGCGCTCGAGCTCGTGCGAGCCACCGAGGCGGCATCCATTCGCGCCTACCCGTGGATCGGACGCGGCGACAAGCTCGGCGCCGACGGCGCGGCCGTCGACGCCATGCGCGCCTTCCTCGGCACGGTGAACTTCGACGGCGTCGTCGTCATCGGCGAGGGCGAGAAGGATGCCGCGCCGATGCTCTTCAACGGCGAACGGGTCGGCAACGGGCACGGCCCCGCCTGCGACATCGCAGTCGACCCGATCGACGGCACCTCGCTCACCGCGGCCGGACGCCAGAACGCCCTGTCGGTCATCGCGGTCTCCGACCACGGCACCATGCTCGATGCATCCTCGGTCTTCTACATGGACAAGATCGTCACGGATGCCGCAGGGTACGGCGTCGTCGACATCCGCAAGCCGATCGGCGAGAACCTGCGCGCCCTCGCCGCAGCGAAGGGCAAGCCCGTCGGCGAGCTGCGCGTCGCCGTGTTGAACCGGCCGCGGCACGAGCAGCTCATCGCCGGGATCCGCGAAGCCGGAGCCGGCACGAGGCTGATCAGCGACGGAGACGTCGCCGGCGGCATCAACGCGGCGCGCTACGAGTCGCGCATCGACATGTGCGTCGGCATCGGCGGCAGCCCCGAGGGCATCACCACCGCGTGCGCGATCAAGGCGCTGGGAGGGTTCATGCAAGGCAGGCTGGCGCCGAAGGACGACGCCGAGCGCGCCCGCGGCGAGGCCGCCGGGCTCGACTGCGACCAGGTGTACGAACTCGACGACCTCGTGCGTGGCGACAACACCTTCTTCGTCGCGACCGGTGTCACCGACGGCGAGCTCGTCGACGGCGTGCGCCGCAAGGGGCCGATCATCAGCACCGAATCGATCGTGCTGCGCGGCAGGTCGGGCACGATCCGCCGCATCCGGGCCGACCATCTCGTGGAGAAGTGGCTCGACGGGGGCGACCGCTGACATTCGCGTCACCGGATGACGATGTCATTCGCCTCACGGGGATGACGATGTCGGTCGTGCCCGCGACAATGGTGGGGTGATCGACGCCGATCGTCTTCCGCGCGCGCTCCGCCCGTTCGCGTCCAGTCAGTATCGACTGTTGACCGTCGCCCTCGCGGCGTCGCTCCTCAGCGCCGGAGCGTGGATCGTCTCGGCGGTGTGGCAGGTCGTGGAGCTCGGCGGCACACCGATCGACCTCTCATTCGTCGCCGTCGGATTGAGCCTCGGCCTCGTGATCGCGGTGCTGTTCGGCGGCGTCGCCGCAGACCGCATCCCGCAACGACGCATCCTCTTCACCGTCGAGATCGTGCGCGGCGCGGGGTTCGCGGTGGCGGGGTTCCTCGCCGCGACCGGCCTCATCGAGGTGTGGCACATCGCGGTCATCTCGTTCGTGCTTGGAGTGGCCGACGGCTTCTTCTACCCCGCATACTCCGCCTGGCTGCCCGCGATCCTCCCCGAAGCGCAGCTTCTCGCAGCGAACGGCGTCGAGGGCGTGCTCCGCCCGGCGCTCATCAACGCCGCGGGGCCCGCGCTCGCGAGTGCGCTCATCGTGGTGCAGGGCCCGTGGCTCGCGTTCGTCGTCGTCACCGGACTTCAGGCCATCGCAGCGTTCGTGCTCGGGATGATGCGCACCACCCCCGTGCGGCGCGATCTCGACGCGACGCGGGTGCATCCGTTCCGGCAGACCTTCATCGACCTCCGAGACGGATTCGCCTACCTTCTGCGAACGAGGTGGCTCTTCGCGACGCTCGCCTTCGCGGTCGTGCTCGTGTTCCTCATCATGGGACCGATCGAGGTGCTCCTGCCGTTCGCCGTGAAAGACCAGACCGGCGGCGGTGCAGGCGCCTTCGCCCTCACGCTCGCCGCGTTCGGTCTGGGCGGCGCGATCGGGTCGATCGCGGTCGCGTCGGTGCGGCTTCCGCGGCGCTACCTCACGCTCATGATCCTTGCGTGGGGATTCGGCTGCCTCCCGCTCGCCGTCATCGGTCTCACCTCGTGGCTCTGGGTGATGGTCGCCGCGCTGTTCATCTGCGGCCTGCTCTTCTCAGGTGCCCAGGTGGTGTGGGGCACGCTCCTGCAGCGACGCGTTCCGCCGGCGATGCTCGGGCGCGTGTCGAGTCTCGACTTCTTCGTGTCGCTCGCGCTCATGCCGATCTCGATGGCCGTCGCCGGCCCCGTCGGTGAAGCGATCGGGCTCGCCCCCGCATTCCTCGTCGCGGGCATCCTTTCGCCCATACTGGCGATCGCGACCCTTGCCTTCGCGCGACTCGGCAAGGACGAACTCGCGCACCCGCTCGACGATGACATGGATGCCGGTGCGGTGACGGGGGCCGAGGCGGCCGTCGGGCTCGACGCACCGGTCGACGAGCCGCATCCGCCGCGCGAGACGCCGTCGCGCGAGACGCCGTCGCGCGCCGACCCCGAGCCGGGGTAGCGCAGCACGGTCTCGGCGGTGGCGAGCAGTGGGCGCCGGCCGGGGGTCGACGTCCGATCCGCGTCGTGCGAGTCTGGGCGCACACGGTTGTTCGAAGGGGAGCATGATGGTCACGATTCGTGATGCGTTCTCGGGGTTCAGTGTCGACGACATCGATGCGGCGCGGGAGTTCTACGGCACCAAGCTCGGGCTGCAGGTCGCGGAGGAGTCTGCTGCCGGTGCGCTGCAGATCACGCTGCCCTCGGGGCAGGCGGTCTTCATCTACCCGAAGGAGAACCACGAGCCGGCGAGCTTCACGATCATGAATCTCGTGGTCGACGACATCGATCGCGCGGTCGACGAGTTGAACGCGGCAGGGGTCGTGACGAAGATCTACACCGCACCCGACGACTTCGGCACCGACGAGCGAGGCATCGCCCGCGGATCCGCGAGCGGCATGGGTCCCGATATCGCGTGGTTCCGGGACCCTGCGGGCAACGTGCTCAGCGTGCTCGTGGGCTGACGCGTCTGCACGTCAGACGTCAGTCGCGGTCGGCGGCGGGAGACTCGAGCTGGCGACGAAGGTCGGGGTCGAGTTCGAGAAGCGATTCGCCCGCGGTCGCTCGCGTGTCGAACTCGTCGACCGCACCATCACCGGTGACCTCGGGCGCGGTGAGCCGTCGCGGCTGTTCGTGCACGGCCGCCGGTGCCGTGAGCAGCGCGACCTTGGTCTCGTCGATGCCGGGGAACTGTCGCGCCGTGACCAGCACGCGGGACTCGAGGGAGTTCGCGAACTTGTTGTAGCTGTCGACCGTGCGTTCGATGGCCTTGCGCAGCCCGTCGGCGTGACCGGCGAGAGTGCCGATGCGCTGGTAGAGCGTGTTGCCCAGGTCGAACAGCTTCTTCGCCTCGTCGGACACGGCCTGCTGTTGCCACGTGAACGCGACCGTCTTCAGGACCGCCCACAGGTTGACCGGCGACGCGAGCGCGACCCGCTTGCCGAACGCGTAGTCGAGGAGCGCCGGGTCGGCCTCGAGCGCCGACGACAGCAGCGACTCGCTCGGGATGAACGCGATCACGAACTCGGGACTCGCGTCGAGGCCCTCCCAGTAGGTCTTCTTCGCGAGTGCGTCGATGTGACCGCGCACCGCCTTCACATGGCGATTGATGAGCGCCTTGCGCCGCGCGCCCTCGTCGCCGGTCGCCGTGACCGCGATCTGGCTCGCTTCGAGGTAGTGCTCGAGCGGGACCTTCGCATCGAGCGGAATCGACTTGCCGCCGGGCAGGCGCACGACCATGTCGGGGCGACCGGAACCGGCATCGGTCACGATGCTCTGCTGGGTGTAGAAGTCGACGAACTGCGTGAGGCCCGCCGCCTCGACCACGCGACGCAGCTGGGTCTCGCCCCACACACCCCGGGTGCTGTTGGATCGCAGCGCCGACGCGAGCGATTCGGTCGTGGCGCGGAGCTCGGCATCGGACACCTGCGCCTGCTTCAACTGCTCGGCGAGCGAGCCGTATTGCTCGCTTCGCTGGCGTTCGAGTTCGGTCACCTTCGTCTGCATCGTCTGCAGCGTCTCGCGAACCGGACTCAACGCCTGCAGCACGGCGCTCTCGCGCTTTTCGCGCTCCGCACGCTCGACCTGGTCGGTGCGCTGCTGCTCGGCGAGGTCGCGATACCGCGCGCGGTGCTCCTCGATCTGCTTCTCGAGAGCTTCGGCGGTGGAGAGCGTCGACGCCAGCTCGGCTTGCAGGCTCGCTCGCACCTCCTGCTCCTGGGCGCGCAGCTCGGACATCGCCGCCGCCTCAGCAGCCCGCACCTCGGCGAGCTGCGCCTGGTGACGCGCCTCGACGAGCGCCGGGTCGTCGACGACCGGTGCGCCCGCCGCGCGGCGGGACGACACGACGGCCACGGCGAGAGCGCCGAGCACGGCGCCGACGACGAGGCCGATGAGAAGCGCGAGGATGTCCATGTCGTCAGTGTCGCAGGGGCTGCCGACATCGCCCGCGAAGCGCACCGGCGGAGGCAGGACTGGGGCAGGACTACGCAGGAATGCGCTTCTGCTACTGCAGTGCCATCGGCCCCTGCGCCGAGCGCTCCGTGCTCGTCGCGACCGGGCCGATCGCGCCGAGCCTCACGCGCGTGATGTGCGCGAGTCGCTCGAGGTCGTCGGCTTCGTGCCGCTTCGCCGCGTGCACGATGATGGCAGCGCACGCCTCGGCGTCGGCGAGGGCGTCGTGGTGCGAGAAGTCCTCGAAGCCCGCGGCCATCGCCGCGACCGGCAGACGGTACGAATCGAGGTGATAGGTGCTCCGCGCCACCTGCAGGCTGCAGAGGTAGCGGTAGTCGGGCACCTCGAGCCCGAGCGCCTCCGACGTCTTCGCGATGACGCCCATGTCGAAGCCCGCGTTGTGCGCGACGAGCACGTCGTGGCCCGTGAACGCGCGGAGCGCGGGAAGGTGCTCGGCCCAGCCGGGGGCATCCGCCACCATCTCGGGGGTGATGCCGTGGATCCGCACGTTCCACTCGGAGAACTCGTCGTGCGGGAACGGCGGCCGGATGTACCAGTGCACCCGATCGACGACGCGGCCGTCGCGGACCTTCACCAGCCCGACCGAACAGGCCGACGCGCCCGAGGAGTTTGCAGTTTCGAAGTCGATCGCGGTGAAGTCCACTGGCACGCGTGCATCCTCGCACGCGGGTCCGACAGGGCCGGTCCGCGTCGCGGGCGGGTCGGAGATCTGCTCTCGACGGTTGACGGATGCCGTGCGCAGGGCGTGGAATGGCACCCGGGCGCCGACCACCCGCGCGCCCACGCGAGCCGAGGAGACCCGATGATCGAGCTGCCCAGGCCCGAGCCGGGGCTTGTCACCGACCCCGGCGACCCCACGACAGTGGCGAGTTCGCGATCGTTCGGCGCCGCGGCATCCGTCTACCATCAGGCGCGTCCGGGCTATCCGGTGGGGGCGATCGAGTGGCTCGTGGGCGATGCGGTGCGGGTGCTCGACCTCGGCGCGGGCACGGGCAAGCTCACCGCGGCGCTCGTGGCGCTCGATCGCGAGGTGACCGCCGTCGACCCGGTCGAGGAGATGCTCGAGGAGCTCGAGCTCGCCGTGCCGGGCGTGCCGCGTGTTCTCGGCACGGCGGAGGACATCCCGATGCGCGACGCCTCGGTCGACGCGGTCGTCGCCGGCCAGGCGTGGCACTGGTTCCAGCCCGAGCGGGCGATCCCCGAGATCGCACGGGTGCTCACGCCCGGCGGCGTGCTCGGACTCGTCTGGAACAGCCGCGACACGCGAGTCGACTGGCTCCGCGAAGCCGGCGAGATCATGCACGAGCGCCACGACGCGAGTGCGACCTTCGAGAGCTACGTGCAGATCGGCCCGCCGTTCGGCGCGGTCGAGGAACACACCGAGCAGTGGAGCGAGCGGATGTCGCGGGCGCGATTCCTCGATCTGGTGCGCTCGCGCAGCTACTTCATCACGGCGCCCGAGGAGGAGCAGCGTGCCACGATCGCGGCCCTCGAGACGCTGCTGTCGACGCATCCGGATGTCGCCGGCGCCGACGAGCTCGAGGTGCCCTACGTGACGCGCTGCTTCCGGGCCCGGCTCGGCTGACGAGGCATCCGACCCCAAGAGGTCGGCGGCGCTCCGCAACGGACCTGCCGGTACGATAGACCCCCGTGGCTCTCACTATCGGCATCGTCGGCCTGCCCAACGTCGGCAAGTCCACGCTCTTCAACGCCCTGACCAAGAATCAGGTGCTCGCGGCGAACTACCCGTTCGCGACGATCGAACCGAACATCGGCGTGGTGAGCCTGCCCGATCCCCGGCTCGAAACGCTTGCCGGCATCTTCAGCTCGGAGCGCATCCTGCCCGCCGCCGTCTCGTTCGTCGACATCGCCGGCATCGTGCGCGGCGCCTCGGAGGGCGAGGGCCTCGGAAACAAGTTCCTCGCGCACATCCGCGAGGCCGACGCGATCGCCCAGGTCGTTCGCGGCTTCAGCGACGACGATGTCGCACACGTCGAGGGCACCATCGACCCCAAAGCCGACATGGAGACGATCAACACCGAGCTGATCCTCGCCGACCTCGAGACCCTCGAGCGCGCCATCCCGCGCTACGAGAAGGAGGTCAAGGGCAAGAAGCTCGATCCGTCGGTGCTCGCGGCGGCTCTCGAGGCGCAGGAACAGCTGCAGAAGGGCACGCCGCTGTCTGCGGCATCCGTCGACCTCGAGCCGATTCGCGAACTCGGGCTGCTCACCGCGAAGCCCTTCATCTACGTCTTCAACGTCGACGAGGCGGTGCTGACGGATGCCGCGCGCAAGGCCGAGCTCGCCGCGCTCGTCGCACCCGCCGAGGCGGTCTTCCTCGACGCGAAGATCGAGTCGGAGCTCATCGACCTCGACGCCGCGGATGCCGCGGAACTCCTCGCCTCGACCGGCCAGGACGAGTCGGGCCTGAACCAGCTGGCGCGCATCGGGTTCGACACGCTCGGCCTGCAGACCTACCTCACGGCCGGCCCCAAGGAGTCGCGCGCCTGGACGATCCACAAGGGCTGGAAGGCCCCGCAGGCCGCGGGCGTCATCCACACCGACTTCGAGCGCGGCTTCATCAAGGCCGAGGTCATCTCGTTCGACGACCTCGTCGCGACCGGCTCGGTGGCCGAGGCCCGCGCGAAGGGCAAGGCGCGCATGGAGGGCAAGGACTACGTCATGCAGGACGGCGACGTGGTCGAGTTCCGTTTCAACGTGTGATCCGTGCCTCAATTGCCTGGAAACATCCCCGCGTAGGGATCGGGTTCACCGGTCCCGGGACGTCCTCGTCTGGCTTCACGCGGCTTCAGGCTCGGATGTCGAGATTTGGGGGTCGGCTCCGACACACTGAAGAGGCCATGACGGATGGCCCTCGAAGGAGGAACCTCATGAAGTACCTGATTCTGATTCAGAGCAATCCTGCGGTGGTCGAGCTGTTCGCAGGGATGACCGACGACGAGCGCAAGGCGGCGTTCCAGATCTACTGGGATGTCGAGAGCGACCTCGAGAAGTCCGGTGAGCTCGCCGATTCGAAGGCGCTGGATGAGCAGACGCAGCACTACGTCAGGCGTTCGACGGATGGACCCATCGTGACCGACGCGCCCCTGCCCGAGACCACGGAGGTGGTGACGGGCTATTACCTCGTGGATGTGGAGAACGAGGAGCGGGCGTTCGCGATTGCGACCCGCTTCCCCGAAGCCGTCGTCGAGGGCGGTATCCGAGTCGCTCGCACCCTGACCCAGGAAGACTTCGATGCCATAGGGGCGGCGTGACAGATGACCGAACGTGTCCCGGGTCGATCCGCTGCTCCGCGGGGGCTGGTCATCGCGACCTTGCGGGCATCGGCCCCGGGCGCGCTCGGCGCGGTCATTCGTCGAACAGGGAACTTCGACGACGCAGAGGATGCGCTCCAAGAGGCGATGCTCGCCGCGGCGAACCAATGGCCCCGTGATGGGATACCCGACAATCCGACTGCCTGGCTTATCACAGCTGCGACGCGGCGAGCGATCGACGGCATCCGGTCCGACGCGACCCGACGGGAGCGGGAGAAGCGAGCTGTCGGGCTCGAGCGCGACCCCGGAGAGGCTGTACAGGAGGATGACACCCTCGCCGCCTACCTGATGTGCTGCCACCCCTCCCTGACCCGTGGAGCGCAGGTTCCGCTGACCCTGAGAGTGGTCGGCGGACTGACGACGAGGGAGATTGCGCGCGGCCTTCTCATGAGCGAGACGACGATCGCACAGCGCATCGCGCGCGCTAAGACGACCCTCCGCAGATCGGGTGCACGGTTCGCGCTCCCGAGCGGCGACGAGATGCCCGCGCGGGTCACCGCGGTGCTGGACGTGCTGGGCATCATCCACACCGAGTCGCACAGCCCCGCAGAAGGCGACGCCGTGACGCGACCCGCCCTGGGAGCCGAGGCTCTTCGCCTTGCTCGCGAACTGCTGGCTCGTACGCCCGTCGGCGCCCGTTGGCGGGGAGAGGTCATGGGTCTGGTCGCCTTGATGCTCTTGACCAGCGCCCGATCGCCCGCCCGGACGGATGCCGCCGGCGCGTTGATCCCGCTCGCCGAGCAGGATCGGGCGCTGTGGCTCACAGATCTCATCGCCGAAGGAGACGGGGTGCTCCAGCGGGCTCTCACGCAATACCCGGTCGGACCATTTCAGCTGAGAGCAGCGATCGCCGCCGTGCACGACACCGCGCCGACCTTCGAAGACACCGATTGGGAGCAACTGCTGGGCCTGTATGACCTCCTCCGGGTGGTCGACCCCGGGCCGATCGTCGAACTGGCCCGGCTCGTCCCACTCGGAGAAGTCGCCGGCCCTGAACCTGCCCTGCGCGAGCTCGGGCGGCTCGAGGCATCCGCGACGGGAATTCACGTCGCCGCCATCCGGGCGCACCTGCTCCGGAGAGCGGGTCGCGACGCATCGGCGGCGTACCGCGACGCCGCTGCGACCGCGCGCAACAGCGCACAGCGGCGCTGGTTCGAAGAGCGTGCAAGGACTACGTCATGAAGGACGGCGACGTCGTGGAGTTCCGCTTCAACGTCTGATACGTGCCTCAGCTGCCGGGGAACATTGCCGCGTAGGGGTCGGGTTCACCGGTCCAGGGATCGAGGCCCTCGTCGAGAAGGCGCTGGTACTCCCTTTCGTTCAGGAACGTCGCTCCTCTCCTGTTCCACAGGGCGAGGCCGCCCAGCGGGCACTCGTCGAACTCACCGCTCATGACGCAGACCAGGAACCCCGCCATCCCGATGTCGTAACGCCTCCAGAGCTGGTCGTCACGGTTGCAGACCAGCACGGGCCACCGCTCAGGGTCGTCACCCGAGGCGTCCCAGCACAGGATGTCCGCGCTCGCGTCCGCTCCCCACGCGATCAACTCCGGTGCGGAATCGGCGAGTTCGGGAGACTTGGTCATGGATGCCCAGGCCTCGGCGGCATTTGCCGTTTCGTGGCGCATGCCTCTGGTCGCGTTCCGGTGAGGCCTTCCTTTCGGCTCCGGCGTCACCACGACCAGATAGTCCTGAATCGTCCCGGCCCCGTACAGCTCGATGAACTGGCGGTAGTCGGAGGGAAATGCCTTCCCCCATGACCGCGCGAGTGCTTCCCAGTCAGCGGTCGCGTCGCTCGGAGCCGTCGGTGGCATCAGCTCCCGCAGCGCCTGGAAGTCGGCCGTCTCACTCATCGATTCTCCTTGCTCCTCTACTCGGGTTGGTCGTGACATGCGACGTCGAGGACCCAAGCGTACGGATAGTCGTCGTTCCCGAAGACGACGGGCATCGTCTCCCCGGCGACGGTGTCGTAGAACCGGAGCGACTCGATGTAGTCGGTCGTATGCTGCTCCAGTGTCGTCGCATAGCCGATCGAGACCGTCATGATCGCGCAGTCGTTCTCGGGGGTGACAGCGGCCTCCCAGCAGCCCTGCTCGTGCTCGGCCGGACACTGGTCGGAGAGGCGGCCGTCGGAGTAGTACTCGAGCGACGACGGGAAGTTGAACAGCGTCTCGGCGGATGAGTACTGCTCGACCGCGTCGTCGGTCGGGACCACGTCGAGCCGCGGTTCGGCGAGTTCCGCGACGCGCTGTGAGAGGGCGGAGACGCCGAATGCGAGCGCGACGATCACGCCGACGACCAGCAGCGACGCGCCGGCGACGATCCCCGC
>CAWJZK010000017.1:0-84233 GCA_963847285.1 uncultured Actinomycetota bacterium
CAGGTGACGGCGTGAGCCTGCTCGAGCCGCGAGGCGCGCGCCACGAGCACCTCGAGCACCGTGCGCACGGCGAGCCGCTCCGCGACATCCGGCCGCACCAGGGCCACGATCTGACGAACGGATGCCACGCCGCGAAGCGGCTTCAGCACGAGGCTCTCGGGCACCGTGCCCGAGGTGAGGCGCGGAACGAACGCGATGCCGAGACCCGCTTCGATGAACGCCTCGATGATGCGCATGTCGCTGAAACGCTGGCTCACCGTCGCGCGCTGCCCGGCCTGCTGCTCGATCGCGTGCAGGATGCGCTCGAACGGGAAGCCCGGCGGCACCCCGAGCCAGGTCTCGCCGACGAGATCGGCGGGCGTCACGTGCGCGCGCCCCGCGAGGCGGTGATCGGCGGGCAGGCCGATGTCGAGCGGCTCGGTGAGGAGCGGCACCGCCTTCAGGCCCCGGCCGCCCCAGGGCAACTCGCCCGGCATGGTGTGCGCGAGCACGATGTCGTAGTCGGCCGTGAGATCGGCGAACTCCGCGAGCTCGGGGTCGAGGTCGGTCGCGCGCACCACGAGGCCGGCCACGGACGCGAGATCGGTGAGCACCCCCGGCAGCAGGGTCGCGCCGATCGTGGGGAACGTCAGCAGCGAGACCTCGCCGCTCGGGTGGTTGCGGAACTCGTCCCAGATGGCCGCGGCGCGCTCGAGGGCGATCGCGACGTCGGCTGCGCTGCGCGCGAGCGCGTGGCCCGCGCTCGTGAGCACGATGCCGCGACCGCTGCGCTCGGTGAGGGGCATTCCGGCCTCACGCTCGAGCACCTTGAGCTGCTGTGACACGGCCGACGGCGTGTGGCCGGTGGCCTCTGCGACCGCGGTGACACTGCCACGCTCGGCGAGTTCTCTGAGGAGGTCGAGCCGCTTCACATCCATGTAGCCACTCTACATCGTCACTGTAGAATTATGAGCTTGTGCTGAACGGTTTTCGGAGCTTCAATGGAGGTGTCGAACACGTGCAACGGCGCAACGGTCGCTCGGCCAGCCAGCCCGTACTTCGAAAGGATCCACCATGCTCAGCATCCTCGTTCTCCTCGGCGGCGTCTCGGTCGCCGGCCTCATCGGCTCGATCGTCGTCACCGTGCGTGACGGTTACCGTCGTCAGCCTCGCGAGACGTTCGCGCGCACCGTCTGAGGCGCCGCGAATCCCGGGGTCCGTTCCCCGGCAGCAGGGCCGCCGCGCGGGGGAGGGACACCCCGCGGGGCGGCCCTTCGTCGTCGCCGCGCACAGCTCGAACTCCCCGCGCACCGAGAGTGCGCCACGGTCGCTTCGGCGGGCGCTGAAGCGCAGCGACGCACACGATCGGGTGCACGGATGCCGCGGCATCCGTCGGAACGCCCTCCTTCCTCTCAGGGAAGTGGGTCGTAGAGTGTTCGGGTGACCCTTCGAGAACCTCAGGGCGGTGCCGATGCCCGCCGACAACTTATCGACGCCATCTCAGCCGATGCCGTGTTCCACGGGGACTTCACCCTCACGAGCGGCAAGAAGGCCAGCTACTACGTCGACCTCCGCAAGGTCAGCCTCGACCACCGCGTCGCCCCGCTCATCGGCGAGGTCATGCTCGACCTCATCGCCGAGGTGCCCGATGTCGCCGCCGTCGGCGGCATGACGATGGGCGCCGACCCGATCGCCGCGGCGATCCTGCACCAGGGCGCCGCTCGGGGGCTCGCTTACGATGCGTTCGTCGTGCGCAAGGAGCCGAAAGACCACGGCCGCGGCAAGCAGGTCGAGGGTCCGGATGTCGCGGGCAAGCGCGTCATCGTGCTCGAAGACACATCCACCACCGGCGGTTCGCCGCTGAAGGCCATCGAGGCGCTGCGCAAGGTCGGCGCCGAGGTCGCGGCCGTCGCCGTCGTCGTCGATCGTGCGACGGGCGCCCGGGAAGCCATCGAGAGCGAAGGCGTTCCCTACCTCTACGCCATCGGCCTCGAAGACCTGGGACTGACCGGATGAGCCGCGGCGACTCGTACGGCAACACGGACGACGGAGCAGACTGGCTCCTCGCCCAACTCGCGAATGGGCGAACGCCCGAGCGCGCCGTGCCGCCCGTTGCTCCGCCGCCGGCCGCACAGACGCCGCCCGCCGAGCCGGTCGCGCCGCCCGTGCGCGAGCCCGCTCCCCGGCGCGAGGAGGTGCTCGACTGGTTCTCGCTCGCCGAGCCGGCTTCGGCGACGGATGCCGCGACCCGGGCGCTGCCCGTCATCGGCGCGCCGACCGCGGGCCAGCCCCCCGCTCCCGCCCAGCCGCCGACGGCCCCGCCGCCCGCCGCCCCGCCCGCGGGCCTTCCCTCGTGGAACCCGCCGTTCGCGGTGACCAGCCCGACGCCACCGGCCGCGCCCCCGTCGGCGTATCCCACGCAGGTCGAGCCGCCCGTCGGCACGCCGCCCGGGTATGGCGCTCCGCTGCCGCCCGGGTATGGCGCTCCGGTACCGCAGCCCGGGTACGGCGCTCCCGTTCAGCCCGGGTATGCCGCTCCGGTACCGCAGCCCGGGTACGGCGCTCCGGTACCGCAGCCCGGGTACGGCGCTCCGGTACCGCAGCCCGGGTACTCCGCTCCGGTGCCGCCCGGGTATCCCGCTCCGGTTCCCCAGCCCGGGTATGCTGCTCCGTCGCCGCAGCCAGGGTATGCCGCTCCGGTGCCGCCAGCGGCCCCACCCGCGGCGCCGGTGTCGTCCGTTCCGCCCGCAGTACCCGGACCGGTGACCCCGACGGCGCCGTTCGCCCTGACGTGGCGCGAGAACGAGACCGACTCCGAGGCGTCGCTTCGCGCGGCATTCCGTGCGCTTTCGGAGCCGGCCGGGGCTGCTCCGGCAACGCCGCCGATGCAGCCCGGCCAGCCCGCCGGCGCACCGCTGCCATCCGCACCGTCCACTGCTCCGCCCGAGGCCCCTGCATCGTCGCCGTTCGCGGACTTCGCACCCCCGCCCGTGCCGCGCGAGCCCTTCACCCCCGCGCAACCCGAGCCCCCGCGGCATCCGGCCGCGCCCGCCAACGCTCCCGCCACCTGGGACGAACGCGCCGCGCGGGCCACGCCGGCAACGAACTACGACGCCGAGCTCTGGGCGGCGCTGCACGAACCCGAGCCGGCCGCACCGACGGCGCCTCCCGTGGCGCAGCCGGCCGCGCCGGAGCAGCGAACCGCGCCGCCGCGCGACCGCTTCGCCGCATACGGACTGGCGGCAACCGATCCCTTCGCCGCGCTCGATGCGGCTCGCGCCGCAACTCCCGCCCCCGCGACGCCTCCCGCGCCTGTCGCGCCCACGGAGCCATTGGCGCCCGTCACGCCCGCCGCGGCGGCGCCACCGTTCGCCGCGCCGCTCACGGCTCCCCGACGCCCGACATTCGGCACCGGTACCAGTGCACCGCCCACCGCGGGAGATCCGTTCTTCGAGGTGCGCGGCGACGCCGGGCCTCCCGGAGAACAGGTCGGCACGCCCACGCGTGAATCGAGCTTCGACGGTCGTTCGCCCTTCCCAGCGTCCACCTCGTTCAACGGCGGGGAAGACGATTCCAGGCGTGAACCACCCGCTCCCGTCGACGACGTTCTCGCCTCGCTCGGAGGTGCACCGCGCCCCAGCGACGCCATGCCGCCCGCGAGGAGCGGCACCGGCATGAATCCGCCCATCGCGCCCGCGCCCGCGGGATTCGATGCACCGCCCGCGGGATTCGGCGCACCCCCCGCGGGATTCGATGCGTCCCCCGCGGGATTCGATACACCGACTGCGGCATTCGACGCACTGGGCCTCGTCTTCGACGACGACACCGACACCGACGAGCGACTCGATGAGCAGTTCGACAGCCGCGGTGGCCGCGGGCCGCGCTTCGATCGGGGCGGTCGTAGCGACGCCGACGCGGCCTACGAGCCCGTGCGCGCCGCCGCCTCGCCGACCGCGAACGAGGCTGCCGAGTCCGGATTCTTCTGGAACCTCACGCCCGATCCCAACGCCACGGATCCCAACGCGGACGTCGACACGGACACCATCGGAGTCCATCGACCGGTGCCGTTCCCCGCGCCCGGAGCCGCGATCGAGCCCGAGGTGCGCTCCGAGTTCGGAGCCGAGCCCGACTGGGCCTTCGGAGGAGCGGCGACCGCGGCATTCCCGGCCCAGCCCGAGACACCGACCGTGGCGTTCCCCGTGAACGACGCACGGACGACCGCGTTCCCGCAGCCCGCGGGCGCACCGCAGTTCGCCGATGATGACGCCGATCCGCTCGCCGCACTGTTCGGCGGCGCGGCCGCCGCGGGCACCGGGCCGGTGAACGACCCGTTCGGCGCGGCCGCCACGGGCACGCGGCCGGTGAACGACCCGTTCGCCGCAGTCGGCGCGCGGGGCGGTGACTACGGCGCCGGTCCGACCATGACCGCCGGGGGCGACGCGAGCCCGTATCGGCGCGGCACCCCGAGTCCGGCACCGGAGGCACGAGGCAGCTACGGCGGCGCAGGCGCCGGCGCCGGCCGGAGCACCGGTGGCTCGAGCGGCGGCGTGGAGCCCGGCGGCAACCGCACCGTGCGCACGCTCATCTGGATCGCCGGCGGCCTCGTCGTGGTCCTCGTGCTCGCCGGGCTCTTCTACCTCGGCACGCAGCTCACCGGCGGAGGCGGCGGCGGCACGCCGTCGGCCGACGGGACGCCGAGCGCGTCCGAGACGCCGGTTGCCGCACCGACCGCGGTTCAGCCGGTCGGCGTGCACGCGTGGAACACGCTCTTCGGCGGCGAATGCGTCGAGCCCTTCGGGTCGGTGTGGGACCAGGAGTTCACCGTCGTCGACTGTGCTGCGCCGCACGCCGCGCAGCTCGTCTACCGCGGCACGCTTCCGGATGACGCCGCGGCGCCGTTCCCGGGCGAGGAAGCGGTCGGCGCACAGATGGCCGCGCTCTGCACGGCCGACGGGGTGATCGACATCGCCGCGGCATCCGCGAACCCGGGCCTGCAGGTGCAGGGCAGCTATCCGGTGACCGAGGAGCAGTGGGCGGCCGGCGAGCGCACGTTCTACTGCTTCGCGAATCGGTCCGGCGGGGAGCCGATCACCGGCACCCTTCAGGGCCCGGGCCCGGCGGCGTAGGTCGGCCGTGCCCGTGCCGGCGCCGGTGGTCGTCTTCGGCTCGCTGAACGTCGACTCCACGAGCTACGTCGAGGCGTTCCCCGCGCCGGGCGAGACGATCCTCGCGCACGGCTTCCGGGTCGCACTCGGCGGCAAGGGCTCCAATCAGGCGGTCGCGGCGCATCGAGCCGGAGGTGCCGTCGAACTGGTCGCGCGCGTCGGCGACGACGCGAGCGGCGAGTTCGCCCGTGCCACGCTCGAAGGCTTCGGCCTGTCGACGGGGGCCGTCACCAGGGTCGCGGATGCCCCGACCGGCGTCGCCCAGATCACCGTCGCCGACTCGGGCGAGAACACCGTGGTCGTCGCGGGCGGCGCGAACCTCGCGCTCACCCCGGCGGCGGTCGACGCCGAGCGGGCGCGCATCGCCGCTGCCGCGCTCGTGCTCACCCAGGGGGAGCTCCCGGTCGACACGATCGAGCGCCTCGCCGCGGTCACCGCCGAGCTCGGCGTGCGCTTCGTGCTGAACCTCGCGCCGCCCGCTCCCGTCGGTGCGCACGCGCTGCGAGGCTGCGATCCACTCGTGCTGAACGAGCACGAGGCCCGCGCGGTCGGCATCGGAACGGATGCCCCGGCCGGCGCGTCGCCCGACGCGTGGCGGGAGCTCGCGGCATCCGCCGTCGGGGCCGTCGCCCGCTCGGTCGTCGTGACCCTCGGCGCCGCGGGCGCTGTGGCGGCATCGGCCGAGGGCTCGTGGGCGGTCGCGGCGCCGCGGGTCGTCGCGGTCGACACCACCGGCGCCGGCGACGGCTTCACGGGCACGCTCGCGACGTTCCTCGCCGAGGGGCGGCCGCTCGCCGAGGCGCTCCGCATCGCGGTCGCGGCAGGCACGCTCGCGGTGCAGGCGCGGGGCACGGTCGACTCGTACGCACCACGCGCTGCGGTGCTCGCCGCGGCCGGACTGCGGCCGGCCCGCCGAGGAGGCGGAGCGCTCGTGAGCATCCCCGTGATCGTCGACTGCGACCCCGGGCACGACGACGTGTTCGCGCTGTGGCTCGCGGCGGGGCATCCGTCGCTCGACCTCCTCGCGGTGACGACCGTCGGTGGCAACGCGCCCCTCGAGCACACGAGCCGGAATGCGCGGATCGCCCTCACGGTGGCGGGCGTGACGGATGTCCCGGTGGCCGCCGGTGCCGAGCGCCCGCTCGTGCGCGCCCTCGAGACCGCCGAGTGGATCCACGGCGAGAACGGACTCGGCGGCCCCGAGCTGCCCGAGGCCACCGTGCCGCTCGACCCGCGCACCGCGACCGAGCTCATGGCGGACGTGCTGGTCGCGGCAGACGAGCCCGTCGCGATCGTCGCGACCGGGCCGATCACGAACGTCGCGGTGTTCCTCCGCGACCGTCCCGACCTCGTCGGCCGCATCCGCGAGGTCGTCTGGATGGGCGGGTCGACCGAACGCGGCAACGCCACGCCGTACGCCGAGTTCAACGCCTGGGTCGACCCCCACGCGCTCGACCTCGTGGTGCGGAGCGGCGTGCGGTTCACGATGGTCGGCCTGAACGTGACGCACCGCGCACTCGTGACGGCCGCGGTGCGCGAGCGGCTCGCCGCCGCCGACACCCGCACGGCGGCGTTCGGCGACGAGTTGCTCGACTTCTTCTGCCGCACGAACGACGAGGTCTTCGGCATGCCCGACGGGCCGCTGCACGACCCGGTCGCGGTCGCGGTGCTCGCCGACCCCGCGTGCGTCGAGCTCCGGCACACGCGACTCGACATCGAGCTCGCGGGCACCGAGACGGTCGGTGCCACGAGCGTCGACCTCGACGGGATGCTTCGCCGCGAGCCGAACGCGTGGGTCGCGACCGGGCTCGACGTCGACCGGTTCTGGGCCGGCGTCGCGGCATCCGTCGCCCGCCTTGCGTGAGCTCGCTCTCGACGATCGCCGCCGTCCGCGCAGGCTTTCGTCTCCGCACCGGTTCAACGGGGCTATCGTGAGGAGTACGACGAACGAAGGAGCGACCATGGATTGGACATTCTGGGTCGGCATCGTCGTCGTCGCGGTCCTCTGGGGTGTGACGCAGTGGGCGTTCTCGCTCCGGCGGCATTCCGAGAAGACGCGCGGCAGGAACCGCGAGGCGGCCGACGCGATGCTCGAAACCGAGAAGGGCAAGGAGAAGGGTCGCTTCTGGTCGAGCTTCTGACGCGCGTCAGGTGAGCGATCGGATGGCCCGCGCGAGCCGTGCAACGGCTTCATCGACGAGCGCGTCCGAGAGGTTGCCGTAGCCGACGACGAGCGCTTCTGGTGATACCGTCCTGCCCGAGGCGCGGTAGCGCGTGAGGTCGGACACCGCGACGTCGAGGGAGGAGGCCGCGGCCCTGGCATCCGTCGCCTTCATTCCGGGCGGCAACTCGAGCACGGCGTGCATGCCGGCAGCGATGCCCGTGACCGCGAGGCCCGGCAGTTCCCGCTCGAACGCGGCGAGCAGCGCCGCGCGTCGGCGCTTGAAGCGACCGCGCGCTGCTCGGAGGTGCCGCTCGAGGTCGCCCGACTCGATGAACTGCGCGAGCGCGATCTGGTCGAGGGTCGACGGCCGGGCACGCTCGCCGAGCCGCACCCGTTCACGGAGCGCCTCGGGCATGACCGCCCACCCGAGCCCGAACGACGGCGCCATCGACTTCGACAGGGAGCCGATGAGCACGATTCGCTCAGGGGCCATCGCCTGCAGGGCGGCGATCGGCCTGCGGTCGTAGCGGAACTCGGCGTCGTAGTCGTCCTCGACGAGCACGGCGTCGACCGCGCGCGCCCACCGCACGATCGCCTCGCGGCGTGCCGGCGAGAGTGCTGCGCCCAGCGGGAACTGGTGCGCGGGAGTGATGAGCGCGACCCGCGCTCCGGTGCGGGCGGATGCCTCGACGAGCCGGTCGACGTCGAGGCCCTCGTCGTCGACCGGCACGGGCACCGGGGTGAGCCCCGCCGTAGCGGCGACCTCGCGGAGCCCCGGCCAGCTCGGGTCCTCTACGAGAAGGCTGGTGTGGCCGCCGGCTCGCAGCCCGGCGACGAGGCCGGCCATCGCGTCGGTCGCGCCGTGCGTGATGACGATGTCGTCGGGTGCCGCCACCGCGCGACGCGAGCGCGCGAGGTATGCGGCGACCGCGGCCCGGGCGAGCGGATGCCCCAGACGATCGACGACCGCGAACTCGGCGTCGGGAAGCGCGCCGACGGCACGCCGCACCGCGTCGACCCAGCGTGCGCGCGGCACGTGGCGGAGGTCTGGGACGCCGGGTCCGAGGTCGAACCGCGGGCGGTGGAACTCGGGTCGCGTGCGGCGGTCGGTGCTCGCCGCGCGAGCCGGGAACTGGGTTCGGGTGCCGTCGGGCACGCGCGTCGCCGATCCGACCCGCGACTCGAGGAAGCCCTCAGCGACGAGCTGTCCATACGCCTCGGTGACCACCCAACGAGAGACCCCGAGGGTCTCGGCGAGCGCCCGGCTCGGAGGAAGGGCGGCCCCCGCCGGGATGAGACCGCTGTGCACGGCGTCGCGGATCGCGGACTCGAGTCGGTCGCGCAACGGTGCGGCCGCGTCGCCGAGATCGAGGAGGGTCTCCCACGCGAGCGCGGGCGTCGAACCGCCGTGCCGGGGCATCCGTGCCTCTCGATTGGTCTGGAACTCAGGTGGTCGATTGGAGTGTATGCCCGAACCGATCGCTTCTTATGCTCCTTAACGTCAACACCAACAGGAGGACACCATGCGCTACCGCACCATCGATGACGGCCGCACCGCATTCGACGTCTCCACGCTGTGTCTCGGCACGATGTGGATGGGCACGCGCACCGACGAAGCCACCTCGTTCTCGATCCTCGACCGCTTCGTCGAGGCCGGCGGAACGTTCATCGACACGGCGAACAACTACAACGCGTGGGGCGCCGGGCACGGCCGCGACAGTGAGGACGTGCTCGGACGCTGGCTCGCGAGCCGCGGCCTGCGCGATCGCGTACGTCTCGCAACGAAGCTCGGCGCCGCGAAGAAGGATCCGGCGTTGCCGCTCTCGACCACGCCGCCGACGAACTACCAGGGCCTCGCCGCCGACATCGTCGACCGGGAAGCGCACGAGAGCCTCACGCACCTCGGCGTCGACCGGATCGACGTGCTCTACGGCCACGTCGACGACCGCGACACCGCGCTCGCCGAGACGGTCGGCGCCTTCGGCGCACTGCAGGATGAGGGCGTCGTCGGCGTCACGGGCATCTCGAACGTCGCCGTGTGGCGGGTGGTCGAAGCCCGCGACGAGGCGATCCGGCAGGGGATCGCGCCCTACGGGCTCGTGCAGCAGCAGTACAGCTACATCCACCCGGCGCCGAGGATCGGGCGGCTGAACTTCGTGACGCCCGAACTGCTCGACTACGCGGCATCCACCGGAGTCGACGGCCGGCCGCCGCTCGCGGTCACGGCGTACTCGCCGCTGCACCAGGGATCGCTCACCCGCACCGACAAGCCGATGTGGGGCGGCGTCGATCACCCGACGACGCATGCACGGATCCGGCTGCTGCACGAGGTCGCCCGCGACATCGGTGCGACGCCGAATCAGGTCGCACTGGCGTGGCTCCTCGGAGCAGCAGTGCCGGTCATCCCGATCGTCGGCGCGTCGACCCTCGCCCAGCTCGAGGAGACGCTCGGCGCGGCCGAGCTCGTCCTCGACCCCGAGGTGCGCGAGCGCCTCGACGCCGAGCCGATGGAGGCGCGCGCGGCCGCTTGAGCCCGCAAAGGGGACGGGATCGGAGAGCGGATGCCGGGGCATCCGCTCTCCGATGGTCACGCTAGAGCTCGGTCTCGATCGGCCCGGCGCCCACGAGCTCGGCGACGCCCGAGAGGATCTCGTCGGGCCGGAACGGGTACTTCTCGATCTCGGCCTGATCGCTGATGCCCGTGAGCACGAGCACCGTGTGCAGGCCCGCCTCGATGCCCGCCACGATGTCGGTGTCCATGCGGTCGCCGATCATCGCGGTGTTCTCGGAGTGCGCACCGATCTTGTTGAGCGCCGAGCGGAACATCATCGGGTTCGGCTTGCCGACGACGTAGGGCTCCTTGCCGGTGGCCTTCGTGATGAGGGCGGCGATCGCGCCCGTCGCCGGCAGCGGGCCGTCGGCAGTCGGCCCCGTCGCATCGGGGTTCGTCACGATGAACCGGGCCCCGGCGACGATCAGGCGGATCGCCTTCGTGATCGCCTCGAACGAGTAGTTGCGGGTCTCGCCGACGACGACGAAGTCGGGGTCGGTCTCGGTCATCACGAACCCGGCGTCGTGCAGTGCGGTGAGGATGCCCGCTTCGCCGATCACGAACGCCGAACCACCCGGCAATTGCTGCCTCAGGAAGTCGGCCGTGGCGAGGGCGCTCGTCCAGAGCCGCTCCTCGGGAACGTTCAGGCCGCTCGCGCGGAGCCTCGCCGAGAGGTCGCGCGCCGTGAAGATCGAGTTGTTCGTGAGCACGAGGTAGGGCGTGCCGGAGTCCTCCCACTGTTGCAGCAACTCGGCTGCGCCGGGCAAGGCGTGGTTCTCATGCACGAGCACGCCGTCCATGTCGGTGAGCCAGCACTCGACCTCTTCACGTCGTCCCATGCGTCAAGCCTAGAGCGAGCACGTTTCACGGCGATGTCGCGGCTACGCGCTCACCCAGATCGCCTCTGCGGCGGCACGGGGGATCGTGCAGCTGCCGCCCGCGACGGCGATCGAGACCGCGCCCGCCGAGGCATCCGTCACCGTCACGATCGTGTCGAGTCCCACGCCGTCGTCGTCGAGGGAGCGCAGCAGCGCGGGATCGCGGTCGCTGATGCGCACGATCGTGCCGGAGTGCCCCACCGGGGCGTCGGCGAGGAGCACGGTCGGCTGACGCCGCAGCGTGCCGTCGGACGCCGGGATCGCGTCGCCGTGGGGGTCGCGCACGGGGCGACCGAGCCGGGCGTCGATCGCCTCGAGCAGCCGGTCGGAGAGCGCGTGCTCGAGGATCTCGGCCTCGTCGTGCACCTCGTCCCACGAGTAGCCCATCTCCTGCACGAGCCACGTCTCGATGAGCCGGTGCCGGCGCACGACGGCGAGGGCGCGCGCGAGGCCCGCATCGGTCAAGCGCACCGCACCGTAGGGCACGTGCGAGACGAGCCCAGCCGACGCCATCTTCTTCACCATCTCGGTGACCGACGAGGGGGCGACGCCGAGCCGCGCGGCGAGCACCGACGGCGTGATGGGGTCGGGCTGCCACTCGGTGTGCGCGTACACCGTCTTCAGGTAGTCCTCGATGGCGGGGCTCGTTGCAGGCATCGGCCTCAGGATATCGGGCCGCCTCCCAGCGGGTCCGGCGGGCGCGATGAATCGTGTCAATCCTCCGACGAACACTTGACCCGCCCCACCTTCGGGGGATACGTTCGGTGACGCACGGAAAGCGCTATCCCAACGACGGGCACTGCCCAGAGAAGGATTCGACGATGAATCTCGGAAACCATCCGATCCGCGCTGCGCTGGCGGTTGCCGCCGCCGGCTGCCTGATCGCCGGCGTCGCCCAACCCGCGACCGCGGCGCCGCCCGACGCCGTGCCGGCGGGCGTGCCGCAGTTCGAGGCGCTCGACCGCGGCCTGGTCGCCGTCGGCACCGCCGAGGGCGTGTTCCTCAGCTGGCGCCTGCTCGGCTCGGAGGCGACGGGCGCCACCGATACCGGGCTCGCCGGTCCCGACTTCGCCGTCTATCGTGACGGCACGAAGATCGCGACCGTCACCGACAGCACGAACTACGCCGACGCCGACGGTACCTCGACCGCGCAGTACACCGTGGCGCCCGTCGTCAACGGCATCGAGCTCGAGGCATCCGCCCCCGTCTCCGCCTGGGCGCAGGGATACCACGACCTCCCGCTGCAGAAGCCGGCCGACGGCACGACGCCGAAGGGCGAGGCGTACACCTACGCAGTCAACGACGTGTCGGTCGGAGACGTCGACGGCGACGGTGCATACGAGTTCGTCGTGAAGTGGGACCCGTCCAACTCGAAGGACGTTTCGCAGCGCGGCTACACGGGCCCGGTCTACCTCGACACCTACGAGCTCGACGGCACGCTGCTCAATCGCATCGACCTCGGCGTGAACATCCGCGCCGGGGCCCACTACACGCAGTTCCTGGTCTACGACTTCGACGGCGACGGCCGGTCCGAGACGATGCTGAAGACGGCGCCCGGAACCAAGTCGATCTCCTACGCCGCCGACGGCTCCGTCGCCGGCGAGGCCTACATCACCATGCCCGACGACGATCTCGCCGCGGGCTACGCGCAGACCGACGACTACCGCCTGAGCGCCGCGGGCTACCAGGACCACCTCGTGAAGATGTTCCAGGGCTGGACCGAGCACCCCGAGGTGGTTGCCGGCAACTGGCCCGCGACGCTCGAGGAAGCGTGGGGCATCCCCGTCACCCACGAGTACCCGCTCTCGGAGGAGAGCGCCGAGGAGCTCGCGGACTACTTCATCGACGTGTACGCCCTGAGCCGCAGCGGCAACAACCGCCTCCGCGAGTTCGAGGGCTTCATCGTCGACGGCCCCGAGTACCTCACGGTCTTCGACAGCGCGACCGGCGAGGAGCTGCAGACCATCGAGTACAAGCCGGGCCGCGGCGACGACGGCCTGCTCTGGGGCGACTACGCCATGACGCGCATCGAGCCCGGCAACCGCGTCGACCGGTTCCTCTCGGGCGTCGGGTACTTCGACGGCGAGCACCCCTCTGCCGTCTTCGCCCGCGGGTACTACACACGCACCACGGTCGCGACCTACGACTGGGACGGCAAGCACCTGAAGGAGCGCTGGTACGTCGACAGCGGTCACGTGCCCATGACGAACCCGTTCAACGACTCGCCCCACGGTCGCGACGGCACGAACCCCGAGTTCGCGACGATCACCACGCAGGGCGACCACTCGCTGAGCCTCGCCGACGTCGACGCCGACGGCAAGCACGAGCTCGTCTACGGCTCCGCCACGATCGACGACGACGGCAGCCTGCTGTACAGCTCGTTCGACCTGCTGCCTCCCGGTAGCTCCGCCCCTGGCACGAACGCGCGCCTCGGCCACGGAGACGCGATCCACGTCACCGACATCGACCCGGCGCGCCCCGGCTCCGAGATCTGGACCGTGCACGAGGGCGCGACGGGCGCGCCGTACGGCTCGGCCATGCGCGACGCGGCGACCGGCGAGGTGCTCTTCGGCGAGTACTCGGGCCGCGACACGGGTCGTGGCATGATCGGCGACATCCTCCCGGCCGTGCCCGGCATCGAGAACTGGGGCATGCGCCTGCGCGCTGCCGACGGCACCGTCATCCCCGGCGGCTCCCCCGGCACGAACATGTCGATCCGCTGGTCGCCCGACCTCACGACGCAGGTCGTGAACGGCAGCGGCAACCAGAACACCACGGTGGACGACTGGCAGCGCGGGCGTGTGCTCACGGCAACCGACACCCGCACGAACAACGGCACGAAGGGCAACCCGTCGCTCGTGGCCGACGTGTTCGGCGACTGGCGCGAGGAGCTCCTCGTACGCACCGCGGACTCGACCGCACTTCGCATCTACACGCCGACGGAGGTGACGACGCACAAGCTCACGACGCTGATGCACGACCTGCAGTACCGCGCCGAGACGGCCCGCCAGCAGACCGCCTACAACCAGCCTGCGTACACGTCGTACTACTTCGCGAGCGACCTCGACTGGGCGAACGTGCCGGTGCTCACGGTGCCGGTGACCCCCGGGGAGCCGAAGTTCAAGGACCGTCCGGGCACGGCCAAGGACGAGGTGCAGGTGCCGAAGAACGTCGACGGCGTCGAGTACTACGTCAACGGCGAGCTGGTCACTGCCTCGAACGGCAAGGTGACCGTGACAGGTGACGCCACCGTCGTCGCCGTGCCGACGGCCTGGTACCGCAACGCCGACGGCGCGACCTCGGAGTGGAGCTTCAGCTTCGACGACTGAGTGACGCCGGGCAGCGGATGCCGCGGGCTCGCCGCTCCTGGCGATCCGCGCGACCCTCCACCACCCGCCCCACGATCGACCGCCCCGAGTGCCGCAATTCCGTGCCGGCGCCCGGGGCGGTCTTGTGTCCCGGCCGCGTCAGGCTCCCGTGCCGAGCCGCTCGCTGAGGAACGCCACGGTGCGCGCCACGACCGGCGACGGATCGATGCCGGTGAAGACATGCCCGGCGCCTGGCACCGCGACGAGCTCGACCTCGGCCCCGGCCGCGGCAAGGGCGCGCGCGAGGATCTCGCTGTGCTCGAGCGGCACCTCGCGGTCGGCGTCGCCGTGCAGCAGCAGCATCGGCGCGGCGCCCGAGCTCACGTGGCTTCGCGGACTCGCCCAGTGGCGGCGTGCATCTTCGGGGTCGTCGGGCAGGGCGGACTCGGTTGCCGAGTACCAGCCGACGACCGCCTGCACCGAGGCATCGGGGCCGACGATGCCCCCGACGCCGTCGAGCTCGGGGTCGCCGGTGTTCATGCCCGCGAACACCGCGAGGAACCCGCCCGCCGATTCGCCGACGACACCGACCTGCTCAGCGTCGAGGCCCAGCGCAGGCCCGAAGTGCTTGAGCCAACGGATCGCCGACGCCACATCACGCAGCGACGCCGGGAACGGTGCCTCGCCCTCGAGGCGGTACTGCACCGACGCGACCGCGAGGTCGGCCGTGAGCGCGGCGTCGCCGAACCCGAAGAGCGTGCCGCGGTGCGTGCCCCAGAGGAACCCGCCCCCGTGCACGTATACGACGACGGGCACCGGCCGGTCGGAGAGCGGGATCGTGAGGTCGAGCAGGAGCGGGCGGTACCCGCCGAGACGCGCGAAGGCGACGTCGAGGAACTCCCGCGTGCCGTCGGCGCGAGTGGTCGCGGTGATCGTGGCGGGCGAGTCGGTCTCCTGCTGCAGGCGCACGGGGAGCGGAAGGTCGTCGCCGGTGGCGAGCGGCATCGTGACGTCGGCGGGCGGCGTGCGCGCGGGGGCATCCGTCATGGCAGCGGTCCTCTCTCGAGACGCAGCCACGCTATCGCGCGCCGCCGACTTCAGGCCCCCGTGAAGACGAGCCAGAGCAGCACGCCGTTCAGGGTGATCAGGAAGACGGATGCCGCGATGCCGGCCGCGGTCGTCGCCCAGTGGTTCTTCCACTGCCCGAGCACCCCCGCCTTCGCGGTGAGCGCGACGAGCGGGATGAGCGCGAACGGGATCCCGAACGAGAGCACGACCTGGCTGAGCACGAGCGAGAGCGTCGGGTCGAAGCCGAGCCAGAGGATCGCGAGCGCCGGGATCAGCGTCACGAGCCGGCGGAAGATGAGCGGCACCCGCACGTGCAGCAGGCCGTGCATGATCTCGGCACCGGCGTAGGCGCCGACGGAGGTCGAGGCGAGGCCCGAGGCGAGGAGTCCGACGGCGAAGAGGGTCGCGATGGCGGGGCCGAGCGCCACGCCGATCGCGGCGTACGCGCCCTCGAGGCTGTCGGTGCCCTCGACACCCGAGAGGTTCACCGCGGCGAGCAGCAGGATGCAGAGGTTCACCGTCCCGGCGATCGCCATGGCGATCGACACGTCCCAGCGGGTGGCGCGGATGAGCACGCCGGTCGGCAGGTCGGTCGCGGTACCGGGCAGGAGTTCGGGAGTGGCATCCGTGCCCCGCCTGATGCCGAAGCCGTGCCAGGCGACATCGCCGGCTCCCTGAGCCTGTCGAAGGGCGCGCTTCGACGAGCTCAGCGAGCCTGCGGCTGCGCCGCCCGGGCGTGTGGCGAAGCGGTCACGGCTGAGCGCGGAGTGCGCGTAGATGGCGTGCGGCATGATCGTCGCGCCGAGGATGGATGCCGCGAGCAGCACCGAGTTCGCGTCGGCGAAGCGCGGCACGAGGCCTGCCAGGAGGCCGGCGGGGTCGGGCGGGGCGATGAAGACGCCGACGGTGAAGCCCACCGCGATGATGATGAGCAGCCCCATGATCACGAACTCGAACGTGCGCGGGCCGCGGCGCGACTGCAGCACGAGCAGCACGATCGAGACGGCGCCCGTGATCAGCCCGCCCCAGATGAGCGGCACGCCGAAGAGCAGGTTCAGCGCGACCGCGCCGCCGATGACCTCGGCGAGGTCGGTCGCCATTGCGACGAGCTCGGCCTGCAGCCAGTAGGCGCGGCGCCCCCAGCGATTCGTGATGCGCCCGCCGAGCACTTCGGGCAGGCTCCGGCCGGTGACGATGCCGAGCTTCGACGAGAGGTATTGGATGAGCCACGCCATGACATTGCCGAGCACGACCACCCACACGAGCAGGTACCCGTACTGGGCGCCGGCCGTCATGTTGCTCGCGACATTGCCCGGGTCGAGGTAGGCGACCCCTGCGACGAGCGCCGGCCCGATCAGCCACGCGACGTGGGGAACGGATGCCGCGCGCGTGCGCTGCCCGCGTCTCGTGCGCGCCGCACGCTCGCCCGATGTGCCCTCCGCTGTCGTCGCGGAACGGGCTTCGGCCTCGTCGTCGAGCGTTTTCGGCATACCGAAAACATACCAAGATTTAGGCGCACCGAAAAGGTCTCCTGGCGGCACGTCGTCGCTCCACGCCGGGCTCGGCACCGATTCCGCGCGCACTTCCATGACGGTGCCGCCTCTCGCCACCGCCGCGCCGGCGCTCGCTCCCGTGTCGCTGCCGGACTGGCGCGCTCGCCACTTGCCGCTGCCGCCCGGTTCTCGATCCGGTGTCGCTGCAGCACCGGCGCTCGCTCTCCGGCCGCTGCCTGGATTTCGTATGCCAGTTCCCCCTCATCGGTGTGGGCGTTCGCGCGACGTTCGCGACGTTCGCTGCAGTCGTATGCCAGTTCCCCCTCAGCGAAGAGGGCCCGAACTCAGCGATGAGGCGGAACTGGCATATCGAAATCGGACATGGTGGTCGGAGCGGAATGGCGCCGGCGGGTGAGGAGGACGAGGTGAGGATGTTGCGCTGGCACGCTCGCCGCGCGCCGCTGCAGTGCCGCCGGCGCCGGCGCAGCGGCCGGGGCCACCGCAGGTAGCGTTGGACTGTGAGCGACGAGCAGCTGGGTGACGCGGCGGGTGCCGGTGACCGGCGCGGCGGGCGAGGGACGCGCGGAGCGCTGCAGCGGCGAGGCAGCGAGCACCGGCGATGCGGCAGACGCCGGCGAGCCGATGCTCACGCACGGTGTCGGGCCGTGGCCGGGCGGCGCGGCGGCGTGGCCGACCGATCCGCACTACGACCCCGAGCTCCTCGAGCACGGCGACACCCGGAACGTCATCGATCGCTACCGGTACTGGCGCATGGACGCGATCGTCGCCGACCTCGACTCGCGGCGGCATCCGTTCCACGTCGCGATCGAGAACTGGCAGCACGACATGAACATCGGATCGATCGTGCGGAGTGCCAACGCGTTCGCCGCCGACACCGTGCACATCATCGGCCGGCGCCGGTGGAACAAGCGCGGCGCCATGGTCACCGACCGCTACCAGCACCTCGAGTACCACGCGGATGTCGCGGCGTTCGCCGAGTGGGCGCACGCGGCATCCGTGCCCATCGTGGCCGTCGACAACGTGGCGGGCGCCGTGCCGATCGAGGCGTTCGCCTGGCCCGAGCGCTGCGTGCTGCTCTTCGGCCAGGAGGGTCCCGGACTCTCGCCCGAGGCGACCGGCGCCGCCGACGCGATCGTGGAGATCACGCAGTTCGGCTCGACCCGCTCGCTCAACGCGAGCGCCGCCGCCGCGATCGCGATGCACTCGTGGGTGCTCACGCACGGCGAGTTCGGCGTGCTCGAGCCCTGACCCGCGCGGCACGCGGCATACTGGAACCGATGCCGGTCATCGACAACGCGATCTACAACAACGGCGTGCGAGTCGCCACGCCCGTGAGCCTCGAGGAGACCTTCGAGACTCGTGAGGCCCACGGCGGATTCGCGTGGATCGGCCTCTACCGCCCGACGAATGCCGAGCTCGATGCCGTCGCGCTCGAGTTCGGGCTCCACGGGCTCGCGGTCGAGGACGCCCGCAAAGGCCACCAGCGCGCGAAGCTCGAGCGCTATGGAGACACGCTCTTCGTCGTGCTGCGTCCGGCGCGCTATCTCGACGACATCGAGCGGGTCGAGTTCGGTGAGCTGCACGTCTTCGTCGGCCCCGACTTCGCGATCACGATCCGGCGGGCCGAGGCGCCCGACCTCGCCATGGTGCGCCGCCGCCTCGAGGCGACGCCCGAGCTCCTCTCGAAGGGTCCCGAGGCGGTGCTCTACGCGGTGCTCGACCAGGTGGTCGACGAGTACGCGCCCGTCGACGCCGGCCTCGAGAACGACATCGACGAGATCGAGGAGCAGCTCTTCTCAGGCGATCCCGCCGTCACGAAGCGCATCTACGACCTCTCGAGCGAGGTGATGGCCTTCCAGCGGGCGACCCGTCCACTCGTCGACATGTTCGCCGCACTCGAGCGCGGCTTCGAGAAGTACGACGTCGACCTCGAGCTGCAACGGTACCTGCGCGACGTGAAGGACCACGTGATCCGCATCGTCGATCGCGGCGAGTCGTTCCGGCAGCTCCTGGAGAACGCCATCTCGGTGCACGCGACGCTCGTCGGCCAGCGGCAGAACGACGAGATCAAGCGCCTCACCGAGACGAGCCTCGCGCAGAGCGAGCAGACGAAGAAGATCTCGAGCTGGGCGGCGATCCTGTTCGCACCCGCCCTCATCGGCACGATCTACGGCATGAACTTCAAGTACATTCCCGAGCTCGACTGGCCGTTCGGATACCCGTTCGCGCTGCTGCTCATGGCGGCACTCGCGTTCGGGCTGTACCGCATCTTCAAGCACCGCAACTGGCTGTAGCGTTGGGGCATGACCGAGATCACCGACGATCTGCCCGCCCGTCTGCTGCACGAGGAACACGCCGGATGGCGGGCGATCGTCGAGGGTCGCGGCGGTGAGCACTACCAACGCGCCATGACCCGTGATGCGCTCATGGTCGTCGAGGGGGCGATGCTCGGCCGCGACGAGATCCTCGCCGCGTTCCGCAGCACCCCGCCGTGGGAGACGTACGAGCTGCACGAACCGGCGGTCATCCGCCTCGGCGATCGCGCCGGCATCGTCGTCTACCGGGCGATCGCGCGTCGCGGCGGCGACACGGTGAACCTCCGCATGTCGACGACCTACCTCTACGACGACGGCGCGTGGCACGTCGCGGCGCACCAGCAGACGCCCGCCTGACGCTTCGCCCACCCTGCGAGCGACGGATGCCGCGGCATCCGCCCGATCAGAGACGCCCGATGCCGGTGGTGATGATCACGACGCCGATGATCACGAGGATGACCGCGGTCACGGCGCCGCTGTTGCGGGCGATCCAGTCGCGTGCGCGCACGAGGCGGGGCTCCATGCGAGCCGGAGCGGCGAGCGTCGCGATGATCGGGACGGCGACGGTCGACGCCCCGACGATCGTGTAGATCGCGATCGCGATGACCGACTGCCCGAGCGAGAGGTCGTCGCCACGGATCGCGAGACCGGCGGCGATGCCGAGGAGCACGCCCTTGGGCCGGAAGTTGAGCGCGAAGGCCACTCCGAGCGCCGGCCACGGCGCCAGCGAACTGACCGAGTTCAACCACTTCGGCATGGCGTCCGACGGATTCCGCCTCGCGCGGAACCAGGCGATGATCGCACCCACGACGAGCGCCGCGCCGACCACGATCTCGCCGATGCCGACCGCGGTGTCGGGTTGCCTCGGCGACCGGGACGTCGGCACCGCCTGCGCGAAGAGCGCACAGAGCGAGACGACGACGATGATGCCGAGGACCCAGCCGACGAGGAACGGCACGGCCGACTCGGACCGACGTGGCGAGAGCAGGATGAGGATCGTCGCCATGATCGGGACCGAGCTGATCGCCACCGCGATCGCGATCGGGAGGACGTGCAGGATCGCCTGCAGCATGCGTTCCCTCCCAAGCCCGGTCTACCTGGAGTGCACTCGTTCGAGTATTGCACCGCCGGCGCCCGCTGGAAGGGCGATGTGCTCAGTCGGTGCCGAGGTCGAACGCCGCACGCTCGTTCGCGGCATCCGCTGCGGCCTCGAGGTCGGTCTCGACCTCACCGGCCGTGATCTCGGCCGCTTCGCCCCTCTCGAGAACGCCCACGAGCTCGGCGGTCGCGCCGCCGACGATGCCCTGCAGCGCGTATTGCTCGAGGCGCGCGCGGGAATCCGCGATGTCGAGGTTTCGCATCGTGAGTTGCCCGATGCGGTCTTCGGGGCCGAAGGCGGAGTCGCCGACGCGCTCCATCGAGAGCTTGTCGGGATGGTAGCTGAGGGCCGGGCCCTGGGTGTCGAGGATCGTGTAGTCGTCGCCGCGGCGAAGCCGGAGGGTGACCTCGCCGGTGATCGCCGAGCCCACCCAGCGCTGGACCGATTCGCGCAGCATGAGCGACTGCGGGTCGAGCCAGCGGCCCTCGTACATGAGGCGTCCGAGGCGGCGACCCTCGGCGTGGTAGTTCGCGATCGTGTCTTCGTTGTGGATCGCGTTGAGCAGCCGCTCGTACGCGATGTGCAGGAGCGCCATGCCGGGCGCCTCGTAGATGCCGCGGCTCTTCGCCTCGATGATGCGGTTCTCGATCTGGTCGGATGTCCCGAGCCCGTGCCGCCCGCCGATGGCGTTCGCCTCGTAGACGAGGGTGACGGCGTCGGCGTACTCGACGCCGTTGATGGCGACGGGGCGCCCCGCCTCGAAGCGCACCGACACTTCTTCGGTGGCGACCTCGACGTCGTCGCGCCAGGCGGCGACGCCCATGATCGGCTCGACGATGTCGAGGCCCGTGTCGAGGTGCTCGAGGCGCTTGGCCTCGTGGGTCGCGCCCCAGATGTTCGCGTCGGTCGAGTAGGCCTTCTCGGTCGAGTCGCGGTACGGGAAGCCCCGGGCGACGAGCCACTCGCTCATCTCCTTGCGGCCGCCGAGCTCGCTGACGAACGCGGCGTCGAGCCACGGCTTGTAGATGCGCAGCCGCGGGTTGGCCATGAGGCCGTAGCGGTAGAACCGTTCGATGTCGTTGCCCTTGTAGGTCGAGCCGTCGCCCCAGATGTCGACGCCGTCCTCCTTCATGGCCCGCACGAGCAGGGTGCCCGTCACCGCGCGGCCGAGCGGCGTCGTGTTGAAGTACGTCTTGCCGCCCGAGCGGATGTGGAACGCGCCGCACGCGAGGGCGACGAGGCCCTCCTCGACGAGGGGGGCCTTCGCATCGACGTGGCGCGCGATCTCGGCGCCGTACTCCTTCGCACGGCCCGGCACTGCGGCGATGTCGGGCTCGTCGTACTGCCCGATGTCGGCCGTGTAGGTGCACGGCACCGCGCCGTTCTCGCGCATCCATGCGACCGCGACCGAGGTGTCGAGGCCGCCGGAGAAGGCGATGCCGACGCGTTCGCCGACGGGCAGGCTGGAGAGGACTTTCGACATGCCGACCAGACTACTTCGAGCGGATGCCGCGTCGCCGACGTCGCGCATCCAGCTGCAGTCGCCCGTCCTGCGCGAACCCGCGACCCGAGGATTCCCGGCCGCGGCGAACACCCCGCGATAAGGTTGAGTGTGACTGCAGACGAATCACCCCAGGAGACCGAGGCGTCACTCGCCGACGACCCCGAGGTGCGCCAGGAGATCGCCGACGGCGATCGTGCCTCCGTGGCAGGCGTGGTGTCGGGGCATCCGTCGTCGCCGCTCGCCTGGACCGAGCTGGCCGACATCGCCGACTCCGAGGGTCGCCCGATCGAGTCGTTCGCCTTCGCCACCGTCGCCGCCGACTTCGCCCGTGAGCAACTCGCCGAATCCGGCTGGCATCCGGGCGACCCCGTGCCGTGGTCCGACGAGCCGAACCGCGCCTACCTGCGGGCGCTCGACACGCAGCGCCGCGCGGCCGAGCACCTGGGCCTCGAGACACGTGCGACCCGGCTCGCCGACGAGCTCGCGACCGCCGACGCCGAGGCGCCCGCACGCATCGCCTCGGAGTTCACGCCGACCCAGCTCATCAGCGTCGTCGCCGCGGCCGAGGCTGTTCGCACCCGCGACTTCCGCAGAAGTGCAGACCGGCGACCCGATCGCAGAACCCGCCGTGACCGACGCGGCACGAGAGGACTGACATGCCCGCCGCCGTACTCATCGGTGCACAGTGGGGCGACGAAGGCAAGGGCAAGGCGACCGATCTGCTCGGTTCACGGCTCGACTACGTCGTGAAGTTCAACGGCGGCAACAACGCCGGCCACACCGTCGTCATCGGTGAGGAGAAGTACGCGCTGCACCTGCTGCCGTCGGGCATCCTCACGCCGGGCGTCACCCCGGTCATCGCGAACGGCGTCGTCGTCGACATCGAGGTGCTCTTCGAGGAGCTCGAAGGGCTCGAGAGCCGGGGGGTGGATGTCTCGAGGCTCCGCGTCTCATCGAACGCGCACCTCATCACCCAGTACCATCGCACGCTCGACAAGGTCACCGAGCGCTTCCTCGGCAAGCGGCAGATCGGCACCACCGGCCGCGGCATCGGACCCGCCTACGCCGACAAGATCAACCGCGTCGGCATCCGCATGCAGGACCTGTTCGACGAGAACATCCTGCGGCAGAAGGTCGAGGGCGCCCTCGACCAGAAGAACCACCTGCTCGTGAAGGTCTACAACCGCCGTGCCATCGGCGTCGACGAGGTCGTCGACGAACTGCTCGGCTACGTCGACCGGCTGCGGCCGATGGTCACCGACACCTCGCTGCTGCTGCACCGGGCGCTCGAGCGCGGTGAGACCGTGCTCTTCGAAGGCGGCCAGGCCACGATGCTCGACGTCGACCACGGCACCTACCCGTTCGTCACCTCGTCGAACGCGACGTCGGGCGGCGCCGTCACGGGCTCTGGCATCGCCCCGAACCGCATCGACCGCGTCATCGCGGTGGTCAAGGCCTACACGACCCGCGTCGGCGCGGGGCCGTTCCCCACCGAGCTCTTCGACGAGTGGGGCGACTTCCTCACCGATCGGGGCGCCGAGTTCGGCACGACCACGGGTCGCCGTCGCCGCACCGGATGGTACGACGCCCCCATCGCCCGCTACGCGGCGCGCATCAACGGGGTCACCGACTTCGTGCTCACGAAGCTCGATGTGCTCACCGGCATCGACCGCATCCCCGTCGCGGTCGCCTACGACGTCGACGGCGAGCGCTTCGACGAGATCCCCGTCTCGCAGTCCGACTTCCACCACGCGAGGCCGATCTACGAGGAGTTCCCCGGCTGGTCGGAAGACCTCTCCGGCGCCCGGGAGTTCGACGACCTGCCCGCGAACGCGCAGGCCTACGTGCGTGAGCTCGAGGCCATCAGCGGCTCGCGCATCTCGGCGATCGGCGTCGGCCCGGGGCGCGACGAGATCGTCACGCTGCACGACCTGCTCGACTGAACAACGCGAGCGGGCGGATGCCGCGACAGCCGCCGTCCGCGACATCCGCAGGTTTCGCGTCCGCATCCGCGGCATCCGGCATCGATCACGGATGCGTCGGCGACACCGCGGTCTCGACCCAGGACTTCAGCCGGGCGAGCTGCACGCCGTCCTCCTTGGCGATGGCACCGCGGATCACGGGCGCGAGCAGCGTCATGACGCCGCGCGTGCCGACCTGCGCGTCGAGACGAACGAGGCTCGAGTCGCCGGTGGCGCCCGGCTCGACGGAGTACTCGTAGTCGGCGGTCACCCCGCCGACCACGCTCCGGAGGGTGAGCGCCGTTCCGGACTCGACCGCAGCCACCGTCGAGGTGCGCTCCTTGCCTCGGGCGACGAAGTGCAGCACCGTGCCGACCGCGAGCGGACCGTCGGCTCGCATCGACTCGACGCCGGGCATCCAGTGCGCCGCGACGCTCCAGTCGGTGAGCGCGGCCCAGACCGATCCCGGTGCGGCGTCGATCGTCTGCTCATCGGTGAACGCGGTTTTCATGTCGAGCCTCCAGTCCTCGTTCCGCAGGCTAGACCGCCGGGCGCGGCATCCGATTGGATGGAATTCACGAGAGGCGGACCGGTGGAGTACGCAGAGCGCGAGGCGCATGGTGGGCTCGCATCGGGAGTGCGCACGATGTGGTTCATTCGCGGACCGGCGCCGGCGCGATACGAGCGCATCTTCCCGATGACCGACGTGCACCTCATCGTCAACCTCGCGGCAGCGCCGTACCGGGTGCTCGACGACGCCGGGGCCGCGTGGCGCACCCTCGGCGCCGGATTCAGCTCGGGCTTGCGTTCGCGGTTCGTCCTGAGCGAGAGCCCCGACGCGATCGTGAACGCGGGGGCGGTCGTGCGACCCGACGGGCTTCGATTGCTGGGACTCGACCCTGAGGCGCTCGCAGGCCGGATCTCGACCCAGCCGTGGCTGGCGGAGGTCGCGTCGCTCGGCGCGGACGCGCGTGCCGCCGACGTGCTCGACGAGCTCGAGGCGCGGCTCACGGGCATGCTCCGCGCCGATCGCGCACCGGATCCCGTCGTGCGCGACGCGATCGAGCGGCTCGAAGACGACCCCTCCCAACCGATCGCGCCGATCGCCGAGGCGCACGGCATGGGGCATCCGGCGTTCGTGGCCCGGTTCCGTCGTGCCACCGGAAGCACCCCGAAGCGGTACGCCGAGCTCGTGCGCTTCCACCGGCTCATCGACGCCATGCCGGTGGCCGCCGCGGCATCCTGGAGCGATCTCGCCGTGGAGGCCGGCTACTACGACCAGTCGCACGTCATCCGCGACTTCAGGCGCTTCACGGGCTTCACGCCCGCCGACTACCACCGGCGAGTGAGTGCCGCGGGCGCCGACACGGTGCGGTTCGTTCCCGATCCGGAGGCGGCCTTCCGCTGACGGCGGCGCAGTCGAACGACGAGGAGAGCGGATGCCGCGACGCCGCGACATCCGCCCCATTCGAAGACCTCGGCCTCGGGCTTACGGCTCCGTGCCGATCGACTTGTCGATGTTCTCGCGCACGTCGTCGACCTTGTCGTGATGCTCTTCGGGGACGACCTTCTTCGCCGCCTCCGAGACGCCGCCGAGGATCTTGTCGCTGATGTCCTCGGCCTGCTCGCTGTTGAGCGCCTCGTTGATCTTGTCCTTGTTCTCCTCGACGAAGTCCTGTGCCTTCTTCGTCAGGTCGTCCAGCGAACCCATGGCCCCCACCTCCAGTTGTCCGGCAATTGCACTCGCCATCGTACGTTCGCGTCGCGGCGAACGGAAGGCGTGCGCGTGCGCGCGCGTTGCCGCCGTGCGGCACGCGGCGCCTCGCAGCCTCCGCTCGATCGAGTCATGCGAGACTCGTCGCGTGACCGCAACACGCCCCGCCGACGCCGACCTCGTCGGCCGATTCATCCGTCTCACGCCGTTCACCGAGGCGGACATCCCCGAGCTCGAGCGAGCCCTCCGGCACCCCGAGGTCTTCGCCGGCGGGTATGGGGGCGGGCCCGCGGGTCTCCCGGCCGATGGTGCCGCCTTCGAGGCGTTCGCGTCGGCGTACTACGCGGGCGGCGAATCGGCGATGCCGTGGACCGTGCGCGTCGAGGGCGGTCCCGACGCGGGTGCGGTCATCGGCGCGACCAAGCTCGGCGACCTCGATCTCGAGAACGAGTCGGCGCACATCGGCTGGACCGCCTACGACCCGCGCGTGTGGGGAACCGCGGTGAACCCCGAGGCGAAGCTGCTGCTGCTCGGCCTCGCGTTCGAGCACGGGTTCGGGCGCGTGAAGCTCCAAGCGGATGCCCGGAACGCGCGCTCGCGCGCGGCGATCCTGAAGCTCGGGGCGACCTTCGAGGGCATCGCGCGCCGAGAGAAACCCCGGGCCGATGGCACGTGGCGCGACAGCGCCGTGTACTCCGTGATCGTCGACGAGTGGCCCACCGTGCGCGCGGGGCTCGAGGCGCGGCTCGCGGCGTGGGGCGACGAGCCGGTTCGACTCGGCGAGCCGGAGCAGCCCCGCGGCTGAGGCGAGGCACGGCCCGCGGCATCCGCTCAGAGGTTGATCATGTGGCCGGCGAGGCCGTGGTACGCCTCCTGCAGCGCCTCCGAGAGCGTCGGGTGGGTGTGCACGTTGCGGGCGAGCTCGAGGGCGCCGAGGTCCCACTTCTGGGCGAGGGTGAGCTCGGGCAGCAGCTCCGAGACATCCGGGCCGATGAGGTGGCCGCCGAGGAGCTCGAGGTGCGTCGCGTCGGCGACGAGCTTCACGAAGCCGGTCGGGTCGCCGAGGCCGTGGGCCTTGCCGTTCGCCGAGAACGGGAACGTCGCGACCTTCACGTCGTAGCCCTCGTCGCGGGCCTGCTGCTCGGTGAGGCCGAAGCTCGCGACCTGCGGCTGGCAGAACGTCGCGCGCGGCATCATGCGGTAGTCGCCGAGCGACATGGTCTCGGCACCGCCGATGGTCTCGGCCGCGACGACGCCCATCGCCTCGGCGACGTGGGCGAGCATGAGCTTCGCGGTGACGTCGCCGATCGCGTAGATGTGCGGCACGTTCGTGCGCATGAACTCGTCGATGGCGATCGCGCCGCGATCGGTCAGCTGCACGCCGGTGGTCTCGAGCCCGAAGCCCTCGACGTTCGGCGCGAAGCCGACGGAGATGAGCGCGCGGTCGGCCTCGAGCGAGCCCGGGCTGGCCGTCGGCCCCGGTGTAGGTGACGGTGACGGATGTCCCGTTGTCGGTGACCGCCTCGACCTTCGTCGACGCGAGGATCGGCACGCCGAGCTTGCGGTACTGTTTCGTGATCTCCTTCGAGACGTCGACGTCCTCCATCGGCAGCGCCCGGTCGAGGAACTCGATGATCGTCACCTCGACGCCGTAATTGCGCATGACGTAGGCGAACTCCATGCCGATCGCGCCGGCGCCGACGATCGCGATCGACCGTGGCAGCTCACGCTGCATGATCTGCGTCTCGTAGGTCACGATGTTCGGGCTCAGCTCCATACCGGGGAGCAGGCGCACGCGCGACCCGGTCGCGATGATCGCGTTCGTGAAGGTGAGGGTCTCGCTCGACCCGTCGGCCTTCGCCACGTCGATCGTGTTCGCGTCGCGGAACGTGCCGCGGCCGTCGAACTCCGTGATGGCGTTCTTCTTCATCAGGTAGTGCACGCCCTTGACGCGGCCGTCGGCGACCTGGCGGCTGCGGTCGAACGCGACGCCGTAGTCGAACGTCGCCTCGCCCGAGATGCCGAAGGTCGACGCCTGCGCGTGGAAGATGTGCGCGAGTTCCGCGTTGCGGAGCAGCGCCTTCGAGGGGATGCACCCGACGTTCAGGCACACTCCGCCCCAGTAGCGTTCCTCGATCACCGCAACGCGGAGGCCGAGTTGTGCGGCGCGGATCGCGGCGACGTAGCCGCCCGGGCCGGCGCCGAGGACGACGACATCGAAGTGGGTGGTCATGCCGACAGCCTAGGCGTGGGTGCGGGGCCCGCGGCAGGGGCCGAGTGATGAGTGCTGCGACTGACGACGTTCGGCGGATTCCGGACAAGCACCTTCCGAGCCATGCGCGATCGTCGGTGGGGCGGCATACCCTCGACAAGTGAGCACCACCGCACCGAAGGCCACCGTCGAGGCATCCGCACCGAAGAGCTCCGGGCGGGTATCGACGTGGGTGCAGTTCCTCGCGATGGGTGTGGTCTGGGGGGCGAGCTTCCTCTTCATGAAGGTCGCGCTCGAGGGGGTCTCGTTCGGGCAGGTCGCATGGTCGCGCACGCTCCTCGGCGCGCTCGCGCTCGGTGCCATCGTGCTCATCACGCGCCCGCGGGTGCCTCGCCCCGACGGCACACCGGGGCCCGTGCTGCCGCGCGAACGTGCGGTCTGGGGCCACTTCCTCGTGGTGTCGCTCACGACGGCCGTCATCCCGTACCTGAGCTTCGCGTGGGCCGAGCAGTACGTCTCGTCGAGCCTCGCGTCGATCTACAACGCGACGACGCCGATCATGACGGCGCTCATGGCCACGCTCGTCTTCCGCGTCGAGCGCCTCGGCCTCGGCCGCTGGGTCGGCATCGGCGTCGGCATCGTCGGGGTGCTCGTCGTCATCGGGCCGTGGCAGTACTCGGCTCTGACCGGCAGTCTCGCCGGCCAGATCGCATGCCTCGTCGCGACCGCGTGCTACGGCTTCACGTTCGGGTACCAGCGCCGATTCCTCAGCCAGCGGCCGATCGCGCCCGCGACCTTCGCGTTCCTCTCGATCGGGGTCTCGGCGGTGGTGATGCTCCTGCTCACGCCGTGGATCGCGCTCTCGCCGGTCGAACTCGACTGGAGCGTCGTCGGCTCCCTGCTCGCGCTCGGGGTGCTCGGCACCGGCCTCGCCTACATCTGGAACATCAACGTGCTGCGTGCATGGGGTCCGACCGGCACCTCGACGGTGACCTACGTCACCCCGGTCGTCGGCGTCGCGCTCGGCGTGCTGCTGCTGAGCGAGCGGTTCTCCTGGCACGAGCCCGTGGGTGCGGTACTCGTGCTCGTCGGCATCCTGCTCACGCAGGGTCGGCTCCGGATGCCCCGTCGCCGCGTTCCCGCCGCGACCTGACGCCGCGTCGGGGCATCCGCCCGCTCTCGCACGTCGTCTCAACACCCGTGGATGGGCTCGCAGCGATCGCGACGTGACAATCCTGCCCACTCTCGAATAGGCTCTCGGTAGCCTTGGCAATCGCTTGCCAAGACGCAATCTCAAGGAGGAGCAAGCATGGCGAAGATCGGTGTCCAGACGATGATGCTTCGACACGACTTCGCCGAGTTCGGGGTCTTCGAGACGCTTCGTCGGGTCAGCGACATCGGCTACCACGCGGCCGAGATCTCGATGGTCCCGATGACGCCCGAGAACGTTGCGGAGCTCGACCGGGCGCGCACGGAACTCGGCATGGACATCGCTTCCACCTCCGCGCCGTTGACGAGCCCACAAGGCGCGAACGAGTCGTTGACGACCGACTTCGACAAGATCGTCGACGACGCTCACACGCTCGGTGCCGACATGATCAGAATCGGGATGCTCCCGGCCGATGCGATGGCATCGACGGAGCGAGTGTTCGAGTTCTGCGATCGCACCAACGAGATGGCGCAGCGGCTCCGGGAACACGGCATCGCCCTGTACTACCACAATCACCACATCGACTTCGCGAAGTACGACGGACGGTATCTGCTCGACGTCCTCGCCGACCGCGCGCCGCTCGTGGGGTTCGAGATCGACGTGCACTGGGTGCAGCGCGGCGGCCTCGATCCGGTTGCGACGCTCCGGAAATACGATGGCCGAGTCGCCATGGTGCACCTCAAGGATTACCGGATCGGGCGAATTCCCACAGCGGCGTTCGATGCGCTCGAGGCGGGCGACCGTGAGCCGTTCGAGACCGAGCTGGCTCGGGTGGTGCAGTTCGCCGAGGTCGGCGAAGGCAACCTCGATTTCCGCTCGATCATCGAGCAGAGCACGGCGATCGGCGCCCGGTATCTCCTCGTCGAGCAAGACGAAGGGTACGGGCGCACGCCTCTCGAGTGCTTGCAGACCTCGTACGACAACCTCGTCGCCCTCGGCTACCACGAGCTGTTCTAGCCGCTGATCCCCGATGGCCCTGTCGACCTGCCCACATCACGATCGCCGAAGGATGCACCTGCCGTGACTCTCCCACATCCAACCACCTGGACGCTGTCCGGGTTCGGCGATGAGATCGACGCGGATCCGCGCATCCAGGTCGCCGTGCTGCAAGCGCTCGGCGCACGGCACATCGAGGTTCGCAGCGCGTGGGGCGTGAACGTCGTCGATCTCGACGACGAGCAACTCGACGCGCTGCGCGCGCTCTTCGCGCGCGAGCAGCTCGGGGTGTCGGCCGTCGCCTCTCCGATCGGCAAGGTCGATGTCGCACTCGATGCGGAGGTCGAAGTCGAGCGCCTGCGCAAGGTCATCAGGGTCGCGCAGGCACTCGAGACCCCGAACATCAGGATCTTCTCGTTCTATCGCGGCGACGGCGTTGCCGTCGAGAGCATCCGAGACGACGTCCTGCTGCGGATGCGACTCCTCGCCGATGAGGCAGAGAAGGAGCAGATCACCCTCCTGCACGAGAACGAGAAGGGGATCTACGGCGACGTCCCCGAGCGCGTACTGGATCTCGTCGAGTCGGTCGGATCGTCGTCACTGCGCCTCGCCTGGGACAATGCCAACTTCGTGCAGGTCGGCGTCAAGCCGTACTCCGACGGCTATGCCATGCTCCGGCCCTACCTCGACTACCTGCAGGTCAAGGACGCGCTCGCGGCCACCGGGCAGGTCGTGCCCGCCGGCGAGGGCGACGGTGAACTGCGTGAGACGCTGACCGCGCTGCGCGACGACGGCTACGACGGGTTCGCCTCGCTCGAACCGCACCTGCACGAGGCATCCGAACTCGGTGGCTTCTCGGGTGCCGCCGCGTTCGGTCAGGCGGCGCGGGCGCTCGCCGGTCTGCTCGCCCCGATCGGGGTGGAGACGCGATGAGCGCGCAGACGCGGCGAGTCGCCGTGATCGGCTGCGGCGATGTGTCTCGGGTGCACTTCGCCGCGATCGCCGCACTGCCGGACGCCGAGTTGGTCGCGGTCTGCGACTCCGATGCTGCGCGGTTGGCTGCGGCGGCCGCCGAACACGGGGTCGCCGCATTCGACGACCATCGCATGCTGCTGCGGGATGCCAGGCCAGATGTCGTCCACATCTGCACGCCCCATGATCTGCACGCCTCCATCGCCGTCGATGCGCTCGAGGCCGGCGTCAACGTGGTGCTCGAGAAGCCGCTCGCGCACACCCGGGAAGAGGGCGCGCGCCTCGTTGAGACGGCAGAGCGTGGTGCTGCGAAGATCGCCGTCTGCTTCCAGAATCGCTACAACGTGCCGGTCCAGGCCGCACACGCGATGGTGCGATCCGGGCAGCTCGGGGCCGTGCGCGCTGCATCCGCGACCGTGAAGTGGCACCGCACCGCCGAGTACTACCGCGATCGTCCGTGGCGCGGGCGCTGGTCGACCGGAGGTGGCGGTCTGCTGATGAACCAGGCGATCCACACCCTCGATCTGCTCCAGTGGATCCTCGGAGACGTCGTGCATGTGGCCGGCGGCGTCGCGACGCGCCATCTCGCCGAGTACATCGAGGTCGAAGACACCGCCGACCTCGTGTTGCACCACGAGAACGGCGGTCGAAGCGTGTTCTACGCGACGCTCGCGAATGCTCTCGACGAGCCCGTGACGATCGACATCACGATGGAACGGGCGACCCTGCACCTGCGCGGGAACCTCACGGTCACGCACGAGGACGGCCGGGTCGAGACGGTGCGCGACCGCGAGGCATCCGTCGACGGGCGTTCCTATTGGGGCACCTCGCACGAGCTGCTCATCCGCGACTTCTACGAACGTCTCGACCACCCGGAACCGTTCTGGATCTCACCGAGCGAGGCGAAGAAGACGCTCGACATCATCCAGAGCGTGTACGACCAGTCGTATCCGGAGCGCATCTCGATGCCGGCGGATGCGAGGCTGTCGGCCTGACCGGCGCGAACGATCAGCACGGAACGCGAACAGCACGGAGGGGCATTCATGGCAGGCACGGTGCGGCTCGGCATCATCGGACTTGGAACGCAGGGCTCGCTGTACGCGAAGCAGATCACCGAGGGTCTGGTGAACGGCATGGTCGTCGGCGCCATCGCCGATATCGATCCTGCGAAGGCGGCGGTCGCGACTTCCTTGTATCCGGATGTCCCGTTCTTCGACGACTACACGCGGCTGCTCGACTCCGGAACCGTCGACGCGATCATCACCACCGTTCCGCACTACCTGCATCCCACGATCGGGATCGAGGCGCTCCGCCGGGACATCCACGTGCTCATCGAGAAGCCGGCCGGTGTCTACACGAAGCAGGTCGCGAAGCTGAACGCGTTCGCTGCGACCAAGCCATCGGTGACGTTCGGCATCATGCTCAACCAGCGCAACAATCCGCTGTATCGGCGGCTCAAGGAGATCGTTGCGGCTGGGGAGATCGGAGGCATCCGGCGATCCAACTGGATCATCACGACGTGGTGGCGCACGCAGGCGTACTACGACCAGAGCGCATGGCGGGCGACGTGGGGCGGCGAGGGCGGCGGGGTGCTCGTGAACCAGGCGCCGCACCAACTCGACCTGTGGCAGTGGATCTGCGGGGTGCCGAAGACGGTCTACGCCAAGGTCGCCTACGGATTCCGGCGCGACATCGCGGTCGAAGATGAAGTCACCGCCCTCGTCGATTACGGCGACGGGGTGACGGGCGTGTTCGTCACGGCCACGCACGACATGACGGGCACCGACCGATTCGAGATCCTCGGCGACGCCGGCAAGATCGTGGTCGAGAACAGTACGACGGCGACCATTACGCGGATGACGCTCCCCGAGCGCGAGCTGAGCAGCAACCAGCGCGAGGCCGACGCAGCGAAGCTGGCCTCGGGCGATGTCGACGTCGAGGAGTACTACACGCAGGAGACGATCGAAACCGACTCCGCGTGGGGCAATCAGCACGTCGGAGTCCTGCAGAACTTCGCCGACAACATCCTGCACGGCACTCCGCTGCTCGCGTCGGGGGCCGATGGGTTGACCGCCGTGCGGCTGGCGAACGCCATCCACTTGTCGAGCTGGCTCGGCAGGGAAGTCCCGTTGGACTTCGACGAGGAGGAGTTCCTCGCGCTGCTCAATGAACGCATCCGAGCCGAAGGGCTCTACCCCGAGCAGGGTCCCGATCCGCAGGTACTCGTGGAGAAGCGATGACCGGATTCGAGGGCGGGGTCGGGGAGGTCCAGCCCGATCAGGAGCGGCTGCCCGATCAGGAGCGTCTGCCGGATCAGGAGCGTCTGCCCGATCAGGAGCGACTGCGGAGCGGCAGGCCGGCGCCGACCATCTACGACGTCGCGGCGTTGGCCGGTGTGAATCCGTCGACGGTGTCGCGCGCGCTGAGCAAGCCCGGGCGCATCAGCGCGAAGACCGAGAAGATCATCCAGGATGCCGCGAAGCAACTGAACTACCGGGTGAACCCGATGGCGCGTGCGCTTCCGACCGGGCGTACCAACACCCTCGGCCTGATCATCGCGGACATCACGAACCCGATGTTCTTCGAGGTCGTGCGCGGTGCTGAGCGCGCCGCGGCGCTCAACGGCTATACGCTCATCGTCGCCGAGTCGCAGGAGTCGGGGGAGCGCGAGGCCGAGACCGCCGAGCGGGTCGCGCCGTCCGTCGACGCCCTCATCCTCGTGTCCACGCGCCTCGGCGATGTGCAGATCGGCGATCTCGCGGAGAGCAAGCCGCTCGTGGTGATCAATCGTCGTATCGAGGGCGTTGATGCGATCGCTCCCGATCTCGAGCCGGGGGTCGGTCAGGCGCTGACGCACCTCGCGGCGCTCGGGCACACGTCGATCGCCTACCTCGGCGGCCCGAGCAGGTCGTGGATGAGTGCGGCTCGCGGCGAGGCGCTGTTCTCCAAGGCGCTCGAACTCGGCATGGTCGTGGTGGAGATCGGCCCAGGGGTCCCCACCCTCGAGGGCGGCCGGGATGCACTCGACCGCGTCGCCGAATCCGGCGTGAGCGCCGTCATCGCGTACAACGACCTCATGGCGATCGGATTGCTGCGCGCCGCGCAGGAGCAGGGTATGCGTGTTCCAGGACGCCTGAGCATCGTGGGGTTCGACGACATCTTCGGCTCCGACTTCACCTCGCCGCCACTGACCACGATTCGCACGCCGTTGGGGCTCATGGGTGAGCTCGCCGTGCGGCAGGTCTTCGCCCGTCTCGGTGGCGAAGTCGCAGGCCCGCCGCCCGCCGAATCGGGGGCGTCGCTCCTCGCCACCGAACTGGTCGTGCGTGGTTCGACCGGCCCCGATTCAACGGAAGAGTGACGATGAAACTGCAGCTCGACCCCGACCGGCTGTTCCCGGTGGATCCCGCGACCCGGGATGTCGCGCGCGCCCTCTACGATTCCGTGGCGCACCTGCCGATCATCTCGCCGCACGGTCACGTCGACCCGACACTGCTGCTCGATGACACTCCGTTCGGCGATCCCGCCGAGCTCTTCATTCGCGACGACCACTACGTCACGCGTCTCATGCACGCCGCCGGTGTGAGCCTCGACGCGCTCGGGATCCCAGATCGTCAGACGGGTTCGACGCCCGCGACGCCGCGCGATGTGTGGCGCACCTTCAGCGAGAACTGGCACCTGTACGCGGGCACGGCAACCGGATATTGGTTGCAGAACACATTCGCGCAGGTGTTCGCTCTCGACGAGTACCCCGATGCCGACAACGCAGACCGGCTGTTCGACCAGATCCAAGCGCAGCTCGGCACCGACGCGCTCCGTCCACGCGCGCTGTTCGCACGGTTCGGCATCGAGGTGCTCGCAACGACCGACGACCCGCTGGGCGACCTCTCCGCGCACGATGCGCTCGCCGCCGACCCCTCGTTCTCCGGACGCGTGCTTCCGACGTTCCGTCCCGATGCCTACCTCGATCCCGCGGCAGTCGGCTGGGCGCACAATGTCGAGAGGCTCGCCGCGTGGAGCGGTTCGCCCGCTTCGAGCTACCGCGGCTACATCGATGCCCTCGCCGCGCTCCGCCGCTCGTTCGTGGAGCACGGCGCGGTCTCCGCCGACCATGGCGTGCAGCAGCCGCTCACCGTCGATCTCGAGCGGGCCGAGGCATCCGCCCTGTTCGATCGCGCCCTGCTGGGGGCGCTGAGCGCTGATGAGGAGCGCGTGTTCGCAGGTCACATGCTGCTCGAGATGGCGCGCATGAGCGTCGACGACGGGCTGGTGATGACGGTGCACGCGGGCGTGGTGCGCAACCACAACACCGAGACGCTCGCGCGGTTCGGCCCCGACACCGGCCACGACATCCCGACGACGACGCACTATGCCGAGCCGCTCCGGCCCCTTCTCGAGAGGTACGGGAACCGGCCCGACTTCCATCTCGTGCTGTTCAGTGTCGACGAGACCGTGTACTCGCGCGAGATCGCGCCGTTGGCCGGCTTCTACCCGAGCGTCTACATCGGTGCGCCCTGGTGGTTCCTCGATGCGCCCGATGCCGTGCAGCGGTTCCGCGCCGCCACGACCGAGACTGCCGGCTTCTACCGTGGTTCCGGTTTCATCGATGACACCCGTGCGTTCCTCTCGATTCCGGCCCGCCACGACATGTCGAGGCGCCTCGACGCCGCGTTCCTTGCTCGACTCGTGCGAGAGGGGCGTGTCGCTCTCGCCTCGGCCGAACGCATCGCCGTCGATCTCGTCGACAGCATCCCCCGGAAGGTGTTCAAGCTGTGACGATCGATGGCGAGACGGCAGCGCCGCTTCCGCTGACCCGCGCCGCGCTCGCTCAACGCGAGGGGACGGATGTCTCGACGCCGCCTGTTCGCATCGTTCACCTCGGGCTCGGCGCGTTCCACCGCGCCCACCAGGCGTGGTACACGGCGGCGGTCGACGACGCCGGGGAGTGGGGCATCGCCGCATTCACCGGCCGCTCGGCCACCGTGGCAGACGAGCTCGCCGCCCAGGACGGCCTGTACACGCTCATCGAGCGGTCGGATGACGGCGATCGCGTGAGCGTCATCCCGAGCATCGTCGAAGCGGTCGACGGCGCGAACCTGCGTCGCATGGTGGAACTGATCGCGTCTCCGGCAACTGCCGTCGTCACACTCACCATCACGGAAGCGGGGTATCGGCTCACGAGCGACGGCCTGCCGGATCTGGCCGATCCGGCGGTCACGGCCGACCTCGCGTGGTTGTCCCGTGCACTCGCAGCCGACGAACTGCCTGACCTCGACTCGGACCGTGAAGCCGGCCCGCGCACGACGCTCGCCCGGTTGCTGCTCGGCCTCGACGCGCGCCGCCGAGCCGGTGCGGGCCCGATCGCCGTCGTGCCGTGCGACAACATCCCCGACAACGGGGCGTTCGTGAAGCGCGGTCTCGCCGCGCTCGCGACCGCTGTGAGCGCCGAGACGGCCGCGTGGCTGGCAGACGAGGTGTCCTTCGTGGCGACATCGGTCGACCGCATCACGCCGAGGACCACTGATCGCGACATCCGCACGAGCGCGGAGCTCTCCGGCTGGCCGACCGCGCGCCGGTCGTCACCGAACCGTTCAGAGACTGGGTGCTCTCGGGTGATTTCCCGGCCGGCCGCCCGGCTTGGGAGCGCGCGGGCGCCCGATTCGTCGACGACATCGAGCCGTTCGAGCGACGCAAGCTCTGGCTTCTGAACGGTGCGCACAGCCTGCTCGCCTATGCCGGGCTGCTGCGCGGATACCAGACCGTCGCCGAGGCCATCGCCGATCCGCTGCTCCGTGGGTGGGTGAACGAGCTCTGGGACGAGGCCGTGCGCCACCTTCCCGTCGGGCTCGAAGGTCTCGAACTCGACGAGTACCGAAGCGCTCTGCTGCGGCGGTTCGAGAACACGCGCATCGAACACCGCCTCGCACAGATCGGCATGGAGGGCGTTGCGAAGCTTCGCGTGCGGGCCGCAGCGATCGCGACCGCCGAGAGGGAGTCCGGGCGGGATGCACCGAGCTGCGCGCGTGCCATCGGCGCATGGATCGCCCTCCTGCTGCTGGGCGTCGAGCTGCCGGATGCGCAGGCACCCGCCATCCGGAACGTGCTTGCAGGTGGAACAACGGGCGCCCCGAGCCGTCTGCTCGCCCTGGTCGACGACGATCTCGCCCGGGACGCCGGGTTCGTGGCATCCGTCGAAGCCGCCGTGAAGTCCGAGTTATCGGCCAGGTCAGCCGCAGCATCCCGATCCATTCGCATCTGAAGGAGAGCACTATGCGCATCACATCTGCCGAGGTTCTGGTCTCCAGCCCCGGCCGCAACTTCGTCACCCTGCGCATCACCACCGACGACGGCTACGTCGGCCTCGGGGATGCCACCGTCAATGGCCGCGAGCTCGCGGTCGTGGCGTATCTCGCGGAGCACGTCGTTCCGCTGCTGCTCGGCCGCGACGCCCACCAGATCGAAGACACCTGGCAGTACCTGTACCGCGGGGCGTACTGGCGTCGCGGTCCGATCACGATGGCAGCCATCGCCGCCGTCGACACGGCGCTCTGGGACATCAAGGCCAAGGTCGCCGGCCTGCCGCTGTACCAGCTGCTCGGCGGTCGCAGTCGGCAGGGTCTGCTCGTCTACGGGCATGCATCCGGCGCCGAACTTCCCGAGCTCTTCGACTCCATTCGCGAACACCTCGAAGAGGGGTACCGCGCAGTGCGCGTGCAGACGGGTATTCCCGGCCTGTCTTCCGTCTACGGGGTCGCCTCGAGCGAGAACGCGAACGCGGGCACGGATGCCGGCAGTGACATCCGCTACGACTACGAGCCGGCCCGACGCAGCGCCGTGCCCGTCGAGGAGACCTGGGACACGCGCGCCTATCTGCGTCACGCCCCTGCCGTGTTCGAGGCGGTGCGCAACGAGTTCGGTCCCGAGCTGCCGCTGCTGCACGACGCGCACCACCGACTCACGCCCATCCAGGCTGCGAAGCTCGGCAAGTCGCTCGAACCGTACGACCTGTTCTGGCTCGAAGACGTCACTCCGGCCGAGAACCAGGACGCACTGCGCCGCGTGCGCGAGCACACGACGACTCCGCTCGCGATCGGCGAGGTCTTCAACACGATCTGGGACTACAAGCAGCTCTTCGAGGAGCAGCTCATCGACTACGTGCGCTCGCCTGTCACCCACGCGGGTGGCATCACGGCGCTGCGTCGGATCTTCGACTATGCCGCGGTCTACCAGATCAAGTCGGGTGTGCACGGACCGACGGATATCTCACCCGTGGGGCTCGCCGCCGCGATCCATCTCGGCATCGCCATTCACAACTTCGGCATCCAGGAGTACATGCAGCACAGCCGTGCAACACACGAAGTATTCCAGACCACGTATACCTTCACCGAGGGCATGCTGGCCCCGAGCGAGGCGCCCGGCCTCGGCGTGGACTACGACGACGTCGCGGCGAAGTCCTTCCCGTACGAGGCGGCGTACCTGCCCGTCAACCGTCTCCTCGACGGCACGATGCACGACTGGTGATCCGCGCCAATCGCGCGCGTTGATCCACGCGGATCGCGCGTGGTGTTCCGCGGCCTCGCCGCACGCATGTAAACACGACTTCTCCCGAGAATCGCGGTCTCGAGAAGTGATCACCGGCTCCGCTTGACATCGGCGCGCCTGCATGGTTGGTTAGTTACACAAGTAACGAACCAACGAGGTTCGCAACACAACCAGACAGGCCGGAATGGACGAATCACGACCGATCTTCATCCAGATCGCAGAACAGGTCGAGAACGACATCATCGACGGCGTGCTCCCGGAGGACGCGCAGATCCCGTCGACGAACGAACTCGCCGTGTTCTTCCGCATCAACCCGGCCACCGCACTGAAAGGGGTGAATCGCCTTGTCGACGATGGCATCGTGGCGAAGCGGAGGGGGATCGGCATGTTCGTGACCCCCGGGGCCAGGGCGCGACTCATCGAACGTCGCAGGGCCGACTTCGCCACCGAATACATCAGACCGCTCATCGTCGAGGCCGAGAAACTCGGCATCGACATCGAAGAACTCGCGCGGCTTCTCCGCGCGGAAAGGATCCAGTCATGACCCCCACCGTGGTCCGCGCCAGCGGGCTCACCAAGCGCTACGGCTCCTTCACGGCCGTCGACGCGGTCGACTTCACGCTCGAGGAGAACCGCATCTACGGGCTCCTCGGGCGCAACGGCGCCGGCAAGACCACGATCATGCAACTGCTCACCGGGCAGCTCTTCCCGAACAGCGGTGAACTCGAGGTCTTCGGCCGGGAGCCCGCCGAGCACGCCGATGTCCTGCGCCGCATGTGCTTCATCGCCGAGTCGCAGCGCTACCCCGAAGACTTCACGCCCGCGCACGTCTTCAAGGCCGCGCCATGGTTCTTCGAGCACTGGGATGCCGCGCTCGCCGAGCGCCTCGTGTCCGACTTCCGCCTGCCGGTGAAGCGGCGCATCAAGAAGCTCTCCCGCGGGCAGCTCTCGGCGGTGGGCGTCATCGTCGGCCTCGCGTCGCGTGCACCGATCACGTTCTTCGACGAGCCGTACCTCGGCCTCGATGCGGTCGCACGCCACATCTTCTACGACCGCCTGCTCGAGGACTACGCGGAGCACCCGCGCACGATCGTGCTCTCGACCCACCTGATCGACGAGGTCGCGAACCTCCTCGAGCACGTCATCCTCATCGACCAGGGCCGCATCCTCCTCGATCGCGACGCCGACGAGGTGCGCGGTTCCGCCACGACGATCGCCGGGCGCTCGCGCCACTGTCGAGACGTTCGTCGCCGACCGGCCCGTCATCGGGCGAGAGGGCCTCGGCGGACTGGCATCCGTCACCATCGACGGCCGCCTCGACCAGGCGGCCCGCGTCCGGGCGGCTGAGCTCGGACTCGAGCTCGCGCCCGTCTCGCTCCAGCAACTCATCATCCACATGACCGGTCCCGACATGGCCGGCACCACCGAAGAGGAGGTCGCGGCATGACCACCGTGATCGAACTGCCGATCGTGCGCACTGAAGTCCGCTCCCGGGCGCATGAGATCTGGCGCATCGTTCGCTTGCACGCCGTGAACCCGTCGATCTTCTTCGGGGTGCCGTGGCTCATCATCGGCGGCGCCTGGGCCGTGAGCATGGTGATCGCCGTCATCATGCGCGGTGCCGGCGCAAGCGCCGAAGACCTCGAGAACATGCGCTACAGCTGGGCGGTGCTCTCACCGCAGTGGTACCTCGTCGCCGTAGGAGTACAGGCGATCGGGCTCACGTTCTCCTTCGCCCTCGGTTTCGGCGCGACCCGCCGCGACTTCTGGCTCGGCACCAGTGCGATGTTCCTGCTCGTGTCGGTCATGTTCGCGGCCGCCATCGCGACCCTCGTGCAGATCGAGATCGCGACCGACGGCTGGTGGATCGGCGCGCACATGTTCGACGCGCTCTGGTACGGGCAGACGAACTGGTTCGTGGACTTCTACACGAGCTTCGCGCTGCAGCTGCTGGTGCTCTTCATCGGCGCGAGCATCACGACGGTGTACCTGCGCTGGCGCATGCGCGGCATGATGATCCTCCTCTTCGGCGCCATCGGGATCGTGCTCGCGGCGGTCGCCGCACTCACCTTCAGCGAGAGCTGGCCGGCCGTGTTCGAGTGGTTCGGTTCGCTCGGAATCGTCGGCGTGTTCACGGTGTTGCTCGTGAAGGCGCTCGTATGGGCGGTCGCCGGCTACCTCGTGATCCGGCGGGCGACTCCGCGCTGATCCAGCGCGCAACCAGCCGCGGCGCGGCATCCGATGGGGGTCGGATGCCGCGCCGCTCTCCGTTCCCGGCGGGACGAGAGTCACTCCGGAGGATGACGCCGGGACCGGCCGAGTCAACCTCGAGCCCGACGCGCCCCGCCCGCCCGCCCCGGCAGGCTCGGAGGCATGAGCTCCTTCATCATCGAGGCATCCGGCCTCACCAAGTCGTTCGGCCAGACGCACGCTCTCGCGGGTGTCGACCTCCGGGTGCGCACCGGCGAGTCGATCGCCATCATGGGCGCGTCGGGGTCGGGAAAGACCACGCTGCTGCACTGCCTCGCGGGCATCACCCGCCCCGACGCCGGCACGGTCGGCTTCCAGTCCGGCGTCGGGCGGGTCGACGTCACCGCGCTCGGCGAGCGAGAGCGTTCCCGACTGCGCCGGGAGGCGTTCGGGTTCGTCTTCCAGCAGGGACTCCTCATTCCCGAGCTCACCGCGGTCGAGAACGTCGCACTCGCGCTCATGCTGAACGGGATGCCGCGCGCCCGCGCCGAGGAGCACGGCCGCGGCTGGCTCGCCGCCCTCGGACTCGCCGGCATGGAGGACCGCCGCATCGGACAGCTCTCGGGCGGGCAGGCGCAGCGCGTCGCCATCGCGCGGGCGCAGGTGACCGGGGCATCCGTCGTCTTCGCCGACGAGCCGACCGGCGCACTCGACTCGGCCACCTCGGCCGACGTGATGGGGGCGCTCCTCGACTCGACGACCGGCGAGGGACGCACGCTCGTCGTCGTCACGCACGATGCGGAGGTCGCGGGCCGGTGCTCCCGCATCGTGGACATGCGCGACGGCCGGATCGTCGGCGAGCGGGTGCCCGCATGATCGGGCGCATCGCGTGGCTGCTCGCGCGGCCAGGTTCTGCCGGGGTCGCCGCGAGCGTGCTGCCGATCACGGCGTTCGGCATCGTCACGGCGCTGCTGCTCACGGTGGTCGGCGGCGCGCAGTCGTTCTGGGCATGGGACGACGAGTACGCCGTCATCTACCAGGCGCTCGCCGTGATCGCGCTCGTGCTCCTCGTCGTGCCGCTCGTCTCGCTCGGCGGGGCGGCCGCCCGGCTCTCGGCGAGGCGCCGCGACGACCGGCTCGCGACGCTGCGCCTGCTCGGTGCGACCCCGGCGATGGTCGCTGGGCTCGCGGTGCTGGAGTCCGCGGCGCTCGCGCTCGTCGGCGCCGTCGTCGGTGTCGCTGCGTACCTTGCGCTCGTGCCCGTGGTCGGCCTCATCCACTTCCGCGGCGAAGCGCTCGGAGCGGCCGGAGTGCTGCTTCGCATGGCCGGTGCTCGTCGCCGTACCGTTCGGCGTCGCCGCACTCGCCGCGGTGAGCGCGATGCTCGGTCTCCGGCAGGTCGTGATCTCGCCGCTCGGCGTGCGAACGAAGCAGGATGCCCCGAAGCTGCACTGGCTGCGCCTCGTGATCGGCGCGGGCGTGGTGGTGCTCGCGTTCGGCGTGATGAGCGCGCTGCAGGTTGCGCCGTCTGCTCTCGTGATCTTCGGCATGCTCGCGTTGGCGTTCGGCGGCACGCTCGCCGTGCTGAACCTCGTCGGGCCATGGGTCATCCGCTTGGTCGCGAGCAGGCAGGCGCGGCGCGCGAAGTCGCCCGAGCGACTGCTCGCCGCCCGCAGCGTGCTCGAATCGCCGAAGGCGGCCTGGCGACAGGTCGGCGGGGTCGCGATGACGAGTTTCATGGCGGTGTTCGCGGGCGCAGGGGTCGCGGTGGTCGGAGCCTTCAGCGGCGAAGCGGATGCCGAGTCGAGACTGCTCGTCACCGACATCCGTACCGGCATCCTGATCACGGTGGTGGGCTCCTTCCTCATGGTCGCGTGCTCGGTGGGCGTGAACCAGGCGGCGGGCATCCTCGACCGGGGCGACCTGTACCGCAGCCTCGCCATGCTCGGCATGCCGACACGCACGATGGATGCCGCGCGCCACCGTGCCGTGATGTCGCCGCTGCGCATCACCGCGATCGGCTCCGCCGTGACGGCGGCCGTCGTGATGCTGCCCCTCACGGGCATCGCGCTCATCGTCGAGCCCAGCTCGCTCGCGGTGATCGCCGGCGTGCTCGCGGCCGGCATCGCGATCGTCTGGCTCGGCCTCATCGCGACTCGCCCGGTGCTCGAGCGGGCTGCCGCCACGCGCTGACGCCCGCCGAGTCGCCCGGTTCTCCGCAGATCCGGGCGACTCGGCGGCGCAGTGCGGTGCGGGTATGGTCGAAGCATGACTGACGGTGCCTTCGACGAACGGGATGCCGCGATGAGCGACCTGCTCGGCATCCGCTCGAGCATCGACAACATCGACGCCGCCCTCATCCACCTGCTCGCCGAGCGGTTCAAGTTCACGCAGCAGGTCGGTCGCCTGAAGGCCGCGCACGGATTGCCGGCGAGTGACCCAGACCGCGAGCGACGCCAGATCGCGCGGCTCCGCTCGCTCGCCGTCGACGCCCACCTCGACCCGGCGTTCGCCGAGAAGTGGTTCAACTTCGTCGTCGCCGAGGTGATCCAGCACCACGAGGAGCTCGCGAACGGCGGCAACGCCGCGCGCGAACTCTGAGAGCGCGCGAACGATGAGCTGGTACCCGATCGCACTCTCCCCGCAGGCGGGGCGTCGCTTCCTCGTCACGGGCGCGAACGCGGGCCTCGGGTTCTTCACCGCGGCCCGGCTCGCGGGGGCGGGCGCCCACGTCGTGCTGAGCGGCCGGAGCCCCGAGCGGCTCGAGGCGGCGGCAGCCGCGATCCGCGGCGCGCGGGCAGGGGCATCCGGCGAGGCATCCATCGAGACGCTCGTGATCGACCAGTCGTCGCTCGATTCGGTGCGCGCGGGTGCCGAGGCGCTCAGTGCCGGCGCGCCGCTCGACGGCATCGTGGCGAACGCCGGCATGGTGCACCCGCCGGCGACCCGGCTCGAGTCGGTCGACGGCAACGAGCTCGTGCTCGCAACGAACGTGCTCGGCCACTTCGCGCTGATCGGGCGCCTGCTGCCGCACCTCACCGCGGGTGCGCGCGTCGTCGTGCTCGGTTCGCTCTCGAGTCTGCTGAGCACGTTCCGCATCGACGACCTGCAGCAGACCCGCGGCTACGACTCCTGGCGTGCGTACGCGCAGTCGAAGATCGCGACGCAGGCGTTCGCCTTCGAGCTCGACCGCAGGCTCCGGGCGGCGGATGTCCCGGCGGCGAGCCTCGTCGCCCACCCGGGCTACGCGATCAGCGGTCGCACCCCACGGGTGCCGGGCGTCAGCGAGCCGTCGACCGGCACCCGGTTCGCCGACGAACTCCAGGCGGCGTGGGCGCAGGGCAAGCATCGCGGTGCCGAGGTCACGTTGCATGCGCTGACTGCGCCACAGGCTGCGGGCGGACAGTTCTGGGGGCCGCGGTACCTGACGAAGGGTGCGCCGACCCTGCAGCGACCGACCCGCACTTCGATCGACCCTGACATCGGTGCGCGGTTCTGGGCGTTCGCCGAGGCAGCCACCGGAACGCCGTTCACCGTCGGCGCATGACCGAGCCGTCGCGCCGCCCCGGAATCCTGTCCCGGCCGAAGGTCAGGCTCGTGGTCGCACGCATCGTCGTCGGGGTCGGCGTCGTGCTCGCGGTCGTCGCCGTCGTCACCGGGCGCTGGGGCATGCTCTTCGCGGGCGTCATCGTCATCGGGCTCGGAGCGGCGCTCGGTCCGGCGCGGATCCGCCGCTGAGTACACCCCCCGATCGGGGGGTGATATCGCTGGCCGCGCGGGGTTCACCTTCCCGTAACCATCGGTCCTCCCCCTGTTGGGAGCCGCTGCTTAGCGTGAAACAACGGGGCACGACGGTCTTCGGCACGATCGACGGTCATCGGCACGATCGACGATCTCGGGCTCGCCACCCACATCGTCGTCGGCCTCCTCGGCGAACCGCGACGACCACATCAGGACGACCACCGACCACCCCAGAAGGGCGCATCATGACCAACGCGACAAACCCCGCCGGCGCAGCCGGGGTCACCGCAGCAGAGGACCTGACGGAGGTCGACGCCGTCGTCGAACTCGGCGAAGACGAGCTGGCCGAGCTCGATGAGCTTGCCGAGCTGGGCGATGGCGTCGACGAAGACGACGATGACGATGACGATGACCTGGACGACCTCGAAGACGAGGAGCGCGACGAAGCCGACGGAGACGATGTCGACGAGGGTGACATCGAGCTCATCGTGCTCGACCTGACCGGCACCACGGTCGCCGACGCCGGGATCGTCGAGCGCGCGTTCGCGCTCGCCGCGGAGCGCAGCGGCCTCGTGACGGACGACGAGCTGGTGGGGGCCCTCGAGTACGTGCGCGACACGATGGGGCAGTCGAAGATCGATGTCTTCCGCGTGCTGGCGAGCGGCGACGAGGCGTCGGCCGAGCGGGCGAACGCCGCGTTCGAGGCGGCCTATGCCGAGCTCGTCGCGAGCGACGGCGTCGCCGAGATCCCCGGCGCGTACGACGTGATCCTCGAGCTGCACGAGGCCGGGGCATCCATCGCGCTCACGACCGGGTTCTCGCCCGCCACTCGCGACGCCGTGCTCGACGCGCTCGGCTGGGACGGCCTCGCCGACGTCGTGCTCTCGCCCGCCGACGCCGGTCGCGGACGCCCGTACCCCGACCTGCCGCTCACGGCGCTGCTCCGCACCGGCACGACCGCCGTCGACGCGATGGTCGTCGTCGGCGACACGCGCAGCGACATGGAAGCGGGTGTGAACGCGGGTGCCGGATTCGTGGTCGGCGTGCTGAGCGGGGCCCACGACCGCGCGGCGCTCGAAGACGCCGGCGCCGACGCCGTGATCGACGACATCACCGAGCTGCCCGCGCTGCTCGGCCTCCGCGGCGAGTAGAGCGAGATGGTGATGCACACCGTCGTGCGAGTCGGCGAACTCGACGTCATCGTGAAACCCTCGCCGGTCGCCATGGTCTGGAACGAACCAGGGCGACCGCACGATGCGCTCGCCGCGCCCGGCGTGCGGCTCGCAGGGGGCGAAGCGCTCATCGAGATCGAACTCGCGACGATCTGCGGCTCCGACGTGCAAACGGTGCGCGGTGAGCGCACCGCGTCGGCCCCGCTCGTGCTCGGGCACGAGCAGGTCGGGCGGGTCATCGCGGTCGGCGAAGGCGCGGTGCGCGCCGACGGCTCATCGCTCGAGCTCGGCGACCGGGTCGTCTGGTCGGTCGTCGTGAGCTGTGGTTCGTGCGATCGGTGTCGCCGCGGGCTCAGCCAGAAGTGCCGCTCGCTCGCGAAGTACGGGCACGAACGCGTGCACCGCGGCTGGGAACTCTCGGGCGGGTTCGCCACGCACGTGCAGCTCCGGGCCGGCACCGCGATCGTGCGGGTCAGCGAGCAGCTGCCGGCGACCGTCGCGGCGCCCGCGTCGTGCGCGACGGCGACGGCGGTCGCGGCCCTCGATGCGGCATCCGCTCGGGTCGAACTCGACGGCGCACTCGTGCTCGTGACCGGCGCCGGCATGGTCGGGCTGTCGGCGGCGGCCCTCGCGGTCGAGGCGGGGGCCGAGGTGGTCGTCTCGGATCCGGATGCCTCGCGGCGCGCGTTCGCCCGTCGCTTCGGCGCGGTTCCGGTGGACCCGGCCGCGCGTCCGGGATCGCCCGAGCGACTCGACGTCGCCCTCGACACGTTCGCCGCTCGCGGATTGCGGGAGGTGCTCGTGGCGATCGAGTCGTCGGGCACCGCGACGGCCACGCGCACGGCGATCGCGACGGTGGGTGTCGGCGGTGTCGCGGTGCTCGTCGGCGGCGTCTCACCCGGCACGGAGGTGTACATCGATCCCGGATCGCTCGTGCGACGCCTCGTGACCGTGACCGGCGTGCACGACTACACCGCCGGCCAATTGGTGCGCGCGGTCGGGTTCCTCGAGCGGTCGTGGCGCGCGCTGCCGCTCGACGAGCTCGTCGGCGCCACGCACGCCCTCGCCGACCTCGACGCCGCGCTCGAGGATGCCGCCACCGACGAACACGTGCGCGTCGCAGTGGCGCCCGGGCGGCGCGCGATCCCCTGAGCCGCTTCCGCCCGGGCCCGGATCGCGGGAGCATTGGGAGATGATCAGTCGGGAGCTCGCGCTCGAGCTGCGCGAGGCGGGGCTCGCGTGGCATCCCGAGTCCGGCGACCGCTTCGTGCTCGACCTGCCGGAGGGCGTCGATACCGAACTCGACGCCGACGTCTTCACGGTCAGCGAGATGACGATCGACACGCATCCCTCGGCGAGCGGCACGATCCTCGGCTTCAACGGCACGACCGAGTGGGCGCTCGATTCGGTCTCGCTCGGTGACGCGGTCTGGCTCCCGGGTGAGGAGCAGTTGCGCGAGATGCTCGGCGCCGCGTTCCATGCGTTGCGGCGCACGATCGACGCGTTCGAGGTCGAGATCGAGCTCGACGGCGGGCTGCGCCCCTTCGAGCATCCCGAACCGGCGGAGGCGTACGGGCTCGCGCTGCTCGCGCTCATCCGCGCGTTGCGATGACGGATGCCGCGGCGCGCGCGGTCGCGGTCGCCCGAGCGCAGGAGCTCCTCGCCCAGGCCGTCGCCGCGTTGCGAGCGGGCTCCGCGCGGGAGGAGACGCTCGCGGAGTTCGTTCCGGAACGCCGTGTGGTCGGGATCCCGCGCGCGGCGCGCATGACACCGATCGGGCGGGTCTGGCGCCTCGGCGTGCTGCTGCTCGGCGCGGATGTCGACGGCGGCGGCGTCGACGGCGGCGGCGGGCTGAGCGTGTATGCGACCGGGAGGGTCGTGCGCGCGGAGCGCCCCGCGCGTCGGAGCATCCCGGCGAACGCGGTGGCCGAGCAGCGCGCCTACCGCGCGGCCGCCGTGAAGGGCGGCGTCGCCGAGGGCGAGACGGTGAACTTCGAGGCGAGCCCGATCGACCTCGACGAGCTCGCGCGCGCCGGGGCATCCGGCCCGCTCGTCGTGCAGCGCGACGAGGTCTTCGTGCGCTGGAGCCCCGCCCAGCCGAGGGCGAGACGGTGAACTTCGAGGCGAGGCGGATCGACCTCGACGAGCTCGCGCGCGCCGGGGCATCCGGCCCGCTCGTCGTGCAGGAAGGCGAGGTCTTCGTGCGCTGGAGTCCGTCGCAACCCGACGCGCTCACGCCGCTCGAGCGCTACCTCGCGGATCGAGTCGACCTGCTCGTGCGCCCGCCCGAAGGGGCGTAGGGGGCTCGCGCCTGCCCACTCGATGACGATCGTTTCCGACCGCTGGCGGAGCCGGGGAAGGTCGTCCGGCCAAGGACTTGCGTTGGTGGAAGTCGTGTGATCGAGTCAGCTGAGTTGCTGCTAACGGAGGCTCTATGTCGTCAGACCTTTACTCGCGTCTCGTGGACGACACAGGCTTCTTTCGGCGAGTGGAAGCGGAGTACTGCCGAGACGACGATCTCCTCGACGTGGCTTGGTGGCTGGAGCATCCCAACAAGGACACCCCGGCTGGGCGACTCGCGCCTACGCACGCGATTCGCGCGTTGCAGCATCAGCTCTATGCGCGGTCCACGTCTGAAGAAGATCGCCAAGAGGCTGCCGAAGCGATCCGCGAACTGCAGGAGAACGTCGCCGCGTCGCAGGCTCAACTGATCGAGGCGGTCGCGAAAGCGGAAGCTCGCTGGCGCGTCGGCAAGTGCGCCACTCGAGGTCAAGGTGGCCCGTCCGAGGAAATGGTGGCCAGTGGTTGCTGCCGGGGCAGCCGTGGTAATCGGGATGACCGGGTTCGGCGCCGGACTGGCAGCCGCGGACTCGGACGCCGGGGCGACCAGCTCGCCGCCGTCCGCGTCGCCATCGAGGCCGGAACCCGTGATCGTCGCTTTCGAGCGACCCCAGGCGGCCGAGGACCTTCCGGCATGGATCCCGCCCGGTTTCGAAAGCGACACCTTTCGCCGCCTGAGCCAGGACGAGGCTGGCGGGGTAGAGGCGTTCATCGCTCGTGACCAGGCCGAGATGATCTGCTTGGTGGTGGTGACCCAGCCTGACCAGGAGTTCTTCTCGTCGTGCGCCCTGGACATCCCTATTGGCGGGCTGGGCGTCCAGTACAGAGAGAGTGGCGCTCCGCAAGCGGACGGCACCGTCGCGCCGGGAAGATACGCGTTCGCATTGCTGAGGCGTGACGGAGGCTTCGCAACCGGCGGTGGATGAGTTCTACAGCGGGCTCGACGTCAGTTTGCACGCCGATGCCTCGACGATGTTGGTCGGGCGCGACCGCGAGCCGGTAGAGGTGCGCCCCCTATCCCGGCGGCGAAAGCTCGGCGCGTCGGATCCGAGCTGTTGCTAGGATCGACGACCGTGTGCTGCAACTTCACTGCGATGATCATTCGGCCCCGCACCGCCTGAGGCGGAGCGACCGACTTCTCTCGCGTTCCTCCGCCTCGGCCATGACCATGGCCGCGGTGCGGCTTCGGCGTACCCGGCTGACGACTCTCGGCAGCGGAGCATTCGTGCGCACACCTTCATCTTCTTCATCACTTCCCCATCCACCCATCACGCTTCGGTCAGTTCGCCCCACCTCGTCGGCGGGCGCCACGAACTCGGCCAGAACTTCCTCGTCGACCCGCGGACGATCGATCGCATCGTGGCACTCGCGGCGACCACGAGCGGCCCGATCGTCGAGCTCGGCGCGGGCAGCGGCGCGCTCACCCGCCCGCTCGCGCGGCTCCGGCGACCGCTGACGGCGCTCGAGATCGATCCTGCACGCGCCGCCGCCCTCCAGCGCGACCTCGGGCGAGCCGCGCGAGTGGTGCACGCCGACGCACTCGCGTGGCGGTACCCCGCCGAGCCGCACGTCATCGTCGGCAATGTGCCGTTCCACCTCACGACGGCGATCCTCCGGGGGCTTCTCGCGAGGAAGCACTGGACCGACGCGATCCTCCTCACCCAGTGGGAGGTGGCTCGGCGACGGTGCGGCGTGGGCGGGTCGACGCTCCTCACCGCGCAGTGGGATCCGTGGTTCGCGTTCGGTCTGCACGGGCGCGTGCCCGCGCGTTCCTTCCGCCCGATGCCGTCGGTAGACGGCGGGCTCTTCACGGTGCAACGCCGGGAAGCGCCGTTGGTGGGGTGTGCAGAACGGGAGCGGTACCAGGCGTTCGTCGGTGCCGTCTTCCGGGGCCGCGGCAGGGGCCTCGCGCAGATCCTCACTCGCACGCCGAGGCCGCTGCCCGACGGCCGCGCCCGCGCCTGGCTCCGAGAACGGAACCTGCGCGGCGAGGCATTGCCGGGCCGGCTCTCCGCGGCGGACTGGACTTCACTCTGGGAGGAGGTACGGGGCTTCCGCGCGAGCGTCGACGGCTGCGCTGAGCTCAGCGCTCGCCCGACTCCCGCTCGGAGCCCTTCGTCTCCTGCTCCTGGATCGACTCGATGATGGAGTCCTGCAGGCCGCGTTGCCCGGTGTGCAGTTCCTGGTAGGTCTCGCCGGCGCTCGCGATCGGCCCGAACGCATGCCGGAGGCGCGATCGCGCGCCGCGGGGGCGCGAATCCAGCGCACGACGATTCCGACGACGATCACCAGGACGAACGCGACCGGAATCGCGGTGAGGATGATGGTGTCGAGGGCATGGGGCTCCTCGCGTCAGAACCCGAACGAGGTGATCGGTTCGAGCGTGCCGTCGCGCACGCGGTCGAGCACGAAGCGTTCATGATGCACGACGTCGGGCGGTCGGCGTGCTGCTGCTCGACGTCGCCGTATGGCATCCGAGGGTGACAGAGGGTTGACTGCGCGACGAGCCGCTGGCTAAGCTCCAGATGTTACGAAGCAAATGAAACGTTTCATCAAAGAGGAGAAACGCGTGCGACCCTACCTCCGCAGTGCAGCGGCCGGCGTGCTCATCGTCGGCACGGTGTTCGCGTCAGTCATCTCGGCCCCTCCGACTCCCGCCCTCGCCGCGTCATCGCAGGCGAGCCAGATGGGCGTCGGCGCGCTCGAGGCGAATTCGGCCGTCGACCCGATCGGTATCCCGCTGAAGGCGCCCAGTCTGAGCTGGCGGCTGACCTCGAGCGAACGTGGCACGGTCCAGTCCGCCTACCAGGTGCGAGTGGCCACCAGCGAGAGCGGATTGGCGAGTCCCGACGTCTGGGACAGCGGCAAGGTCGACTCGGATGCCTCGGTCGAGGTGCCCTACGGGGGCGCCGCGCTCGAGGGCGCGACCGCGTATGCGTGGCAGGTCCGCGTGTGGGACGAACAAGGGCAGGCATCGGACTGGAGTGCCCCCGCGAGCTTCGAGACCGCGCTCGCATCGGTCGACGAATGGTCGGACGCGAGCTGGATCGGCGCCGACACGTCGATTCCCGCGGCGTGGACCGACTACACGATGACCTTCCACGCCTCGAAGATCTCGGGCTCACTCGGCGTCTACTTCCGAGGGCGCGACGGCAGCAATGCCTATATGTGGCAATTGAGCCAGAGCGAGCGGTCGCTGCGCCCCCACGTGAAGACGAACGGCAACTACTCGGTGCTCGCGGCGACGCCGTTCCCCGCCGGATTCGACTTCGCGGCGGCGCACGAGTACTCCATCACGGTCGACGGCACGAGGATCGTGACGAGGGTCGACGGCGCAGTGCTCGACTCCCGCACCGTGACGACGCACACCGGGCCCGGGCTCATCGGCTTCCGCACGAACGGCGCCGAGACCGGCACCGTCTCCGATCTGAAGGTGACCTCGAAGTCTGGCGACGACCTGCTCGACACGACCTTCCCGTCGGGCGACCGCACCTTCACCGCGGGCGCCGTACAGGGCGGCAACCTCGTCGTGGCCGGCAACACCGACGCCTGGTACGCGTTCGGCGCAGACGTGCCGGTGCTCCGCACCGAGTTCGACGTCGACAAGGAGGTCGAATCGGCTCGCCTCTACGCCGCGGCGCGCGGCCTCTACGAACTCCAGCTGAACGGGCAGCCGGTCGGCGACCAGCAGCTCGCGCCGGGATGGACGGACTACAACACGCGCATCCAGTACCAGACCTACGATGTCACGGACCAGATCGACGACGGGGAGAACGCGATCGGCGCTGAGGTCGCCAGCGGCTGGTATGCGGGGAACGTCGCGATGTTCGGAGACTCGGTCTACGGCAGCGACACCTCGCTGATCGCTCAGCTCCGCATCCGCTACACCGACGGCTCCGAACAGGTGGTCGCGACCGACGACGGCTGGCGCACGACGAACGGACCCACGACGTCCGCCGACCTGCTCGACGGCGAAGCGTACGACGCGCGGCGCGCAGCCGCGCTCGGGGCCTGGTCGGAGCCCGGCTACGACGACGACAAGTGGTCCGCTGTCGTCGAGCGTCCGTCTGCCACCTCGAAGCTCGAACCGCAGACCGCCCCGCCGGTGCGCGTCACCGAAGAGCTGGCTGCCAAGGTGCTCCCGAGCCCGGCCAACGGCGTGCACGTCTACGACCTCGGACAGAACATGGTCGGACACGTTCGCGTGACGCTCGAGGGTGAGGCCGGCCAGACCGTGCGCATCCGCGTCGCCGAGGTGCTGAACGCCGACGGCTCGCTGTACACGGCGAACTTCCGTGGTGCCAAGGCGACCGACTACTACACGTTCGCCTCCGACGGCGCTGAGACATGGGAGCCGAAGTTCACCTTCCACGGCTTCAGGTACGTCGAGATCACGGGTGTCGACGAGGCGCCTTCGGCCGATGCCATCACCGGCGTCGTCGTCGGCACCGACAACACCCCCACGGCCGCGCTCGAGACCTCGTCGGGCCTCGTCAACCAGCTCCAGAGCAACATCGTCTGGGGCCAGCGCGGCAACTTCCTGTCGATCCCGACCGACACGCCGGCGCGTGACGAGCGCATGGGCTGGACGGGCGACATCAACGTGTTCGCGAACACCGCGAACTACAACATGGACTCGCACCTGTTCCTGACGAAGTGGCTGCAGGACCTGCGCGACACGCAGAACTCCGAAGGCTCCTTCCCGGGTGTCGCGCCGATCATCCCCGGCCGGTTCGACGGCGGATACGGCCGCGCCGGCTGGGCCGACGCGGGCGTCCACGTGCCGTACTCGATCTGGCGGGCCTACGGCGACACCCAGGTCATCGTCGACAGCTACGACTCGATGAAGCGCTACGTCGACTACCTCGACGGCTCCGCGAACGGCCACATCCGCGACTTCGGCGGGTACAACGACTGGCTGAACCTCGACGACGACACCCCGGCGACGGTCATCGACACCGCATTCCTCGCCAAGGGCACCCGCGAGTTCGCGGAGATGGCCGCGGCGGTCGGTCGTGACGACGACGCGCAGGCCTACCTCGAGCGCTACGAGGCGATCAAGGCGGCGTACGGCGCGGCGTTCGTCAGCGCCGACGGCACGGTGCGGGGCGACTCGCAGACGGCCTACATCCTGACGATCATGAACGGCCTCATCCCGGTGGGACTCGAGGACGAGGTCGCATCGCAGTTCGTCGAGACGCTCGAGCGTCGTGACAATCACCTGTCGACCGGATTCCTCGGTGTCGACGGACTGCTGCCTGCACTGACCGCGATCGATCGCACCGACATCGCGTACAAGCTGCTGCAGAACACCGACTACCCTTCGTGGGGATACGAGATCGGCAAAGGCGCGACCACTATCTGGGAGCGCTGGAACTCGATCATGCCCGACGGGTCGTTCGGGCCGGTCGAGATGAACTCCTTCAACCATTACGCCTACGGCGCGGTCGGCGAGTGGATGTACCGCACGATGGCCGGCGTGTCCGCGCTCGAGCCGGGCTACCGCAAGGTGCTCGTCGCTCCGCAGGCGGGCGCGGGCATCGACTGGACCGACTTCTCGCTCGACACGCCGTACGGAACCGTCGTCACGTCCTGGAAGACGAGCGCGTCGGGCGTGATGAAGCTCGATGTCACCGTGCCGGCCAACACGACGGCGGAGATCCGGATTCCGACGTCGAGCCGCTGGGCGATCACCGAGGGCGGTAAGCCCGTCGATTCGGTGCCGGGCATCGAGTTCTCGAGCTTCGCCGACGGGGTGGCCGTGTTCACGGTCGGCTCGGGCGAGTACGCGTTCGCACAGGATGTGACGCTCGGTCGGATCGGCGACACTCGTGATGCGGCATCTGGATTCGACGACCAGGTCGCGGCGCTCGGCGACGACGGCGCACTCTCGGCGTCGCAGACCGAGGCGCTCACCGAGTTCGCCGACCAGTTCATCGAGCGCGGGGACAAGACCTGGGACGCCTACACCGGCGCGAGAAGGGCCTCGACCGAGACCTGCGCACGGCAGCCGCCGCGCACAAGTCGCTGAGCTCGATCCAGACGGTCACCGCCTATCTCGACCGCGAGATCGCGAACGGAACGCTCGCGGTCGAGATCGCGGACGCACTCCGGGCGATCCTCGAGCCCGCCGCCGAGAACCTGGCCGCCGCGTGCGCGAAGCTCGTCGGCGCCAACGTTTCGCTCACAACGCCGACCGAGGGGTCTTCCCCGGAGACATGGCCCGCGCGGTCATCACGCTCGACGTCAGCGGCACCAGGAAGCTGAGCCAGGTGAGCGCCAAGCTGTCCTCATCCGACGACTGGGCGGTCACCGCAGCCGGAACGTCCGGTGCGTCGACGCTCTCGCCCGGCTCGACGACGGGCTTCGCATTCGACGTCGACGTTCCCGCCGATGCGGAGCCGGGGCGGTACGACCTGGTCGGATCGCTGACGTACAGCTTCGAGGGCACCGTGGTCACACTCCCCGTCGACGCGAGCCGCGCGGGAGGGCGTCGAGCTCGAACCAGCGGAGCTCGCTCGCCTTCTCCTCCTGCAGGGTGGGGCTTCCGATCCAGCGTCGGCAGGCGAAGAAGAAGTCGACGCGCTGGTCGACGGGCAACCCCGTGGGAGCGGTGCGGTGCATGGTCGTCAGCGGTTCGAGCGCGTCGAGGTCGACGTCGATGCCGAGCTCCTCGCGGGATTCCCGCGCTGCGGCAGCGAACACCGACTCGCCCGGCTCGACGTGCCCCGCCGCCGACGCCGCCCAGTAGTCGTCGTAGTATCCGGTGTTCGCGCGCCGCTGCAGCAGCACCCGATCACCGTCGAGCAGCAGGACGTAGGCCGCCGGCACGAGGCCGAACGCGCCGTGCTCGGCGCGTATCGGGCGGGGTAGCTGCGGCTCGCGGGGTCGGAGCCGCGGCTCACCGGGGTGATCATGCGACACTCACGTCGGCCCGCGGCATCCGTTCCCAGCCTTCCGCTCAGTATCCGACGACCTCGTATCCGACGACCTCAGTATCCGACGACCGGGCCGAACGCGTCGGCGAGCGGTGCGCGGTTCACGCCGCGGAGCTCCTCGAGCGTGACGGTGAACGCGTCCTGCACCTCGAGGGCCTCGGATGCCGCATCCGTCACGCCGATGCGACGAACCGGGTAGCCCCGGCCCTCGCAGAGCCCGCGGAACTTCACGTCGTCTTCGCGCGGCACGGTCACGATGACCCGGCCGGCGGACTCGGAGAACAGTGCGGTCGCAAGATCGATGTCGGCGTCTTGCGTCACCTCGCCGAGGAAGACGCGGGCGCCGACGCCGAACCGGCCGACCGCCTCGGCGAGTGCGATCGCGAGTCCGCCGTCGGAGAGATCGTGGGCCGAGTCGATGAGGCCCTCGATCGACGCGGCGTTCAGGAGCTCGGCGAGACGCTGCTCGCCCGGGAGGTCGACCATCGGCGGCCGACCGCCGAGGTGGCCGTGCACGACGCCCGCCCACGCGGAGCCGTCGAGCTCGGCACGGGTGTCGCCGAGCAGGTAGATGTTGTGCCCGTCGTCCTGCCAGCCCGACGGGATGCGGCGGGCGACGTCGTCGATCACGCCGAGCACCGCGATCACGGGCGTCGGGTGGATCGGCACGTCGCCGGTCTGGTTGTAGAACGAGACGTTGCCGCCGGTGACGGGAATGCCGAGCTCGAGGCATCCGTCGCTGAGGCCCTCGACGGTCTCGGAGAACTGCCACATGACCTCGGGGTTCTCGGGGGAGCCGAAGTTCAGGCAGTCGGAGACGCCCATGGGCACCGCGCCCGTGACGGCGACGTTGCGGTACGCCTCGGCCAGGGCGAGCTTCGCGCCCTGGCGCGGGTCGAGCTGCGAGTAGCGGCCGTTCGCGTCGGTCGCGACCGAGACGCCGAGTCCGGATGCCTCGTCGACGCGCACCATGCCGGCGTCGTCGGGGTAGCTGAGGGCGGTGTTGCCGAGCACGTACTTGTCGTACTGGCTCGTGACCCACGCGGCATCCGCCTGGTTCGCGGAGCCCACGAGCCGGAGGAACTGCTTGCGGAGGGCCTCAGGCGTGGCCGGACGCTCGAGGTCGGCCGCGCTGTCGGCCTGCAGCGCGTCGATCCACGACGGGTATGCGACGGGGCGCTCGTAGACGGGGCCGTCGACGGCGACCGTGCGCGGGTCGACGTTCACGATCTCCTCGCCGCGCCACGTGATGGAGAGACGGCCGGTCTCGGTGACCTCGCCGAGCACGCTCGTCTCGACGTCCCACTTGCGGACCACTTCGAGGAAGCCCTCGAGCTTCTCGGGACGCACGATCGCCATCATGCGCTCCTGGCTCTCGCTCATGAGGATCTCTTCGGGCGTGAGCGTGGGGTCGCGCAGCAGCACGTCGTCGAGCACGATCGACATGCCGCCGTCGCCGTTGCTCGCGAGTTCGGACGTCGCGCACGAGATGCCGGCGGCGCCGAGGTCTTGGATGCCCTCGACCAGATCGCCCGCGAAGAGCTCGAGGCAGCACTCGATGAGCACCTTCTCGGCGAACGGGTCGCCGACCTGCACCGCGGGGCGCTTCTTCGGTGCGGGCCTGAGCCCGTCGAAGGGGCGAACGTGTCGGACGCGAGGATGGATGCCCCGCCGATGCCGTCGCCGCCGGTGCGGGCGCCGAAGAGCACGACCTTGTTGCCGGCGCCCTTCGCGTTCGCGAGATGGAGGTCTTCGTGGCGCATGACGCCCACCGCGAGCGCGTTCACGAGCGGGTTCGCCTGGTACACCGGGTCGAACCAGGTCTCGCCGCCGATGTTGGGCAGGCCGAGGCAGTTGCCGTAGAAGCTGATGCCCGACACGACGCCGTGCACGACGCGCGCGGTGTCGGGGTGGTCGATCGCGCCGAAGCGCAGGGCGTCCATGACCGCGACCGGGCGCGCACCCATCGAGATGATGTCGCGGACGATGCCGCCGACGCCGGTGGCCGCGCCCTGGAAGGGCTCGATGTAGCTCGGATGGTTGTGCGACTCGATCTTGAACGTGACGGCCCAGCCCTCGCCGATGTCGAGCACGCCCGCGTTCTCGCCCATGCCCACCATGAGGTGCTGCTTCATCTCGGGCGTGACCTTCTTGCCGAACTGGCGCAGGTAGATCTTCGACGACTTGTAGGAGCAGTGCTCGCTCCACATGACCGAGTACATCGCGAGCTCGGCACTCGTGGGCCGGCGGCCGAGGATGTTGCGGATGCGCTCGTACTCGTCGGGCTTCAGGCCCAGCGCGGCGTACGGCTGTTCCTTCTCGGGCGTGACCGCGGCGACCTCGACGGTGTCGAGCAACGGTGTCGCGGTGGCCGCCGAGCCTGTCGAAGGGGCAGCGGTCGTGGCGGGGGCTTCAGTGGTCACGAGTGGCGAGCTCCAAGAAACAGCGGCGAGCGGATGCCGCGGGGCGGTTGCCGGACCAGCTCAGTCTACCGGGCGTCGCCTGTGCACCCCTCCCACGATCCGCTCGGGTAGGCAGGCTGCCCACCGTACTCCCATGACGGGTCCCGTGCATCGCGGTCGCGAGGCATCCTCGGTGTTTTGATGAATTCAAAACAACCGGCTACGATGAGGCATGGACACCGCGACCCGGCGCATACGCGACGCGGCATCCGCCCGTCTTCGTGCGGCAGGCCTCAAGGTGACCGCACCACGGCTCGTCGTGATCGACGCCATCGACCCCGGCGAGCACCTCGACGCCGACGAGGTCTTCCAGCGCGTCTCGCGCACCCTGCCGAACACCTCGCTGCAGGCCGTCTACGGCGTGCTCGCCGCACTCAACGGCGCGGGGCTGCTTCGCCGGATCGAGCCCGCCGGCTCGGCGGCGCTCTACGAGCACCGCATCGGCGACAACCACCACCACGTCGTGTGCACGCGCTGCCACGCCGTCGCGGACGTCGACTGCGTCGATCGGCGAGCCGCCGTGCCTCGTCCCGTCCGACACGAGCGGCTTCGCCATCCACACCGCCGAGGTCACCTTCTGGGGCCTCTGCGCCGATTGCCAGCGCGAGGCCACCGGCTGAGGCCGGGGCATGCCGCATCGACCTCGGCGCCTCGCGCGCCGCCGCCCGCGGCGCGTGGACGCGCTCGTCGTGCCCACACGCCGTGCGTCGCCTCGGCTGCGCCTCCACCACCGAGAAGAGAAGGACGACATGTCGAACCCTCGCCCCCGCCTGTCACGACGACGCAGACCGGAACGCCCGTCGCAAGCGACGCGCACTCGCTCACCGTCGGCACCGACGGCGCGACCGTGCTGCATGACCGTTACCTGGTCGAGAAGCTCGCGCACTTCAACCGCGAGCGCATCCCCGAGCGCATCGTCCACGCGAAGGGCGGCGGCGCCTTCGGCCGCTTCGAGGTCACGTCGGATGTCTCTGCGTATACGCGGGCCGCGGTCTTCCAGCCTGGCGCACAGACCGAGACGCTCCTGCGCTTCTCGAGCGTCGCCGGCGAGCAGGGCTCGCCCGACACCTGGCGCGACGTGCGCGGCTTCTCGGTGAAGTTCTACACGACCGAGGGGAACTACGACATCGTGGGGAACAACACACCGGTCTTCTTCATCCGCGACGCCATCAAGTTCCCCGATTTCATCCACTCGCAGAAGCGCCTCCCGGGCTCCGGCCTCCGCGATGCAGACATGCAGTGGGACTTCTGGACGCTCTCGCCCGAGTCGGCCCACCAGGTCACCTACCTCATGGGTGACCGCGGCCTGCCGAAGTCGTGGCGCGAGATGCAGGGCTACGGCTCGCACACGTACCAGTGGATCAACGCCGGGGGCGAGCGTTTCTGGGTGAAGTACCACTTCCACTCCCAGCAGGGCGACCTCCACCTCGACGCCTCCACCGCCGAAGCGATCGCGGGGGCCGACGCCGACTTCTACCGCCGTGACCTCCACGAGGCCATCGACCGCGGCGAGTTCCCGAAGTGGGATCTCAACATCCAGGTCATGCCTTACGATGACGCGAAGACCTACCGCTTCAACCCGTTCGACCTCACCAAGGTGTGGCCACATGCGGACTACCCGCTGATCTCCGTCGGAACGCTCACGCTCGACCGCAACCCCCAGAACTTCTTCGCCGAGATCGAGCAGGCGGCGTTCTCGCCGGCGAACACCGTCCCCGGCATCGCGATCAGCCCCGACAAGATGCTCATGGCGCGGGTCTTCAGCTACCCCGACGCGCAGCGCTACCGCGTGGGCACGAACTACAACCAGATCCCGGTGAACGCGCCGCACGCGGCATCCGCGCACAACTACTCGCAGGACGGCGCACAGCGGCACCATTTCAACGCGCCGACGACCCCGGTCTACGCGCCGAACTCGTTCGGCGGGCCGACCGCCGACGCCGAGCGGGCGGGCGAGGGCGGCTGGGAGGCCGACGGCGCGCTCGTTCGGGCAGCGGCGACGCTGCACTCCGAGGACGACGACTTCGGCCAAGCCGGCACGCTCTATCGCGACGTGTTCTCCACCGAGGCCAAGGCCCGCTTGCTTGAGACGCTCACCGGTCAGGCAGACGCAATCACCGTCGACGAGGTCCGCGCCCGCTTCTTCGCGTACTGGACGAGCGTCGACGCGGGACTCGGTGCACAGCTGATCGCGGCCGCCGGACGCGACGAGGCGGCCGCCTGAGCGGCCGGTACATGTCGTCGATGAGGGCGCCGGCACAGGTCGGCGCCCTCACCGGCACTCGCGGCTGAGTCGTCGCTCGTGCCTGCACGATGGTCGGGGCGAGGGGCCCCGGCCGTCGGCGGTGCGCGTGCCCACCGCCCCCCGTCTTGCCAGATGGATCGTTGCGGATCAGCTCCCTCGGACACGACGAAAGGCACGCCATCCGGGGACGCCGCTGTTCGGGCGCGACGACCGCGCGGTACCATGCTCTCGCTCGGTGGGTGAGGGGGCGGCGATGGCAGCACCAGCTGACGAGACCGGCGAGCCGGCGCCGCGCGCGGGAGCCGAGTCGCTGAAGAAGGTGGAGCACGGGGTCGTGAAGCCCGTGCGGGCGTTCGTGCATGTTTACCGCACCGAGTACGCGATCTACGGCGTCGTCCTCGTGAGTGCCCTGATCGGGGTCGGCTGGTACCAGGAGACCGACCTCGATGTGCTCCTCTTCACCCTTGGAACGGTCGGTGTCTTCTGGCTCGCGCACGTGTACTCGGGCACAATCGCCCGGGAGGGCTCGGAGGCGCCGCGCGTGCGTGCCATCCTCGACGCGGCGGTGGCATCGATGCGGCATTCCCTCGGGATGCTCGTCGCGATGATATTGCCCGCCGTGTTCCTGCTTCTTGCGGTCGTGGGCATCCTCGACGAGTACGTCGCCTACTACCTCGCGCTCTGGGTAGGCGTCGCAATCCTCGCCGTGCTCGGATACCTGGAGCTCGGCCAGGCGGGGGAGCCCGTGGCCATGGCGTGTCGTCAGTGCGCTCGTCACCGCGAGCCTGGGGGTGCTCGTCATCTGGCTGACCGCGCTCGTACACTGAGCCGCGGTTACTCCGCCCGCGAGAACGCCGATGCCCGGTCGACCTGCTCGCGCGTGAGCGGCACGCCCGTGTATCGCTCGAACTGGCGTGCGGCCTGCAACGCGATCACCTCGGCGCCCGAGATCACCCGCTTGCCGGCCGCGCGAGCCGCGATGATCAGCGGGGTCTCGGCCGGAAAGGCCACCACGTCGAAGACGGTGGTCGCCCGGTCGATGAAGGCCGGCGCGAACGCGAGCGCCGCGGCATCCGCCCCGTGCATGCCGAGGGGGGTGACGTTCACGATGAGGTCGAAGTCAGGCGACGGGTCATCCGCCACCCACGCATAGTCGTACTTCGCCGCGAGCGCTGACCCGGCCGCCCCGTTGCGCGCCACGATCGTCAGGTCGCCGAACCCGGCCCCGCGGAACGCCGCGACGACCGCCTTCGCCATGCCGCCCGAGCCGCGCACGAGCACGCGCTGTGCCGGGTCGAGCTCATGCCGAGCGATGAGCTCGGCGATCGCCTCGTAGTCGGTGTTCGAGGCGACGAGGCGTCCGCCTTCGTTCACGATGGTGTTCACCGAGTCGATCGCCGCCGCCGACGGTTCGACGAAGTCGACGAGCGGGATCACCGCCTCCTTGAACGGCATCGACACGGAGCATCCGCGAATGCCGAGCGCACGGATGCCGCGCACCGCACCCTCGAGGTCATCGGTCGTGAACGCCTTGTAGATGAAGTTCAGGCCGAGCTCGTCGTAGAGGAAGTTGTGGAAGCGGGTGCCGAGGTTCGACGGCCGCCCGGCGAGCGAGATGCAGAGGGTCATGTCCTTGTTCAGAATGGGCATGCGTCAATCCTGCCGCAGACGAGCGGATGCCCCTGCCGCCGACCCGAGGCTCAGGCCTCGCGTCCCCCGGGCGGGCCGATCACGAGGAGCGCCGTGAACACGGCGGCGATGCCGACGGCCGCAGCAACCGTGAGCAGCATCGGCCGCGCGAGGAACCACCGGAGCAGCCCGTTCACCCAGTTCGAATCGCCAGGGTGATCGGTCTGCTCGACCCGCCACCCGCCGTCGAGGCGCCCGCGGCGCACGAGCCACAGCTCGAACGGGACCGTCGCGTACGGCACGATCGCGGTGAGCACCGCGAACGCGATGAGACCGACGCTCCACCGCTGGTTCACACCGACGAGCGCCGCCGAGAACGCGTACGCCAGGAACACGAACCCGTGGATCGACCCGCCGACCAGCACCGCCCAGTCGACGCCCGCGGCGTACTTCAGGATCATCGCGACGATGAGGATCGTCCAGGTGACCGCCTCGGCGACGGCGAGGGTGCGGAACAGGCGCTTCGGTGACATGGATGCTCCAGGGTTCGGGTGCCTCCATCCTCGCAGCCCACGCCGGCTACCGGCGTCGAACCCTGGCGGCCGGCTCATCCCTCCTCGTCGCGCGCGAGCAGGAACGCCGCGTTCCCGCGAAGCGACGCCTCGTACCGCAGCACGTCGGGAGTGCGCACGCGGTCGGCGGCGAAGGTGAGGAGCTCGCCGACCGCCGCGTCGCTCCGCCCGGCCGCGTGCAGGCCGAGCGCGTGGAACAGGCGCACCGAGTCGGACTCGGGGAACTCCGCCCGCGCCCGCTCGAGCGCCGCGAAGGACTCGTCGAGGCGGCCGAGGATCCGCAGGGTGCTGCCGTACTGGAGCAGGCAGCGCCGCAACGGGTCGGCCGCGATTCCTGCGGCGAGCGCGGCCTCGTAGTACCCCACCGCCTCCTCCTCTTCGCCCGCCGTATCGTACGAGCCGCCGACCTCGTAGAGCACGTACGGGTTGCCGGGGTGCTCCTCGAGGAGCGCGAGGAACGCGTCGATCGTAGGTTGCATGTGCACGCGGTCGCGGCGGTCGAAGATCTCGCGGATCGTCTGCTCGAGCTCGGGGGTCAGGTCGTCGGTCATGCATCCATCATGGCCGCGGTCGATGGCGGGGCAGCGGATGCCCCGAGCACGATCACGGACATCCGTACCGCGCCGATGCGGGCGCGCTCGCCGCGGCCGACATCGAGTTCGTCGACTGAGGTGTGCCGAGGCATCCGCTCAGCACCATCACCCCCGCTCCGGGGTTGCGAAGGCCCCAGGGAGCACGCCTAGGCTGATCGAACACCCCGGGAACCGCCGGAGGGAGCCGTATGTTCGGAATCGAATGGCAGACCTGGCTCGGGTTCGCGATCGTGCTCGCCATCGTGCTCGCGGGCGTCTTCGTCGTCTCGGCGATCGCGTCGCTCGTCGTGCGTGCGATCGCGCGGCGTAAGGATTGGGCAGCCAAGCTGATCGACCGTGCGCGCTGGCCGTTCCGCGTGTTCCTGCTCGTCAGCGGCATCTGGATCGCGATCGCGATCGCCTTCCCCGACACTTCATGGCGGCCGGTGGTGGATCAGGTGATGCTCATCGCCCTCATCGCGGTGGGTGCGTGGCTGGTCTCCGAGCTGTTCCTCTTCCTCACCGACCTGAGCTCGAAACGCTATCGCACCGACGTCGCCGACAACCAGCGCGCGCGCCGCATTCAGACGCAGCTGCAGATCGTGCGCCGCCTCGGCGTCGTGGTGATCATCGTGGTCGCGATCGGCGCGATCCTGTTCACGTTCCCGGCCGTTCGCGCGGTGGGGGCGAGCGTGCTGGCTTCGGCGGGCATCATCTCGATCATCGCGGGCCTCGCCGCGCAGTCGACGCTCGCGAACCTCTTCGCAGGCGTGCAGATCGCGTTCAGCGAGGCCATTCGCGTCGACGACGTGGTGGTCGTCAACACCGAGTGGGGACGCATCCGGGAGATCACGCTGAGTTATGTCGTGGTCGTCACCTGGGACGAGCGCACCGTCGTGCTGCCGTGCACGTACTTCACGACCCAGCCGTTCGAGAACTGGACGAAGTACGGCAGTGCCCTCATCGGCACGATCCTGTTCGACGTCGACTGGCGCGTCTCGACCGATGCGATGCGCGCGGAACTCGACCGCGTGCTCGCCAGCACGAAGCTGTGGGACGGCCGTACCAAGGTGCTGCAGGTCGTCGACGCGACGGGCGGGCTCGTGCAGGTGCGCGTGCTCGTGAGCGCGAACGACTCCGCCACGCTCTGGGACCTGCGCTGCCTCGTGCGGGAGGAGCTGGTCGAATGGGTGCGCGTCGCCGACCCTGCGGCGCTCCCCCAGCACCGCGTACTCATCGGCGACACCGCCGAGCACGACATGCCCACGACGGACGCCGGGAAGCGCATCCACGGCGAGGGCGACCGCGCCGGTCTCTTCTCGGGCACTGCGGACGCCGAGGAGCGCGCCGCGGAGTTCACGCAGGCGATCCCCGTGCAGGAGATCCCGCCAGAGCAGGACACCGCCGACCAACCCGACGAGGACGACGGCGAGCGTTCGACCCGGTAGCGCTACGCCTCGACGAGCGAGCGGCGGATGACGCTCGTGAAGAAGCCGAGCCCGTCGACGCCCGAGCGCATCGCGGCGGCGGTGTCGGGGCCGAAGCCCGGCTCGACCGCGTGCTCGGGGTGCGGCATGAGGCCGACGACGTTGCCGCGTGCATTCGAGATGCCCGCGATGTCGCGGAGCGAGCCGTTGGGGTTCACGTCGACGTAGCGGAACACGACGCGGCCCTCGCCCTCGAGCCGGTCGAGGGTCTCGTCGGAGGCGATGAAGCCGCCCTCGCCGTTCTTCAGCGGGATCGTGACCCGCTGGCCGGCCGGGAACTCGCCCGTCCAGTCGGTCGACGTGTTCTCGACCGCGAGCACCTGGTCGCGGCAGATGAACGAGCCGTGGTCGTTGCGGATCAATCCGCCTTCGAGCAGGCCGGCCTCGGTGAGCATCTGGAAGCCGTTGCAGATGCCGAGCACGGGCATGCCCCGGTTCGCGGCATCCGCGACCTCGCTCATGATCGGCGAGAGGCTCGCGATCGCGCCGCAGCGGAGGTAGTCGCCGTAGCTGAAGCCGCCGGGCAGGATGAGCGCGTCGACGCCCTCGAGGTCGTGCGAGCCGTGCCAGAGCGCGACGGGCTCGCCGCCCGCGATGCGCACGGCGCGCTGGGCGTCGCGGTCGTCGAGCGAGCCGGGGAAGGTGATGACGCCGATGCGCATGGGTTCGCCCTCGGGTCTCAGTGCGTCTCGCCGGCGGGGGCGCCGAAGCCGTCGGAGAGCACCGCGCCGTCGGCCGTGTGCGCGGGTGCCGCGTGCGACGCCTCTTCGGCGAGCTCGGCGTTCGACTGCGCGTAGTGGATGCCCACGACGTCTTCGATGACCGAGTTGGAGAGGATCTCCTCGGCGATCTCCTTGACGCTCGCCTTGAGCGCGTCGTCGATGGGGCCGTCGACGGTGAGTTCGAACCGCTTGCCGATGCGCACGCCGGTGAATCCGGCGTGACCGGTGCGGGCGAGGGCGCCGGCGACGGCCTTCCCCTGGGGGTCGAGCAGCTCGGCCTTGGGCATCACGTCGACGACGATGGTGGGCACCGCGGTTCTCCGTCCGGTGTCGGGAGGGTGGATGCCTCGATTCTACCGGGACTCGCCGGTCCCGGCCCCTCGACGCCGGGGGGCGAACAGCGAACCACCGAGTCAAAGCGCGAAACGTTCCAGGGGCGGGTGAAGCCGGGAATGAGTGTGAGGCCGAACCCCGTTCGAGCCGCAAGCAGGACTATCCAAACCCAGACAGGTGTGGCCATGTCGAGCACGCCGAGCAGGAGCAGGATCGGGATGGCTAGGCCGAAGTAGACGCCTGCCATGCGCGCGGCGCCGAAGCTGGGCCGGTCGATGATCTTGAACGCCGCGAATAGGAATCCGGCTACGGGTTCAACGAGGAGTTGGAGTGCAAGGAGAACCGCAAGAAGGGGTGTCACCTCGGGAGGGAAAGCGCCGAGCAACACTGACGCGACCAAGGCGACCGCGGCGATGGCAAGGGCTGCGCTCACCGCGAATGTGAAGCTGCGAAGCAGGCGCAGCTCCGATTCGCCGTTCGAAACGCACAAGCGGCCAGCCACCATGCCAAGTTGTTTGAGCGGCAGGATAAGTGATCGCATCAAAGCGGCGACCATGAGGATCGCGGCACCGCCGGCTGGACTGGTCGAGGCGGCGACGGCTCCGGCGACGAGGAGCGTGGTCATCATGATCAGCCCGTCCACGGCTCCGACCGCCATCTGCGGAAGCGCACGCAAATGCTTCAACGGGTCCTGCAGCGCAGCGGCGAGAGGGTCGCCAATTAGATCGACCGCAGTCCAGCTGGCGCGCGCGGAGGCGATCCGCACAAGCCAAGCCATCCCATCTGCGAGGAGGCCCGCTATCGCGATCGCGATCAAACACGCCCAAGGGTCCGTCACGATGGCGATGGCGAGCGCGGCGCCTGCGACAGCGATTGTGGTGCCCACGATGTTGGCGCCGAGGTTGACGCGGTCGCGATCAGCGGCCTGCAGGACGCCGGTGAGCCATGCCGACGCCACAGTGAACCCCAGGCTGAGTGAGGAGCCGATCCAGAACACGGCAAACCCGGCAACGTTCTCGACGGAAGTCAGGAGCGGGACGACGACGCCCAGCGCGACCGAAGTAAGAATCGCGACAACGCCTCCTGTGATCGCCGCCGCGCCGGTGTCTCGCAGAACGTCGTGCGCTTGCGCCGCACCGGCACGCTTGAGGCGGTGCAACGTCGCGACGGTAACGCCGACAGCGGCCACCAATGCCAGGCCCAGGAGTTGTGCGGAGAGCCCGAGCAGAACCACGGATGCGGCGGAAAGTCCTGTCGCAGCCAGCGCAAGGACGAGGAATGCCCGGACGCCCGGGAGGAACGAGGCTGCTGCCGCGGTACCCCCGAGCACCAGGAACTTCCTCATCACGAAAGCGCGAGCGTGAACGTCATTGCTGGCTCGGATCCGTCACCGAGTTCATTGATCCCTTCCAGAGTCAGGCCGGCCTTGTCGCGCAGCAGGATGGCCACGTTCCAACCTCGCTTCGAAGACCGAGACGCTATGTGCGAGGCACGTTACCAATGCCTGATGCCAACAAACCACCGTTCAAAGGGACTTTGGACGATTCGGCCTGACTTCTGTTGCCGATTGCCAAACGACGTTGGCCGCGGATCTCGAACCGAGCCAGCCGCTCTGCCTCGGCGGCGGCCGCGACTCGCCGGGCCACCGCGATGATCGGTGCCGATGCCATGCACCCCCTTGTCGATGTCGGTGGCCTCGTCTAGCGTCGAATACATGGCCTTCATCGAGGCCCGGGGGCTCGTCAAGCGTTACCACGTGCGCAACGCGCCAACGGTTGAAGCGCTCGCCGGCGTCGACCTGTCGGTCGAGCGGGGCACCGTGCGTGCGTTGCTCGGCCCGAACGGTGCGGGCAAGACCACGGCCGTCAAGGTGTTCACCACGCTGCTCGTGCCCGACGAGGGCACGGCGACCATCGGCGGCATCGACGTTGTGAAGCACGGCGACGAGATTCGTCCCATCATCGGGGTCTCCGGCCAGTACGCCGCCGTCGACGAGAACCTCACCGGGTTCGAGAACCTCGACATGGTGGGCCGGCTCTACCACTTCCCGGCGCGTGAGTCGCGGCGCCGGGCGCACGAGCTCATCGACGTGTTCGACCTCACCGAGGCGCAGCACCGACCGGTGAAGGGGTTCTCCGGCGGCATGCGGCGCCGCATCGACCTCGCGGGCGCGATCTTCTCCAAGCCCGAGGTGCTCTTCCTCGACGAACCGACGACGGGTCTCGACCCGCGCAGCCGCATCGGCATGTGGGAGATCATCCAGTCGCTCGTCGACGAGGGCACCACCGTGTTCCTCACGACCCAGTACCTCGAGGAGGCCGACCGCCTCGCCGACGAGATCTCGGTCATCGACGGAGGGCAGGTCATCGCCGAAGGCACGGCCGACGAGCTGAAGGAGCAGGTCGGCGGGCAGCAGATCGAGCTCACGATCGTCGACCCGGGCGACGCCGCCCTCGTGCTGGCCGTGCTCGCCCGCCACGGGGCATCCACACCGCGCGCCTCCGACGACGGGCGCACCTTCACCGTCGGGGTCGTCGAGGGCCCGCGCGCGCTCGAATCGACGCTCGCCGAGTTGAACGCGGGCGGGGTGCGCATGCACGACGCCGGCATGCGTCGGCCGACCCTCGACGACGTGTTCCTCAAGCTCACGGGACACATGGCCGAGGCGGATGCCGCTGCCGACGAGCCGGCGCAGGCGCGGGCGGGGGCGGGCTCATGACGACGATCGCACGGCCGGCGGCGGCATCCGGCTGCGACGCCCGACCGGGCTCGAGCACCTGGTTCGGCGACGGCTGGGCGACGACGAAGCGCAACCTCATCAAGATCAAGCGCCTGCCTGACGTACTCGTGTTCACGACGTTGCAGCCGATCATGTTCGTGCTGCTGTTCACGTACGTGTACGAGGGCGTGATCAACATTCCGGGCATCAGCTACACCGAGTTCATCATGGCGGGCATCTTCGCGCAGACCGTTCTGTTCGGTTCGACCTGGTCGGGCTCGGCGATGGCGCAAGACCTGAAAGACGGGATCATCGACCGGTTCCGCACGCTGCCGATGAATCGCTCGGCGGTGCTCATCGGCCGCACGAACGGCGACCTCGTGATCAACGCGCTCTCGATGGTGGTCATGATCATCACCGGGCTCATCGTCGGCTGGCGCATCACGACGAGCGTCTTGGAGGGCATTGCGGGCGTCGCCCTGTTGCTGCTCTTCGGCTACGCGTTCTCGTGGGTGATGGCGTTCCTCGGCATGAGCGTGCGCAGCCCCGAGGTGATCAACAACGCCGCGTTCATCATCCTCTTCCCGCTGACGTTCCTCTCGAACGCGTTCGTTCCGGCCGACACCCTCCCGGCTCCGCTGCAGACGTTCGCCGAGTACAACCCGGTGTCGGCGCTCGTGCAGGCAGCGCGAGAACTCTTCGGCAACGTTCCGCCCGGCCAGCCCGAGCCCACCGCGTGGACGCATGCAGAACCCGATCGCGACGGTGCTCATCGGGATCGCGCTCATGCTCCTCATCTTCGTGCCGCTCTCGATCCGCAAGTTCCAGCGCGTATCGACCCGGTCGTGACAGCCCGAGCGGCGGGCCGAGCGGGAAGTCGCCGCGGTCAGCGGCGGGGGCGCGGTGGCGGCGGCGCGAGATCGCCTTGATCACGAGGACGATGCCGATCACGACGGCGACGCAGATCGGCGATCATGCGGCCGGGATTCTCGCGGTATCGCGCCTTGACGTAGGAGACGCCGTCATCGGCGGCATCCTTCGCGCCTGAGATGGCGTCCTTCGCCTGCGACGAGAACGCGTCGGCGGCGTCGGATGCCTTCGGCGGCGATGCTTGCGCGATCGGAGCCATGGCGCTCGCGTCGTCGGCGACGTCGGACACCTTGGCGGCGGCATCGGATGCCATGGCGCTCGCGCCGTCGGCGACGTCGGACACCTTGGCGGCGGCATCGGATGCCTTGGCGCTCGCGCCGTCGGCCACGTCTCCCACCGCGTCGCGCGCGGCCTTCGTCGCGTCGGAGATATTGCGGTCCGTATCGGACATGGTTCCAACCCCTTCGTCGTGCGATGCGGTCATCGTACGCGCGCAACCCCGAGCGCCGCCGAAAGGGCGCCCGGGGTTGCCGCGCGTTGAACGGGCTGCTAGCGCGTCAGCCGATCGGCGATGCCTCGGGCAGCAGGTGGTGGTCGACGTGGAGCGGCTTCGGCAGGTCGATCAGCAGGAACTCGTTGACGTCCTTCACGGCCGCACCACGCCCGCCGGTGGCCGGGTAGTTGTTGTCGTTCAGTACCGCGATCGTGTCGTCGTCGATGACCTCGACGTCCTCGATCGTGACGTACGGGAAGGTGAACGGATCGCCCACGCCACCCAGTTCGTCGGGGTTGCCGACGTCCATGAGGTCGACGAGCAGTCGCTTCTCGACGTAGCCGTCGGCGTCGCGATCGCGGATATCGACGAGGTAGATGCGCTTGAACACCGCGGTCGGCCCGCTGCCGTTGTCGCGTTCGATGACGAGGAACTCGTTGTTGTTCACCGCGATGAAGTCGCCGAGCGCGTTGCCGGCATCCTCCATGCGGTAGCGCAGGAAGTCACCCGTGAACGCCGTCGGCTTGCCCTTCGACCCGACCTTCACCTCGTAGATGCGGAGGTCGGCGGCGAGGCCGGCCGCCTTGTCTTCGGCGGTCGAGCCCTCGAGCATCGGATAGAGCCGCTTGCCGTTGGCGCTCACGGCCATACCCTCGAAGCCCTTCGAGTCGGCGATGTTCGGCACGGCACCCGGCTCGAGCGTGACGTTCGAGGGTGAGGCGACTCCCGGCGTGGCGATCGGCGCCTCGAGCAGCCGGCCGTCCGCGTCGGCGTGCAGCAGCCACGGCCCGAACTCGTCGCCGAGCCAGACGGTTCCGTCGCGCCCGACCTGGAGCGACTCGATGTCGAAGTCCCAGCCCGTGAGGAGCCGGTCGGGATCGGGGCAGGCGTAGCCCGCAGGAAGCGTCGCCGCGGCGGAGCATCCGCCATCGCGCCAGGTCGCCCACGGCACGAGTCCGTCGGGGTCGGAGAGGTTGAAGCCGCCGAGCACCTCGACCGACGCGGCATCCGTGTCGGGCTGGATGTGGTGGACGCGGAGGATGAAGTCCTGACTGTTGGCCTTCGTTCCGAACCCGTTGTCGCTCATCGCGAGGAAGCGTGCCATCGGCGAGGGCGTGCACGCCCGAGAATCCCTGCACGGGCTGGCCGGGGTACGGCGCGGCGGGGTTGCCGGTGAAGAAGCCCGACGGCTCGCTGCCGGGCACGAAGGTGTCGGCGGGCAGCGATGCCCAGCCGGCGAGCGTGGCGCCCGAGGGGTCGGGGTCGGTCGACGGCGCCGCGGTGGCGGCGGTCGCCGATGCCGCCGAGGCGACGATCGCGAGCCCAGCGGCGAGGGCGGCGAATGTGAGTGGACGATGAGATCGCATAGTTCCTCCGGATGCGTCGGTGCAGCGTGTACTTCGCATCCAGCCCATCGCACGGGGTTGACCGGCGGGTGGCCGCCGGGTGACCTGCGGCCGAACGACCACCCTCGTCCGGCACGTCGAGTCCATTCCCCGTCTTCGGGGTTGCACGGGACACTATTCCGGGCGTACTATTCCGGACGGAATAGACGGAGGGATTCGTGGCAGAACTCAGCATGCTCGCCGTCTCGTCGTTGGCGTTCCTCGCCGAACGAGACATGCATCCGTACGAGATGTACCAGCTCATGCTCGCGCGGCGGGAGGATCGCTTCGTCAAGGTGAGCGCCGGTTCGCTCTATCGGGCGGTCGAGCGGCTCGTCGCCGACGGTCTGATCGCCGAATCCGGCATCGAACGCGAGGGCAACCGTCCCGAGCGCACGATGTACACGATCACGGATGCCGGCCACACGGCGCTTCGCACCACCGTCTCGACCATGCTGAGCGAGTACGTCAACGAGTATCCCGAGTTCCCGGTCGCGATCGGCGAGGCGCACAACCTGCCGGCCGCTGAGGTCGCCGCGCTCCTCGAGCAGCGCGCCGCGTCGATCCACGAGACGGCGGAGTTCATCGACACGGCCCTCGAGCACATCGCCGCGAAAGGCGTCGCCCGGCACTACGTGCTCAACGTCCACTACACGCGCGCAATGCTCGAGGCGGAGTCCCGATGGCTCGCCGAGACGATCGCCGAGCTGCGCTCGGGCGCGCTCGCGTGGCCCGACCCCGCGGCATCCGCTCCCCCCACCGAGACCACCTGACCGCCGACCGCGCCCCGACCGCCGCCCCGACCGCCGTCGTCCTGACCGCGATGGCAGCAGGCGAACATCCACCGGAAAGAACCTCATGCAACGCGAACTCAAGCCGTGGCCCGCTCTCTGGGCCCTCGTGATCGGCTTCTTCATGATCCTCGTCGACTCGACGATCGTCTCGATCGCGAACCCGGCCATCCTCCGCGACCTCGACACCGACATCACCTCGGTCATCTGGGTCACGAGCGCCTATCTGCTCGCCTACGCGGTGCCGCTGCTCATCACCGGACGGCTCGGCGACCGCTTCGGCCCCAAGCGCGTCTACCTCGTGGGGCTCGTCGTCTTCACCCTCGCCTCGCTCTGGTGCGGCCTCTCGGGCGACATCACGATGCTCATCGCCGCGCGTGCGGTGCAGGGCCTGGGCGCGGCGTTGATGACACCGCAGACGATGGCGGTCATCACCCGCATCTTCCCGCCCACCCAGCGCGGCAGGGCGATGGGGCTGTGGGGTGCCGTCGCGGGCATCGCGACGCTCGTCGGGCCGATCCTCGGCGGCATCCTCGTCGACTCGCTCGGGTGGGAGTGGATCTTCTTCGTGAACGTGCCGGTCGGCATCGTGGCATTCGTGCTCGCCTGGCGGCTCGTGCCCGACCTCGAGACGCATTCGCATTCCTTCGACTGGCTCGGCGTGGCGCTGAGCGCAGTCGGCATGTTCCTCCTGGTGTTCGGCATCCAGGAGGGCGAGACGTACGACTGGGGCACCATCGCCGGCCCGATCACGGTGTGGGGCGTCATCATCACCGGGATCCTCTTCCTCGTGGCGTTCGTGGTGTGGCAGCGATTCAACCGCTCCGAACCGCTGCTGCCGCTGTCGCTCTTCCGCGACCGGAACTTCTCGCTCTCCAACGTCGCCATCTCGGCCGTCGGCTTCGCGATCGTGGCGATGCCGCTCCCGCTGGCGTTCTACTACCAGGTGGCCCGCGGCCTGCAGCCGACCCAGGCCGCGCTCATGCTGGTGCCGATGGCCGTGGTCACCGGCATCGCGGCTCCGTTCGTCGGCCGGCTCACCGACCGCGTGAACCCGAAGTGGATCGCGTTCGCCGGGTTCACCATCGTGTCCCTCTCGCTGCTGTGGACCGCGCTGCTCATCACGCCCGACCAGGAGCTGTGGGTGCTGCTCATCCCGGCCGCATTCCTCGGCCTCGGCATGTCGGGCATCTGGGCGCCGCTCGCATCCACCGCGACCCGCAACCTGCCGCAGGCACAGGCCGGTGCCGGCTCAGGCGTCTACAACATGACCCGCCAGGTGGGATCCGTGCTCGGCAGCGCGGCGATCGCGGCGGTGCTCAACGCCCGGCTCGTCGCGGAGCTGCCGGGCTTCGACACGCAGGCCGCCGAGCAGGCGAGCAGCGGTTCGGGCGGCCTCCCGCCGCAGGTGCTCGACGGCTTCACGACGGCGATGGCGCAATCCATGTTGCTGCCGATCCTCGGCTTCGCGGTGGGCGCGATCGTCGTCCTCTTCTTCACGAGGCCGAAGGTCACGGTCGACTGGGCGGCGGGAACGCGGGCGCCGGATGCCGCGGGCGAGCCCGTGGGCGAGGCATCCGAGTCGCCTGCGCGCACCGAGTAGCGAGGCCCCGACGCCCGGAGGCCTCGGCGTGCCGACGCCCGGCGCCGCGCGCCCGCGAGGCCTCGGCGTGCCGCGTACCCGCGCCGCCGCTACGCGAGCCCGGCGCGCTCGGCGAGCACGCCGCGCAGCGTCTCGTGCGTCGCCATGAGGCCGCGGTGCACCTCTTCGAAGCTCGTCGAGAGCGGCGAGAGGCCGATGCGCAGGCCGCCCGGGTCGCGATAGTCGGGGATGACGTTCTGCTGCCAGAGCCTCGCGGTGACCTCGCGCATCGCGTCGTGGTGGAACGTCACGTGTCCGCCGCGTTCCTCGAAGTCCGCGGGGGAGGCGAGGGTCACGCCGAGCGGCGCGAGCCAGTCGCCGGCGACCGTGATCGCGAACTCGGTGAGCGCGATCGATTTCGCGCGAAGCGCCGGCATTCCGGCCTCTTCGATCATCGCGAGCGTGTCCTCCATCGCGAGCATGCCGACGATCGGAGCCGTGCCCGAGAGGAACCGGCGGATGTCGGGCACCGGCTCGTACGTCGGTCCCATCGCGAACATGTCGGTCGTGCCCCACCAGCCCTGGATCGGCTGGGCGAGCACGCCGTGCAGGTCGTCGCGCACGTACGCGAAGGCGGGCGAGCCCGGGCCGCCGTTCAAGTACTTGTAGGTGCATCCGACGGCGAGGTCGAAGCCCCACCGGTCGGCCTTGATCGGCACCGAACCCGCCGAGTGGCAGAGGTCCCAGAGGATGAGCGCGCCGGCGTCGTGGGCGATGCGCGTGAGCTCGGGGGCATCCGCAAGATAGGCCGAGCGGTAGGCCACGTGCGACACGACGACGAGCGCGGTCTCGGGGCCGACGGCCTCGGCGAGCTGCTCGGGCGTCACGCCCGACGAGGTGTCGACCTCGATCCAGCGCAGGCGCATGTCGCACTCGCGCGCGATGCCGTCGAGCACGTAGCGGTCGGTCGGGAAGTTGTCGGTGTCGACGACGATCTCGCGACGCCCCGGGTCACGGGCGAGCTGCGCGTCGACGGCGGCCCGTGCGAGCTTGTAGAGCAGCACCGTCGTCGAGTCGCCGATCACGGTCTGGCCGGCCTTCGCCTCGATCACGGCGCGGCCGATCCGGTCGCCGATCTCGGTCGGCAGTTGCAGCCACGCTTCGTCCCAGCCGCGGATGAGCCGGCCGCCCCAGTCGTCGCGGAGGAAGCGCTCGACACGCTCGATCGCCGAGACCGGCGGGCGGCCGAGCGAGTTGCCGTCGAAGTACACGAGGTCGGTCTCGGCGCCGGCGAAGCGCTTGCGGTAGTGGGCGAGCCCGTCGGAGCGATCCATGCGGCGGGCGAACGCGAGATGCGGGTCGAGGGTCACCATTGCTCCAGGTCTTCGATGGGCACGATGCGGGCGGTCGCGAGCCAGGCGGGCAGCGCGTCGAGCGACGCGGGCGGCGGCCCGGGCACGAACGTCGCGATGCCGTCGTCCCATGCGGCGTCGACCGCCGGCCACGGGTCGGCGAGCGCGGCGACGACGTCGGATGCCTCGAGCCCCGCCGCCACGAGCAGCGCGAGTTCCGCGGGGTTCAGGCCGAGCGGCTGCTCGCCGTTGCCGAGGTCGGTGCCGTACAGCACTCGACCACCGGCCGCGTGGAACCGTCGGAGGTTGTCGAGGGCGATCTCGCGTTCGGGCGTCGGTTCGCCGTAGCCCGCGACGAAGAGCGTCGAGATCCAGCGCTGCCCGGCCGACACCGCCCGGGCGATCAGCGCGTCGTCGAGCCGCTCGGTGAACGGCGTGTGCGCGAACGCGTCGACGCCGGCGTCGATCGCGAGCGCCGCCATCCCCTCGCCTTCGACGTGAGCGACCACCGGCAGCTCGCGGTCGTGCGCCGCGGCCACGATCGCGTCGAGCGTCACTCGATCGAAGACGGGACCGGCGGAGGCGTTGAGGGCGACCTTGATGACGGATGCCCCGAAGGCGTGCTGCTCGGCCACCGCCGTCTCGGCGGCGACCGGCAGCGCCCCGCGCCCGTCGCCGGTGTCGGCGTCGACCTCGCGGGCGCTGCCCTCGGCCGCCCACGGCCGCCCGACGGGGTATCCGCCGCGGGCCGTGAGGAAGCTCCCGGCGAAGGCGACGCGGGGCAGGCCGTCGCGCTGGGCGTCTGCCGCGGTCGCGTCGAGCGGCCCGCCGAGGTCGACGACGCCGGCGAGCGCGGTGTCGTGCAGGGCGTCACGGCCGACGAGCATGAGGTGCACGTGATGATCGATGAGCGGTGGCAGCAGCGTTCCCGTCTCACCCGGGTGGTCGCCGCTGAGGGAGCGCCGGGCGGGGCGGGCGAGCGGTCCGAGCTCGAGCGGTGTCCGCGACTCTGCTGCCGCTGCCGCTGCCGCGGTTCCGACAGTGAGCGCAGTTTCGACACCGAGAGGGTCATCTCCCGACACTTCGACCGCCTCCAAACGGTACTGGTGTCGCAAACTGACCCTTTCGCGGGCGAGCGGCGGTTCGCGGGCGAGCGGCGGTTCGCGGGCGAGCGGCGGTTCGCGGGCGAGCGGATGCGGGGTCGGAGTGCCGGGGCATCCGTCAGCCCGGAATCTCGGTGCGCACCGCGTACAGCTCGGGGAAGAACGTGAGCTCGAGGGCCTTGCGCAGGAACGGGGCGCCGCTCGACCCGCCGGTGCCGGTCTTGCCGCCGATGATGCGCTCGACGGTCTTGAGGTGGCGGAACCGCCAGAGCTGGAAGTTGTCCTCGAGGTCGACGAGCTCTTCGCAGGTCTCGTAGGCGGCCCAGTGCTCGTCGGTGTCCTGGTAGATCCTGGTGAACACGGGCACGAGCTCGGGTTGGAACGTCCACGCCTGGGTGACGTCGCGTTCGAGCACCGACGCCGGGATCGGGTATCCGGCCCGCGCGAGCAGTCGCAGGAACTCGTCGTAGAGGCTCGGCGTCTCGAGGGCCGACTGGAGCATGGCGCGCGCCGTGGCATCCGTGTCGAAGACCTGCAGCATGCGTGCGTTCTTGTTGCCGAGCACGAACTCGACCGCGCGGTACTGGTAGGACTGGAACCCGCTCGCGTTGCCGAGCACGCCGCGGAACTGCGCGTACTCGGTGGGCGTGAGCGTCGCGAGCACCGACCACTGCTCGGTGAGCGTCTTCTGGATGTGCTTCACGCGCGCGATGCACTTGAGCGCACGGGCGAGTTCGTCGGCGCGCAGCAGGTCGCGCGCGGTCTCGAGCTCGTGCAGCACGAGCTTCAGCCACAGCTCGGTGGTCTGGTGCTGGATGATGAACAGCAGTTCGTCGTGGTGTTCGGGCCGCGAGATCGGCCGCTGCGCACTCAGCAGCGTCGGGAGGTCGAGGTAGCCGCTGTAGCTCATGCGGTCGCTGAAATCGGTGACGACGGATGCCTCGATGTCGCGCGTGTTCGCCTCGACGCCGTCGCTCACAGTCTCGCGCTCGGTCACTGCTCCAGCCTAACCACGTGCGAATCGACGCACCGGCGTGAAACGGAGGATACTCTCCGAATCATGCGCGACGAGCGGCGTACAGTGAGAGCGTGAACCCCGCCGCGTCCTCGCGTCGCGATGCGCGACGGAATCATGAGCGTCTCCTCAACGAGGCGAGGCAGCTGTTCGCCGAGCGTGGCATCGATGCGCCGCTCGATGAACTCGCGGTGCGCGCCGGCGTCGGCGCCGGCACCGTCTACCGGCACTTCCCGAATCGTGACGCCTTGGTGCGCGAACTCTACGATGCCGCCGTCGAGACCGTGAACGATTTCGCACCCGAGATCCTCGGCGCCGAGAGCGGCTGGCGATCTGTCGAGCTCTACCTCGAGCGGCTCGGGGCCTGGGTCGCGGACTCGCCCTACCTCCCTGCGGTGATGCGCCGCGTCGCGGAGCTCGACCCGTCGCACAGACCGGGCGCCGCGTTCGAGCAGGTCGTCGACGGGCTGGTCGCCCGCGCACAGGCCGAGGGAACGCTTCGGCGCGACGTCACGGCCGTCGACCTCAGCGTGCTCGTCGACATGCTGGGCTCGCTCGGCCAGTACGGCCGTGAGTACCTGCCGTACTGGCGGCGGCAGCTCACGATCGTGCTCGACGGGCTCAGGGCTCGGCCCGACGCGACGCCGATGCCCGGACCGAGCCAACGATTCGCCGACTTCCACGACATGACGCACGGCAAGGCCTCGTCGCCGCGCGCGATGAGACACGCGTGACGCGGAACGCGACTCAGCGGCCGGCCCGCCCCTCGACCTTGATCGACTCCGACGTCACCAGCCAGACGCCGTGCACTCGGCTCAAGCCGAGCGTCGTCTCGAACTGCTCGGCGCGACGCCATCGCCCTCTCGCGTGTACCAGGAGCTCGTCGTGGCTGTGGCAGAACGCGAGGTCGCCCGCGACGCTCACGGTGAGGCCTCGCACGGCGTAGCCGATCGGACCGCGGAACCGGCCGAACCAGCGGCGCAGCCACTCGACCTGCTGAGCCTCGCCGGCTCGCGCGCCGAGCGGAGGCGCGACGCCGAAGGTCAGCGCGCTCGCTGCGTACCGCGACGCGAGGTACTCGGCATCGCGAGCGCGGATCGCGGCCGCGCGCTTCGTCACGAGCCAGGCGACCTCGATCGAATCGATCGTCGAGACGGTGGTGTGCTCGAACGTGGACATCGCGACCTCCTTCGGTGCCGAAGCGGCACCCTCGTGAGGGCGACGAACGGCCGTGAGAGGAATCGACACGGGGCCGCGACCCGACCGGGATGGTTGCAATGCTGCCCGGCGCGATCCCGCCCGCGAGCTGCCGCGCGCGCCGGTGTCAGGCGCCGGTGGTCAGCCGATCGAGCAGCGCACGGTAGCGCTCGGCCGTCTGCTCGACGATCTCGTGGGGCAGGGTCGGCGGCTCCTCCGAGTCATCCGGGTCCCAATTCGCGGCGAGCCAGTCGCGCACGATCTGCTTGTCGAAGCTCGCCATGCGGATCTCGGGGGTCGCGCCGGTCGCGTACCCCTCGGCATCCCAGTAGCGGCTCGAGTCGGACGTCAGCACCTCGTCGGCGAGCGTCACGATGCCGGTCGCGCGGTCGGCGCCGAACTCGAACTTGGTGTCGGCGAGGAGGATGCCGCGCTGCTCGGCGATCTCCGACGCCCAAGCGAAGATCTCGAGCGAGAGCGCGCGCAGCTGCTCGGCGACGACCGGCCCGACGAGCTCGACCGTGCGTTCGTAGGAGATGCTCACGTCGTGCTCGCCCGCGGGCGCCTTCCACGCCGGCGTGTAGATCGGCTTGGGAAGGCGGTCGCCGTCCGACAGGCCTTCGGGCAGTGGGATGCCGCCGATCGCACCCGTCGCCTGGTATTCCTTCCAGCCGCCGCCGGTGATGAAGCCGCGCACGACGCACTCGATCGGGAACATGTCGAGCGTGCGGCAGAGGGTCGCGCGATCGGCGAGCTCGGCCGGCACGGGCGGCAGGTCGAGCTCCTCGAGGCGGTCGTCGAGGGGATGGGCGAGGTGGTTCGGCACCTGGGAGAGCTGGTCGAACCACCATCGCGTGAGCGTGGTGAGCATCTCGCCCTTGCCTGGGATCGCCGGCGTCAGGACCCGGTCGTACGCGCTCACCCGGTCGCTCGCGACGATGAGCACGACGGGGGACAGGTGCAGCGGGTCGCCGGTCCAGGTGTCGTCGTCGTCGAGCAGTTTCGTCGGCACGTGCAGGTCGCGCACCTTGCCCGAGTAGATGTGGGTCCAGCCGGGCATCCCGATGTCGCTCATGATTCCCCTTACTCTGCGACTACTCACTCTGCGTCTACTCTGCGACGCGAGCCGCGATGTCGGTGCGGTACTGGCCGCCGTCGAGCCGCACGTGACCGAGCGCTTCGTACGCGCGCCGGCGCGCCTCGGCGAAATCCTTGCCGAGGGCGACGACGTTGAGCACCCGTCCCCCGGTCGCGAGCAGCGGCCGTGTCTCGCCGGCGACGGTCACGGCGCCGATCGCGGTCGCGGCGTGGGCGAGGTGCACACCCGGTACGGATGCCGCGGCGCCCAGCCCCTCGATGGCACGCCCCGTCTCGGGGGCCTCGGGATACCCCTCGCTCGCGAGCACGACCGTGACCGCGGCATCCGCTCGGAACTCAGGACGCGGCAGCCCGCCGAGCCCGCCGGTCGCCGCCGCGAAGAGGAGACCCGAGAGCGGCGTCTCGAGTCGGGGGAGCACGACCTGCGTCTCAGGATCGCCGAAGCGCGCGTTGAACTCGATCACGCGAATGCCCCGGCTCGTGAGGATGAGCCCGGCGTAGAGCAGCCCGATGAAGGGCGTCTGCTCGGCCGCGAGCTGCCGCACCGTGGGCAGCGCGATCGTCTCGATGACCTCGTCGACGAACGCCTGCTCGCTGCCGAACCGGTCGTCGAGCCACGGCAGCGGCGAGTAGGCGCCCATGCCGCCGGTGTTCGGGCCGGCATCGCCGTCGCGCAGGCGCTTGTAGTCCTGCGCGGGCGAAAGCGGCAGCACGTGGGTGCCGTCGGAGAGGAGGAAGAGCGAGACCTCCTGGCCGTCGAGGAACTCCTCGAGCAGCACCGGCCCCTGCTGCAGGTAGTGCGCGGCGTGGGCGAGGGCGGCGCTGCGATCGTCGGTGACGAGCACGCCCTTGCCCGCTGCGAGACCGTCGGCCTTCACGACATACGGGGTGCCGAACGCGTCGAGCGTGTGCTCGACCTCCTCGAGCGTCTCGGCGAGGCGTGCACGCCCGGTGGGCACGCCCGCGGCCTCCATGATCCGCTTGGCGAAGGTCTTCGAGCCCTCGAGGGCGGCGGCGGACTTGCCCGGCCCGAACACCGCGATGCCGCGGGTGCGCAGCGCATCGGCGACGCCTGCGACGAGCGGCGCCTCGGGGCCGATGACGACGAGCTCGATGTCGGTGTCGAACGCATACTCGGCGACGAGCACAGGGTCGGTCGGATCGAGGGCGATGGTGGTCACGCTGCCGCGGGCCGATGAGGTGTGGGATGCCGCGATGCCCGCGTTTCCGGGGGCGGCGATGATCTCGTGCCCTGCCTCCTCGTCGAGCAGCGCGAGGATGATGGCGTGCTCCCGCGCGCCCGAGCCGAGGACCAGGATTCTCACCGGTTCAGGCTACCCGATGGGCTTCAGCGCGCTCCGTTCGCGCCCGCTCCGCGCTCCGCGTGCGAACCTCGGACGACCATCCACGATTCGTTATGCCAGTTCCCCCTCATCGAAGAGGTTGAAGTCGCACGATGAGGCGGAACTGGCATACGCCGAGTGGGAAGGTTCCGCGGGCGGTGGGGGGAACTGGCAGTTCGCGGCGAATGGGAGAAGTTCCGCGGGCGGATGGGAGGATTGGCGCATGGCACGGGCACGGATCGACGACGCGTTGGGCACGGCGGCGCTCGCCACCGTGCAGGCGGCGACGGCCGGCGGTGCGGATGCCGCGGCATCCGTCGACCGCACGACCCTCGCGCTCGCGGTGCGGTACTCGCTGCAGCTCCTCGCCGACCAGGCACCGGGCGGCACCGTCGAGGTGCGGGTGCCGCCGTACGGCGCCGTGCAGGTCGTCGAAGGGCCGAGGCACACGCGTGGCACCCCGCCGAACGTGATCGAGACGGATGCCTCGACCTGGATCGCCCTCGCAACGGGCACCCTCACCTGGGCCGACGCGCGCGCTGCGGGCCGCGTGCACGCCTCGGGTCAGCGCGCCGACCTCAGCGGGCTGCTTCCGCTGCTTCGAGGCTAGGCGCGAGGCGCCGCTGAAGCGACGGCGCCCGCACGCCGCGCTCGACCGCTACCCTCGCACCATGACCGCCGCTGCCATCGCCGCCATCATCCTCTGCGTCCTCCTCGGATTGCTCGCGGTGTTCCAACTCGCCCTCGTGTGCGGTGCCCCGCTCGGCCACTTCGCCTGGGGCGGCGCGGATCGGGTGCTTCCTCCACGAAAGCGCATCGGCAGCGTCATCGCGATCGTGCTCTATGCCGTGTTCGCCTGGGTGTTCCTCATGAAGGCCGCCCTGGTGCCGATGGCGTTGCCCGAGGTCGTGGTCGACGTCGCCTCGTGGGTCATCGCGGCGTACATCGCGCTCGGTATCCCGATGAATGCGATCTCCCGCAGCAAGCCAGAGCGGTACACGATGACGCCGCTCTCCATCGTGCTCCTGTCGCTCGCGGTGATCGTGGCCCTCGGCTGAACTGAGCCGAACGGGCACCGGATGTCACTGCCAGCGAGGTGCGGGACAATGGAGGGGTGAGCGACACGCAGAACTCCCCCGAGAAGCCCGAGACGCCCGAGCCCCTCCCAGCGGCGGGTGTCGGCGGATCGCCGGAAGAGGCGCTCGAGACCGACGTCACGAGCGACAGCGTGACCGTGCGCCGTGCGCCGCGCTACGGGCGCTTCATCACGGTCGGAGCCATCGTCGGCGCGGTCGTCGCGCTCATCCTCACGTTCGTGTTCCCCGAGAACGAAGAGTTCGACAGGGGGCAGGTGTTCGGGTTCCTGGTCATCGCGTGTGCGGCCATCGGCGTCGCGCTCGGCGCGCTCGTCGCGCTCCTGCTCGACCGGGCGTCGGCGCGCCGCACGACGCCGGCGATCGTCGAGCACGAGTCGACGCACCGCGTCGACGAGTAAGCCCGCCGCGCCGCTCTCGAGACACGCGCGGTCCCACTCGGACCGTCGCTGCCGCTCGCTGCCGCAGACGATAACGCGAGGCGCCCTCGTGCTCAGACTCGCGCACGAAGCCCTGCGAGGGCGGTGCGGGTGAGGCGCTCGGCCGAGGCCTCGTCGAGGGGCGCGTCGCCGAATAGCCAGCGCTGCGTGAGCGGCCCCCAGATGAGGTCGATCGCGAGCTCGAGGTCGACCGCCTCGGGAAGCTGGCCGGCCGCCTGGCCGCTTCGGAGCCGGTCGCGCTTCGCGCGGCGGGTCGGCTCCTCGACACTGATCGCGTAGCGCTCGGCGAGGCTCCGGTCTTCGAGGACCGCGATCGTGAGGGCGCGCAGCGTGGCCGAGAACTCGGGGTTCGCGAACTCCGCGGCGGTCGCGCGGAGCACGGTCACGAGATCGGCCTCGAGATCCCCCGTGTCGGGGAGCGCGATGGGCGTGTCTGCCCCTCCGCTTCGTGCGAGCAGGGCGTCGAGCAGCACTGCGCCCTTCGACGGCCACCAGCGGTAGATGGTCTGCTTGCCGACCCCGGCGCGAGCGGCGATCGCCTCCACCGTCAGCCGGGCATATCCGAGTTCGCCGACGAGATGGAATGCGGCATCGAGGATCGCGTCGCGCGAGGCTGTGTTCCTGCGCGCCCCCGCAGAGCGGCGGACCGGGGCATCCGGAGTGGCGTTCATTGGCCGATCGTATCTCGAAACGAGACGTTGCGTCTTGACATTCTGCCGATCTTCAGGAAAGCTCTCCCATAACGAGACGCAACGTCTCGTCTAGCTAAGGAGCAACCATGACCCCGTCGTCTATCGACTCTTCCCGCGTCTGGCTCATCACCGGCGCAAGCCGAGGGCTCGGCCGCGCGTACGCCGAGGCGGCGCTCGCCGCCGGCGATCGCGTCGCCGCCCTCTCCCGTTCCATCGACGAGCCGGATTCCGGCCCCCGCGTCGACGAGCGGGAGGCATCCCGCCTGCTCCGAGTGCCCGTCGACGTGACCGACCGGGCGGCGGTGTTCGCGGCGGTGGACGCCGTGCTCGACCGGTACGGTCGCATCGATGTCGTCGTGAACAACGCCGGCACGATGTCGTCGGGCTTCGTCGAGGAGTTCAGCGAGGCCGAGGTGCGCAGCCAGTTCGAGACGAACTTCTTCGGCGCGCTCTGGGTGTCCCAGGCGGTCGCGCCCGTCCTCCGCAAGCAGCGCGGTGGGCGACTCATCCAGGTGTCGAGCATCGGTGGCATCGGCGCGTTCCCGACGACCGGGGTCTACAGCGCGAGCAAATTCGCTCTCGAGGGGCTCAGCGAAGCGCTCGCCGCGGAACTGGCCCCCTTCGGGGTGCGTACGACGATCCTCGAGCCGGGCGGCTATTGGACCGATCTGTTCACGAACCTCCTCGTGCCGACGCCGATTCCCGCATACGACGGCGCCCGAGCCGCTCTCGCCGCCCAGTTCGCCGACGACAGCGTCGACAGCGATCCGGCGCTCGCCGCGGAGGCGCTTCTGCGTCTCGTCGAGAGCGACGACCCGCCGCTGCGACTCATCCTCGGCGGCACGGTGCACGACGCCGCAGTCTGGATCACCGAGCAGCGCCTTGCGAGCTGGGCGTCGTGGGCGGAGGTCAGCCGGGCCGCCGAGCGGGCGATCGTGGCACCCGCGCCGTGACGCCAGCGCCGTGACGCCAGCGCCGAACGCCGATTCAGGAGAGCTGCGTGCGCTCCACCCAGCCGAGGTACTCCTCGGTGACGGTGCCGGTGACGTACTCGCCCGTGAAGCACGACAGGTCGAGCTGCTCGAGCGACGTGCCCTGGGTGATCGCGGCCTGCAGGTCGGCGACCTCCTGGTAGATCATGTGGTCGGCGCCGAGCTCGGCGGCGATCTCGGGGATCTTGCGGCCGTGCGCGATGAGCTCCTGCCGGCTCGGCATGTTGATGCCGTACACGTGCGGGTAGCGCACCGGGGGAGCGGCCGAGGTGAACGTCACCTTGTTGGCTCCGGCGACACGCGCCATCTCGATGATCTCCCTCGAGGTCGTGCCGCGCACGATCGAGTCGTCGACGATGAGCACGTTCTTGCCCTTGAACTCGGTGCCCATGGCGTTCAGCTTCTGGCGCACCGAGCGCTTGCGCTCGGCCTGGCCCGGCATGATGAACGTGCGGCCGACGTAGCGGTTCTTGTAGAACCCCTCGCGGTACTCGATGCCGAGCTTCCGCGCGACCTGCAGGGCGGCCGGCCGCGACGAGTCGGGGATCGGCATGACGACGTCGATGTCGCCCTTGTCCATGTGCCGCTCGATCGTGTCGGCGAGCCGTTCGCCCATGCGGAGCCGGGCCTCGTACACCGAGATGCCGTTCATGACCGAGTCGGGGCGGGCGAGGTAGACGTATTCGAACGAGCACGGCACGAGGCGCGGGTTGCTGGCGCACTGCCGTGACACCATCTCGCCGTCGAGGGAGATGAAGATCGCCTCGCCGGGCTCGACGTCGCGCACGATCTCGTAGTCGCCGTTCTCGAGCACGAGGGACTCGGATGCCACGATCCACTCGGTCTTGCCCGCCGCGGTGACTCGCTTGCCGAGGATGAGCGGCCGGATGCCGAACGGGTCGCGGAAGGCGAGCAACCCGTGGCCGGCGATCATGGCGATGACGGCATATGATCCCTCGACACGTTCGTGCACGTGCTCGACGGCCTGGAACACCTGGTCGGGGTCGAGCTCGAGACCCGTGATCTGCCCCTGCAGCTCGGTCGCGAGCACGTTCAGGAGCATCTCGGTGTCGCTCGTGGAGTTCACGTGCCGACGGTCGATGGAGAAGAGGTCGCCCGAGAGCTCACGCGTGTTCGTGAGGTTGCCGTTGTGCACGAGGATGATGCCGTAGGGCGCGTTCACGTAGAACGGCTGGGCCTCCTCCTCACGCTCGGCGGCGCCCTTCGTCGTGTAGCGCACGTGGCCGAGCCCGATGTTGCCGAGGAGCGAGCGCATGTCGCGGGTGCGGAACGCCTCGCGCACCTGCCCGCGGGCCTTCGCCATGTGGAACACGGGCCCGTCGGCGGTGGCGATGCCCGTCGAGTCCTGGCCGCGGTGCTGCAGGAGGAGCAGGCTGTTGTAGATCTGCTGGTTGGCGGGTTCTGTGGAGACGATGCCGACGATGCCGCACATGCGAGCGATTGCTCCTCGGGGTGGATGAATGCGTCCGAGTTGAACCCGTCAATCCTCCCACACGCAACTTGGGCGACCGCCGGATGCCTCGCCCGCTCGCTTCGACAGGCTCAGCGAAC
>CAWJZK010000018.1:0-17379 GCA_963847285.1 uncultured Actinomycetota bacterium
CTGGCTCGCGCCGCTCGGCGTGACCCTCGCCTCCCCCGCGGACTTCGAGGAACGCGGCGGACACGTGACGTTCCACCACGACGCGATGCGCGAGGTCACCGCGAGGCTCTGGCAGCAGAACGTCATCCCCGACTATCGCGACCCGGGCGGCCTGCGCATCGGCCTCTCGCCGCTCTCGACGAGCTTCGAAGAGGTGCACCGCGGCCTCATGGCGACGCACGAGACGCTGCGCGGCGTGCTCGCCGAGCGCGCCGGGCTCGCGTAGCGGCGGCGCGCGGTAGCGCGCGCAGGCCCGGGCGCCGGTGGGCGCGAGGCCTCCGGGCGTCGGGCCTCGCTACTCGGTGCGCGCAGGCGACTCGGATGCCTCGCCCACGGGCTCGCCCGCGGCATCCGGCGCCCGCGTTCCCGCCGCCCAGTCGACCGTGACCTTCGGCCTCGTGAAGAAGAGGACGACGATCGCGCCCACCGCGAAGCCGAGGATCGGCAGCAACATGGATTGCGCCATCGCCGTCGTGAAGCCGTCGAGCACCTGCGGCGGGAGGCCGCCCGAACCGCTGCTCGCCTGCTCGGCGGCCTGCGTGTCGAAGCCCGGCAGCTCCGCGACGAGCCGGGCGTTGAGCACCGCCGCGATCGCCGCGCTGCCGAGCACGGATCCCACCTGGCGGGTCATGTTGTAGACGCCTGAGCCGGCACCGGCCTGTGCCTGCGGCAGGTTGCGGGTCGCGGTGGATGCGAGCGGCGCCCAGATGCCCGACATGCCGAGGCCGAGGAATGCCGCCGGGATGAGCAGCACCCACAGCTCCTGGTCGGGCGTGATGAGCAGCGCGGTCCACAGCAGCGAGAGGGACACGATGGTGAACCCGGCGAACGCGATCCACTTCGGGTTCACGCGGTCGGTGAGCCGGCCGACGAACGGAGCCGCGATGCCGGTGACCACGGCCATCGGCACCAGCATGAGCGCGGCCTGGGTCGGCTGCAGGCCGCGGGCCACCTGGTAGTAGAACGCCAGCGGGAGCGGCATCGCCACGATCGCGAAGCCGACGGCCGAGATGGCGACGTTGGAGAGCGAGAAGTTCCGGTCGCGGAAGAGCGACAGCGGCAGCAGCGGTTCGGAGCGGTTGAATCGCTGCCACACCACGAACGCCACGAGGAAGAGGATCCCGGTGATGATGACGCCCCACACCGTGATCGGGCCGGCGATGGTGCCCCAGTCGTACGTCTCGCCCTCCTGGATGCCGAACACCAGGAGGAACATGCCGACTGCGCTCAGCGCCACGCCGAGCCAGTCGAAGGAATGCGAATGCGTCTCGAGGTCGGGCACGAGCCGCCAGGCGAGCACGAATGCCACGATGCCGACCGGCACGTTCACGAAGAAGATCCACTCCCACCCGAGCGAGTCGACGAGGATGCCGCCGAGGATCGGCCCGACGAGCGTCGCGATGCCCGCGACGGCACCCCACAGCCCCATCGCCCTGCCGCGCTGGGTGGGCGGGAAGATGCGGGTGATGACCGCCATCGTCTGCGGTGTCATCAACGCCGCGCCCAGGCCCTGCACCGCACGCGCGGCGATGAGCATCGTGATGTCGCCCGAGAGGCCGCACCAGAGCGAGGCGAGGGTGAAGACGACGAGCCCCACGAGGTAGACGCGCTTGGGGCCGAAGCGGTCGCCGAGCCGTCCGGTGATGAGCAGCGGCACCGCGTAGGCGAGCAGATAGGCGCTCGTGACCCAGATGACCGAGGTGATGTCGGTGTCGAGGTCGCGGAGGATGGCCGGGTTCGCGATCGAGACGATCGTCGAGTCGACGAGGATCATGAAGAAGCCGATCACGAGGGCCCAGAGAGCGGGCCACGGCTTGAGTTCGCGTTTCATCGAGTCTTTCGGTGATGTTCGCTGCTGCAGGTCAGGGTGACGGCGGTCGGCGCGCGTCGCGTGAAGGCGACGTCGTGGTAGGTCTCGGGGCGGTCGAGCGGATGCCGCGGCGAGGCGTCGGGCCACGCGAGCGCGCCCGCAGCGCAGCTCGGCGATCGTCCGGCGAGCCATCGGCGACTCCGCCTCGAGCATCGCGCGCGTGTAGTGGACGTTGAGCACGTAGTGTCGGGCTACGCCTTTCGCGGCGATGTGCTCGAGGGCGGTGTCGATGAACTCCGCCGTCTCGTGGATCGACGCGGCGCGCTGCTCGAGGAGCGCGGCGACCTCAGCGGCCGGAAGGTTGTGCGCCTCGCCGATCGCGACCGGGAACTCGGGATACTCGTTGACGTATTCGCTCAGCATGGTCGAGACGGTGGTGCGAAGCGCAGTGTGGCCGGCATCCGTGACCGTGTACATCGTGCGCTCGGGACGGTTGCCCTCGCGTTCGATGCCGGATTCGGCGATGAGACCGTCGGCGACGAGCCGCTCGACCGCCCGATAGAGCGAACCGGCGCTCACCTTGACGAAGCGATCCTCCCGCCGCGCGAGCATGAGCTGGTACATCTCGTACGGATGCATGTCTCGTTCGGCGAGGAACGCCAACGACGAGACGGCGAGCATGCTGAGTTCTGCCACGAATCCCTCCGTCTATTCCGTCCGGAATAGTACGCGCGGAATAGTGTCCGCTGCAACTCCGAGACGGCGAATGGACTCGACGTGCCGGATGAGCGTGGTCGTTCGGCCGCAGGTCACCCGGCGGCCACCCGCCGGTCAACCCCGTGCGATGGGCTGGATGCGAAGTACACGCTGCACCGACGCATCCGGAGGAACTATGCGATCTCATCGTCCACTCACATTCGCCGCCCTCGCCGCTGGGCTCGCGATCGTCGCCTCAGCGGCATCGGCGACCGCCGCCACCGCGGCACCGTCGACCGACCCCGACCCCTCGGGCGCCACGCTCGCCGGCTGGGCATCGCTGCCCGCCGACACCTTCGTGCCCGGCAGCGAGCCGTCGGGCTTCTTCACCGGCAACCCCGCCGCGCCGTACCCCGGCCAGCCCGTGCAGGGATTCTCGGGCGTGCACGCCCTCGCTGATGGCACGTTCCTCGCGATGAGCGACAACGGGTTCGGAACGAAGGCCAACAGTCAGGACTTCGTCCTCCGCGTCCACCACATCCAGCCCGACACGGATGCCGCGTCGGTCGAGGTGCTCGGCGGCTTCAACCTCTCCGACCCCGACGGACTCGTGCCGTGGGCGACCTGGCGCGATGGCGGATGCTCCGCCGCGGCGACGCTTCCTGCGGGCTACGCCTGCCCCGATCCCGACCGGCTCCTCACGGGCTGGGACTTCGACATCGAGTCGCTCCAGGTCGGGCGCGACGGAACCGTCTGGCTCGGCGACGAGTTCGGACCGTGGCTGCTGCACACCGACACGGACGGCCGACTGCTCGAGGCGCCGATCGCCACGCCGGGAGTCGCCTCACCCTCGAACGTCACGCTCGAGCCGGGTGCCGTGCCGAACATCGCCGACTCGAAGGGCTTCGAGGGTATGGCCGTGAGCGCCAACGGCAAGCGGCTCTATCCGATGCTCGAGGGCTCGACCGCCGAAGACAAGGCGGCCGGCCTCGCCGCCGACCTCCGCATCTACGAGGTGAAGGTCGGGTCGAAGGGCAAGCCGACGGCGTTCACGGGTGACTTCCTCCGCTACCGCATGGAGGACGCCGGCAACGCGCTCGGCGACTTCATCGCGGTGAACAACAACGAGTTCCTCGTCATCGAACGCGACAACGGCAGCGGGCCGACCGCGGTGTTCAAGCGCATCTACCTCGTCGATATCCGCGATCGCGACGCCGACGGCTACGTCGAGAAGCGACTGCTCGTCGACCTCATGGACGTCGGCAACCCCGACGAACTGGGTGGCGTGGGCGATCCGTTCACCTTCCCGTACGTCACGATCGAGGACGTCGAGGTCATCGACGACGACACGATCGCGGTACTGAACGACAACAACTACCCGGCCACCGGCGGGCGTGGTGCGGCCGTGAAGGACGTCAACGAGTTCCTGCTGATCGACCTGCCGAAGCCGCTCCACGTCGACCACCACCTGCTGCCCGAGGCATCGCCGATCGGCTGACGCGCTAGCAGCCCGTTCAACGCGCGGCAACCCCGGGCGCCCTTTCGGCGGCGCTCGGGGTTGCGCGCGTACGATGACCGCATCGCACGACGAAGGGGTTGGAACCATGTCCGATACGGACCGCAATATCTCCGACGCGACGAAGGCCGCGCGCGACGCGGTGGGAGACGTGGCCGACGACGCGAGCGCCAAGGCATCCGATGCCGCCGCCAAGGTGTCCGACGTCGCCGACGACGCGAGCGCCATGGCATCCGATGCCGCCGCCAAGGTGTCCGACGTCGCCGACGACGCGAGCGCCAAGGCTCCGATGCCGCCGCCAAGGTGTCCGACGTCGCCGACGACGCGAGCGCCAAGGTCTCCGACACCGCCGCCAAGGCATCCGACGCCGCCGACGCGTTCTCGTCGCAGGCGAAGGACGCCATGTCAGGCGCGAAGGATGCCGCCGATGACGGCGTCTCCTACGTCAAGGCGCGATACCGCGAGCATCCCGGCCGCATGATCGCCGTCTGCGTCGCCGTCGTGATCGGCATCGTGCTCGTGATCAAGGCGATCTCGCGCCGCCGCCGCTGACCTCGGGACCGCTCGGCCCGCCACTACGACCGGGTCGATACGCGCTGGAACTTGCGGATCGAGAGCGGCACGAAGATGAGGAGCATGAGCGCGATCCCGATGAGCACCGTCAGGATCGGGTTCTGCATGGTCCACGCGGTGGGCTCGGGCTGGCCGGGCGGAACGTTGCCGAAGAGTTCTCGCGCTGCCTGCACGAGCGCCGACACCGGGTTGTATTCGGCGAACGTCTGCAGCGGAGCCGGGAGGGTCTCGGCCGGAACGAACGCGTTCGAGAGGAACGTCAGCGGGAAGAGGATGATGAACGCGGCGTTGTTGATCACCTCGGGGCTGCGCACGCTCATGCCGAGGAACGCCATCACCCATGAGAACGCATAGCCGAAGAGCAGCAACAGGGCGACGCCCGCAATGCCCTCCAAGACGCTCGTCGTGATGCGCCAGCCGACGATGAGCCCGGTGATGATCATGACCACCATCGAGAGCCCGTTGATCACGAGGTCGCCGTTCGTGCGGCCGAGGAGCACCGCCGAGCGACTCATCGGCAGCGTGCGGAACCGGTCGATGATGCCGTCTTTCAGGTCCTGCGCCATCGCCGAGCCCGACCAGGTCGAACCGAACAGAACCGTCTGCGCGAAAATGCCCGCCATGATGAACTCGGTGTAGCTGATGCCCGGGATGTTGATGACGCCCTCGTACACGTACGTGAACAGCAGCACGAACATGATCGGCTGCAACGTCGTGAACACGAGTACGTCGGGCAAGCGCTTGATCTTGATGAGGTTGCGCTTCGTCGTCGCCCAGCCGTCGCCGAACCAGGTTTCGAGCCCGGTCGGGCGTCGTATGCCGGATGCCGCCACCGGCCGCGCGATCGTCGTCATGAGCCCGCCCCCGCCCGCGCCTTCGCCGGCTCGTCGGCAGCGGCATCCGCCTCGGCCATGTGTCCCGTCAGCTTGAGGAACACGTCGTCGAGGGTCGGCCGACGCATGCCGGCGTCGTGCATGCGCACCCCGCCCGCGTTCAACTCGGCGAGCGTCGATTCGAGCGCGCGCGGGCCCTCGACGACCCCGACGGTGAAGGTGCGCCCGTCGTCGGAGGCGCGCGGTGTGGATGCCCCGTGGCGGGCGAGCACGGCCAGCACGAGGGCGGCGTCGCCCGGGTCGACGATCGTGAGCTCGATCTGCTGCCCGCCGACCTGCTCCTTCAGTTCGTCGGCCGTGCCCTCGGCGATGACCCGCCCTCCGTCGATGACCGAGATCTCGTCGGCGAGGCGGTCGGCCTCCTCGAGGTACTGGGTCGTGAGGAACACCGTGGTGCCCTCGTCGACGAGCGACTGGATGATCTCCCACATGCCGATGCGACTGCGCGGGTCGAGACCCGTCGTCGGTTCGTCGAGGAAGAGCACCTCGGGCTTGGAGAAGATCGCGCCCGCGAGGTCGATGCGGCGCCGCATGCCGCCGGAGAACCCCTTCACCGGTCGGTTCTGCGCCTCGGTGAGGTCGAACACGTCGATGAGCTCGTGCGCCCGGCGCCGGGACTCACGCGCCGGGAAGTGGTAGAGCCTGCCCACCATGTCGAGGTTCTCGAACCCGGTGAGGTTCTCGTCGACGGCGGCGTACTGGCCGGAGACCCCGATGATGGGACGAATCTGGTCGCCGTGCTTCACAACGTCGATGCCGCCGATGGTCGCCGTGCCCTCGTCGGGCACGAGCAGCGTGGTGAACACCTTGACGGCCGTGGTCTTGCCCGCGCCGTTCGGGCCGAGCAACGCACGCACGGTGCCCCGCTCGACCGACAGGTCGACGCCGGCGAGCGCTTCAACCGTTGGCGCGTTGCGCACGTGGTACCGCTTGACGAGCCCCCGGGCCTCGATGAAGGCCATGCATTCGACGCTAGACGAGGCCACCGACATCGACAAGGGGGTGCATGGCATCGGCACCCGATCCACGCTGTGGCCCGGGGAGTCAGCGCCCCGAACGGGCGGGAACCGCCCGGAACGGGCGGGAACGGCCGGTAGAATCGAGGCATCCACCCTCCCGACACCGGACGGAGAACCGCGGTGCCCACCATCGTCGTCGACGTGATGCCCAAGGCCGAGCTGCTCGACCCCCAGGGGAAGGCCGTCGCCGGCGCCCTCGCCCGCACCGGTCACGCCGGATTCACCGGCGTGCGCATCGGCAAGCGGTTCGAACTCACCGTCGACGGCCCCGTCGATGACGCGCTCAAGGCGAGCGTCAAGGAGATCGCCGAGGAGATCCTCTCCAACTCGGTCATCGAAGACGTCGTGGGCATCCACTACGCGCAGTCGAACGCCGAGCTCGCCGAAGAGGCCTCGCACGCGGCGCCCGCGCACACGGCCGACGGCGCGGTGCTCTCCGACGGCTTCGGCGCCCCCGCCGGCGAGACGCACTGAGGCCCGAGGAGCGAACCCATGCGCATCGGCGTCATCACCTTCCCCGGCTCGCTCGACGATCGCGACGCCCAGCGCGCCGTGCGCATCGCGGGCGGCGAGCCCGTCGCGCTCTGGCACGGCTCGCACGACCTCGAGGGCGTCGACGCGCTCATCCTGCCCGGCGGCTTCAGCTACGGCGACTACCTCCGCTGCGGCGCGATCGCCTCGCTCAGCCCCATCATGAGCGAGGTCGCGGATGCCGCGAACCGGGGCATGCCCGTGCTCGGCATCTGCAACGGCTTCCAGATGCTCACCGAGGCCGGCCTCCTCGAAGGCGGACTGATCCGCAACGACCACGGCTCGTTCATCTGCCGCGACCAGGTGCTCGCGGTCGAGAACACGTCGACCGACTGGACGGGCGAGTTCCGCGCCGGCCAGCGGGTCACGATCCCGCTGAAGAACGGCGAGGGCGGCTTCATCGCCTCCGACGAGACCCTCGACCGGCTCGAGGGCGAGGGCCGCGTCGTGTTCCGCTACGTCGACGTGAACCCCAACGGCTCGCTCCGCGACATCGCGGGCATCTCGAATGCACGCGGCAACGTCGTCGGCCTCATGCCGCACCCCGAGCACGCCGTCGAGCCGGGCTTCGGCCCCGACACCGCCGCCGCGATGCGCTCGGGCGTCGACGGGCTCGGCTTCTTCACGAGCGTCATCCGCCGCTCGCTCGTCGAGGCGTAGCGCTACCGGGTCGAAGGCTCGCCGTCGTCCTCGTCGGGTTGGTCGGTGGTGTCCTCCTCAGGCGGGATGTCCTGCACGGGGATCGCCTGCGTGAACCCCGCGGCGCGCTCTTCGGCGTCAGGAGTGCCCGAGAAGAGTCCGGCGCGATCGCCCTCGCCGTGGATGGGCTTCCGTGCGCCCGTCGTGGGCACGTCGTGCTCGGCGGTGTCGCCGATGAGTACGCGGTGCTGGGGGAGCCCCCCGGGGTCGGCGGCGCGCACCCATTCGACCAGCTGCTCACGCACCAGGCAGCGCAGGTCCCAGAGCGTGGCGGAGTCGTTCGCGCTGACGAGCACGCGCACCTGCACGAACCCGCCCGTCGCGTCGACGACCTGCAGCACCTTGGTACGGCCGTCCCACAGCTTCGTGCCGGCGAGCACGCGGTCGAGTTCCGCACGCATCGCATCGGTCGAGACGCGCCAGTCGACGTCGAACAGGATCGTGCCGATGAGGGCACTCCCGTACTTCGTCCAGTTCTCGAACGGCTGGGTCGTGAAGTACGTGCACGGCAGCACGATGGTGCGCTCGTCCCAGGTGACGACCACGACATAACTCAGCGTGATCTCCCGGATGCGTCCCCACTCGGTGTTGACGACCACCACGTCGTCGACGCGAATGGCCTCGCTGAACGCGATCTGAACGCCTGCGAAGAGGTTCGCGAGCGTCGACTGTGCGGCAAGGCCCGCGATGATCGAGATGATGCCCGCCGAAGCCAGCACGCTCGCCCCGACTGCGCGAACGGCCGGGAACGTGAACAGGATCGCGCCGATGGCGACCACGATGATCACCACGACGACCAGGCGGCGCACGACCTGCAGCTGCGTCTGGATGCGGCGCGCGCGCTGATTGTCCGCGACGTCGGTGCGATAGCGTTTCGCGCTCACGTCGGTGAGGAAGAGGAACAGCTCGGAGACCAGCCACGCACTCACCGCGATGAGGGCGATGAGCATCACCTGATCCACGACAGGTCGCCACGCGGTGTCGGGGAAGGCGATCGCGATCGCGATCCAGATCCCGCTGACGAGCACGAACACGCGGAACGGCCAGCGCGCACGGTCGATCAGCTTGGCTGCCCAATCCTTGCGCCGCGCGATCGCACGCACGATGAGCGACGCGATCGCCGAGACGACGAAGACGCCCGCGAGCACGATGACGAGCACGATCGCGAACCCGAGCCAGGTCTGCCATTCGATTCCGAACATACGGCTCCCTCCGGCGGTTCCCGGGGTGTTCGATCAGCCTAGGCGTGCTCCCTGGGACCTTCGCAACCCCGGAGCGGGGGTGATGGTGCTGAGCGGATGCCTCGGCACAGCTCAGTCGACGAACTCGATGTCGACCGCGGCGAGCGCGCCCACATCGGCGACGATCGTGATCGTGCTCGGGGCATCCGCTGCCCCCGCCATCGACCGCGGCCATGATGGATGCATGACCGATGACCTGACCCCCGAGCTCGAGCAGACGATCCGCGAGATCTTCGACCGCCGCGACCGCGTGCACATGCAACCTACTATCGACGCGTTCCTCGCGCTCCTCGAGGAGCACCCCGGCAACCCGTACGTGCTCTACGAGGTCGGCGGCTCGTACGATACGGCGGGCGAAGAGGAGGAGGCGGTGGGGTACTACGAGGCCGCGCTCGCCGCGGGGATCGCGGCCGACCCGCTGCGGCGATGCCTGCTCCAGTACGGCAGCACCCTGCGGATCCTCGGCCGCCTCGACGAGTCCTTCGCGGCGCTCGAGCGGGCGCGGGCGGAGTTCCCCGAGTCCGACTCGGTACGCCTGTTCCACGCGCTCGGCCTACACGCTGCCGGGCGGAGCGACGCGGCGGTCGGCGAGCTCCTCACCTTCGCCGCCGACCGCGTGCGCACTCCCGACGTGCTGCGGTACGAGGCGTCGCTTCGCGGGAACGCGGCGTTCCTGCTCGCGCGCGACGAGGAGGGATGAGCCGGCCGCCATGGGTTCGACGCCGGTAGCCGGCGCAGGCTGCGAGGATGGAGGCACCCGAACCCTGGAGCATCCATGTCACCGAAGCGCCTGTTCCGCACCCTCGCCGTCGCCGAGGCCGTCACCTGGACGATCCTCATCGTCGCGATGGTCCTGAAGTACGCCGCGGGCGTCGACTGGGCGGTGCTCGTCGGCGGGTCGATCCACGGGTTCGTGTTCCTCGCGTACGCGTTCTCGGCGGCGCTCGTCGGCGTGAACCAGCGGTGGAGCGTCGGTCTCATCGCGTTCGCGGTGCTCACCGCGATCGTGCCGTACGCGACGGTGCCGTTCGAGCTGTGGCTCGTGCGCCGCGGGCACCTCGAGGGCGGGTGGCGGGTCGAGCAGACCGATCACCCGGGTGATTCGAACTGGGTGAACGGGCTGCTCCGGTGGTTCCTCGCGCGGCCCGATGCTGCTCACGGTGGTCGCGGCCGTCGGCATCGCGGCCGTGTTCACGGCGCTCCTCGTCGTCGGCCCGCCCGGGGGCCGCGAGGCCTGAGCCGCGGGTCTGGTCTGCGGCGACAGTAAACGGGCACGGCGGCCGGGGCATCCGCTCGGCATGCGGCCGGGGCATCCGCTCGCCGCTCTGAGGCAGGATTGACGCATGCCCATTCTGAACAAGGACATGACCCTCTGCATCTCGCTCGCCGGGCGGCCGTCGAACCTCGGCACCCGGTTCCACAACTTCCTCTACGACGAGCTCGGCCTGAACTTCATCTACAAGGCGTTCACGACCGATGACCTCGAGGGTGCGGTGCGCGGCATCCGTGCGCTCGGCATTCGCGGATGCTCCGTGTCGATGCCGTTCAAGGAGGCGGTGATCCCGCTCGTCGACTTCGTCGAACCGTCGGCGGCGGCGATCGACTCGGTGAACACGATCGTGAACGAGGGCGGACGCCTCGTCGCCTCGAACACCGACTACGAGGCGATCGCCGAGCTCATCGACCGGCATGAGCTCGACCCGGCGCAGCGCGTGCTCGTGCGCGGCTCGGGCGGCATGGCGAAGGCGGTCGTCGCGGCGTTCCGCGGCGCGGGGTTCGGCGACCTCACGATCGTGGCGCGCAACGGGGCCGCCGGGTCGGCGCTCGCGGCGAAGTACGGCTATGAATGGGTGGCGGATGACCCGTCGCCCGACTTCGACCTCATCGTGAACGTCACCCCGCTCGGCATGCACGGGGCGGATGCCTCGGCTCTCGCGTTCGCGCCGGCCTTCGTGGATCGCGCATCGACCGTCTTCGACGTCGTCGCATTCCCGGCCGAGACGCCGCTGATCACGACGGCGCGCGCCGCCGGCAAGCGCGTGATCTCGGGCGCCGAGGTCATCGCCCTGCAGGCAGCGCGGCAGTTCGAGCGGTACACGGGGGTGCCGCTCACCCGGGAGCAGGTCGAGCGGGCCTCGGCGTTCTCGCGGGCGGAGTAGTCGGGTCGGCGCGCGCGCTCAGCGGGCGAGGGCGCCTCAATGCACCAGGGCGCTCGATGCAGGCGAGCGCTCAGTGCACGAGGGCGCTCAGCCAGATGACGAGCACTCCCAGGCTCGCCGTGACGAGTGAGCTGATCACGCGCCAATACCAGGGGCTGCCTCTGCGCACGGCGTTCGCGTACCCGAGCAACGGCAAGCACCGCCACGCCCACCCAGAGGGCGAGATAGTACGCGACGTACTCGTCGATCACGCCGACGACGGCGAGAAGGAGGAACACCGTGGGCAGGATCATGGCGAGCAGAATGCCGGCCGAGTGGCGCGCCGAAGCCCAGGCCGCAGTGAGGATCGAGCGCCAACGCGGCTTACGGGTATCCTCCCGCGCGACCGTTCTCGCGTACACATGCGCGAGCCAGAAGACGCCGACTGTTCCGAGGGTGAAGAGCAGCACGTCGAGGTCGGTTTCGAACTCCCACCCGATCGCGACGAGGGCGCTCACGAGCACGACACCGTACACGGCGTACTCCGTGTTGTAGGCCTGCAGCATCACCCAGGCTGGTTTCGCGACGACCTCGGGCACGTGTCGCTTGCTCACGACGGGATCCGGGCGTTCCTCGTCGCCTGCGCTTCCAGTCACAGCCATCACCCCTCCCCACCCCGCTCGAGCGAGCACATGTTACATCCGTCGGCCGCGTTCAGCGACTGCGGGCCTCGACGACACGGCGAGTCGCGGCTCGTCGGCGTCGGGCCTGCGTCTTGCGAGTCGGATCCTCCTCACAGATTCGAACATTCATTCGATTTCGCGTCTGATTTCCGCTAGAATCGAACCATGCACGAAGCGCCCACAGCCCTCCGCGAACTGGAGGCTGCGTGCACCGAGGTGCTCGATACCTGGGCGGGCGCACTGCTTCTCGCGTCGCATGACGCCGAGGCCGACGTCGGTGCGATGAGCGACGATGGCCTCATTCGCGCAACCGAGAGCCTCGCCCGGCTCGCGCGCCGAGTCGAGGCGCTGCAGGCCCGCTGTGCTGCCGGAGTGGCCGACCGATCGCGCGGTCAAGACGACGGAGCCGACCTCGCACGACGGCAGGGCTATTCGTCGCCTGAGCGGCTCATCGCGCAGACCACCGGTGGCCGATATACGGATGCCGCGAGGCTCGTCGCCGTCGGCCAAGCGACGAGCCGGCGCGCCTCGTTCACCGGCGCTCCGCTCCCGGCCCGTCATCCGCACGTGGCCGAGGCGCTCGAAGCCGGCACGTTGTGCGTGGCCGCCGCCGACGTCATCCGCCGGTTCCTCGATCGCATCGCACCGGGCCCCGCTCGCGACGACATCGAGGCGGCCGAACAGCTGCTCGTCGATCGCGCGCCGATCGTCGGCATCGACGGACTCACGCGCCTCATCAAGCACCTCGAGGCCCATCTCGACCCCGACGGCGTGAAGCCGCGCGAAGACGAACTGCGCGCGAGAAGGTCGCTCGCCGTCTGGGAGGATGCCGCGGGCATGATCAACCTCCGCGGGGCGTTCGATCCGGCGAACGGCGCGCCGATCAAGCTCGCCATCGAGTCGCTCGTCGGCGCGGAACTGCGTCGCGCACGCGACGCGAAGCGTCCGTTCGGCGAGGCGCCGCGCGACGAGAACAGCGATGGTCCGACGACACCCATTGACCCCCTCATCGACGAAGACCGCACGATCGCGCAGCTCAACGCCGACGCGCTCGCAGACATCGCCCGACTCTCGCTGTCGAGCGCCGATGCGCCGGCGGTGCTGCGATCGGCGGTCGTCGTCACCAGGATCGATGCGGAGGCATTCCAGTCGGGTCGAGGGCATGCGACGATCGACGGCGTCGATCAGCCCGTGTCCGCCGCAACAGCGCATGAGGTGGCTGCGTCGGCCGGCGTCGCACCACTTCTCCTGACCGGAAAAGGCGAAGTCCTCGACCTCGGTCGCGCCGCGCGACTGTTCTCAACCGCCCAGAAGGTCGCGCTCGCCGAGCGCGACGGTGGTTGTGCGTGGCCCGGATGCGAGCGCCCACCGTCGCACGCGCAGGCGCACCACATCAAGTGGTGGAAGCGCGATGGCGGTCGCACCGATCTCGAGAACGGCATCATGTTGTGCAGCCACCACCACCATCGAGTTCACCAAGACGCATGGGGCATCGTCATCCGCGAGGGCCGAAGTTGGTTCATCCCGCCGCCGCACCTCGATCCCGAGCAGCGCCCGCGACCCGGCAACATCGCACCGCGACATGTGCTGACAGAGCTGCGGAGACGGCGACAACGCGATCTCGGTATCGTGCCGGTGCCGTCGGCGGCGACTGCGTAGCGCCGGCGGTCGCCGGGCGCTTGCCGGTGCCCGTGCCCGCACCCGCGCCCGCGTTCGACGTGGGCGACGGCGGTCGCCTGCCCGTCGCGACGGTCGGCGGCCCGGTCGCGTCCGGTCGGGGCGCCATCGCGTCCGGTCAGCGGCCCGCTGGCCGCCGGTCGGCCGCCCCGGGGCGGCCGGTAGACTGAGCTGGTCCGGCAACCGCCCCGCGGCATCCGCTCGCCGCTGTTTCTTGGAGCTCGCCACTCGTGACCACTGAAGCCCCCGCCACGACCGCTGCCCCTTCGACAGGCTCGGCGGCCACCGCGACACCGTTGCTCGACACCGTCGAGGTCGCCGCGGTCACGCCCGAGAAGGAACAGCCCTACGCCGCGCTGGGCCTGAAGCCCGACGAGTACGAGCGCATCCGCAACATCCTCGGCCGCCGGCCCACGAGTGCCGAGCTCGCGATGTACTCGGTCATGTGGAGCGAGCACTGCTCCTACAAGTCGTCGAAGATCTACCTGCGCCAGTTCGGCAAGAAGGTCACGCCCGAGATGAAGCAGCACCTCATGGTGGGCATGGGCGAGAACGCGGGCGTGCTCGACATCGGCGAGGGCTGGGCCGTCACGTTCAAGATCGAGTCGCACAACCATCCGAGCTACATCGAGCCCTTCCAGGGCGCGGCCACCGGCGTCGGCGGCATCGTCCGCGACATCATCTCGATGGGTGCGCGCCCGGTCGCGGTCATGGACGCCCTGCGGTTCGGCGCGATCGACCACCCCGACACCGCCCGCGTCGTGCACGGCGTCGTGTCGGGCATCAGCTTCTACGGCAACTGCCTCGGCCTGCCCAACATCGGCGGCGAGACCTGGTTCGACCCGGTGTACCAGGCGAACCCGCTCGTGAACGCGCTCGCGGTGGGCGTCATGCGCCACGAAGACCTCCATCTCGCGAACGCGAAGGGCGCCGGCAACAAGGTCGTGCTCTTCGGCGCCCGCACCGGCGGCGACGGCATCGGCGGGGCATCCATCCTCGCGTCCGACACGTTCGCCCCTTCGACAGGCTCAGGGACCGCAGCGCCGAAGAAGCGCCCCGCGGTGCAGGTCGGCGACCCGTTCGCCGAGAAGGTGCTCATCGAGTGCTGCCTCGAGCTCTTCGCGGGCGATCTGGTCGAGGGCATCCAAGACCTCGGCGCCGCCGGCATCTCGTGCGCGACGTCCGAACTCGCGAGCAACGGCGACGGCGGCATGTCGATCGTGCTCGACGACGTGCTGCTGCGCGACCCCACGCTCACGCCCGAAGAGATCCTCATGAGCGAGAGCCAGGAGCGCATGATGGCGATCGTGCGTCCCGAGAAGCTCGAGGGCTTCCTCGAAGTGGTCCGCAAGTGGGACGTCGAGACGAGCGTGCTCGGCGAGGTCACCGAGACCGGCCGTCTCTCCATCACGTGGCGCGGCGAGGAGATCGTGAACGTCGACCCGCGCACGGTCGCCGTCGACGGACCCGTCTACGAGCGCCCCGTCGCATACCCGTCGTGGATCGACGCGCTGCAGGCCGACAGCGCGGCCGACCTCGAGCGTCCGGCCACGCCTGAGGCCCTCCGCAAGCAGTTCCTCCGGCTCGTGGGCTCCGCGAACCAGGCGGATGCCGCGTGGGTCACGAGCCAGTACGACAAGTACGTGCTCGGCAACACCGCCCTCAGCTACCCCGACGACGCCGGCATGGTGCGCGTCGACGAGGCATCCGGACTCGGCGTCTCGGTCGCGACCGACGCGAACGGCCGCTACTCGCAGCTCGACCCGCGCCAGGGCGCGAAGCTCGCCCTGGCCGAGGCGTACCGCAACGTCGCCGTCACGGGCGCGGTGCCCATGGGCGTCTCCGACTGCCTGAACTTCGGCTCCCCCGAGAACCCCGAGGTCATGTGGCAGTTCTCCGAGACCGTCGAGGGCCTCAGCGACGGATGCCTCGAGCTCGGCATTCCCGTCACGGGCGGCAACGTCTCGTTCTACAACCAGACCGGCGACGTGCCGATCCACCCGACGCCCGTGATCGCGGTGCTCGGCGTGATCGACGACGTCGCCCGCCGCATCCCGTCGGGCTGGCAGGACGACGGGCACAACATCTACCTGCTCGGCGACACCCGTGCCGAGCTCGACGGCTCCGCGTGGGCGGGCGTCGTGCACGGCCACCTCGGCGGTCGGCCGCCGATGGTCGACCTCCCGGGCGAGCAGCGCCTCGCCGAGCTCCTGAACGCCGCGTCGATCGAGGGCCTCATCGATTCGGCCCACGACCTCTCCGACGGCGGACTCGCGATCGCACTCGCCGAGGCGGTCGGCCGATTCGGCGTCGGCGCCCGCGTCTTCCTCGGCGAGGTGACGCAAGACGCCGACATCGACCTTGCGACCGCACTGTTCTCCGAGTCCGCCGGCCGGGTCATCGTGACCGTGCCGCGCGAAGACGACGTGAAGTTCCGCGGGCTCTGCGAGGGCCGGGGCTACCCGGTTCGTCGCATCGGCGTGACGGATGCGGCATCCGAGGCCCTCGAGGTGCAGGACGCGTTCACCGTCACGCTCGAGGAGCTCCGCGGCGTGAACCGCGCACCGCTCGCCGACGCGTTCGGCCCGGTCGTCGGATACTGAGGTCGACGGATACTGAGGTCGTCGGATACTGAGCGGAAGGCTGGGAACGGATGCCGCGGGCCGACGTGGGAGTCGCATGATCACCCCGGTGAGCCGCGGCTCCGACCCCGCGAGCCGTAGCTACCCCGCCCGATACGCGGCCGAGCACGGCGCGTTCGGCCTCGTGCCGGCGGCCTACGTCCTGCTGCTCGACGGTGATCGGGTGCTGCTGCAGCGGCGCGCGAACACCGGATACTACGACGACTACTGGGCGGCGTCGGCGGCGGGGCACGTTGAGCCGGGCGAGTCGGTGTTCGCTGCCGCAGCGCGGGAATCCCGCGAGGAGCTCGGCATCGACGTCGACCTCGACGCGCTCGAACCGCTGACGACCATGCACCGCACCGCTCCCACGGGGTTGCCCGTCGACCAGCGCGTCGACTTCTTCTTCGCCTGCCGACGCTGGATCGGAAGCCCCACCCTGCAGGAGGAGAAGGCGAGCGAGCTCCGCTGGTTCGAGCTCGACGCCCTCCCGCCCGACGTCGTGCATCATGAACGCTTCGTGCTCGACCGCGTGCGCGACGGCACGCTCGAGCCGATCACCTCGTTCGGGTTCTGACGCGATGGATGCCCCGATGCCCATCGACACCATCATCCTCACCGCGATCCCGGTCGCGTTCGTCTTGGTCATCGTCGTGGGAATCGCAGTGCGCTGGATCCGCGCACCCCGCGGCGCGCGATCGCGCCTCCGCCATGCGTTCGGGCCGATCGCGAGCGCCGGCGAGACCTACCAGGAGTTGCACACCGGCCAACGCGGCCTGCAGGACTCCATCATCGAGTCGATCCAGGAGCAGGAGACGAAGGGATCCGAGCGGGAGTCGGGCGAGCGCTGAGCTCAGCGCCGCCGTCGACGCTCGCGATACGATGACTTCGCCTGAGCGGCAGTGTCGACCGCTCAGCAGCCGAACCGTCGAGCGGAGCATGTGCACATGGTCACCTGGTCGATCATCGCTGTTGTCGTCGGACTGCTGTATCTCGCCGCGATCGTCTACGTCGTCGTACAGGTCTTCCGCTCCGACGAGCTCAGCGAGCTCGAGCGATGGGTGTGGGTGATCGCGATCGTCTGCTTCCCGCTCGTCGGCTCGATCGTGTGGTTCCTCGCCGGGCCTCACCCCTTCGGTATTCGCCTCACGCGGGACCTGCGCTAACCGAGCGCCGAACGCTCAGGTACCTTCGGGCGGGCGCACGAGCAGGTCCACTCGATCTGTGAGGTAGCGCTCGAGGG
>CAWJZK010000019.1:0-373722 GCA_963847285.1 uncultured Actinomycetota bacterium
GACCGTCGGTCGAGTAGCGCCGAAGGCGCGTATCGAGACCCGAGCCGCGGGTCTCGATACGGTCGCTGACGCTCCCTACTCGACCGACGTCACAGGAGCCTGACCATGTCGCACGTGCTGGTGGTCGGCGGCGGCATCGCCGGGCTCTGGACCGCCGTGAAGGCCGCCGACGCCGGGCATTCGGTCGAGCTCGTCACCAAGACCGAGCTCGCCGACGGCAACACCCGCCACGCCCAGGGCGGCATCGCGGCGGCGCTGTTCCCCGACGACTCCGTCGAGCGCCACTTCGGCGACACGATCGCGGCGGGCGCGGGGCTCTCGGACCCCGCCGCCGTGCGCGTGCTCTGCGACGAGGGGCCCGCCCGCGTGCGCGACCTCATCCGCTTCGGCGTCGCGTTCGACCGCGGCGACTCGGGCCTGGAACGCGGCCTCGAGGCGGCGCACTCCCGCGCCCGCATCCTGCACGTCGGCGGCGACGCCACGGGCGCGGCGATCGAGTCCGCGCTCGTCGCCACCGTGCGGCGGCGGGCGGTGCGCGTGCACGAGGACACGATGCTCGCCGACCTGCTCGTCGAGCAGGGTCGCGTGGTCGGCGCACGCGTGCTCGCGGCATCCGGCGAGCTGGTCGACGTTCGCGCCGACGCGGTCGTGCTCGCCACCGGTGGCAGCGGATGCCTCTACCGGCATACGACGAACCCCGACGTCGCCACGGGCGACGGCGTGGCCGCCGCCCACCGCGCCGGCGCGGCCGTCGCCGACCTCGAGTTCGTGCAGTTCCACCCCACGGCGCTCGCGGCGCCCGGAACTCCGCTGATCTCCGAGGCCGTGCGCGGCGAGGGCGCGGTGCTCGTCGACGAGCGCGGCGAGCGGTTCATGCTCGACGTCGATCCCCGTGCCGAGCTGGCGCCTCGAGACGTCGTGGCGCGTGCGGTCTGGCGGCGCATGGCCGAACAGGACGGCCGTCCGGTGTTCCTCGATGCGACGGCCCTCGGAGCCGCGCGCCTCGCGCAGCGCTTCCCGGGGCTCGACGCCGCGTGCCGCGAGGCGGGCTACGACTGGTCGGCCGCGCCCGTGCCGATCACGCCCGCCGCGCACTACGCGATGGGCGGCGTGGTCACCGACCTCGACGGGCGCACGACGCTGCCGGGCCTCTTCGCGGTGGGCGAGACCGCTCGCACCGGCGTGCACGGCGCCAACCGGCTCGCGTCCAACTCGCTGCTCGAGGCGGCCGTGTTCGCCGACCGCGTGGCGCGCGCGCTCGACGACGCCTGGCCGGCATCCGCTCCGTCTGCGGCTGCGGCCTCAGTCCCCTCTGCAGGAACTCCCGCGCGCCACGCCGGCAACCCAGCTGCGCCGGCGGCGTGTCGGCGGATTCTTCCTGCATTGCGGTGGCCGAGCTCGTCGACCGCGCGGCGCTGCAGGCGCTCATGTGGGAGCACGTCGGGCTCGAGCGCAACGCGACCGGCCTCGGCGCGGCATCCGCTCGCCTCGCCGCCTGGCGCGTGCCCGAGGTGCGCGACCGCCGCACCGCCGAGGACCGCAACCTCCTCGAGCTCGCGCGCCTCACCGTCGCGGCGGCGCTCGCCCGCACCGGGAGCGTCGGCGCGCAGTTCCGCTCCGACGACCCGGCGATCGCACGCACGGCGGTCGGCAGCGCCGCAGCCGGCGCGACGACCGCGCACCGACCGGCCGACGACGCCGTGAGAGAGGCAGCCTGATGACCGACCGTCGCGAGATCGATCGCATCGTCACCGCCGCCCTCGACGAGGATTCCCCCTGGGGCGACCTGACGTCGGAGACGCTCATCCCCGAAGGCGCGACGGCCGTCGCCGAACTCGTCGCCCGCGAGGCCGGCGTGCTCAGCGGCATCGAGGTGTTCGCGGCCGCCTTCCGCCTGGTCGACCCGCGCATCGCGTTCGATCCGCTCGCCGCCGACGGCGACGCGTTCGCGGCCGGCGCCGTGCTCGCGCGGGTGCAGGGGCAGGCCCGCGGAATCCTGACCGCGGAGCGCGTGGGCCTGAACCTCGTGCAGCGCATGTCGGGCGTCGCGACGCTCACGGCCCGCTACGTCGCCGCGGTCGCGGGCACGGGTGCGCGCATCGTCGACACCCGCAAGACGACGCCCGGCCTGCGCAGCCTCGAGCGCCAGGCCGTGCGCGACGGCGGCGGGCGCAACCACCGTCGCTCGCTCTCCGACGCCGTGATGGCCAAGGACAACCACCTCGCGGTGCTCACCGCCGGCGGGCAGGACCTGGCGACCGCGCTGCGCGCCGCACGCGAGCGGATGCCGCACACGGCCCACCTCGAGGTCGAGGTCGACCGGCTCGACCAGGTCGACGCCGTGCTCGCGGGCGGAGCCGACACGATCATGCTCGACAACTTCACGGTGGACGACCTGCTGGCGGGCGTCGAGCGCATCGCCGGGCGGGCCGTGGTCGAGGCATCCGGAGGCGTCTCGCTCGACACGGTCGGCGCGATCGCGGCCACCGGCGTCGACGTGATCTCGGTCGGCGCGCTCACGCACTCGGCGCGGGCGCTCGACCTCGGGCTCGACGTGGTCATCTCGACGGGCGCGCGCCCGGCGACGAGTGCCGACATCGTATCGACGGCGGAGCACCGATGATCTTCCTCGACCACGCCGCGACCACCCCGGTGCGCCGGGAGGCGCTCGAGGCGATGTGGCCCTTCCTCACGCGGGGCGTTCGGCAACCCGTCGAGCCGGCACGGTCTCGGCGACGAGGCGTCGCGTGCCCTCGCGGCGGCGCGCGCCGACGTGGCCGCCGTCATCGGATGCCGCCCCGGAGACGTCGTCTTCACGAGCGGCGGCACCGAGGCCGACAACCTCGCCGTCAAGGGCATCGCGCTCGCGAATCCGCGGGGGCGCCACGTCGTGGTGTCGCCGATCGAGCACGAGGCGGTCCTCGAGGCGGCCGCGTACCTGGCACGCGTGCACGGCTTCACGGTCGACGAGGTCGAGGTCGACGCGGGCGGCCTCGTGCACCCCGAGGCGCTCGCGCGCGTCATCCGGCCCGACACGACGCTCGTGTCGGTGCAGCTCGCCAACAACGAGGTCGGCACCGTGCAGCCCGTGGCCGAGCTCGCCGCGATCGCCCACGCGTCGGGCGCGCTCATGCACACGGATGCCGTGCAGGCGGCCGGCTGGCTGCCCCTCTCGCTCGACGAGCTCGGCGTCGACGCGCTCTCGCTCGCTGGCCACAAGGTCGGCGCCCCCAAGGGCACGGGCGCGCTCATCGTGCGCGGCCGCATCCCGCTCGAGCCGGTGCTGCACGGCGGCGGCCAGGAGCGCGGACGCCGGCGCGGCACCGAGAACGTCGCCGGCGCCGTCGCATTCGCCACCGCCCTTCGCCTCGCCGAGGCCGAGCGAGCGGATGCCGCTCCGCGCGTCGCCGCGCTCGGCGCCGACTTGATCGACCGCGTGACGACCGAGGTGCCCGCCGCCGTGCTCACGGGCCACCCCTGCGGCGGCTGCCCGGGACGGTCTCGTTCGTGTTTCCCGGACACCAGCGGCGAGGCCGTGCTGCTCGAGCTCGAGCGCGACGGCGTGATCTGCTCGAGCGGATCGGCGTGCGCGGCGGGCAGCGACGAGCCGTCGCACGTGCTCACCGCGATCGGCCTGCCGCGCGGAGGTCGCCCAGACGGCGGTGCGGTTCACGCTGGGCGCCGAGACGACGTCCGACGACATCGAGGAGGCCGCGTCGGCGGTCGCCCGGGCAGTGTCGGCGGTCCGCGCTATCGTGAAGCCATGACCGATCCCACCCCCATTCCGCCGACGACGAGCTCGAGGTCGGCGAGCAGCGGGTCGACGACGAGGTGGCTCCCGAAGAGGAGCACCTCGAGGGCTGGCTTCCCGACGCCACGCCGACCTACGGGCCCGCGCCCGCTCCGTAGTCCGCACCCGCGCGAACGTTCCATGCATTCCGATCGATTCATCGGATCGGGAATAGCGTCTCGCCCGATGCGGGGTCTCGCACTTCGACGCACATCACCGGCGCAGCTCTGCGCCGACATCGATTGGATGCCGCTTCCGTGACCGAACGCGCCGTACCAGACCTGACACAGGGCGAGCCTGCCATCGCGGGCGAGCCCGACACGACCTTCCCCGCGCACCACAGCGACGCGCAGGCCCTGCATGGCGCCCGCAACTCCCGCGTCATCTGGGTCCTCCTCGTCGCCACGTTCGTCGTCATCCTCAACGAGACGATCATGAGCGTCGCGATCCCGCACCTCGTCATCGATCTCGGCATCACCAGCGAGCGCGGCGCAGTGGCTCACCACCGCGTTCCTGCTGACCATGGCGGTCGTGATCCCGGTCACCGGCTTCCTGCTGCAGCGCTTCACCACGCGGCCGATCTTCATCGCTCGCGATGAGCCTCTTCTCGCATCGGCACGCTGATCTGCGCGCGCTCGCGCCGGGCTTCGAGATCCTGCTGCTGGTCGCCCGCGTCGTGCAGGCCACCGGCACCGCGATCATGATGCCGCTGCTGATGACCACGGTGATGACCCTGGTGCCCCCGACGACCGCGGCAAGACCATGGGCAATGTCTCGATCGTGATCTCGGTCGCGCCGGCCATCGGGCCGACCATCGTCGGGCCTCATCCTGCACCTACCTCGATGGCGCTGGATGTTCTGCTCGTGCTGCCGATCGCGCTCGCGATGCTGGTCATCGGCGTCCGCCGGATCGCAGAACGTCAGCGAGCCGCCGCGTCGCCCCGCTCGACGTGCTCTCCGGTCATCCTGTCGGCGTTCGGCTTCGGCGGCCTCGTCTACGGCCTCGAGCCTCTCGGCGAGCGTGCGTAGCCGGCACCGCCGGTCCCGCGCATGTGGATCCCGCTCGCCGTCGGCGCCGTCGCGATGGCCGCGTTCATCCTGCGCCAGCTCGCCGCTGCAGCGGCACGACCGGGCGCTGCTCGACCTGCGCACGTTCCAGTCGTCCAACTTCACGGTCTCGGTCGGGCTCATGGTCGATCATGATGGCCGCGCTCTTCGGCACGATCATCCTGCTGCCGATCTACCTGCAGGACGTGCTGGACCTGGACGCCCGCGATCACCGGCCTGCTGCTGCTGCCCGGCGGCCTCCTGATGGGCCTGCTCGGGCCCGACCGTCGGCCGCCTCTATCGACCGGTTCGGTCCGACAGTGCTGCTCGTGCCGGGCAGCATGGTCGTCAGCGGCGTGCTGTGGGCGCTCACCATGGTGACCGAGACCACTTCGCCGTGGATGCTGCTCGTCGCGCACGTGGCCCTCTCGGCGGGGCTCGCGTTCATGTTCACGCCGCTGTTCACGTCGGCCCTCGGCTCGGTCGACGCCCGGCCTCTACTCGCACGGCTCGGCCATCGTCGGCACCGTGCAGCAGGTCGCCGGTGCCGCGGGCACGGCCATGTTCGTGACCATCATGGCCGCCGGCACCGCTTCGCTCGTGGCGACCGGCGCACCGATCGAGGTCGCCCAGTCGTCGGGTCTGCGAACCGCGTTCATGGTGGGCGCGATCCTCTCGGTCGTGGCCGTCGTGGGTGCGTTCTTCGTGCGCCGGCCGGCCGACATGACGTCGACCGCCCGCGCCGACGCGGCCGAATACGCAGCCGAGGCCTGACCCCTCGAGCGACGAGCGCAGCATGACGAAGGGCCCGGTCTCGCGACCGGGCCCTTCGTCATGATCGGAGCGGCTGCAGCCGACGGTCGATCGTCGTGCGCTCAGCCGCAGTTCGGACGGCAGGTGCGCTGCGAGAGCGCGTCGACGAGCACCGTGCTGAGGTCCTCGGGCTTCGAGGCCGAGTAGGCCGCGCCCTTCGTGGCCTGCGCGATCTGCTGCATGGCCGCCAGGTCGGTGTCGGGGCCGAAGCCGATCATGATGACGGGAACCGGCTTGGTCGGGTCGTCCATCTTCGCGAGCTCCGCGAGCAGCGTGTCGAGGTCGATGCCGTTCTCGTCCTCGTTCTTGCCGTCGGTGATGAGCAGCACCGAGTTGACCTTCTCGGGGTCGTAGGTCTCGACGAACGCGCTGCACGGCGGCGAGCGTCGTGTCGTAGAGGCCGGTCGCACCACCGAGCCGCGCGGGCAGCGACTGGATGATGCCGGCGATCTCCTGCTTGTGCGCGAGGTCGGCGAGCGGTGCGATCGGCGAGAGGTCCTCGTAGTCGATGTCGCCGTTGCGCGCCGTGGAGAACACCCACACGCCCATCTCGACCTCGCCGGAGAACTTCTCCATCGCGCCGATCGCGGCCTGCTGGAAGATGTCGATGCGGCGGAGTCCGTTCTCGGCGGGCTCCTCCATCGAACCCGACACGTCGATCACCGCGAGCATGCGCGAGCGGAGCGTGAGCACGGCCCAGGCTCGCAGGATCTCGAGCTGCGCGGCGGTGTCGAGATCGGTCGCCATCGCGGCCGGACCCTCGGCGGCGAGGCCCGGGACGTCGAGCGTCCCCGCGCCCTCGCTCGAGCGGAAGCCCGACTCGGCGAGCCGTTCGGTCTCGGCACGTGCCGCCGTGCCGAAGGCGGCGAGGAGGTCTGCGTGCGTCTTCGTCGCCGCAGCGACGCCGTCGGCCTTCGCACCGTCGGAACCCGCCTGCGCCGGGAGCCTCACGAGCGGGTAGTCCACGAGCACCGTGCCGTCGGCCGGATAGGCCGCGACGAGCGTCTCGTCGGGATCGTCGAGGTTGTACCCGGCGACCTGCGCCTCGGTCGTGACCACGACGCTCGGCTGCGGCGCGGTGGCGAGCGCACCGAAGGCGGCGCTCGTCGACGCCGGGATCGACTTTCCGAGCTCGATCATGGCCCCGGCGAACTGGCGTGGATCGTCGGGCGACGAGTGCCCGCGCAGGGCGAGGAGGCCGGCGAGGCTCGCGGACGACGCCTCGGGGTTGGGCAGGATCGTCGGCAGCGCCCCGCCGAGCACCCGCGACCAGGTCACGGGTGCGCTGGCGATCTCGGCGGCCTTCGTCGCAGCCGCAGCGAACACCACGGGCGTCGTGGCGATCGGCTCGCCCACTTCGACCTCGGGCGCGGTCTGCCCGAGCGACGCCGCGGTCGCCGTCATGCGGTCGACCGAGACGCTCGACTCGGGAACCCACGCGTCCGCCTTGATGCTCCCCGACGCGATCACGGCAGCGGTGTCCGCGGAGTCCTGCGGCTTGATGACGGTCTCGACGCAGGTCTCCGACGACTCGTCGAAGTCCTTCGCGATGTCGGACAGGGCCGGCGCGATGGAGGTGTCGGCGACGATCACGAGGCGCTCGCTGTCGAGGCATCCGGATTCTGCAGCCGCGAACAGGGGGTTCAGGTACCCGCCGACCCAGAGGAAGACGCCCGATGCCACGAGACCGACGACCGCGAACGCGGCGACGATGGACATGATGAGCGCGCGCCCCGGCTTCTTCGCCGGGGCCTTGACGGTGTGACGCCCCACGGACTCTCCAAGCTCGACGGCACCGTGGCGCGGTCGAATCCCTGTGCTGAACGGGTTCCCCCGTTCAGGGGGAGGGTGACATCAGTGTAAGCGACCGCACTCGATACGCGAACTTCACTCGGGATCGGGCAGAACGCGGGTCGGATGACCCCCAGTCATCCGACCCGCTCCCCCGCTCTGGGCGTCGACCCCTCAGTCGTCCGCTCAGGCGTTCTCGGAGTGTTCTCCGCTCCGACGGATCCGTGCGGCGTCGATCAGGTCGGCGCCGCACTTCCGTCGGATCTCCAACGGTATGCGGCCCGCTCCCGCGGAGACAGGGGTTGACTGTCCGGATGCCTCGCGCTAGACCAAGCTGCAGAGGCCAGCATCGAACCCGGGGGTTCCCATGACGATCATCCGAACCGTCCCCGAGGACCAGGCCGAAGGCGAGGTCGCCGTGCTCTACGCCGAAGAGCGCGAATCGCTCGGGTACGTCCCGACGCACTCGATGGTCATGGCGATGAACCCGGCGGCGAACCGGGCGTTCGAAGCCCTCGTCGGCTCCGTCGCGGAGCCGATGGGCACGCGGCGCTACGAGCTCGTGACCCTCGCCGCCGCACGCGGCACCGGCTCGCGGCACTGCCGGCTCGCCCACGGCGTCAAGGCGCTCAGCGTGTTCGACGAGGAGCAGCTCGAGCGCATCGCCCGCGACTACTCCGACGCCGGGCTCACCGACGCGGAGGTCGCGATGATGCGGTTCGCGGAACGCGTGGCCCGAGACGCGTCGAGCATGACGGACGCCGACAGCCTGGCCCTCCGCGAGGCCGGGTTCACCGACCCCGAGATCGTCGACATCGCGATCGCGGCCGCAGCACGCGTCTACCTCGGCCGGATGCTGCAGGCCCTCGCCGTCGAGGTCGACGTGCCCGATCGGCTCAGCGAACCACTCCGATCGGCGCTCGTCGACGGACTCTGACACGCGGGCCGCCCGGCCCGCACCACGGGAGATGGACCACTTCACCGATCGACGCGACGCGGGCCGTCGGCTCGCGCAGGCGTTCGCGGGGCGCTCACTCGACCGTCCGGTCGTGCTCGGCCTGCCGCGCGGCGGCGTTCCCGTCGCCGCGGAGCTCGCCGCGGCGATTCACGCCCCGCTCGACGTGCTCGTCGTGCGCAAGCTCGGGCTCCCGCGCCAGCCCGAAGTCGCGATGGGCGCCATCGGCGAGCGCGGCGCCCGCGTGCTCAACGACGACGTGCTGCGCCACGGCGCCGTGCGGGCGGCCGATCTCGCCGCGGTGGAGCGGCGCGAGCGCTCGGAGCTCGAGGCGCGCGTCCGGCGGTTCCGCGGGGACGCCCCGCCGATCGACCTCACGGGACGCACCGCGGTGATCGTCGACGACGGCGTCGCGACGGGTGCGACCGCCCGCGTCGCGTGCCTGGTCGCACGGGAGCTCGGCGCGGCATCCGTTGTCGTCGCGATGCCGGTCTGGGCGCCCGACAGCCTCGCCGGGCTCGCCGCGATGCCCGAGGTCGACGAGGTGGTGTGCCTCTCGGCACCGCCCGGGTTCATGGCGGTCGGCATGCACTACTTGGACTTCCGGCAGACCGCGGATGCCGAGGTGCAGGCGATCCTCGAGGCGTCGCGCGCCGGCTGGGCCGACGGCGGCATCGGCAGCGACGGGCGCGGCAACCGGCCGCCCGGCGACTGAGCCCGCTGAACGCTCACCGTCGCCGTCGCCGCGACGCGGGTCAGCGCCGCCCGATGGACCACCGTCGCGTCGACCTCCTCGTCGTGCACGACGCGCGCCACGAGGCCGCCCGCGGTCACGAGCGCGGCCGTCGTCGGCGCCTGTCGCCGGCTCGTCTCGATGAGCAGGTGCCCGCCCGGCGCCAGCCAGTCCGGAGCGGATGCCGCGACGCGGCGGTGCACGTCGAGTCCGTCGCCCCCGCCGTCGAGCGCCACCCGCGCCTCGTGGTCGCGCGCCTCGGGCGGCATCATCGCGATCTCCTCGGTGGGCACGTACGGCGCGTTCACCGTGAGCACGTCGACGCGGCCGAGCAGGTCGTGCGGCACGGGATCGAAGAGGTCGCCCGCGACGACCCGGGCGCCGAGCGGCTCGAGGTTGCGTCGCGCGGCCCGCACCGCGGCCGGGTCGATGTCGGCCGCGACGAGATCGATCCGGCTCGACGGCCGCGGCCACGGCGGCGCCGATCGCGCCGACACCGCAGCACAGGTCGAGCACCACGGGGTGCGACCCTCGTCGGCGATCGCCGCCGCGAAGCGGGCCGCCTCCGCGGCGAGCAGCTCGGTGCGTCGGCGCGGCACGAACACGCCCGGCTCCAGCAGCATGCGCAGGCCCGCGAACTCCGCCCAGCCGAGCACCTGCTCGAGCGGTTCCCCCGCCACTCGGCGGCCCGCGAGCGCCTCGAGCTCGGCCGCGGCATCCTCGTGGCCCTGGACGGCCTCGGTGAGCAGCGCCGCCTCGTCCTCGGCGAAGACGCACCCGGCCGCACGCAGGCGCGCGACGAGGGCGGGATCGGGGTCGGTGGGCATCCTCGAATCGTATGCCCGGCGCAACGCGGTGTGCGCGACGCGGTCGCATGCCCTAGAGTGCTCGACATGACCACGTCGACCCGCACCTGGTGGCCCGCCTCCTAGGCGGACTCCACGCGTTTCGACGTACGACGACCGCCCGAGGGCGGTCGTTTCGTGTTTGCGGCGGGATGCTCCGGCCGAGGGCCCGACCGGAGACCGACATGACCCGCCTGCTGCTCCTCGCTCGCTCGCCGCGACCGACGCGCCGCCGTTCGCCGTGATCCACCGCGAGCACGAACCCACCCTCGACGTGCTCGTCGGCGACGTGGTCGACGTCGACCGGCTCGCCGACATCCCGCTCGACGACGCCGAGGTGCTCGCGCTCGTGCCGTTCCGCCAGGTGCGCGAGCGCGGGCTTCGCCGCGCACGACGACGGCGCGCCGATCCGCTGCCTGCGTGGTGCGCGACCGCGAGACGATCCGCGTCGAGGAGGCGATCGCGGCTGCTGCCGAGGCATCCGGTGGTCGTCGGCGACCTCGACGTCGACGTGAGCGACGACGACTACGCCGCCATCGTGCGACGCGTGATCGACGACGAGATCGGCCGCGGCGAGGGCGCGAACTTCGTGATCCGGCGCGAGTTCACCGGGTCGACGGACGCCGCGCCGGCGGCCGCCGTGCTCGGCTGGCTGCGCGACGCTGCTCGAGCACGAGCGCGGCGCGTACTGGACGTTCGCGCGTCGCACACCGGGACTCGCCGCGGTCGGCGCGACGCCCGAGCGGCACGTCTCGCTCGATCGACGGGCGTCGTGCTCGATGAACCCGATCAGCGGCACGTTCCGCCACGCCGAGCGACGGCCGACCCGACGACGCGCTGCTCGCGTTCCTCGACGACGTCGAAGGAGCGCGACGAGCTCGTCGATGGTGGTCGACGAGGAGCTGAAGATGATGAGCGCGGTCTGCCCCGACGGCGGCCGCGATCCGCGGCCCGTACCTCAAGCGGATGTCGCGGCTCACGCACACCGAGTACCTGCTCGAGGGGCGCATCGACGCTCGACGCCCGCGAGGTGCTGCGCGCGCACGATGTTCGCGCCGACCGTCGACCGGCTCGCCGATGGGCAACGCCTGCGCGGTGATCGCCCGGCACGAGCCGACCGGCGCGCGGCTACTACGGGGGCGTGCTCGCGCTGATTCACGCCGCGGACGCGCGGCGGGCATCGACCTCGACGCGCCGATCCTGCATCCGCACCGCCTACCTCGACGCCGACGGACGGCGGTGCGCGTGCCGGTCGGCGCGACGCTCGTGCGGCACTCCGACCCGGCCGGCGAGGTCGCCGAGACGCGGGCGAAGGCGGCCGGCGTGCTCACGGCGCTCGGCGCGCTGCCGCGGGGACGCGCACGCCCGGCGCCGGCATCGACGCTCGAGCGCGCTCGGACGCTGCTCGACGCGCGCAACGACCACCTCGCCGCGTTCTGGCGGGCGCCGCAGGCGGCCGCGTCCGTCGCGGCGACGCGAGCGCGCTCGTGATCGACGCGGGCGACGACTTCACCACGATGCTCGCCCACCAGCTGCGGCACCTCGGCCTCGACGCCCGGGTCGTGCCGTGGCACGAGGTCGCCGACGACGCATCCGACGATCTCGTCGTGTTCGGGCCCGGGCCCGGGCGACCCGCGCGACGGCGACCGACCCGCGCGTGCCCGCCTGCGCGAGCTGATCGACGGCGCGGCTCGAGTCGGGCCGGCCGCTGCTCGCGGTGTGCCTCAGCCATCAGGTGCTCGCCGACCTCGCCGGGCTTCCGCTCGCGCCGCTGCGCCGCGCCGCGCCAGGGCGTGCAGCTCGAGGTCGACCTGTTCGGCGAGCGGGCCGCGATCGGCTTCTACAACACGTTCTCGGCGCTCGCCGGACCGGTTCGACGACGCCGCGGCTCGGCCTCGAGGTGGCATCGGATGCCACGACCGGCGTGGTGCACGCGCTGCGCGGGCCGCGGCGTGGCATCCGTGCAGGGACATCTCGAATCGGTCACGTCGCCGGACGGGCTCGCGATGCTGGAATCGCCTCGTGGACGGCGTTCTCGCAGGTCAGGAGCGGGTTTCCGAGCGCATCGGCGGTGGTGCTCGCGGGCGGATGATCCCGCACTCGGCCAAGTTGCGCAAGGCATTGCGGTCATTCGACCGGCGCGCTTGGGTTGGGACCTACCCGACCAAGGAGGCGGTTCCCTGTGGAGACCAGCACCATCATCTGGATCATCGTCGGCATCATCGTCGTCATCGCGATCATCGTGATCGCCGTGCTGATGACGAACCGGCGCCGTCACGAGGCCCATCTCGAGGCCGAGCGCAAGAAGGCCGCCGACCTGCGGCAGAACGCCTACGAGTCGGATGTCGCGCGCCGCGAGCGCGAGGCGGATGCAGCGACCGCCGCCGCCGCGGCCAAGCAGGCCGAGGCCGACGCCATGCAGGCGAAGCTCGAGTCGGAGCGGCTCGCCAACGAGAGCGCCGCTCACCAGGCCGACGCCGAGCAGCTGCGCGCCGAGACCGACGAGCGTCTGCGCAAGGCCGACGAGGTCGACCCCGATGTCGTGCGCGACGCGGACACCGCGGCCGGCGTCGACACCCGTGATCGCACCGCCGCCGAGACCGCCCCGACCGCCGCGTACGACGACCGCGCCGCCGCGCACGACCAGCGTGTCGTCGCCGACGACGCCGGCGTGACCCAGGGCGAGCACGCGGCCGCCCGGCACGAGCAGGCCGCTGCGCAGCACGAGCAGGCCGCCCAGCAGCAGCAGGCCGCTGCCGCGGACCAGCAGGCGGCCGCCCAGGCCCACGACGACGGCGACGTCGTCGATCGCGAGCCCACCGTCGACCCGGCGACGGAGCGTCGCGACACGGAGACCGGACGCCGCATCTAGCGGCGACACGCAGGCGGGCGACGGAGCGATCCGTCGCCCGCCTGCGTTCGTCACGGCCGCTGCGGAGGCTCGTGGGTCAGTGCGCTCCCGAGCCGCGGCCGCGGCCGCGGGGTCAGGCCGCGGGCGCCTGCGCGATCCGGACCATGTTGCCCGACGGGTCGCGGAACGCGCAGTCGCGCGGGCCCCAGCCCTGGTCGATGGGCTCCTGCAGCACCTCGGCGCCGGAGGCGCGCACGCGTCTCGAAGGTCGCGTCGACGTCGTCGGTGCTGAACACGAGCATCGGCAGGACGCCCTTGGTGAGCAGCTCCTGCATCGCGTCGCCGTCGGCCTGCGAGCGGCCGGCGTGCGGCATCGGAGAGCACGATGCCGAGGCCGGGCTGGGCGTCGCGTGCCGAGCGTGACCCAGCGGAAGTCGCCCGAGGCGACGTCGTTCTGCACCTCGAGGCCGAGCGCGTCGCGGTAGAAGGCGATCGACTCGTCGACGTCGTTGACGGTGACGTTGGTGTACTGGAGTGCGATGGTCATGTCGGCGACGCTACGCCGCGGCGTCGCGCGCCGCTTCTCCGATCCTGCTCGATGCCGCTGCGCGGCCGGGCGCGTGTGCGCCTTCGCGACGCACGGCCGGCATCGCCTTGACCGCGTCGTGCTCGCGGCTGCGGTACGCGCGTCGGGGTCTCGCCGACGATCTCGGTGAACCGCGAGCTGAACGAGCCGAGCGAGGTACAGCCGACCGCCATGCAGGCGTCGGTGACGCTCACGCCGTCGCGCAGCAGCGCCATCGCCCGCTCGATCCGGCGGGTCATCAGGTAGCTGTACGGCGTCTCGCCGTAGGCGGCGCGGAACTGGCGCGAGAAGTGCGCGGGCGACATGAGCGCCTTCGCGGCCATGGTCGGCACGTCGAGCGGCTTCGCGTACTCGCGGTCGATCAGGTCGCGCGCGCGGCGCAGGTGCGCGAGGTTCTCGAGCTCCTGCGGGGTCATGATTCGACGGTAGCATTCGGCGCGTTCCGCGTCAGCCCTGGGCGACCCGGGACGCACGCCGCGGCTTCCTGCGGGTGTCGAGCGCTAGTCGGCCACGACGGCGCGTTCGATGAGCACGCGCACCTCGTCGACGAGGTCGTCGACGGGTCCGTCGGTCGGGACGGCGGGGGCGACCACCGAGATCGGCAGGGCGGCGACGGGTGACGCCGGCGCTCCGAGGCGCTCTCGCCATTCCGAGATCTGCGCCGAGGAGGCCACGAACACGATCCGGCCGAGCCCCACCCACGCGTGCGCGGCCGAGCACATCGGACAGTGCTCACCCGAGGTGTAGACCGTGGCCTGCGCGCGCTCGGCGGGCGACAGGTGCGCGGCGGCCCAGCGGGCGATCTCGAACTCGGGATGCCGCGTCGCGTCGCCCGTGCTCTCCTCACGGTTCCGGTCGGCGAACCGTTCGATGCCGGCGCCATCGACGAGCACCGACCCGAACGGGCCGTCGCCCGAATCGGCGGCTTCACGCGCCAGCGCCACGGCGCGACGGAGGTGGACGAGGTCGAGGTCGGAGACGGTCATGACTCGAGTCTGCCGATCGATGACATGGTTGGCGAGCGTCGCGTCGACGATGCCGGCGTCGACGCGCCGCGTCAGCCGAGGGCGATGACGGCTTCGAGGGTCTCGTCGTCGAGGGGGCGATCGGCGAAGATGAGCCGCTCGAGGTGGGTCGTGTCGTCGGGGCCCGACGGCGCGGCGCTCGATGCTCCCTGCCAGACCAGATCGAGCTCGAGGCGTTCGAGCACGCGGACGGACGCGGGGTTGCCCGCCAGCACGCGGGCAGTGACCGGCGCCTCGGGACGGGCGGCGCGCGCGGCCTCGAGCGAGACCCGGGCCGCCTCACCGGCCAGCCCGTGGCCCCAGGCGTCTGGAGCGAGTCGGTAGCCGAGGTTCCACGCGTCGAACGGCAGTATCGCCGCACCAGCCGAGCCGATGAAGGAGCCGGGCCGGAGCGTGCCGACGGGCTCGCGGAGCACGACTGCGCAGTGCCCGAACCCGGACGTGCGGCGGCTCTGCATCGATCGTTCGATCGCCTGCGCCGACTGGCCGCGGCTCGTGTGCCGACCGCTCGGCAGGTGCTCCCACGTGCGCGGGTCGCCGTAGACGCGGAAGTAGTCGTCGACATGGTCGAGGGTGAGCGGGGTGAGCAGCAGGCGGTCGGTGCGGAGTTCGTCGATCATCGCGAACAGTCTTGCCAGCGGCATCCGACATCGGAACGCGCCGGCCAGGTGGCATCGGGCTCACTTGAGCAGGCGCGACAGCACCCGGTCTGCCAGCGGCTTGCCGCCGGTCTGGCAGGTGGGGCAGTACTGGAACGTGGAGTCGGCGAAGATCACCTCGCGCACGGTGTCGCCGCAGACCGGGCACGCCTGGCCGGTGCGCCCGTGGACCTGCATGCGGGTGCGCTTGGAGTCCTTGAGCTCGTCGGGCCGATGACCGGCAGCCGCGGCCATCGCATCGGCGAGCGTGTCGCGCATGGCGTGGTAGAGCCGCTCGACGTCGTCGGGCGTGAGCTTGGCGGCGAGCGCATAGGGCGACATGCGCGCGTTGTGGAGTATCTCGTCGGAGTAGGCGTTGCCGACGCCCGCGAACACCGATTGATCGCGCAGCAGGCCCTTCACCTGGGTGCGGCGCCCCGCGAGGATGCCGGCGAAGTCGTCGAGCGAGAAGTCGGGCGCGGTCGGATCGGGCCCGAGCCGAGCGATGCCCGGCACCTCGGACGGGTCGCGCACGACGTAGACCGCCAAGGACTTCTTGGTGCCCGCCTCGGTGAGGTCGAAGCCGGAGCCGTCGTCGAGGCGCACGCGCAACGCGATCGGCGACTTGCCCGGCCTGATGACGGTCTTCGGCAGCTCGTCGTACCAGCGGAGCCACCCGGCGCGAGCCAGATGGAAGACGAGGTGCAGCCCGCCGACGTCGAGGTCGACGAACTTGCCGTGACGCGAGGCCCCGTCGATCGTGCGCCCGTTCAGCTGCTGCAGCGGCGGATCGAAGGTCTTCAGCGCCGAGATCGCGGCGACGGTGGCGGACGCGACGGCACGGCCGACCGCACGCTCGCGGAGGAATCCGACGAGCGCGTCGACCTCGGGCAACTCGGGCACCCAGTCATCGTCTCATCGACGGCGGACATCGTCACCGGATCCGCCGACGGCGTAACGAGTGCGAAGGGGAACATCGCAATGGCTCCCATGGCGGCAGTCAACCACGGCGGGTCTGTGAACGGGCCACGGATGCCGCGGCCGCCGGCGTGCGGCTCGGGGCACGAAGCCCTACGATCGCGCTGTGGATCCCAACACGGCGCGCCAGGTGCTGCGCATCTCCCCCGACACCCCACTCACCCCGACGCTGGTCGAGAGCGCCTACGCCGAGGAGTCGTGGACACGGCATCCGTCGCGGTATCCCGAGGGTCCCGGGCGGGCGCAGGCCGAGGAGTGGGCGACGACGCTGGGCACGGCGCGCGCGGTGCTGCTGCACGAGGTCGCCAGCACGGCCGGTGCTGCGTCGATGCCCGGCGCCGCGGCATCCGCCGTGCCCGCGCCCGCCGCGGCACAGCCCCGACGCCGCCTCTCGACGGGCGCGATCGTCGGCATCGTCGTCGGCGCGGTCGCGGTCGTGGCGCTCATCGGGTTCGCGATCTGGGGCGGCGTGCGGCTGGTGACCGAAGCCGCCGGCACCGTGAACGAGGCGATCGAGGCCGAGTCGAGCGACGCGCCCGCCGACGTCGAGCGATTCGAGTCGAGCGAGACGTTCTTCACGTTCCCGGCCGCGCTCGAGATCTACGCCGACGGTCGATACAACCCGCAGTGCCCACCCGGCTTCGCCTCGGGCTGCTGGCAGATGGCCCTCTTCACCGAGTCGGACTGCGGCACGCTCGAGGTCGAACTCGGGTACTCGGGCGACATCGACGCGGCGCTGCCCGAGCAGACCGAGACCATTCAGCTCGAAGGAGTGGAGGCCGGCGAGGAGACCCCGCTCGTGTTCGGCAACGACGACCACGAGTACGGCTGGGTGAACCAGGTCACCTGCCTCGACTCGACCGGCTGACGCCTCGCGGGGTGGCCACGGCGATCGGGGTCTGGCGACATCCGTCGCAGAGGTGCATCGTTGAAGGGGGCGCTCCGATCGCGAGTGAATCGAGGCCCGAGATGTCGATGATGTCCACCTGGATGCCGGTGACGATCGCGTCCTGCGTCGCGGCATCCGTGCTGACCGGATGCGTCGCCATGCCGCCGTCGCCGACCTCGCTGCCCCGAAGCGACGACCCCGTCACCCTCGACCCCGCGACGTTCACGACCGAGATCGACAACCCGTACTGGCCGATGGAGCCGGGCACGCGGTGGTCGTACGTCGAGACCGACCCCGACGGCGGCGTGTCGACCGTCGACGTCACGGTGACGAGCGCGACCAAGGAGATCGCGAACGGCATCACGGCTCGCGTCGTGCGCGACACGGTGCGGAACGGCGGAGAGATCGTCGAGGACACCTTCGACTGGTACGCGCAGGACGACGCCGGCGCGATCTGGTACCTCGGCGAGGACACCGCCGAGTTCGAGGGAGGCGAGATCGTCTCGCGCGAGGGCTCGTTCGAGGCGGGCGTCGACGGCGCGCTGCCCGGCATCGCCGTGCCGGCCGACCCCGAACCGGGGATGGCCTATCGGCAGGAGTACTCGGCCGGACAGGCCGAGGACAGCGGTGCCGTGCTGAGCGTCGAGGAACTCGTCGAGGTGCAGTACGGCCGCTTCAGTGAGGCGCTGCTCACACGCGACACGAACGCGCTCGAACCGACGGCCGCGGAGCTCAAGTTCTACGCTCGTGGCGTGGGGCCCGTGCTCACCCTCGACGTCTCGGGCGGCAACGGCCGTGAGGAGCTCGTCGACGTCACGTCGGTGCCCGAGGATGCCGGGACCGGACCGCTCGGCTCCCCGGACTGACGCTCGCCGTTCCCCGCCCCACACGACACACGCACGACGGGGGCTGGTTCGACGACGCCGCGCACCGCTACTGTCGATCCATGTTCAGCGACGAGAGCGACATCCGCGTGCTCCACCTCGAGGCCGATGGCGACCCCATCTCCACCCCGGATGACGCGTCCGACCTCGTGGGCGCCGCGTGGTCGCACCAGGCGAACCTCATCACCGTGCCGGTGGAGCGGCTCGACCCCGAGTTCTTCCGCCTGAGCACCGGGATCGCCGGCGAGATCATGCAGAAGCTCGTGAACTACCGGTTGCGCCTCGCGGTGATCGGCGACATCTCCGAACAGCTCGCCGCGAGCAACGCCCTTCGCGACTTCGTGTGGGAGTCGAACCGCGGCGACCAGATCTGGTTCCTCGCCGACGAGCAGGCGCTCGAGGAGAAGCTGGCGCTCCGCGCGGCCCGCAGCGCCTGAACGTCGGTTCGACGGGGTCCGCGTGCTGGACGATCGGCCGGCGGCTGCAGTGTCGGTGGTTGCTGAGACACTCTCAGTATGGATCGGATCGAGTTGCGGCAGACGCGCGAGTTGGCGGTCGGCGATGTGCTCGTCAGCACCTCCGGCAGCGTCTACGAGGTGACGAAGCTCGCGCGCATCGGCCGCGGCATCCGCGTCACCTACCTCACCGCCGACGGCCGGGTCGGCCGATTCACCGCGGCACCCGAGGCGATCAGCCGAGTGCGCACGCGCGACGGCGTGTCTCGTCGAGCCCTGACCGGCGCCGCCTGACGGCCTCGATCACGCTGGTCGGCGAGGGCGCGCTAGTCCTCGAGCCGGAAGCCGACCTTCAGCGTGACCTGGAAGTGCGCGACGCCGCCGTCCTCGACCTCGCCGCGCACCGACATCACCTCGAACCAGTCGACGTGGCGCAGGGTCGCGGTCGCGCGCGAGATGGCGTTGCGGATCGCGGTGTCGATGCTCTCGGGCGACGTCCCGACGATCTCGGTGACGCGGTAGACGTGATTGCTCATGGTCGGCTCCCCACCCCCGCGCCGTCGCGGGATGCCTCGACCCTAGTCCGATCGGATGCCGCTGGGGAGGCCCCGACCGGCGCGGTCGCGACGATCGCGGCCGGTCGTGATTCCGGCTCGGCTACGACTTCAGGGGCAGCAGCTCGCCCTGCGTCTGGCACGTGGGGCAATACTGGGCGGTCGTGCTCGCGAAGGAGAAGTCGCGAATCGTGTCGCCGCACACGGGGCACGCCTCGCCCGTGCGACCGTGCACGCGCATGGCAGCGACCTTGGCGTCCTTCAGTTGCGCGATGGGCACGCCGCGGCGTGCGGAGATCGCCGCTCTGATGACGCCGACCGTCGCCTCGAAGAGGCGGTCGCGCTGGACCGCGGTCAGCGCCGACGCGTGCACGACGGGCGAGAGCTGTGCCGCATGCAGGATCTCGTCGGAGTAGGCGTTGCCGATGCCGGCGAGCGACTCCTGATCCTGAAGGACGGCCTTCACCTGCTTGCGTCGACCGACGATGGCCGCGTCGAAGTCCGCTCTCGTGAAGGCCGGGTCGGCCGGGTCGGGTCCGAGCTTCGCCACCGCCGGCACTTCCCGAGGATCGTCGACCACCCAGCATCCGAGCGAGACCCAAGTGCCGGAATCCGTCAGTTCGAGGATGACGCCGTCATCGAACTCGAGCGATACCAGCGTTGGGGGCTCATCGTCCGCACTGTCTGCCGAATCACCGTCGACTCCCCAGCGAGCCCAGCCGTGCCGACCGAGGGAGGTCACCAGGTGGGCCTCGCCGAACTCCAAGTCGACCAGCTTGCCGTGCCGAGCGGCGCCAGTCACGCGTTCACCCACGAGCGACTCCGGCGGACGAGCGCGGGTCTTCGTCGTTCGGAACTCGACGACGTCGACGATGGCGAGTGTGCGACGGGTCAATCGCTCGCCGAGTTCGTCGACCAGGGCCTGGACTTCTGGCGATTCCGGCATGCCGCCAGCCTCCCACGCCCCACCGTCGAGGCGCCAGCGTGTCGAGCCCGGTGCCGCTGCGGATGCCCCGCGGCTACTCGACCGCGAAGTCGAGCTTCGAGTCGGCGACGGCGATGACCGACCAGGTGCCGCCCGCGGCATCCGTGAACTCGTAGGCCGGAACCACGAGCACGCTCCCATCGGGCTGCCACTGGCTCGCGAGCCCGAGACGGGCACTGACGATCTCGACGTCGTTCACGGGCCAGGCGAGCGAGCTGCCGGCCGAAGGCGCCGCGGGGGGCTCGGTGGGCGGCATCCACTCGGATGCCGCGTCGACCGCCTGCTCGCGGAACGCGATCGGCAGGTTCGTCATCGCCGCCCCGAAGCGAGGGTCGGAGAGCCGCTCGAACGCCTCCTGCTCGCTCACCACGGGATAGTCGCCGAGCTCAACGAGATCGGCGAGCGCGCCGTACGCGCTGACGATCCCGTCGTGCGTGATCTCCACGGTCCAGGCCTGGTCGATGCGCTGTCCGTCGACGACGGGCCACGCCTGGGCCGACCTGCGTGACCGCGCCCTCGTACGTCTCCGAGGTGAACTCGAACGCGGCGGGGTCGCGTCCCGCCGACACGAGGAGCGAGCGCAGCGCGTCGATGGCCTCATCCTCACCGGGGATGTCGCCGGTCGGCGGCTCGCAGGTCTCAGCGCCATCGACGCATTGCCATGGATTGATCGTCGGGTCGGAGTAGGAGAAGCTCAGCGTGCCGTCGAGCGACACCCAGAGCGACGCCGACGTGCCGTCCTGGGGTCCCACCGACCACGCCCCGTCCTTCAGTTCCGGCGTTCCCGCGACGCCGAGCGCCGTGGCGAGCGCGGCGACGGTCTCGGCGTTCGACGCCGCACGCGCGTCGAAGCCGTAGGCCAGGGCGGTGCCCTCCGAGGTGGAGAGCCCCGACGAGCTGAACTGGTTGCGCCCGAACCCGTACGGGTACATCAGGTCGCTCGCGCCGGGCGCGGACATCTTCGATCGCTCCGGCGCGACGGCGTCGCCCTGCATCATGCCCTGCTCGGTCGTCATGCCCTGCTCGGTCGTTCCCGTGCCGGACCCGTTCTGCAGCGAGATCGGAGGGGCCGCACCGTCGGCCAGGTTCGTCGCCCCGCCGGTCCGCGCGCCCACTCCGTAGCCGAGCGCGCCCACGACGACGAGCGACGCAGCGACGGCCGCGATCGGGATCCAGCGCGGGCGCCGGCGGGCGCGCTCAGTCGTGAGGTCGGCCACCGGCGCCGACTCGGTCGTCTCGGCGGCGGCTCGCGCGACGACCTCGTCGGCGAACCCGGCACTCGGTTCGACCCCGGCCGCGGGATCCGCGGCACGCAGCCGCTGCACCGGATCGAGCTCGGGCTCGTGCTCGTGGTCGTCGTTCATGGTGATCACCCTCCGTGACATCCGGTCTCACTCACGGATATGTCCGGCAGGCCCCGGACCTTGCACCGAGACCCGAACTAGAACGACATCCGCTCGCCCCACGCCTCGCGGAGCCGCTTGCGGGCTCGCGAGAGCGCGGCATCCGCCCCGGAGCGCGAGATGCCGAGCACCTCGGCGAGCTCGGCGCCGTCGAGGCCCTCCCAGGCGTGGAGGAGCAGGATGCGGCGGTCGCGTTCCCCGACGCTCTGCAGGGCGCCGCGGAGCTCGGCGTCGAACAGGGCGCTCAGCTCCGGATCCTCGCGGACCCGGGCCTCACCCGTCTCGGGCACCTCGTCGACCGGCAGGTCGACGAGCTTCCGACGGTGATTGGCGAGCGTGAAGCCCGCGGTGCGGTAGAGCCAGGGCAGCACGGCCTCGCGCGGCACGTCGGCACGTCGGCGCCATGCGGTCGCGAACACGTCGGCGGCGAGGTCCTCGGCATCCTGTCGCGGCCCACGGCGCGCGAAGTACCGCACAAGTGCGGTCGAGTGCTCGCGCACGACGTCGGTGAACCACGCGAGGTCGTCTCCCGGCGCGGGCGAGTCGGCGCCGTCGGGCATCGCCACCCCCTCGGTCATGTCGGCGTCTGCGGCGGTGTCGGCGATCCTCACACACTGCCTATGTCGCGTCTGCCGCGAGTCTTGCACGCGACGAGCCGATTCGACCGGATGCGGGTCCCGCATCAACGGCGGCCCATCCTCCTGCGCCGCCGCCGCCGCCTCGAGCACCGACTCACGTACCCTGAAGCACGGCCGCGATTCACGCGCGCCGGCGAAAGGCTCCCCGTGAACATCACCCTGCTTCGACGTTTCGTCGCAGTCGCCGAGGAGTTGCACTTCCCGCGTGCCGCAGACGCCCTCGGCATCCCGCTCGCTTCGCTCTACTCGTCGATCGAGAAACTCGAGACCGAGGTCGGGCACCCACTCTTCACCCGCCACGGCGAAACCCAGCTGACCAAGGTCGGAATCCTCTTCCTCGACGAGGCCAGAAGGGAGATCGCCGCAGCGCCCGCTCCCGTCGAGAAACCCGTGGCGAAGGCCGGCGGCAAGGCGAAAGCCTCGAAGGGCAAGGGCCGTGCTCCCATCGTGAAGGGGAAGCCGAAGCCGTACAAGAAACGCCAGGGGCGCTGACTCAGACGTTGAAGCGGAACTCGACCACGTCGCCGTCCTGCATGACGTAGTCCTTGCCCTCGAGGCGCGCCTTGCCGCTGGCGCGGGCCTCGAGCGACCGAGCCGGTGTCGACGAGGTCGTCGAACGAGATGACCTCGGCCTTGATGAAGCCCTTCTCGAAGTCGGTGTGGATGACGCCGGCCGCCTGCGGGGCCTTCCAGCCCTTGCCGATCGTCCAGGCGCGCGCCTCCTTCGGACCGGCGGTGAGGTAGGTCTGCAGGCCGAGCGTGTCGAAGCCGATGCGGGCGAGCTGGTCGAGGCCCGACTCCTCCTGACCGGTCGACGCGAGCAGCTCCGCGGCATCCGTCGGGGTCGAGGTCGATGAGCTCGGACTCGATCTTCGCGTCGAGGAACACGGCGTGGGCGGGCGCGACGAGGGCCTCGAGCTCGGCCTTGCGCGCGGCATCCGTCAGCACCGCCTCGTCGACGTTGAAGACGTAGATGTAGGGCTTCGCGGTCAGCAGCCCGAGCTCGCGGATCGGGCTCGAGGTCGACGGATGCCGATGCGAGAGCAGGATGCCGCGTTCTGCAGCGCGTCCTTCGCCGCGACTGCGCCGCCGCGAGCACCGACGGATCGGGCTTCTTGCCCTTGACCTCCTTCTCGATGCGCGGGATCGCCTTCTCGAGCGTCTGCAGGTCGGCGAGCATGCAGCTCGGCGTTGATCGTCTCGAGGTCGTTCTTCGGGTTGACGGCGCCCTCGACGTGCACGACGTCGTCGTCGGTGAAGCCGCGCACGACCTGCGCGATCGCGTCGGCCTCGCGGATGTTCGCGAGGAACTGGTTGCCGAGCCCCTCACCCTCGTCGCGCCGCGCACGATGCCGGCGATGTCGACGAACGACACGGTCGCGGGCAGGATGCGCTCGGAGTGGAAGACCTCGGCGAGCTTCTCGAGCCGCGGGTCGGGCAGGCTCACCACGCCGATGTTCGGCTCGATCGTCGCGAACGGGTAGTTCGCCGCGAGCACGTCGTTCTTGGTCAGCGCGTTGAACAGGGTGGACTTGCCGACGTTGGGCAGGCCGACGATGCCGATAGTGAGAGCCACGGGGGTCTATCGTACCGGCAGGCCGTTCGCGGCATCCGCGGGGCCGATCTTCGCGCGCCGCACATGCAGCGTGAGGTAGACGCCCGCGATCACGAGGGCACCGCCGATCACGGCGGGCAGCTCGAGGGTGGCGCCGAACGCGAGCGCGATGATCACCGTGAACACGGGCAGCAGGTTGAGGAAGATCCCGGCACGAGACGGACCCACCTTCGAGGCGCCGATGTTCCAGAGCGCGTAGCCGGCCATCGACGGGAACACGACGATGTACGCAAGGCCGAGCGCACCGCCCGCCGACGCCGGCAGCGACACGCCCGTGACCGCGATGAGCGGCAGCATCGTGACGACGGCGAAGACCGCCTGCACCGAGGTCGCGGTGATGGGCGGGGTCACCAGCCGGCGCGAGATCAGCGAGTAGACCGTCCAGGCCAGCACGGATCCGATCACGAGCAGGTCGCCGACGCCGAAGCCCTGCTCCACCACCTGTGCGACGTCGCCGCCCGTGAGCACGACCGTGACGCCGACGAACGCCACCGCGAGGCCGAGCACCTGCACCCGGTTCAGCCGCTCGTGCAGGAAGATCGCCGCGCCGAGCGCGATCGTCGCCGGGTTGATGGCACTGATGACCGCGGCGTTCACCGCGCCGGTGAGCCCGAGCGCGGCGTAGAGCAGCAGCGTGTAGCCCGTGAGGCCGAGCAGCGACTGCAGCAGGTGCAAGGGCCATTCGCGCAGCGCCTCACGCCAGTTCGGGCGCTCGATGAGCCACGCGATGCCGAGGAGGGGCAGGAACGCGAACGCCCACCGGAAGAAGGTGAGCGAGATGGGCGTGATCTCGCGGGTGACCATCTCGCCGAACACGTAGTTGCCGGCCCAGAAGAGGTTCGCGAGCGCCAGGTAGAGGTACATCCGGCCGCGATCCACCGGACCAGCGTACGTGCTCGTTCGGTTCCGCCTCGAACGAGCGGATGCCGCGGATGCCGGGTGCTGCACGGGAGGAGCGCGGGCGACCCGCGCCGCGCGAGGCCGCACGCCCTCAGGGTGGCCCCTGCGCGGCATCCGGGATGGCACTGAACCGTGCGGAATCCGCTGGCGGGCGCCGTCGTCGCGGTCGTATGCTGCGCCCAGAGGATGTTGAGCGTCGCTCACGATAGCGGGCGACGGTGGCACTCGAGGGGGAGGCGACCATGGTCGCCATGTGCACGCGAGAGCGCGGATGCCGCGCGCGGAGGTTCGGGCCATGATGCCCGCACCCGCCATCCTCGCTGCGCGCGGCGCGGTGCGCGTGCTCGGCACCACGGATGCGGCATGGCCGCCGCCGAGCTCGGGCCGCGAACTCCTGCGAGCCGACCTCATCGGCACCGCCGGCGACCCGCCCGTGCTGATCCTGGCGCTCGCGGACGACGTCGACCCGCGACGCGTCGTGGTCTTCGTGCGACTGGGCGACCTGCTGTGCTCGTTCCGCCCGACGGGCGAGGATCGGGATGCGCTCGAGGTGGCGCTGCCGTTCCGGCTCGGTTCGCAGCGTGCGCTGGTGGTGGTGGTCGAATGCGCGACCGAGGCCGAGGCCGAGCAGCTCGCCCTGCAGTACGAGGCCGCCCGAGCGGACCTCGAGGCGGGCCCGCCCGAGGAGGTCGAGGAGCCGCGCAGCGCCGAACCGCCCGCCGAGCCGGGACCGCCGGTCGGCGCGGCGCCCGGCGCCGATGCAGCCCCGCCGCCGGTGACGCGCTCGGCACCACCGCCTCCTCCCCCGAGCCCGCCGTCCTTCCCGTTCCCCGCCCCGGCACCGCCGGCCGCGCCCGCGCCCTCGCCGGCACCTCCGGCCGCGCCCGCCCCGCCGGCCGCGCCCGCGCCCGGACCCGTGACGCCCGTGCCCTCCCCGGTCTCCCCCGACGACGGCCGCGGCGCCGGCCCGGAGTTCGGCCCCGGCGATTCGACCGGCGTGGGCGGGGCAGGCGAGGAGCCCGCCGACCTCGCCCTCGCGCACGTCCACGCCGAGATGCCGCGTCGCGTCGTCGTCGACAGCGAGTTCGAGGTGCGCTTCCGGTTGAGCCGACGTCGGCTCGAGGCATCCGCCGGCACCAGCAGCACCGCGCAGTCGATCAAGGTCGACGCCGAGCGCGACCTGACCGTGACGATCGCGCTGCGGGGCTTCCGCCTCGTCGGCGATCAGGCCGCCACCGTCGTGACGCGACTGCCGCATACGGCCGACGGGGTCGACGAGCACCGCTTCCGGCTGGTCGGACCGCTGCCCGGCAACGGCGAGGTGTCGCTCGTCGTGCGGCAGGACGCCGACCTCCCGCTCGCCACGCTGCGGATCACGGCCGAGATCGTCGCCGCGGGTGAGACGGCCGAGCCGCTGGCCGCCGAGGTGGCCGCCGATGTGGTCGAGCCCGACCCCGAACTCGTGGTCCTCCCGAGCATCCGCATCGACGAGTCCATCGTGGGCACCGACTCGACGCTGCGCATCCGGGTCGCGGTGGCCGGCGACGCACGGGAATGCGAGACCCGCCTGGACGACAAGGCGGCGCTCATCTCGCGCACGTACCGGCGCATCGGCGGCATCCGGGACGAACTCCGCGACATCCGCGATCGCGACGACCGCGCGAGGCACGGACTGCACCGCCTGCGCGAGCTCGGCATGGGCCTCGCGCGCACCCTCTTCAGCCGTGACGTGCTCGACCTGCTCTGGAACGCGACGCCCGACGAGCTCGACGGGCTGATCATCCAGACCGCGGGCGAGCTCGACGTGCCGTGGGAGATCGTGCACCTCGTGCCGCCGGTCGGCATCCGCGACGACGGGCGACCGCGGTTCCTCAGCGGCTACGGGCTCACCCGGTGGGTCTACGACACGGCCCACCCGATCGAGCTGCCCGTCGCCGCCGACCGAGTGCGATACGTCTGCCCCGAGTACGCCGACCAGCGCCTCCAGCTCACGCACACCACGGAGGAGCGCCGGTTCCTCGAGGAGCGGTTCCGCGCGAAGACCGTCGACCCCGACGACGCCGACGGGATCGCCGGCCTGATGCGCGACGGATTCGACCTGCTGCACTTCGCCGGCCACGGACGCTGGAGCGACGGCACCCCGCAGGCGCAGGAGCTGCTGCTCGCCGCGTTCAGCGAGGTCGAGGACGTCGCCGCTCGCCCGCTACTCCGACGGCGAGCTGCGCCACGACCTGCCCGACCGCGGGGTCGTGGATGCCGCGGCGCAGGGCCCGTTCGTCTTCCTCAACGCGTGCGACATCGGCCGCCTGCCGTCGGGGCCCGCGGCGCTGGGCGGGTTCCCCGAGGCGTTCCTCCGCGGAGGCGCAGCCGCGTTCGTCGGATGCTCGTGGGCCGTCGGCGACGACCCCGCGTCCACCTTCGTGGAGGCGTTCTACGCGGCGCTCGCCGACGACGACGCCACCATCGCCGACGCGACCCGCGCCGCCCGCCGCGCCGCCCGCGACGACGCCGACCTCTCCGAGCTCGCCTACGCCGTCTACGCGCACCCCCGCGCCCGCATCCACCTCGATCCGCTCGACCGCCCCATCCCGGAAGGACCGCCATCATGAACGCTGCACGCCCGCCGAGCCCGTCCGCTCCCCCGCCCGCGACCACGCGTGCCGACGCCTCGGCCGCGGCGTCGCGCGGCGGTCCCGCGCTCTCCGCCGGCGAGCTCGCCGACCTGCGTCCGCACGTCATCACCCTCGAGGACGGCCGACTCGCGACCGGCGCATCGGCGGCCGCAACCAGCGTGCGCGACTTCCGCACGACCGCCGACGACATCGACGCGATCTTCGCGACCCACCTGCCGGCGTTCATCGCCGCGAACGCGCCCGGCCCGGTGCCGATCGTGCTCTACGCGCACGGCGGGCTCGTCGACAAGGAGGCGGGCTTCGGCATCGCCGTGCAGCAGACCGCCTGGTGGAAGGCGAACGGCGTCTACCCCATCCACTTCGTGTGGGAGACGGGACTCGGCACCGCGCTCTGGGACGCGCTGCGCCGGTGGGCCTCCGGCGGGCGTCGCGGCTGGGTCGACGAGGCGAAGGACACCTTCCTCGAGGTCGCCGCGCGGCTCCTCGGAGGCGGCGGGATCTGGAACGACATGAAGGTCGACGCGGCCGCGGCATCCGTGAAGGGCGGCGGCGGATACGCCTTCGTGCGCGCGCTCGGCAAGTGGATGACCGAGCACCCCGGCGAGGTCGAGGTGCACGCCGTGGGTCACAGCGCCGGGTCGATCTTCCACTCGCACCTGCTGCCGGCCGCGCTCGAGGCGGATGTCCCCGAGATCGCGTCGCTCAGCCTGCTCGCGCCCGCAGTGCGCGTCGACACGTTCTCGAAGCTCGTGCTGCCGCACGCGAAGAGCGGCAAGATCGCGCGGCTCGCCGTCTTCACCATGGACGACGACGCCGAGCGCGCCGACACCTGTCTGCGCATCTACAACAAGTCGCTGCTCTACCTCGTGTCCGCCTCGTTCGAGCCCCAGAAGGCGACGCCGATCCTGGGCATGGCGAAGTTCCTCACGCGCGACGCCGACCTCGCCGACTTCTTCACCGGCGCGTCGGCCGACGGCGACCTCGTGCTCGCCCCGAACGCCGTCGGGCTCCGGGTGGCGAGCGCCGCCCGTTCGCACGGCGACTTCGACGACGACGGGCCCACCATGGAGAGCGTCGCCCGTCGCGTCGCGGGCGTCAGCGACATCACCCCGTTCCCGAAGGGGCGCGCGCGCACCGTCGAGCCCTGGCCCGAGTACGAGGACCTCCCCGCCGCGGACGGATCGCGCTCCGCCGCCGATGGCGCGGTCGCGGGTGCTCGGCGCGCGCTCTGCATCGGCGTCGACGCGTACCCCGACGAGGGCGACCGCCTGCAGGGCTGCGTCGCCGACGCCCACGCCTGGGCGGAGGCGTTCCGCACGGCCCGGTTCGACGTGACCGAGCTGACGGATGCCGCGGCCACGCGCGACGCGATCCTGCGCGGCATCCTCGAACTCGTGAGCGGCGCCGCGCCGGGCGACGTGCTCGCGGTGCAGTACTCGGGACACGGCACGTTCGTGCCCGACCTCGACGCCGACGAGGACGACGGCGACGTCGCGAAGGACGAGGCGCTCTGCCCGGTCGACTTCCGCAAGCAGGGCCGACTGATCATCGACGACGACCTCGCCCGCATCTGGGACGTGATCCCCGAGGGCGTGAGCCTCACCGCGTTCTTCGACAGCTGCCACTCCGGATCGGCGAACCGCGCGCCGCGTGTCGACCTCACGCCGGTCGGCGACGCACGGCCCAGGGCGGTCGAGCTGACCCGCGAGGACGAGGAGGCGTACCGCGCCGACCGCGGCGTGGCGACCGCGTCGGCCGAGCCCGATCCGGTGCGGGATGCCGCGATCGCGAGCGTGCGCGCGTCGGAGGCGACCCCGTCGGCCGCCCCGCGCAACGCCGGCGTGCGCCGCGAGGTGCTCTTCAGCGCCTGTCGGGCGACCGAGGTCGCGTGGGAGTCGGCCGGACAGGGCGACTTCACGCGCGCGGCCCTGCCGCTGCTCGCGTCGGGCGTCGGCAGCGTGTCCAACCGCGACTTCGTGAGCTCCGTGGTGGAGGTGTTCGGCCAGAACCGCAGGCAGACGCCCGAGTTCCACGGCGAGGAGGTGCTCGGCGGCCGCATCCTGCTCGGCACCGCGAGCGCGTCGGTCGAGGGGGCGGGTGGAGCCGGTGGCGACGCCGAAGCCGGCTCGCCCGGAGCGCCGGCCGACGGCAAGGCCGCGGCACCCGGGAGCGCGGCGGCATCCGATCGGCAGACGGCGGCGGTGGTCGCGATCCTGCGCGCCACGGCCGACCTGCTGGACCGGTGAGGCGAGGCGAGCCGGCGGTCGGCCGCAGCGCGGTCGACCCTGCGCGCCGTCAGCCGAGCGCCGTCGGCCGAGCGTCGTCAGCCGAGCCGTGAGCGGAAGCAGCGCGTGACGTACGGTACGGCGAGCTCCTCGGCGCCGGCCAGGTCGGGGTGCGTCTCGAGCAGGGTCTCGAGCGCCGCGATCGTGGCAGCCTGCTCCGACGCCGGCGCGGTGATGTAGTAGCTGCGCGAGCGCACGAGGTCGAGGAACCTCGCCCGCGACATCCGCTCGCTCCACTCGACCGTGTGCTCCTCGATCTCGCCGAACGGGCGGCCGATCCTGACGTAGCTCTCGAACGTGGCGCTCGCGTCGTGGCGCTCGTGCATGATCTCGCCCGCCTGCCGCAGCCAGTCGACGCTCGTGTCGCGGCTGTTCCACACGAGTCCGAGCACCCCGCCCGGCCGCAGCACGCGCGCGATCTCGGGCACCGCGCGCTCGGGCTGGAACCAGTGCCACGCCTGGCCGGCGACGACCGCGTCGACCGAGGCGTCCTCGATGGGGATGTCCTCGGCCGTGCCGAGGATCCGCGGCACGCCGGGCACCGCGACCTCGAGCTCCTCGAGCATCTCCTCGACGGGATCGACGGCGATGACGTCGCGGTCGAGCGCCACGAGCGCCTCGGTCAGCTTGCCGGTGCCCGCGCCGAGGTCGAGCACGCGCACCGCGTCGCCGATGAGCCACGCGATCGCGTCGATCGGGTAGCCCGGCCGGGCCTGGTGGTAGACGGATGCCGCCGCGCCGAACGAGCGCGCGGTGCGGAGCGTCTCGGGGTCCGACGGGTCGACGACGAGGCCGGGTTCGTCGGCCGCTGCGGGTGCCGGTGCGTCGTTCATGCCGTGATCGTCATGCGCTCGATGGCGGCGCCGTCCGGCGCGAGCCGGAAGGTGAAGGTCGAGGGCCCGTTGAACCCGCCGCCGCCGACGTCGGCGATCACGACGACCTCGCCGTCGCCCTGGCGCACGTCGGTGACCGCGAAGGTCTGCTGCACGCCGATCGACTCCCGCCGGCTCCATGCCTCGATCTCCTCGTGGCCGCGGAACTCGCGCCCCCAGTCGTCGATCACGCCGTCCGCCGCGAACGCCGCGACGAAGCGCCCCAGATCGCCGTCGTTCGTGGCGGCGAACGCCTCCTCCACCGGTGCGGGCAGCTCGGTCATCCGTTCTCCTCACCTCGCGGCGCGCTCGTCGGCAGGGCGCTCCCGCAGCCATTCCACGCCCTGCCCGCGGCATCCGTCAACCTGTTTCCGCACCGATCGCCGACGCGCCCGACGGCGCGCGCCGACCGTGTCGGACCCGCGTGCGACGATGCTCGCGTGCCAGTGGACTTCACCGCGATCGACTTCGAAACCGCAAACCCGTCGAGCGCGTCGGCCTGCTCCGTCGGCCTGGTGAAGGTGCGAGACGGCCGCGTCGTCGATCGCGTGCACTGGTACATCCGGCCGCCGTTCCCGCACAACGACTTCTCGGAGTGGAACATCCGCATCCACGGCATCACGCCCGAGATGGTGGCGGATGCCCCCGGCTGGGCCGACCACCTTCCCGCGCTGCGCGAGTTCGCCGGAACGCGACGTGCTGGTCGCCCACAACGCCGGGTTCGACATGGCCGTGATCGTCAAGACGTCCGAGGCGTTCGGACTCGCCGTCCCCGACTACCGGTCGCTCTGCAGCCTGCAGGTGGCCCGCAAGACCTACCACCTCGAGTCCTACCGGCTCCCGGTCGCGGCGATGGCGGCGGGGTTCGAGGACTTCTCGCACCACGACGCGCTGGCCGACGCCGAGGCGTGCGCCGCGATCATCGTGCACGCGGCGAAGCGGCACGAGGCCGACGACGTCGAGCGCCTCGCGCACATCACCCGCGTGCCGTTCGGCGCGATCGGCAGCGTCGCGACGCGCGAGCACCGTTCCGCGCACGGGCCGATGGCGCTGCAGTAGCGCTCGATCGCGCGCTCGCCGCGGATGCGCGCCCGGCCGGGCCCCTTCTCCGGCGATGTCGGACGCCGCTGCGACACTGTCGACATGGACCTCCTCGCACTCGTCATCGGCCTCATCGTCGGCGCACTCGTCGGCGGCCTCGCGGTCGCCGTCCTGTCGTCGCGGCGCACGCCGGCGGCGCTGGTCGCCGAAGATCCCGCGCTCGTCGAGGCGCGCCACCAGGCACAGGTCGCCGAGGTGCGTGCGGGCGAAGAGGCCGCCAAGTCGCTTCTGCGCGAGGAGCTCGCCGCGACGCAGGCCACCGCAGAGGCGCTACGCGACCAGATCCTCGCCGCCCAGCAGCAGCAGCGCGAGCTGGTCGAGCAGCACCGCGCCGAGCAGCAGGCGCGCGAGGCGCGCGAGCAGGCCGAGAGCCGCGTGCTCCAGGCCCTCGCCCCCGTCAAGCAGTCGCTCACCGAGATGCAGTCGAAGGTCACCCAGCTCGAGTCGCAGCGCAACCTCCAGCACGGCGAGCTCAGCCAGCAGCTGAAGAGCGCCGCCGAGTCCGAGGAGCGCCTCCGCTCCACCGCCGAGTCGCTCGCGTCGGCGCTCCGCTCCAACAGCACCCGCGGCGTCTGGGGCGAGACGCAGCTCCGCAGCGTCGTCGAGGCCGCCGGCCTGGTCGAGCGCGTCGACTTCGACGTGCAGTCCAGCATCTCGAGCGACTCGGGCCACGGCCGTCCCGACATGGTCGTTCGCCTGCCGGGGGGCAAGTCGATCGCGGTCGACGCCAAGGTGCCGTTCAACGCCTACCTCGAGGCCAGCCAGATCCCGGCCACGGCGAGCGGGGCCGATGCCGCCAGGCGCGCCGAGTTCATGAAGCAGCACGTGCAGGCGGTGCGCGCGCACATCACGGCGCTCGGCTCCAAGGGCTACTGGAACGGCCTCGACGCCTCTCCCGAGCTCGTCATCGCGTTCATCCCCAGCGAGTCGCTCGTCTCGGCGGCCCTCGAGGCCGACCCCAGCATCATGGAGTTCGCGTTCTCGAAGCGCGTCGCCCTCGCCTCGCCGGTCACGCTCTGGTCGGTGCTCAAGACCGTCGCGTTCTCGTGGCAGCAGGACGTGCTCACCAACGAGGCGAAGACGCTGTTCGACCTCAGCCGCGAGCTCTACTCGCGCCTCGCCACCACGGCGAGCCACATCGAGAAGCTCGGTCGCACCATCGAGCGCAGCGTCAAGGACTACAACGCCTTCGTGGGCTCGCTCGAGCGCCAGGTGCTTCCCACGGCCCGCAAGCTCGGCGCCCTCGACGAGTCGAAGGTGCTCGCTCCGCTGCGGGGCATCGAGGAGGCACCGCGCGAGCTCACCGCGTACGAGCTCGTCGCCGGCACCGGGGCCGACCTCGACCCCGACATCCGCCGCCAGATCGAGTCGCCCGACGCCGTCACGCACGACTGACGCCGGGCCGGCGCGACGCCGTCGGGCACGACCGACGCCGGTCCGGCCGATCGCCGTCGCGCGAGCTCAGCTCACGAGCACGCTGATGACGTTGCCGGCGGGGTCGCGGAACCAGGCGATGTCCGGCCCCTGGCCGCTCTCGGCTGCCGCGCGCGATCCCACGCTCGTCGGTGCCGAAGTCGTCGGCGCCCGTGTAGATCTTCGTCACCACGCCCGCCCCGTTGAGCTCGTCGACGGCGCGGTCGATGTCCTCGACCACGAGGTTCAGCACCGTGAAGGTCGCCGGTTCGTGGTTCGGCTTCGGATAGATGAACACCGTCTGGCCCGAGGGCAGCGTGACGCTGCAGGGCGCCCATCGCGTCGTCCTCGACCGGGAGCCCGAGCTTGGTGCCGTAGAACTCGCGGGCGGCGGCGATGTCGTCGACGCTGAAGCCGGGGAATGCATCTCGAATGGTGACCATCTGGTCCCTCCTTCGCTCCCGCCCAGACTCGCACGCGCGCCGGACGCTGGTCGACCCCTTGCGCGTTCGGCGCGGCTCGGGTTCGTGCGCCGGCCCGGCCGGGTTCGGCGTCAGCTCGGCTCGGGGTCGGCGCTCCGGGGTCGGTCGGCGATCGGATGCTCCTCGTCGACCGGGGAGCTCGAACCCGGCCGCGGCCTCGGCTCCGGTCACCGTGGCGGCGTCGAGCATGTCCGTCGAGCGGATGCGCCAGCTCGTCGTCCCCGAGCCGGGCGAGCGCGAGCGTCGCGATCGCGAGGAACGGCGGCACGAGCCCGGCGATGAGGAACGCCGGCGCGAGCCCGATCGCCTCGCCGACGGGCCCGGCGACCGCCATCGAGATCGGCATGAGCGCGAGCGACACGAAGAAGTCGAGGCTCGACACGCGGCCGAGCATCGACGGCGGCACCCGCCGCTGCAGCAGCGTGCCCCACACGACCTGGGCGCCGTCGAACAGCACGCCGACGATGAACAGCGCGATGACCATGACCCAGAGCCAGGACGGTGAGGCCGATGATCGCGAGCGGCACGCATCCGACGCCCCACGCGAGGATCATGAGCGTGAGGTACCGGCGCGGCAGCCGCAGCGACGCGACGGTGAGCGAGCCGACGGCCCCGCCGACCCCGAACGCGCCGAGCGCGAGCGCGAAGGCGCCGGCGCCGCCGCCGGTCTGGTCCTTCACGGCGAACGGCAGCAGCACCTCGATCGGTCCCATGATGAGGAACACGAGGATGATCGAGAACACCAGCGTCGCGAACAGCCACCGGGTGCGCAGCAGGTAGGCGAACCCGTCGCGCAGGTCGATGAACGACTGCCGCGAGCGGATGCGCCACCACCTCGCTCGAGATCGCGCCGCACCGGCGGTCGTGCGCATCACGCCGAGCACGATGGCCGCGACCGACCTGGAGCACGGCGACGACCGCGAAGGCGAGCCACGGCGCCTGCACGGCGATGAGCAGCGCTCGCCAGCGCCGGGCCGGCGGCCTGCATGACCGCGGGCCGCAGCACGCCCTCGATGCCGTTCGCCGCGAGCAGCTGCCCCGGCGGGAGGATCGCCGGCAGCCACGCCGAGTACGCCGGGTAGAAGAACCCGTCGGCGAGCCCGAGCACGAACGAGAGCACGGCGATCTGCCACACCTCGATCGACGCCCGTCGCGGCGAGCACCGCGGCGACCGCGAACGCGAGCCCGCGCACGATCTCGACGACGATCAGGATGCGGCGCTGCGGGATGCGGTCGGCGGCGACCCCGCCGACGAGCACCGCGAGCACGAGTCCGAGGCTCGAGCCCGACGGCGACGTACGAGAGGTCGATCGGCGAGCCGCCGAGCTCGACGACCTGCCAGACGGCCGCGACCAGCCACGCCCCCGCCGAGAGCAGCGACGCGGCGAGCGCGCCGACGAGCAGCCGGTACTGCCCCGACGAGAACGGCCGGAGCGCGCGCGGCAGGCGAGTGTCGTCGGTCATCGGTCCATTCTCGCGTGCCCCCACGGACATCCGCCCGCGAGATCACGGTCAGTCGGTCGGCTTCGTCGAGCCACTTCTCGGCGAGGTGGTCGGCGATGACGCGGCGGATCGTGCCCGACTGGCCGCGCAGCACGATGCTCTCCGTGCGGATGATCGGACCCTTCTTGCGCACGCCGTCGACGAGCTCGCCGTCGGTGACGCCGGTGGCGACGAAGAACGTGTTGTCGCTGCGCACGAGGTCGTCGAGCTCGTAGACGCGGTCGCAGTCGAGCCCGGCCGCCTCGCCGCGGGCGCGCTCCTCGTCGTCCTTCGGGGCGAGCACGCCCTGCATGAACCCGCCGAGCGCCTTGATGGCGCACGCCGTGGTGATGCCCTCGGGGCTGCCGCCGATGCCGACGCACATGTCGATGCGCGACTCGTAGCGGGCCGCGTTGATGCCGCCGGCCACGTCGCCGTCGCTGATCAGGCGGGTGCCGGCGCCGGCCTCGCGGATGTCGGCGATGAGCTGCTCGTGTCGCGGGCCGGTTCGAGCACCGCGACGCGCAGCTCGCCGACGCTCCTTGCCCTTCGCCGCGGCGAGCGCGCGCAGGTTCTCGCCGATCGGCTTGCGGATGTCGACGACGCCGATGCCCGCGGCATCCGTGACGATCTTGTCCATGTAGAAGACGGTCGACGCGTCGAGCATCGTGCCGCGGTCGGCGACCGCGATGACCGACAGCGCGTTCTGTCGCCCGGCGGCCGTGAGCGACGGTGCCGTCGATCGGGTCGACCGCGATGTCGCACGCCGGGCCGCGCCCGTTGCCGACGCGCTCGCCGTTGAAGAGCATCGGCGCTTCGTCCTTCTCGCCCTCGCCGATCACGACGACGCCGTCGAAGTTGACCGTGCCGAGGAAGGCGCGCATCGCGTCGACCGCGGCCCCGTCGGCGGCGAGCTTGTCGCCGCGGCCGATCCACGGGTACGGCACGGATGGCTGCCGCCTCGGTGGCCCGCACCAGCTCGAGCGCGATGTTGCGGTCGGGGTGCAGGTAGAGGCTTGCGGTATCGGTGCTCACCATCGAGGGGTCCTCCCGGACGCGGTGCTACGCGGCTCCGGCGATCGGAACCGGTCGCGGACACGGTGATGCCCGCGTCCCCAGCCTAGGCAACGGGCACGCGCCGCGGCGGGGATTGCGGACGAAGCGGCGTGAAAGTATGTGCGATCTTAACGGATCGCGTCACCCGGCGTCGTGCACGCGATGCGTCACTCGGCGTCGTGCCCGACGGTCCGCGACCAGCGGGCCGGGTGCCACGTCGACGAGGTCCGACACCGCCGGGCCGAGCGCACAGCCCGTGACCGGTGCGATCACGACGAGCGCGGCGGCGCCGCAGAGCTCGTCGAGGCCGAAGACGCCGCGCCGGATCGAGTCCCGCCGCAGCCATGCGCGCCGCCTCCGCGGCGCGACTGCGGCGCGAACGCGCCTGCATCACGCCGCCGTGCGCCCGCACGATCGGCGGCCTCGAGCACGCCCTCCGGCGCACCGCCGATGCCGAGCAGCAGGTCGAGCGCGCCACCGGATGCCGCGGCGTGCACGCACGCGCTCGATGTCGCCGTGCTCGAACGCGTGCAGTCGCGCGCCCGCAGCGCGCGACCGCGGCGGCGACGTCGGCGTTCCGCGGCCGGTCCTGCACGGCGACACGCAGGTCGGCGACGGCGTACGCCCCGTGCCGCGGCGAGCCGGGCGAGGTGTCTCGGCGACGGGGGCGTCGAGCTCGAGCCCGACATCGGCACCGGCGTGCACGAGCTTGTCGAGGTAGTGCGCCGGGCCGAGGTCGACGAACGCGCCGCGCGGCGCCGACCGCGAGGATCGCCATCGCGCCGGGCGTGCCCGCCGCGGCGAGCCGCGTCCCGTCGACCGGGTCGACGGCGAGGTCGAGCGCCGGCCCGTCACCCGTGCCGAACGCTCGCCGAGGTGCAGCATCGGCGCGTCGTCCTTCTCGCCCTCGCCCGACACGACCGCGGCCGTCGACGGCGCGACCGGCGAGCGCCGCCGCAGCGCGTCGACGGCCGCGCCGTCGACGGCGTCGCCGTCACCCGAGCCGACGAGCGGCAGCCGCAGCGGCGTCGGCGGCCGCGTCGCGAGCGCGGCGCGCAGCGCCGGGCGACAGCCGTCGCCGGCGCATCGGCGTCGCTGACGGGGATCGGTGGGCAGCTGCCATCGTCGCGCATCGCTCCCGGCATCCGATCGACGTCGACCGCGCATCCGACCGCCGACCGCGGCATCCGCGACTCGTGAGCACTCCTCGCCACCTCGCTAGACTCGATGGCAAACCCGACGTCACCTCGAAGGAGCACCATGCCCATCGCAACCCCCGAGCAGTACGCCGAGATGCTCGACACCGCCAAGGCGAAGGGCTTCGCCTTCCCGGCCTTCAACGTCTCGTCGCTCGCAGACGCTCAACGCGGTGCTGCAGGGCCTCACCGAGGCGGGCTCCGACGGCATCATCCAGGTCACCACCGGCGGCGCCGACTACTTCGCCGGCCACACCGTCAAGGCCCGCGCCACCGGCGCGCTCGCGTTCGCGCGCTTCGCCCACGAGGTCGCGAAGAGCTACCCGATCACCGTCGCGCTGCACACCGACCACTGCCCGAAGAACGCGCTCGACGACTTCGTGCTCCCGCTCATCGCCGCCTCCGAGGAGGAGGTCAAGGCGGGCCGCAACCCGATCTTCCAGTCGCACATGTGGGACGGCTCGGCCGTGCCGCTCGACGAGAACCTCGAGATCGCGCAAGCAGATCCTCCCCCGCATGAAGGCGATCAACGCCATCCTCGAGGTCGAGATCGGCGTCGTCGGCGGCGAAGAGGACGGCGTCAGCCACGACATCAACGAGCACCTCTACACGACCCTCGACGACGCGATCGCGACGGTCGAGGCGCTCGGCCTCGGCGAGCAGGGCCGCTACATGGCCGCCCTCACCTTCGGCAACGTGCACGGCGTCTACGCGCCCGGCAACGTGAAGCTCAAGCCCGAGCTGCTCAAGGAGATCCAGGACGGCCTCGCCGCCAAGTACGGCACCGGCCCGAAGCCGCTCGACCTCGTCTTCCACGGCGGCTCGGGCTCGACCGACGCCGAGATCGCCGCGGCGGTCGCGAACGGCGTCGTGAAGATGAACATCGACACCGACACGCAGTACGCGTTCACGCGCTCGATCGCCGGCTACATGTTCTCGAACTACGACGGCGTGCTCAAGGTCGACGGCGAGCGTCGGCAACAAGAAGCAGTACGACCCGCGCGCCTGGGGCAAGGTCGCCGAGTCGGCCATGGCCGCGCGCGTCGTCGAGTCGACCCGCCAGCTCGGCTCCGCCGGCGCAGTCGATCAGCGCCTAGGTCCCGGATGCCGGACAGCACGCCGCGCGGACCCCGACGACCGGCCGACCGGCCGGCCACCGGGGGCTCCGCGGCGTCGCCCGCACCCGCGACGAGCGCCCGCGCCCGCAGTACGGCGAGTACGCGCCCGAGGGGTGGACCTGGCAGCCGCCGCCCGGCGAGACCACGTCCGATCCGGCTCCGCAGATGGCCACGCCGGCGCGCCCGCGTGCGGCGCGAGCCCGTCCGCGGCATCCGTCGACCGCAGCTGCGACCCGAGCGGCCCGCCGATCGCGCCGTCACGATCCTGCTGCTCGTGATCGGCGTGCTCGGCGTCTGGCTCGCGATCGGCGTGCTGCAGGCGCTGCCCGACTCGATGCAGCTGCTGCACACGCCGGAGGGCATCGACGCCCTACACGCCGGGCCCCGAGATCCCGGGCTCATCCTCACGGGCTCGATCGTGCAGGTCGTCATCTGGGTGGCCACGGCGCGTCGGCTCGATCGCGCTCATGCGCGCCCGACGGCCCTCGTTCTGGCTGCCGATCGCTGGCGGCGTCATCGCCGCGATCGCGCTGGTCGTCTTCACGCCGTCGCGCTCAGCGGCGACCCCGCGCTCATCGACGCTCACGACGACCGCAGGCTGACGGGGCCTCGGCACCGCCGCCGGGCGCTCCGCATCGCCCGGCGGCGGACTGCGGCCGGGCGAGCGTCGCCGCCCGACGTCAGTCGAGCGGGGTGAACGTGCTCGAGATCACCGCCTCGGAGGCCGCGTGACCGAGCATGTTGCCGTCGGTCATGGCCTGGCGGAAGTGGAGGCCGAGCCAGATCCTCGCGTTCATCGTCTCCGTGTCGAGGGCGTCGCTCGTCGCGAAGTGCCGGTCAGGTCTGCCCTGCACGGTCGACGGGGACGTCGATGTCGATCGTGTCGGCGCCGAACAGGTAGCCGAAGACCCCGAGGCGGAGCCGCTCACGCAGGCATGGCCGCTCGTGTAGTCGGGGTACGGCGGAGTGACGGCGAGGGCGCGTCCACGTGGCATCCGTCTGCGTCGCGGGGTTGCCGTCGTCCGGCCACGCGGATCGCGGTCACCGGGCGCCAGTAGGCGTAGCTCGCACTTCGCGTACCAGCAGGAGATGTTGGCATCCGAAATCGACGTGTCGAGCAGCGCGAACGCACGGGCGGTCTGGCTGATGTCCAGGCCACGCTCTGCGGTCTCGGTCCGCATCGCCGCGTTGTACTGCACGACCGGGCCGACGGGCGTGCTCCAGAACAGGGCGGTCGCCGTCTCGTCGTCCGTGCGGGTCGATCCGGTCAGCGCGCCCTTCGCCTTGACCTCCTCGTAGTCGACGGCGTACTCGGCGGAGTCGACGGGATCGGGCCCGGGCAGGGGGATCGACGTCGGCCGAGTCGAGCACGAACGGCGTCGACGAAGCCCAGCCACGAGACCGCCATGGGCGCGAACCCGGGCGGAGTCGGTTCCCAGACCCCGATGCCCGGCTCGACCTCGATCGGGTGCACCGTCGTGAAGTCGTCGTCGGCGCGCAGCGCGATGAGCGCATCCGCGGCGGCGAGGCCGACGCGGGTGCCGTGCACCTTGCCGACGCCGTTCGGCACGTCCGCGAGGAAGGCGGCGTAGTCGGCGTCGAGGTTCTCCGCCGATGCGGGGAAGTAGTGGCGCAGCACGCGATGCGCCGCGGTCGCCGCAGCGACGTCGGGTGAGGCGTGCGCGTGGGCGCGCGGCTGTTCGAGGTACGGCTCGAAGTCGCCCTCGATGGCCGCGACGGCATCGTGCATCGCGATCGAGGTGAACGCGAAGAAGAGCGGCGAGGCCGGTACGGGCGTGGCGTTCTCCGTCGAGATGGTCCGCGACGCGATCGCGTTCCACTCCGTGATCACGGCAGGGTCACGCCCGACCTGCGGCACCGCCTGACTCGGTGCTGCGACGATGGCAGGCACCAACAGGCACGCCATTGCAGCGAGCGCGGCCGTGACGGTCTTGACGGGCTGGAGGGACATGGGACACCTCCCGGTGACGCGCAAGACTTGCGGCGGCGAGCCAGAAGGGTTCGTCGGCTTGGGTGCGACACAAGCCCTGACGGACGTCAGTGTCCTCCTGATCCGGGCATCCGGCAATGCCCTGTCCGAGGGGCATGCGCGACTGGCACGCGGCGAACGGCGTCTCCGAGGGGCAGCGGCCCGGACCGGGTCAGCGTGCCGTGCGACCGCCGAGCGCGCGCTCGTCGCGGTTGCCGGCGAGGTCCCGGCGCAGCTCCTTCGGCAGCGAGAACATCAGGTCCTCCTCGGCCGTCTTCACCTCTTCGACGTCGCCGTAGCCGGCGTCGGCGAGGTCGTCGAGCACCTCCTGCACGAGCACCTCGGGCACGGATGCGCCGCTCGTGACGCCGACCGTCTGCGACGCCGTCGAGCCACTCCTGCTTGACCTCGCTCGGCGTAGTCGACGCGGTAGGCGGCCTTCGCGCCGTACTCGAGCGCGACCTCGACGAGCCGCACGCTGTTCGAGCGAGTTCGCCGAGCCGACGACGATCACGAGGTCGGCATCCTGCGCGACCTTCTTGATCGCGACCTGGCGGTTCTGGGTGGCGTAGCAGATGTCGTCGCGACGGCGGGTCCTGCAGCTTCGGGAACCGCTCGCGCAGGCGCCGCACGGTCTCCATCGTCTCGTCGACCGAGAGCGTGGTCTGCGACAGCCAGACGACCTTGTCGGGGTCGCGCACCTCGATGTTCGGCACGTCGTCGGGGCAGTTGACGATGGTGACGTGGTCGGGCGCCTCGCCGGCGGTGCCCTCGACCTCTTCGTGGCCCTCGTGGCCGATGAGCAGGATCTCGAAGTCGTCGCGCGCGAAGCGCACGGCCTCGCGGTGCACCTTGGTGACGAGCGGGCAGGTCGCGTCGATCGCCTGCAGGCCGCGATCGGATGCCGCGTTCACGACCGCCGGCGACACGCCGTGCGCGCTGAAGACGACGTGCGCGCCCTCGGGCACCTCGTCGACCTCGTCGACGAAGATCGCGCCCTGCTGCTCGAGCTCGGTCACGACGTGGATGTTGTGCACGATCTGCTTGCGCACGTAGACCGGCGCGCCGTAGCGCTCGAGCGCCTTCTCGACGGCGATCACGGCGCGGTCGACGCCGGCGCAGTAGCCGCGCGGCGCGGCGAGCAGCACCCGCTTGTGTCCGGGGACGGGGATATCCTTGAGCGGCTCGCGCCGCCGCGGAACGCTGGGCATGCCGAGGCCGATCCGCGGGGCATCCGTACGTGCTGCGTCACGGTCGTCCATCCTACGCGGGCCGATGCTGGCGCGAGCCGGCCGACGGGCACGGCAGGACCGGATGACGACGTTCCAGCGAGATGCGCCCGGTGAGCCGCCGCCGCCGACTCGGTCGACCGCGCGAGTCGACCCGTGGCCCGTCGTCGGCTCGCTCTCAGCGAACGATCCGGGACTTCATCGACCGCCTGGGCTCGGTCTGGGTCGAGGGCGAGATCACCGCAGTGGAGCGTCTCGCGGCGGCAACGTCTACGGCAAGCTGAAGGACCTCGACGACCGACGCCACGATCTCGTTCCGCATCTGGTCGTCGGTGCGCGCCGCGGCTCCGCCGAGCAGTTCAAGCAGGGCGACCACGTCGATCGCGCTGCGTGAAGGCCGACTGCTTCGTCAAGGGCGACTTCAGCTCTCGATGCGTCTTCGACATGCGGCACGTCGGCCTCGGCGACCAGCTCGAGCGGCTCGAGCGCCTGCGCGCGCAGCTGCGCGCCGAGGGCCTCTTCGACGCCGCGCGCAAGAAGCCGCTCCCGTTCCTCCCGCACGTCATCGGCCTCATCACCGGCGAGAACTCGCGACGCCGAGAAGGACGTGCTCCGCAACGCCGAGCTGCGCTGGCCCGCGGTGCGGTTCCGCACGGCCTACGCCGCGGTGCAGGGCGACCGCTGCGTCCCCGAGACGATCGGCGCGCATCCAGGCGCTCGACGCCGACCCCGAGGTCGACGTGATCGTCATCGCCCGCGGCGGCGGCGACCCGCAGAACCTGCTCGGCTTCAGCGACGAGCGGCTGCTGCGGGCCGTGGCCGCGGCATCCACCCCCGTCGTCAGCGCGATCGGCCACGAGAACGACCATCCGCTGCTCGACGACGTCGCCGACCTGCGCGCCTCGACGCCGACCGACGCCGCCAAGCGCGTCGTGCCCGATGTCGCGGAGCAGCGCGCGCGCGTCGCGCAGCTGCGCGCCCGCCTCGGCATGCGCCTCTCGCAGCGCTCACGCACGACATCGACCGCATCGAGCAGCTGCGCTCGCGTCCGGCGCTCGCCGACACCGGCGTGGATCGTCGACCGCCGCGCCGCAGGAGCTCACCTGCTGGGTCGCGCGCGGCGCGACCTCGTCGATCGCGCGCTCGAGCGGCAGGCCGCGCCGCGCCGCCGAGCTGCGCGGCCACCTGCGCGCCCTCTCGCCGCAGTCGACGCTCGCCCGCGGCTACGCGATCGCGCACCTGCGCCGACGGCGTCATCGTGCGTGCCGCGCAGGCGCCGCAGGCGCGCGCCCGGCGTGACGGTCGGCCGCGGCTCGCTCGCCGCTCGCCGGAGGCGCGATCGCCGAGGCGCGGTCGTCCACCGGCGCCGGTCGCACCGCGACGGCGCGGTCGGCGGCGCCGAACTAGAATGGAGGCATGCCCGACGACCACCGCCGACGTCGCGCGCTCTCAGCTTCGAGCAGGCGCGCGACGAGCTCGTGCGCGTCGTCGCCGAGCTCGAGCAGGGCTCCCCGACCCTCGAGCAGTCGCTCGCGCTGTGGGAGCGCGGCGAGGCGCTCGCCGCCCGCTGCGAGGAGTGGCTGATCGGCGCGAAGCGCGTCTCGACGCCGCACGCGCGCGGCGCGCCGCGGCGCCCGCGCATCCGACGAAGGCGCGCTCGCCTGATGGCGCAGAAGCCCCCGCGATCGTCGCCGAGCTCGGCCGCCCCGAGACGCCCGAGGAGACCGCCGCCCGCAAGGCCGAGTCCTCGCGCATCTACCGCGCGCAGCCAGAACACCCGCAACCTCGTCGCCGCGCTGCTCGTGACCCTCGCCGTCGTCGCTCGTCATCATCTTCGCCGTGCCCCGCGGCGAGCGCGCCCGTCGCCGAGCCGATCGACGTCGCCGCGGTCGCCGAGCAGGCGCAGACCGCCGAGGGACGCACCGCTCGTCGTGCCCGACGCTGCCCGAGGACTGGCGCGTCAACGCGCGCCGAGTGCGAGGGCGACGTCGACGACGTCGCGCCTGGACGATCGTCTACGTCACCGCCGAGCGACGGGTTCATCCGCATCGCCCAGGGCTTCGACGCCGAACGCCAGCCTGGACGCCGCGCGTGCTCAGCGGCGCCATCGTCGACGGCACCGTCACGATCGACGGCGTCGAGTGGGACCGCTACGACATCCGCGACTCCGTCGACGACGCCGGCAACGTCCCGGCTCGCCCTCGTCGACCGCAGGCCGGCGACGACACGATCGCTGGTCTACGGCACCGCCGACGACCGACGACGCTCGAGACGCTGGCCGCCGCCCTCGGTCCCCGACCAGATCACGCGCTGCAGCGAGGAAGCCGCCGTGAGCGAGCAGCCGACCGAACGTCCCGACGCCCGCAGCAAGGCGTGGCGGCGAGATGCGGCGCGGCAACGCGCGCTTCGTCGCCGGCGAGCCGCAGCATCCGCGCCAGGACGTCGAGCGACGCGCACGAGCTCGCCGCAGCGGCCAGCGCCCGCGCGCCGCGCTCTTCGGCTGCTCCGACTCGCGCCTCTCGGCCGAGATCATCTTCGACAAGGGCCTCGGCGACCTCTTCGTCGTGCGCAACGCCGGCCAGGTCATCTCCGACTCCGTGCTCGGCCGCCTCGAGTACGCCGTCGGCGTGCTCGGCGTGCCGCTCATCGTCGTGCTCGGCCACGACGAGTGCGGCGCCGTGCAGCGCCGCGATCGACTCGCAGGCCGCCCGACGCCCGCCGCTGCCCGCCGCACATCTGGCGGCAGATCGTCGACCGATCGTGCCGGCCGTGCGCCGCGTCGCAGCGGCGAGCCGCGGTCGACGGCGATCGCGCCCGCCGACGATCGACGCCGGCTTCGTCGGCCGCGAGCACCTGCGCGACACCGTCGCCGAGCTGCTCCAGTCTCCGAGCTGATCAGCGAGGCCGTCGCCGAGGGACGCTGGCCATCGTCGGCGCGAACTACCGACTCGTCGAGGGCACGCGCCGTGCCCGACATCGTCGTCGGCGCATCTGACCGCCGCACGTCGCGGCACTCGCACGAGAGGCCCGGCACGCAACCGACGGGGAACGCACGACGTGGACCGACATCGAGTACCGCATCGAGCACGACACGATGGGCGAGGTGCGCGTGCCCACGAACGCGCTCTACGGCGCGCAGACCCAGCGCGCCGTCGAGAACTTCCCGATCTCGGGCGACCCGCTCGAGCCGGCGCAGATCGCCGCCCTCGCGCGCATCAAGAAGGCCGCCGCGCTCGCCAACAAGCGAGCTCGGCACGCTCGACGCCGACGATCGCCGACGCCATCGCCGCGCGCGGCCGACCGAGGTCATCGCGGGCGAGTACGCCGACCAGTTCCCGATCGACGTCTACCAGACCGGCAGCGGCACCTCGTCGAACATGAACATGAACGAGGTGCTCGCGACGCTCGCGACGCGCAGCCTCGGCTCGCCCGTCCACCCCAACGACCACGTGAACGCGTCGCAGTCCTCGAACGACGTGTTCCCGACCTCGGTGCACATCGCCGTCACGCAGGAGCTCATCGACGACCTCATCCCCGCGCTCGACCACCTCGCCGTCGCCCTCGAGGCGAAGGCCGAGGCGTGGGCGGGCGTCGTCAAGTCCGGCCGCACCCACCTCATGGACGCGACGCCCGTCACCCTCGGCCAGGAGTTCGGCGGCTACGCCCGCCAGATGCGCCTCGGCATCGAGCGCGTGCAGTCGGCGCTCCCCCGCGTCGCCGAGGTGCCGCTCGGCGGCACCGCCGTCGGCACCGGCATCAACACCCCCGCCGGCTTCCCGCAGCTGGTCATCGAGCTGCTCGTCGCCGACACCGAGCTGCCGATCACCGAGGCGAAGGACCACTTCGAGGCGCAGGCCAACCGCGACGGCCTCGTCGAGGCATCCGGCGCCCTGCGCACGATCGCCGTGTCCCTCACGAAGATCAACAACGACATCCGCTGGATGGGCTCCGGCCCGAACACCGGGCTCGGCGAGCTGCACATCCCCGACCTGCAGCCCGGCTCGTCGATCATGCCCGGCAAGGTCAACCCGGTCGTCCCCGAGGCCATGCTCATGGTGTGCGCGCGCGTCATCGGCAACGACGCCACCATCGCGTGGGCCGGCGCATCCGGCTCGTTCGAGCTCAACGTGCGATCCCGGTCATGGGCACCGCGCTGCTCGAGTCGATCCGCCTGCTCGCGAACGCCTCGCGCCTGCTCGCCGACAAGACGATCGACGGGCTCGAGGCGAACGTCGAGCGCGCGGCCGCCTTCGCCGGCATGTCGCCGTCGATCGTCACGCCGCTCAACAAGCTCATCGGCTACGAGGCGGCCGCCAAGATCGCCAAGCACTCGGTCGCCAAGGGCATCACGGTGCGCGAGGCCGTGATCGACCTCGGCTACGTCGAGCGCGGCGAGCTCACGCTCGAGCAGCTCGACGAGGAGCTCGACCTGCTGTCGATGACGCGCCCGCCGCAGGCGAAGTAGCGCCAGCGCACGACGAAGGCCCCCGCGGAGACGTGGGGGCCTTCGTCGTTCGTGATCTCGCCTCGCGGCGGGCTCGGCGCGCGCATCGCAGGAGATCGCTCGCTGCTCAGGACCGAATCCGTCGGAACGTCCTGTCGGCGTGCGATCTCCTGTCCGGGTGCGAACGCGGCGAGCGCTGCCGCCGCCTACGTGAGCTCGGCCCCGTCGAGCATCTCCGTCACGAGCGCCGCGATCGCCGAGCGCTCCGAGCGGGTCAGCGTGACGTGGCCGAACAGCGGGTGCCCCTTGAGCGTCTCGATGACCGACGCGACGCCGTCGTGGCGGCCGACGCGCAGGTTGTCGCGCTGGGCGACGTCGTGGGTGAGCACGACCCGCGAGTTCTGGCCGATGCGGCTGAGCACGGTGAGCAGCACGTTGCGCTCGAGCGACTGCGCCTCGTCGACGATCACGAAGGCGTCGTGCAGCGAGCGGCCGCGGATGTGCGTGAGCGGCAGCACCTCGAGGATGCCCCGCGTCGACGACCTCCTCGAGCACGTTGTCGGAGACGACCGAGCCGAGCGTGTCGAAGACCGCCTGACCCCACGGGTTCATCTTCTCGCCCTGGTCGCCGGGCAGGTAGCCGAGCTCCTGGCCGCCGACCGCGTAGAGCGGCCGGAACACCATGATCTTCTTGTGCTGCTGCCGCTCGAGCACCGCCTCGAGGCCGGCGCAGAGCGCGAGCGCCGACTTGCCGGTGCCCGCGCGACCGCCGAGCGAGACGATGCCGATCTCGGGGTCGAGCAGCAGGTCGATCGCGAGGCGCTGCTCGGCCGAGCGGCCGTGCAGGCCGAACACGTCGCGGTCGCCGCGCACGAGCTTGAGCTCGCCGTCGCCGGTGACGCGGCCGAGGGCGCGAGCCGCGCTCGGAGTGGATGATGAGGCCGGTGTTCACGGGCAGGCCGTCGACCATCGGCGTCTCGCAGGCGCTCGCTCTCGTAGAGGTCGCCGATGTCGTCGACGCCGAGCGTCGAGCTCGGCCATGCCGGTCCAGCCGGAGTCGACGGCGAGCTCGGCGCGGTACTCCTCGGCGTCGAGGCCGATCGAGGCGGCCTTGACGCGCATCGGCAGGTCCTTCGAGACGACCGTGACGTCGAGGCCGTCGTGCGCGAGGTTCAGCGCGACGGCGAGGATGCGCGAGTCGTTGTCGCCGAGCTGCAGCCCGCTCGGCAGCACCGACGTGCTCGAGTGGTTGAGCTCCACCCGCAGCGATGCCGCCCTCGCCGACGGGGATCGGGAAGTCGAGCCGCTCGTGCTCGATGCGCAGCTCGTCGAGGTGCGCAGCGCCTGGCGGGCGAAGTAGCCGATCTCGGGGTCGTGCCGCTTGCGCCTCGAGCTCCGTGATCACGACGACCGGAGGATCACGACGGCGTGCTCGGCGAAGCGGAAGAACGCCCGCGGATCGCTCAGCAGCACCGAGGTGTCGAGCACGTAGGTGCGCTCGGCCTGTGCGACGCCGTGGGCGTCGCGGCATCCGGTCGCTGCTTGCGACCCGTGACTGCTGCGGACTTGGTGGTCTCGTGAGGTCACAACCCACTCCCGCCCCGGGCGTTCCACTCGGCAGTCTCGAGTCGACCAGGGTGGTCCACGAGTCGCGATCCACGAGGCCGACTCGATCGGGCACCTTGCCCGATGCCTCAGACGCTACGTCCGCGTGCGTCGAATCCGCGTCAGCGACACGCGGGCGTCATCTGCCGTTCACGATCGAGCGGATGCCGCGCGCGCGATCGACCGGATGCGGCCCGGTCACGATCGCCGATGCGCACGCGCGTCAGACGACGCGGCCGTGCGCGTACGCCGAACGCGCGCGCAGCATGTCGAGCGGTCTCGTCGCTCGTGCGCGGCGTGCACGCTGAGCCGCACCCGCCCGTCGCGCATGGTGACCGTGACGCCGTGGTTGAGCAGCGACGCGGCGAGCAGCGGCGACCTGGTCGGCCGGCGGCTCGAGCACGACGATGCCCGCGCGCTCGCTGCTCGTCGCGCGAGCGACGACGACGGCGATCTCGAACTCGTCGGCGAGGTCGATGACGTCGGCTCACGCGCTCGGCGACCGCCGCGCTCGATCGCCGGCGACGCCGACGTCGCGCGATCTCCTCGAGGGCCGCCGCGAGGCGCGCCTGCGGCGATCGGGTCGGGGTTCGACACCCGGAACGCCGCGCGCCGGGGGCGGGCGGCGGCACCTCGTCCCACGGCTAGGTCGCCCTCGGTGCCGGCGAAGCCCGAGAGCACGGGCGTGAGGCGCTCGAGCGCACGCTCGCCGACAGCGCCAGAAGCCGGTGCCCCGGCCGGCGCGGCACCACTTCTGCCCGCCCGAGACGACGACGTCGGCGGCCTCGTACGGCGCATCGACGACGCCGAAGCCCTGGATGGCGTCGACGATGAGCAGCCGGTCGCCGATGACCTGCGCGGATGCCCTCGAGGTCGGCGCGGTAGCCGGTGCGGAAGTCGACGAGGCTCACCGCGACGCGCGGCCGTCGTCGGTGAGCGCGTCGCGGACCTGGCCGGGCGTCACGAAGCCGTGGTCGGTCTCGAGCCAGAGCGGGCTGCACCGACGTGCAGCGCCTCGCGGCGCGCACGGCCGCGATCGGCAGGCTCGGGAACTCGCCCGGCGAGAGCAGCACGCCGCCGGCGAGCCCGAAGATCGCCTGCATGAGCCCGTACGTCGTGTACGGCTGGAGCACGACCTGCTCGGCCGGAATCCGGTGAGCGGCGGATGCCGCGGTCGCGCACCCGCGCGTCCTGCTCGGCGAACGAGGTCGATGCTGCCGTGCCGCGCGCGCTGCGAGCAGCTGCGGTGACCGCGTGCGCCTCCTCGCGCACGGCGGGCGACAGCGGGCCGAACCGCCCCAGTCGAGGTACCCGGGCTCCTCGGCGAACCCGCGCGATGAATGCGTCGATGCGTCACGTCACGCCTCCTTCTCCGAGCCATATCATGGCAGACCGCGGGCGTCGCTGGGAGCGGTCTCAGCCGCCGAAGCGGCGATCGCGCGTCGCGTAGTCGCGGATCGCGCGCAGGAAGTCGACCTCGCGCAGGTCGGGGCCGAGCGCCTCGACGAAGTAGAACTCGCTGTGCGCGCTCTGCCAGAGCAGGAAGTCGCTCAGCCGCTGCTCGCCCGAGGTGCGGATCACGAGGTCGGGGTCGGGCTGGCCGCCGGTGTAGAGGTGCTCGCCGATCTGCTCGGGCGTGAGGCTCGCTCGGCGAGCTCCTCGAGCGAGCCGCCCTCGCCGTCGTGCTGCGGCGATGATGCTGCGCACGGCGTCGACGATCTCGCTGCGGCCGCCGTAGCCGACGGCGAGGTTGACGTGCAGGCCGGTGTTGTCGCGCGGTGCGCTCCTCGGCGTCGCGCGAGCACGCGCGCGAGCTCGGGCGGCAGGCAGGTCCGGCGCGACCCGACGTGCTGCACGCGCCAGTCGCGCTCGTGCGAGAGCTCGTCGGCGAGCTCGGCGATGATCTCGATGAGGTCGGCGAGCTCCTGCGAGTCGCGCTTGCGCGAGGTTGTCGGTCGAGAGCAGGTAGAGCGAGACGACGCTGGACGCCGACGTCGTCGCACCACTCGAGGAACTCGCGCATCTTCGCGGCGCCGGCGCGGTGGCCGTGCGCGGCGGAGTCGTAGCCGAGCTGGCGCGCCCAGCGGCGGTTGCCGTCGATCATCATCGCGACGTGGCGCGGCACGCGCGCCGGGTCGAGCTCGGCGGCGCAGGCGATTGATGTAGAGCCGATAGAGGGGGCCTCGCCCTCGTTCGCCGACGCGCGTCACACGCCTACGCTACCGCTCGCGCCGACGCGCTCACAGCGTGCCGACCGTCGCGGCCTACGTGCGACCGCGTAGCGCCGCTACGGGCATGCGGCCCGCGAGGCCTACGCCTGGCGCGATGAGCCGACGCACTCGCCGATCCGACGGCGCCGAGATGTCCCCGAGCTGCCGCTCATGGAGGCCGCGGACGTCGATCGCGCACGACGTCGAGGTCAAGCCGACCTGGCGCGGCTGGATCCACGCCGCCACCTTCCCCGTCGCGATCGCCGCGGGCATCGTGCTCATCGTGCTCGCGCAGGGCGCCGCCGGCGAAGTGGTCGTGCGCGGTGTTCATGGCGACCTCGCTGCTGCTGTTCGGCAACTCGGCGCTGTACCACCGCTTCGACTGGGGCCCGACGACGAAGGCGATGCTCAAGCGCATCGACCACGCCAACATCTTGCTGCTGATCGCCGGCACCTACACGCCGATCGCGGTGCTCGCGCTGCCGACCGACAAGGGCGTCGCTGCTGCTCGTCGCTCGTCTGGGGCGGCGCGCTCCTCGGCATCCTGTTCCGCGTCTTCTGGATCGACGCGCCGCGCTGGCTGTACGTCGCCCTCTACCTCGCTGCTCGGCTGGGCCGCGGTGATGTACCTCGCCGACCTGCTCGCAGGCGAACGTCGCGATGATGATCCTCGTCGATCGTCGGCGGGCTGCTCTACACCGGCGGCGCCGATCGTCTACGCGATGAAGCGGCCCAACCCGTGGCCCGGCCACTTCGGCTTCCACGAGATCTTCCACGTGTGCACGGTGCTGGCGTTCCTCTGCCACTGGACGGCGTGCCTGCTCATCGCGCTCAACCCGGCTATCACGGCTGACGCCGCGGCTGCGCCGGCGGCGGTCGACGTCGTCGCCGGCTGCGGCGGCGGTGCCTCGTCGCTGCCGGGTCGTCGGGTCGTCCGGGTCGTCGGCATCCGTCGTCGACCTCGGCGCCTGCGGCGCGCGCGGCCTGCTGCTCGGCATCGAGCTCCTCGCGGATGTCGGCGCGCACGCGACCGCGGCGGATGCGGCGCATCATGTCCCACACGAGCAGGATGACCGCGACGCGCGACGAGGACGATGACGACGAAGCCCCACGGCCCGGGCGTGACGAGGTCGGGGTCGACCGTCGCTCGGCGTCGGCGTCGGCGTCGGCACGCGGCGCACGCGAGGGCGGCGAGCGCATCGTGCATGGTGTCCTCGTTCTGCGCCGACGAGCATCGCGTCACTGTGGCGCGGATGCCGCGCGAGCGCATAGCCTGGATCTCCAGCCTAATCTCGCGACGGAGCCGTGACGACGACGCCAGAGCCCGACGACCAGGACATGCTCGACGAGCGCTACGGCCGCACGCCGCTCGCCGCCGCGCGATCGGCTGGGCTCGATCGGCGTCGCGATCGCGTCGTCGCCGTCGGCCTGTTCGCGTGGATGACGGTCGCGAACTCGACGGCGCGACGCCGTCGACGCCGACACGACGCGGCTTCGAGGTCGTCGACGAGCACACCGTGAGCGTCGAGCTTCCAGATCTCGGCGCCCGCCGGGCGCGCGGTCGCCTGCGCGCTCGAGGCGCAGGACGAGGAGCACGGCGTCGTCGGCTGGCGGGTCGTCGAGTATCCCGGCGTCCGACCTGCACGCGCGCGCGTTCCGCGAGTCGATCCCGACGACCGCGCGAGGCGACGACGGGTTTGGTCAACTCCTGCTGGGTGACGTAGTCTGTCGGACTGCAGTCGATACACGCCCTGGCGGGAGCCGGGGCGTTTGACATATCGACCATCCCCTGCAGACCGAAGGAGTCAGACGTGTCCAGCGATGCCCCGGTGACCTTCCTCACCCAGGATGCCTACGACCGCCTCGCCGCCGAGCTCGAGCAGCTCTCGACGACCGGCCGCGAAGAGATCGCCAAGCGCATCGAGTCCGCGCGCGAAGAGGGCGACCTCAAGGAGAACGGCGGCTACCACGCCGCCAAGGACGAGCAGGGCAAGCAGGAGGCCCGCATCCGCACGCTCCAGCACCTGCTGCAAGACCGCGACGGTCAGCGAGGCGCCCGAGAGCACCGGCATCGTCGAGCCCGGCACCGTCGTCACGGCGATCGTCGCCGGCGGCGAAGAGGTCTTCCTGCTCGGCAACCGCGAGATCGCCGTCGACTCCGAGCTCGACGTCTACAGCGAGGCCTCGCCCGCTCGGCGCCGCGATCCTCGGCCTGCAAGGAGGGCGAGAAGACCTCGTACACCGCGCCGAACGGCCGCGAGATCGCCGTCGAGATCGTCAAGGTCGAGACCTACACGGTCAGTGAGTCGCGACCGCGACGGCGCCGCGATGCCGGCGGCCGGTCAGTCGCGGCGACGACGGTCGGGCGTCGTAGCCCGCCTGCTCGAGCATCGTCGATCGACGTGCGCGCGGTGCTCCTCGCCGCGCGTCTCGACGCTCAGCTGCAGGATCACCTCGCTGATCTGCAGGCCCTGGCCGTGCCGGGTGTGCAGCACCTCGATGACGTTCGCGCCCGCCTGCGCGAGCAGCTCCGACACGCGCGCGAGCTGGCCCGGGCGATCGGGCAGCGGGATCGCGCAGGGTCATGTAGCGACCGGATGCCGCGAGCCCGTGCGCGACGACGCGCTGCAGCAGCAGCGGGTCGATGTTGCCGCCCGAGAGCACCGTGACGGTCGGTCCGTCGGCCGTGCACCTTGCCCGGCGAGGATCGCCGCGACGCCGACGGCGCCGGCCGGCTCGACGACCTGCTTGGCGCGCTCGAGCAGCACGAGCAGCGCGCGCGCGATGTCGTCCTCGGAGACGGTGACGACCTCGTCGACGAGCTCGCGGATGATCTCGAACGGGAGGTCGCCCGGGCGTGCGACGGCGATGCCGTCGGCGATCGTCGGCACGCGTCGGCGACCTCGAGCGGCTCGCCCGCGGCGAGCGACGACGGATAGGCGGCGGAGTTCTCGGCCTGCACGCCGATGACGCGCACGGTGCGGCCCGTCAGCGCGCCGCGCGCGCCTTGACGGCGCCGCGACGCCGGCGACGAGCCCGCCGCCGCCGATGCCGACGACGATGGTGTCGACGTCGGGGATCTCGTCGAGGATCTCGAGGCCGAGCGTGCCCTGCCCGGCGATGACGTCGGGGTGGTCGAACGGGTGGATGAACACCGCGCCGGTGCGCTCGGCGAACTCGGCGGCCAGCCGCAGCGGCGTCTCGACCGTCGCGCCCTCGAGCACGACGTCGGCGCCGTAGCCGCGGGTCGCGAGCGAGCTTCGGCACCGGCGACGCCGAGCGGCATGAAGATCGTCGCGCGGATGCCGAGCGCCTGCGCCGCGAGCGCGACGCCCTGCGCGTGGTTGCCGGCGGATGCCGCGACCACGCCGCGCGCGCGCTCCTCGGCGGTCAGCGCGCGAGAGCCGGTAGGTCGGCGCCGCGGATCTTGAACGAGCCGGTGCGCTGCAGGTTCTCGAGCTTGAGGTGCACCGGGCACGCCGAGCAGGTCGGAGAGGTGCTGCGAGCGGTCGAGCGGCGTGCGCGCGATGACGCCGTCGACGGCGTCGCCGCGGCATCCTCGAAGTCGGCGAGGGTCGGGACGCCGTGCGATGGTGCGTGCGAGTCGACGGCGGTCATGCTCACGCGGGTGTCCTCCTCGGACGCGGGACGGTGCTCCAGATGAGATCGCCGTGGCGGCGGTCCGGCGTCGCCGTCTCCCACGACGCGCTCGGCAGATGTACACGGCGACGACGTTGACGAACGGCGGCGAGCGGCACGGCGAACAGCGCACCGGGGATGCCGGCGATCAGCGCGCCGCCGGCGACGACGAGCACGACGGCGAGCGGGTGCACCTTGACGGCGGAGCCCATGAGGAGCGGCTGCAGCACGTGGCCCTCGAGCTGCTGCACGCCGAGCACGACGACGAGCATCCAGAGCGCGATCCACGGCCCGTTGTAGACGAGCGCGAGGAACACCGCGAGCGCGCCGGTGACGACGGCACCGACGATCGGGACGAACGACGCCGAGGAAGACGAGCACGGCGATCGGGATCGCGAGCGGCACCCCGAGCAGGAACGCGCCGAGCCCGATGCCGATCGCGTCGATCGTCGCGACGAGCAGCTGCCGCGCGCGTAGTTGATGACGGTGACCCAGCCGGCCGGCCGGCGCCGTCGACGGCCGGCCGCGCCCGGCGCGGGAAGAGGCCGGACGTCCAGCGCCAGATGCCGCCGCCGTCGGCGAGGATGCACAGCAGGATGAAGAGCGCGAGCAGCGCGCCGGCGAGCGACGTGGCCGAGCGTCGTGCCGATCGCGAGCGCACCCGACAGCAGGAGCTCGCTGTCCTGCTGGACCGACGCGACGGCCTGCGCGAGGAAGTCGTCGATCTGCTCCTCGGTGAGCTGGAGCGGACCGTCGATGAGGTACTGCCGGAACTGGTCGAACGCCACGACGTGCGGCCGCCGAGGTCGCCGGCAGCCGCGCGCGACCTGCGAGACGACGAGCCAGAGCAGGCCCGCCGACGACGCGAGCGCGCCGAGCAGCGCGACGACGATCGCGAGCCACTTCGGGCACGCGGTGGCGCAGCATCCAGCTGGACGCCGGCACAGCAGCGCACCGAGGAGGATCGCGACGAGCAGCGGGATGACGAGGAGCTTGAGCTGGATGACGAGCCAGACGACGACCGCGAGCACGCCGCCGACGACGAGGAACCGCCACGAGTAGGCGGTCGCGACGCGCAGGCCGCGCGGGATCGAGTCGGACACCTCGCGATCGGACGACCCGGCTCCGATCGCCGCAGCGGCGTCGCCGAGCGACCGCCTCGGCTTGCTCCGTCGAGCCGCTCATCCCGCCAGTCTAGGCGGCGCCGCATTCCGCGGACGGCATGGCCGGCGGCGACTGTCGGCGTGTCGGCGGATGCCGGTGTCGGCAGCACCATGGTCGACTCCGTCAGCGCCGCCGACGCGCGCCGCATCGCGCTCGCCGCCCAGGGCTTCGGCCGGCCGCGCCCGGCGCCGCCGGGCACCCGCCAGCTCAACCTCGCGTCGTCGACGTATGGGGCTGCTGCAGATCGACTCGGTCAACGTCTTCGCGCGCTCGCACTACATGCCGCTGTTCTCGCGGCTCGGCGCCTACGACACGGCGCGCGCTCGACCGCCTGCTCTTCGCGCGCCGCGGCCGCTACGTCGAGTACTGGGCGCACATGGCGTCGTTCATCCCGCGTCGAGACTGGGGCCGCTGTTCGCGCTTCCGCATGGACGAGAACCGCGCAAGTACGGCAGCGAGCGCCGGCGGCTGGTTCGCCGAGAACCGCGAGATCGTCGACTGGGTGCGCGCCGAGCTCGCCGACCGACGGGCCGCTGCGGCCCGCGCGATCGAGCACGACGCGAACGAGCGCACGCGGGCCGTGGTGGGACTGGGACGTCGTCAAGCACGCGCTCGAGTACCTGTGGCTGTCGGCGAGGTCGCGTCGCCGGGCGCCGCGGCTTCGAGCGCGCTACGCGCTCGCCGAGCAGGTGATCCCGCCGAGCTGCTCGGCGCGCCGCCGTGCCGCGGCCGACGCCGATCCGCGAGCTCGTGCGGCGCGCGGCGCGCCGCCTACGGCGTCGGCACCGGCATCCGATCTCGCCGACTACTGGCGCATCGAAGCGCGCCGCCGGTGCGCGCCGGCGATCGCGCGACCTGGAGGACGCCGGCGAGCTCGCTCCCGGTCACGGTGCCGGGCTGGACATCGGCGGCCGCCCCGCGACGGCGTGGGTGCACCGCGACGCCGCGCTCCCCCGCCGCGTCGAGGCCGCGGCGCTGCTCACGCCGTTCGACCCGGTCGTGTGGTTCCGCGACCGCGCCGAGCGGCTCTTCGACTTCGAGTACCGCATCGAGATCTACACGCCCGCGCCCGAAGCGCGAGTTCGGCTACTACTCGCTGCCGGTGCTCGTCGACGACGACATCGTCGGCCGCGTCGACCTCAAGAGCGACCGCAAGGCGCGGCGTGCTGCTCGTGCAGTCCGCATGGTGCGAGCCGGGCGCGCCCGGCCGAGACCGCGGCGCGGCTCGTGCCGGTGCTGTGGCGGGCGGCGGCGTGGCAGGGCCTCGACGGCATCGAGGTCGCCGGCCGCGGCGACCTCGCTCCGGCGCTGCGATCCGAGCTGCGCTCGTCGGCGGCCTGAGCGCGACCGCGCTCGCCGGCTCGAGCCCGCGGCTCGGCGCCGAGCCTGCGCGCTGCTAGAACGCGCCGCCCATCTGCTCGAGGCGCTCGATGCGCTCGGCGATCGGCGGGTGCGTCGCGAACAGCCGGTCGATGACGCCGGGCTTCAGCGGGTCGGCGATCCACAGGTGCGCCATCGACGAGTTCTGCCGCTGCATCGGCCGGCCGTAGACCTCGAGCTTCTCGAGGGCGCTCGCGAGGGCATCGGGATGCCGCGTGGTGATGGCGCCCGTGGCGTCCGCCAGGTACTCGCGCTGGCGCGAGACCGCGGCCTGCACGAGCGCTCGCGACGAGCGGCGCGACGAGCAGCGCGACGAGGCCGAAGATCAGCACGATCGGGTTCTGGTTGTTGTCGCGGCCGCCGCCGAAGAACGCGATGCGCAGGAGGATGTCGGCGATGAAGCCGACCGCGACGACGAGGCCGAACACGATCATCGAGACGCCGGATGTCGTAGTTGCGGACGTGCCCGATCTCGTGCGCCATGACGCCCTCGAGCTCGGAGTCGTCCATGATCTCGAGCAGGCCCGTGGTCGCGGCGACGACGGCGTGCTCGGGATCACGACCGGTCGCGAACGCGTTGGGCGCCGGGTCGTTGATGATGTACACCTTCGGCATCGGCGTGCCCGTCGTGATCGAGAGGTTCTCGACGAGTGCGCCAGAGCCGCGGGTGGTCGGCCTTGCTGTGCATCTCGATGCGCGCCCGCTCATCGCGAGCGCCTGCCGGTCGGCGGTGAAGTACTGGAAGATCGCGTAGGCCGGCGGCGATCACGACCGTGACGATGACGATCGTGAGGTCGTTGTAGACCCACGCCGGCGAGCCATCCCAGCCCGCCGATGACGGCGAGGAAGAACAGGATGATGAAGACGGTGTTGCGCTTGTTCTTGGCGATCGCGCGGTACAACGGGCTCGGCTCGCGTCAGAACTGCACGCGCGGCGGCTCTGCGATGGCCGCGGCGTCGGTGACCTCGAAGAAGTCGCGCTCGTGGAAGCCGAGGCCGCGCACGAACAGCGTGTTCGGGAACACCTTGATCTTGGTGTTGAGCTCGCGCACGCCGCCGTTGTAGAACCGGCGCGAGGCCTGGATCTTGTCCTCGGTGTCGACGAGCTCGGCCTGCAGCTGCAGGAAGTTCTGGCTCGCCTGGAGCTGCGGGTAGGCCTCGGCGACCGCGAAGATCGACTTCAGCGCCTGCTGCATGTGGTTCTCGGCGACACCCGCCTCGACCGGGCCCTGCGCCTGCAGGGTCTCGGCGCGGGCCCGCGTGACGTTCTCGAAGACCGCCTTCTCGTGCGCCGCGTAGCCCTTGACCGCCTCGATGAGGTTCGGGATCAGGTCGGCACGACGCTTGAGCTGCACCGTGATGTCGCTCCAGGCCTCGTCGACGCGCACGTTCAGCGTGCACGAGGGAGTTGTAGGTCGCCCACAGGTAGATGCCGATGATCACCACGAGCGCGACGACGATGATGACGGGGATCAGCCATTCCATGGCACGGACTCCTAGCGCTGCAGCGACGATCGAGGGTGTGCGATTCATCCTACCGATCGGCCCGGCGCGCACGACCGTGCTTCCCATGAGACTCGAAGGGAAGCGCCGGGACGGCTCCGGGCGTAGGCTCAGGCTGTGGAGGAGCGCACGCAACCCCGTCGGCGCGGTCGGCCGCGCGGCGCGACCCGCGACGACACGAAGGCTCGCATCCTCGCGGCCGCCGCCGCGGAGTTCGGCGAGCGCGGCTACGAGGCGGCGTCCATCCGCTCGATCGCGCGGCGGGCCGACGTCGACCCGTCGCTCGTGCACCACTACTTCGACGACAAGTCCGCGCTCGTCGCCGAGGTCGTCGCGGTGCCGCTGCGCCCCGACCGCATCGTGCAGGGCGCGCTCGACGGGCCCGATCGAGGAGCTCGGCGCACGGTTGCTGCGCGGCGTCCTCGCCGCGTGGGACAACCCGGCGGTGCGGCCCGCGCGCGACCGCGGCCATGCGCTCCGCGATCGGCCAGGGGCCGGTCGCGCGGATGCTCCGCGAGTTCCTGCGCCGCGAGATCATGCACCGCGTGGCGACGAGGATCGGCGACGCCGCCGACGCCGAAGCTGCGCGCGGAGCTCGCCGCGTCGCAGGTCGTGGGCGTGATCATGGTGCGGTACGTCGCTCGCGTTCGAGCCGGTCGCATCGCTCTCCGACGACGAGATCGTCGCGCGCGTCGCGCCCGCCATCCAGTGGCACCTCACGGGCACCGGCGCCGGTGCTTGACAGCACCGCGGTGCAGGCGCACAATTCAGCACATGATGAATAATGCGGATGCCGCGGCGCCGCCGGCCATCGTGGTCAGCGACCTGCACGTGCGCCGCGCCCGCATCCCCGTGCTGCACGGCCTGACGCTGACGGTGCCGAGTGGACGCATCGTGGGCCTGCTCGGCCCGAGCGGCAGCGGCAAGACCACCCTCATGCGCTCGATCGTGGGCGTGCAGGTCGTCGACTCGGGCTCGATCGACGGTGCTCGGGCTTCCGGCGGGCTCCGTCGCGCTGCGCACGCGGGTCGCGTACGTGACCCAGCAGGCGAGCGTCTACGACGACCTCACGGTGCGCCAGAACCTCTCGTACTTCCGCCGCGATGCTCGGCGCTCCGGCATCCGACATCGACGCCGTCATCGAGCGCACCGACCTCGGATCGGTCGCCGACCGACTCGCGGGCTCGCTGTCGGGCGGACAGCGTGGCCGGGTCTCGCTCGCGGCGCGCACTGCTCGGCGCGCCCGAGGTGCTCGTGCTCGACGAGCCGACCGTCGGCCTCGACCCCGTGCTGCGCGTGGAGCTGTGGGAGCTGTTCCACCGGCTCGCCGCCGACGGCGCGACGCTGCTCGTCTCGAGCCACGTGATGGACGAGGCGAAGCGCTGCGATCGCCTCCTGCTGATGCGCGACGGCGCGCTGCTCGCCGACGACACCGTGCCGGGCGTGCTCGAGGCGACCGGCACCGACGACGTCGAGACCGCGTTCCTCCGCCTCATCGAGCGCGGCGAACCCGACCTGCGACCCGAGTCCGGAACGGAGGCGGCGCGATGAACCTCGCACGCACGTTCGCGACCGCCGGCCGCGTGCTCTCGCAGATCCGCCACGACCCGCGCACCATCGGACTGCTCGCTCGTCGTGCCGAGCCTGCTCATCGGCCTCGTCGCGTGGATGTTCACCGACACCGACGTCTTCGCGACGATCGGGCCGGCGATGCTCGCCCTGTTCCCGTTCATCGTGATGTTCCTCGTCACGAGCATCGCGACGCTGCGCGAGCGGCGCAGCGGCACGCTCGAGCGACTGTTCTCGATGCCGCTCGGCAAGGGCGACTTCATCCTCGGCTATGCCCTCGCGTTCGGCTTCCTCGCGATCTTCCAGACGGCGATCGCGGTCTCGTTCGCGGTGTGGGTGTGCGGCCTCGAGATCGAGGGCTCGCATCTGGCTGCTGTTCGCCATCGCGATCTGCGACGCGCTGCTCGGCACCGCGCTCGGCCTGCTCGCGAGCGCGTTCGCCCGCACCGAGTTCCAGGTCGTGCAGTTCCTGCCGGTGTTCGTCTTCCCGCAGGTGCTCCTCGGCGGCATCTTCCTGCCGACCGACCAGCTGCCCGACCGGCTCGAGGCGATCAGCGAGTGGCTCCCGCTCACCTTCGCGATCGACGCGCTCAACGCGGTCGCCACGGGCGACGAGGACGCCGAGTGGATCGCGATGAAGCTCCTCGTGGTCGTCGCGTGGATCGTCGGATCGATCGTGCTCGGCTCGATCACGCTCCGGCGTCGCACGCCGTAGGGGTCAGGCTCCCGCCACGCCGAATGACGCGCCGGGGCGGCGGCATCCGCTCCCCCGCGCCGCCGTCGAGCACGCGGTCGAGGTACGGGTTCGCGAACCGGCGCTCGGGGTCGAGCTCGTCGCGCACGCGCACGAAGTCGTCGAACCGCGGGATACACGTCGCGCAGCGTCTCGGCCGTCTGCGTGTGCATCTTGCCCCAGTGCGGCCGGCCGCCGAAGCTCCGCATGATCTGCTCCACGGCCGTCGAAGTACTCGGTCGGGTCCTCGCGGCAGTAGCGGTGCACGGCGATGTAGCCGGTCTCGCGACCGTACGCCGTCGAGAGCCAGTTGTCGTCGGCTGCCGCGACGCGCACCTCGATCGGGAAGGTGATGTGCCATCCCTTCCGCTCGATGAGCGCGCGCACCTCCCGCACGGCCTCGGGGATCGCCTCGAGCGGGATGGCGTACTCCATCTCGCGGAAGCGCACCGGCGCGCGCGTCGTGAAGACCGCGGTCGAGACAGTCCGTGAAGTCCCGGTTGCCCGGTGAGCTTGTCGGTCAGCCGGTTGATCGGCGGGACGTGGCCGCGGGCACGACCGTGAGCGACGGCGCAGGCGACCTCGAACAGGCCGTTCGCGATGAACTCGTCGTCGATCCAGCGCGAGACGCCGCCGAGCGGCTTGCGCGGCGCGTCGCCGGCAGCCGGGTGTTCGTCTTCGTCAGCGCCGTGTCGGTGTGCGGGAACCAGTAGAACTCGAAGTGATCGCACGTCCGCGCACCCGGTCGAGCCACTCGTCGAGCACCACGTCGAGCGGCTCGGGGCGCTCGACGGCCTGCAGCACGAACGCGCGGCACGCAGCTGCAGGGTCACCTCGACGAGCACGCCGAGGGCGCCGAGCCCGAGGCGCACCGCGGGCAGCAGTTCGGCGTTCTCGGTCTCGCTCACGGTGAGGAGCTCGCCCGTGGCCGTCACGAGCGTCGCGCGCGACGATCTGCGTCGCGAGGCCGCCGAACCCGAGCGCCCGTGCCGTGCGTGCCGGTCGAGGTGGCGCCCGCGATCGTCTGCCGGTCGATGTCGCCCATGTTCGGCATCGCGAGGCCGTAGGGCGCGAGCAGGTGCGGCAGCTGGTGCAGGCGGGTGCCGGCGGCGAGCGTCACCCGGCCGGTCGCGACATCCGACGTCGATCACGCCCGAGAGGTCGGTCAGGTCGAGCTGCACGCCGGGCGCGACCGCGATGCCGGTGAAGCTGTGACCGGCGCCGACCGGCTTGACGCGCAGTCCGGATGCCGCGGCGGCCTCGACCGCGCGCTGCACCGCCTCGGCCGTGCGCCGGCCGCTCCACCCGCACGCGGTCGCACCGACTCGGTGCGACCCCAGTTGCGCCAGGTGCCCCCGCTCGCCGTCACAGGAAGGCCTTCCCCTCGCCGCGGTAGGTGGGCACGGTCGTCGACCACCGCGTCGCCGTCGACCACGGCGAACTCGTTCGAGGTGCTCGGACGAGCTCGCCGCGACTTGGTGTGCCGGAACCAGACGCGGTCGCCGACGCGCAGCGTCGCGCGCGGCACGCCCGGTGCACGGGCGTCTGCACCTCGCCGGCCGATCTCGCGCGGCGAGCATCGTGAGCCCCGCGGGCCAGACGATGCGCGGCAGCCGGTCGGCGGCGGGCGGCCCGGAGGCGATCCAGCCGCCGCCGAGGATCGTCGCGATGTCGCGGCGTCGGCGAGCGCACGACGTCGAGCGCGAACGCCGCGGCCGGGCGCCGGGGTGAAGTGCTCGTAGCCGTCGAACAGGTGGCCGCCGAACAGGCCGCAGCCCGCGGCGATCTCGGTGACCGAGGCGATCGGCCGCGGTCACCTCGAGCGAGCCGGTGCCGCCGCCGTTGACGAACTCGAGGTCGGCGATGCTCGCGCACGCGCCGCGACGGCGCGCGCGCGCCGCTCGAGCGAGTTCGGGCATCGAGCGGCGACTGCATCCAGCGGTTCACGGCGCCGTCGACCGGGCTGCCGGCGGGCGGTCGCCCGACGCCGGCGATCTGCGCCTCGTAGGCCATCATGCCGACGAGCCGGAATCCGGGCCGTCGCGACGATGTACGCGGCGAGGCGCGCGCCGCGTCGGCCGGGTCGTGCACGGGCGAGCGGCGCACGCCGAGGTGCCCGAGCACGGGCGCGCGTCCACGAGGCGTCGAGCTCGAGGCACACGCGGATGCTCCTCGCGCCGCGCCGGGCGGCAGCACGTCGTCGATGAGGTCGAGCTGCTGCGGCGAGTCGACCATGAGCGTGATGCGGCGCGCGAGCTCGGCGTCGGCTGCCGAGTCGGCGGATGCCGCCGCGGTCCGCCGTCGGGATAGCCGACGACGACGTCGTCGACCGTGTCGGCGAGCCACAGCGCCTCGGCGAGCGTGTACGCGAGCACGCCGTGGTACCCGGGCAGCTGCGAGGAGCGCCTCGACCACGCCGCGCACGCGCACCGACTTGCGACGCGATGCGGATCGGCGTGCCGGCCGCGCGGCGCACCATGTCGCTGCGCGTTGTGCCGCAGGGCGCCGAGGTGCAGCGCGCCGACGGGGGCGTCGAGGTGCGGCGTGGCGGCGGTGAGCGCGGGCCAGTAGCGCGCGCGGGATCGAGCCACGGCGCGGCATCCGTCGGTCCGTCGGCATCCGGCATCGCGACGTCGAGACGCAGGTCGAGGGCCATCAGCGCACGCTCCGCACCCGTGCGACGGCGAGGGCGCCGCCGAAGGCGAACACGGCGCTGAGCACGAAGACCAGCACGAACGAGCCCGTGGCGACGACCGCCGCCGCGCCGATCAGCGGGCCGATCGCCTGCGGCACCGCGGTGGCGATGTTCATGATGCCGAGGTCCTTGCCGCGGGAGGCCGCGTCGGGCAGCACCTGCGTGGCCAGCGCCTGGTCGACCGAGAGGAAGCAGCCGTAGCCGAGGCCGAGGATGCCGGCGGCGACATCGCCACGGTGAGGTCGGGGAAGATCGCGAGCAGCAGGGCGGCGACGCCCTGCAGGCCGGAGGCGAGGAAGACGAACGCCTTGCGTCGGCCGAGGCGGTCGGAGAGCCGTGCCGAGCAGGAGCGACGCGAGGATCACGAACACCATGTAGATGAGCGTCAGCAGGATGAGGTCGTCCTCGGCGTCGTCGTCGTCGAGCTGGAACATCAGGAAGTAGAGCAGCAGGCTCGTGCCGAGCGCGTTGCCGACCGAGACGAGCACGCGGCTGAGCAGGGTCCAGCCGAAGTCGGGGTGCTTGCGCGGGCTGATCCAGAAGCCCGCGAGGATGCCCTTCGCGGTCACGCGCGCTGCGCTCCGCGGCGGCGAGCGGCTCGTCGTGCCGGGTGAGGAACGGGATCGCGAGCACGACCAGCGATCACCGCGAGCACGCGCGTAGCCGAGCGCCTGGTCGGTGACGAGCTCGGTCACGAGCAGCGAGGCCGACGATGATGCCGACCGCCTGCGGCGCCGACATCCAGCCCGACACGAAGCCGCGCTGGTTCGACGGGCACCTGGTCGGAGATCGTCGCGGTGAGCGCGGCGGTCATGATGCAGAAGCCGACGGATGCCGCGACCCACGCCGCGCCGATCGCCCAGATCTCGGTCTGCAGCCCGAGCAGCGACGAGCGAGACGCGCGAAGACGAGCGCGCCGATGACGATCCACGGGCGTCGACGACCGAACCGGGAGGTCGGTGCGGTCGGAGAGCGCGCCGGTGAGCGGGTAGGCGATGACCGTGCGCGATGGCCGCGATGCCCGAGATCATGCCGAACGCGACGACGCTGTCGACCCAGTTCTCGGGATGCAGCTCGGCGTCGATCTGCGCGGGCAGCAGGAGCTGCACGGGCGTGAGCTGGGCCATCCAGATGCCGAGCCAGACGGTCGCGAACGCGCCGATCCACCCGGCGGAGACCCGGCGGACCGGCTCGGCGAGCGCGGCGACCGGTCGGTCGTTCCCGGGCTGCCGGACACGGGCGGGGCGGGGTCGAGGCTCGTCATCGGGGGTCGGCCATTCTCGAGAGGGCGTCGGCGGCCGCATGCGCGACCGCCCGGGCGGCGGCGTCGTCGCGATCGACGAGCCAGGTGAGGGTGAGTCCGTCGGTGAAGGCCACGAGCACGCGCGCCACCTCGCGAGACCGGCACGGCGCCACCGACGTCGGCGTGCTCGGCGGCGAGCTCGAGCGACCGCTCGGCGAGCTCGGCGTAGCGCGCGTACTGGGCGAGCGCGAGCGGATGCCGCTCGGGCGAGCGCAGCGCGTACTGGGTGAGCTCGAGCATCGCCTGCTCGTGCTCGGGGTCGGCCTTGAGGTGCTCGAAGTAGCGAGCGAGGCCGGACTCGAGGAGCTCGCGCGAGGCTCTGGCCCGCCGCGAGGTCGCGGGCATGACGGCCTGCTGCTCGCGCGCGACGACGGTGGTGATGAGCTCGTCGATGAGCTCGTCGCGCGAGTCGAACGCGTAGTGGAAGCTGGCGAGCGACATGCCGGCCTCGGCGACGATCGCGCGGGTCGTCGCCTGCGCGATGCCGTTGCGCGACGACCACGCGCAGGGCCGCCTCGATGAGCGCGGCGCGACGCTCGGATGCGGGGATGCGGGTCACGCGGCTCCTCTCGACCTCGTCGCCGACCGAAGTGGGACGATCGACCCAGTCGGACCAGTATGCACGAAACCCGCGTCGCGTGCACGCGGCAGCGGCTACGCTCGCACCATGCGCCTCGGGGTCCTCGACGTCGGTTCCAACACCGTGCACCTGCTCGTCGTCGACGCCCATCCGGGCGCCCGCCCGATCCCCGACGGCGTCGCACAAGTCGGTGCTGCGGCTCATGCGCTACCTCGAACCCGACGGCGCGATCAGCGACGAGGGCGTCGCCGCCATCCTCGCCGCGGTCGGCGGAGCCGCCGATGCGGCGCGCGAAGCCGGCATCGACGAGCTGCTCCCCTTCGCGACCTCGGCGATCCGCGAGGCCGCGAACGGCGAGGAGGTGCTCGCCCGGGTCGCCGACGAGACGGGCGTCGAGCTGCAGGTGCTCTCGGGCGACGACGAGGCCCGTCTCACCTTCCTCGCGGTGCGCCGCTGGTACGGCTGGTCGGCCGACCGGATCCTGCTCTTCGACATCGGCGGCGGCTCGCTCGAGATCGCGCAGGGCATCGACGAGGTTCCGGATGTCGCGCGCTCGCTCCCCCTCGGCGCCGGCCGCTCGACCATCGCGTTCCTTCCCGACGACCCGCCCTCCACCGACCAGGTGGCAGCGCCTGCGCGGACACGCCCGCGCCGTGCTCGCGCGACGCGATCGGCGCGTTCGCGCGACCTGCCGTCGCCCGACCACGTCGTCGGCTCGTCGAAGACGATCCGGTCGCTGGCACGCCTCGCCGGCATCGATCGAGGAGGGAGTCGGATCCTCGGAGCGCAACGTGCTCACCCGTCGCAAGGGCTCGACGACTGGATCGCCGCGCCTGGCCAAGATCCCCGCCGACGCGCGACCCGCCCTGCCCGGCATCACCGCCGACCGCACGTTCCAGATCGTGGCGGGAGCGGTCGTGCTCTCGGAGGCCATGCGCGCGTTCGGCGTCGACGAGCTCGAGGTGTCGCCGTGGGCGCTCCGCGAGGGCCTGATCCTGCGCCGCCTCGACCGCATGTCCTGAGGCCTCGAGACGTTCGAGCCGGCATCGTGGGGTCTACGAGAATGCCGTCGTCTTCGTCGACACCTCGGACCCTCACGATCCGGCTGCGAGCACAGCATAGGACAGATCGCTGCGAAGCTTCCTGCGAGTTCGCCCCCAGAACGGGGAATCCCCGAATCGGCGGCCTCAGGCGAGAATCGGGGTCAGGTCGACAGTGCCCGCGTCGACCGAGGACCCCGCGTCGACACCCGATCCTCCGCGGGGTCTCCTGCTGTCGACACCGTGTCAATCCCCCCCAACTGGTGGTCGGAATACGAACGGCAATGGGTGACAATGACAGTCGGGCGTCCCCACAGTGACGACCCGCCGGGCCTCGGCTTGACGCCTTCAAGCCCGTCGCCGGGGCCCGGGCCACTCCCCTCGCGGATCAGGGCCGCTCGTCGGCGACCATGAGCTCCACGTCCACGCCGTCGGGTCCGTTGCGTTCGACGCGGACCGGCATGCCGGGCAGCGCCCTGGCGAACGAGAACACGCTCTCACGTCCATCGCGCACGACCCGGTAGACGAGGCAGTCGAACTCCCCGAACGGCAGCTCGATCGCAGCGGCGTCGATGCGGGTCGCCTCCGCTGGGAAGGCGGCGTGCCGTTGCAGGTCGAGCCAGCTCACCCGTGAACGCTCGATCGCGGCATCCGGCTCGCCGTCGTCGCCGATGCGCCAGCGCGCGAGCACCGCGCCGTCGTCGTGGCACTGCTCGAACCGGCTGACGCGCACGTACGGACGTCCGGCCGACGGCGTGACCCGGATGCGGATGGTGCGGCCTTCGGGGCATCCGGATCGGATCTCGTCGGCCGTGAACGGCGTCGGGGCGAGCCCGTCGGCGAGCAGGTGCGGATCGTGGTGCTCCTCGGGGGTCATGCTCGCCGTCTCGTCTGGCCGGGCCACCTGGCTACGCGCCGGCCTGGTCCGGCGGCTCGGGCGTCCAGGGCGTCCCCGGCGCCATGACGGTGTCGGGCTCGATCGGCTCCAGGTCGTAGCCGGCGGTGTACTTGCGCTTCGGGTCGAGCTCGTCGATGAGCGCGACGAGTGCGTGCTGGATTGCGACGAGCCGCCGGTTGTCGCCCGTCGACGACGAGCTCCATGCCGCGTCGACCGGCGCGAACCAGTGCCGGAAGTCCTCGTCGTCGCGGTAGCGCTCGACGAACGCGGCGTAGCCGATCACGTTCGGGATGCGGGTGCCGGTCTCGCTCGACGGCTCCCAGCGTGAGCATGAGCTCGCCGATCGCCCGCTGCTCGGTCGTGAAGAACAGGAAGCCCTCGCTGTCCTCGCTGCGACGCAGCACCTTGAGCACGCCGTCGATGTGGCGCTGCACGCTCGACGTCGCGGCCGCCCTCGCCGCTCGACGAGAGCACGGCCTGCCGACGCGCCTCGATCCAGCCGAAGTAGTGCGCGAAGAGGAACGCCGTGCTCGTCACGGCGTAGTCGCCGTGGCTCTCGTACCGCTTCATCGAGCGGCACCCAGCCGGTCTCCACGATGTTGAAGATGCGGGACTGCAGCTCGGCCGCGGCCTGGGCGAGCGGCTCGTAGACGCGCTCGGCCGCCTTGAGCGCGGACTGGGTCTCGAGCCGCTGCTCTCGTTCGGCGTCGAGTTCGTGACGCCGAGCCGGGCGGTGCGTATCGAGAACAGCCCGGTGAGGATCGACGCTCGCGACGCTCAGCACGAGCGCGACGATCGTGAGGATCGCATCGGTGCCCATGCCCGATGCTACTGCGGGCCGTGGAGCACCGGCGGGAGACGACTCGCCGACGAGTTCGACCCGTGCCCGCTACGGCGTGTTCGCCGACTCGGGCGCGAACCCCGGCGCCGATCGCTCGGTGCCGATGCGAACGCAGCATTGGCCCTCGGTCGGCTCGAGCCACACGTCGCGCTCCTCGGGCGATTCGTCGACGAGCCCTCGGACGAAGGCGGTGTTCGCTGAGCAGATGAGCGCCGTGTGCCGGGTCGCCAGCCGGTGGAACGGGCAGTTCGTCAGCCGGTAGCCGCCGTCGGCGCAGGCCGCCGGTTCATAGCCCACGAAGGTCAGCGTGTCGACGAGCGGGAGGTCGGGGCTTCCGAGCTCGTGGCCCCGGGCCTCCGCGACCGCGACCAGGGTCTCCTGCATCGAGGTGTCGGCCTCTTCGAAATGCTCGGCGGCCGTAGCGAGCAGGTCGCCTGCGAGTTCGTAGCGGCGGGTCGGCAGCGATGCCGTGAGCTCGTCCGCCGCGAGCGCGTAGAGCTTGGCGGGGCGCCCGGCGCCCGGTCCCGACCGGCCGGAGCGCCGGCGGAACTCGACGATGAGCGCGCCGACCTCGACGAGCCGGTCCAGGTGGAACGCCGCAGTCGCGCGCGGCAGTCCGGTCTGCTCCGCGAGTTCGTCGCGCCCGAGCGGCTGTGCGCTTCGCCGCACCGCCTCGTAGAGCCCTCGGCGAGAGGGGTCGGCGAGTGCCGCCAGCATCGCCGTCGGATCACCATCGGGGTGGCTCATGCGGGCATCCTATCTCTAAAACAGTTGATCTTGACAAAAGAAACGACCCGAACGTACGCTCGGCACAGGGCGGATGCTGCGAGGAGACCATGATGTCGTTGGCACAGGATTCAGGCGAGTCGGACGTCGACTTCGAGCACAGCCGGAGCACGACGGCCTCGCTGCCCGACCGTCGGGCCGAAGCGGCGGTCGCCGACCTGCTCGTCGCGCTCGGCCGCGACCTCGGCGACGCCGACCTCGTCGCGACACCCAGGCGCGTGGTCGCCGCGTTCCGCGAGATGCTCGACCGCGAACCGCTCACGATGACCACCTTTCCCAACGAGCAGGGCTACGACGACCTGGTCCTGGTGCGCGAGATCCCCTTCACGTCATTGTGCGCCCACCACCTGCTTCCCTTCCGCGGCGTCGCGCATGTCGGCTACCTGCCCGCCAAGCGGCTCCTCGGGCTCTCCAAGCTGGCCAGGGTCGTCGAGCACTTCGCCCGCGACCTCCAGCTCCAGGAACGACTCACGGTGCAGATCGCCGACTACCTGGCGTCCGAGCTCGCACCGAACGGGGTCGGCGTGGTGCTCGAGGCGGAGCACCTCTGCATGTCCGTCCGCGGACCCCGGACTCCGACGGCACGAACCCGGACCGCACGATTCACGGGGGCGCTCGCCGAGCGCGGGTGGGAGCGCTTCGGCGACGTGTCGGTGCGACACGTCTAGTGCCGGAGCAGAGAGGACCGTCATGACCGCGACCGGCGATCTGCGCGCAGCCGGAGTCAGCATCTGGCTGGACGACCTCTCGCGCGAGCGCATCCGCTCGGGCGGCCTCGGCAGGCTCATCGCGGAACGGGATGTCGTGGGCATCACGACCAACCCGACGATCTTCGCGAATGCGATCTCCACCGAGGCGGCGTATCGCACCCAGCTCGACGAGATCAGGCGGGCGGACGCCGCTGCGAGCCCGACCGACACCGTGTTCTCGCTCATCACCGCCGACGTGCAGGCTGCGTGCGACATCCTCTCGCCCGTGTTCGAGGCGACCGGCGGCGTGGACGGCCGAGTCTCGGTCGAGGTGAGTCCTGCCGTCGCGCACGACGCGGCGGCGACCCTGGCCGAGGCGCACCGGCTCACCCGGGCGGTCGACCGCCGGAACCTGTTCGTGAAGATCCCGGCGAGCCCCGCGGGCCTCACCGCCATCGCTGACGCCACCGCCGCCGGGATCAGCATCAACGTGACGCTCATCTTCGGCCTCGACCGCTACCGCCAGGTGATCGACGCCTACCTGACGGGGCTCGAGCGCGCCCGGGACGCGCGCCTCCCGCTGACCGGGATCCAGTCGGTCGCCTCGTTCTTCGTCTCGCGCGTCGACGTCGAAGTCGATCGACGACTGGATGCCGCCGGAGCCGCCGGCTCCGAGTTCTCAGGGCGGGCGGCGATCGCGAACGCGCGCCTCGCCTACGAGATCTTCGAGGCGACGGTGGCCGGCGAGCGCTGGCGTGCACTCGAGCGAGCCGGGGCGAATCCGCAGCGCCCGCTCTGGGCGTCGACCGGCGTCAAGACCGCCTCGATGCGCGACACGGTCTACGTCGAGGAACTCGTCGCCCCGCGGACCGTGAACACCATGCCCGAGAAGACGCTCGAGGCGGTCTGGGATCACGGAACGATCCGATCGAACACAATCGAAGGCACCTACGACGAGTCCCGCCGGATCGTCGAGGCGCTCGAGGCGATGGGCATCTCGCTCGAGGACGTCGCAGCCACGCTGGAGGCGGAGGGGATCGCGATCTTCGCCACATCGTGGGAGCGACTCATCGCCGCCGTGGTCGGCTAGAAGATCCGCACTCCCGCCTCGGCAGGCGCCGCGAGCAGGCCCTCGATCTCGTCGTCGAGCTTGACGAGGGTCAGCGACGCGCCGGCCATGTCGAGCGACGTGCAGTACTCGCCGACGTAGCTGCGCGCGACCGTGATGCCCCGCTCGTCGAGCTGCTCGTGGGCGTGGCCGTAGAGCGAGGTAGAGCTCGCTGATCGGCGTGCCGCCGAGGCCGTTGATCATCAGCGCGACCCGATCGCCGCGTCTCGAACGGCAGGTCGGCGACGACCGGCTCGAGCAGGATGTCGACGATGCTCGTTGGCCGGGACGATCTTCGCGCGGCGGCGGCCGGGCTCGCCGTGGATGCCGACGCCGATCTCGATCTCGTCGTCGCCGAGCTCGAACAGCGGCGATCCCTTGGCCGGCGGCGTGCACGCGGTGAGCGCCATGCCCCATCGTGCGGGTCACGGAGTTGACCTTCTCGCCGATGCGCACGAGCTCGTCGAGGTCCGCGCCCGTCTTCGGCGGCCGCGCCGACCGCCTTGATCACGAAGAAGTTGCCCGCGACGCCGCGACGTCCGACCGTCCACGTGGAGTCCTGCACCGCGACGTCGTCGTCGATGAACAGGGTCCGCACGTTGACGCCGTCGGCCTCGGCTCATCTCCTGGGCCATGTCGAACGCCATCCGGTCGCCGGTGTAGTTGTTGACGAGGAGCAGCACGCCCTTGGCGGAGTTCGAGCAGCTTCGTCGTCTCGTAGACGTAGTCCATCGGCGGCGCGGCGAACACGTCGCCGGGACAGGCCCCGTCGAGCATGCCCTTGCCGACGACCATCACGTGGGCGGGCTCGTGACCCGAGCCCGAGCCCTGGATGATCGAGACCTTGTCGTCGCTGCGGGGCGTCGGCTCGCATGATCAGGTTGTACTCGGGCACGTACGTCAGCGTGTCGGGGTTGGCGAGCGCGAGGCCCTTGAGCATCTCCGGTACGAATTGCTGCGGATCGTTGACGAACTTCTTCATGTTCACTACCTCCACTGGTTGTCAGGCGTTCGATGGTCGGCTGTCTGGCTCGGGATGTCGGGTCAGGCGTCTCGCCCGTCGTCGGCCATCCGGCGGCGATCGCCTCGGCGATCACCGCGATCGCGACCGCGCCGGCATCCGGCGAGCCGATGCTGCGCTCGCCGGTGTAGGCGGCTCGCCCGCGCTTCGCGATCATGGGCGTCGTGGCATCGGCCGCGCTCGCGGGCGGTCGGCGGCGGCCGCGACGACGACCGCGTCGGAGTCCTCCGCCGCGGCGAGTGCGGCCTCGATGGCGTCGGTCATCGGCGCGAGCGCGTCGAGCAGCGTCTTGTCGCCGAGCTCGGCGTTGCCCCGCGCCATGATGCCCTCGATCGACGGCGCGCAGCATCGCGACGACGTCGGCGTGCCGGCGAGCTCCTCCTTGCCCTTCGCGACCGGCGCCGCAGCCCGCAGGAAGGCCGTGCCCCAGATCGGACCGGAGGTTCCGCCGATCCGGCTGCGTGATCGCCACGCGCGATCTTCTGCAGGAAGGTGCCGATGTCGCTGCGGTCGTAGCCGTCCCAGTCCTGCGAGCACGATCTCGAAGCCGCGGGCGAGCGAGTAGCCGAAGTCGCCGTCACCGACGACGGAGTCGAGGTCGCCGAAGTACTTCTCGTTGTCGACGGCGGTCTGCGGCGATCGTGCGGACGACGAACTCGGCGTCGCTGGAGCTCGTCATGCAGTCCTCCTGGCTGGTCGGTGGTCGGTCGAGGCTCGAGGATCGCTCGCAGGTCGGCGAGTCCGAGGTGCGGGCCGGGCGCACGCCGAGCGGATCGGCGATCACCTCGGCCGGCTCGCCGCCGGATCGCCGAGCGACTGAGACGACGAGCGACGCACCCGTGAAGTCCTCGTCCGCCGTGTAGCTGCTGACGGTCACGAGCGTGCGGAGGCCGGCCGCGACCGCGGCCTGCACGCCGTTCCCACTGTCCTCGATGACGACCGCGTCGTCCGCGGATCGAGCGCCGAGCTCGCTCGAGCGCGAGCAGGTAGATGTCGGGTGCCGGCTTCTTGTGCCGGCACGATGTCGCCGGCGAAGACGGCGAACCGCGCCGCGAGCTCCTCGCCGACCGCGTGCTCGAGCACGGCGCGCACGGATGGCTCGGCCGACGTCGAGGCGACGGCGAGCCCCCAGCCCGCGGCGTCCGCCTCGCTCGGCGATGCGCGCGATACCGGGCCGGCCGGGCAGCGCGCCCGATTCGACCAGCTCGGTGTAGATGGCGGTCTTGCGCCGGTGCCACTGGGCGAGCAGCTCCGCGCTGGCCCTCCTCGTCGGTCGGGCAGGCCCGTTCGCGGCGACGAACTCCGGGGTCAGCAGGCTCGCCATGCCGCTCCTTGCCGCCGCCGATGAGCACCTTCACGGCGTAGTCCGCGTCGCTCCAGCTGCACCGGGACGCCGAACTCGTCGAAGGTCTGGTTGAAGGCGGGCAGGTGGCCGTTGCGCTCGGTGTCGGCGAGCACGCCGTCGCAGTCGAAGATGAGGAACGGCATGGTCACCAGGCCTTGCCCGCGCTGCCGAACGTCTGCGGCGAGACCGGTCGTGAGGGCGACGATGTGCGGTCGCACGTCGGCGAACAGCGACGGCGGATCCCACTTGTCCGCCGCCTCGGCGCTCTTGCAGGAAGGCGAGGTTCGACTGCATGAACTCGATCTTCAGCGCGGTCGAGATGTTCACCTTGGCGCACCCGCGCGAGATGAGGTCGTGGAACTGCGTCGTCGGTCATGCCGCTGCCGCCGTGCAGGGCGATCGGCGTATCGGTCGCCGCGACACGAGCGTCGGTCACGCGCTCGAAGTCGAGGTCGGGCGTGGCCGAGTAGACGCCGTGCGCGTTGCCGATCGAGGGGGCGAACACGTCGACGCCGGTCTCGCGGATGAAGTCGATCGCGACGTCGAGGCTCTGCCTGCGCGGTCTCGGTGTCGGATGCCGATGCCGTCCTCGACGCCCTGTGATCGCCTCGATCTCGCCCTCGACGTGTGCGCCGTAGCGGCGGGCCTCGGCGACGACCTCGATCGTCTGGCGCTGGTTCTCCTCGACCGGCAGCGTCGACGCGTCGAAGAGCACCGAGTTCCAGCCCCGCTCGAGGCAGTCGGTGATGACCTGCCGCTCAGGGCAGTGGTCGAGATGCAGGGTCACGGGCACCTCGATGCCCGCCGTCATCGACGTCCCACATCGCTGAAGAGCACGTCCGCCCCGATCGACTTGACCGTCTTGACCGAGGTCTGCACGATCACGGGCGAGCGCGCCTCGACCGCTCCGGCGAGCACCGCCTCGAGGGTGAGGTCGTTGACGATGTTGATCGCCGGCACCCCGTAGCGCTCATGGAACGCCCGATCGACGATCTCGCGCAGTGACACGACTGGCATGCGACAACCTCCTCGTCGTCGGCCTCAGGCTACGGCGCGGCGTGCACGCGCCGACAGGCGTGGTTCCCCTACCCCGGGGTAGGGAAAACCAGCACTCGGCCGGGCGTCAGTGCGGGTGCAGCGCCGATCGGCTCGCGAGCATCGTGCGGTTCGCCGCACCGGTCTTGCGGAGGATCGCGCCGACGTGCTTCTCGACCGTCTTCACCGAGATCTGCAGGTCGGCGGCGATCTGCTTGTCGGGCAGGCCGCGCTCGACGAGCGCACGCACCTGCTTCTCGCGGGCCGTCAGGTGGTCGCCCGTCTCGGTCGACGAGCGTCGCGGTGAACCGGCTCAGGAAATCGGCGGTCATGAGCGAGTCTCCGCGGGCCGCGGCGACGACGGCGCGCGCGAGGTCGCTCGGATCGGCCTCATGCTCGACGAACCCGACCGCGCCGATGCGCGCGGCGCCCCGCACGCGTTCGTCGTCGAGACTCGTGGATGAGGAGCACGATCGCGGCGTCGGGATCGACCGCGCGCAGGTACGAGGTCAGCTGCACGCCGTCGATGTGCGGCAGGTCGAGGTGGGCGAGCACGACGTGCGGGCGAAGCGAGCTCGTACGCCTCGACGGCCTGGGCGGCGTCGCCCACCTCCCCGACGACCTGGATGTCCGGTTCGAGGTTGCTCAGCAGCCGAACGAGGCCCGCACGCACGACCGGGCTCTCGTGCACGACGAGCACGCGCCAGCGCGCGTCCATCGACCCGACCTGCGTTGCCGGCGAGTACGGCACCTCCGCGCGGATGCGGGTGCCCCACTGCGGCGTCGACTCGACCTGCAGGGTGCCACCGAGGTGCTGGGCTCGAGCCGCGAGCCCCTGCAGGCCGAAGGCCGTGCCCGGCTGGGCCGCGTTCGCCGGTGAGCGCCGCGACATCGAAGCCGCAACCGTCGTCCTCGATGATGGCGGTCGTCGTCTCACTGCCGTACACCAGGCCGACCCGCACCTGGTGGGCGTCGGCATGCTCGACGACGTTGGTGAGCGACTCCTGGACGATGCGGAAGAGCTGGTGCGCGGTCTCGGCGGCAGCGCCTGCGGTTCGCCGATGACGATCAGGCGGGTGGCGACTCCGCCGTGGATTCCACCCAGGCGAGTTCGAGCGCGAGCGCGTCGCTCAACGACCGGCCGTCGAGGAGGGACGGCCCGAGTCCGAGCACCGTGCGCTGGGTCTCGCTCAGCGCGGAGCGGGCGGCGGCCCTCGCCTCGGTGAGCGCCGGGCGGGGATCCCGCGTCTCTGCGACGGCGCGCTCGGCGGCGTCCACCGTGAGGACGACGGCTGCGAGCCCTCGACCGACGGTGTCGTGCACGTCGCGGACGACCCGTTCACGCTCGGCCATCACCGCGGCCTCGCGCTCGCGCTCGTTGGCCAGCGCGTGCAGTCGCGCGTTCGCGATGGCGATCGCCGCGTGCGTCGCGAACAGCTCGACGAGCGTGGCATCCGCCTCGGTGAACCGGCGACGGGGATCGCGGCTGAACACCACGCAGCTGCCGATGATCGACCCCGCCCAGCGGATGGGCACGCCGATCACGCCGTGCAGGGACGCCGCGGTCGCGCTCGGCGATGTGCCCGCCCCGCACGTCCGCGTACTCGTCGAAGATCACCGACCCGCGCGCCGGACGATCGCACCCGTCACGCCCTCGTCGAGTGGGAACGTCTGCCCCGAGAGGCATCCGACCCCGAGGTCGACCTCCTTGCGGTAGGTGCCCGCCGCCTCGTCGACCGTGCAGATCGAGCCGCTGTCGCACTCGAGGAGCTCCATCGTGTGCCGCAGGATCCGTTCGAGCAGCGGTTCGAGCGCGAATTGTCCGGCCAGGTCGGTCGCCAGCGCGGCGAGCGCCTCGAACCGCGCGGCGTCGTGGTCGGCCGCGAAGGTCAGGGGGTTCCGAGAGAGCCATGTGCGACGATCCTCATCGATGGTCGGCGGGGGTGATTCGCCCTCGTCACATCATGCGCCCGAACCACCGACCGCGCCACCCGCGCGCTCGCCGGGCGCCCGTGCGCCCGTGCGACGGGGATGATCACCGGCGCCGAGGGTGGCGAGCGGTCGAGGCATCCGATTCATTCGTTCTGTGTGATGCAGGCGCCCACGCCGTCGCATGTACTGATGGTGGATTCGCGGACGCCGCGTCGGCAGGGGCGGATCGTACGCAGGCGGGGGGACGGCGAGATGAGCGGACCGATCACCGAGGACCTGACGCGAGCCCAGCGACGTCGGTTCATCCTGCGCGGGTTGCTCCGCGCCCTGATCCTCAGCACGGTGCTGGTGATCCTGTACTTCCTCGTCCCGCTCGCGTGGATCGACGGCATACCCGTCGCGGTGGTCCTGGTGGTCGCGCCACTGATCCTGCTCCTCGTGTCGTGGTGGCAGATCCGCGCGATCCTCCGGTCGTCGCAGCCCGGACTCCGCGGCATCGAGGCACTCGCCGTCATCGCGCCGCTGTACCTCCTGTTGTTTGCGGCGACCTATTTCCTGATGGCGAGCGCCGACTCGGCGAGCTTCAGCGTGGACGAGCTCACCCGCCTCGACACGCTCTACTTCACGGTCACGATCTTCTCGACCGTCGGGTTCGGCGACATCAACCCGACGAGCGAGACCGCACGACTGGTCGTCACGATCCAGATGATCCTCAACCTGATCGTCCTCGGCGCGGGGCTCCGGCTTCTCACGGCGGCGGTCCAGCACGGCCGCCGATCGAAGGTCGCCGATGCGGAGTCGAGCCCGCCGGCGACGTGATCGACAGATTCGGCGGTCTCGGGATCGGAGTCGTCAGCTCCGCCGAGGCCGCCGTCTCGCACGCATGGACTCGTTGATGACGTCCACGGCGAACCAGAGATACGACTGGCGTCCGTCGGGCAGCTCGACCGAATCCTCTCCGTAGATCTCGTACGCGACGTCCACGAGCGCGGTCGGATCGTCGATGCCTTCGTTCCTCGCGATGATCGCCAGGTCCGCGGCATCCTTGTCACGCCCAGCGAGCTTCATGGCGATCAGCTCCTTCGGCGTGGCAACCGACACGCTGACCGGATCGTTTCGCTCATCGCCGGCCACGCGCAGCCAGCTCTTGCCGGCAGCGTTGAGCCACTGGCGCGGGAGCGCGAGGTCGTGTGCCATCTCTGCGACCACCTCGTCGATCTCATCGTTCGGCTCGATGAGCGCGTCGATGTCGGTGGTGACGCGCACGTCGGGGTCATCCGGGTAGTTCAGCAGCATCGCGGCGCCTCCGGCGACCTCGATCGTTCCGCGAACTCCCTTCGCGCTGAGACGGCCCTTCAGCTCGTCGAGGAGCTGGCGGACCGTCGCAGCGTCGAATTCCCTCATCGTGTCGCCAGCGACCTCTCGTCGAGGTAGATCTTGAGGTCGCTGAGGAACTCAGGCGTCGACGTCTTCGCCCGCTCGCGGAGCGACGGGAAGCGGGACACGTACCACCGCCGCTTCAACTTGGACGGCGTCGCCCAGTCGGGGCGCCGGGCCTCTGGGATCGCTCCCCCGTAGACGGCCCGGAACAGTTGCTCCCAGCGGTCGTCCTTGATCTGCGACGGCCTCGCGCTGAGGTCCGCGTCGGCGAACTCGTCGCCGCTCTCTGCGACCACCTGCGCCGCATGGGTGATCAACCGGAGCGCGTAGCTCTGGTCGCCCTGATCGAGCGCGTCGTTCACCTGATCGGTGACCGCAGCGGGCGCGTAGTCGGCGTAGGCGCTGTCGGCCGTGGTGCCGATGCTGATCCGACGGCCCATCGCACCGAGTGCACGTTCGAGGGTGTCGAGCTTGATCCGCCCGTCTCGTTCCGACCGCTCCATCTGGGAGATCGCACCGACGGTCACACCTAGCCGTTCCCCGAGTTGGGCTCCCGTGAGACCGAGTTCCTCTCGGGTGGTTCGGATCAGGTCAGACATGCGTCAATTATAGCTTTAGCTCAACTCACTGCAACCCCAGCCCGACGTGGTGGAACCGTGAGCGGGCCTCCAACCGACGACAGCACAACGATGCCGCCCGTGTCCCCCTGGGACTCGGGCGGCATCGTCGGCGTGCCGTGTCAGCTGAACTTGCGACGGTAGATGGAGACCGCCCAGACGTAGGCGACGACCAGGATGCCGACGAGCCAGGCGAGGGCGACCCAGATGTCGCTGCCGACGGGTTGCCCGGCGAACAGCGCCCGCGATGGTGTCGACGATCGAGGTCACGGGCTGGTTCTCGGCGAACCAGGCGACCGGGGCCGGCATCGAGTCGGTGGGAACGAACGCCGAGCTGATGAACGGCAGGAAGATCAGCGGGTAGCTGAACGCGCTCGCGCCGTCGACGGTCTTCGCCGAGAGCCCGGCGACCACGGCGAGCCAGGTCAGGGCGAGGGTGAACAGGATCAGGATGCCGGCGACCGCGAGCCAGACGCCCACGGACGCCCCGGTGCGGAACCCCATGATCAGCGCGACGCCGATCACGATCGCGATCGAGATGAGGTTCGACGACCAGCGGAGGTGAGCACGTGCGCCCAGAGCACGCTCGACCGCGCGATCGGCATGGACTGGAAGCGCTCGAAGATGCCGCCCTGCAGGTCGAGGAACAGCCGGTACGCGGTGTACGCGATGCCCGACGCGATCGTGATGAGCAGGATGCCGGGGAGCATGTAGTCGATGTACGACTCGTCGGATCCGGTGTTGATCGCGCCGCCGAGCACGTACGTGAACAGCAGCATCAGCGCGATCGGGGTGACCGCGGTGGTGATGATCGTGTCGGGGCTGCGGAGGATGTGGGTCAGCGAGCGGCCGGTGAGGACCCGGGTGTCGCCGAGGACGTGGGTGGTCATCGGAGTTCCTTTCCTGCCGGCAGCCGTCGGCGTCGGCACGGTCGTCGGCGGTTTCGGTCTCGCCGGTGTCGCCGACGAGGGTGAGGAAGACGTCCTCGAGGGAGGGCTGCTTCTCGACGTACTCGACCTTGGCGGCCGGCAGCAGCTGCTTGAGTTCGGCGAGGGTGCCGTTCTGGATGATCGTGCCCTTGTGCAGGATCGCGATGCGGTCGGCGAGCTGCTCGGCCTCGTCGAGGTACTGCGTGGTCAGCAGCACGGTCGTGCCGCCCGTCGGCGAGCTTCTTGACGGTCTGCCACACCTCGATGCGCGCCTGCGGGTCGAGCCCGGTGGTCGGCTCGTCGAGGAAGATGATCGGCGGGTTGCCGATCAGGCTCATCGCGATGTCGAGCCGGCGTCGCATGCCGCCCGAGTACGTGCCGGCCTTGCGGCCGCCGGCCTCGGTGAGCGCGAAGCGGGCGAGCAGGTCGTCGGCGATCGCACCCGGGTTCTTCAGGTGCCGGAGCTTCGCGACCAGCACGAGGTTCTCGCGGCCGGTGAGCACCTCGTCGACCGCGGCGAACTGCCCGGTCAGGCTGATCGACTCGCGCACGTCGCCCGGCTTCGTCGGCGACGTCGAAGCCGTGGACGCGTCGCGGTGCCGGCGTCGGCCTTCAGCAGCGTCGACAGGATGCGCACGAGCGTGGTCTTGCCGGCGCCGTTCGAGCCGAGGAGGGCGAAGATGCTGCCCGCCTTCACGTCGAAGTCGACGCCCCGCAGCACGTGCAGGTCCTTGAACGACTTCTCGATGCCCTGTACCCGGATGGCGGTGCCTGTCGGTGGTCATCGCTCTTCCTTCCCTTCGAGGTTCTCGATGGTCTCGGTGAGGCGGTTGCGCTCCTTGTCGATCCAGCGCTTGCCGGCGTACGCCGCGGCGAACGCCTCGGCGAACTCGACCGGGTCGTCGCCGACGATCGTCCTCGACGGGCGTCCCGTCGACGGCGGCCCGCTCCCACAGGTCGGCGAAGTCGTTCAGCATCGTGATCATCACGGCGGAGTCGCCGTCGGTGATGCCGCCGTTGTACATGAAGTAGCGCTCGAAGGCCTTCGCGGCGGTGCCGTACGGCTCGGGCAGCGCCGCGATGCGGGCCTTGTACTGGCGGTACGCCTTCTTGTCGTCGAGCGATCCGGTGATGAGCTCGTACCACTTCGCGGCCATGATTTCTCTCCTTCTTCGTTCGTTCGTATCGATGCGGTGGTGGAGCTGTTCGATGCGTTCTGCGAGGAAGCTCCACGTCCTCCAGAACTCTTCGAGGTACTCGCCGCCCTGCGCGTTCAGCGAGTACACCTTGCGCGGCGGCCCCTTCTCGGACGGGACCTTCTCGACGTCGACGAGCCCGCGCTGCTCGATGCGGACCAGCAGGGCGTAGACGGTGCCCTCGACGATGTCGGTGAAGCCCTGGTCGCGCAGCCGGGCCGTGATCTCGTAGCCGTACGCCGGCCGCACGGCCAGGATCGCGAGGACGATGCCCTCGAGCGTGCCCTTCAGCATCTCGGTCGATCTGCTTGCCCATGGAACCCTCCTTCTACTACTCGGTGTTGCTGACTACTGGTACATAGTAAGCACTGAGTACCGGTAGATAGCAACACTGAATAGCGAATTGGCAAGAGAGATTTGAGAACCACTCGCTGAGCGTCGCCGACGCGTCAGGAATGGATGATCACCGACCGCAGCGCACCTCACACGTGTCGAGCCGGCAAGGCAGGCAACCGATCCTCATGCCGACTCCGTTCGCCGGGTCAGTTGCGGCCGGCCGCCTCATGCCCCTCATGCTCGTGGTGTTCGTGGTCGTCATGCGACTCCCCTCGAGGAGCATCCCGACGGATGTCGCGCAGGCGTCGCCGCGCCATGCCTCGATGCCCTCGCGGATCGCGAAGCCGACGATGACGAGCCCGGCGATCGCGTCGGCCCACCACCATCCGAAGAGGCTGTTGAGCAGGAGCCCGCACAGGACCGCGGCCGACAGGTAGGCGCAGATCAGCGTCTGCTTCGAGTCCGCGACGGCGGTCGCCGATCCGAGCTCGCGCCCTGCCCGCCGCTCGGCGAACGACAGGAGGGGCATGATGGCGACGCTCACGGCGGTGAGGATCAGGCCGACCGTGCTGTGCTCGACCTCGACCGCGCCGACGAGTGCGAGCAGCGACGACACGGTCACGTAGGCCGCGAGGGCGAAGAACGCGACCGCGATGACCCGGAGCGTGCCCCGCTCCCACCGCTCGGGGTCGCGACGGGTGAACTGCCAGGCGACCGCGGCGGCCGAGAGCACCTCGATGGTCGAGTCCAGCCCGAATGCGATCAGGGCGACGGACGACGCGATCGGTTCCGGCGGTGATGGCGACGATGGCCTCGATCACGTTGTAGCCGATGGTCGCCGCCACGATCCAGCGGATGCGGCGCTGCAGCACCGCCCGGCGGTCGTCGGTGAGGGTGACGGTGGTGGTCATCAGCAGGTGCACCCCTCCCCCGAGCAGCAGTCCGGGTCGACGGACGAGCACGAGCCGGAGGAGCTCGTCGAGCGCGGGCGCCAGGTGCGGGTCCGCGAGGCGGTACCAGGTGCGACGACCGTCGGGAATGGCCTCCACGAGACCGCATCCGCGCAGGCACGCCAGCTGGTTCGACATGACCTGCCTCGAGACCCCGAGGGCGTCGGCGAGGTCGGACGGGTAGGCCGGCGCCTCGCGGAGCGTCAGGAGGATGCTCGTCCGGGTCGGATCCGAAAGCGCGTGGCCGAGTCGCGCGAGGGCGGCGGTGTGCGTGATGGTCGCGGTCGCGGTCGTCATGGGCACGACAGTACAGCCATCCGTGAATTAACGACAGCGTGTACCGATGACGCTGACTTCCCGGATATCCGGATCACTCCGGCCGGCGCACGGCACGGACCCTGTTGTTGCGGGCGTTGTGCTCCAGCTCGACCAGGCCGAGCGCCTCGAGCGTGGCGGCACGTACATTCCGAACCGTCCTCGGAGACCCTTCCCCTGGCCGTACCACGACCTCGAACCTAGCCGCAACAGCGTGGCGGCGTCGCGACTCGGCCACACAGTGCGGGACTTCCCGGGAGTACTGTTGGGGCCATCTGGGGGGTACTGCCGTGGTTCGGGGGTGAACGCGGCCGTCCTCGGGTACCCAGGCGGTGCGGGTGCGGTCTCTCGGCGGTCCATGTCACGCCGAACAGCCGGGCCCAGAGGGTTGAAGGTGGCGATATGACTCAGTCCAGTGAGAGCGTCCTGATCAACGGGTTCGGCGTGCTGTTCGTGATCCTGAACTCGTTCGGGTTGGGCCTCAGGCTTCCGGTCGGCAAGCTGCTGGCAGAGGCCGCTCGCCCATTGGAAGATCGCCGTGTGGGCGCTGGTGATCAATTTCGTCATCATCCCGCTCCTGTTCATCGGCTATCTGCTGACGATCGCCTCGTCCATTCCTGGAGAGATCAAGGTCGGGTTCTGTGTCGCCGCCCTGTGTGCGGGCATGCCGTTCGCTCCGCTCCTCGCCCGGTTGGCCAAGGCGGATGTCAGCATCTCCACCACGCTGCTGGTGGTCTTGACGGTCGGCGACCATCATCGCCCTCCCGCTCGGGTTGCCGCTGGCCATCGATGCGGTTGACGCGCAACTCAAGACCTCGGCCTGGGATGTTGCCTGGCCGCTGCTGCTCTTCTTGCTCCTGCCGTTGGTTCTCGGGTGCGGCTTCAGGATCTGGTGGCCCGACCTGACGCCGCGATTGGCACGGTGGATTGTCCGAGTTGCAATTCTGTGTCTGCTCTTCAATCTCAACTTCACGCTGGTTGCGTATTGGGATCTGTTCGTGCAGGAATGGGGCACCGAGAGCTACATCGCGGCCATTGCCGGGCCCTTCATCGGCCTCGGGTGCGGCTACCTTCTCGTTTCCAGTCTTCGAGTCAAAGACGTGGGAGTCAGGCATGCGATCGAGGTGACCACGGCGGTGCGCAACATCGCTCCGATGCTCCTGATGATGATCTTCCCCTTTGGAGCCGACCCGCTGGTCACGGTGTCGATCACGATCCTCAACACCGTCGGCATCGTGGTCGTTTGCTCTTCGTGCTGATGTGGAGGCGCGCTGCTTCACCATCGGACACCCACGCTCCAACCAGCCAGCCGACAAGCGAAGGCCCGCCCCCACCGACTTCGACGTCGACGTGACGAGTCGATTCGTCGTCTCCAAGCGGGCATGCCATCCGGACACGTCGGTGCTCCCGCTGGGATTCGAACCCGAGACCGGGCCGCGGCGCAGTGCGTCCGGCGCCTGAGAACCGCGGAGTTCCGGGTCATATCAGGGGGTCGAAGATCGGTCTGAACCGCCTTGTTCACGAGCGGTTGTTGCCATCTGTTGCCACGGCCGTGGTCATAACCCGAGTCGGGGCCGCAGTTTCCCGATGGACTCGCGAGCGAGAACCTGAACGACGGGATCGTCGCTCGCCCACGGCGCGACCTGCTCATCCAAGGCGCGCATGAGCGAGCCGGGTCCGCCCGCGGCTCCGCTGGCTGTGGCCCGGTCATTCAAGGATCCCTAACCGGGACATCCCCGCTCGTTTGGAGGCATCGTCGAGAAGCGCGGTGCCGGCTTCACCACGATTCCCGTATGTCGCCTCTCGGGTGGCACGGATACCGGAAAGCAGTGGGCTCGTTGCAGTCAGGAGGGTGCACGTGGAAGGAGCCGTCAAGCATTGCCCAGTGCATCCGCCGTCGCGAGCGAGGATCCGGTTCCTCGAGCAGCTCACCGCGGCGCTGCTAGTTGGCAGCTTCAAGCCGCCCCGACGCCACGGCGTCCACGAAGGCTGCGTAGTCTCGGTCGTTCTGGTCGGCGTAGGCCGATGCGAAGTCTGCGATCGCCCGGTCGAAGCGTCCACCGTGGCCGAGATAGGAGGCGATCGCGACGCGGTCACCTGAGCGGGCGTGCGCCCGCGCGAGCGTCTCACCGCAGATCCTGGCGTAGATTCGAGCTCCCGAGGGAACCATTACCTCCACGTCTGCCGAGCCCTTCCAGTCGTAGAGCTGGCGGATGTAGAAGTCGCGGTCGACGCCGTCGGTCCCGGTCACGCGTTGCCAGCCGAGGAAGATGTCGCTCGCTGCCTGCATGAGCCTTTGCCCGCGTACGACTCGTTCGCCGTGGTTGTCGTATCGGCTCGGCGGTAGGAACCGTTCGAGCACCGAACGCTCAGCCTGTTTGGCCTGCAGCAGCAACGGGTCCGAGTCGTTACGTCCGCGCAAGAGCACGACCCACGCCCGCGTGCCGACGCTGCCGACGCCGACGACCTTGCGTGCCATGTGCACGTACGAGAACTCCTCCATCGGATGATGGTCTTGCTGGAGCGTCGGCCGGTACGACGAGATCAGGTTCCGCATCCAGCCTTCCGCCCGCTTCCGGTTGCGCGCGACGGACTCCAGGTCTTCGACGGGCACGATGAGCGGCGGATCGGCCGCGATGCGCAGCTCGCCGTCGACGACCTCGACGAGCTTGGACATTGCGCGCATGCTGTCCTTCGTTCGGGCCTTGGCGAGGCCAGCCTCGATCCGCTTCACTTGCTTGCCGGCAACGCGCCTCTCGCGGCGTTCGGCGTCGATGTACGCCATGACACGCTCCGTGTCGAGCCTGTCGTACCACCCTTCGAGCACGCGCGACTCAGCCTGACGGAGCATCCGCTTGCGATAGGCGCGCACGACAGTGCGGTTGATGTCACGACGTTCCTCGTCGCCGAACCCGCGATACCGGCCCGCCACTTCGAAGCTGGTGGCCAGTCGCTTGACGTCCCACTCCCACGGGCCCGGGAGGGTCTCGTCGAAGTCGTTGATGTCGAACACCATCGCTCGTTCGGGCGTGCCGAAGACGCCGAAATTCGACAAGTGCGCGTCGCCGCAGATCTGGGTGTCAATTCCCGATACGGGCGTTTTGGCCAGGTCGGCGGCCATCAGCAGTGCGGCACCTCGGTAGAAGGTGAACGGCGAGACCATCATTCGCGCGTGACGGATCGGCACGAGCTCTTGCACCCGGGTCGTCGCCTGTTCTTCGAGCAGTGCGACCGGGTCGGCGCGATCCGGTGCCGGCACCCACCGCGCATGCGACGACCTCCGAGTGCGTCGTCGAGCCTCCTTGCCGTACGCCGCTCGACGCTCGAAGTCGGTCGGCGGCGGAGGTGCGAGTTCCTCGACTCCCCGCCGGCCGCCGACCATGTCCTTACTGGCACTCATGTGGCCACCTCCGATTCTTCGTCTGATTTCGGACCCTTCTCGCGCGGCGGGCCGGCGATCTCGGTCGGGATGCCGCGCGAGAAGAACAGGGACAACACGGCGATCACGATCAGCGCCACGAGCGAGACGCGCAACGACTCGATCTGCGAACCGGCATACAAGTCGGCGAGTTCTGCCGCCTCGGCATCGTCGAGGCCTGCTTCGCGGGCCAGTTCTTCATATCGACCTCAATCCGGCCCGATACGGGCGCGCCTCGGATACGGCGACGGCTTTCGCCGAGGGTCGGCATCACCGCCGCTCCGCGGGGACCGGGACCTGGGCTGCCGGCCGATCACCGCCCCTTTGGTTGACGTACGGAGTCACGGCCATTGAATCTTCAAAGTCACGAAGGTGCAGCACAGGGTCGACCAGCGGTAGGTTGTCGCCGGCTACGCGCTCACAGCCTGGGCTGTCGCGACGTGTGCGCTGGCTTCGTGAAGCGCCGTTTCATCTTGGTGGGTTCCCGGCTTGAGGTCGAAGACAACCCTCTTCACCGTTCCCGTGAATGGATACGGCGCGCGTCCCGCGTACGCACGGTCGACGGTCAGTCCGTTGTCGCGCCCGATGTCCATCCCGGCGTAGCCGGAGAAGCGGACGGCCACGGTCCTCTCGATCCTTCCTTCGCCGATCTTCTCGCCGTTCGCGTACAGCGCGACGGCTCCGCCTGTGGCTGGCGCTTGGCGGTCGGCGTCGAACTGCATCCGGACGCTGACGTCGCCGGTCGGAATCGGTGTGGTGGATACCTGCTCGGTCCGTTCGACGCCCATCGTCGAGTAGCTGTGGCGAAGGAGTCCGTTCTCGTCGACCCAGAGCGCGAAGCCGCCCATCTCGTCGCCCTCGGCGACGATCACGCCCTGGGCACCGTCGTCCGGAATCGACAGTTCGGCTTCGATCGCATACGAGCGGCCGTAGACCCGCGGGATCATCCCCGAGGCGATGTTCTCGACATCCCCGTAGAACGTGTACGTCGTGATGGTCGGCAACGGCGGGAGAATCCCGAAGAATACCGAGAATGCCGCCAACAGCGGAAGGACATTGTGCTGCTCGGCCTCGTCCCAGAAGAGGGCCTTCAGCTCCGCGAGCTTCTCGGGGTTCTCGGCGGCGAGATCCTTCGCTTGGCTGAAATCGTCGGGTAGGTAGTACAGCTCCCACGTGTCCTGCTCGGGGTCGTAGGTGCCGGGCGCGAAGCGGGCGAGCGTCGGCTGCGACAGGTCCCACGGGATACGGTCGAGCTTGCAGGCGGCCCACCAGCCGTCCTTGTACATCGCCCGATTGCCGACGGTTTCGAAGTACTGAACGGTGTGTCGTTCGGGTGCCTCCGCGTCGTCGAACGTGTAGACGAAGCTCGTTCCCTCCATCGGCTTCTGCTCGATGCCGTCGACGATCTTGGGCTGGGGAATGCCGGCCGCTTCGAGGATCGTCGGCCCGACGTCGATGCAATGAGTGAACTGGGTACGCAGCTCACCCGCGCGTTTGATCCGTTCCGGCCATGAGAGCACCATGCCGTTGCGTGTGCCGCCGAGGTGGGAGGAGCATTGCTTGCCCCACTGGAACGGTGCGTTCCCGGCCCACGCCCACGCAGCCGCGTAGTGTGGTGCGAACTCGTCCGTTCCCCAGGCGTCAAGCCCGCCATACTGCTCGATCAACGAGAGTTGCTGCTCGGAGGTGAGGACGATTCCGTTCTGCATGGTGAGTTCATTGAAGGTGCCGGTGACCGACCCCTCCATGCTCGCGCCGTTGTCACCGAAGACGTAGATGACGAGCGTGTTGTCGAGATCGCCCATCGCTTCGATCGAATCCAGAAGACGGCCGATGTTCCAGTCGGTGTTCTCCTGGAACCCGGCGTAGACCTCCATCTGCCGTGCGTACAGCGTCTTCTCGTCGTCCGAGAGCGAGTCCCACGCGGGCAGCGCGTCCGGTCGCGGCGTGAGCTCCGCATCCGACGGGATGACACCCAGCTGTTGCTGTCGTTCGAAGGTCTCCTCGCGCAGGGCATCCCAGCCTTGATCGAACGCGCCGCGATACTTCTCGCTCCACTCCACGGCGACGTGATGGGGCGCGTGCGCGCACCCCGTCGAGTAGTAGATGAACCACGGCTTCTCCTGGTCCTGCGCCCGCACTCGATGCAACCACCCGACCGCCTGATCCGTGAGATCGTCCGGCCAGTAGTACTGCTTCGTATCGACGCCCGCCGGGACGCCGATGGTCGTGTTGTCCTGCGTGATCACCGGGTCGTACTGGCCCGCCTCACCGCCGAGGATGCCCCAGAAGTGGTCGAATCCCCAGGAGTTCGGCCACCGGTCGAACGGACCCGCGGCACCCTGGACGTGGTCAGGTGTCAAGTGCCACTTGCCGAATCCGGCGGTCGAATAGCCATTGCCCTGAAGGGCGCGGACGAAGGGGGCGCAGTCCTTCGGCAGGCTCGCGGAGTAGCCGGGGAATGGACCAGGCAGTTCGCCGATCGACCCGAACCCGACGGTGTGGTGATTGCGCCCGGTCAGCATCGCGGCGCGCGTGGGTGAGCAGATCGCCGTGAGGTGAAAGCGGTTGTATGTCAGGCCCTGCTCGGCGACCCGCGTCATCGTCGGTGTCGCGACCGGCCCTCCGAAGGTCGAGGGGTTGCCGAAGCCCGCGTCATCGATCAACACGAGTAGCACGTTCGGCGCGCCATCCGGGGGCGACGGCGTCATGTTGATGGTCCAGTCCGCGATGGACCTATCGAGCGTTCGGCCGATGGTCCCGCCGAAGTTCGGATCCGGGATTGGCAGGATCGAACGGTCCGGATTGAATTTTCCCATCGCCTCGGCGAGCGACTCCTTCAGTGCGCCCATCCCTTGCTTGTCGCCTTGGACGACTGACCGGATCTGGGCGCCCGCGAGCGCACCCATGACACCGAGACGTTGCTCGTCGTCGAAGACCGCGATGATCCCGGCCGATCCCGGCGGCAGGTTCTCGCCGATCTTGTCGTGGAGCTCCTTGTTGACCTTGTTGCCAGCGAATCTGGCCATCACCCCACCAGCGGCAGCCCCGACGGCGACCGACGCCAGCAACGGCGGCGCGAACAAGCCGACCGCGAGTCCGACACCCCCGCCCCAGCCCATTCCCTTGCGGCCGAGGTTGTCGCCGGTGCGCCGCACCGCGACGCTCCCATCATCGGCGTGCGTGACGAGGATGACGCCCTCGATGGTCACGTTCCTGCGCTTGACGAGCGCGACCAGTGTCTCGAAATCGTTCGTCGCCTCATCGATATCCTTGTACCCAGCGACAAGAACATCCGTTACGGATTCATCCATCGTTCGCCACTCCTCGCGTCGGATCGACATCGCGGCTTCGTCTGGCGTATTTCCAGAGCATCCCATTCGCGCTGCGAGGCGTCAACCGCAGGCCTTTTCGGGCTTCTGCGGAGTGGTGTGCATTCGCCGCTGGCCACGCACATCTGCCATCGCCGGGCGAGCTAAGGCCGGTTCCCGATACGTCTCCTAGGCAACGCGCCGAGTCTCGAGGCGGACGCCAGCGAGCACTTTCGAACTTCGCCGCTGGCCACGCACATCCGGCCCGACTTGTTGCAGGTGTTCTGGGCGCGGATGCAGGCCGGTGATTTCATCACCGACGCGGTTGCCCCCATCGACACGAGCCGTCGGACCGGGCGTTGCGCGAACGTCAGACAACGTCCCTTGAGATCCTGCCGCGACGAGGACGCACGCCACCTGCCTCCACCAGAACCCGACGCGCACGTGCTCGCGTATCAGCGGGCGTCGCGGCCGAAGCCGGCGATGCCGATGCTGCGAAACCCGGTGCGCATGGCCAGCATCGAAGCTCCGGGCATCGCGTTCAGGACACGTCGATGCCGTGGAGGAGATCCAGGGTGTCGTAGCTCGTCTGCACCGTGTCGGGCAACGGCATCCCGTCGAAGAACTCGAGGACGCCGAACGGCGATTCCACGCGATCCGGGCTGCTCAGGCAGCGATCTGTTCGGCGGTGCCTTCTGCGGACTCGGCATGACGCTTTGACATGAGACCCCCTCGCTCGGTCACCTCAACTTATCCACGGCAACGCGCACACGCTAGAACGTGTGGTCGGGCGACTTCCCCCGGTACCGGCTTCCCCAGGATTTCGCTCAGTGTGAACCCGCCGTGAACCCCGCCGCGTGGCCGAAGTGGGGCCTGCGCGAGCGTAAGGTGAAACGGTGAATATCCGAGACATCCCACTCACGACCATCGACGGCGAGGCGGTCACGCTTGCCGAATACGCCGATCAGGTCGTGATGATCGTGAACGTCGCTTCCCGCTGCGGCCTCACCCCGCAGTACGAACAGCTCGAAGCACTGCAGCGCGAATACGGGCCACGAGGATTCACCGTGCTCGGATTCCCGTGCAACCAGTTCGCCATGCAAGAACCGGGCGATGCCGAAGACATCAAGCAGTTCTGCTCCATGACCTACGGCGTCACCTTCCCGCTCATGGAGAAGGTCAAGGTCAACGGGCGACACAGGCACCCGCTGTACGCAGCGCTCACCAAGGCGCTCGATAGCGACGGGAAGTCCGGACGGGTGAAGTGGAACTTCGAGAAGTTCGTCGTGCAACCGAGCGGCGAGGTGGAACGGTTCCGGCCGACCACGCTGCCTGACGACCCGGCCGTGATCGCCGCGATCGAGCGCGAACTTCCCGCAGAAGCGGCGGCCTGACCCGCGGTCGCGGAGACAGGCACTCAGGCCGCGGCGGCGCGGTTCCTTGACCGCCCGTGCCTCCCGGCCCACAATTGGGGGTGCCTATCCGATTGCAGGGGAGCGGGAGGAACGGATGTCAGACACGTACACTCGTCCGATCATCGATCAAGGAAGCGCGACAGTGTCCACGACCACACCGCCGCCCGACACGATGACGCCGCAGGGCTCTGCCGGCGAACCGAAGAAGGCGAACGAGCTCGGACCCTGGAGTCGTGACCTCAGGTTCATGCTCGTCGTGCTCGTCGGGATCGTGGTGCTCTTCCTCGCGTTCGCACTCCTCATCGCCTTCAGTCCCACCGGCGCGGCGATCAGCGCGCTTGCCGTGATCGCGGCGCCGATCGCCACGATGGTCGCCGCGTATTACGGCATCTCCCTCGCCCTTCGCCAGGTGAAGGACGCACGGAATTCGGCAGAGTCCGCCGAGGCACGCGCACGTGCGGCAGAGGCGGGCGCCCGGGAGTCCGACGCGTGGGCGGCGCAGATGGAGTCCGGCCTCCGGGTCGCCGTGGCGAAACTGAAGGCAGGCGGCCAAGACACACGCGACGTCGAGCGGGCGGCAGGAACGCCCGACGAGTTCTTCTGATCGGTCGGGCGGTCGCTCGCCGCGCCTAGAGTTCGGCGAGCAGCGAGATCGGCCGCTCGATGCAGCGTGCGACGAAGGTCAGGAACGCCGCCGCCTCGGCGCCGTCGCAGACGCGGTGGTCGAACGAGATCGTGAGCTCGGTCACGGTTCGCACCGCGAGTCCACCGTCGACGACCCAGGGCCGCTCGACGAATCGCCCGACTCCGAGCATGGCCGCCTCAGGATGGTTGATGATCGCGGCCGAACCGTCGACGCCGAGCGTGCCGTAGTTGTTGAGGGTGAAGGTGCCGCCGGCGAGCGCCGCGGGCGGGAAGGCGCCGGTCGCGGCTTGCTCCGAGCGGCTCGCGATCGCGTCGCGGAGCGCGCGCAGGGACATCCGCTCGGCTCCGTGCACGACCGGCACGAGAAGGCCCCGCGGTGTCTGCGCGGCGAGACCGAGGTTCACGGCGGAGTGGTACACGAGCTCCTCGCGCTCGGCGTCGAAGCTCGCGTTCAACGCCGGATGCCTGTCGAGGCCGGCGACGACGAAACGCGCCACGAGGGCGGTGAGGCCGAACCGCTCACCCGTCGCCTCCTGGAGTTGGCGGCGTGCGGCGAGGAGCTCGGTCGCGTCGACGTCCATCCACACGGTGGCCTCGGGGATTTCGCGGCGCGACCGTGAGAAGTGGGCCGCGGCGGCACGCGCCATGCGGTCGAGCGGCACCCGGCGGTCAGTGCCGGCGGGCGCGGTGGGCGGTGCCTCGGGTGCGTCGGGGATCGCGGGAACGACGGATGCCGCGGCGACCTCGCCGCCCTGCTCGGTGATGTAGGTCTCGACGTCTCGTCGCATGACGAGCTGGTCGCGCCCCGATCCGAGCAGCTGGCTTGCGTCGAAGCCGTGCTCGCGGGCGATGCGACGGACGATCGGCGAGACGACGGGGGAGTGGCGCGCGACGTCGAGACGCGCGGGCGCTGCACCGGAGCGCGGCCCGTTGCCCGCCGCGGCGGACGATCCGCGGCGGCCGAAACGCGTCGGCGCCGACTCGGGGCGCTTCGTGACCGTCGCCTGGCGCGTGCCGTAGCCGACCAGCACGGCACCGGATTCTTCGGCCGCCGGGGCAGCGGGCGGGGCATCCGTCGCGGTCGTAGGCTCGGCGTCGACCGCCAGCACGGACTCCAGAGGTGCACCGGCAACGTCGTCGGCGCCGCCGCCGAGTGTCAGGAGCACGGTGCCGGCGTGCAGCACCTCACCGACCTCGCCGCCGAGCGACTCGACCACGCCGGCGAACGGCGTCGGCAGCTGCACGACCGACTTCGCGGACTCGAGTTCGACGACAGGCTGGTCGATCGTCACCTCGTCGCCGGGCGCGACCAGCCACTCGACGATCGCCGCCTCGGTGAGGCCCTCGCCGAGGTCGGGAAGGATGAATGAACGGCTCACGCGTCCCACTCCCAGGTGTCGAGTGCGGCGAGCACGCGGTCGGCGGTGGGCAGGTGGTACTCCTCGAGCTTGGGCGAGGGGTAGGGGATGTCGAATCCCGCGATGCGCAGCACCGGCGCCGCGAGGTAGTGGAAGTTCCGCTCGGTGACGCGCGCGGCGACCTCGGCGCCGTAGCCGCCGAACTGCGCGGCCTCGTGGATCACGGCGGCACGCGAGGTCTTGCGCACGGATGCCCCGACCGTCGCGTCATCGAACGGCGAGAGGCTCCGCAGGTCGACGACCTCGACCGAGAGCCCTTCCGCGGCGGCGGCGTCCGCGGCCTCGAGCGCGGTGCGCACCGTCGGCCCGTAGCCGATGAGCGTCACATCGGTGCCCTCGCGCACGACCTCGGCGCGGTCCATCGGTGCGGTCGTGACAGGAAGCGCGAGCCCGGCCTTCGACCAGTACCGGCTCTTCGGCTCCATGAACACGACGGGGTCGTCGCTCTCGATCGCCTCGCGCAGCATCGAGTAGGCGTCGGCGGGGTTCGACGGCATCACCACGGTGAGGCCCGGCGTCGATGCCCAGTACGACTCCGACGAGTCGGAGTGGTGCTCGACGCCGCCGATCGCGCCGGCGCACGGGATGCGCACGACCATCGGCAGCGTGACGCGCCCCTGCGTGCGGTTCCGCATCTTCGCGACGTGCGAGACCATCTGCTCGAACGCCGGGTAGCTGAACGCGTCGAACTGCATCTCGACGACGGGACGCATGCCGTACATCGCCATGCCGATCGCGGTGCCGATGATGCCGGACTCGGCGAGCGGCGAGTCCCAGATGCGGTCGTCGCCGAATCGGTCCTGCAGGCCGTCGGTCACGCGGAACACGCCGCCGAGCGGGCCGACGTCCTCGCCGTACACGACGACGCGGTCGTCGGCGGCCATCGCGTCGCGGAGGGCGGCATTCAGTGCCCCGGCCATGGTGAGCTGAGTGGGGGCGGATGCCTCAGCGGCATCCGTTCTCGTCGCGGTCGCGGTCATCGCGCGTCCTCTGCGTGCGTGGCGTGCGTATCCGACGCGAGCTCGGCCTCGAGCGACGCCCGCTGCTCGAGGAGCGCGGTGCGGGGACGCGCGTACACGTGGTCGAAGAGTTCGAGCGGGTCGAGCTCGGCCTCCGTCGTCATGACGTCGCGGGTGCGGGCGGCGAGCTCCTCTGCGGCATCCGTGATCTCCGCACGCGTCGCTTCGGTGAGCGCGCCCTCGGACACGAGGTACTTCTCGAGGCGTTCGATCGGGTCACGGCGCTTCCAGTGCTCGACGTCGCGTGCCTGGCGATAGCGCGTCGGGTCGTCGGAGTTCGTGTGCGCCTCGATGCGGTACGTGACGCCCTCGATGAGCGTCGGACCTCCGCCGGAACGGGCGCGGTCGACCGCCGCCCGGGTGATGGCGTACATGGCGGCGACATCGTTGCCGTCGACGTGGAAGCCCGGCATGCCGTAGCCGACCGCCTTGTCGGCGAGGGTCGCCGCGCGGGTCTGGCGGGAGAGCGGCACGCTGATCGCGAACTGGTTGTTCTGCACGACGAAGACGGTCGGCGTCTGCCAGACCGCGGCGAAGTTGAACGCCTCGTGCGCGTCGCCCTCGCTCGTCGCCCCGTCGCCGAGGAAGGTGAGTGCCACGATCGGGTCGTTCCGCAGGCGCGCGGCGTGCGAGAGCCCCACGGCATGCAGGGCCTGGGTTGCAAGCGGCGTCGCCTGCGGGGCGGTGCGGTGTTCGTGCTGGTCGTACCCGTTGTGCCAGTCGCCGCGGAACGACGTCAGGATGTCGCCGGGCTCGATGCCACGGGTGAGCAGGGCGACGCTGTCACGATAGGTCGGGAAGAGCCAGTCCTCGCTCGTGAGCGCCGCGACCGCGCCGATCTCGCACGCCTCCTGGCCGAATGCGGACGGATAGGTGGCGAGCCGCCCCTGCTTCGTGAGCGCCGTCACCTGCACGTCGAACCGGCGCGCGACGACCATCTGACGATAGAGCCCGAGGAGGGTTTCCGTGTCGGGCAGGCTGAACCCGCCCGTCGCGTTTCCGGCGACCGCGTGGCCGGCATTGTCGAGCAGGCGGAGCGGCTTCTCCGAAGGAAGGGTGCGAACGGCGGCATGCTCGACGTTGAGGCTCATGCAGCCATCGTGCGCCACTCTTGCGCGGCTCGGCGGCCGTAGCGAACAACTGTGAACGATCGGCATCGCGAACGCGAAAGGCGTGCCGATCGTCCGCAGCAGGCGGACTCAGATGCGCCAGATGTCCAGCGTCTGGGCGGGCGGATGACCCTCCAGTTCGGCGAGGATCAGGTGCGATCTCGTCGACACGACGCCCGGCATGTCATGGATGTCGCGGAGGATCGCCTGGCTCAATTGCTCGTGGTCGGGCGCGCTGACCGTGAGCATGATGTCGATGTCGCCCGAGACGGCCTGCACCTTCTCGACGAAGGGGAGCGTGGCGAGCTTCGCGGCGATCGATTCCCAGGAGACGTCGCCGATGCGAACCACGACGAGGGCCGAGATGTTCAGCCCGATCGCCTTTCGATCGATCTGCGCGCCGAAGCCGGTGATGACACCGCGTTGCTGCAGTTGCTGCAACCGATTGTGCGCCGCGGTGCGCGAGATGTGCACCCGCTCGGCCAGCGTGCGAACCGACAGCCGTCCGTCGCGGCTCAGCTCGGCGACGATGCGCCGATCGATGCTGTCGAGCGCCTCGCTGCGTTGGGCTGGTTGCTGGGTCATCATCGTCCTCGTGGCTCAGCGTACCGGGTGCGGCGACGCACGCGCCGGAGGGATGCGCGCATCGGCGCATGCCGCACTGCGCGCGGCAGCACCGGCCAGACCGTCGCGATCGATCGCAGCCAGGCGTCGGAGGTGCGCGCCGCCCGCGGCGTCCAGCGGAATCCATACGCATCGCGGATGTCCCGCGGGAGGAGGGCGGCCGTGATGAGTCGCACCGGCGGGAGCGCCAGGCTCGCGCCGAGCGGGAGCGCCGGCGAGCTGGAGAGGAGGGCGCGAGCGACGCCGCGCGCCTCATCGCCGACCTGGAGGTCGGCGATGCGACCCTGCCACCACGCGTCGAACTCGGCCCTGGAGGCGGGCCAGCCCGCGGCATCCGCCTGGAGTCGCGCGCCGAGTGGCGCGTAGCCTCGAACGATCGCATCGGCGGTCGCGGTATCGAGCGGCCCCCACAGGCGCTCCTCGAGTTCGAGGGCGACCGCGAGCAGCGTCGAGGCGACCCAGCGCTGTGCATCGGCGTCGAAGGCGTTGTACGCGGGATCCTGCCCTGCGGCCGCCCCACGCACCGGAGCATGCCGTGCGTTCACCGAGCGTACGGCCGCGCGCGCCAGCTCATCGTCGCCGAAGCCGATCGCATAGACGTAGTCGAGCGTGCCGATCAGCCGGTCGAGCGGTCGCTCGCGGAACCCGCTGTGCCGGGCGACCCCGCGCGCGATGCGCGGGTCGGCGAGTTGCAGGAGGATCGCCGCGCCGCCCCCGAGGAGCAGCACGCCCTCGGCACCGTGACGGCGGAACAGGTCCTGCGGGTCGTGAAGAGGCATCGCTACCAGTCTGACCTGCTCCGGAGCCGCCGTGCTCGGCGAACGATCGGACACGCGGCGTACACTCGGCTCGATGCGAGTGAAGCGATCAGCTGCACTGCCGCTCCTGATCGCGGCGGCACTCCTCGGAGTCTCCGGGTGTGCGAGCGGCGCGAGCCAGCAAGCCGCCCCGACTCCGGCACCGGCACCGTCCTCGAGCTCGACTCCCACCCCCACGCCGGTCGATCCGGTCGCCGCCTGGGTCGACGAGCGGATGTCGACGATGACGCTGGAGCAGAAGGCGGCTGCGCTCCTCATGCTGCACGCGCCAGGCACGGACCCGGCACCGTTGCGCGCGCTCATCGACGCAGGAGCGTCGGGACTCATCCTGATGGGCGACAACGTGCCGGGCGACCCGGCGGCGCTCGCGACACTCGCGGCCGCGACGATCGCCGATCCCGCCTGCCCGCCGCTCATCGGCATCGATGAGGAGGGCGGCGAGGTACAGCGCCTGCCGTGGGACACCGCCGCGAGCGCGGCGACGCTCCGCACCGAGGCGTCGGCCGCGACCACTGACGCCTTCGCCGCCCGCGCTGCGACGGTCGCGGGCAGCGGCGCCACCGTGAACTTCGGCATCGTCGCGGATGTCACTGCGGACCCCGGCTCCTTCATCTACGGACGCGTGCTCGGCACCGATCCCGCCGGCGCGGCCGAGCGCGTCGCCGCAGCGGTGGCAGGGGAGCGGGGCGTCGTCGCGAGCACGTTGAAGCACTTCCCGGGGCACGGCGCCGCGCCGGGCGACTCGCATTCGAGCATTCCGAGCGCTTCGCTCTCGCTCGACGAGTGGCGGGCCGGTCCCGCGCAGCCCTTCGCCGCCGGCATCGATGCGGGTGCCGAGCTCGTGATGACCGGCCACCTCGTCTACCCGGCGGTCGACCCGGCGCCCGCCTCACTGTCGCCCGAGTGGCACCGGATCCTCCGCGAGGAGCTCGGCTTCGACGGGGTCGTGGTCACCGACGACATGCTCATGTTGCAGCACAACGGCCTGCCCGAGTACGCCGATCCCGGCGAGAACGCCGTTCGGGCGGTCGCGGCCGGGTCCGACCTGCTCCTCTACGTGCTGCCCGCCGACCCGAGCACGTTCGGCATCTCGGTGCCGGGCCTCGTCGGGTCCATCAGTGCCGCCGTGCAGAGCGGCCGCATCCCGGTGGCTCGCCTCGACGACGCCGTCGCGCACGTGCTCACGCTGCGTCGATCGCTCGCCGGCTGACCGGGCTCGCCTGGGGCGGGAATAGTTCACGCTTCCATGCGTTTGCATATCCGTGGCTGACCGGCCACACCAGCACAGACTTTGGAGAAAACCGCACCATGACGAGCATCGCCCCGACGATCGAGATCCCCGGCTACCGCGCCGGCACCTGGACGATCGACCCCGCCCACAGCGAGGTCGGCTTCAGCATCCGCCACATCATGATCAGCAAGGTGAAGGGCAAGTTCGAGCGATTCACGGCGACCTTCGTGACCGCCGAGAACCCGCTCGACTCGAGCGTGACCGCCTCGGCCGAGGTCGCCTCGATCACCACGAATGAGCCGAACCGCGACGCGCACCTGCGCACCGGCGACTTCTTCGAGGCCGAGACCTACCCGACGATCGACTTCGTCTCCACCGGCGTTCGCGTCGAGAACGGCGACTTCAAGGTCGACGGCGATCTCACCATCCGAGGCATCACGAAGCGCGTCACCTTCGACTTCGACTTCGGTGGCTTCGGCGGGGACCCCTATGGCAACTACAAGGGCGGCGCGACCGCGAAGACGGTCATCAACCGCGAGGACTTCGGCCTCACCTACAACGCGGCGCTCGAGACCGGCGGCGTGCTGCTCGGCGATGCCGTGACGATCACGCTCGAGCTCCAGGCCTCCCTCGAGCAGTAGCGCACTCACCCGAACGGGCGGTTCCGCAGCGCGGAGCCGCCCGTTCGTCGCTCAGCCTGCGATCTCGATCGCGCCGAGCTCGTGTCCCCAGAATCGTGCCCAGGCACGAAACGACGTGCGGAACGAGGCCGGATCGAGCTGCGATGCCCCGTCGAAGCCGGTCAGCACGACCGGGCTCGACGCCCGGCTCGGTGCCCGCTTCCACGTGCCGACGACGCGCCCGCCCGCCACGAGGATCGGCTGGAACACGCCGTTGCGGCCCGGGATGACGCGCTCGGCGTGCACCGGGTCGCAGACCGCGGTGCGGTCGGTGTAGCCGAGGAAGTACTCGTCGAACGCCGCGAGGGCGAGCGCGCCGCCCGCTCGCGGCGTCGACGCGTCGGGATCGGCCGGCCACCCGGCATCCGCCGCGATCAACCGCTCGTCGTCGAACGGCACGACCGCCTCGCCGACGGCGGCTCGCGCGAGGCGGGCATCGCCGAGCGTGAGCCCGCTCCACCACGCGAAGTCGCGCACGGTGACCGGACCGTGCCCCGCCACGTAGGCACGGAAGAGCGCCGCGAGCGTGGCCTCGCGATCGGACGGCGCGGATGAGCCGGCCGGCCCCGGCGCCCACTCGTCGAGCAGCACGAGCCGCTGCCCGCGCCCCTCGATCGGGCCCCAGCAGACGACCGCATCGCTCGCGAGCCGCCAGATGAGGTGATATCCGCGTTGACCCTTCGTCGCGATGCCCGCCGCCTCCCAGGCTGCCTGCAACTCCTCGCGAGACCGCGAGCCGCCGGCGAGCTCTCGCTCGGCGATCGTGCGCGCCGCTCGAAATGTTGCCTCGTCGAGTTCGAGCTGAGCGTGCCGGGTTGTCAAGCGCTGCTGTTCGCGGGGCCCCGTGATGGCGAGAATCGGACGGAGCATCTCGGTCGGCAGCAGGTGCAGGGTGCCGCGAAGCGGCCAGGACCGCACCACTTCGCGCGCTTCGATCGCCGCGTCGACGTCTGCGGCGACGGATCCTGGAACACGGGCGCCGACGACCCATTTCGCCGCCGTGAAGTCCTGCGCCTGTACGGCACCGAGTCGCCGGACCGCATCGGCGACGGTCGGCAGCCCCCGGCGTAGCCCGTGCGATTCGAGACGAGCCGTGCGGAGCCTGGCATCGGTGGCGAGCGTCGGCATGCCTCGAGTCTGGCCGAACCCTGTGACATCCGCTCGGCCCCGCCCGCGGCGACCGGCGAGCAGCGACCGGCGGTAGACTGGGAGGCTGTGCCGTTCGGCACCGAAACACCACCCCATCGTCCCGGAGGATTCCCGTGCTCGCCGTCCATGATCTCGAGATCCGAATCGGCGCACGAGTGCTCATGGAGCACGTGGACTTCCGCGTCTCCCCGGGCGACAAGGTCGGCCTCGTCGGGCGAAACGGCGCCGGCAAGACCACGCTCACGAAGACCCTCGCCGGCGAGACCCTGCCGACCGGCGGTCGAATCGACCGCGGCGGCGAGATCGGCTACCTGCCGCAGGATCCGCGCTCGGGCGACCCCGAGATGCTCGCACGCACGCGCATCCTCGACGCGCGCGGTCTCGGCAGCCTGGTGCTCGGCATGCACGAGGCCTCGCTCGACATGGGCAGCGACGACCCCGCGGTCGCCGAGCGTGCGATGAAGAAGTACGGCAACCTCACCGACCGCTTCACGGCGCTCGGCGGGTATGCCGCCGAGGCGGAGGCCGCATCGATCGCGTCGAACCTGAACCTGCCCGACCGCATCCTCGACCAGCCGCTGAAGACCCTCTCGGGCGGCCAGCGCCGCCGCATCGAGCTCGCCCGCATCCTCTTCTCCGACGCCGAGACGATGATCCTCGACGAGCCGACGAACCACCTCGACGCCGACTCCGTGGTGTGGCTTCGCGAATTCCTGAAGAGCTACCGCGGCGGCGTGATCGTGATCAGCCACGACGTGGTGCTCGTCGGCGAGGTCGTGAACCGGGTCTTCTACCTCGACGCGAACCGGTCGATCATCGACATCTACAACATGGGCTGGAAGCACTACCAGCGCCAGCGTGCCGCCGACGAGGAGCGTCGCAAGAAGGAGCGCGCGAACGCCGAGAAGAAGGCCGGCGTGCTGCAACTGCAGGCGGCGAAGTTCGGCGCGAAGGCCTCGAAGGCCGCGGCGGCCCACCAGATGGTGGCTCGTGCCGAGAAGCTCCTCGCGGGCCTCGAGGAGGTGCGTGCGGTCGATCGCGTCGCGAAGCTGCGCTTCCCGACCCCGGCTCCCTGCGGACGCACCCCGCTCACCGCGAGCGACCTCTCGAAGAGCTACGGCTCGCTCGAGATCTTCACCGCCGTCGACCTCGCGATCGATCGCGGGTCGAAGGTCGTCATCATCGGGCTGAACGGCGCAGGCAAGACGACCCTCCTGCGCATCCTCGCGGGGGTCGACCGGCCCGACACCGGCCTCGTCGAACCCGGGCACGGTCTGCGCGTCGGGTATTACGCGCAGGAGCACGAGACGCTCGAGGTGAACCGCAGCGTGCTCGAGAACATGGTGAGCGCCTCACCGAACCTCACCGAGACCGAGGCGCGCAAGGTGCTCGGCTCCTTCCTCTTCACGGGCGACGACGTGCACAAGCCCGCCGGCGTCCTCTCCGGCGGAGAGAAGACCCGGCTCGCGCTCGCGATGATCGTCGTCTCGGGCGCGAACGTGCTGCTGCTCGACGAGCCGACGAACAACCTCGACCCCGCGAGCCGCGCCGAGATCCTCGACGCGCTCGCGCACTACGAGGGCTCGGTCGTGCTCGTCTCGCACGACCCCGGCGCGGTCGAGGCGCTGAACCCCGAGCGGGTCCTCATCATGCCCGACGGCACGGAGGATCACTGGAGCCGCGAGTACCAGGAGCTCATCGAGCTGGCTTGAGGTCACCGACGATCGAGGATCTCGTCTTCCACGTCGGCATCTCGGCCCCCGCGCCCCATGCGCTTCGGCTCACGCGGCGCCGGCTTCGCGGAATTCGAGGTTCCGGATGCCTCGGCGAGCGCCTTGCGCTCCTGGTTCGCCGCCCAGCCGAGCCCGATGAACCCGAGCAGGGCGAACACGAACCATTGCAGCGCGTACGAGAGGTGCGGACCTTCGTCGCGCACCGGACGGGCGGCGGCGAGCGGCGGTTCGGCGGCATCCGACGGTGATTGCACGAGCACGCCATAGGCGCCCGTGTAGCTCGGCTCGCCCACCCTCTCGGCGAGTTCGTCGAGGTCGATCGTCGCGAACTCGACGCCCGATGCGGTTCGGCCGGCGATGCGGTCCTCACCGGCCTTCAGCCGCGCCGTGACCTCGACGTGGCCCGCTGGAGGTGCTGCGGTCTCACTCGGTCGACCGTCGGAGCCCTGGGCGATCCAGCCGCGGTCGACCATGAACACCGTGCCGTCGTCGAGTTCGAACGGCGTCATCACCTCGAAGCCACGTGCTGCCTTCGAACGGACGGTTCCGTACGACGACTTCCTCATCGGCGAGGTAGGTGCCCGAGAGTGCGACGACCTGCCAGCGCTGGTCGATGTCGAAGGCGGCCGGGTCGGGCAGCGCCTCGGCGACGGGCACCGGGTCGGCGTCGTAGTTCGCGTCGATGCGCGCGACCTCGGCGAGGGCTTCGGCGCGCCGGTTCAGCTGCCACGTGCCGAGCGCTGCGCACGCGATCGCGAAGACGATCGTCAACACGAGATACCCCGCCCACCGACCGGTACGGAGGAAGCGCCAGTCGTTCACGGATGACCCCCGCTCGCGGCATCCGCAACTTCGTCATCGGATGCCGCGTACGGCGCGACGGCGACCGGGAACGATCGCGCCTCGAGGAACCCGCTGAGGTATTCGACGTGCTCGTCGCACGCGAGCCAGGTCTTGCCGCGATCACCCGTGTGGATGCGCGGGTTCCGCCAGTCGATGCGCCAGGTCGCGGGCTCGCGGCATTCGGCGCGCGAGCAGACGCCCTGCGGCGGCACGCCGCCGAGGCCCCCGATCACGCGGCACCGCGTTCGTCTTCGTGGGCATCGGGGGCGTCGTCACGTGCGTCGCCTGCGCCAGGCGCGGCATCGGCCGGGGCATCCGCTGCGCTCTCGTTCGACGGGGGAGTGCGGAGGACGATGCTACCGGGGCGGAGCACCACCTGGCGGCGCGTGGAGCTGCTGACGTTCGCAAGCACCACCGCGACGTACGGCAGGAAGATCGCTCCCGCGGCGCACACCGCGAGCCACCAGCCCTGGACGAACAGCATCGCGAAGATGCAGAGCACACGGATCGACATCGTGATCGTGTACTTGATCATGCGCGAGCGCCGCTCCGCTTCTGGCGAGGGCGGCAGCGTGGTGATCGACTGCTGCTTCATGGTGGTCGCCGTGGGTCGCGCGGCACTCCTCTTGGCTTAAGCCTACGTCCGTCTGTGCGAAGCGGATGCCCCGAATCCCGAGCCTCTATGCTGGGACGGGCCGATCGGCCCGATGCACGGAACGGAGACCCCCATGACGACGAGCCGCACCGTCCTCGTGACCGGTGGCAACCGGGGCATCGGGTTCGCGATCGCCCGCGAGTTCCTCGCGCAGGGTCATCGCGTCGCTGTCACGGCTCGTTCCGGCGAAGGCCCCGAGGGTTCGCTCACGGTGCGGGCCGACGTCACGGATGCCGCTTCCGTCGACCGTGCTTTCACCGAAGTCGAGGCGGCCCTCGGCCCCGTCGAGGTCGTCGTCGCGAACGCCGGCATCACGCGCGACACGCTTCTCCTCCGGATGAGCGAAGACGACTTCACGAGCGTCATCGACACGAACCTCACCGGCGCGTTCCGGGTCGTGAAGCGCGCCTCGAAGGGCATGCTGAAGGCCCGGTTCGGCCGCATCGTGCTCATCTCGAGCGTCGTCGGTCTCTTCGGCTCGGCCGGGCAGGTCAACTACTCCGCGTCCAAGGCCGGCCTCGTCGGCATGGCACGCTCGCTCACCCGTGAACTCGGCGCGCGGAACATCACCGCGAACGTCGTCGCGCCGGGCTTCATCGAGACCGACATGACCGACGAGCTGCCCGAGGCGCAGCAGGCGGAGTACAAGAAGAACATCCCGCTCGGCCGTTTCGCCTCGCCCGAAGAGGTCGCGAGGGTCGTGACGTGGCTCGCGGGCGATGACGCCGGCTACATTTCAGGCGCCGTCATCCCCGTCGACGGCGGCCTCGGCATGGGGCACTAGCGCCGGTTCGGCGAGACCTCAGCGGTCGATCCGAGTGACCTGGTAGGTCGTGTCGGGGGTCGGCGGTGTGCCGAAACGGGCGTTCGGAAGGAACAGGCTGTTGGCGTAGGCCGCCACGGTGGTCGGCACGTCGAACTCCGGGCTGGTGAGCTGGTCGACGAGCACACCGCTCGTGCCCGCGGCGTTGAGCCGGATCTCGGCGACGGTGTTGGACTGGTTCTGCACGACGTAGAGCGTGCGTCCGACCACGAGCAGTCCGTCGCCGTTCGTCAGCACGGTGCCGCCGAGGTCGACGCGAGTGGCCACGCCCGTCGCAGGGTCGACGCGGAAGAGGAATCCCGTGACCGATTGGATGACGAGGAGCGCCTGGTGGTTGGGAGTCTGCGCGATGCCGTTCGCGTTGAAGCCTGGCTGCTGCATCCACTCGCCGGTCAGCGGCAGAGTCTCGACTTCGTCGGCGTCGGGCAGCGTACGCGGGCGGTCGAGCGGGAGCTTGTAGAGCTGGGCCTGCTGGCTGTCGGTGAACCAGGCGGCGTCCTTCGTCAGCACGACGTCGTTCACGAACGAGGGCTCGTCGGTCAGTTGGTAGGTCGCGAGGGTCTCGCCTGTGCGTGTGTCGACCACGCGGGCGGTTCCGGACGGTCCGCCCGAGATGAACAGGCGGCCCCATTGGTCGACCTTCAGGCCGACCGCTGCGGTTCCGGGTCCTTCGCTGATCACCTCGCCGGTGCCGGAGCGCACATCGGCGGCGTAGATGTCGCCGTCGACGAGGGAGCCGAGATAGGCGGTCCCATGCGCATCGATCGCGATGCCCTCGGGCTGGAACCCGTTCGGGAGCGCGATCCGGTCTTCGAGCGAGCCCGACGACCCCGGCGGTGACATGGTCGTGGCGACGGCGGCGTGCGACGCCGTGGCAACGAAGAGCGCGGTGAGCGCGGTGGTGGCGAACAGACGTGCGACAGTGCGACCGGTCATGCGGGTCATGCTACGTCGGAGCCACCCGTGCCTCTACCCCCTCAGCCCGAGGAGCGCGAGCACGCACGAAAGGTCGACTCGGTCGATCGCGACATCTGCGCGCGCGCGCACGACGGGCTTCGCACAGAACGCGACGCCGAGCGCTGCCCGATCGAGCATCAGCAGGTCGTTCGCGCCGTCGCCGACGGCGACGGTCCGTTCGATCGGGATCCCCGCCAGGTCGCGCCCAGTCGCGTCGAGCGCGCCGGCTTTCGCCGCGGCGTCGACGATCGGCCCGTCGACTCGGCCCGTGAGCCTGCCTCCATCGACCTCGAGACGGTTCGCGCGGCAGAAGTCGAGCCCGAGGCGCTCGACGAGGGGATCGAGCAGCTCGTGGAATCCGCCCGAGACCACCCCCACCATTCCGCCCGCGGCGTGCACGCCGTCGATGAGCTCCTGCACGCCGGGTGTCGGCGTCATCCGCTCACGTGCGGCCGCGAGCGCCGAGACGTCGAGCCCCGCGAGCGTCGCGACGCGCTCGCGAAGGCTCTCCGCGAAGTCGAGGTCGCCGTGCATCGCTCGTCGGGTGACCGCGGTCACGTGCTCGAGGCTGCCGGCGGCTTCGGCGAGGAGTTCGATGGCCTCCTCGCGGATCAGGGTGGAATCGGCGTCGAGCACGACGAGCGGGCCGCCGGAGCGGCCTGTCGCGCCGCCGGTCACGCGGTCGCCCGGACTCGCGAGCCCTTGCCGACGACGGTGATGCCGCTGTCGGTCACGATGAATCCGCGTGCGAGATCTTCTGCGCGGTCGACGCCGATGCGTGCGCCCTCCTCGACCACGACATCCTTGTCGAGGATGGCCCGTTGCACGGTGGCGCCAGTCTCGATGCGGGCGCGGTCGAACAGGATCGCGTCGGCCAGGTGAGCGCCCGACCCCACGATCGCCCACGGACCGAGCACGCTGCGCTCGACATGGGCGCCCGAGATCACCGAGCCGAGCGAGACGATCGAATCGATGACCGTGCCGAGCGAGCCGCGTGCGTCGCGGGTGAACTTCGCCGGAGGCGAGTTCAGCTGCTGGCTGAAGATCGGCCATTCCCGGTTGTAGAGGTTGAACACCGGCAGCACCGAGATGAGATCCTGATGCGCCTCGAAGAACGAATCGATCGTTCCGACGTCGCGCCAGTAGTCGCGGTCGCGGTCGGTCGATCCCGGCACGTCGTTGTGCTTCATGTCGTAGACGCCGGCGGCGCCTTGCGAGACGAACGCGGGGATGATGTCGCCGCCCATGTCATGGCTCGAGTCCGTGCGCTCCCCGTCACGGAGCACCGCGTCGATGAGGGCGTCGGCGTCGAACACGTAGTTGCCCATCGAGGCGAGCACCTCGTTCGGGGCATCCGGAAGCCCGCTCGGATCGGTCGGCTTCTCGAGGAAGCGGTGGATGCGGCCTGGGTTGGCGGGGTCGACCTCGATGACGCCGAACTGATCGGCGAGCGAGATCGGCTGCCGGATCGCCGCGACGGTGGCTGCCGCCCCGGACTCGACGTGCGAGTCGATCATCTGGCTGAAGTCCATGCGATACACGTGGTCGGCGCCGACGACGGCGATGATGTCGGGTTGCTCGTCGTAGATGAGGTTGAGGCTCTGCAGGATCGCGTCGGCCGAGCCCGAGAACCAGCGCTTGCCGAGGCGCTGCTGCGCGGGTACCGAAGCGACGTAGGAGTTCAGCAATCCGCTCATGCGCCACGTCTGCGAGACGTGTCGGTCGAGGCTGTGCGACTTGTACTGCGTCAGCACCACGATCTGGCGAAGGCCCGAGTTCAACAGGTTCGAGAGTGCGAAGTCGACGAGTCGATATTGGCCGCCGAAGGGCACGGCGGGCTTCGCGCGGTCTTCAGTGAGGGGCATGAGCCGTTTGCCCTCGCCACCGGCGAGGACGATGCCGAATACCTTGCGCTTGGCCATGCCCACCAGCGTAGCCAGCGCGAGGCGCGCGTGGGCGGCGAAGTCGCGAGGTGACGGATGCCGCTGCGCTACGTTTGCTGCATGCGCGTCGACCTGCTCACCCGCGAGTACCCGCCAGAAGTGTATGGAGGCGCCGGCGTACACGTCGCCGAGCTCGTCCGTGCGCTCCGCCGAGACCTCGACGTGAGGGTGCGTTGCTTCGGTGCGCCGCGCGACGAACCGGGCACGTTCGGCTACGCGACCCCCGCCGAGTTCGCGTCGGCGAATGCCGCGCTCGGCACCATGGGTGTCGACCTGCTCATGGCCGGCGACGCCGCCGGTGCCGACCTCGTGCACTCGCACACCTGGTACGCGAACTTCGCGGGATTCACCGCGAAGCGATTGCACGGCATTCCGCACGTGGTCACAGCACACAGTCTCGAACCGTTGCGACCGTGGAAGGCCGAGCAGCTCGGCGGCGGCTATCGGCTCTCGTCGTGGGTCGAGCGTGCGGCCTTCGAAGACGCCGACGCGGTGATCGCCGTGAGCGAGGGCATGCGCCGCGACATCCTGCGCGTGTATCCGGCGATCGATCCCGAGCGCGTCGAGGTCGTCTACAACGGCATCGACCTCGACGACTGGAAGGCGGTCGACGACCCCGACGCCGTGCGCGCGCTCGGCGTCGACCCCTCGCTGCCGTCGATCGTGTTCGTCGGACGCATCACCCGCCAGAAGGGCCTGCCGTACCTGTTGCGGGCGGCACGGATGCTTCCCGACGACGTGCAGCTCGTGCTCTGCGCGGGCGCTTCCGACACCGAGGAGATCCTCGCCGAGGTGACCGGTCTCGTCGACCAGCTCCGCACCGAGCGCGCCGGGGTCGTCTGGATCGATCGTCACTTGCCCCGCCTCGAGCTCACCGCGCTCCTCACCGCCGCGACCGCATTCGTGTGCCCGTCGGTGTACGAGCCGCTCGGCATCGTGAACCTCGAGGCGATGGCGTGCGGTGCTGCCGTCGTCGGCACCGCCACCGGCGGCATTCCCGAGGTCGTCGAAGACGGAGTGACCGGTGTCCTCGTGCCGATCGACCAGGCCGACGACGGCACCGGCACGCCGCTCGAGCCCGATCGGTTCGTCGCGGACCTCGCGGCGGCGCTCACCGCGGTCGTCTCGGATCCTGAGCGGGCGCGTGCGATGGGAGCCGCAGGGCGACGCCGCGCCGAGGCGCAGTTCGGCTGGGATGAGATCGCGCGACGAACGCGTGAGGTCTACGCTCGCGTGCTCAGCGCATGACACGGCGCACCGTCGAGCGTGCGTCGGACGGGCCGGAGGCCCTCTCTGCTGCCGATAGCATTGGACCCATGGCGAGTACGGTTCTGCAGTTCCACGACGTGTCGGTGGTTCGCGATGGCAACACGATCCTCGACTCCGTGACGTGGAGCGTCGACTCCGACGAGCGCTGGGTCATCCTCGGGCCGAATGGCGCGGGCAAGACCACGCTGCTGCAGATCGCCGCCGCCGCGATGCATCCCACGAAGGGCACCGCAGAGGTGCTGCAGGAGTCGCTCGGCAAGGTCGACGTGTTCGAGTTGCGCCCGATGATCGGGTTCGCCTCCACCGCGATGGCGCGCAAGATCCCGCGCAACGAGACCGTGCTCGACGTCGTGCTCACGGCCGCGTACTCGGTGACGGGCCGTTGGAACGAGGAGTACGAGACGATCGACCTCCGCCGCGCGCATCGTGTGCTCAACGAGTGGGGACTCGAGGGCTTCGCCGAGCGACGGTTCGGCAGTCTTTCCGACGGCGAGCAGAAGCGCGTCCAGATCGCCCGCTCGGTCATGACCGACCCCGAGCTGCTGCTGCTCGACGAGCCGGCGGCAAGCCTCGACCTCGGCGCACGCGAAGAACTCGTGGGTCTCCTCGGCGGCTATGCGGCGTCGCCCGCGTCGCCCGCGATCGTCATGGTCACCCACCACGTCGAAGAGATCCCGGTGGGCTTCACGCATGCGCTGCTCCTCGCCGACGGCCGGATCGTGCACGCCGGGCCGCTCGCCGAGGCGCTGACCGCGAAGGCCCTCAGCGACACGTTCGACATGCCGATCGAGCTCACCGAGACCGACGGCCGCTTCGCCGCGCGCGCCGCCCGGGCGGCCTGACGTCTGTTCTCGTCGATTCTGCTAGAATCGATAGCTGGCCCGTGGGCCACCATGCTTTCCTGCCGTGCGCATCGCTCGTTGGCGGGATTCGAATCCACCATCCGATCAACAAGGAAGTCTCCATGAAGACCGACATCCACCCCGAGTACGCCGCCGTCGTCTTCCGCGACCTCGCTTCGGGCGCCACGTTCCTCACCCGTTCGACGGTGAAGAGCGACAAGACGATCGAGCTCGACGGTGTCACCTACCCGGTGATCGACGTCGAGATCTCGTCGGAGTCGCACCCCTTCTACACGGGCAAGCAGCGCATCATGGACTCGGCCGGCCGCGTCGAGAAGTTCAACCAGCGCTTCAAGAACTTCGGCAAGTAACCACTGCCGCGAAAGGACCTCGTCGAGATCGACGAGGTCCTTTCTCGTTCCCAACCTCGGATGGGAGGGCGACAGCCGAGGCGCGCGCCGAGGGGCATCCTCGGGTGCCGTGCGGTCGACGGCGCGCGTCAGCGCACCGGCCAGGAGCCCGACGTCGTGAACTCGGCGTCGCCGTTGGCGCGGCGCCAGGCCTGGTAGTTCTCGGCCTGCTCACGGCTCCAGTCGACCTGGCTGGCGTGCAACTGGGCGACGGCGGTCGCTGCGAGCTCTGGATACGCGCGCGCGATCGCCTGTGCGACACGGCCCGCAGCCACGGCATCGGCACCGGCGTCGTGCGCGTCGTCGAGCGTGACGCCGTAGTGGGCGGCCGTGGCCGAGAGGGTGCGCTTGCCGCGACGATAGCGGTCGACCGCCTTGTCGATGACGAGTGGGTCGATGACCGCGTCGGGCGCGGGCAGGGGAGTGAGGCCGTAGCGCGCCGCCTCGCGCTCGAGGATGGTGAGGTCGTAGGCCGCGTTGTAGGCGACGATCGGGAGGCCGCGCGTCGCGGCATCCGTCAGTGCGGCGATGATCTCGGCGACCGCGGCCGGCGCCGCCTGCCCGTCGAGGCGGGCACGCTCGGTCGTGACGCCGTGGATGAGCGAGGCCGCGGTGGGGATCTCGATGCCCGGATCGACGAGCCATTCACGACGCTCGAGCACCTCGCCCGTCACGCCGATCACGCCGACGTGGGCGGTGACGATGCGACTCGTATCGATGTCGATGCCGGTGGTCTCGAGGTCGAATACGGCGAGGGTATCGGCCCAGCGGGCTCCGGTCGTGGCATCCATGGCGAAAGGCTATGGTCGGCCACCGTCAACGACCGGCCGGCCCGCCGCGTGTCCGGGGCATCCGCCGTCGACGGCTCGCAGGATGGCGACAGGGTGCGCGCCGTAGAATGGCGACGATGATCGCCTCCCCGTACGCCGAGCAACTCGCTCGCATCCCGGTGCGGGCGCAGCGCGTCGATGTCGGCGGCACCGAGACGGCGTGGTGGGAATACGGCGACGCGGATGCCCCGGTGCTCGTGCTCGTGCACGGCTTCCGCGGCGATCACCACGGTCTCGAGCCGGTCGTGGCGCAGCTGCCCGGTTTCCGCATCATCTCGCCCGACCTGCCGGGCTTCGGGGAGTCCGCGACGTTCCAGGGCCGCCCGCACGACATCGCGGCCTACGCCGACTGGCTCGGCGCGTTCATCGCGGCGGTCGGCATCGATGGCCCGTACGACCTGCTCGGCCATTCGTTCGGCTCGATCGTGTCCGCCGCCGCCGTCGCGCGCGGGCTCGCGCCCGAGCGGCTCGTGCTCGTGAACCCCATCGGCGCGCCGGCCCTCGAGGGACCGCGCGGCGCCATGACCCGGCTCGCGGTGCTCTACTACCGAGCCGCGGCCGCGCTGCCAGAGCGAGCGGGCTTCGCCCTGCTGCGCAACGGTGCGATCGTTCGGGTCATGAGCGTCACCATGGCGAAGACCCGGTCGAAGGCGTTGCGCCGCTGGATCCACGACCAGCACGACCGCTACTTCTCGGCGTTCGGCGACCGCGACGCCGTGCTCGAGGCGTTCCGGGCATCCGTGAGCCACGACGTCAGCGAGTACGCCGGCGACATCGCCGTCCCGACGCTCCTCGTCGCCGCCGAACGCGACGACGTCACCCCGCTCGCCGCGCAGCAGCGCCTCGTCACGCTGTTCCCCGACGCCGCACTCGAGGTCATCCCCGAGGTCGGCCATCTCATCCATTACGAGACTCCGGGCGACGCCGCGATGCGCATCCTGCGATTCCTGCGCTCGGGAGCTCACGCGTGAGGATCGTCGTCGACTGCCGCTACACCCGCATCGGGCAGCACGACGGCATCAGCCGGTTCACGGCGGGCATCGTCACCGAGCTCGCCAAGCGGCATCCGCTCACCATGCTCGTCAGCGACCACCGGCAGCTCGAGATGCTGCCGCCGCTGCCGTGGCAGCTCGTGAGTGCGCCGACGAGCATGCGCGAGCCGCTGGTGGCCCTGCAGGTCAAGAAGCTCAGGCCCGACATCGTCTTCACCCCGATGCAGACCATGGGCTCATGGGGCCGCGACTACAAGCTCCTGCTCACCCTGCACGACCTCATCTTCTACGAGAACCGCACGCCGCCGCGCGACCTGTCGGCGCCCGTGCGGCTGCTCTGGTGGCTCTTCCATCTCGCATGGTGGCCGCAGCGATTGGTTCTGAACCGCGCCGATGCCGTCGTCACAGTGTCCGAGACGACCGCGGCACTCATCCGCGAACACCACCTCACCGACCGGCCGGTCACGGTCGTGCCGAACGCGGCCGACGAGCTCGGCGTGCCGTCGCTGCCGCGCACGCGGCCCGAGGGGCACCGTCTCGTCTACATGGGCTCGTACATGCCGTACAAGGGCGTCGACACGCTCGTACGTGCCGTCGCGGCGCTGCCGGACCACGAGCTGCACCTCTTGAGCCGCATCAGCCGCGACGAGCGGGCTCGTCTCACGCGGCTCGCCCCGCAAGCGCGGCTCGTCTTCCACAACGGCGTCACGGATGCCGCGTACGCCGAGTTGCTCGCCGATGCGACCGCGCTCGTCACGGCGTCGCACGCCGAGGGGTTCGGTATCCCGCTCGTCGAGGCGATGCGGCTCGGCACGCCGGTCGTGGTGAGCGATATCCCCATCTTCCGCGAGATCGGGGGCGACGCCGCGGTGTTCTTCGACCCGGGCGATCCCGAGGCACTCGTCGCGGCGCTCTGGGCGCTCGAACGGCCGGGGGAGTGGGAGCGACGCTCAGCGGCTTCCGTCCACGTCGCCGCCCGCTTCAACTGGGCGGCGTCGGCCGAGCGGCTGCTCGAGCTCATGCAGCGCACCGTGGCGCCCGGCTCTCGACGACAGCGTCGGCGCGCGGCGCGCTGAGGGCGCGGAGGCGAACCGGTTCGCGAGAGCGCCCGAGCCGTCAGCCGGCGAGGGCCTCGGCCATCGCGACGAGCGTCTCGCTCGCACCCGCATCGATCTTCACCGCGGCGCGGCTGTCACCCTTCGTGATGCCGCGGTTGACCACCACGATCGGGAGCTTGCGCCGGCGGGCGAGTTCGATGAGCCTCATGCCCGAGTTCACGACGAGCGAGGAGCCGGCGACGAGCAGCACATCGGCGCCGTTCACGAGCGAGGCGGCCGCCTGGAACGTGTCGACCGGTACGAACTCGCCGAAGAACACCACGTCGGGCTTCAGGATGCCCCCGCAGACGGTGCAGTCGGGGATGGTCATCGCGTCGACGTCGTCGATCTCGACGTCGCCGTCTGGGGCGGGCCGGATCGCCGTCGCGAGATCGATGGCGGGATTCAGCTCGGCGAGCCGATCGGCGATGGCCTGCCGGGCATAGTGCTGCCCGCAGCTCAGGCACACGACACGGTCCATGCCGCCGTGGAGCTCGACGACATGCCGGCTGCCGGCCCGGCGATGCAGTCCGTCGACGTTCTGCGTGATGACGCCGTTCGCGACGCCCGCGGCTTCGAGCTCTGCGAGCGCGACGTGGCCGGCGTTCGGCCGGGCGCTGCCGAAGCTGCGCCAGCCGAGGTGGCTCCCGGCCCAGTAGCGCTTGCGTGCTCGCTCGGACGCGAGGAAGGCTTGCACGGTCATCGGGGTGCGCACCGGCGCCCCCTCGCCGCGATAGTCGGGGATACCGGAGTCCGTCGACACGCCGGCGCCAGTGAGCACGGCGACCTCAGCACCGCGCATGAGGCCGATCGCCTCCTCGAGCAGCGCGTCGGTCGCCACGGGTGAACCGATGCCAAGCGTCACCGCATCTCCCTTCGACGGTGGTCCGATTCTAGACGTGTCCGTTTTCCGGAATGTTTCACGCACTGGCAGGCTGGAGGCGAGGAGACCCATGCACATCGAACGAGTCCGCGACGCGGCATCCGACGCCGTGGCCGATTACGCCCGGCTCACCGACGTGACGCTGCGCAGCGCCAGCGAACCCGAGCGCGGGCTCTACATCGCCGAATCGGCCAAGGTCATCCGTCGCGCGATCGCCGCGGGCCACCGCCCGCGTTCGGTGCTCATGGAGGAGAAGTGGCTCGAGGGCCTCGAGGAGTCGCTCGCCCCGTTCGACGTGCCGGTGCACCTCGCCGACGCCGACCAGCTCGAGGAGATCACCGGGTACCGGGTGCACCGAGGCGCTCTCGCCGCGTTCGAGCGACCGGAGCTCCCCGATCCCGTCGACCTGCTCGCGACGGCGAGACGGGTCGTCGTGCTCGAGGACATCGTCGACCACACGAATGTCGGTGCGATATTCAGAAGCGTCGCTGCACTCGGCGCCGACGCGGTGCTCGTGAGCCCGCGGTGCGCCGACCCCCTGTACCGGCGAAGCGTGCGGGTGAGCATGGGCACCGTCCTGCAGGTGCCGTGGACGCGGATCCCCGAATGGCCCGAGGCGGCGCGGATGCTCCGCGCAGCAGGCTTCTCGATCGCCGCCCTCGCCCTCGCCGACGGCGCGGTCCCGCTGCGAGCGCTCGCCGCCGCCCCGCCCGAGCGGCTCGCGCTCGTCTTCGGAGCGGAGGGTGACGGGCTGAGCCGCACCGCCCTCGAGGCATCCGACCAGGTCGTCACGATCCCGATGGCGCACGGCGTCGACTCCCTGAATGTCGCCGCCGCGGCCGCGGTCGTGCTCTACGCCCTCGCGATCGAACCGGAGACCACGGATGCCTGAGCAAGTCGACCCCGCGGCCCGCCGACGTGTCTACCGGCGTCGCCGCATCGCGGTCTTCGGGTCCCTCGCGCTCGTCATCGCGCTCGTCACCGGGGGCGGCGTCTACACGGCGAATGCCCTCGGCGCGCCGGTCCCGGCCGCCATCCCCGCCGTCACCGATCCGGCGCCGATCGCCCAGCCCGCGCAGCCGCTCGTGCTGCCCGGCTTCGGCGCGTACGCCGTCGGCGCGGTCGGCTTCGACGGTCTCGTCGCCGCGGGCGACGAGCAGCGTTCCATGCCGATGGCGAGCATCACGAAGGTCATCACCGCACTCGTCGTGCTCGAAGCGAATCCCGTCGCGCCGGGCGAAGGCGGGCCCGAGATCACCTACACCCGCGCCGATGTGGACATCTACTGGGACGAGGTCGCCCGGAACGCCTCGGTCGCCCCGGTGGTCGCGGGCTCGACGCTGACGCTGCGCGAGAGCCTCGAGGCGATGCTCCTGCCGTCGGGCGGCAACTACTCGATCTCGATCGCGAACTGGGCGTTCGGCTCGGTCGACGCGTTCCTCGACCGGGCTCGGGCCTGGCTCGCTGAACACGGGCTCACGAGCACGCAGATCGCCGACTCGAGCGGATACGATCTCGACAACGTGAGCACGGCGGCCGAACTCGTACGGCTCGGCGAGATCGCGCTCGCCGATCCGACGGTCGCCGAGATCGTCGCGACGCCCGCGGTCGACGTCCCAGAGCTCGGCACACTGACGAACTCGAACAAGCTGCTCGGCAGCCACGGCGTCGACGGCATCAAGACCGGCACGACCCTCGATGCGGCGAACCTGCTGTTCTCGGCCGACATCCCGGTGGGGTCCTCGGCCGTGACCGTCGTCGGGGTGCTCCTCGGCGGCGAGACCCACAGCGTGCTGAACGAGGCGATCGCGGCGCTCCTCGACTCGGTCGCTCCGGGGTTCCACGAGGTGACGCCCCTGCAGGCGAACCAGACGCTCGCCGAGTACGACACTCCGTGGGGCGAGACCGCGCGGGCTCGCACCACCGACGGGGCATCCGTCGTCGTCTGGAGCGACACGCCGGTCGACGTCGAGGTGCGGCCGAGCCGGTGACGCTCGCCGCGCGCGGCGAGCAGGTCGGCACGGCGATCGTTCACGCCGGCGCCCAGGAGATCTCGGTGCCGCTCGTGCTCGACGCGGCGCTCGAGGATCCGGGCACGTGGTGGCGGCTCGCCAACCCCGGCGCGCTCGACGCGCCCGTGGCTCAGTCGGGCAGCGAGTAGGGGCCCGCGTCGGGCCGCTTCGCCGTGACGAAATCACCCGAGGACTGGTGCCGGACGCGCCGCAGCACCCACGGAACCAGGTACTCGCGTGCCCACGCGAGGTCTTCCACCCGCGCCTGCCGCCACGTGCTCGACGGCAGCGGTTCGGGCTTCTGCGGCTCGAGGTCGTTCTCCACGTTGAGCGCCGCGAGCACCATGCGGGCCACGGTGTGGTAGCCGAGCGCGTTCAGGTGCAACCGATCGGGCGACCACATGCGCGGATCCTGGATCTCGGTGAGGGCCCACTGGTCGGCGACGACGCAGTCGTACTTCGACGCGATCGTGCGGAGATTCTCGTTGTAGATCGCCACCTTGCCGCGGATGCCGCGGAACACGGATGAGAATCCGACGTCGACGCCCGTGAAGATCACGATCGTCGCGTGGTCGCGTGAGAGGCGTTCGATGGCGTATTGGAAGCGCGCCGAGATCTCATCGGGGTCGGTACCCGGGCGGATCACGTCGTTGCCGCCCGCGGAGATCGTGATGAGGTCGGGCCGAAGCGCGAGCGCCGGCTCGATCTGCTCGTCGACGATCTGCTGGATGAGCTTGCCGCGAACGGCGAGGTTCGCGTAGGCGAAATCCTCGGTGCCGGCGGCGAGCACCTCTGCGACGCGGTCGGCCCAGCCGCGGTGACCGCCCGGCACCGTGGGCTCGGGATCGCCGATGCCCTCCGTGAACGAGTCGCCGATGGCGACATAGCGCGACCAGGGATGCTGTTGCGTGACCATCCCTCCATTCTGCAACCTTCGCCTCGGCGACCTTCGCCGGTTCGAGGATGTCGGCACCCTCCGCTACCCTCGGATCCAGTGAGCACCGCGACCCCTTCCGGCCCCCAATCGGGCACCTCGGCCGCCGAGCATCTCTCTCCGTCCTTCCCAGAACGCGCCGCCTGGGGCACCGCGAGCAAGCTGCGCGCGTGGCAGGCCGAAGCCGTCGAGCAGTACCTCGCCGAGCTGCCACGTGACTTCCTCGCGGCCGCCACGCCCGGCGCCGGAAAGACGACGTTCGCGCTGCGGCTCGCGGCCGAGCTCCGCTCGCGCCGCATCATCGACCGCATCACGGTGGTCGCACCCACCGACCACCTGAAACGTCAATGGGCGGATGCCGCGGCGCGCGCGGGCATCCGTCTCGACCCGGGATTCCGCAACGCCCACGGTCGCAGCGCCCGGCATTTCCACGGCGTGGCGGTCACCTACGCCCAGGTGGCCATGCGCCCGGCGCTGCACCGCGAGCTCACCCTGTCGGGCCGCTCACTCGTGATCCTCGACGAAGTGCACCACGGGGGCGACGCACTCTCGTGGGGCGACGCGATCCGCGAGGCGTTCGAGCCCGCGACGAAGCGACTCTCGCTCACGGGAACGCCCTTCCGCTCCGACACCGCGCCGATCCCGTTCGTGCACTACGAGCCCGACGCCCAGGGCGTGCGTCTCTCGAAGACCGACTACGACTACGGCTACGGGCGCGCCCTCGCCGACGGCGTCGTGCGCCCGGTGCTCTTCATGGTCTACGCGGGGCACATGCGCTGGCGCACGAAGCGCCGGCGACGAGATGGAGGCGAAGCTCGGCGAAGACAACACGAAGGACATCACCTCCTCGGCCTGGCGCACCGCGCTCGAACCGAGCGGTGAGTGGATCCCGGCGGTGCTGCAGGCCGCTGATCGCCGGCTCACCGAGGTGCGTCACGGCATCCCCGATGCCGGCGGGCTCGTGATCGCGACCGACCAGTCGACGGCACGGGCGTACGCGCAGATCCTCGAGGGCATCTGCGGCGAGCCCGTGAGCGTCGTGCTGTCCGACGAGAAGGAGGCGAGCGAGCGCATCGAGGAGTTCTCGGGCAACACGCGACGCTGGATGGTCGCGGTGCGCATGGTGTCCGAGGGCGTCGACGTGCCGCGGCTCGCCGTCGGGGTGTACGCGACGAGCGCGTCGACGCCGCTCTTCTTCGCGCAGGCGATCGGGCGCTTCGTGCGCGCGCGGCGCCGCGGTGAGACCGCGTCGGTGTTCCTCCCGAACGTGCCGGGCCTCATGGCGCTCGCGTCGCAGCTCGAACTCGAACGCGACCACGCGCTCGACCGGCGAAGTGGCGAAGCCGATGACGACGGGCTCGACGACAGCCTGCTCGAGTCCGCGAACCGCGAGGAGCGGGCCTCCGAGGAGGCGGGCCTCGGCACCTGGGAGGCGATCGGGTCGGATGCCTCGTTCGACCGCGTGCTCTACGACGGCACCGAGTTCGGCACCCTCGCCGAGCCCGGCAGCGACGAGGAGTACGACTTCATCGGCATCCCCGGCCTCCTCGAGCCCGACCAGGTGTCCGAGCTGCTGCGTCATCGGCAGGCGCGACAGGCTCGGCGGGCGGGGGAGCGGCGCAAGCACGCCGTCGAAGATGAGAACCCCGAACCGGTCGCGCTCTACCGCACCCTGAAGGAGCAGCGCTCGCTCCTGAACAGCCTCGTCGGACTCTGGGCGCGGCACACCGGTGAGGCGCACTCGCAGGTGCACGCCGAGCTCCGCCGCATCTGCGGCGGCCCGGCCGTCGCGCAGGCGACGGTCACGCAGCTGCAGGCTCGTATCGAGTTCCTGCGGCGGCGTCTCGGCAGCCGCTGACGGGCGCTGCTCGCGCACCTTCCGGCCATCGTCGCGGGGCTTTGCACGATCGACGGACGCCGGATCCCGGCATCCGGCGCAGGGTTAGCATGGCCGATATGGACCGTCGCACCCGGGTGCTCATCGTCGCCATCATCGTCTCGTTCATCGCGTTCCTCGATGGCGCCGTCATCAACGTCGCCCTCCCCTCGATCGCGACGGAATTCGGCGGCGGGCTCGCATTGCAGCAGTGGGCGGTCGACGCGTACCTGCTGACCCTCGGCTCGCTCATCCTGCTGGCCGGATCGCTCTCGGACTCGTTCGGGCGGCTTCGCATCATCCGCATCGGACTCTACGGATTCGCCGTGACCTCGGTGCTCTGCGCGCTGGCTCCCGACGGCGTGGTGCTCGTGATCGGCCGTGCACTGCAGGGCGCCGCGGGCGCGCTGCTCGTGCCGAGCTCGCTCGCGCTGATCATCGCGACGTTCCCATCAGCGGAACAGGGCAAGGCGATCGGGCGCTGGACGGCGTGGACGACGGTCGCGTTCCTGGTCGGACCGCTCTTCGGCGGCCTGCTCGTCGACCTCATGTCGTGGCGGCTCGTGTTCTGGATCAACCTGCTGCCGATCGCCGTCGCGCTCGTGCTGCTGCGCCGGCTCGGTCGGGACGAGCCGAACCCCGCCCGCGAGCGCATCGACTGGCTCGGGGCCGGTCTCGGCATCGTCGGCCTCGGCGGCACGGTCTTCGCGCTCATCGAGCAGGGGCGCTTCGGCTGGAGTTCGCCGGTCGTGCTCGTGCCGCTCGTCGTGGGCGTCGTCGCGCTCGTCGCCTTCGTCTGGTGGGAACGGCGGGCGAAGCAACCGATGCTGCCGCTCAGCCTGTTCCGCGCCCGGAACTTCGCGGCCGGCAACCTCGCGACCCTGTTCATCTACGCCGCGTTCTCACTCGGCCCGTTCGCGATCACGATCTTCCTCCAGGAGTTCGGTGGCTTCTCCGCGACGCTCGCCGGGCTCGCGACGCTGCCGCCCACGATCATGCTCGTCTTCCTCGGCGCCTGGTTCGGTGGCCTCTCGAGCCGGTTCGGCCCGAGGATCTTCATGACCGTCGGCCCGTTCATCGTCGCGGTCGGGTTCCTGCTCACGCTCGCGGTGCAACCCGACGTGAACTTCTGGACCCAGTTCCTGCCGGGCATCGTCGTGACGGGCCTCGGCATGGCCATGACGGTGGCGCCGCTCACGGCCGCCATCCTCGGTGCGGTCGATCCTGCGCGGGCCGGCATCGGTTCCGCGGTGAACAACGCCGTGGCGCGGATCGCCGGACTCGTCGCGATCGCGTCGGTCGGTGTCATCGTCGGGACGCAGCTCGACGTCAACGGCTACCACCGGGTCGCGATCGCGACGGCGACGTTCCTCGTCGTCGGCGGAATCGTCTCCTGGATCGGAATCCGAAATCCGGCTCCGCCGGCCGCGGCGCAGACGACGCCCGAGCCCTCGACCGCCGGGCTTCCGCCGGTGCGGCCCGAACCGGGCGACTGAGGCCCCGACTGAGCCCCGCGCCGGTCACGGCGCGGTGGCGTCCTCGTGCTCGAGGTGCGCCGGAGCATCCGCGCGCTCGTCCACGGCAGCCGCCGGCGCAGACGCCAGTGCTGACGACGATGCCGATGCCAGACTGCCGAGCTCGGCTGCCGCGTCGAGCGCTGCCATCAGGTCGTCGGTGAGGTCGTCGACGTGCTCGAGCCCGATGGAGAGACGCACGACCGCGGCTGCTGGCTTGGCCTCACCGGCGACGGGACGGTGCGTGAGCGAGGCCGGATGCTGCACGAGCGAGTCGACGCCACCGAGCGAGACGGCATGCGTGACGAGCACGCACGACTCCGTGAAGCGGGCTGCCGCCTCGTAGCCACCGGCGAGTTCGATCGCGATGATCGACCCTGGGCCGTCGAGCTGCGTGCCCAGCAGGCCCGCCGGGTCCTGCCCGGGCAGCCCGGGGTAGTGCACGTGAGCCACCGCGGGGTGCGCGACCAAGCGCTCGGCGAGCAGTTCGGCGGTCGCCTGCTGGGCGCGGACGCGCAATGGCAGCGTGCGGAGTCCACGATGCAGGAGGTACGCGGCCATCGGGTGCAGCAGACCTCCGGTGAGCGCGCGGACCCGCCGCAGGCGCTCGACCCACTCCCGGTCTCCGGCGACGACGCCACCCATGACGTCGCCGTGCCCGCCGAGGTACTTCGTCGCGCTGTGCAGCACCAGGGTCGCGCCGTGCTCGACGGGACGTTGCAGCACCGGAGTCGCGAACGTGTTGTCGACGAGGAGCGGCACGTCGCCCGCGGCATCCGCGATCCGCCGCAGGTCGAGGAGCTCGAGCGTCGGGTTCGCGGGAGTCTCGACGATCACGAGGCCCGTATCGGCGCGGATCGCATCGGCGATGCCGGCCGCATCCGTCCACGTCACCTCGGTGCCGAGCAGGCCGCTCGCGAGCACGTGGTCGGTGCCGCCGTAGAGGGGACGCACCGCCACGATGTGCGGTTTGCCCGCGGATGCCCCGGCGATGAGGGTTGCGGCGAGCGCGGCCATGCCGCTCGCGAACGCGACCGCGCCCTCGGTTCCCTCGAGACCCGCGAGCGAGTCCTCGAACCGTGCGACGCCCGGCTGCCACAGCCGCTGGTAGACCGCGGATCGTCCTTCGCCGAGGTCGTGGCCGGTCGCGAGCTCCTCGTAGGCGAGGCCGCCCATCTCAACCGAACCGAGCGGATTCGTGGTCGAGAAGTCGATGACGGGCACATGGGATCCGCTCTCTCGAACGCCCGCCATGCCGCCGTGGACGGCGCGGGTCTCGAGGTGCGACGACGATGTCTGCATGGGTCGAACCAAGCAGATTCTGTGACGATCGGCAAATCAGCATGCACGATCGGTGCGATAGGGTGAAATTCTCGAAGCTTCTGCAATCACCTCACGAGGGAGACCGACCATGGCGCAGAAATCCGAACTCGACCGCGTCGACCGCGCGTTGCTCCAGGCACTCTCGACGAATGCGCGCGCCTCGGGCGCCGCACTCGCCGCCGAGGTCGGCGTCGCCGAGTCCACGGTATCGCTGCGACTCCGCCGACTGCAGAGTCTCGGCACGGTGCGCGGCTACCGTGTCGACGTCGACCTCGCGTCGCTCGGCGTCTCGCTGCAGGCCCTCATCGCGGTCCGCCTCGTGAAGCACGATCGCAGCGAGATCGACGCGTTTCGCGCAGCAGTGCCGCACCTGCCCGGCGTGCTCGGCGTGTTCCACATGGCCGGGGCCGACGACTACCTCCTCCACGTCGCGGCACGTGACGCCGAGGAGCTCCGCGAGTTCGTGCTCGCGCACCTCACGGGGCATCCGGCGGTCGCGCACACCGAGACCAACCTGATCTTCGAGCACGTCGACGGCGACGGCTGGAACCGGCTCGTCGACTGAGAACTGGGGTCTGGCGCTCGGTGCCGGTGCGCGGCATACTGCGGCCATGGATGCTGCGGAAGAAGACCTGCTCGTCGCGCAGGTCGTCGATCGACTCTCAGAACACTTCCCCGACACGTCGAGGCTTCGCATCGCGGAGGTCGTCGACGACGAGCATCATCGGCTCGACGGCAACCCGATCCGCGATTTCATCCCCGTGCTCGTCGAGCACGCGGCACGGGTGCGGTTACGGGCCGACGGGGAAACGGCGCCGCCGATCGCGCCACCGGAGTTCGCCGCATCCAATCGCGCCGAGGCCTATCCGATCGACGTGCCGAATGCGAGCCCGAGCAGGTAGGTGATCCCCGCGGCGCCGAGCCCGATCGCGAGCTGGCGGAGTGCGCGCTTCAGCGGCGACGCACCCGAGAGCAGCCCGACGATCGCCCCCGTCACGAGCAGGGCGACGCCCACGAGTGCCGTGGCCGTGATGATCGCCGCAGCCCCGCTCAGGCCGAAGATGTAGGGAAGCACCGGGATGAGCGCACCCGTGGCGAAGAACAGGAAGCTCGAGGTCGCGGCCGACATGCCTGTGCCGACAGCTTCGTCGTCTTGGGCGGCAACGCCGAGCGCGTCGGTCGGCGTCGCAACGCGGCCCGCGGCCTGCACCCGCGCGACGAGGAGGGCGGCCTGCTCGCTGGCCTCCTGCTCGGCCATGCCACGAGCGCGATAGACGAGCGCGAGCTCGTTGGCGTCGACATCGAGGTCGACGAGCGCCTCGCGCGCGGTCGGGTCGGGGGCGGATGCCTCGAGCAACTCTCGCTGCGACCGTACCGAGACGTACTCGCCCGCGCCCATCGACAGGGCTCCGGCGAGGAGCCCGGCGACGCCCGTGAACAGCACCACCGAACTCGGCACACCGGTCGCCCCGATGCCGAGCACGAGTGCGAGGTTCGAGACGAGCCCGTCGTTCGCGCCGAACACCGCGGCGCGGAAGGTGCCGGCGAGTCGCCGCCTCCCGCGAGCGGCAAGCCCGCGCACGACCTCGCCATGGATGCGTTCGTCGGCGGCCATCGCGGGCGTCGCATCGGGGTCGGTCGAGTAGGGCGAGCGCGCCTCGGCGCGCTGGGCGAGGGCGAGCACGAAGATCGACCCGAATCGCCGGGCGAGTCCGCCGAGCAGGCGTGTGCGGAAGTCGGCGCGCGGGATGCGTGCGGCGTCGTCGCCGAGGAGGTCGAGCCAGTGCGCCTCGTGCCGGCCTTCGGCCGCGGCGAGGGCGAGGAGGATCTCTCGTTCCTCGCCGTCGCGGCGGGTGCCGAGTTCGCGGTAGACGGCCGCCTCCGCCCGCTCGTCGGCGAGATAGCGGCGCCATCGCGCGCGGTCGGTCGCCGATCCGTTCGGCTGGACGTCGTTCATCTGTCTGCTCCTCCGCGCGAAGAAAGCGCGGTGCGCCCCGTTCTCGCGCTCCGTCACGTCGTCGCCGCGTTCACGGCCGACAGTCACGATATCGGCCGGAGGCCCGCCGTTCCGCGGATCGGGCGGGATTGGCAGGTTTTCGGAACGCCGAACCGGCGGGCATCCCGAGCCCTCGAATCTCGGGGACGAGCGGCTGCGAGCGCGGCGCTCCCCGCTCAGCGCGCGGGCGGTGACGTGACGAAGTCGATGAGCTCCTCCACGCGGCCGAGCAGGGCGGGCTCCAGATCGCCGTACCCACGGACTCGGCTGAGGATGTGCTGCCACGCACGCGCGATGTCGGCCTGCTCGGCGTGGGGCCAGCCGAACGCCTCGCAGACGCCGTGCTTCCATTCCGTGCCGCGGGGGATCACCGGCCAGGCGGGCTTGCCGAGGCGCGCGGGCTTCACCGACTGCCAGATGTCGATGAACGGATGCCCCACCACGAGCACGTGCGCGGCGTGCGGCCCGCGCGCGACGCCGTCGGCGATGCGCTGTTCCTTCGAACCGGGCACGAGGTGGTCGACGAGCACACCGGCGCGCCGGCCCGGCCCGGGGCGAAACTCGGCGAGCACGTCATCGAGCACGTCGACGCCCTCGAGGTACTCGACGACGACACCCTCGACGCGGAGGTCGGCGCCCCAGACCTTCTCGACGAGCTCGGCGTCGTGCCGTCCCTCGACGAAGATGCGGCTCGGCAGCGCCGTGCGGGCGGGTGCGGACGCGACGGCGAACGAGCCGGATGCCGTGCGGAGCCGCCCGACGGCCGCCTTCGGCTTCGGCGCGACGAGCTGCACGGCTTCGCCGTCGACGAGGAACCCGTGACCGAGGGGGAACATCCGCTTGGCGCCGAAGCGGTCTTCGAGAGTGACCGTACCCTTCTCGACACCGACGACCGCCCCGCAGAAGCCGTTCTCGGCGAGTTCGACGACGAGGTCGCGCTCGGCCTCGACGGTGGGTATCGTCCGCCGGCCGCGGGCCTTCCAGTCGCCGGCGAGCACATCGCTGCCGTAGCGGTCGGGGCCGTGGGAGTCGTGGGATGTCGCGGGCACCGGTCGAGGCTAACGGGTTTGCAGGATCGTGAACGCGCCGACACGGCGGGATGCGCGGAAGCGATCGGGCATCCACCGGGTACGGCCCAGCGGCGGACCTCTCAGGATGACGAAACGCCTCGAACGCTGCGCGATGGCGCGACGGTGCAGGGTGAGCGTCCAGAGGCCGCCGGCGGCGGCGACCAGCGCACCGACTCCGAACGCCCACGGGATCCCGAGCGAGCCCGCGAGCAGCCCGAGCCCGATCGGTCCGAGTCCGAGCCCGAGGTCGATCGCGGCGCTCGCCGTGCCGGACGCCACACCGCGTTGGTCCGCCGAGGCGGTCGCGAAGATGGCCGTGAAGAACGCAGGTGTGCTGAACGTCACCCCCACGGCCAGGATCGCGGCGCCGAGGGTCAGCCCGATCGGCGAGGACCAGGCCGCAGCGATCACGAGTCCGAGCGCGATCGTTCCGAGCGCCGCCGCGCCGAGGGCGAGTGAGGGGAGGCGATCGGGCACCCGTGCGAACGCGATCCGACATACGACGACGACGGCACCGTAGGTGACGAGCGCGACACTTGCATTCTCAAGGCCCACCCGGGTTGCTTGGAGCGCGGCGAAGGCGAGGAAGCCGCCGATCGCCGCGAGCGACGCGAGGAACCCGAGCGCGATCGGGATGGCGGGCCGGTGGATGAAGTGACGATCGGCCGGTTCGGGTGCCCCGGCTTCCCTCGTCTCGCCGACGAACAGGCTCACGAGGGCAGCGAGCACCGCCAGCGCGGCTGCACCGATCCACGCGAGCCACAGGCCCGCCATCGCGATGAGGAACTCCCCGAGCAGCGGGCCGAGCGCGATCCCGAGGAACAGCCCGAGCGAGTTGTACGAGAGCGCCTCGCCCATGCGGGCGGATGGCGCGAGGTCGGCGAGGGCGGCGAAGCCGGCGACGAAGAACGCGGCCTCGGCCACGCCCGCGAGGAGGCGCAGTGCAACGACCGCGACCAGGTTCTCGGCGAGGGCGAGGAACGCAAGGCTGCAGGCGGCGAGGAGCGCGCCGCCGATGAGGAGGGGAAGACGGCCGTACATGTCGGCAAGTCGGCCCGCCAGCGGCCGCAGCACGAGCGCCGACACCGCGAACGCGCCGAACGCCAGTCCCGCGGCGGCTTCGTCGCCGCCGACCGGGCCGGTGACCTGGAACGGGAGCGCGAGGATCGCGATGCCGAACGCGGTGAAGTAGAAGAGTTCGGCAACTCCGAGCGCGACGAATGCCGGCGTGAACAGGCGCTCGGCCGGCTCCCGCCGCGCCACGGTCAGCTCCTGGGCGCGGTCTTCGTCGTGGATCGCGGTTCGGCCACACTTCACTGTATTCCGGCCCGGCCGGTGCCGGCGGGCCGGTTCAACGGAAGTCGCGCGAGCGGTGCGGCGCCGACACGGTGAGCGACTCGAATCGATCGGCGATGAGGTTCGTGACCCCCTCGGGGGAGCGTTCGAGCATGCCGCGCACGATCATCGCGGGCGCTTCGCGCGCGACCCGTCGGTAGCGATTCCATACGCCCACACCGGCGATGACGTTCACCGTGCCGGATTCGTCTTCGAGGTTGAGGAAGGTGATGCCGCTCGCCGTCGCGGGCCGCTGCCGATGAGTGACGACTCCGCCGACCTCGATGCGACGACCGGTCTCGGCATGGCGAAGCAGGTCGATGCGGATCGCCCCCCGCCCGTCGAGCCGCTCGCGCACGTGCCGGATCGGGTGGTCGTCGGGGGAGATGCCCGTGGCCCAGAGGTCGTAGACGACCTGTTCGGCCGCGGTCAGCATCGGCAGGAGCGGCGGCTGCACCACGACGACCGATCCCGGCAGGTACTCCTCGCGATCCTGCGCCGCCTCACCGGCGAGCCAGAGCGCCTCTCGTCGCTCGAGGCCGAAGCCGTCGAACGCGCCGGCGGCGGCGAGCGCCTCGAGCTGGGCGGCGTCGAGCGCAGCACGGCGCGAGACATCCGCCATGTCGCGGTACGGGCCGCGGGCCTCTCGCTCGGCGACGATGCGCTCGGCGACCGCGGTGCCGATGGAGGAGACGTCGGCGAGCCCGAGCCGCACGGCGAAGTCCGCGTCGCGCCGGTGCTCCGCCGAACGATCGGGGGCGCCGCGGTCGAAGGCTCCGATGGGCGGCTGCACGGGGTCGACGCACGAATCGAGACCGCTCGGCGCGCGCGCTCCCTGAGCCTGTCGAAGGGAGCTCGCCGACCCGGTACCACTGCGCCTCGACGTGCTCAGCGAGCGGTGCGATCGCCTCGAGCCCCGCATGCACCCCCGAGCGCAGGATGTCGGGCCGCAGCATCTCGACGCCGTGCCGCCTGGCGTCGGCGGTGAGCGTCGCCGGCGAGTAGAAGCCCATCGGTTGCGCGCGCAGCAGCGCCGCGAGGAACGCCGCCGGGTAGTGCAGCTTCAGCCACGAGCTCGCGTAGACGAGGAGCCCGAAGCTCAGGGCGTGGCTCTCGGCGAAGCCGAAGTTCGCGAAGGCCTCGATCTTCGCGTAGATGGAATCGGCGATCTCGGGCTCGATGCCGTTGCGTTCCATGCCCGCGTAGAGCTTCGACTTCAGGCGCTCGATCTTCTCGACGCCGCGCTTGGAGCCCATCGCACGGCGCAGCAGGTCGGCGTCGGCGGCACTGCAATCGCCGACCGCGACCGCCATCTGCATGAGCTGCTCCTGGAAGAGCGGCACGCCGAGCGTGCGCTCGAGCACCGGCTCGAGCTTCGGGTGCAGGTAGCTGACGGCTTCTTCGCCGGTGCGCCGGCGGATGTACGGATGCACCGCACCGCCCTGCACCGGACCGGGGCGGATGAGCGCGATCTCGACGACGAGGTCGTAGAAGCAGCGGGGCTTGAGCCGGGGGAGCGTGCCCATCTGCGCCCGGCTCTCGACCTGGAAGACGCCGATGGAGTCGGCCCGGCAGAGCATGTCGTAGACCGCCGACTCCTCTTTCGGCAGCGACTGGAGTTCCCACACCTCGCCCGTCGACTCGCGCACGAGGTCGAAGGTGTACTGCAGGGCGGCGAGCATGCCGAGCCCGAGCAGGTCGAACTTCACGAGGCCCATCCACGCGCAGTCGTCTTTGTCCCACTGCAGCACCGTGCGATTCTCCTTGCGGGCGTGCTCGATGGGCACCACCTCGCCGACCGGCCGATCGGTGAGCACCATGCCGCCCGAGTGGATGCCGAGGTGGCGAGGGAAGGTGAGCAGTTGCTCGGCGAGCTCCACGACCGCGGGCGGGATGTCGTGGTCGTCGGTCTCGACGACGGCGCCCCAGCGCTCGACCTGCCGCGACCACGCGTCTTGTTGCCCGGTGGAGTAGCCGAGCGCCTTCGCCATGTCGCGCACCGCCCCCTTGGGCCGGTAGCTGATGACGTTCGCGACCTGCGCGGCATTGTTCCGACCGTACTTGTCGTAGACGTACTGGATGATCTCCTCACGCCGGTCGGAGTCGAAGTCGACGTCGATGTCGGGTTCCTCGTCGCGGAGCGCGGAGAGGAACCGTTCGAACGGCAGGTCGAAGAAGATCGAGTCGACCGCGGTGATGCGCAGCACGTAGCAGACCGCCGAGTTCGCCGCGGAGCCCCGCCCCTGGCAGAGGATGCCCCGACGCCTCGCCTCGTGCACGATGTCGTGCACGATGAGGAAGTACCCGGGGAAGTCCTTCTGCTCGATGACGTCGAGCTCTCGTTCGAGCCGTTCGCGCACATGCTGCGGCACTCCCGGGTAGAGCTCGTCGGCGCCCCGCCAGACGAGTTCGCGCAGCCAGCTCATCGGCGTGTGCCCCTCGGGCACCTCCTGCTTCGGCAGCTTCGGGCGGGCGCTGCGCAGCGTGAAGCCGAGCTCCTCGGCGAGCGTCACCGAGTGCGCCACCGCGCCGGGGTAGCGCGCGAAGCGCCGCATCATCTCGGCGCCGCTGCGGAGGTGCAGGCCATCGGATGCCGGGAGCCATCCGTCGAGCTCGTCGAGGCTGCGCCGCGCCCGCACCGCCGCGAGCGCGGCCGCGAGCCGGTGCTCGGGCGGGGTCGCGTAGTGCACCGCGTTCGTCGCGAGGAGCGGCAGCCCGGCATGCTCGGCGAGCATGGCAAGGGCGTCGTTCGCCTCCTGGTCGAGCGGATGTCCGTGGTCGAAGAGCTCCACCACGACGTTCTCGCGCCCGAACAGGGCGATGAGCCGGTCGAGCTCGCGCGCCGCGGCATCCGGACCCCCATGGGCGAGTGCACGCCGCACCGCACCCTTGCGGCATCCGGTGGGCACGACCCACTCACCGCCCGCACGCTCGGCGAGCTCCTCGAGGGAGTAGACCGGGCGACCCTTCTCGCCGCCGGCGAGCTGGCCCGCCGTGATCGCCCCGGCGAGGCGGTGGTAGCCCTCCTCGCGACGGGCGAGCACGAGCAGGTGCTCGCCCTCTGGGTCGGCCCTGCCGTTCTGCGGCTCGGTCAGGCCGAAGGAGAGCTCGGCGCCGAAGACCGTCTGGAGCTCGGGGAAGCTCTCGGCGGCCTCGGCGAAGTGCACGATGCCGTAGAAGCCGTCGTGGTCGGTGACCGCGAGCCCGGTGAGGCCGAGGCGGTGCGCCTCTTCAACGAGCTGCTCGGGCGTGGAGGCGCCGTCGAGGAAGCTGAACGTCGTGTGCACGTGCAGCTCGGCGTAGGGCACGACCGGGCCGGCGGGCGCCTCGAGCCCCTCGGACGGCCGGTACGGATGCCGCTTGCGGCTCCACGCCGGACTGTCGCCGCCGTCGGCGATGAGCTTCGGCCCGCCCGGCCGGCGCACGTCGGAGAGCTTGCGCTCGAGCTCCGACCACGGGATCGCGGGGTTGTTCCAGCCCATCAGCCACCACCCATCGATTCGGCCGGTTCCAGACACCGATACCGCATCAGTCGTACCTCGCCTCGGCCCACCAGCCCTCGTCGTCGCGCACGAGGAGCCACGCGCACCCGTCGTCGTCGACGATCTGGAACCGGTGCACGCGCTTGGCGTGCTCGGCGTCCCACCAGCGCTCCACGACCGGCCAGGGGCCGGCCCAGGCGCGAACCGGAGCCGCGTCGCCCCCGCCGACCGCGAATCGCTCGGGTGTCGCCGAGATCGCGCCGCGAGCATCGATCGCGACGGGGGAGCCGTCCGCGTCGAGGAGCCCGATCGGCAGCCGCTCGCGGAAGACGCTCGCGGGTGCGAGCGCCGGGAGGCTCCCGGGCCACGGCGCGTCACCGGCGGCACGCTCGGGCGCCCGGTCGCCCCACGGCACGAGCACCTGCCGGTCGGCGAGCATGCGACCGCCGCCGACCGCGGCGGTCACGACCCCGTCGTGCCCGAGCATGCTCTGCACGCGCGTGAGCCCGTGGTGCACTCGTTCGTCGGGCCCGCCGCCCCAGAGGCCCTCTTCGTGGTTGCCCGTCGAGTCGATGCGTTCGGGGATGACGCGGAGCCGCACGATCGGCGAGGCGAGCCCGCTGTCGGCGGTGCCCGCGCCCTGCAGCTGCCAGCGCACCCGGTCGACGACGTCGGCGGGGGTGAACCACTGCGGATGCAGCCAGCTGCGACTCGAATGCCCGCCCCGCTCGTCGTCGAGCTCGACGCGGATGCCGGTGCACACGAGCCGCTTCGCCCGCATGCGCCCGATGAACTCCTCGGCCTGCACCCGGAACGCGAACGCGAGCTGGTCGATGCGGTCGAGCGGCGGCTCGAACTCCTGCTGGACCTCGAACTCGGGCGGGGGCGTGCGGGCGATGACCCTGGCCTGCTCGCGCCCGGCGGCCCGGTCGTGCGCGAAGGCGCCGGCCGCACCGAACCGCCGCCGCACGTCGGCCTCGGGCAGGTCGGCGAACTCGCCGAGCGTGCGCACCCCGAGCCGGTTCAGCAGGGTCGCCGTGCGAGGGTCGACGACGAGCCCCACGGGCAGCGGGGCGATGAAGGCGGCGGATGCCCCGGGCGCGACGATGCCGACGGGCGACTCGCGCACCGCACGCGCGGCCTGCTCGGCCGCGAACGGCCCGTCGGCGACGCCGACCCTGGCGCCCGGCACCCCGAGCTCGGCCATGGTGGCGAGGAGGGCCTGCGCCGCGGCATCCTCACCGCCGTAGTAGCGGGCTGGACCCCGCGCCCGCATCGCGAGCGTGCCGGGGCGGATGAGCTGCACGCCCGGCACCGTCTCCTCGACCCGGCGCACGACGGGTTCGAAGACGCGCACGTCGAGTGCCGCGTCGTAGTCGAGCAGGGTGAGCGCGGGGGAGCGGTACTGGGCCTCGCGGAGCTTCAGCCCCCGCGCGACGCCGTCGCGGCGCGCGGCGGTCGAGCAGGCGAAGATGAGCCCCGCCTCGGTGAGGGCGATCGGCGAAGCGGGGTCGAGCCCCGCCTCGCGGCAGGCGGCGAAGACGGGCCAGTCGGGGCACCAGAGCACGATCGTGCGGGTCGTGTCGGGGGTCATCCGGTGGCCCGCCGTTTGTAGTCGTCGATACGTACCGGGTCGTCGATGCGCACCGGGTCGCCGATGCGCACCGGGTCGCCGAGACGCACCGGCTCGCGGGATGTCTCGACCGGCGCTGCCGGCGCGAACTCGAGGGAGCGGCCGGGCAGGCGGAGCCGGGAGCGCGCGCGTCGGCCGAACTCGCCGCGGCCTCCAGCGCTCACGACGACCTCGCGTTCGCGGAGATTGCCGTGCCCGCGTTCGAGCCCCTGCCACTCGCTCGACTCGACTCCGAGGCTCGCGTCGCTGCCCGGCCAGTCGCCCGCGACGATGAGCACGGTGCCGCGCTGGCGGAACCTCGCCGACAGGCGTGAGGCCTCAGCGGGTGCGACTCGGCCGGCCGGCCGAACCGCGACGACGGGGATGACGTCGGCGAGCGCCGCGACGACGGTGAGCCACTGCCGCCCCGGGTCGGGCACGAGCACGAGCCGGTCGAGCGCGATGCCGAACCGTGCGGCGGCCTCGACGCCGAAGTCGGGAAGCCCGGCGACCGCGACCCAGCGGCCGCTCGCGGAAGGCCCCGCGAGGAGCGCCATGAGGAGCGTGGTCGACCCCTCGACCGTGACGACCGTGCCCTCACGGAGGCTGCCGCCCGGCAGCACCTGCTCGAGGGCGGGATGCGTCGGCACGGCCTTCGAGTCGAGCCGGCTCGCCTGCATGCCGCGGATACGCGCCTGCAGCTCCTCGACGCGCGCGGGACCCACGTCGGTGGCGAGGGGAGCGGTCATGGTCACTCTTCCAGTTTCGAACACATGTTCGATTCCGGCAAGTCGACGCGACCGACTGTCCATATCGTCGCGAGCAGGTCCGACAGACATCGGATGACTGGAGCACAAGCATCCGATGACTGGAGCACAAGCATCGGATGTCCCCGGGCGACGTTACCCTGAGCACATGTGCGGACGCTTCGTGATCTCCGACACCACACCCGACCTGGTGCGCATCTTCGATGTCGACACCGTGGGTGAGGAGCTGCCCGAGCCGTCGTGGAACGTTCGGCCCACCGCGACGACAACGGCCCCGAGCTCATCGAGCCCGTGCGGCGCTGAAGCACGGCGGGAGCGGGCTCGCCGCGAGGCATCCGTACGATGAGCATCCGCAGGAATGCAAGAAGGCCGGATCAGAACGATCCGGCCTTCTCGATACCAGCGTGCGCGAGGGGGGACTTGAACCCCCACGCCCGTTAGGGCACTAGCACCTCAAGCTAGCGCGTCTGCCATTTCCGCCACCCGCGCTGGTCTCGGCCGTTCCGATCGCTCGGTGGCCCGAGAGAAGACATTATCACGGAATCGAGCGTCCTTCCTGCACGGTCGAGGTCCTGCGCACGGGTCTCACGATCCATGATGCGGCGCGCGCGGCGGCGACGGTAGCGTGATGGGCATGCCCGAATCACCCGCGCCAGCGCACCTGACCGCAGAACTCGACGAGACGGCGGTGATCGCCCGGGATCTCATCCGATTCGACACCACGAACTACGGCGAGGGGCGTTCCAACGGCGAACGCGAGGCGGCCGAGTACGTCGAGGCGCGGCTCGCCGCGCTCGGCCTCTCGCCGCAGCTGTTCGAGCCCGAGCCGCGCCGCACGAGCGTCGTGGCCCGAGTGCCGGGGCGGAACCCCGAGAAGCCGGCGCTCGTCGTGCACGGGCACCTCGACGTGGTGCCGGCCGATCGCCCGCAACTGGAGCGTCGACCCCTTCGCCGGCGAGATCCGCGACGGCATGCTGTGGGGCCGCGGCGCCGTCGACATGAAGGACATGGACGCGATGATGCTCGCCGCGCTCGGCGACATCATCGGTGCGGGATCCCAGCCCGAACGCGACCTCGTCATCGCGTTCTTCGCCGACGAGGAGGCCGGCGGCGGGCGCGGATCGAGCTGGATCGTCGACCACCACCCGGAGCTCTTCGCCGGCGCGACCGAGGCGATCAGCGAGGTCGGCGGCTACTCCATCACCGTCGGCGGCCGCCGCGCCTACCTGCTGCAGACGGGCGAGAAGTCGCTCGTCTGGATCCGTCTCGTCGCGCGAGGCGTGGCCGCGCACGGCTCGCGGCTGATCCGCGACAACGCGATCACAAGGCTCGCCGAGGCGGTCGCCACGCTCGGCCGCACGGAGTGGCCGATCCGGCTCACCGACACGACCCGCGAGCTCCTCGGCGAGATCGCGGGCGTGCTCGGCGTCGACCCCGAGCGGGTGTCGCCCGACGAACTCGCCCTCGCCACCGGCTCGGCGTCGGGCTTCATCACGGCGACCCTTCGCACGACGTCGAACCCGACGCTTCTCGAGGCGGGCTACAAGCACAACGTGATCCCCGACCGCGCCGAGGCGCTCATCGACATCCGCACCCTGCCCGGCGAGGAGGACGCCGTGCTCGCCGAGGTGCGCGCCCTCGTCGGCGACGACGTCGAGGTCGAGATCGTGCACCGCGACGTCGGGCTCGAGAGCCCGACATCCGGGCGCCTCGTCGATGCCGTGAAGCGATCGCTCGGGGCGCACGATCCCGGGCGTGCCGGTGTTCCCCTACCTGCTCTCGGGCGGCACCGACAACAAGGCGCTCAGCCGCCTCGGCATCGCCGGCTACGGCTTCGCGCCGCTGAAGCTGCCAGAAGGCTTGGACTTCGCCGGGATGTTCCACGGCGTGGACGAGCGCGTGCCGCTCGACGCATTAGTCTTCGGTAGGCAGGTCCTGCGCGACCTCCTCCTCGACTACTGACCAGTCTCATTCCTCCGACTTCCGCGGAGGCGGAAGGCGGATGCACCACGTGATCGAAGCGCTCATCCTCGGCCTCGTCCAGGGCCTCACCGAGTTCCTCCCGATCTCCTCGAGCGCGCACCTGCGCATCCTGGGGGAGTTCCTGCCCGGTGCGCAGGACCCGGGTGCGGCGTTCACCGCGATCACGCAGCTCGGCACCGAGACGGCGGTCGTGGTGTTCTTCTGGCGCGACATCGTGCGCATCGTCTCGCATTGGTGCGAAGTCGCTGTTCGGCCGGGTGCCGCGCCACGATCCCGATGCCCGCATGGGCTGGCTCATCATCATCGGGTCGATCCCGATCGTCGTGCTCGGCATCCTCTTCCAGGACCAGATCGAGACGACGCTTCGTTCGCTGTGGATCGTCGCGACGATGCTCATCGTGTTCGGCCTCGTGCTCGGACTCGCCGACTGGGCCGGCGCGAAGAACCGCAAGCTCGACCAGACTCACCGTGCCGCACGGCATCTACTTCGGCCTCGCGCAGTCTCTCTCCCTCATCCCCGGGGTCTCGCGCTCGGGCGGAACGATCACGATGGGGCTCTTCCTCGGCTACGAACGCGCTGCGGCGGCGCGCTACGCGTTCCTGCTCGCGATCCCCGCCGTCTTCGGCAGCGGACTCTTCCAGCTGTTCAAGAGCATGGGCGAGCCCGCGGTGTACGGCCCGCTCGAGACGGCCGCCGCGACGATCGTCGCCTTCGTCGTCGCGATCTCTCGTGATCGCCTTCTTCATGAGCTACATCTCGAAGCGCAGCTTCCTGCCGTTCGTGATCTACCGCGTCGCGCTCGGCGGGCTCATCTTCGTGCTGCTCGGCACGGGCGTCATCAACGCCTGACCGCGGATCCCGCGTCGGCGCGTCACGAGCCGTCGCGCGGCCGCCACGGCTCGTCACGCGGGCCGTCGCCCCGGCCGTCGGCGCGCCCCTCGGGACCGTCGCCGCGGCGGCGGAGGTACCGTTCGAACTCCTGCGCGATCGCCTCGCCGCTCGCCTCGGGCGCATCGACGGCGTCGCGCGCCTGCTCGAGCTGGGAGATGTACCCGGCCATCTCCTCGTCGTCGGCGGCGAGCGCGTCGACGCCCGCCTCCCACGCCTTCGCGTCGACTTCGAGGCTGCCGCGGGGGATCGACAGCCCGGTGAGCTCCTCGAGCTTGCCGAGCAGCGCCAGCACCGCCTTCGGCGAGGGCGCGTTGTGCACGTAGTGCGGCACTGACGCCCAGAGCGACACGGTCGGGATGCCGACCCGCTCGGCCTGGTCGGCGAGCACGCTCAGGATGCCGACCGGGCCCTCGTAGTTCGAGCGCTCGACGCCGAGCGCGGTGCGCACCTCGGGGTTCTCGCTCGAGGCGAAGACCGCGAGCGGTCGGGTGTGCGGCGCGTCGGCGAGCATCGCGCCGAGGAGCACGATGCCCTCGACGTCGGCGGTGAGCGCCGCATCGATGAGTTCGGCCGCGAACCCCTTCCAGCTGCGTGCCGGCTCGGCGCCGATCAGCACGTGAAGGCTCGTCGCGCCCGGTCCGGTCACCCGGTCGTCGTCGGCGGGCTCGCCGCTCGGTCCGAGGATCGCTGCGCCCGGCCATTCGAGGCTCCGCACGCCGTCGTCGCCCAGCACGACCGTCGGCCGCGTGAACTGGTAGTCGAAGTAGAGCTCGGGATCGACGGCGGCGATCTCGACGAGACCGAGCCGTTCGACGAGCAGCTTCGCCGCCCCGGTCGCCGCCTCGCCGGCGTCGTTCCACCCTTCGAATGCGACGACGAGCAGCCTTCCGCCCTGGAATCCGGCCGGCTGAATCACTCCTGGTGCCCCGCTTCCCGACCCGGAGGTCCGGGTTCACCTCCACAATAGGCCGTGCCCGTAGACTTCCGGGTTGTGACCACTCGCCTTCCAGCCGCCGTCCTGTGGGACATGGACGGCACCCTCGTCGACACCGAACGCTACTGGATGGCCGCCGAGGAGGAGCTCGTCGAGTCCTTCGGCGGCAGCTGGACGCATGAAGACGCCCTCGCACTCGTGGGCAGCGGCCTCTGGGAGGCGGCCGCGGTCTTCCAGTCGAAGGGCGTCGAACTCGACGCCGACACGATCGTCGCCGATCTCACGGCACGCGTGCGGGAGCAGCTCGTCGAGCACGGCGTGCCGTGGCGCCCGGGCGCCAAGGAGCTGCTCGAGGCGCTGCGCGCGGCATCCGTGCCCACCGCCCTCGTCACCATGTCGATCCGGTCGATGGCCGACGACGTCGTCGCCGCGATCCCGTTCGATGCGTTCGACGCGATCGTCACGGGCGATTCGGTCGATCAGGCGAAGCCGCACCCCGAGCCGTACCTCACCGCCGCGAAGCTCCTCGGCGTCGACATCCGCGACTGCGTGGCGATCGAGGATTCGCTCGCGGGCCTCGCCTCGGCGGTCGCAGCGGGCGCCATCGCCGTCGGCGTTCCCAACATCCTCGCGCTCGACGACGCGCCGGCGACCGTGCTCTGGCAGACCCTCGCCGACAAGACGGTGGCGGATGTCGCGGCGCTCGTCGCCGACCGCGAGGCACGCGCATGACGGCAAGCCGGGGCGAGCAGAGCGGGCCGTTCCGCGTCGGCGATCGCGTGCAGCTGACGGGCCCGAAGGGTCGGTTGCACACGATCACGCTCGCAACCCGGTGCGCTCTTCCACTCGCACAAGGGCGCGCATCGCGCACGACGACCTCATCGGACTGCCCGACGGCTCCGTCGTCGCGAACCAGGTCGGCGTCGAGTACCTCGCCCTCCGGCCGCTCCTCAGCGACTTCGTCATGTCGATGCCGCGCGGTGCGGCGATCGTCTACCCGAAGGATGCCGCGCAGATCCTCGCGCAGGCCGACATCTTCCCCGGTGCGACGGTCGTCGAGGCGGGCGTCGGCTCGGGCGCGCTCTCGCTCTGGTTGCTGCGTGCGATCGGTGCCGAGCCGGACGCCTGTTCTCCTTCGAGCGTCGCGAGGAGTTCGCCGAGGTCGCCCGCGGCAACGTGGCGACGTTCCACGGTGCCGACCCCGAGAACTGGTCGATCACGCTCGGCGACCTCGCCGAGGTGCTGCCCGAGACGGTGGCCGAGGCATCCGTCGACCGGGTGGTGCTCGACATGCTCGCGCCGTGGGAGTGCCTCGACGCCGTGTCGGCCGCGCTGAAGCCCGGCGGCGTTCTGCTCTGCTACATCGCGACGGCCACCCAGCTCTCGCGGGTCGCCGAGGCGATCCGCGCGACGGGCGAGTACACCGAGCCCGCGTCGTCCGAGACCATGGTGCGCGGCTGGCACGTGCAGGGCCTCGCGGTGCGACCCGACCACCGCATGATCGCGCACACCGGCTTCCTCATCACGGCGCGAAGACTCGCGCCGGGCACGGTGCTGCCCGAGCTGAAGCGGCGTCCGTCGAAGACCGAGTTCAGCGACGACGATGTCGAAGCCTGGACGCCGGGGGCACTCGGCGAGCGCACCGTCAGCGACAAGAGCCTCCGCAAGCGCGTTCGAGCAGCGGATGCCGCGGCCGAGCGCTCCCGCGCCGCCGACCCCCGCACGGAACCCCCGGGTGAAGCCGGGTAGGCTACCTACGCCCCTCCGCGACCCACCGAAGAATCGAGGATCAGTGCGCTCGTCACTCGCGCTCATCGCCACGGCCGGCCTCGTCGCCGTCGCGCTCTCCGGCTGCGCCTCCGCGCCCGGCGCCCGAGGCATCTGCCGGGCAGTCCTCCGACGCGATCGTCGTCACCGGCGACTTCGGCGAGACTCCCGAGGTCGAGTTCCCGACGGCCGCTCGCGCCCGAAGAGACGCAGTGCACCGAGGTCATCGCCGGCGAGGGCGATCTGCTCAGCGAGGGCCAGCAGGCGCTCGTCGGCCTCGCGGTCTTCAACGGCGCGACGGGCGACGAAGTGCAGGTCACAGGCTTCGGCGACGAGGACCCGGTGCCGGTGACCGCCTCCAAGGCCACGCTTCCCGGCATCCGCAAGGGCCTGACGTGCGCCCGCGAGGGCTCCCGCGTCGTCGTCGTGGTGCCGCAAGACGACGCCTTCGGTCCCAACGGCAACCCGTCGATCGGCATCGAACCGGGCGACAGCCTCGTCTTCGTGCTCGACGTGCACCGCGCATTCCCCGCCCGCGCCGACGGTTCGGTGCGGCTGAGCCGCGACGGCTTCCCGGCCGTCGTGCTCGCGCCCAACGGCCAGCCCGGCATCACGGTGCCGAAGGCCGACCCGCCCGAGCACCTCGAGGTCGAGACGCTGAAGGAGGGCAACGGTCCCGTCGTCGAAGACGGCGACAGCGTGGTCGTGCACTACACCGGCGTCACGTGGGCCGACCAGACGGTCTTCGACTCGACCTGGGAGAACGGCCAGCCGGCGACCTTCGTGGTCGGCGAAGGCGGCCAGGTCATCCCGGGCTTCTCCGAGGCGCTCGTCGGCCAGAAGGTCGGCTCGCAGATCGGGGTCATCGTGCCTCCGTCGGAAGGCTACGGCGACCAGGCAAGTGAGAAGATCCCCGCGAATTCGACCCTCTTCTTCGTGATCGACATCCTGGGCGTGATCTGATCCGGCCGCCGCGGCGGTCGGCCGTCCGCGGTTCAGTATGATCGCACGTGTGGCTGGTGGAGCGGGCAAGGGCGAGTCGAGGATCCCCGTCGAGGATCGTCTCTTCAGCCTTGTGCTCGCCCTCCTCGCCACCGAGACGGGGCTCCTGAAGTCCGAGATCCTCTCGACCGTGCGCGGCTACGCCGAGCGATACGACTCGGCCGGTCAGAACTCGAATCTCGAGCGCCAGTTCGAGCGAGACAAAGACGACATCCGCGAGCTCGGCATCCCGCTCGAGACGGTCGAGTCGCCCGATCGCCCGGGCGACAACCAGTCGTTGCGCTACCGCATCCCCAAGGGTCAGTACGACCTGCCCGACGAGGTGCGCTTCACCCCCGACGAACTCGCGCTGCTCGGCCTCGCGGCCGAGGTGTGGCGCGAGGCATCCCTCTCGGCCGACTCCCAGCGGGCGCTCACGAAGCTCCGCGCGCTCGGCATCGAACCGCGCGAGCCCGTCATCGGCTACGCGCCGCGGCTGCGCGTGCGAGACGCCGCCTTCGAGCCGCTCAGGCAGGCGCTCGATCGACGCCAGACGGTGCGATTCCGGTACTTCAAGCCGGGTGAGGCGGCGCCCGCGGCTGCGCACGCGCGAACCCGCTCGCGGTCGTGCTGCACGAGGGGCGCTGGCACCTCCATGCGCACGACCTCGACGCGGATGCCCCGCGCACGTTCCTGCTCTCCCGCATCATCGGCGACGTGACCACCGTGCCGGGGTCGACGTTCGATGCGCCGCCGCCCGGCATCCAAGACCGCATCATCGCCGAGTTGCACGAACTCCGCGAGCGCAACGTCGCCGACCTCGCGGTCACCGCCGGCAGCGATGCCGAGGTGCGGCTCGGCAAGCGTGCCATCGAAGGCGACGAAGACGCCGGTGTCATCCGCTTGCACTACACGGATGCCGCGGTGTTCGCCGACGAGCTCGCCGCCTACGGGCCCGAGGTGCGGGTGCTCTCGCCCGCGTCGCTCCGCACGGCGGTGCGCGACCGCCTCGGCACGGTCGCGGCGGCGCACCGACGCGTCGACGGAGGAGGCCGGCTGATGGCGAAGCGACCCAAGCCGCTGAAGGCGTCCGACAAGCTCGTGTTCCTGCTCTCGTTCGTGCCGTACCTGCTCGAGCAGCGTGTCGTCGACGTGCCCGACGCCGCGGCGCACTTCGGCATGACCGAGGAGGAGATCCGCGATGCGGTGCGCCTGATCGCGACCTCCGGCCTGCCGGGCGCCACGGGCACCTACCAGCCCAACGACCTCTTCGACATCGACTGGGACTCCTTCGAGGACGACGACGTCATCGTCATCGTGCACCACGTCGCGATCGACGACGCACCGACGACTCTCGGCACGCGAGGCTGCCGCGCTCATCGCCGGCCTGCAGTACCTGTCGGCGTCGCCCGAGAACGCGGGGAGCGCGTCGCTCGCCTCGCTCATGGCCAAGCTCACGGCGGGTGCCTCAGCCGCGCCGAGCCGGCTCGGCGGTCGCCGAGACCGAGGCGGATGCGTCGCTCGCCCGCATCCGCGAGGCCGTCGCCGGAGGGCGGCAGCTCGAGTTCGACTACCGCAACGCCCTCGGCATCTCGGGTCGCCGCCGGGTGGATCCGCTCCGGATCCTCTCGCAGGACGCCGACTGGTACCTGCAGGCGTACTGCCACACTCGCGAAGACGTGCGGAACTTCCGCGTCGACCGAATGAGCGATCTGGTCGTCTCCGACGTGCCGGTCGACGATCATTCCGACCGGGAGGTGCCCGACACCCTCTTCCAGGTCTCCGAGTCCGACCTCGACGTCGTCGTCGACGTCGCACCCGAGACGCTGCCCCTGCTTGCCGACTACCTCGCGGATTCGAGCGCCGTCGAGGTCGACGGGCGTCTGCGGGTCACGCTCCGGCTCGCGCATGTGCACGGTCTGAAGCGGCTGTCGCCGGGCTGCCGGGCCTCGTGACCGTCGTGGCGCCCCCCGAGGCGCGCGCGGTGGTCGCGGAGTGGGCGGCTGCCGGTCTCGCGGCGTACGGCGACGACGGGGCATCCGTCCCCGACTCGCAACGTGCCGAGACCGCCGACGGGTAGACTGTCGTCACCACCCCCCGAGAAACGGACGAACTCCTATGTGGCAAGGCTTCACCGGTTGGCACGCGCTGATCATCCTCGTGGTCATCCTGCTGCTCTTCGGCGCGCCGAAGCTTCCTGCGCTCGCCCGCAGCCTCGGCCAGTCGATGAAGATCCTGAAGAGCGAGGTTCGCCCCGACAAGGGCGACGCCGACGCGCCGGCTCGCCGACGAGACGCCGAAGTCCGACGAGCCGAGTTCCGGCAAGAGCGTCTGACTCCGATGACCGCGGTGAAGGATCGCGGGAGAGAACCGCGAGAAGCGGATGTCGCTCGGTGCGCATCTCATCGAGCTGCGCAAGCGCCTCTTCATCTCGGCGATCGCGATCGTCGTCGGTACCGCACTCGGCTTGTGGCTCACCGACCTCTTCGTCTGGGAGGCGATCCAGGCAGCCGGTGGCAGCCGTCGCCGAGGCGCAGCAACAACGAGACGGCGATCGTGTTCCCGACGATCTCGAGCGGGTTCGACCTGTGGCTGCAGATCGCGTTCACGCTCGGCATCGTGGTCTCGAGCCCGGTCTGGCTGTACCAGATCTTCGCGTTCCTCGTTCCGGGCCTGAGCACGCGCGAGCGGAAGTTCACGTTCGTCTTCTTCGCCACGGCGATCCCGTTGTTCCTCGCCGGCTGCGCCGCCGGCTGGTTCGTGCTGCCGAACATCGTCAGGCTCATGACGGGCTTCGTGCCCGAGGGCGCCTTGTCGCTGCTCACGGCCAAGGAGTACATCGACTTCGTGCTGAAGCTCGTTGTCGCGATCGGCGTCGCCTTCGTCGTGCCGGTCTTCATCGTGCTGCTGAACTTCGCCGGCGTGATCAGCGCGACGTCGATCATCAAGTCGTGGCGCGTCGCGATCCTCGTGATCGTGCTGTTCACCGCGATCGCGACCCCCTCGGCCGACGTCGTCTCGATGTTCATGCTCGCGATCCCGATGATCGCGCTGTACTTCGCGCGCCTGGTTCATCGCGCACCTGCACGATCAACGTGTCGAGCGCCGCAACCGCCTCGAGTTCGGAGACGCTGTCTAGGCTGGAGGGGTGATGAGCCTCTCGCCGGCCGAGCGTTACGCACTTTCCCGCCAACAGCGCCGGCAGCCTCGGCTCGCCGAGTTCGCGGCTGGGCTCCGCTTCGACCTCGACCCCTTCCAGCGCGCATCCTGCGCGGCGCTCGACGAAGGCCGCAGTGTGCTCGTGGCCGCGCCGACCGGTGCCGGCAAGACGGTCGTCGCCGAGTTCGCGGTGTTCCTCGCGATGCAGGAGCCCGATGCGAAGGTCTTCTACACGACGCCGATCAAGGCGCTGTCGAACCAGAAGTACCAGGAGTTCGTCGACATCTGGGGCGCCGACGCAGTCGGCCTGCTCACGGGCGACACGAACGTGAACTCGGGTGCACGCATCGTCGTGATGACGACCGAGGTGCTGCGCAACATGCTCTACGCCGACTCGCCGTTGCTCGACCGACTCGCGTACGTGGTCATGGACGAGGTGCACTACCTCGCCGACCGCTTCCGCGGGGCGGTGTGGGAGGAGGTCATCATCCACCTCCCCGAGGCGGTGCGACTCGTGTCGCTCTCGCGCGACGGTGTCGAACGCCGAGGAGTTCGGCGACTGGCTGCAGGCGGTGCGCGGCGACACCGACGTCATCGTCTCCGAAGAGCGACCCGTGCCGCTCGAGCAGCACGTGCTCGTGAAGGCGAAGCTGCTCGACCTGTTCGATTCGTCGGGTCAGGCGGCGACGCACCGGGTGAACCCCGAGCTGCAACAGCTCGCTCGCGCGGGCGGGCGCTCGATCTCCTCGCGATCCGCGCGCGGCCGCCGCGGCGGCGACCGCGGTCGCTTCCACCAGCAGGGTCAGGCGAACGGCCGCACTCGATCGCCCCGAGGTCGTCGCGCTCCTGCAGGGCAAGAACCTGCTGCCGGCGATCGTCTTCATCTTCTCGCGGGCCGGGTGCGACCAGGCGGTGCGCCAGGTGCTGCGTGCCGGCATCCGGCTCACCGAGTCGCACGAGCGCACCGAGATCCGCGCGATCGTCGAGGAGCGGGCGCGGATGCTCCGCGACGAGGATCTCGCGGTGCTCGGCTACTGGGAGTGGCTCGAGGGGCTCGAGCGCGGCGTCGCCGCGCACCACGCCGGCATGCTGCCGGCGTTCAAGGAGATCGTCGAGGAGCTCTTCCAGCAGAAGCTGCTGAAGGTCGTCTTCGCGACCGAGACGCTCGCGCTCGGCGTGAACATGCCCGCCCGCTCGGTGGTGCTCGAGAAGCTCGAGAAGTTCAACGGCGAGGCGCGCGTGCCGATCACGCCGGGGGAGTACACCCAGCTCACCGGCCGCGCCGGCCGCCGCGGCATCGACGTCGAGGGGCACTCGGTGATCCAGTGGGTCGACGGGCTCGACCCCGAGTCGGTCGCCGCGCTCGCCTCGCGCCGCAGCTACCCGCTGAACTCGAGCTTCCGGCCGACGTACAACATGGCCGTGAACCTCATCGACCAGTTCGGGCGCGACCGCACCCGCCAGATCCTCGAGCTCTCGTTCGCGCAGTTCCAGGCCGACCGCGCGGTCGTCGACCTCGCGCGCACCCTGCGCAAGCAGGAGGAGTCGATGGCCGGGTACGAGCAGGCGATGCGCTGCCACCTCGGTGACTTCGCCGAGTACGCGGCGCTGCGGCGCAGCATCGGCGATCGAGCGGCAGTCGTCGAAGGGCAACTCGACGCACGCGCAGCGCGAGCGCATGCAGCGCGACCTCGGCCGCGCGCGCAAGGCGATGCGTGCGCATCCGTGCCACGGCTGTGCCGAGCGCGAGCAGCACGCACGGTGGGCGGAGCGCTGGTGGCGGCTGAAGCAGGAGCACGACCAGCTCTCACGTCAGATCCGCACGCGCACCGGCCAGGTCGCGAAGCGGTTCGACCGGGTCGCGCGAGGTGCTCGAGACGCTGGGCTACCTCGAGCGCGATGCGCACGGCTCACTCGTCTCGACGTCGGCCGGGCGCATCCTGAAGCGCATCTACGGTGAGCGCGACCTGCTCGTCGCCGAGTGCCTGCGGCGTGGCCTCTGGGACGGGCTCGACATCGCCGGCATCGCGGCGATGGCGGCCGCGCTCGTCTACGAGCCGCGTCGAGACGACCGCGGCGTCGACTATCGACTGCCGCGCGGCGGGTTCCGTGAGGCGTTCGATCGCACACTCGACACGTGGAGCGTGCTCGACGACCTCGAGCGCGAGCACCGGCTGCCCGGCAGCGACCAGCCGTCGCCCGCGCTCTCGTCGGCGATGCACGCGTGGGCGCGTGGCGCCGGTCTCGGCTCGGTGCTCGATGACACCGACCTCGCCGCCGGCGACTTCGTGCGTCTCACCAAGCAGGTGGTCGACCTGCTCGACCAGATCTCGATCGTGGCCGACGCGGAGCTCGGCGCCACGGCACGGGCGGCGATCGACGAGGTGCGCCGCGGCGTCGTCGCCTACGGCATCGTCGCCTGACGTGCGCCCGACGCGCGGCGACGCCGCGGCTACGTCCCTAGGCTGATCTGGTGCCCGAGAACGATCCGCGTCCGCTGATGCCGCTGTGGGCCGCGGTCGTCGTCGCGATCGTCGGCGGGCTGATCTACGACCTCGGGTTTCCCGGTGCGAGCATCTGGCCGCTCGCGTTCGTCGGCATCGCGCTCGCGCTCCTCAGCCTGATCGGCCGCAGCTCGTGGGCCGCCGCGCTCGTCGGCTTCGCGTTCGGCCTCGCGTTCTACCTGCAGCAGGTCTCGTGGACCGCGCTCTACCTCGGGGCCGATCCCGTGGCTCGCGCTCTCGATCCTCGAGTCGCTGTTCGTCGCCGGCGGCGCGGTGCTGATCGCCCTCGCGTACCGATGGGTGCCGCGCGCGAACGTCGTCACGGTGGGTGCGTCTCATCGGGCTGCCCCTGCTCATCGCCGGACTCTGGGTCGTCCGTGAGGCCGCCACCGGGTCGATCCCGTACGGCGGGTTCCCGTGGGGGAGGGCTGCGCTCAGCCAGTCCGAGAGCCCCTTCGCCGAGGTCGTGTCGTGGGTCGGGATCGACCGGACTCGGATTCATCATGGTCGCGATCGTCGCGGGCGTCATCGAGTGGGTTCGACTGAGCGGATGGCGCGACCTGCGCACCGCGCATCCCGGTGGCGGTCACTCGTGCATCGTCGCGATGTCGTGCCGGCATGGTCGACGACGGCGGCGGGCGAGCTCCGCGTGGCGAGCGTGCAGGGCAACGGGCCCTCCGGCTACTTCGACGTTCGCGAGCCCGGCGACGTGCTCGCCTCGCAACTCGACGCGACCGAGCCGATCCTCGACGAGCCCGGCATCGACGTGCTGCTCTGGCCCGAGGGCGGCTCCGACATCGACCCCACACGCAGTGAGTCGGTCGCGCGCACCTTCGACTCGCTCAGCAGAGCAGCTCGATGCGCCCGATCGTGCTGAACACGGTCACCGTCGACGAAGACGAGTTCTTCAACACGTCGATGCTGTGGCGCGACGGCGAGGGCGCCGTCGACACCTACGACAAGCGAAATCCGGTGCCGTTCGGCGAGTACATCCCCGATCGGGGGTTCTGGGAACCGTTCGCGCCCGAACTCATCGGACTGATCCAGCGCGGGTACTCGCCCGGCACGAACCCGCCGGTGTTCGACCTCGGCACGGCGATCACGGGGCTCGCGATCTGCTTCGACGTGATCTACGACGAGCTCATCTGGGAGGGCGCGCGCGACGGCGCCGAGCTCTACATGTTCCAGACGAACAACGCCGACTTCCGCGGCACCGACGAGAACCAGCAGCAGCTCGCGATCGCGCGGCTGCGGGCGATCGAGACGGGTCGCTCGGTCGTGAACATCTCGACGGTCGGCACGAGCCAGGTGATCGACCCGTCAGGCCGCACGATCGACTCGCTGCCGCTCGACGAGCCGGGCGCGATGGTGACCGATGTCGAGCTGCGCACCGGGCTGACGCCGTCGGTCGTACTCGGGGGATCGGTGCCGCTCATCGTCGTGCTGGGGCGCGCATCGCCGCGGGCGTCATCGCGCGCGAAGGCGCGACGGATCGCGGGACGCGCAGGTCACCGCACTGACGCGCGAGCGGATGCCCAGACTGACCCGAGGCTAGGCGCCGATCTTCTGCTGGCCGCGACGGGCGCGCAGGTAGCTGAGGCGCTCCTCGAGCAGCTCCTCGAGCTCGGCACGGGTGCGACGCTCGAGCAGCATGTCCCAGTGGGTGCGCGCGACCTTCTCGCCCGAACGGTCGATCTCGACCGGCTTCGAGTCGACGAGCAGCACGGCAGATGCACCGCAGTGGCGGCACTCCCAGGTCTCGGGAAGCTCGGCCTCGGTCGAGAAGGTCATCACCGTCTCGCGACCACATGACTCACATCGATACGTGTAGTCCGCACGGTCGGCGAACACCACGCCGTCTTCGCTCTGCAGGCTCTGCGCGCCGATTCGCATGCCCCGAAGGCTCCGGTCCGCCATGGCGTACTCCTCTCTCGATCGTCTAACAGTGTAAACGATCAAGCTGGGCGTTCCCTTTCCGCCGCCTGATGTTTACCGGGGAATTCTCAGCTTCGGGCGGCGAAGAGCGCGCAGTGCGAGGTCGACGCGATCGGTCACGAGACCGTCGACGCCGAGGTCGAGCAGGCGTGGTCATGTCGGCGGGCTCGTTGACGGTCCACACGTGCACCTCGACACCCGCCGATGCGCCGCGTCGACGAACCGCGGGGTGACGAGCCGCAGCGTCCGGCACGCTCGGGCACCTGCAGGGCGCGTGCGCCGCGAAGCGCCCGCGACCGCGCCGCTGCGACCCGAGCGACGGCGAGCCGGAACCGCATCACGCCGGCGCTGCCGACCGACGTGACCACTTCGGGCAGCAGCGCCGCGACGCCGCGTCGCCGACGCTCGGAGAAGCTCGTGAGCAGCACCCGCGACGCCGCGCGCGTGCGCGCGATGGCGGCGACGCCGGGCTCGACCGCGGCGTCGTCCTTGACGTCGATGTTGAAGCGCGAGTCGGGGAAGGCGTCGAGCGCCTCCTCGAGCGAAGCGAATCCCTGCCCATGTCCGAGGTCGATCCGCCGCAGCTCGGCCATCGTGAGCTGGCCGACCTCGACGTCACGCCCGGCGACCCGTTCGAGCGACGGGTCGTGCGAGACCACCGCGACGCCGTCGTGGCTCGCGTGCACGTCGGTCTCGAGGTACTGGCACCGATCGCGACGGCCCGCGCGAACGCGAGCAGCGTGTTCTCGGGTGCGTCGATCGGCGAGTCCGCGATGCGCGAGCACGCGCGGACGCGCGGTTCGAAGTACTCGGATGCCACGACCGAGTGTCCACGGCCGGGCTGGGTCAGCGCGGCGCGGCGGCCGGCGGCGTCGACGGCGTGGCGCCCGGCTGCTGCGGCGTGAACGCCTTGCCGATGCCCTTGAGCGCCTCGGTGAGCTCGCTCGGCACGATCCAGAGCTTGTTGGCCTCGCCCTGCGCGATCTGCGGCAGCATCTGGAGGTACTGGTAGCCGAGCAGCTTCGGATCGGGGTCGCCCTTGTGGATGGCGTCGAAGACCGTGAGGATCGCCTCGGCCTCACCCTGGGCACGCAGCACCGCGGCCTTCGCGTCACCCTCGGCCTCGAGGATCGCGGCCTGCCGTGCGCCCTCGGCCGTGAGGATCGCCGACTGCTTCGTGCCCTCGGCGGTGAGGATGAGCGCGCGACGGTCACGCTCGGCGCGCATCTGCTTCTCCATCGAGTCCTGGATGGAGTGGGGCGGGTCGATCGCCTTGAGCTCGACGCGTGAGACGCGGATGCCCCACTTGCCGGTCGCCTCGTCGAGCACGATGCGCAGCTGCCCGTTGATGTTGTCGCGGGAGGTGAGCGCCTCTTCGAGGTTCAGGCCGCCGACGACGTTTCGCAGCGTCGTGGTCGTGAGCTGCTCGACCGCACCGAGGTAGTTCGCGATCTCGTAGGTCGCGGCCCGGGCGTCGGTCACCTGGAAGTAGACGACCGTGTCGATCGAGACGACGAGGTTGTCTTCGGTGATCACCGGCTGCGGCGGGAACGACACGACCGTCTCGCGCATGTCGACGAGCGGGCGCAGCCGGTCGATGAAGGGCACGAGGATGTTCAGGCCCGGGCTGAGCGTCTTGTGGTACCGCCCGAGCCGCTCGACGACGCCGGCATACGCCTGCGGAATGATGCGGATCGACACGAGCACGACGATGACGAAGATGACGATCGCGACGACGACGATCGTCGTGATGATGGCGGTGATGTCGATTACTGGGGAGTGCTCCTCTCTACCGGTACGACGACCGCCGTCGCACCGTCGATGCCGGTGACGAGCACACGCTCGCCGACGGCGACATCGGCCTGTTCGGTGATGGGGGAGAGGCGGGCCGTCCAGACGTCGCCGTTCTGCAGGCGCACCTGACCGCCGGCCGCGCTCACGGTGCGCACGACGGTGCCGTCGGCGCCGATGAGCGCGTCGATGTTGCTGCGCGCGGGGTCGCCGCCGCGGCGGAGCATGCGCAGCAGCGGTGGGCGGAGGGCGAGGATGAGCGCGACCGAGACGACCGCGGCGATGATGAACTGCGCCCACCACGGAATGCCGAAGAGGCCCGAGAGCAGCCCGGCGACGCTGCCGAGCGCGAGCATCAGGAACGTCATCTCGAGCGTGAACACCTCGATCGTCGCGAACGCGAGGATCAGCACGAGCCAGACGATCCACGCGTACTGGGTCAGCACATCCAAGTCGATCTCCTTCGCACGGGCCCTTGCTTCGAAACTATCAGGACGCGAGTCGCGGTGGGGAGTTGATAGTCTCGGTTCGGCATCCGTCGCGGCCGACGGCTCGACATCCGAATTCCCGAGGAGTCCACCCGTGACCAACCCACTCGCCCCCGGCTCGCTCGCCGGCCGCGTCGCCCTCGTGACCGGCTCGTCGCGCGGCATCGGTGCCGACACCGTGCGCTACCTCGCCGCGCCGGCGCCTCCGTCGTCGTGAACTACCGCAGCAAGGCCCCTCGCGCCGACAAGGTCGTCGCCGAGATCGTCGCCGCGGGCGGACCGCGATCGCCGTCGGCGCAGACCTCACCGACGCGGCATCCGTCGCCTCGATGTTCGAGCGCACCGTCGCCGAACTCGGCCCGATCGACATCCTCGTGTTGAATGCCTCCGGCGGCATGGAGACCGGCATGGGCGAGGACTACGCGATGCGACTGAACCGCGACGCGCAGGTCAACGTCGTCGACGGAGCGCTCGCCGCACCTCGCCGCGGGTGCGCGCATCGTGTTCGTCACGAGCCACCAGGCGCACTTCATCCGCACCACGCCGACCATGCCCGAGTACGAGCCGGTCGCCCTCTCGAAGCGCGCCGGCGAAGACGCGCTGCGCGCGAAGCTGCCCGAGCTCGAGGCATCCGGCATCGAGTTCGTCGTCGTCTCCGGCGACATGATCGAGGGCACGATCACCGCGACCCTGCTCGAGCGCGCGAACCCCGGTGCGATCGATGCGCGCAAGCAGGACGCCGGCCGTCTCTACAACGTCGCCGAGTTCGCGGCCGAGGTCGCCTCGGCGGCGGTCGACCCGGTGCCGGCCGACAACACGCGCTACGTCGGCGACATCTCGGGCTTCGCGCGCGAGTCCGACCGCCTGACGCCGTCGCTCGCAGAAGACGGCGGAGGCCGGCCGGAGCATCTGCTCCGACCGGCCTCTCGCTGCGTGCGCTACGCAGCGGCGGTCACGCCACGACCGAACGTGAACGCGCGCACGATCTGCACGATGCCGAGCACGATGAGGGCGATGCCGGCGATGATGAACAGCACCACCGCGCCCCAGAGCGGCGAGAAGAGCACGACGATGCCGGCGACGATGCTCAGGAGGCCGAAGAAGATCGCCCAGCCCCTCGACGGCGCGTCGCCGAGCTGCGCGAGCGCGACGACGCCCTCGACGATCCACAGGATGCCGATGAGCACGCCGATGAAGACGGCGAGCACCGCGGCCCGCTCGAGGTTCGCGAAGGCGATGATGGCGCCGATGATGAACAGGAGTGCCGAGGATGATGTCGAGCGCTCTCGCACCGCCCGAGATGCCCCTCGAGAAGATGCCGAGGCCGAGGTAGGCGAGGCCGGCGATCAGGAGGTAGATCGCGAGGAGCACCGTGACGACGGCGGGAGTGCTTCGGCCAGAACGTGATCAGGATGCCGATGATGAGCGCGACGGCGCCGCTGATGCCGAGCGTCGCGCGGATGGTGTTGATCGACGACTTCGAGAGTTCCGACGCATCGAGCGAGAATGACGCGAAGACGGCGCTAGACATGGGGTGTCCTTTCTGAGATCAGAACCGTGCAGTCACAGGCTATTCCCAGAATCGGCTCGTGCACCAGTGGCGAACGCGCGTCTTCGATGTCGGAGCGAGTTGTCGCAGACTACTCGAGCACGTTCGCGAGCGTTCGACGTGCGGTCTCTGCCATGTGGGGATTGGTCTCGACGTAGTAGGGGAGCGCCATGATCGCCTGCACGATCGCCCAGGCGCGACCGCGTTCCCAGGTTGCGGCGTCGACGCCGAGGGCATCGCGGTAGGTCTCGCGCGCGTCGGGTGACAGCAGGTTCCACGCCGGCATGAGGTCGACAGCGGGATCGCCGATGCAGACGGCGCCGAAGTCGATGACGGCCGCGAGCCTCCCATCGCGCACCAGGAGATTGCCGGGCATGAGATCGGCGTGGATCCAGACGTCGGGGGAGTCATGCTCGGGCGCCGCGAGGCATCGCTCCCAAAGCTCGGTGAGCCGCGGGACATCCGTCAGCTCAGTGCTCTCGGCGAGGGCGCCCAGCACCTGCGCATCGAGGGCGCGAAGCGATCCGCCCCGGCCCGACCCGCCCCACCGGCCGCCGCCGGCGTCGAGGCGATGAAACGCAGTAACGAACTCGGCGAGATCACGGGCGAAGACGTGTGGATCGCCCATGGTGTTCTCATCGGCCGTGTGCCCGGGGATCCAGCGGTATGCGGTCCATGGTCCGTCGTAGCCGGCGCCGGGCTCGCCGAAGGCGATCGGCTCGGGTACTGCGAGGGGAACGTGACGGGCGATGCGTCGGGCGTTCCGCTGCTCGTCGATGAGCGCGGCGCGGTGGCTCTCGTCGAGGCGCGGCTGAAGCGGGAACCGCAACACGATCTCGTCACCGAGTCGGAACAGGGCGTTGACCGTGCCCGACGAGGGGAGTGGACGTAGGGGGAGTGCGCGCCATTCTGGGAACTGGCTGAGAACGAGTCGACCGACGACATCGGGGGTGATCTCGACCTGGTCGGAATGCATTCGCACCGGGTCATCCTGCCACAGTCAGCTTCACTCACGGCTCTCGTGCTCGTTCACCTTCTGCGACGCGCAGATAAGCCCGCCAAAGCCGGTCATCAGAAACACGTGACAGACCGATCAGGATTCGAGAAGCGGGGTCACTGCGCCGCAACTAGCCTGATCGCCATGGACATCACCATTCAGGCGAGCTTCCTCCCGCACAGCGACCCCGATGCGTCTCTGGCCTTCTACCGTGACATCCTCGGCTTCGCGGTCCGCACCGACGTCGAGTACGAAGGGATGCGCTGGATCACGGTCGGCCCTGCCGACCAGCCCGGTACGTCCATCGTGCTGGAGCCCCCGGTCGCCGACCCCGGCGTCACCGACGACGAGCGCCGCACTATCGTCGAGATGATGGCCAAGGGCACCTATGCCGGCATCCTCCTGGCCACGAAGGATCTCGACGGCACCTTCGCGCAGCTGCAGGCCAGCGGCGTCGAGGTCGTCCAGGAGCCGGCCGACCTGGGGTACGGCGTTCGCGACTGCGCTGTCCGCGATCCAGCGGGCAACCTGATCCGAATCCAGGAGCTGCGCTGAGCGAACTCGCCGACCAGTGCTGGCTTGGCCCGGGGGTGGCCGGAACTCGCCGACGCAAGCCTCGGCCACCTCCGTCACGCTGGAGCGGTCACTGAACCGTTGCGGCAGCGGTGCGGATCAGGTCGGCGACGACCTTGGGCTGCGATACGTAGATTGCGTGACTGCCCGGCGTCTCAACAACCGTCGCGCCGGTTCGCGCCGCCATCGAGGCCTGCGCCGTGGGCGGGATCATACGGTCGTCGGTGACGTGCAGGTACCAGCTCGGCTTCACCCGCCATGCCGCCTCGCTGATGGTGCCGCCGAGTGCATCGAGACCCCACGGCACTTGCGAGTCGGCCATGAACGCGGCTTCCTCGGCCGTGAGGTCCCCGGCGAACGAGTCGTGGAACTTCGCACGGTCGAGGAAGAGGTAACCGTTGACCGGGGGAAGGATCGGCGGCTGCGGACCGTCGGCCGGGAACGTGGCGATGAGCGAGTTCACCGACTCGCCCTGATCGGGTACGAAGCAAGTGATGTAGACGAGGACAGCGACCTTGTCGTGGGTGCCGGCCTCGGTGATGACGGCACCGCCGTACGAGTGGCCGACGAGCACGACTGGGCCGTCGACAGCGTCGAGCACGTCGCGGGTCACGGCGTCGTCTTCGGCGAGGGACTTCGTGGAGTTCTGCACGACACGCACGTCGAAGCCATCAACGCGCAGGTCGTCGTAGACGCCGCGCCATCCGGATCCGTCGGCGAATCCGCCGTGCACGAGGACGATGGTGGGACTCATGATGACTCCTTATCTGATGGTGATACACAAGGTGAGATCGGCTACCGCCCGATCAGCATGCTGCACCACCAACCACCCCGGCCCGCCCTCACCGTGTTTCTACCATGAGGCTACGAGGGCCCCGACGGCGCCGCAACAAGCCATCGCGACGCGCTCACACGCTGATACCGCGCAGCAACGCGACAGACGACGGAATCAACGCCCCCGGCGTGCGGGTGATGGTCGCACCTTCATCGCAGGACGGCGGCGACCGCGCTGATCTCGACGAGCGCGCCGGGTACGCCCAGCCCGGCGACGCGCGCCGCTGTGACCAGGGCCGGATCATCGGACGCGAGCTCGGACGCGATCGCCCCGTACCCCGCTGCGAGGTCGACGCCGTCGACGAAGAGCACGGTCCAGTGCACGACGTCGCTGAGGGTCGCACCGGCCGCTGCGAGCGCGATCTTCGCGTTGTTCAGGGCGCGGACGGACTGAACGGCTACGTCGCCATCGCCGACGAGCGAGCCGTCGGCGTCGACGGCGTTCTGACCGCCGACGTAGATGGTGGTCGCGCCGGGCGGCACGATGGCGACGTGGCTGAAGGCCGGGCTCGAGATAAGCCCCTGGGGACGGATCCGCTGGATGGCTACCATACCCGTACGATCGCACGGACCACCGACACGCGGGCGGCCCAGCCGACTTATGGCGTCCGGGACGGCGGCGGGGTCCTCGCCGAAACGTTGGGTTCCGCATGTATCGCTTCCTGAACGATCCAGCATCGCTACTGTAACGTCCGCGCTCTCGCCCACCGAGCGGTCCGCTGAGTGGCCATGATCGTGACAAGGCATCAGCGTGACACGACATGAAAGGGACCGAATGATGCGATCGGATGCTCCACGGTTAGTGTTCTCAGTCGGGTTGGTCATCGCAACATCCGTGGTGCTCTGCGGCTGTATCGGACCGGTGTCGATCGCAGAATCCACCACGTCGGGAGGCATCTCGAGGCGGCCGTCAGTACACCCGCACCAGAACCCGGTCCAGACGACTCGCTCGAGGACCCGCTCCTCGCGGACAACCTCGCATCGGATGGCTGGACGAGGGTGAACGTTTCGCGATCACCTTCGCGGGCAGTTCCTCCTGCTACACCGTGCCATCCGCGATCAGCGCACCGACATCCCGAGACATCGAGCTCGCCCTCGAATCAACCGGCGGCTCCGCGTGCACCGCCGATGTTGCCCTGCGGACCCATGTCATCCGAACTCCCGATGGAGTCGACCCAACGCTCGGCGTCGAAGTCACGGCCGTGGGAACGACCTGGGTGCACGTCCTGCCCCCGCTCGGCGTGGAACCTCCGCAGTCCGCGCGCATTGACCTTCCAATTGCCGTAATCATCGGGCCCGATGGCATCGCCACTGAGCCGCCCGAAGTGGTCGAGTAGGCGACCGTGGAGATTCTGACCCATGCGTTCCACGAAAGGACCGGCCCCTCGGAACAGACGTGAGCTCGGTGCAGCATCGTGGGCCGCACTCATAGTCATCGGAAGCTCCGGATGCCTCGGCACCGCGGTGCCCACACCCACCGCGTGCACGGCGATCCTCTACTCCCAGCAAGTCGACATCATCCTGGACGGACCGGCGGCCGACGAAGTGGAGCGCGTCGTGTTCTGCACCGAAAGCGGATGCTCCGTGCCTGGAATCGAGGCGACACCAGTACCAGCCTTGGGACCCTACTACGCCGTGACTGATCTCGGCGACGGGCGCTGGCACGTCGACATCCAACTCGACCTTCCCAACCAGGCGACGATTGAGGTCCTTGGCAAAGACGGCACCACGCTCACCAGCGCAACGGTTGAACTGGAGTGGCAACGCGTCGGCGGCTCCGAAGAATGCGGCGGGCCCCATGAGGCCGACCCCATCGTCCTGACTGTTGCCCGAGCTCGCTGACGTCCACGTGTGCGCACTCGGCCGGTAGAGGCACGTACTCGACACACCTGAGTTCGCCGCGCGGTGGCAGGTCGGTCTGCGAGTGTGGGACGGTCGTATTACCAACTGCGGTCCGACACGTTCAGGAGGTACATGTGCGCTCATCCGCACCGATTCCGGGTAATCCCTGGCCCCACGAGATGGTGATCACCACCGAAGACGATCCCAAGCCGCTCGTCGAGCTCCTCTGGATCCGCGAAGCGTGGGGACTACAGCCGCTGGGCGATGACCTCCCGCCACTGCTCGTCGACCCACCCGACCCGCGGATGAACGAGGAAGAACGCGATGTCGACGCGTGGCACGCAGCTTGGCCACAACTCTGGACTGCCACCCTCCGCCACGCGGGTGGCGTGCGCGATCCCGGACTGTTCGATGCGATTCACAGCACGGCCGACAACTCAACCGAACGCGCAGACCTGATCGCTCAGCTCATGGGGCCATCGTGGCGTGACCGTTTCGGTGACGACGGTCTCGACGAGCGGTGGGCGGCCTGGACAGCCGCTCGGTTCCAACAGCGGGCGGCTCGTCGTCCTGGGTCGTTCGAGGACCAGCCCGAGCGTCGGTCGGTTGATGCCCTCATCGCTGCATGGCGTAGCGGTCTCACGAAAATCGTCACCATTCCGTGCCAGGGCGAGTACACACGGACCATTGGAGAGCACACGCTCTTGGTGACGGACGCGACCCGCGACGACGTCGACAAGTTCAGTGCAGCACTCCTCCAGTTCAGGTAGCGGGGACGACACGGAAGCGTCCCGGACTTCGAGGGAGGTGATAACGGAGGGGAGCTACCAGAGGCCGGCCCGGAGCATCCGCGCGCACCGGCCTCTCGTCGCGTGGGCTACGTCGCGGCGGTCACGCCACGGCCGAAGGTGAACGCGCACCCGATCTGCACACCGCCGAGGACGATCAGGCCGATGCCCACGACGGTGAACAGCGCCACGGCGCCCCAGAGCGGCGAGAACAGCAGCACGATGCCGGCGATGATGCATGGATGCTGAAGAAGATCGCCCATCCCCTCGAGGGGGCGTCGCCGAGCTGTGCGAGCGCGATGACGCCTTCGACGATCAGCAGGATGCCGAGGAGCTCGCCCATGAAGTCCGCTAGGGACTCGGAAGTCCCCTCGACATTCGTAAAGGCGAGGATGCCGCCGACGACGAACAGGAGCCGAGGATAATGTGGAGCGCCCTTACACTGCGCGAGATTCCCCTCGAGAAGATGCCGAGACTGAGGTAGGCGAGCCCGGCCACGACCAGGTAGATACCGATCAGTACGGTGATCGCGCCGAGCGCGGTCTTCGGCCAGAGCGTGATGAGGATGCCGATGACGAGCGCGACGGCGGCACTGATGCCGAGCATGGCGCGAATGGTGTTGATCGAGGATTTCGAGAGCGTCGAAGCATCGAGCAAGAATGACGGGAAGACGGCCAATCGGGGTCCTTTCTGAAACCAGGACCATACGGTCACAGGTTATTCCCAGAATCTGCCCGTGAACAGTAGGAGACGCGCCTCCTCGGAGTACGACGAGCTGCGATGCGGGGATCTTCTTGTGCAATTCCCTTCCGCCAGCGGCGATCGCGCGTCGACGTCGTCCTGCGAGCCGGTAGCGCTGCAGGCGCCGCGACTACCGCCCGGACCTCACGGGCTCGAGCGATTGACGCGACGTGACGCTTCGCTCGGCGGGCGGCCGGAGCCGCCATGCCCGGACGGCGAGTGCGATTGCGACCAGGATCACGATGACGCCCAGCGGAACATGGAGCGCCGACAGCGAACGGAACCCTGCGAACGCCTGCAACGACATCAGTGCCAGCAATCCGACCGTGGCGCCGATCAGCCACCGCGGTGCCCGCCCGAAGCGGGTCGCCAGAACGGCCGCCACGATCGCGATCATCAGCACGATGCCCGTCACGGTCGCCATCTCGCGGTGCCATGCGAATGCCGAGTCGGCGCCATCCATGAACAGGCCGGCCAGCACGGCCTGACCGAACATGAGGAGCGCGGTCACCGTCAGTGAGATCTGCAGGAACCGTACCGGCCACCGCCGCCCATCGCGGGCCGCATCATTGAGAGAGGACATGTCCTGAGCCTACTCCGTTAGATCCGTTTGGATCAATTGCGTCTGGATCTAAATGGGAGAGAATCGGAGCATGAGCGATGACAGGGGAGCGGTGTCCATCGAGGTCGGACTCCTGCTCAACCAAGTCCATTCCTTGGCGACCCAGAGACTGAACGCGGCGCTGAGACCGATGAGCCTCACCAGCAGGCACGTCGCAGTGATGTTCCTGATCCGCGACGGGGTGGACACCCAACGCGACCTGGTCGCGCGGATGAACAGCGACAAGACCGGCATGGTTCGCGTGGTCGATGATCTCGAGCGGCTCGGACACCTCTCGCGAACGCCTTCGACGACCGACCGGAGGGTCACCATCCTCGGGCTCACGGACGGGGGAGCGGCCGCCCTACGAACGGCTCAACTTCACACCAAGAGCGTCGCCGATGAACTGTTCCAGGCCGTCGGGCCGGAGGATCTGGACACGTTGAAGGCGATCCTGGCGCGGACGCTCGGCGCCGCCGTGCCGCCACGCTAACCGGGCGCCGGACGGCTGGTCCGACGCGCTTCCCACTCGGAGATCGGCAACAGCCAGAGGCAGAAATGCCCGGAACGACGCGAAAATCGCAGCGAGGCATCAGTTCTCGCATCAGATGGAACTCATGTGGGTTAGCCGGTAGAGGCACGTATTCGACACACCTGGGTTCCTTCGTCGGCTTCTTCCGTAGTCTGTGAGTGTGGCGACTAAAGTGCGGGCGGTGCGGCTCCGAGATGCTCTGGCTGCCGCCACGGTCTGGCTCCCGTTTCTCGTCTTCGTGGCGACTTGGGTCTCTTGGTCTGACAGGCTGCCCGCCGACCTGCGACTGCGGAACAACATCTATCCCGAGTCGGCGGCCGTACTTCCGACGTGGCTCATCGTCGTCGGGATTGCTGTCGTGCTCGTCGGAGTAGGCATCGGCGCGATCAGCGTTGTGCCCGGAGGTCCAAACGATTCGCAAAGCCGACGGGTGCCGTTGTTCTGGGCTGGCGCCGTCGCGGGATTCGTGTGCGCGATCTGGCTGTTCCAGGTGGGGGGTGCGATCGACCCTCCAGCCGATCCGAATCGTGCAAACGCACTCGCAGGCTTCGCCGCAATCGGCGCCGCCCTCTATGGACTGATTCCGCTCTTCATCGCCAACCGGTCGAGTGTGCGTGAAGTCACCCCTGGTCAGAGTGACCAAGAGAACACGGCACAGCTGAAGCCGTGACCACGTGGGACGTACTCCCTGCATCAAATGGAACTCAGGTGGGTTGGTCGGCACTGGACGGGCGTTCGGGAAGGATTCCCCATGCCTGGTGAGCCACAAGGCGCGAGTGTAGATCAAGTCGAGACTGCCACGCGGGCTTCGCGCGCGGCACGGGGTGAATGACGCGGAGATCGCAGGGAGGCATCAGCTCTCGCATCAGATGGAACTTATGTGGGTTCTGCGCCGATAATGCACATTATGTCCGGAAGTTAGATTCTATGTGCAAGAAAGTTGCACGTAGAAGGACTTGGATGTGCCAGCCCCTCACCTCGCATTTCCGTTTGATCTGGGGTTTCTCGCGGCACGTCGTGCGCCCGAGCCGTCCGCGTTGACGCGGTCGCCAACGTCTGATCAGGCAAATTCTCGCGCGTCCTCGTGCCGCGCCGTGCGTAGCGGTGAGAAGGCGATGACGAGCGCGGCGATCAGGAAGACGCCCGCGCTGATCCAGATCGTCACCTGGAACCCGACGAGCGTGGCGAGTACGCCAGCGACCACCGCTCCGACGAGCAGCGTCACGCGGTTCACGGTGCGAATTGACGCGTTCATGCGCCCCTGCATCTCGTCGGATGTGACGCCTTGCCTGTATCCCATGTCGTTCGCGTCTTCCAGCCCCATGGAGAAGCCGAACACGAACTGACCGAAAGCGAGCGCGACCACGGTCGCGAGACTCTCCGTGCTGAAGACGGGAGCGAGCGCGATGGCCCCCCACGCGACGGGTGCGAACAGCCGCCCGATGAGGACTGCTCTGCCAGCGCCGAGTCGCCGTCCGGCGACGGGAGCGAGAAGGGCACCGAGGAATCCTCCAACACCGGCCATCGCAAGGATTCCACCGAACGCTAAGGGACCGATCTCCAGCTCTCGCAGGACGAACGGGGCGAAGGCTGTCAAGGAGAGACTGTTCGCCAGGAACCACACGTGGACGGACAGGGCGAGCGGCGCGATCGTGCGATGCGAGTACGTCCATCGCAAACCGTCAAGGATGTCGTGACCGACGTGCCTTCCCTTGGTTCGTGGGGCGGCCTTGGGTTCCTCGACGCGGATGAAAGCGAGCATGATCGCGCTCGCGGCGTAGGAGATCGCGTCGACGAGTATGGCGATCGGTGCCCCGAGCCAGCCCACGATCGCTCCCCCGACGGCGGGTCCAACGGTCTGCGCGACCGTGCCGGCTTGGCCCAGCCGGGCGTTTGCGAGCACGAGCGACTGACGCGGGACGATGCGCGGAAGGATTGGTTGGGCCGCTGAATCGTAGAAGAGTGTCAGGACGCCGAAGACGAGCAGCACTGCTCCGAGCGACCACACCGTCAACGAGCTCGTGATCCAGAGAACGGGTATCAGAACGAGGACGATCGCGCGGCCGGCGTTCGCGAGAACGAGGGCCGGCTTGCGGCGCCAGCGGTCCATCCACGCACCGACGAGCAGACCGAGGAACACGTACGGGACGACCTGCGCCGCGATCAGAAGCCCGATCTGGAACGCCGACGCATCCAGCGTGGTGACAATCAGCACCTGTAGCGCGACCGCGGTAATCGCGGAGGTGAACCCGCTCAATGTCGACGACGACCAGAAGAGCGCGAACCCTGGAATGCGCAGAACCTCGGCGGGCGACGGGTTGTCGTTCGGATGCCGCACCGCCATGCCCAAACCGTATGGCAGCCCCCGCGGCGAGGCAAATCAGGGGTCAGCGGACTTCCACACCACGCACAGGACACCTGCGCCCGCGGCGACCAGCGCGCGGCGACGGGTTCACCACCATTCCTGATCTGGAACGCACTCGTGATCAGGGCCGCGAAACGCAGCGGAGCTGCCGACCCTGACCACTACTCGGGCGCAGTCAGGTCGCGGCCAAGATCAAGATCCGTGTTAAGAACGGCGCCCTTCCGGACATGTCCTATATGAAGGCACTCGACGAAGGGCAATCGATGGACTGGTTCGATGAGGCGGTGCGGCACGCTTCCCCACCGGCGTTGGGCGCTGACCCAGCGGCAGCGGCTGAGGCTGAGGCCCTCGCCCTATCCGTCGTTGGCGGGTTGCAGGAGCGGCGGCTGGGGTCCCGACTCCGCCGGATCATCGCGGGCTCGGCCCTTGGTGTCGGTATCGTCGGCTTGGGCGTCACCGCCGCGACGGCCGCGCCTACCGTGATCGACTGGATGGGTTGGACACCGGATGTCGTCGCCCAACGCAGCTTCGAGTTGAAAGACGGAACCGAACTCGGACTGTGCGAGGTCTTCCTCAGCGTGGAACCCTACTACCGCGACCACGACGTGCCGGACGAGGAAGTCGACCGGCGCACCGAGGCGGCGCGGAAGTTCCTCACGGAACACGACTGGGACCCTCTCATCGCATCCATCACCACTGCCGAGATCGAAGCCGCGTATGAACTCGAAGTCGAGCGACGCGTGGCGTACACGGACCCGGCCAGCATCGCATCCGGTGCGACCCCGCCGCCCGCGACGTATTCACGTGCAGCGACACGGGTGATGAGCGACCGCGTCACTGCCGAGTTCGAGCAGGCGGGCTACCTGATCGATGGGGTCTCGTTGGCGGGTGCGGCACGGCCGTGCGATGGCGCGACCGAAGGCTCCGCACAATGACGCGGCGTCGAAGCCGCTCAACGCGCGAAGAAGACCTCGAGCACGTGTACGTGGCCAACGCGGCGGACCTGCTGAGTTACTTCGGCCGCCGTGCGCGGGTCCCGGCCGATGCCGCAGATCTGCTCAGTGAGACCTTCGTGGTCGCCTGGCGGCGAGGCGATCGAATGCCCGCAGAGCCGGAGCAAGCACGGATGTGGCTGTTCGGTGTCGCGAGGCGGGTCCTCGCCAACGCCGCCCGCGGAGCCGCCCGCCATACCGACCTCACGGACAAGCTGCGTGCACATATCGAGGCGCTCCCGACCGAGCATGTCGACGCTGAAACCCTCGACATCCGCGCCGCGCTCGACGCTATACCTGACAACCAATCCGAACTGGTCCGCCTCGTCCTGTGGGATGGATTCACGCTTCCGGAAGCAGCTACCATCCTCGGGATCAGCGAGTCGACCGCGCGCGGACGCTACCAGAGGGCACGGATCCAACTCCGCGAACTCCTCCAGGAACACCAATACGAGAGGAACACACCATGACCGCGACACCTATTGACCCGGCCGCGATCACACTTCCCCCAACCGAGCCGATCGACATCACGGCCAATCTCCCGGATCCACGCGACGAGGTCACCGCTAACAAGCGATTCGGCGACTAATCCGACGACGTCGCCGGGGGCCGATCGAGGCCATCGAACGGCTCGGCCGCGTCGGAGAACTCAGCGCGCGAGGCTTTCGCGAGGGTTGTCTGGTCCCATTCGCCGGCACGCTTCGCCCACATTGTTCACGTAGGTCGAGGTCGGCGATGCCGCGCACGAACTCAATGCGAGGCCGAGGAGCAGTGAAATGATCGCGCCCGAGGCGGCACGCCGCATCGCGATCCGTGCTCCCGATCGGATAGGTGGCATACCCCAACAACATAGCGGTGCGCGTGGATCGTTCCGACGAGAATGGAGTGGCGGGCGCGTGGCGGCCGTGTGGCGGCTCACTGGCGTCATCGCGGCGTGGTGATGACTGGAGTGGCGGCGCGAGCATGAAACCCATGAACAAGACACGGATCGTCGAACTGCGTCAGGAGCACGGCTGGACCCAGGAACGGCTCGCGACTGAGAGCGGAGTTGGGCTCAGAACCATCCAACGACTGGAAGCGGGACAGGACGCAAGCCTGGAGACACTGTCCCTCGTGGCTGAAGCTCTGCGGGTTCCGGTGCGCGACCTCTTCACAATGATCGATGACGCAGACCTCAGCAGCCGCGTCGAGTCGCTGCAAGCCCGCACAGAGCGACAGCAGGCTGCACGCGACCGGCTCACCGGTGCCTGGCGATGGCTGTACATCGGGATCGGCGTCGTGCTGACCCTGCTCAGCTTCACGCTCGGACAGTACGGGCTGGTCGTGTTCCTCGCGTACTGGACGGGCGGATATCTGATTCTGGTGGCGATTCGCAGGATCTACCTCGAACCGCGGCTCGAGGAGAAGTATCCGCTCTCGCGAAGTAGGAGGCAACTCCGGGCACGACGGACGCCGTGGACGGTCTCGGAGCTCGAGGAAGGAGAACCCGTCGCCTGAGCAGAGCGACGAGCCCATCCTCAGCACAACATCGACAGAGAGCGGTGTTGCTTCATATCGATACCGGCACGTTTCCATAGTGCTGGCCGCACGTGGGCCGGTACCCTGTGTATCGGCAAGCACGAGAGCCTCTGCAACGACGAAGTGAAGGTCGCCCGGCATAGATGGCCGCGTAGGAAGAAGTTCAGATGTCCCGCAGTACCTGTCAGATCGAGATACAGCGTCCTGCTGAGGATGTGTTCTCGTGGCTGGATGAGGACGAGAAGGCGCTTCAGTGGCTGGGCGGACTGGAGGAGATCGTTCACATCACCGAGGGCCGCAACCGCGTCGGGGCGCAGGCGAAGCACGTCTACAACGAGAACGGGCGACGCTTCGAGATGATGGAGGAGACACTCGTCTACGAGCCCGACCGCCACGTCAAGATTCGGGGAGAGGCTGACGCGTTCACCATGACCGCCGAATACACTCTCACCCCCAAAGGCAACGCCACTCTGCTCGACCTCACGAGCGAGACTCAGTTCAAGAGTGGCCCGATGCGTCTGCTTACGCCGCTTCTGGCGGGCGTCTCGAGGCGGCGCGTCATGAACGAGCTGCGAAAGCTCAAATCGCTGGTGGAGAACTCATGAGTGACCCGAAGACGGTGCCGACCGACGCGAACGTGCACGATTTCCTCGAGGCGGCCGCAACGGCCCGCCGCCGCGAAGAAGGGCTCCGGCTCGCCGAGATCTTCCGTGAAGTCACGGGCACCGACCCCGTGATGTGGGGACCCACGATGGTGGGCTATGGCATCTTCCGCTACATCTCCCAGGCCAACCCGCGTACCCGCGGCGACTGGCCCAAGACTGGGTTCTCCCCCCGCAAGTCACAACTGACGTTCTACGGGCTCAAGGACCTGCCGGAGGCAGTGGCGCTACTCCCCCAGCTCGGCACCTACACGGAGGGCGTTGGCTGCGTCTACGCCAAGAAGCTCGACGACCTCGACCTCGACATACTGCGCCGGCTCATCGCGATCGCGTGGGCGCGTGGCGACGACCCAGAGCCGGCGTAGCCCCGGCAAGGTCCTCGCGTGACAGATGTTTGATTCCGAACCTCACCCCTGCGGATCGAACATCGGGTAGTCGTTACCGGCGTCGAGCTGCGTCTCCCCCGCAGTGAGATGCCGTCGTGCGGGTTCGGTATTCGGTGTTGCTATCTACTGGTACTTGTGCTTACTATGTACCGGTAGGAAGTGTTACTGAGTAGTTGGAGGGAGGGGTTCATGGCCAGGCAGATGACGGAGATGTTGAAGGGCACGCTGGAGGGGATTGTCCTTGGGATTCTGGCGGTGCGGCCGGCGTATGGGTATGAGATCACGGCGCGGCTGCGGGAGCAGGGGTTCGCGGACATCGTCGAGGGCACCGTGTACGCGTTGCTGGTCCGGATCGAGCAGCGGGGTCTGGTCGATGTGGAGAAGGTGGCGTCGGAGAAGGGGCCGCCGCGGAAGGTGTATTCGCTGAACCCGGCGGGCGGGGCGTACCTCGAGGAGTTCTGGGGGACGTGGAGCTTCCTCGCGGAACGGATCGAACAGCTCCGCCGCAGCATCGAAGAAACCAGGACGAAGGAGAGAAGTGATCATGGCAGCGAAGTGGATCGAGACCGTCACGGGCTCGCTGGAGCAGAAGAAGCAGTACCGGCGGTACAAGGCGCGGATCGAGGCGTTGCCCGAGCCGTACCGGACCGCGGCGAAGGCGTTCGAGCGGTACTTCATGTACTACGGCGGCGTCAGCGACGGCGACACGCTGATCACGATGTTCGGTGATTTCGCCGATCTCTGGGAGCGCGCCGCGGTGGACGGCACCCCGGTGCGGGCGATCGTCGGGGATGACCCGGTGGGGTTTGCCGAGGCGTTCACCCAGGCGTACAGCGGCAGGCAGTGGATCGATAAGGAACGGACCCGCCTGGTGAAGGCGATCGATGCCGTGTCCGACGGCAATGGAACTGGAAAGGGAACGAACGCATGACCACGAACACGACCCGTGAGCCCGCGATCCGGGTGCGGGGTATCCAGAAGTCGTTCAAGGACCTGCAGGTTTTGCGGGGGGTGGACTTCGACGTGACGGCGGGAAGCATCTTCGCGCTGCTGGGTTCGAACGGGGCCGGCAAGACCACGCTGGTGCGGATCCTGTCGACGCTGTTCGAAGGCCGACGCGGGCACCGCGACGGTGAACGGTCTCGACGTCGCCGGGAAGCCGGGCCAGGTGCGGGAGGCGATCAGTCTGACCGGGCAGTTCGCCGCGGTCGATGAGGTCCTCACCGGCCGGGAGAACCTGGTGCTGATCGCGAGGCTTCGGCACCTGAAGAACCCGGGCGCGAATCGCGGACGAGCTGCTGGGCCGGTTCTCGCTCACCGAAGCGGGCGGCCGGAAGGCGGGCACGTACTCGGGCGGGATGCGCCGCCGATTGGACATCGCGATGAGCCTGATCGGTAACCCGCCGATCATCTTCCTCGACGAGCCCACGACCGGGCTCGACCCGCAGGCCCGGATCGAGGTGTGGCAGACCGTCAAGGAACTCGCGAGCAACGGCACCACGGTGCTGCTGACCACGCAGTACCTCGACGAGGCCGAACAGCTCGCCGACCGGATCGCGATCCTGCACCAGGGCACGATCATCCAGAACGGCACCCTGACCGAGCTCAAGCAGCTCCTCCCGGCCACCAAGGTCGAGTACGTCGAGAAGCAGCCCTCCCTCGAGGACGTGTTCCTCACCCTCGTCGGCACCCCCGACACCACCACCGCCAGCCACCGCCGACCGCACCCAGGGCGCGGTCCCGGCCGGAAAGGAACCCCGATGACCACCCACACCCTCAGCGACACCCGGGTCCTCACCGGTCGGTCGCTGACCCACATCCTCCGAAGCCCCGACACGATCGTGACCACCGCGGTCACCCCGATCGCGTTGATGCTGCTGTTCGTGTACGTCCTCGGCGGTGCGATCAACACCGGCACCGACGAGTCCTACATCAACTACATGCTCCCCGGGATCCTGCTGATCACGATCGCCTCGGGCATCGCGTACACCGCGTACCGGCTGTTCCTGGACCTGCAGGGCGGGATCTTCGAACGCTTCCAGTCCATGCCGATCGCCAGATCCTCCGTGCTCTGGGCGCACGTGCTGACCTCCCTGGTCTCGAACCTGGTCTCGGTCGGGATCGTGATCGGCGTCGCGTTCATCATGGGATTCCAAACCGGAGCATCCCTCGGCGCGTGGCTCGCGGTGACCGGGATCCTGGTCCTGTTCACCCTCGCCCTGACCTGGCTCGCCGTGATCGCCGGGCTCTCCGCGAAAACCGTCGACGGTGCCAGCGCGTTCAGCTACCCGCTGATCTTCCTCCCCTTCATCAGCTCCGCGTTCGTGCCCACCGACACGATGCCCGCCCCGGTCGCCTGGTTCGCCGAGAACCAACCCGTGACCTCGATCGTGAACAGCATGCGAGCCCTGTTCGCCGGACAACCCGTCGGCACCGACATCTGGATCGCCCTCGCCTGGCTCGTCGGCATCCTCGTCATCGCCTACGCCTTCGCGATCACCATCTACCGCCGCAAAATCAGCTAACCCCACCACCCGCGCACCACACGCCGAATGCCGCCCGCTCCCCACCACGGGGACCCGGGCGGCATTCGTTGCTGAGCGCGATCCCCGTTAGGCTTCGCGCGCCGCCGGCCGAGTCTCGAACAGCGTCAACCGCCCCCGGGGTCACGCCGAAGAATCACCTGATCTCGAGTTGTCGCATCGGATCAGATGGAACTCGCCGACGTACCGTCCAAGCGAAAGTCCAAGCTACTCAGAGCGCTTCGTGCCTGGTCGGCATGGATGCCCTCCGCGACTGCCAGCAGAGCGGCCCTCCACGCGGCAGCGATCATGCGACCCATCGGCGGCGGGGCGGGGCGACTGAGCGTCGTCAGCAGGTTCACCAGCGGGTCGTCGGCAGATCCGGAAGGAGGCTCACCGAGGAGCCGTTGGAAGTCCTGGCGCACCGCAAAGTCGAACCCAACCAATAGCGCCGCCTTCACGGCTTCCGAGCGTCCTGCTGTTGCGTCGGCCGCGCCCTCCATTCGATCGAGCAATCGACGCTCGACGTCGCGGCGCACGAACACATACAGGCCGAGCTTGCTCTCGAAGTGGTGGTACAGCGCCCCGGTCGTCACTCCCGCATCCGCGGCAAGCTCCCCCACCGTCACGTCATCGAACGACCGTGCTCCGAATGCGCGCACAGCGGAGAGTGCCAGTCGTCCCTTCGGCGACGTCGACACAGGAACCCACTCGCGCATGAGTACATAATGCCGCTACGCTGGGAGCAATGCCAGTTACGACGCGAAAGGTAATGCCATGAAGCTCGAATTTCTCTTCGCCCCCACCGCGAACTTGGAAGCCTCACTTGCGCTGTACCGCGATGCCTTCGGATGCCAGGAGGTGTGGCGCGAGGGCGACACGACGGTCGCTCTGACCCTGCCCGGTACCGACGTTCAGCTCATGCTCGACACCAACGATCCAGGCGCACCGTTTGGACCGCTGTTCGTCGTCGAGAGCGTGCAGGACTTCCACGACAAGCGTCCGGATGGGCTGCAGGTCGTCGAGGAGCTTTCCGAGATCCCCGGTGGGTTCAACGCCACGTACAGGGATGCGGGCGGCCAGACGATCTACGTCATGGATCAGTCGACCGACGCCGGGTAGCGCGAGGCTAGAATCGCTGGTGGAGACCGCATGAGTGAACAGAAGACAGTGCCGACAGACGCGAACGTGCACGACTTCCTCGACGCGGCCGCAACCGCCCGTCGCCGCGAAGAAGGTCTCCATCTTGCCGAGGTCTTCCGTGAGGTCACGGGCACCGACCCCGTGATGTGGGGCCCCACGATGGTTGGCTACGGCAGCTTCCGCTACATCTCCCAGGAGAGCGGGGAAGAAGGGTCGACAGAGTGCGCGTGCACGACTTCCTCGTCTCCGCCGCAACGCGTCCCGGATGAACGCCTCCTTCTGCCGAACTTCCGTCGGTCACGGGCACCTGCCCGAGATCGGGCGCCTGACCGGTCGTCCACGCGCTTCCCCCGGCCAACCCGCGGACCCGCGGCGATTGGCCCAAGACGGGGTTCTCGCCTCGCAGGTCGCAGCTGACGTTCTACGGGCTCAAGGACCTGCCGGATGGAGTCGCGCTACTCCCCCAGCTGGGCACCTACACGGAGGGCGCTGGCTGCGTCTACGCCAAGAAGCTCGACGACCTCGACCTCGACGTATTGCGTCGGCTCATCGCGATCGCGTGGGGGCGTGGCGACGACCCAGAGCCGGCTTAGCCCAGCCTGAATCAGTGACAAGCCGGGCTCGACGTCACGCCGCCAGCCGATCCGCGAGGAACTCCTCCCACGTGCGATGGCCGGCAGCGCGCTCGGGTGAGAGGTTCGCACCGCCGAGCATCGCGCGCGCAGCCTTGCCCGGCAGCCCGATCGGCATGATCGGCCGGCGGCGATGCGTCGCTCGCAGGTACCCACGGAACAGCTCGGGCGCGTCGTACACCTTCGGGCCCGCCAGGTCGGGCACGAGTCCGGCCGGCGCTCCGAGCGCCAGCTCGACGAGCCGGTCGGCCACCTCGCCGGGATCGACCGGCTGCACGCGGAGGCCCTTCGGGAGCGGGATGACCGGGAGCTTCGCCATTCCCTCCGCGACTTGGAACACGAGGTCGTTGAACTGGGTCGCGCGCAGCGTCGTCCACGGGATGCCGGATGCCTCGACGACGCGCTCAGCCCCATACTTCTCGGCGAAGTAGCCGAACATGTTCCGGTCGAGGCGGCTCTCGACGGGCATCCGATCGGCTCCGACCACCGAGATGTACACGAGGTGGCGCACTCCCCCACGCGACGCAGCGGTCACGAGATGACGAGCCTTGTCGATGTCGCCTTTTCCGCTGCCCGCACAATGCACGATGATCTCCACGCCGTCCACCGCCGCGTCGACCCCCTCCCCCGTTGCCAGGTCGGCGGACACGAACTCGACGCCCGCCACGGGCTCATCCGGGATGTTCCTGCTGAGCACTCGCACGGTGCGTCCGGCGTCCAGAAGTCGGCGCACGACGAGGCGGCCCAGCGTGCCCGTACCGCCGGTGACCAGAATGGGGTGGGCCATCGACTCGTTCATCGTTCATCCGTGCCTGCATGATCCTTGCTCTCCTTCAGATAGGTGATCCTGAACCCCGTCGATTTCGTGGTTCACTGCTCTGACACGCGGCGGCGGGAGAATGTGACAGATGACTGAGCAGGACTTGCTGGCGGAACGATTCGAAGAGCACCGCGGACACTTGCGGGCCGTGGCCTATCGCATGCTCGGTTCGCTCAGTGAGGCCGACGACGTCGTGCAAGAGACCTGGCTCCGGATGAGTCGAACCGACGTGAGCGGCGTCGAGAACCTCGGCGGCTGGTTGACCACTGTTGCGTCGAGGATCTGCCTGAACATGTTGCGGTCGCGTAGCACGCACCGCGAGCAGCCGTACGGCGTGCACATGCCCGACCCGATCGTGAGCAGCGCAGCCGCGAGCGATCCCGAACGGGCGGCTGAGCTCGCCGACTCGATCGGCCTCGCGATGCTCGTGGTTCTCGACACACTGTCTCCGGCCGAACGGTTGGCCTTCGTGCTGCACGACATCTTCGCGGTGCCGTTCGACGAGATCGCGCCGATCGTGCCGTGCTCGCCCGCAGCGGCGCGACAGCTCGCCAGCCGTGCGCGCCGACGCGTTCAGCAGGCGCCGACGCCAGACGGCGACGTCGCACGGCAACGAACGGTGGTCGACGCGTTCTTCGCCGCCTCGCGGAACGGTGACTTCGAAGCGCTCGTTTCCGTGCTCGCGCCCGACGTCGTCCTCCGCTCCGACGGCGGGCGCGGGCGACCGGTCGCCTCGGTCTCCTTCCATGGCGCCCAAGAAGTGGCCGGCAACGCGGTCACGTATGGGACGCTCGCGCCCTTCGCGCGCCCGGCGCTCGTCAACGGCGCGCCGGGCGTCGTCGTGGTACCGCGCCACGAGCCGGTGTCGGTCATGGCGTTCACCGTCAGCGCCGGCAAGATCGTCGCGATCGACGTGCTCGCCGACCCCGATCGACTCCGCGAGCTCGACCTCTCGGCCTGGGCCGAGTGAAGGTCACCCCGCGCCGCGCGCCGGCAGTGCGCGGCGCAACCGCTCGTCAGCCGCGGGCGAGGATCTCGAGGTAGTGCTCGTTGAACATGATGCCGAGGATGTTGCCGAACGGGTCGACGACGGCCGCGGTCACGAAGCCGGGTCCTCGCTCGATCGGCGGCTGGTACGACGTCGCGCCGAGAGCGAGCAGCCGCTCGTACGAAGCCGGCAGGTCGTCGACGTGCCAGAAGATGATCTCGCCGCTCGGCTCCAGTGGGGCCGGCGGGCGGTATTGCGCGTCGATGATTCCGAGCTCGTGCTCGTAGTCCCCCACACGGAACTCGATGTAGCCCGGTTGCTTGTAGTACGGCTCGATCCCGAGCACCTCCGAGTACCAGGCGGATGCCGCCTCGAGGTCGGCGGCGTAGTAGCTGACGGTGGCGAATCCCCTGAGCATGAGCTGCTCCTTCCGTGTCGGTTGATCTGATGCATCCAGTCTCGAACGCAGAAGTGCTCATCCTCTGACTACTTTTCAGACGAGAATGGAAGCATGCGCGCAGATCGTCTCGTTGCGACCCTACTGACCCTCCAAGCACGGGGGCGAGTGACCGCGGCGCAGCTCGCCGACGAGCTCGAGGTCTCCGTCGCGACCGCCCGCCGTGATCTCGAGGCACTCTCGGCCGCCGGCATCCCGGTCTATCCGCAGGCCGGTCGCGGCGGCGGGTGGCAGTTGCTCGGCGGCGCCCGCACCGACCTCAGCGGGTTGTCGGCAGGCGAGGCGCGTGCACTCTTCCTGCTCGTCGGGCCGGCGGCATCCGTCGATCCCGAGGCGAAGGCCGCGCTTCGCAAACTGGTGCGCGCCCTGCCGGAGACCTTTCGAACCGATGCGCAGGCCGCAGCCGACGCGATCGTCATCGATCCCGGCGAATGGGGGCGGCCCCAGACCGAGCCGCCGAAGCTGCTTCCGCTTCTCGAGTCCGCGATCGTCGATCGACTTCGGGTGCGCATCCGCTACGCCGCGTGGAATCGAGAGCCGGCTGAGCGGCTCGTCGAGCCATGGGGTCTCGTGCGCAAGCATGAACACTGGTACCTCCTCGGCGCCGTCGACGGGGCCGAGCGTACGTATCGGGTCGACCGCATGCTCACTGCGACCATCACCGACGAACCCGCCAGCCGCCCCGACGACCTCGATCTCGTCGACCTGTGGGAGCGGGTGACCGTCGAGGTCGACCGTCGACGCGCAGCGGCCTCCGCAACGATCGTTGCCGACGCCGGAATCGTGCCACTGTTGCGGACGCAGTTCGGACAGCGTGCGGTCGAGGAGGCGACGGTGGACCCCATGCGGTCGCGTGTGCGCGTGACTGCACCGACTGAACAGCTTCTCGCGCGCGGGCTCGCCGGGTGGGCGGAGTACGTCGAGGTCATCGAACCGGTCTCCCTGCGCGACGAACTGCACCGACTCGGAACGGCACTCATCGCCCGCAACGCTCGCTCCGACTGAGCCTTCAGCCGCGAGTCGCAGGTATCGAGCGACGACTCGCGGCGTGAGGCGTATCCGCGCTGATCAGCTGCGGGTGAGGAAGGCCAGCGCGTCGGAAGCGAAGCGCCGTTCGGTGAACGTGCCGCTGTGACTCGTCTTCGGGTAGACGACGAGTCGTGCGTCGGGAATACCGGCGACTGTCTCCTCGGCCAGTTCCAGCGGATAGACGAGGTCGTTTTCGCCCTGGATCAGGAGCGTGGCCGCCGTGATGTCGTGGAGTCGCGCGCGCAGGTCGAATCCGTCCTCCGCGTTGAGCACCGTGACCGCATCGGTGTGGTCCGTGCGGCCGCCGTCCGACAGCCAGAGCAGCCCTCTCAGCAATCGCCGGCCGATCGCCGACTCCGTGACCACCTCGGCCAGCGCCGGGCTCGGCCGCTCGCCTCGCCGTGCACGCTCGATGTAGGCGCGCTGGGCTCGTTTGCCGATCGGGCCGAGTGTGCAGGCCGCGCCGCCGAGGACGAGGCGGTCGATCAGGTCGGGATGATCGGCGGCGAGCTGCAGGGCTATGGATCCGCCCGTGGAGATGGCCAGAACGCTCACCGGACCGTCGAACGTCGCCTCGATCGCCTTGGCGTAGACGGCTGCGAGCTCCGCCATCGTCGTGGTCGGCGGCAGCCCTGGCGGGCGATTGACGACGTAGACGGTGAATCGCTCGGCGTACGGCTTCACCAATCGCATCGTGGACCAGCGCGCCAGGCCCGTCGGGTTGGCCGCCTCCGGGGTATAGAGCAGCACCACCAGGGCTGGGCCTTCACCCACCGAGAGGTACGGCAGGCCGCCCATCATGACGTGAGCCCCTCTGTCACCGCGTCGATCAGGCGGTCCATCACCGCCGGATAGAGGTCGGTGCCGAGGTGCTCGGCGTGCAGCGGGACCAGCAGGACCGCGCGAAGCACGCCGAATGACACCGCGGGGTCGCCCTTCAGGTGCGTGCCCACGAATTGGAGCAGGTCGGCCATCGGACCGCCCGCCGCGGCGTTCATCCGTTCGGGGGTGAGCTTCGCGGCGACTGCGGCCATCTCCTCCGGATGGGAGATCAACCGCCGGTAGAGCGGGTTGGTGTCGAGCTCGGCGACCGTGGCGTGCAGGAATCGCCGCAGGGCGTCACGGGTGTCTGTGCCCTGGTGGAGCCCCTCGTCGATGACTCGCCGCCGGACCTCCTCGCTCTGCCGAAGGGCCGCTTCGAAGTAGAGGTCCTCTTTCGAGGCGAAGAAGGAATAGAGCGAGCTCTTGGCGATCCCCGCGGGAGCGGTCAGCTCCTCGAGGGATGTCTTGCGTAAGCCCTGGATCGAGAACAGACGGGTCGCTGCGTCCAGCAGCAGCTCGGTGATCCGGGTCCGCTCCGCTTCGGAGAACACCGGTGACATCACGTCTCCTTATGAACAGATTGGGTATTTGTTCATATCGTAGCAGGCGTACGCCACTCCCCTGCCGACTCCCACGTCGGCGGTCGGATGCCTCGCTCAGCGCCCTTCGTTGCGCTCTTCGTACTTCTCGAGACGCCGACCGCTCGCGGGCATCCCGAGTTCGTTGTACGGCCCGGTGATGTCGGGCTCGGGGAGTCGCTCGTCGGTGGGACAGATCAGCACCGTGTTGGACGTCGTGCGATCGATCACATGCTCGAACATCGGGTGACCGCAGATGGGGCACACTTCGTCGACCGGTGCTCGCTCACGCGCTTCTTCGTCGACGACCGGCGGTGGGCCGAACGCGGGCAGCAACGCCCGGTCGATCCGGTCGAAGAAGTGCGTGAACGCGTTGCCTTCAGGGCGGCTCGCCGTGTCGCGTGCCATGGCCAGATGCTACGCCCGTTCCATGCGCGTGCGCCAGTGTCGCCGCGTGGCTCGAGGAATCCGCTGCACCGCGAGATCTAGGCTGGATCCATGACGGATGCCCCATCACGACCGGTCACGATCATCACGGGTGCGAGCCGAGGCATCGGAGCGGCGATCGCCGAGCGCCTCGCCGCCGACGGGCACGACCTCGTGCTGACCTACCGGGACCGCGTCGAGGATGCCGACGCCGTCTCCCGCCGGTGCGCGGCATCCGGAGCCCGCGTGCTGCTGATCCAGGTCGACCTGGCCGACCTCGACGCGGCGGCGACGGTGGTGCCGGCGGCCATCGCCGAGTTCGGGCGTATGACCGGGTTGGTGAACAACGCGGGCATCACCGGTCGGATCGGCGGATTCCTCGACGCGTCGCTCGACGAGTCCGAACTGCTCTTCCGGGTGAACGTGCTCGCGCCGATCGTGCTGACGCGCGCCGCGATCGAGCACATGGCGACCGACCGCGGCGGCGTCGGCGGGTCGATCGTGAACATCTCCTCGGGGGCCGCGAAGAGCGGCGCCCCCAGTACGTACATCCCCTACGCCATGAGCAAGGCGGCGCTCGACGCCCTCACCACCGGCACCTCGAAGGAGTTCGGCCCAGCGGGGGTCCGGGTCAACACCGTCTCGCCGGGCACCACGCGCACCGAGATCCACGCGGCGGCCGGCCGACCGAATGCGCCCGATGAGCGGGCGCCGAGCATCCCGATGCGCCGCCCGGGCGAACCGCGAGAGATCGCCGGTGCGGTCGCCTACCTGTTCTCGGCCGACGCCTCGTACACGTCGGGCGCCGACATCAGGGTGGCCGGCGGCAACTGACCGTTGTTCAGGCCTCGCCGAAGCCCGACATCGCGAGCTGCGCGATGGCATCGACGGCGGCACGCCCTTCGGGGTCGACGCTCGCGATCTCGACCTCTGCGCCCTTGGTCAGGCCGAGCGACATGATGCCGAGGAGGCTCTTGGCGTCGGTGCCGTTCACGGTGACCTTCTGCGGGAAAGTGCTCGCGAGCTTCACGAGTTCCGCCGCGGGCCGCGCATGAAGGCCGTCGGCGTTCACGAGGGCGACGGTACGCGCATAGCCGGATGCCCCGTCGCCGCCGCTCTCCTCCGGTGCACCCGCCGGCGCAGGCACGGGTGCGGACTCAACGGGTCCCGTCCCGCGCGCTGACTCCGCCGCGGCGACGACCACCGCGAGCGGGTCGCCCGCCTCGGCCGCGACCGCCGCGGCGACCCCTCCCTCCACGAGCGGGGCGTCGACGATGCGGACGCGATCGCGCACCTCGTCGTCGAGGAAGTCGAGGGCCGTCTCGGCGGTGAGGATCGCCGAGCCGAGGTCGCAGAGCACGGCGACGCCGGCGCCGGAATCGGCCTCGGCGATGCCCGCCGTCACGAGATCGAAGCTCGTGCCGATGCGGCCGTCGTCGGTTCCCCCGGCGGCGACGAGCGTGACGGTGGGCGCCATCTGCCGAGCAAGGGCGACGAGCCCCGCGGCGATGTCGTGCGAGTGCGAGACGAAGACGACGCCGACCCTGTTCGCGGCATCCACCTCAGGCTCCCGCAGAGGCGACCGCCGCCTCAGCGCCCGCCCGCAGCAACAGCGCGCTCGACTCAGCGCCCGGATCGCGGTGGCCCGCAGAGCGCTCGCCGAGATAGCTCGCGCGCCCCTTTCGCGCCACGAGCGGCTCGGTCGCCACCGCGCCGGCTTCCGCGGCAGTCGCAGCGGCGTCGAGCACCCCTGCGGCATCCGCGCCGGTGGCTGCCGCGGCTTTCGCGGCATCGACAGCCGGTGTCCACGCGTCGACCATGGTCTTGTCGCCGGGCTCGGCCTTCCCACGCGCGACGATGCCGTCGCGGCCGGCCCCGAGGAGCGCCGCGATCGCGGCGCCGTCGAGTGTCGTCGCATCGCCCGCCGATCCGGCGGCCCTCAGGTACGCGGTGCCGTAGAGCGGCCCGGCGGCCCCGCCCACCGTCGAGATGAGCGTCGTCGCCACGAGCTTCAGGACATCACCCGGGGTGGAGTCCGCAGCCAGGCCGTCGAGCTTCGGCAGCACGGCCTGGAAGCCGCGATCCATGTTCTCGCCATGGTCCCCGTCGCCGATCGCGCGATCGAGGGCGAGCAGCTCGAGACGGTGCTCAGAGATGACCTCCGCGCTCCGCCTGACCCAGTCCACCGCCCACGTGACGTCCAATCCCACCGATGTCTCCCCGCTTCCTGTCATCGACCCCATCGGAGTGCTGCGGTCTGCACCGGAGCATCCCACAATTCGATCATCTCGTCGTCGAGCTTCAGAAGCGTGATCGACATGCCCTGCATCTCGAGTGATGTGATGTAGTTGCCGACGAGTGATCGTTGGATGACGATGCCGCGCTCGGCGAGCAATTCGGCCGCGCGACGGTACGCGATGTACAACTCGAGCAGCGGCGTGCCGCCCATGCCGTTCACGAACAGCAGCGTGCGCTCACCCGATGCGTAGGGCAGGTCATCGAGGATCGGGTCGAGCAACCGGTCGACGAGCCGGTCGGCCGGTTCGAGCTTGATGCGCTCGCGGCCGGGCTCGCCGTGGATGCCGATGCCGATCTCGATCTCGTCTTCGGCGAGCGTGAAGCTCGGCTCTCCGGCGGCCGGCACGATGCACGGCGTCAGCGCGAGGCCCATCGAGCGGGCGTTGGCGTTCACCCGCTCTGCGACCTCGGCGACCTCGGCGAGCGAATCGCCGCGTTCGGCGGCCGCACCCGCGATCTTCTCGACGAGCACGGTGCCCGCGACACCACGGCGACCGGCGGTGTACAGCGAGTCCTTCACCGCCACATCGTCGTTGGTCACAACGGCACGCACCACGACGCCGTCGGCGGATGCCAGATCCGCCGCTGTCTCGAAGTTCAACACGTCGCCCGTGTAGTTCTTCACGATGTGGAGCACCCCTGCGCCGCCGTCGACCGCCTTGGTCGCGGCGAGGATCGGATCGGGCGTGGGCGAGGTGAAGACGGCGCCCGGGACCGCGGCATCCAGCATTCCGAAGCCGACGTAGCCGGCGTGCAGCGGTTCGTGCCCGCTGCCGCCTCCGCTCACCAGGCCCACCTTGCCGGCGATGGGCGCATCTGATCGCACGACGAAGATCGGATCGGTCTCGACGCGCACCAGGTCGGCGTGGGCGAGCCCGAATCCGACCACCGATTCGTCGACGACACGCTTCGGATCATTGATGATCTTTTTCACCGGACATCCCTTCCCCTTGCGGCTGCTGGACATCGTGCGGCCATGCATCGACGCCGATGCAGCACTTCACGTAAACCTACGCCCGCTTTGAGGCCGATGGTAAGGGCATGGTGAATGTTCGCTGGTCATTCCCTCAGAAGGGTCCACAGGGATAGTGTGACAATTGCAGTCGCAATGACGCGGCGCAATCGAAGGAGGTTGCAATGAATCTCGGTCTCATTTTCCTCTCGGAGATGGTCGGCACTGCCATGCTGGTGCTCCTCGGTACCGGCGTCGTCGCGAACGTGGCATTGATCAGGAACAAAGGTCACGCGGGCGGCTTCCTGATGGTGAACATCGGCTGGGGCCTCGCGGTCTTCTCCGGCGTTATCGTCGCATACGCCTCGGCCGCCCATCTGAATCCGGCGGTCACCCTCGGTATCACTGCGAACTCCTTGGGGAAGGGCATTACCGAGTTCGTGCCCGGCATCCCGATCGACTTCCTTTCGATCATCACCTATATCGGGGCACAGCTGGTCGGCGCATTCATCGGTGCGATCTTCTGCTGGCTGGCGTACAAGCAGCATTTCGACGCCGAACCCGAGGCCGCGAACAAGCTGGCCGTGTTCTCGACGGGTCCCGCGATCCGTTCCTACGGGTGGAACCTCGTCACTGAGATCATCGGCACGTTCGTGCTCGTCTTCGTCATCCTCGGCTTCAGCTACGGCGGCACACCCGCTGAGCTCGGCGCCATCCCGGTGGCGTTCCTCGTGATCGCGATCGGCGTTTCGCTCGGTGGTCCGACCGGTTATGCGATCAACCCGGCCCGTGACCTCGGCCCGCGCATCGCACACTTCGTCCTGCCGATCCAGGGCAAGGGCGGCAGCGACTGGTCGTACTCATGGGTGCCCGTCGTCGGCCCGATCGTCGGCGGCCTGATCGCCGGATGGGCCGCCCTCGTGCTCCTTCCGGTGCTGCGATGACGCTGGGGCGGTGACGAACCGTTTCAACGCTCTCACAGCCGCAGACCAATAGAACGACGCGGACCTCGCTGCCGCGGTGGCGAGGTCCGCACCATTGAGAGGAAGTCATGGCTGACTACATCCTGGCAATCGACCAGGGCACCACGAGTTCACGCGCGATCATCTTCGACAAGTCGGGATCGATCGTCACCAGCGGGCAGCTCGAGCACGAGCAGATCTTCCCGCAGGCAGGCTGGGTCGAGCACGACCCGATGGAGATCTGGCGGAACACCCGTGAGGTGATCGGCCAGGCCCTCGGCAAGGCCGATCTCACCCGCCACGACATCGCCGCCGTGGGCATCACCAACCAGCGCGAGACTGCGGTCGTCTGGGACAAGAACACCGGGCGAGCCGGTCTACAACGCGATCGTGTGGCAGGACACCCGCACCCAGCCGATCGTCGACCGCCTCGCGGCCGACGGTGGCGTGGAGCGGTTCAAGCAGCAGGTCGGCCTGCCGCTCGCGACGTACTTCTCCGGCACGAAGATCGTGTGGATCCTCGAGAACGTTCGCGGCGCACGCGAGAAGGCCGAGGCCGGCGATCTGCTCTTCGGCAATACCGACGCCTGGGTGCTGTGGAATCTCACCGGCGGCGTCGACGGCGGCGTTCACGCGACGGATGTCACGAACGCGAGCCGCACGATGTTCATGGACCTCGAAACCCTCGCCTGGGACGACGACATCCTCGCCGCGTTCGGCGTTCCCAAGTCGATGCTGCCCGAGATCAAGTCCTCCTCGGAGGTCTACGGCAACGTCGAGTCGTCGAGCCTCCTGCGGGACGTTCCGGTCGCCGGCATCCTCGGCGACCAGCAGGCCGCGACGTTCGGCCAGGCGGCGTTCGATCCGGGCGAGTCCAAGAACACCTACGGCACGGGCAACTTCCTGATCTTCAACACCGGCGAGGAGATCGTCCACTCGAAGAACGGGCTGCTCACGACGCTCGGATACAAGCTCGGCGACGACAAGCCGCACTATGCACTCGAGGGTGCGATCGCCATCACGGGCGCGCTCGTCCAGTGGCTCCGCGACAATCTGGGCATCATCAAGAGCGCACCCGAGGTCGAGGAACTCGCGAAGACCGTCGACGACAACGGCGGCGCGTACTTCGTGCCGGCGTTCTCGGGCCTCTTCGCGCCGTACTGGCGACCCGACGCACGCGGCGCTCTGGTGGGCCTCACCCGTTTCGTGAACAAGGGCCACATCGCACGAGCGGCCCTCGAGGCGACGGCGTTCCAGACCCGCGAGGTGCTCGACGCGGTGAACGCCGACTCGGGCGTCGACCTCACCGAGCTCAAGGTCGACGGCGGCATGATCGCCAACAACACGCTCATGCAGTTCCAGGCCGACATCCTGGGCGTGCCCGTCGTGCGTCCGGTCGTCGCCGAGACGACCGCGCTCGGCGCCGCCTACGCCGCCGGCCTCGCGGTCGGGTTCTGGTCCGACCTCGACGAGTTGCGCGCGAACTGGCAGGAGGACTCGCGCTGGGTACCGAAGATGGACCCGGCCGAGCGCGACCGCCAGTTGCGTCTCTGGAAGAAGGCCGTCACGAAGACCTTCGACTGGGTCGACCCCGACGTGAAGTGAGGCTCGCTGAGCCTGTCGAAGCGCGCCCGCGGGTGCTCCCTTCGACAGGCTCAGGGAGCGTTCGGCCAGCTCACTCTTGCGGTCAGGCCGTCGTCGCGGCGATCCATTCGTCGAGCTTTCGCGCGGCGTCACCGCTGTCGATGGCCTCTTCGGCGACCGCCATCTTGTCGTGGAAGCGATCGAGGATCGACCGCTGGAACTGGCCCGGATCCTTGGCCAGTTCGAACGAGACGAGACCGGCTGCCGCGTTCAGGACGACGATGTCGCGCACCGGTCCGCGCTCCCCGGCGAGCACCTGGTGCACGATGCGCGCGTTGTGCGGCGCATCGCCCCCGGCGAGCTCATCGATGCGTGCACGGGCGATGCCGAGTTCACGCGGATCGAGGTCGTGTTCCTTCACCGTGCCCCCCGAGACCTCCCAGACGTGACTGTGACCGGTCGTGGTGAGCTCGTCGAGTCCGTCGTCGCCGCGAAAGACGAGCGCTGTTGCTCCGCGCGTCTGGAAGACGCCGACGATGAGGGGTACTCGGTCGAGGTGTGCGACGCCGACCGCGGACGCCTCGGGCCGGGCCGGGTTGCACAGGGGCCCGAGGATGTTGAAGACCGTGGGCACTCCGAGCTGCGACCGCACCGCACCGGCGTGCCGGAACCCCGGGTGGAACGCAGCCGCGTAGGCGAACGTGATGCCCGCGGTGGCGAGCACCTCGCCCACCCGCTCGGCCGGGAGCGTGAGGTCGAGCCCGAGTGCCGCGAGGACGTCCGACGAACCCGACGACGAGCTCGCCGCGCGATTGCCGTGCTTGATGACCGGGACGCCGGATGCCGCCGCCACGATCGACGCCATCGTCGACACGTTGACCGTGCCGAACCGATCGCCGCCGGTACCGACGATGTCGAGCGCCATCGGGTCGACGATGAGCGGCACCGCGTGCTCGAGCACTGCGTCGCGGAAGCCGACGATCTCGTCGACGGTCTCCCCCTTCATGCGCAGCGCGATGAGGAACCCGGCGAGTTGCGCCTCGGTCGCGGTGCCCGTCATCACCTGCTCCATGGACCACGCGGCATCCGACACGCTCAGGTCTTCGCCGAGGAGCAGCGAGTTCAGGATGTCGGGCCAGCTGTGGTCGGGCATGCCTCGATCCTATCGGCCGGATTCACGGTGGATTCCCGGGCTACCTTCAGCGCAACTTAGGGTTCCCTTACTTCGAAATCAGCGACATCAGCTCCCCCGGATGACGAAAACTCGGGCGCTGTTTCGGCCATAATGGGAGGGTGACGAGCACCCCAGTGACCTCTCAGGCGAGCGCGCCCGTGATCAACCGACCGAACACCGTCGCGGTGGGAACGATCGTATGGCTCGGCAGCGAGGTCATGTTCTTCGCGGGGCTCTTCGCGATCTACTTCACGCTCCGGTCGATGTCACCCGAGTTGTGGACGTTCGAGGCCGATCGGCTGAACTTCCCGTTCTCGCTGGCGAACACGATCGTCCTCGTGCTCTCGTCCTTCACCTGCCAGTTCGGCGTGTTCGCCGCGGAGCGGATGCAGCCCTACGCCACCGGCTGGCGACCGAGCCAGTGGGGCATGGTCGAGTGGTTCTACCTCACCTTTGCAATGGGTGCCATCTTCGTCTCCGGCCAGATCTTCGAGTACGCGACCCTCGTGTCCGAGGGCATCGCCATCAACTCGAACGCCTACGGCTCGGCCTTCTATCTCACGACCGGCTTCCACGGCCTGCACGTCACCGGTGGTCTCCTCGCGTTCCTGTTCGTGATCGGTCGGGTGTTCGCGGTCAAGAACTTCGGACACCGCGAAGCGACGAGCGCGATCGTCGTCTCCTATTACTGGCACTTCGTCGATGTCGTCTGGATCGGCCTCTTCCTCGTCATCTACGTCCTCAAGTAATCCGCCCCAGGAGCGTCAGCACAGCATGCCCGAGATCAGGAAGAACCCCATGACCCGCACGAAGCGACGCACCGGACGCCGGCATCCGCTCGCCACCGTGGCGCTTCTCGCGCTCGGGCTCGTCTTCACCGGTGGCGCCTACGCGGCGCTCAGCACCGGCACGGTCGCCCAGGCCGAGGTCGACCCGAACTCGCAGCAGACGATCGAAGAGGGCAAGAAGCTCTTCCAGGCCAACTGCGCGACCTGCCACGGTCTCGAAGCGCAAGGCACCACGAACGGGCCGACCCTCGTCGGCGTCGGCGCTGCCGCAGTCGACTTCCAGGTCGGCACCGGGCGCATGCCCATGGCGATGCAAGGCCCGCAGGCGCAGCAGAAGCCGCCGCAGTTCACCGATGAGCAGGTCAAGCAGCTCGCGTACTACGTCGCTTCGCTCGGTCCCGGGCCCGCCATCCCCGATGACCATCTCGTGAACGGTGGCGGCGACGCGGCCAACGGCGCGCAGCTCTTCCGCGTCAACTGCGCGATGTGCCACAACGTCGCCGGCGCCGGCGGTGCGCTCACCGAGGGCAAGTTCGCTCCCGCGCTCACGACTACCACAGGCGTCCACATCTACGAGGCCATGGTTACCGGTCCGCAGAACATGCCCGTGTTCAACGACCTGAATATCGCGCCCGAAGACAAGCGCGACATCATCACCTACCTGATGTACCTGCAAGACAACCGCTCCCCCGGTGGTTTCGAGCTCGGCTCGCTCGGACCGGTGTCAGAGGGCCTGTTCATCTGGATCTTCGGTCTCGGCGCCATCGTCGCGATCACCGTGTGGATCACGGCGAAATCCAACTAACTCACGCCTGGCACCGAAGTAGCTGAAAGAGGAGAACCATGGCACAGGACGACCACAGCGGCGCCGAGCTCGCCGCTGCCGACTCGTCGCCCGCCGCGCACGACATCGACGTCCCGGTGGGTACCGCGGTCATCGCCGCCGACGCGATCGAGAACCCAGGCTTCGAGCCCCATCGCCCTCGCGTCACCGACGAGAACCCGAAGCGCAACCGGCGCGCACAGCGCACCGTGTACACGCTCTTCTACCTCTCGGTCCTCGGCAGCGTCTGGGCGATCGCGGCGTACATGCTGTTCCCGATCGAGTCGAACAACGTCGAGGCCGTGCGCCTGAACAACCTGTTCATCGGCTTGGGAGCGACCCTCGCGTTGCTCGGCATCGGGTTCGGCGCAGTGCATTGGGGCAAGTCGCTCATGACTTCGGCGGAGTCCATCGACATCCGCCACCCGATCGGCGCCAGCGAAGCCACGAAGCAGGGCGCCGTCGAAGTGTTCCGCGAAGCCGACGAGGAGTCTGGATTCACTCGTCGCACGGCCATCCGCAACAGCCTCATCGGCGCACTCCTCGTCTTCCCGCTGCCGGCAGTGGTGCTTTTCCGCGGTCTCGCGCCGCAGAACGAGATTCCGGTCGAACTCCTCAGCCACACCATGTGGGCGAAGGGCACCCGCCTCACGCTCGACCCCTCGGGTGTACCGATTCTTGCGTCGGATGTCACGAACGGCAGCGCGTTCCACGTCATCCCCGAGGGCTTGGCAGAACTCGAGCACGGCAAGCTCGAAGAGAAGGCGAAGGCGGCCGTGCTCCTCATGCGGCTCGAGCCGAGTGAGCTCAACCCCGCGCCCGGCCGTGAGTCGTGGTCGTACGACGGCATCGTGGCCTACTCGAAGATCTGCACGCACGTCGGATGCCCCGTCGCCCTGTACGAGCAGCACACGCACCACCTGCTCTGCCCCTGCCACCAGTCGCAGTTCGACGTGGCGAACAACTGCGCCGTCATCTTCGGACCGGCCAAGCGGCCGCTGCCGCAGCTTCCGATCGCCGTCGATGACGAGGGTTACCTCATCGCGCAGAGCGACTTCACCGAACCCGTCGGCCCGAGCTTCTGGGAGCGCTCATGAGTACCACATCGACGCAATCGCCCGCGCCCGTCAAGCGCTCGTTCACGGCGGCGGCATCCGAGTACGTCAACGACCGCACGGGAATCGCCGTCGCGATCAAGGGCCTCGGGCGCAAGGCGTTCCCCGACCACTGGTCCTTCCTTCTCGGCGAGGTCGCGCTCTACAGCTTCGTCGTCATCCTCATCTCGGGCACGTTCCTGACGTTCTTCTTCCAGGCGTCGATGGTCGAGGTGGAGTACGACGGCTCGTTCGTGCCGCTGAAGGGCGTCGAGATGTCGGCCGCGATGGCATCGACGCTCGACATCTCGTTCGACATCCGTGGCGGCCTGTTCGTTCGCCAGATGCACCACTGGGCCGCGCTGCTCTTCATCGCGGCCATCGGGCTGCACATGCTGCGAATCTTCTTCACAGGTGCGTTCCGCAAGCCACGCGAGATCAACTGGGTGTTCGGCTTCGTGCTCTTCATCCTCGCGCTGGCCGAGGGATTCACGGGCTACTCGCTTCCCGACGACCTGCTCTCGGGCAACGGGCTCCGAATCATCGACGGCATGGTCAAAGGCATACCACTGATCGGCACATGGACTTCGTTCCTGCTGTTCGGTGGAGAGTTCCCCGGCACGGCGATCGTCGGTCGCCTCTACACCCTGCATATCCTCCTGCTCCCAGCACTCCTCGCCGCGCTCATCCTGATCCACGTGGGGTATGTGTTCATCCACAAGCACACGCAGTTCGCGGCGCCCGGACGCGAACCGACCAACTCGGTCGGCCCGCCCGTTCTGCCGATCTATGCGGCGAAAGCCGGGGGATTCCTGTTCCTCGTCTGGGGGGTGATCTCGCTCATCGCGGCGACGTTCACGATCAACCCGATCTGGGTCTATGGACCATACGATCCATCCCCGGTTTCCGCTGGTACGCAGCCCGACTGGTACATCGGATTCGCCGACGGCGCGCTGCGCCTCATCCCGCCGGGCTGGGAGTTCGTGTGGCTCGACCGCACGTGGTCGTTCAACATCCTCGTGCCCCTCATCGCCATCGGCGTGTTCCTCATCCTGGTGCGTCGCCTACCCGTTCATCGAGGCGTGGGTGAAGGGCGATCACCGCGAGCACCACATCGCCGACCGGCCGCGAAACGCGCCGACGCGTACCGCGATCGGTGCGGCGGGTGTCACGTTCTACGCCGGCCTCTGGGCGGCGGCGAGCTCCGACATCCTGGCGACACACTTCTGGCTCACGTTGGAGGGTGTGACCCATACGCTGCAGGCGACGGTGATCCTCGGCCCGTTCGTCGCGTACTTCATCACGAAGCGTGTCTGCCTCGCCCTGCAGAAGAAGGACCGGGAGATCGTGCTGCACGGCTACGAGTCGGGCCGCATCGTGAAGCTGCCGGGCGGCGAATTCATCGAGGTGCACCAGCCGCTCAACGAGTACGACCGGTGGAGGCTCGTGAGCTTCGAGAGCTACGCGCCGCTCATGATCCGTCCGAATTCGCGTGGCAAGATCACCGTCTGGCAGCACATGCGCGCCGGCCTCTCACGGTGGTTCTTCGAAGACCGCATCGCACCGGTCTCGAAGGGTGAGCTCGAGGCATCCCACTCCTCGCACCACTGACGCTGACAGACTCGGGCACCGAACCATGTCGATCGACTCGACCTGGCTTCGGTGCCCGAACTGTTTCCTCGATCTCGCCCCCGTCGACGTCAACGTCTACGGCTGTGGCGCCGGACACCGCTTCGATCGCGCGAAGCACGGCTACCTCACCCTCCTGCCGCCCCGAGCCCCACGCACGATCGGCGACGATCGCGAGATGCTCGCGGCCCGAGCGGCATTGCTCGAGGGCGGTGCGTTCGCACCGATCGCCACCGCGCTCATCGACGTCGTGCGAGCCCACCTCGGTGGAGGTCCGCCAGGGGCGCCGCGCGTCGCCGACCTCGGGTGCGGAACGGGCTACTACTCGGCCGCCCTCGCGCACGCGATTCCGGGCGCCCAGTTCCTCCTCGCAGATCGCTCGCCCCACGCCGTCCGAGCGAGCCTGCGCACGCAGCCCGACGCAACAGGAGTCGTACTCGACATCTGGCGGCCCTTGCCGGTGCGCGACGCTGTGGTCGACGTGGCGCTCAACGTCTTCGCCCCACGAAACGGAGCCGAGTTCGCGCGCATCCTGCGCCAGCAGGGGCGCCTGTTCGTGATCGTCCCCACCGACGCGCACCTCCGCGAGCTTCGCCTCGAGGGAGAGCTGCTCGACGTCCCGACCGGCAAAGCAGACCGAGTCGTCGAGCAGCTCGCGGCCGCCGGCTTCACGGCGCGTGCAAACTCCTCGATCGAGTACACGATCGAGGCCGACGCGTCGACCCGCGCCCTCCTCGCCGACATGGGACCATCGGCGCACCACTCCGCCGAACTGCTGACGACTCCTCAGTCCGCCGGAAAGCGAACCGTCACCGTCTCAGTGGACCTCCTGGTGTTGGAGCACGCCGCCACCGCGGCCTGACGCAGCTCCTGGCTGCGCACTGCGGACCGCGTGCACTGCGTACACGCGTAGGAATCCCCGGCACAGCGCGCCGGGGATTCCTGGTGAGAGCTCAGCGGGCGAAGTTGCCGCGGTAGTACTCGTAGACCCAGCCGACCAGGCTGATGACGCCGACGGCGACCCCGATGAACGAGATCCAGAAGCCGACCGCGAGTCCGAGGAACAGCAGCGCCGCCGAGGCGGCGAGCGTGATCGGCCACCAGCTCCACGGGCTGAAGAAGCCCAGCTCAGCGTCGCCGTCGTCGATGTTGGCGTCGATGCGGTCTTCGGGGAGCTCGGCACCCTGGGCTCTGTGCACCCGGCCGAGGTAGAACGCGATGAACGCGCTCAGCACCGCCGTGAGGGTGAGCGCGACGGATCCGGCCCACTCGGGTTGACCGATCGGTGATTCGAGGGCGCTCCAGAACCAGTACACCCCGGCGATGATCACGAGGAAGACGGTGAGGATCCACCAGAGGATGACGTTCGCGCGCATTACTTGATCCTCTCCGTTGCCGCATCGTACGTGGGCGCGTCAGGGGCGTCCTTCGCTGGGCCGATGCCCACCGGAACGCCGGCTTCGGGATGGTTCAGGTCGAACGCGGGACGCTCCGAGCGGATGCGCGGAATCGACGTGAAGTTGTGGCGCGGCGGGGGGCAACTCGTCGCCCATTCAAGCGAACCGCCGTAACCCCATGGATCGTTCACCGTGACCTTCGGCGCCCTGCGAGCCGTGATGTAGACGTTCAGGAAGAACGGGATCAGCGAGACCGCGAGGATGCCCGCGCCGATCGTCGACAGCTGATTCATCCAGGTGATGTTGTCTTCCGGAAGGTACGAGTAGTACCGACGGGGCATTGCGACGACCCCGAGCCAGTGCTGGATCAGGAATGTCGTGTGGAAGCCGATGAAGAGCAGCCAGAAGTGCCACTTGCCGAGCGTCTCGTTCAGCATCTTGCCGGTCCACTTCGGCCACCAGAAGTAGAAGCCGGCGAACATCGCGAACACCACGGTGCCGAACACGACGTAGTGGAAATGGGCGACGACGAAGTACGTGTCGGAGACGTGGAAGTCGAGTGGCGGCGACGCGAGAATGACGCCGGTGAGACCGCCGAACACGAAGGTGATGAGGAAGCCGAGCGACCATATGAGTGGTGTCTCGAAGGTGATCGAACCTCGCCACATCGTGCCGATCCAGTTGAAGATCTTCACGCCCGTGGGCACAGCTATGAGCATGGTCATCAGGGCGAAGAAGGGCAACAGCACAGAGCCCGTGACGTACATGTGGTGTGCCCACACCGTCACCGAGAGGGCCGCGATCGCGATCGTGGCATAGATCAGCGTCTTGTAGCCGAAGATCGGCTTGCGGCTGAACACCGGGAAGATCTCGGACACGATGCCGAAGAACGGCAGGGCGATGATGTAGACCTCGGGGTGGCCGAAGAACCAGAACAGGTGTTGCCACAGGATGACGCCACCGTTCGCAGGGTCGTAGATATGCGCCCCGAAGATTCGGTCGGCGCTGCCCGCGAGCAACGCAGCCGCGAGCACCGGGAACGCCATGAGCACGAGGACCGAGGTGAGGAGGATGTTCCACGTGAAGATCGGCATGCGGAACATGGTCATGCCGGGTGCGCGCATCGTGATGATCGTCGTGATGAAGTTCACGGCGCCGAGGATGGTGCCGAAGCCCGAGAGGGCGAGACCCATCATCCAGAGGTTGCCGCCGACTCCTGGTGAGAAGGTCGTCGAGGCCAGCGGTTGATATGCGAACCAGCCGAACGACGCCGCGCCCTGAGGCGTGAGGAAGCCTGCGACCGCCATGAGCGAACCGAAGTTGAAGAGCCAGTACGCGAGAGCGTTCAGGCGTGGGAATGCAACATCGGGCGCACCGATCTGCAGCGGCATGAGCACATTCGCGAAACCCGCGAAGAGCGGCGTCGCGAACATGAGCAGCATGATCGTGCCGTGCATCGTGAAGAGCTGGTTGTACTGCTCGCGCGTCTGGACGATCTCGAGCCCGGGCTCGAACAGCTGCGCGCGGATGATCAGCGCCATGACGCCGCCGATGCAGAAGTAGAGGAACGAGGTGATCAGGTAGAGGTACCCGATGACCTTGTGGTCGGTGGACGTGATCCACCTGACGAGGACGTTGCCCTTGCGTTCGACCTTCGAGACGCCGAACGCCGGGCTGCTCGACTGCGGCCGAGCCGGTGCGGTCGTGGTGCTCATTCGGCTTCCTACTCCTCTTTCAATTCGGGCGCGCCCGGACCGGGCTGATTCTGGTTCCGGTCGAACTCGCTCGACAGCTGACCCTCTTGGCCGAGGTCTCGGAGCGACTCGATGTATGTGTCGTACTCGTCTTGTGAGACGACCTCGACGTTGAAGAGCATGAGCGAGTGGTACTCACCGCAGAGTTCGGCGCACTTGCCCTCGTAGATGCCTTCGCGTGTGGGGACGAACGACATGAAGTTGGTCTTGCCCGGGAACATGTCTTTCTTGTAGAGGAAGTCGACCACCCAGAAGGAGTGGATCACGTCGCGCGACTCGAGCTCGATCTCGACGTTCGCGTTGACGGGCAGGAACAGGGTCGGCAGCTCCGATTGAACGAGCGAACCCTGCGGACCCTCATCGGAGAGCTGGCCCTGGATGCCCGGCGAGTACACGTCTTCCTTGACGTAGTTGAAGTCCCAGGCCCACTGCTTGGCGATGACCTCGACTTGGACGTCGATCTCGTCTTCGGCGAAGCGCTGCTCGATGACCTGCTGGTCACGCACGGTGAACGCGAGGAAGCCGAGAACGAGGATGAGCGGGACGATCGTGTAGAAGACCTCGATCGGCATGTTGTAGCGCAGCTGCACGGGCAGACCGGTTTGGCCCTTCCGGCGGCGGTACGCGATGACCGCCCAGATCGTGAGTCCCCAGGTGATGACACCGACGACGAGGAGCACGATCCACGAGGTGACCCACAGGCCCGAGACCAACTCGGTGTGGTTCGTCACCGGAGCCTCCCCCTCGACGAACCCGGGCAGGAACCCGTTCAGCTGGGCCTGCGTGCATCCGGCGAGGACGAGGCTGAGCGACGCTGCGATCGGGATAGCAGCCCATCGGAGACGGCGATTATGGCGCACCGGTGACCTTTCGGGAGACTCGAAGGCGCTTCACAGTGAAACGCGGTGATCGGTGTCTAGCCTACTCCGACTCGGCCCCGGGGGTGTGCATCAACGGACGGTTCCGGGCGTGCCGATCCGCGGATTTCCGAGCCTACCGGGCAGAAAACGCCGACGGGAGGCCGCCGTGGCGACCTCCCGTCGGAGTGGAAGCGATGCGACTCAGTGGAAGGAGTCGCCGCACGCGCAGCTGCCCTGCGCGTTGGGGTTGTCGATGGTGAAGCCCTGCTTCTGGATGGTGTCCTCGAAATCGATCGAGGCACCGTCGAGATACGGCACGCTCATCTTGTCGACGACGACCTCGACACCCGAGAAGTCGACGACCGCGTCGCCGTCGAGGAGTCGCTCGTCGAAGTAGAGCTGGTAGATCAGCCCGGAGCATCCGCCCGGCTGCACCGCCACGCGCAGACGCAGGTCGTCGCGACCCTCCTGCGCGAGGAGGCTGCGCACCTTGTCGGCGGCGGGGTCGCTCAGCTTCACGCCGTGCGCGGTCTCGATGATCGTGTCGCTCATGTCTCTCCTCGGTGCGTCAGGGAACGCGATGCCTCACTCCATGGTAGCCGCCGAAACGGAGAGCGTGACCTGCGCTCTCAGGAAGTCGAATCGCGCGCGTCGAGCCGGGCCAGGAACAGGGCCTCGGCCAGGAGCGCGCGCTTGAACACACCGAGGTGCAGCGACTCGTTGGGGCTGTGCGCCCGCGAGTCCGGGTCCTCCACCCCGGTGACGAGGATCTGCGCCTCGGGGAACTCGTCGACGAGTTCTGCGATGAACGGGATGGAGCCGCCCACGCCGATCTCGAGGGGCTCCTTGCCCCACGCATCCGTCATCGCGGCCTTGGTCTCTGCGACCGCCCACCCGCTCGTGTCGACGAGGAACGGCTGACCGGTGTCGACGTCTTCGAAGGTGAGCCGAGCACCGAACGGCGCGTTCGACTCGAGGTGCGCGCGGATCGCCGCGAATGCCTCGCCGGCGTCCTGCCCGGGTGCGATGCGCGCACTCACTCGAACTCGCACGCCCGGCACGAGGGTGTTCGACGCGTTGGCCACATCGGGAGCGTCGATGCCGGTGACGGTGATCGCCGGCTCCGACCAGATGCGCGACAGGATGCGGCCGCGGCCGATCGGGGTCACACCGTCGAGCAGCCCCGTCTCGGCTCGCAACTGGGCCTCGTCGTAGTCGGGCGTCTCGAGTCCCGCCGAAGTCAGGCCGGCGACGGCGACCGTGCCGTCGGCATCCCACATCGTGTCGAGCAGGCGGATCGTCGCGAGCATCGCGTCGGGCACCGCTCCCCCGAACATGCCGGAGTGCGAGGCATGGGCGAGCGTGTCGATGCGCAGGTTGAAGGCGACGGCGCCGCGCAGGGCGACGGTGATCGCGGGTGTCTCGAGATCCCAGTTGCCGGAGTCGGCGACGATGATCGCATCGGCGGCGAGGAGATCGCGGTTCGCGCTCAGGAAGTTCGCGAACGAGCGCGACGCGAACTCCTCCTCACCCTCGATGAAGAGCGCGATGCCGAGATCGAGATCGGTGCCGAGCACCTCGGTGAGCGCTCGGATGGCTCCCACGTGGGCCATCACCCCGGCCTTGTCGTCGGCCGCTCCCCTGCCGTACAGCCGGTCGCCCCGCAGGGTCGGCTCGAACGGTGCGGACTCCCAGTCCTCGTCGCGCCCGGGCGGCTGCACGTCGTGGTGTGCGTAGAGCAGCACGGTCGGACGGCCGTTGCGGGCGGCGCGATGGGCGACGACGGCGGGCAAGCCGTACTCCGGGGCATCCGTCGCCTCGCCGGTCACGCCGATCGGCGCCCGACGGATGTCGACGAGATCGAACACGCCGAGGCCCTCGAGGAGCCCCGCCACCGCCTCGGCGCTCGCCTGGACGTGCGCATGATCGAACGCGGGCCACGATACCGACGGGATCTTCACGAGCGTCGTCAGGTCGGCGATCGTCGCCGGGAAGCCCGCGTCGACCGCGCCGCGAATCGCCTCGATCCTGGCAGTCGTCTCGTGAGTTCCGGCATCGAGGGGGTGTGAGCTGTGTCATGCCGGTAATCTTAAAGGAACCGATTCGAGGACCACGTGGCAAAGCACCCCAACAGCACCGATGAACCGAGCGCAGAATCGCTCGAAGAGACTCAGGCTCGCCTGAAGGCCGGCAAGAATGCGCCGACACCGAGCCGCGCCCAGCAGGAGGCTGCGCGCAAGCGTCCTCTGGTGCCGAACGACCGCAAAGAGGCGGCGAGGCAGGCTCGCGCGAAGTCCGCAGAGGCCCGTGAGCGCGCACGTGTCGGCATGGCAGTGGGCGACGAGCGCTACCTGCCCGCGCGCGACCGCGGTCCGCAGAAGAAGTACGTGCGCGACTACGTCGACGCGCGGTTCAGTGTCGGCGAAGTCCTCATCCCCGTCATGTTCGCCGTGATCCTGCTCACCTTCATACCGGTCCCCGAAGTGCAGACCGTCGGCATCCTCGCCCTGTGGGCGTTCTTCCTCATCGCGGTCGTCGACGTCGTCGTGCTCGGCTTCATGCTGACCAGGAAGTTGAAGGCGAAGTTCGGCGAAGGCAAGGTCGAGCGCGTGCGCTGGTATGCGGCCATGCGCGCGCTGCAGCTGCGGCCGCTGCGCTTGCCGAAGCCGCAGGTCAAGCGGGGCAAGTACCCCTCCTGAGGCGGATGCCGCGCGCTCGCGACGCGGATGCCTCGCTCACGAGGTGGATGCCTCGCGCCACGGCATGATCAGGGGCGCGTGTAGGCGCCGCCCCGCACGAACGGGACCCTCGTCTCCTCGTCGCTGAGCGACCCGTGCTGGCCGATCATGGCCTCCGCCTTGCGGTCGGGCTCGCGTCGGTCGTAGTAGGCGACCGCCGAGCGTGCCGCGATGAGGACGTCGCCGATGCGCGGTCGCACCTCGTCGGCGACCGGGCCGTACAACCCGGCCTCGATCGCCTCATCGCGGCCGAGCACCCACGCGCGATGTCCCTCGGCCTCGCGCCATCTCTCGACGAGTGCGGCCCTGGCGGCGTTCCCGAGGTCGGGATCGACGTAGAGCGCGAGACTCCGCGGTTCGCCGCCCACGTGGCGCACGCCGTCGAGCAGCTCGGGCCGATCGTCGATGAAGACGTGCCGGTGCGAGGGCACGTCGATCACACCGTGGTCGGCGGTGACGATGAGGCCCGCGCCACGCGGCATCCGTGCCTCGAATGCCCCGAGCTCGGCGTCGAGCTCCTCGAGGACGGCGAGCCAGCGGTCCGATTCCCAGCCGTACGCATGCGCGGTCTGGTCGAGTTCGGGCACGTAGAGGTAGACGAGCACTGGATCGCCGCTTGCGAGCAGGGTGTCCGCCTCGGCGAACCGATCGGCGATCGAGACCGCGCCCCGGTGGTCCGCGCCGCGGAGCACCGCCCGCGTGAAGCCCGAATCGCGGTAGCGCGCCGCGCCGATCGTGTAGCTTGCGATGCCGTCGCTGCGGGCAGCCTCGAAGAGGGTCGGCACGCGCTGCCACGTCTCGGGCCGCATGCCGTCGTCCCAGCCGCTGAGTTGGTTCACGAGACGGTCGCGCGCGACATCGAGCACGCGGTAGCCGACGAGGCCGTGTTCCCCGGGCATCCGTCCGGTGGCGAAACTCGCGATGGCGGCGGCGGTGGTCGACGGGAACACCGTGCGGATCACGTCGCGCTTCGCCATGCGCGCTGCGAGGAAGCGTGCGTGGCCTGCGCGGGCTTGGATGTTCGCGGCGCCGAGTCCGTCGACGAGGACGATCACCGCGCTCGAGACCGGCCCCAACTCGAACGGGTTCGGCTCGCCCCTGAGACTCGCGAGCGAACTGCTGAGCACCCCGGCAAGCCGCGGAGCGCTGACGGCGGGCACCGGTAGCATTGCAGGCATCGCGCCCAGTCTGGCACAGGCCGGGCGCGCCCCTGTTCCACGCGTGCGAGGCACGCCCGCCCCCAGAGACGACGGATGACCCGAGCCAAGAATCAGCCCGCCGACGAGGCGATCGTCGAACGCATCGAAGACGTCGACGTCGCCACCGAGATGCAGGGCTCGTTCCTCGAATACGCGTACTCGGTCATCTATTCACGAGCCCTGCCCGACGCCCGCGACGGCCTGAAGCCGGTGCAGCGGCGCATCCTGTACCAGATGACCGAGATGGGGCTCCGGCCCGACCGTGGTCATGTGAAGTCGGCCCGCGTCGTCGGCGAGGTCATGGGCAAGCTCCACCCCCACAGCGACACTGCGATCTACGACGCGCTCGTGCGCATGGCCCAGTCGTTCACGCTGCGGGTGCCGCTCATCGACGGTCACGGCAACTTCGGCTCGCTCGACGACGGGCCGGCTGCGCCGCGGTATACCGAAGCGCGCCTCGCCTCCCCCGCGCTCGCGATGACCGAGGGGCTCGACGAGAACGTCGTCGACTTCGTGCCGAACTACGACAACCAGCTGACCCAGCCCGACGTCCTGCCCGCTGCATACCCGAACCTCCTCGTGAACGGCGCGAGCGGCATCGCCGTCGGCATGGCGACCAACATGGCGCCGCACAACCTCATCGAGGTCGTCGGCGCCGCGCGACACCTCATCGCCCACCCGAACGCGACTCTCGACGAGCTCATGGAGTTCATTCCCGGACCCGACCTGCCGACGGGCGGCACGATCGTGGGTCTGGCCGGCGTCAGAGACTCGTACGCGACCGGTCGCGGCAGCTTCAAGACCCGCGCGAAGGTCACCGTCGAGACCATCACAGCCCGCAAGACGGGGCTCGTCGTGACCGAGCTGCCGTATCTCGTCGGCCCCGAGAAGGTCATCGAGAAGATCAAAGACGGAGTCAACGCGAAGAGGATCAGCGGCATCTCGGATGTCACCGATCTCACCGACCGCACCAACGGCCTGCGTCTCGTCATCGGCATCAAGACCGGGTTCAGCCCCGACGCCGTGCTCGAGCAGCTCTATCGGCTGACCCCTCTCGAGGACTCGTTCAACATCAACAACGTCGCACTCGTCAACGGCGGGCCGCAGACCCTCGGGCTGCGTGAGCTCCTCCAGGTGTACGTTGCGCACCGCATCACCGTGGTCACGCGGCGCTCCGAGTACCGACTCACCCGCAAGCGTGAGCGGCTGCACCTCGTCGATGGTCTCCTCATCGCGATCCTCGACATCGACGAGGTCATCCAGCTCATCCGATCGAGCGACGACGCCGCAACTGCACGCGCTCGGCTCATGGAGGTCTTCGACCTCAGCCCGGTGCAGGCCGACTACATCCTCGAACTGCAGCTGCGCCGCCTCACGAGGTTCTCGCGCATCGAACTCGAGGCCGAACGCGACAAGCTCCGTGCCGAGATCGACGCACTCGAGGCGTTGCTCGCGAGCCGGCACCGCATCGAGGCGCTCGTGTCCGACGAGCTCGCCGAGGTCGCCGAACGCTACGGCACGCCCCGGCGCACCCTCCTCACCGACGCGCGGCCGAGCATTGCGGGCGCCGCCGCGAAGCGCGCCGCGGCAGTACTCGAGGTCGCGGATGTCCCGTGCCGCGTCTTCCTCTCCGTCACCGGTCGCATCGCGCGGGTCGACCTGCCCGTCGGCGACGCGGGTGCGCCCACCGTCACCGTGCCCGCGCGCCGCAGCAAGCACGACGCCATCCGCTCGACGCTCGACACGACGAGTCGCGCGGAGATCGGTGCGGTCACGAGCCTCGGCCGCCTCCTCCGGTTCACCCCTGTCGACCTGCCGATGCTGCCACCGACCTCGGTGCAGCTCGGCGCCGGCGTGAGGATCGCCGACTACCTGACGCTCCCGAATCGCGACGAGAAGGTGCTCGCGCTCGTGTCCCTCGAATCGGATCGCTCGATCGCGCTCGGCACCAAGCTCGGCGTCGTGAAGCGAGTCGCGACCGGCGCGTACCCCAACAAGCCCGAGTTCGAGGTGATCGGCCTGAAGGCGGGCGACGAAGTCGTCGGCGCCGTGCAGGGCGAGGAGAGCGACGAGCTCGTGTTCGTCACCTCAGACGCGCAGCTGCTGCGATTCCCCGCGGCGACGGTTCGCCCGCAGGGGTGTCCGGCTGGGGGGATGGCGGGCATCAATCTCGGCGCCGGCGCTCACGCCATCAGCTTCACGAGTGTGGAGGCCGCTGCCGACGTCGTCGTCGTGACGATCGCCGCGGGCAGCGATACGCTGCTCGGCACCGATCCCGGGAGCGCGAAGGTGAGCGACTTCGCCGAGTTCCCCGCCAAGGGACGAGCCACGGGCGGGGTGCGCGCGCAACGGTTCCTGAAGGGCGAGGATGCGCTGCACCTCGCTTGGGTCGGCCACTCCCCCGCGCTGGCGGTGGGCCTCGACGGATCGGCCCGAACCCTGCCCGACGGCGGTGCCCGGCGCGACGCATCGGGCCAGCCTCTCGAGGCCGCGGTCGGAGCGGTCGGCTCCCGCATCGGCTGAGCCGCGTCGATCTGCTTGACGTCGACGCTGCAGAGGTGCATATTCGGCCCGTGGCCGGCAGAAGCGGCGGGTGCCCGCTCGCGACGTCGGACCGACTCGATGAACGGAGGGGCCGATGACGCGAGGAGACCTGCAGGCATCGATTCGGGGGCGAGTGCTGGAGCCCGACGACGCCGGCTACGACTCGGCGCGCGCGCTTTGGAACGCGATGATCGACCGGCGACCCCGGTACATCGTGCAATGCTCGGATGCCGCCGACGTCGCCGCGTCGGTGCGGTTCGCGACCGACCACGACCTGGAGCTGAGCATCCGTTGCGGCGGCCACGGCATCGCCGGCCACGCTGTCGCCGATGACGCACTCATGATCGACCTCCGTCCGATGGGCGACGTGACCGTCGACCCGCTCACGCGCCGCGCACGTGTGCAGGGCGGGGCATTGCTCGGCGCAACTCGATATTGCCGCGCAGCACCATGGTCTTGCCACGACGGCCGGCAACGTGTCACACACCGGCGTCGGCGGCCTCACCCTCGGCGGCGGGATGGGTTGGCTGGCGCGGCAGCACGGCCTCTCGTGCGACAACGTGCTCTCATTCGAGATCGTCACCGCGACCGGCGAGACGCTGCGGGTGAGCGCCGACGCGGAACCCGAGCTGTATTGGGCGCTCCGAGGCGGGGGCGGCAACTTCGGCGTCGTCACGGCGTTCGAGTTCGTGTTGCATCCGGAGCCGGGGCGTGCGATCGCCGCGGAGTTCAGCTTCCGGCTCGGCGAGGCGGGCCAGGCGGGCGAGGCCGGCGAGGCGATGCGGCGCTGGCGCGATCTCAGCTTCGCCGCACCGCGGCAGGCGACGTTCTCGGCGACCATCGGATCAACAGGGGTTGTCGCTCGGCCTCATCTGGGTCGGCGACCCCGCCGACGGCGCGCATCTCGATCGCGGACCTCGCTGAGCACCTCACCGACGCCGTCGAACCCGACGCACGATCGATCGAGGCCATGTCGTATCTGGCGCTCCAGACCCGCGAAGACGACATCAAGGGTCACGCGTGGCGGCGGTACTGGAAGGGTCACTACTTCAACGAGCTCAGCGACGACCTCATCGATGCGCTGCTCGCACGCGACGAAGCCGACCTGCCCGACGTGAGCCTGCAAGCCTACGGAGGCGCGATCGCCGATGTCGCCGACGAGGAAACCGCGTTCTCACGGCGTGACACGGCCTTCGAGTTCGTCGCCGCCGCACGATGGCGGGATGCCGCCGACGATGAGCGCCGCATGTCGGCCGCTCGCCGCTACGCTGCCACGCTGGATCGATTCGCGAGCGGCGCGTATGTCAACGTGCTCGGAGACGACGGCGAGGCCGGGATCCGACGAGCGTACTCGGAGGAGAAACTCGCTCGACTGACCGCGGTCAAGGACGCCTACGATCCCGAGAACGTCTTCCACTTGAACCAGAACATCCGACCCTCGGCCACGTGATCGTCAGGCGTCGATGCGGTCGCGCTCGAGTGCGTCGGAGCTCTCGATGATGAACTCCTTGCGAGGGGCCACTTCGTTGCCCATGAGCAGCTCGAAGACGCGACCTGCGTTCTCGGCGTCGCCGATTCCGACACGGCGGAGCGTGCGGTGGCGGCGGTCCATGGTGGTGGTCGCGAGCTGGTCGGCATCCATCTCACCGAGGCCCTTGTAGCGCTGGATCGGGTCCTGGTACCGCTTCTTCTGCTTGTCGAGCCCGGCGAGCACGCCATGGAGCTCGGCTTCCGAGTACGTGTAGATCGTCTCGTTGGGCTTCGATCCCGGATTCACGACGACGACCCGGTGCAACGGCGGCACGGCGGCGAATACCCGACCCTGTTCGATCATGGGTCGCATGTAGCGGAAGAAGAGGGTGAGCAGCAACGTGCGGATGTGGGCGCCGTCGACGTCGGCGTCGGCCATGAGGATGACCTTGCCGTACCGCGCGGCTTCGAGGTCGAAGCTCCGCCCCGACCCCGCGCCGATCACCTGGATGATCGAGGCGCACTCGGCGTTGCCGAGCATGTCGGCGACGCTCGCCTTCTGCACGTTGAGGATCTTGCCGCGGATCGGCAGCAGCGCCTGGTGCTCGCTGTCGCGGGCGAGCTTCGCCGTGCCGAGCGCCGAGTCGCCCTCGACGATGAACAGCTCGCTGTGGGCGACGTCGTTCGATCGGCAGTCGACGAGCTTGGCCGGCAACGACGAACTCTCGAGCGCGTTCTTGCGACGCTGCGTCTCTTTGTGGGCTCGCGCCGAGATGCGCGACTTCATCTCGGCGACGACCTTGTCGAGGAGCAGCGCGGACTGCGTCTTGTCGTCGCGTTTCGTCGAGGAGAACCGGGCGCCGAGTTCCTTCGTGAGCACGTTCGCCACGATCGCCCGCACCGCGGGAGTGCCGAGCACCTCTTTCGTCTGCCCCTCGAACTGCGGTTCGGGCAGTCGTACGGTGATGACCGCGGTGAGCCCTGCGAGCACGTCGTCCTTCTCGAGCTTGCCACCTCCGTTCGACGCAGCGCCCGCCTTCAGACGTCTGGCGTTCTGCTCGACCTGCTGGCGCAGGAACCGGAGCAGCCCTTGGTCGAAGCCGGTCTGGTGGGTGCCGCCCTTCGGCGTGGCGATGATGTTCACGAAGGAGCGCACGACCGTTTCGTATCCGGTGCCCCAGCGAAGCGCGATGTCGACCTGGCATTCGCGCTGCAACTCGGTCGGCACCATCGCGCCACCCTCGGTCAACACGGGCACCGTTTCGGTGAACGTGCCGGAACCCGTGAGTCGCCAGACGTCGGTGAGCGGGGCATCCGTCGCGAGATGCTCGGCGAACTCCGAGATTCCGCCCTCGAACTGGAACGACGTCGTGTGTGCCGTCTCTCCGCGCTCGTCGGTGACGTCGATGGCGAGGCCCGGAACGAGGAAGGCGGTTTGGCGGGCACGGCCGAGGAGTTCGTCGGTCTGGAACTCCGCACCCTTCGTGAAGACCTGCCGGTCGGCCCAGTAACGGATCCGGGTGCCGGTCACGCCCTTCGCGACCTTGCCGACGACCCGAAGCTCGCTGCGCTCCTCGAACGGCCTGAACGGCGCGTCGGGCGACGGCGCGCCCACGTCGCCGAACACGCCGGGCTCGCCCCGATGAAACGACATCGCCCAGGTCTTGCCGTTGCGGTCGACCTCAACGTCGAGCCGCTCGGAGAGGGCGTTCACGACGGATGCCCCGACACCGTGCAGGCCGCCGGAGGCGGCGTAGGAACCCGAGCCGAACTTGCCGCCCGCGTGCAGCTTGGTGAACACCACCTCCACGCCGGAGAGCCCGGTCTTCGGCTCGATATCGACGGGGATGCCGCGGGCGCGGTCGCGCACCTCGACGCTGCCGTCGGGATGGAGCGTCACGCCGATCTCGTTGCCGTGCCCCGCGAGCGCCTCGTCGACGGAGTTGTCGATGATCTCCCAGGCGCAGTGCATGAGCCCGCGCGAGTCGGTCGAACCGATGTACATGCCGGGGCGTTTGCGCACGGCCTCGAGTCCCTCGAGGACGGAAAGGTGGCGTGCGGAGTAGTCGGAGCTCACGTCGGCCAAGCCTAGTGAGGAGAGCCGACATGCAACGCCAGGCGCTACGCGCAGAGCGAAATGCCCCGCGCAACGGAAGGAAGCCGGCCTCAGCCGTGTTTTCATTGATGAACGAACATCGAGCTTGAGCCACGGAGGAGGAGCCATGACCCAATACACCGAGGGCACCGGTGCGGTCGATGAACTCGAGACCCCTTACGAGCTCACCGCACTCGATCGGTGCGACGCATGCGGTGCGCAGGCGTACATCCGAGTCGTCGTCGCAAGCGGCGAGCTGCTCTTCTGCGCCCACCACGGCCGCAAGCACCAGGAGAAGCTCGCGCAGATCGCGCACAGCTGGCACGACGAGTCGAGTCGCCTGCTCGCCGACGGTCGCGAGTAGTCCGCACGACTTGTTCGAACGCCCCGGCATCGTCCGGGGCGTTCGGCATTTCTACGATCCTGGGGCGGATGCCGCGACGCCCGCAGCCGAGAGGTGCGCCTCGCGGGCGGCAGCGGCGTAGCCGTCGACCACACGTGACTGCTCCCCGGGCAGGTACTCCACGCCGTTGCGGGACGCGACGATGCCGAGGAGGTGATCGGCGAACTCGGGGTTCTTCGCGAGCACCGGCCCGTGCAGGTGCGTGCCGAAGACCTCGCCCATGACGACGCCCTCCTGACCGGAGTCGCGCCCATTGCCCTGGCCCGCCCGAACCCGGCCGAGCGGTGAGCCCTCCGCGCCGACGTAGTCGCGCGCGTGGTTCTCGAAGCCGACGAGCGTGCCGAGTCGTGGCGTCGCGACGACGAGATCGCCGGTGACCCGTCTCTGACGGGGCACCGCCCTGCCCGGGAGGATGCCGAGGCCCTCGACGATCGACCCGTCGCGGCGTTCGATTCCCCAGCTCAGCAGCTCCCAGCCGGTGCCGACCGCGAGGATCGGCACGCCCTCAGTACCCCATCGACGGAGCGCGTCGTGCATGGTGAGCAACACGTTGCGGCTCGTCTCGAGCGAGGCGTCGCTGCCCGAACCGAGCACGACGGCGTCGACGTGCTCGGGAAGCTCCTCCAGCGCCTCGACCCCGACGACCGTGGCATCGAGCCCCGCCCAGCGAGCGCGGGTGGCGAGCACCGCGGCATTCTGCGCGTCGCCGTTCGTGTTCTGAAGCGTCGGGAGCAGGGAGACGATCGTGAGGGTCATTCCGCTCCAGTGAGTCCGAGGTGTGCGCGAGTGCGCCGCATCGCGTCGGCGGAGAAGACGATCGTCTTCACTCCCGACTCGGGCGACGGCGCTGCGAGGAAGTCGTCGAGCGCGCGCGCGAGGTCGGGCTCGACGCGATCGATCGCGACGCCGTCGTACGACAGCATGAGCGCCGCTTCAGCCGCCTTCGAGCCGCTCACGATCGAGACACGGCCGAGCGACGAGGCATCCGTCGGCCAGAAATACGACGGGTCACGCACGTCGGAGCCGATCGCGAAGAGGATCTGCTCGGTGCCCGGCGCGATGCTGTCGACGTTGAGCTGGTAGCTCGCCGGGTTCTGCACGAGCACGAACTCGACCTCCTGGCCGCGCACGACCGTGCGCTCACCGCGTCCGAAGACCGCGGGGATCTCGCTCAACGCATGTGCCGTGGTGCCAGCGGAGAACCGCTCACCGAGCACCGCCTGAGCAGTCGCATATGCGGCAGCCGCATCCACGGCGTAGTGCACGCCACGCGCCGGGAGCTCGACGGTGATGGAGGAATGGCCGTCGTTGATGAGCGCGTTCCGCGCGACCACCGATTCGACTCGCACTCCGGCGCCGTCGAGGTCGAAGCGCCGCGCCGACGTTTCGGAGTACCCGAGACCACGTGGCGCGGCGTCGAGCACGGCCTGCGAGACGCCGAAGCGGCGCACCGCGACATCCGGGCCCGCCTTCGCGGCGATGCGCTCGAGGTAGGCGTCGTCGGCGTTCACCACGATCGACTCCCCGGCACGCGCCGCGATGCGTGCGAGCATGTCGGCAACCATCTCGGAGTCGTGGAACCGGTCGATCTGGTCGACCATCACGTTCAACAGGGTGACGACGCGTGCGTCGACGCCCTGCATCACGAGTGCGCCGTGGCCCTCGTCCATCTCGAGCACGGCGACGTCGCCGGGGACGCGACCCTGCCAGTCGGCTCGCTCGAGCAATGCGGACGTCAGCCCTTGGCTGATGTTCGCCGTCGACGGGTTCGTGAAGACGTCGACGCCGTGTGCGCGAAGCACCGCGACGAGCATCTTCGTCGTCGTCGACTTGCCGCTCGATCCCGACACCACGACGAGCCCCTGTGGGAAGCCCGACAGCGTGCGCTTCAGATACCCGGGAGCGATGCGGTTGACCACAAGGCCCGGAACGGCCGAACCGCCGCCCGGCTTGCGCAGCCGGGCGGCGAGACGAACGAACCTGCCGACGAGGATCGCCGGCGCGTAGCGCACCGGCGGCCTACTCGAGGTAGTCGCGGAGCGACTGCGAGCGCGAGGGGTGGCGGAGCTTCGCCATCGTCTTCGACTCGATCTGGCGGATGCGCTCACGCGTCACGCCGAAGGTGTCGCCGATCTGGTCGAGGGTCTTCGGCATGCCGTCGCCGAGGCCGAAGCGCATTCGGATCACGCCCGCCTCGCGCTCGCTCAGGGAGTCGAGCAGCGACTCGAGCTGCTTCTGCAGCATCGTGAAGCCGACGGCATCCGCCGGGACCACGGCCTCGGTGTCCTCGATCAGGTCGCCGAACTCGCTGTCGCCGTCTTCGCCGAGCGGGGTGTGCAGCGAGATCGGTTCGCGGCCGTACTTCTGCACCTCGATGACCTTCTCGGGGGTCATGTCGAGCTCACGGCTCAGCTCTTCAGGCGTGGGCTCGCGGCCCAGGTCCTGCAGCATCTGCCGCTGCACTCGGGCGAGCTTGTTGATGACCTCGACCATGTGCACCGGGATACGGATGGTGCGCGCCTGGTCGGCCATGGCGCGGGTGATCGCCTGGCGGATCCACCACGTCGCGTACGTCGAGAACTTGAAGCCCTTGGTGTAGTCGAACTTCTCGACCGCACGGATGAGGCCGAGGTTGCCCTCCTGGATCAGGTCGAGGAACTGCATGCCGCGACCCGTGTAGCGCTTCGCGAGCGAGACCACGAGACGCAGGTTCGCGCCGAGCAGGTGACTCTTCGCACGCTGACCGTCTTTCGCCACCCACTGCAGCTCGCGACCGAGCTGCGAGCGCTTCTCGGCGTCGGTCATGTGCGAGAGCTTCTCTTCAGCGAAGAGGCCCGCCTCGATGCGCATCGCGAGCTCGACTTCTTCGGCCGCGTTCAGGAGCGCGACCTTGCCGATCTGCTTCAGGTAGTCCTTGACCGGGTCGGCGGTCGCGCCGATGATGGCGCTCGAGTAGACCGGCACCTCGTCTTCGTCGTCGACCGCGCGCAGCACGAGCGCACCGGTGGGGTGCGGCTCGACCGCAACCGGCTTCGCGTCGTCGCCCTCGGTGTCGCTGTCGGACTCGGATGCCGCCTCGACAACGGCCTCGTCGGCGACCTCCACCTCGACTTCGACCTCTTCGAGCTCTTCGGGCTCGACCTCTTCCTCTTCGTCACCCGCTGCTGCAGTGCCCTTGGCCTTGACACGCGGCTTCGTCGCGGACTTCGCCGTGCTCGCGCGCGGTGTCTTCGTCGCCGGAGTCGCGGCCTTCGCGCCCGCCCTCGGCGCCGTGGCCTTCGCGGTGGTCGTCTTCGCTGCCGTTGCCTTCGTTGCCGTCGTCTTCGCCGCCGTCGTCTTCACGGCCGGCTTCGCGGAGGTCGACTTCGCGGCGGTCGCGCGCTTCGCTGCGGGCTTCTCCACTTCGCTCTTCGCCGACATCGCTGCCTTCGTTGTTGCCATTCGTTGAACCTCTCCTACCGTCGCGCGGCGTGTGCCCTCTCGGACGTTCGGGATGTGCGCTCGGCCCGGTCGTTTTCGGACACTATGAGGACCCATGTCAAGTCCGCATCAGCGGCGCGAACACAACGCGCCAGCGGACCAGAACGGGTCCTGCTGTCATTATACAGTGATGGACTCCCCCGAGCGTGCACAACGCCCTCGCATTGCTCCTTACAGCACAACACTCGCGGGGGTTCGGTCATTCCCGGTGAGCGCCGCGCCGACCGACCGCGAGCGAGTGAACTAGCCGCGGGGCGACTCGTCGTCGCGCGTGCGCCGGAAAGCGAGGAACTTCTCGAGCTCGGCCGCGATCTCGTCGGCCGAGGGCAGTTCGCCGTCTTCGTCGGTCAGCGGCGAGCGGAGCGTCGTTCCCTCCATATAGGAGTCGTGCCGTTGCTCGAGCGTGCCGACCAGCTTCGCGAGCTCGCCGTTTTCGGCGACCTGCTCGTCGATTCGCGCGACGAACTCCCGACCCTGCTCACGGAGCACATCTGTGGGGAAGATCCGCCCGGTCGATGCACTGATCGCCTCGAGTGCCGCGATCGCCGCAGCCGGGTACTCGGTGTCGGAGAGGTAGTGCGGGATGAGCAGCACGAATCCCGTGGTCGGGTGGTCCTCCTCCTGCAATCGGTACTCGACGAGGTGCAGCGCGTTCGCGGGAACCTGCGTGGTCGGACGCCAGATCGACATCGCTTCGATGAGATCGGCGCGATTGCCGCTCACGGTCATCCCGATGGGGCGCGTGTGCGGCACGGGCATCGGGATCGAGTTGATCCATGTCGTCGAAGCGACCTGAAGCTCGTCGATCAGTCCGAGGACCGCGACGCTGAAGCGCTCCCACTGGAAGTCGGGTTCGTAGCCCGTGAGCAGGAGGAACTGCTGGCCGATCTCGTCGCGCGCGAGGTCGAGGCTGAGCCGCGGCGGGCGGTAGTCGGTGAGGTGGTCGCCCTGGAACAGGATGATCGGCCGACGTGCGCGGTAGTCGAGCAATTCGTCGGCGTCGAAGGTCGCGACGACCGTGCTGTCGAGCGTCGACAAGAGGTAGTCGGTGGTCTGAGCGACCGCGGAACCGGCGTCGGCGAACCCCGTGATACCGGCGACGAGCGGGAGTCCGGTCGGCACTTCGACATTCGGATTCAGCTCGTACAGGGAACGGGGATCGCGCATGAGTCAAGCCTACTGACGGCACGGAGGCATCCTCCGGATGGGGCCCAGGGCTGATGATGCCGAGAGCGAACACGTACGATCGGCTCCATGGCCCTTCCCGACACTCAGCATCACCGCATCGCCCGCCGCCCGGTCCGACGCCGACGTCGTGCTCCTCGCCGCACAAAGCGGACCCGGCGGCCCCGAACTGCTCGCCGCCGACGGCTTCGACTGGGTCGGGCCCCTCCTCGGGGTGCTCGGCGCAAAGGGTGCATCCGAGGAGCTCACCCGCGTTCCCGGCAAGCGCGGCGGCCCCAGTGTCGTCGCCGTCGTCGGCACCGGTGACCGGGCGGATGCCGCGAGCCTGCGTCTCGCCGTCGGCAGCGCAGTGCGCCAGCTCAGCGGCGTCGACTCCGTCGCCCTCGCGATCCCCACCGACGACGCCGACACCGCCGCGGCGATCCTCGAGGGTGCGGCGCTCGGCGCGTACGCATACTCGGAGTACCGATCGACGCCGAAGCCGCCGGTCACGGCCATCGCGTTGCACACCCCCTTCGACGCGGACTCCGTCGGAATCGAGCGCGTGCGCGCGGTCACGGCGGCCGTGGCCCGCACGAAGGACCTCGTGAATGCGTCGCCGGCCGACCTGTTCCCCGCGCGACTCGCCGAACTCGCCGTCGAGGCGGCGAGCGGGGCCGGCGTCGCCGCGAAGGTCTGGGACGAGGCGGCGCTCGCGGCCGACGGCTTCGGCGGGATCCTCGGCGTCGGTCTCGGCTCGAGCCGAGGACCGCGACTCGTGCGCCTCGAGTACGCGCCGGCCGGGGCATCCGTTCACCTCGCCCTCGTCGGGAAGGGCATCACCTTCGATTCGGGCGGACTCTCCCTGAAGCCCATGGCCTCGATGGTCGGCATGAAGATGGACATGGCGGGCGCGGCCGCGGTCCTTGCCGCGGTGGTCGCGCTCGCCGAACTGCGCGTGCCGATCCGTGTCACGGGATGGCTCTGCCTCGCCGAGAACCTGCCCTCGGGCACCGCGGTGCGGCCGAACGACGTGCTCCGCATCCACGGCGGCACGACCGTGGAGGTGCTGAACACCGACGCCGAGGGGCGACTGGTGATGGCCGACGGACTCGTCGCCGCGAGCGAGGAGCAGCCCGACGCGATCGTCGACGTCGCGACGCTGACCGGTGCGCAGGTCGTCGCGCTCGGACACCGCATCGCCGGCCTCATGGGCGACGACACGCTCGTGGCGCGGGTGCAGGGCGCCGCCGAAGCCGTCGGCGAGCAGACGTGGCCGATGCCGCTGCCGGCCGAGCTCCTCACGATGTTGAAGTCGGATGTCGCAGACCTGACGAACGCGAAGCTCGGCATGACCGTGCCCGGAATGCTCCTCGCCGGCGTCTTCCTGCGCGAATTCGTCGGGACCCGCGAGGGTTCGGAGGAGCGCATCCCGTGGGCGCACCTCGACATCGCGGGTCCCGGTTTCAACAGCGGATCGGGGTGGGGATTCACCGGCTCCGGTGCGACCGGTGTCGCCGTGCGCACCCTCGTCAGGTTGGGCGAGGACCTCTCCGCAGGGTAGTAGGGTCATATGGGCGAGAACGTCGCCCGTACACCCTGTCCCGGCAACGAACCGGAGACGGTCCGTGTCGCAGATCTGGTGCGCAAGGGAGATTGCGGTTGTCCGAGCAGAACTTTGACATTGTCATCCTCGGTGGCGGCAGCGGGGGGTACGCGGCGGCGCTGCGGGCCGTCCAGCTGGGCTTCACCGTCGGCCTCGTCGAGAAGGACAAGCTCGGCGGCACGTGTCTGCACCGTGGCTGCATCCCGACGAAGGCGCTGCTCCACGCCGCCGAGATCGCCGACAACTCGCGCGAGTCGGCGAAGTTCGGCGTCCGCACCACCTTCGAGGGCATCGACGTCGCAGCGGTCACCGCGTACCGCGAGAGCATCGTGGCGAGCAAGTTCAAGGGACTTCAGGGGCTCATCAAGGCCCGCGGCATCACCGTCATCGAAGGTGAGGGCCGCCTCGTCGCGCCGAATGCGGTGCAGGTCGGCGACACGCGCATCGTCGGCAAGAACGTCATTCTCGCTACGGGCTCCTACTCGCGCTCGCTCCCCGGCCTCGAGATCGGCGGTCGCGTGATCACGAGCGAGCAGGCACTCGAGCTCGACTTCGTGCCCGGCAAGGTCGCCGTGCTCGGCGGTGGCGTCATCGGCGTCGAGTTCGCGAGCGTGTGGAAGTCGTTCGGCGCCGAGGTGACGATCATCGAAGCCCTCCCCCACCTCGTTCCGAACGAGGAGGAGTCGGTCTCGAAGCAGCTGGAGCGCGCATTCCGCAAGCGCGGCATCGACTACAAGCTCGGCGTACGTTTCCAGGGCGTCACCCAGCACGAGAACGGCGTCGTCGTGACCCTCGAGAACGGCGAGACCGTCGAGGCCGAGCTGCTGCTCGTCGCCGTCGGTCGCGGGCCGGTCACCCAGGGACTCGGATACGAGGAGGCGGGAATCACCGTCGACCGCGGCTTCGTCATCACGAACGATCGCCTCGCAACGAACGTTCCCGGTGTCTACGCCGTCGGCGACATCGTGCCGGGCCTTCAGCTCGCGCACCGTGGATTCCAGCAGGGCATCTTCGTCGCCGAGGAGATCGCGGGCCTGAACCCGATCGTGGTCGACGACGTCAACATCCCCAAGGTCACCTACTGCGAGCCCGAGGTGGCCTCGATCGGCTATACCGAAGCGAAGGCCGCCGAGAAGTTCGGCGCCGACCAGGTCTCGTCTTACGAGTACAACCTCGCCGGCAACGGCAAGAGCCACATCCTCGAGACGAGCGGCTCGATCAAGGTCGTGCGCGTGAATGACGGCCCGGTCGTCGGCGTGCACATGATCGGTGCGCGCGTCGGTGAGCTCATCGGCGAAGCGCAGCTCGCGGTGAACTGGGAGGCCTACCCTGAAGACATCGCGCCGTTCATCCACGCCCACCCGACGCAGAACGAAGCGCTCGGCGAGGCGTTCCTGAAGCTCGCCGGCAAGCCGCTGCACGCGCTCTGAGCGCGGCCGCGAAACACGACTGCAATAAGCTAGAAAGCGTCCCACGCTGTGAAGGAGACAAGCGAATGAGCGAATCCGTCAGCCTCCCGGCACTCGGTGAGAGTGTCACGGAGGGCACGGTCACCCGCTGGCTGAAGAATGTCGGCGACCGTGTCGAGGTCGACGAGCCGCTGCTCGAGGTGTCGACCGACAAGGTCGACACCGAGATCCCGTCGCCGGTGGCGGGCGTGATCGAATCGATCCTCGTCCAGGAGGACGAGACCGTCGAGGTCGGAACCGCCCTCGTGACGATCGGTACTGGGGCCGGCGCGGGCGCCGCGGCGCCGGCCGAAGGGGCCGCTCCCGCCGCGGCCGAGCCCGTCGCGCCGGCAGCGACGGCCGCCGACCGGCACGCCCGTCGCACCGGCAGCGCCGGTCGCCGAGCCGGCACCGGCTCCAGTCGCACCCGCTGCGCCGGTGGCTCCCGCACCTGCTCCGCCGGTCGCTCCTGCTGCTCCGCCGGTGCTCCCGCACCCGCTGCGCCAGTTGCTCCTCCCGCCGCTGCGCCCGTCGCGCCTGCGGCCGTCACCCCTGCCACGCCCTTCGCGCCCGCCGGCCCCGGCTCCGCGCACCGGCCGCGCCGGTGGCTCCTGCGGCGGTTGCCCCCGCCACTCCGTCCGCTCCGCCTGCGCCCGCTCCGGTCGCCCCCGCGCCCGAGGCAGCCGCTCCGGCGGCAGCACCGCAGGCTGCACCCGCGCCGGCGACCCCCGCTCCCGCGGCCACGCCCGCTGCGCCTGCCGCCCCGGCATCGGGCTCGCACGCCGGCCCCGCCGGCTACGTCACGCCGATCGTCCGCAAGCTCGCGAACGAACAGGGCGTCGACCTCGCGAGCGTGACCGGCACCGGCGTCGGCGGACGCATCCGCAAGCAAGACGTCATCTCCGCCCACACGGCACCGGCAGCCGGCGCACCCGCCGAACGTCGAGTCCTCGAGACATCGCCGCTCCGCGGCAGCACCGTCCCGATGACGCGTCTCCGCAAGGTCGTCGCCGAGCGCGCGGTCGTCTCGATGCAGTCGACGGCGCAGCTCACCACCGTCATCGAGGTCGATGTCACACGCGTCGCACGCCTTCGTGACGCGGTCAAGGGCGACTTCCTCGCCACGACCGGCAACAAGCTCTCGTTCCTGCCGTTCTTCGCGCTCGCGACCGCCGAGGCACTCAAGGCCTACCCGATCATCAATGCGACGGTCGACGCCGACAGCATCGTCTATCCGCCGCAGGAGAACATCAGCATCGCGGTCGACACGGAGCGCGGCCTCCTCACGCCGGTGATCCGCGATGCCGGCGAACTCGACATCGCACAGCTGGCGGCGCAGATCGCCGACCTCGCCGACCGGACCCGCAACAACAAGCTGAAGCCCGACGAGCTCTCCGGCGGCACCTTCACGCTCACGAATACGGGTTCGCGCGGTGCGCTGTTCGACACGCCGGTCGTATTCCTGCCGCAGTCCGCGATCCTGGGCACCGGTGTCGTCGTGAAACGCCCGGTCGTCATCACGCAAGACGGTTCGGACTCCATCGCGGTTCGCTCGATGGTCTACTTCGCGCTGTCGTACGACCACCGCATCATCGACGGGGCAGACGCCGCGCGCTTCCTCACCGCGGTCAAGAACCGTCTCGAGGAAGGCGCGTTCGAGGCCGATCTCGGCATCTAGTCGAAGAGCTCGCGCAGTCGCCAACCGGCCTCGCCCCTCATCACGAGGAGCGAGGCCGGTTCGCGTTCCGCGGTCGCGAACGGCACGGTGACGAGAACGGCGGCGCCCATATCAGCGCTCACGGCGATGGCGCCGAGGTCGAACTCGTCGGGGACCGGACCTTCGCCGTCACGCGCCGCGACCATCGCCGCACGATCGGCGGCCTCGATCGCCGATCCGGGCTGCACGACCTGGTCGAGGCACGCAAGATCGAGGGTGGCGAAACAACTCGTGCGAAGCTCGAGGAGCTCCGCGACGGCGGTTGCCGCATCCGCGACAGTCGGTCCCGACAACCGTCGGCGCGTCAGAGTCGGCGGCAGCGTCAGCGTCGGCGTGGGTGTCGGCGTCGGCGGCCGGTGGCGCCGCCTCTGCCGGCGAGGCATCCGTCGCCGCCTCGGTGTTCGGCGCATCGGCGATCGCCACTTCGGTGCCGTCCGAGTCGCCGCCGGCGGTTGCGGGAGGGACCAGTGTGAGCAGAAGCACGAGTGCGCCGCCGCCGATGAAGCCGGCGAAGGCGAGTGGACGTCGGCGGGAGGAAGCGGCACTTCTCAACCGTGCGAACACGGGACTCACGTGGTCGCCATCGACCGCGTCGGCGAGCTCGCCCGCGCCGGGCAGCTGGGCGAGGGCGAGCAGGCCGCGCAGACCACCGCGTCGGCGGCGCGAATCGGCTGCCTCCTCGTCACTCGGCTCGGGAGGCGCGAGCTCCGGCACCATCGATGCCGCCATCCGTGCGGGAACGACCTGTGGTCGAGTGCGAACGGCGGTGCCCGCGATCGGCTCCGGCGCCGCGGCCGCGAACAACGCCCGCTCGATCTCCTCTTCGCAGTTCGTGAACGGGCGTGCCGCAAGACGCGCCCTGAGCAGTTCCACGACTCCGTCGAGTGCCCCCGCCGGTCGGGTCGCGTCCGCGACATCCGACACGAGCGCCTCGAGTGCCTCGTGCCCTCGACGCACGAGCGCGGTGCGTTCGGCGCCACTGCGCCCTGGGAGGCGCTCGAGCGAACCGAGTCCGATGAGCCGCGGTCGACCGGCGTCGTCGATGAGGATGTCGGCCGCCGAGAGTCGCGTGTGCACGAAACCGCGTCGCGACAACTCGGCGACGGCCTCGACGGTCGGGGCGAGCAGTGTGACCGCTTCGCCCGCTGTCACGTTTCGCTCGGCGAGGATGCGGGACGACCGAGACGCCGGCGATGCGTTCGACGGCCAGGCAGCATCGCCCGTCGTCGAGCGCGGCGACGTCATAGAGCGCGGGCAGCGCGCCCGAGACATCCGTCGACATCGCCTCGATCTCGACCGCGATCGACTCACCCCACCTCGCGCGGTCGTAGATCCGGAGCGCGACGAGCGGCGCCCCGCCGTCGCCTCCATCGGCCGTCCAGCCGCGATCGACGGTGGCGAGGTAGACGTCGGCGCGCTCGCCCGAGGCGATGCGCCTGAGCAGCCGGTACCCCGCGATTCGTCCGTCGGTGGAGGACCGATCGCCGTCGACCTCAGCAGCGACGGGTTCGACGGGCGGTCGGATGCGTCGACGACTGCGGCTCATGCGTCGAGCGTGCACGACCGGTGGCGTGATCGAGCCTCAGTCGAGATCTGATGTGGGCGGTCCGAATTCCCCGGACGACTGTCGAGGACGAGTGACCTAGACTGGCCCGCATGCTCGACTTCGTCGTCGCGGGGCTAAGCGCCAACTCCGTGCCGTACATCGAGGGTCTCGACCTTCAGCGCACCGTCCATCGCGCGGTCGTCAGGGGCGAACGCCCCGACACCGTCATCCTCCTGGAACACCCATCCGTCTACACCGCCGGGAAGCGAACTGCTCCCGAGGAGCGGCCGACGGACGGCACCCCCGTCATCGACGTCGACCGCGGCGGCAAGATCACCTGGCACGGACCGGGTCAGCTCGTGGGGTATCCGATCCTCCGGCTCGAGGAGCCGATCGACGTCGTCGGCTACGTGCGACGGCTCGAGGGGCTGCTCATCGACGTGCTCGACGACTTCGGGGTCGACGGTCGCCGCGTCGACGGCCGCTCCGGCGTCTGGGTCGGCCGGCCCGGCGCCGAGAACAAGATCGCCGCGATCGGCATCCGCGTCGAGGCCGGCGTCACGATGCACGGCTTCGCGCTCAATTGCAGCAACTCGCTCGACCCGTACGGGAAGATCGTCGCCTGCGGCATCCGCGATGCCGGTGTCACGACCATGAGCCGCGAACTCGGCCGCACCGTGACACCCACCGACCTCGTTGCGCCCGTCACCGAACGCTTCCGCGCCGAGGCGGCGGTTGCCGTATGAGCACGGCACCCGAGGGGCGCCGCATGCTGCGCCTCGAAGTCCGCAACGCGCAGACGCCGATCGAGCGCAAGCCCGAGTGGATCAAGACGAAGGCGAAGATGGGGCCCGAGTACCGCGCCCTGCAGTCGCTCGTGAAGAGCGAGGATCTGCACACCGTCTGCCAGGAGGCCGGATGCCCCAACATCTACGAGTGCTGGGAGGACCGCGAAGCGACCTTCCTCATCGGCGGCTCGCAGTGCACGAGACGCTGCGACTTCTGTCAGATCGACACCGGCAAACCCGCTGACTACGACGTCGACGAGCCGCGCCGCGTCGCCGAGTCGGTCGTGCGCATGCAATTGCGGTACTCGACCGTCACGGGCGTCGCCCGCGACGATCTGCCCGACGAGGGCGCCTGGCTGTACGCGGAGACGATCCGTGAGATCCATCGGCAATCGCCCGGCACCGGAGTCGAGATCCTCGTTCCCGACTTCTCGGGGAACCCGGCACATCTCGCCGAGGTGTTCTCGGCGCGGCCCGAGGTGTTCGCGCACAATGTCGAGACCGTACCCCGCATCTTCAAGCGCATCCGCCCCGCGTTCCGCTATGAGCGCTCACTCGATGTGATCACCGCCGGACGCGATGCCGGGCTCATCACGAAGTCGAATCTCATCCTCGGCATGGGCGAGGAACGCCATGAGGTCTCGCAAGCGCTTCGCGACCTGCATGACGCGGGCACGGACATCATCACCGTCACCCAGTACCTCCGGCCGAGCCCCCGCCACCTGCCGGTCGCGCGGTGGGTGCGGCCCGAGGAGTTCGTGGAACTCAAGGCCGAGGCAGAGGAGATCGGATTCCTCGGCGTGCTCGCCGGCCCGCTCGTGCGCTCGTCGTATCGCGCGGGACGCCTCTGGGCGCAGTCGATGCACGCGAAGGGGCGGCAGCTCCCCGTCGAGCTCACCCACCTCGCCGACACCTCGCTCGGCTTCGCTCAAGCCGTGGGCTGAGCGGCATCCGTCGCCTCGGGCCGCGCTGTCCCCCGCGGTCCGAGGCGGCTCTCGACGCCGGTATCCTAGACACCATGGCACGCACCAAGGACGCATCGTCCGCTCCGAAGGAGCCCGGCCGCTTGAAGCAGATGTGGCAGGTCTTCCAGATGACCCGCCGCTACGACTCCAATGCGCAGTGGCTCATGCTGCTCGGCTTCCTCGCCCCGGTTCTCGTCGGTCTCGCGCTGGCCATCTGGCTGGGCGAGGGCAACGGCTTCACGATCGCGCTCTGGATCGTCGCCGGCGTACTCGCGGGCCTCCTCATCGCACTCGTGATCCTCGGTCGTCGTGCCGAACGCGCTGCCTACTCGCAGATCGACGGCCAGCCGGGTGCGGTCGGCGCCGTGCTCCGCAGCGGTCTCCGCGGCGGGTGGATCGGCAACGAGATGCCGGTCGCAGTGAACGGCAAGACCCAAGACGCGGTGTACCGCGCGGTCGGCCGGGGCGGCGTCGCCCTCATCAGCGAGGGCCCTGTCACCCGCACGAAGCGCATGCTCGACGACGAGCAGCGCAAGGTGTCACGCGTGCTGCCGAACGTGCCGATCACGCTCATCTCCGTCGGACACGACGAGGGCTCGGTCAAACTGCACCGGCTCCCGGCGACGCTCCGCAAGACCAAGCGCACGCTCACGAAGCCCGAGGTGCTCGCAGTGTCGAACCGCCTGAACTCGCTGCAGAACTCGCTGCCGATCCCGAAGGGCATCGACCCGATGAAGGCCCGGCCGCAGCGCGGCAAGATGCGCTGAGTCACGCCTGTCACGAGGCATCCGTCGACCGGCGGATGCCTCGTGCTGCACTCAGGAGCGGATGAGCACCGTTCCCGCGATCTTGTCGTGGAACCCGCGCTGGTCGGAGTCCCAGATGAGCGCCGGCACGACGAGCAGCAGGAGGATGGTGCGCACGATCGGGCGCCAGAGCCCGATCCAGCCGCCCGAGAGCGGCATGAGGTGCATGCGCACGAGGCGATGCCCGATGCTGCCGCCGATCGTCGGGATGAAGACGATCTGGAGCACCGCGAACACGAGCGGAGTCACCCACGTGTAGGCGGCGGACTCGTAGGGCGTGAAGAGCAGCGCGATCAGCATCGCGCTCGCCCAGTCGATCGCGAGCGCGCCGAGGCGTCGTCCGACGCGGCCCACCGAGCCACGTCCGGTCTTGGGAAGACCCAGTCGTTCCCCAGGCCACCGGCTCGGCTCGAGATCTCCGAAGGTCTGGGGTTTCGCGTCAGGCACCTGACGAGTCTACCGAGCCCGGCTCGGCGTAACATTGCCGAAACACTCCGGTCACGGTCGGGAAACGGCGGAGGGATAGCGTCGCTACCGGCTGTGCACGTCCGTCCCGGTCCATCCCGCCCCCTTGGAGATTCAGTCGCATGTTCAGTGATTCGTCCGAAGTGCTCAAGTTCATCAAGGAGACGGATGTCAAGTTCCTCGACATCCGCTTCACCGATCTCCCGGGCGTGCAGCAGCACTTCAACATCCCGGCATCGACCGTCGACGAGGAGTTCTTCACCGTCGGCCAGCTCTTCGACGGGTCGTCGATCCGCGGCTTCGCGAACATCCACGAATCCGACATGCAGCTGATCCCCGATGTGTCGACGGCCTACGTCGACCCGTTCCGGGCCGAGCGCACGCTCGTCATGATCTTCGACATCTACAACCCGCGCAATGGCGAGATCTACTCGAAGGACCCGCGCCAGGTCGCGAAGAAGGCCGAGAAGTACCTCGCGTCCACGGGCATCGCCGACACCGCGTACTTCGCCCCCGAGGCGGAGTTCTACATCTTCGACGACGTGCGCTACGAGGTGAAGCAGAACGGGAGCTTCTACTCGGTCGACGCCGAAGAGGGCGCATGGAACTCGGGCCGCGTCGAAGAGGGCGGCAACCTCGGCAACAAGACGCCGTACAAGGGCGGCTACTTCCCGGTCTCCCCGGTCGACAAGCAGGCCGACCTGCGCGACGACATCTCGCTGAAGCTCATCGAAGCGGGACTCGTCCTCGAGCGCGCGCACCACGAGGTGGGCACCGGCGGCCAGGCCGAGATCAACTACCGCTTCGACACGATGGTGCACGCGGCCGACGACATCCTGAAATTCAAGTACATCGTCAAGAACACCGCCGACCAGTGGGGCAAGACGGCGACGTTCATGCCGAAGCCGCTCTTCGGCGACAACGGTTCGGGCATGCACACCCACCAGTCGCTCTGGAACGACGGCAAGCCGCTCTTCTACGACGAGGCCGGCTACGGCGGGCTCTCCGACGTCGCCCGCTGGTACATCGGCGGCATCCTGAAGCACGCGCCGGCCATCCTCGCCTTCACGAACCCGACGGTGAACTCGTACCATCGCCTCGTGCCGGGCTTCGAGGCCCCGGTGAACCTGGTCTACTCGGCGGGCAACCGCTCGGCGGCGATCCGCATCCCGATCACGGGCACCAACCCGAAGGCCAAGCGCATCGAGTTCCGCGCGCCGGATGCCTCGGGCAACCCGTACCTCGCCTTCGCCGCACAGCTCATGGCCGGCCTCGACGGCATCAGGAACCGCATCGAGCCGCACGAGCCCATCGACAAGGACCTCTACGAGCTGCCGCCCGAGGAGGCCAAGACGATCCCGCAGGTGCCGGGCTCGCTCGACGCCGTGCTCGAAGCGCTCGAGGCCGACCACGACTTCCTCCTCGAGGGCGGCGTGTTCACCAAGGAGCTCATCGAGACCTGGATCGACTACAAGCGCGAGAAGGAACTGAAGCCCCTCGCGCAGCGTCCGCACCCGTTCGAGTTCGAGCTCTACTACGGCGTCTGATCCACTGCAGCCCCGGATTGGGCTCGCTCCGCTTTCGGCGGCGCGGGCCCATTCCGCGTTGATGGGTGCGCGGCGCGCCGCGGTCAGGAAGTGGTCGGCTCGCGGCGCGGCTCGATGCCGTAGAACCCTCGTTCGAACACTGCTCGAGCGCGGCGCGTGACCTGCAGGTAGTCGTGTTCGAGCCGGTTGGCCGAGCCCGGCGGGTAGCCCATGATGCGGGCGACGCCCTCGAGCTGCGAGCGATCCACGGGCAGCACGTCGGTGGTGCGGTCGAGCCAGAGGGTGAGCGCCGAGCGGGCACGCGAGGCGAACGTCCACGCGGCGCGCAGCATGCGGGCATCGGATGCCGCGACGAGGTCGTGCTCGACTGCAGCGGTCAATGCGTCGAGCGTCGACGTGGTGCGCAACGCCGGCACACTCGCGCCGTGCTGCAGCTGCACCAGCTGCACGAACCACTCGACATCGGAGAGCGATCCGCGGCCGAGCTTCAGGTGGCGGGTCGGATCGGCGCCCTGCGGCAGCCGTTCGTTCTCGACACGCGCCTTGATGCGCTTCACCTCGCGCACGTCGCGTTCACTGATCGCTGCCGGGTACCGCACGGAATCGGCGAGCTCGGTGAACTCACGGATGAGCGCGTCGTCGCCCGCGACGCCACGGGCACGGAGTAGCGCCTGCGCCTCCCAGGTGAGCGACCAACGAGCGTAGTAGGCGCGGTACGCGTCGAGGGAACGCGCGACGACCCCATTGCGCCCCTCGGGGCGGAGGTCGGCGTCGAGGTCGAACGGCAGGCGGGCGTCTTCGCTCAAGCGCTTGAGTTCGGCGACGATGCGGAGCGCCCGCGTCTGCGCGGCGTCTGCCGCGGCATCCGTCGACCGATAGACATAGATGATGTCGGCGTCGGAGCCGATTCCGAGCTCGCGACCCCCGAAGCGGCCCATGCCGATGACGGCGAACTCGATGCCGTCGGGTTCGTCGCCGCGGATCGCGCCGACGAGCGCGGCGATGTGATTCTCGGTCACGTCGCTGAGCCCGCGACCGAGCTCCTCGACCGTGCAGACGTCGAGGATGGCCGAGAGCGCGAGCCGCAGTACCTCGCGGCGACGGACGGCACGGAAGATCCTGGCGGCGTCATCGGGTTGCCCGTGCCGGCTGAGCACGGCGCGCGTCTCGTCTTCGAGCGCGGCGAGCGGTCGGGGTCGGAGCTCGTCGAGGTCTTCGAGCCAGGCCACCGCTTCTGGGCTGCGTTCGAGGAGTTCGGCCGTGAACCTCGAGCCGGAGAGCACCCGCGTGAGCCGGAGGGCGGCGTCGGAGGAATCGCGCAGCAGCCGGAGGTACCAGTGCGTCGTGCCGAGTGTGTCGCTCAGGCGCCGGAACGAGAGCAGCCCGAAATCGGGATCCGTGCCCTCGGCGAACCACGAGATGAGCACGGGCATGAGGTGGCGCTGGATGGTGGCACGCCGCGAGACGCCGGCGGTGAGCGCGCCGATGTGCGCGAGCGCGCCGCGCGGGTCTCGGAAACCGATCGCCGCAAGCCGCGCCTCGGCCTGTGCGCTCGTGAGCTCGAGCTCCGACGCCGGCAGCGCCGCGACGGCCGAGAGCAGCGGCCGGTAGAAGAGCCGCTCGTGCAGGCCGCGCACGCGCTGCCGTGTCGACTGCCAGACGGCGGTCAGCTCCTCGGCGTTCCGCCCGAGCCCGGAGGCGCGGGCGAGCACCCTGAGGCTCGCCTCGTCGCGCGGCATGAGGTGGGTGCGCCTGAGCCGCTCCAGTTGCAGGCGATGCTCGAGCACGCGGAGGATGCGGTAGTCGCGCGAGAACTCCGCCGCCTCCTCGCGGCCGACATAGCCGTGCTCGGCGAGGGCCGCGAGCGCGGGAAGGGTGCCACCCTGCCGAATCGCCGGGTCGGATGCTCCGTGCACGAGCTGCAACAGCTGCACGGTGAACTCGATATCACGGAGCCCGCCGGGGCCGAGCTTCAGCTGAACGTCGACCTCGCCGGCCGGGATGTGCTCGGTGACACGCTCCCGCATGCGCTGTACCGACTCGACGAATCCCGCCCTGCTCGAGCTCGTCCACACCTTCGGTGCGACCCCCGCGGCATACCGTGCGCCGAGCTCGGCGTCGCCGGCGAGCGGGCGCGCCTTCAGGAGCGCCTGGAACTCCCAGCTCTTCGCCCAGCGGTCGTAGTACTGGAGATGTGACTCGAGGGTGCGGACGAGTGCGCCGTCCTTGCCCTCGGGCCGGAGGTTCGGGTCCACCTCCCACAGCGGCGGCTCGATGCCGGCCTCGCCGATGACCCGCATCGTGAGCATGGCGAGGCGGGTTGCGATCTCGAGCGACCGCGGCGTCGAGACGATCGCCTCGTCGGCGGACTCGGCGACGAAGATCACGTCGACATCGCTGACGTAGTTGAGCTCGCGCGCGCCGGCCTTTCCCATGCCGATGATCGCGAGCCGAGTCGCTGCGACCTCCGGGGCCGGAAAACGTCCGGGAGGGGCGGACCCCTCGTCGGGGCGCGCAATGAAGCGGCGAGCCGCCGCGAGCGCCGCATCGAGTGCGGCTCCGGCGAGGTCGGCGAGACCGGCCGCGATGGCGTCGACTCCCTCGACGGCATCCGCGCGTGTGAGGTCGTACACCGCGATGCCCGCAAGGAGTCGCCGGTACCGCAACCGGATCATCGCGGACGACGCCTCGAGGGCGCCGTCCGACGCCGCAGCCGCCTCGTTCACCGCAGCGATGAGCGCGGCACGCGCGTCATCGGCCGTCGGGGGCGGCATCGGGACCTCTCGGAAAATCGCGAGCTCGTCGGGATGCCGCAGGAGAAAGTCGGCGAAGCCGCGCGATGCGCCGAGGAGCCGGGACATCCGCTCGGCCGACGCGTCCTCGCGGAGCACGGCGATGACTTCGGCCGGCGCGCGGTCATGGAGGTGCTGCACGGCCGCGAGCGCTGCGTCGGGGTCTGCCGCATGCGTGAAGGCGGTGAGCAGGTGCTCGGTGTCGACGCCGGTCGCGGTCGACAGCGCCTCGAGTGCGGTCAGCGCCCGGTCGAGATCGTCGAAGCCGGCACGGGCCAGTCTGCCGAGGGTCGGGGCCTGCCGGGACATCCGCTGGTGGATCAGAGGATCTCGAGGTTGCGCTGCAACTCGAAGGGCGTCACTTGCGAGCGATAGTCGCGCCACTCGGCGCGCTTGTTCGCAAGCACGTAGTTGAAGACCTGCTCGCCGAGGGTCTCGGCGACGAGTTCGGACTCCTCCATGAACTCGATGGCGTGGTCGAGGCTCGCCGGCAGCGGGGTGTAGCCGAGGGCACGTCGCTCGCTGTCGCTCAGGGTCCACACGTTGTCTTCGGCCTCTGGCGGCAGTTGGTAGCCCTCCTCGATGCCCTTCATGCCGGCAGCGAGCAGCAGCGAGAACGCCAGGTACGGGTTCGCCGCCGAGTCGATCGCGCGGTACTCGACCCGGGCGCTCTGGCCCTTGTTCGGCTTGTAGAGCGGCACCCGCACGAGCGCGGAGCGGTTGTTGTGGCCCCAGCAGATGAAGCTCGGCGCCTCAGCGAGCTTGTCGGCCCCGACCCCGCCCCACAGCCGCTTGTACGAGTTCACGAACTGATTCGTCACCGCGGAGATCTCCGACGCATGCCGGAGCAGTCCGGCGATGAACTGGCGCCCGATCTTCGAGAGCTGGTATTGCGCGCCCGCCTCGTAGAACGCGTTCGCATCGCCCTCGAACAGCGACATGTGCGTGTGCATGCCGCTGCCCGGCTGCAACGAGAACGGCTTCGGCATGAAGGTCGCGTAGACGCCCTGCTCGATCGCGACTTCTTTCACGACTGTGCGGAAGGTCATGATGTTGTCGGCGGTCGTGAGCGCGTCGGCATAGCGCAGGTCGATCTCGTTCTGGCCGGGGCCCGCCTCGTGGTGGCTGAACTCGACCGAGATGCCGAGATCTTCGAGCATGCGCACCGAGCGGCGGCGGAAGTCGTGGGCGGTGCCGCCGGGCACGTTGTCGAAGTAGCCGGCGGAGTCGACCGGCAGCGGCCCCTCCTCGCCGTACTTCGACGAGCGCAACAGGTAGAACTCGATCTCTGGGTGCGTGTAGAAGGTGAAGCCGCGGTCGGCGGCGAGTGCGAGAGTGCGCTTGAGCACGTTTCGGGGGTCGGCGACTGCCGGCTCGCCGTCGGGCGTCGTGATGTCGCAGAACATGCGGCCGGTCGGGTCGACGTCGCCGCGCCACGGGAGCGTCTGGAACGTCGTCGGGTCGGGGAAGGCCAGCAGGTCGGACTCGAAGGTGCGGCTGAGGCCCTCGATGGCCGAGCCGTCGAAGCCGATGCCTTCGGTGAACGCCCCTTCGACCTCGGCCGGCGCGATCGCCACCGACTTCAGAGTGCCCACGACGTCGGTGAACCAGAGCCTGACGAACTTGACCCCTCGCTCCTCGATCGTGCGAAGAACGAAGTCGCGCTGCTTATCCATCCACACCCTCTCTCGCACCTCTCAGCGTACTGGCTGGGGCACGCACGGAGGGCGGTCGGCGGATGCCGCGTGTGCGTAGGATTGCCACATGTCAGAGCAGCCCGTCAACGCCGCAGCATCCGACACCTCGGCCGGTGCCGAGCAGAACCCCTACGGCGGCGCCGCGGCATCCGGCGGGCCGAAGCGGGTGCGCACCAGGCACTTCCAGAATGCCAAGCGCGAGGGCATCAAGATCACCGGGCTCACGAGCTACGACCAGCTCACGGCGCGCATCTTCGACGAGGCCGGCATCGACTTCCTGCTCGTCGGCGACTCGGCCGGCAACAACGTGTTCGGCTACGAGACCACTCTCCCCGTGACGGTCGATGACCTCATCCCGCTCACACGTGCCGTCGCGGGTGCCGTGAAGCGGGCGTTCGTCGTCGCCGACATGCCCTTCGGCTCGTATGAGAACGGGCCCGAAGACGCGCTGCACACCGCGGTGCGCTTCATGAAGGAGACCGGCGCTCACGCGGTGAAGCTCGAGGGCGGCGTACGCAGCCACAAGCAGATTCGCCGCATCGTCGGCGCGGGCATCCCGGTGATGGCGCACATCGGCTACACGCCGCAGAGCGAGCACGGCCTCGGCGGCCACGTCATCCAAGGGCGTGGCGAGGGGGTCACGCAGCTTCTCGCCGACGCGAAGGCCGTGCAGGACGCCGGCGCGTTCGCGGTCGTGCTCGAGATGGTGCCGGCCGACTCGGCGAAAGAGGTCACCGAGCTCCTCGAGATCCCCACGATCAGTGTCGGGGCCGGGCCCCACACCGACGGCCAGCTGCTCGTCTGGACCGACTGGGCCGGGCTCACGGTCGGGCGCGTGCCGAAGTTCGTGAAGCAATACGCGAACCTCGCGGAAATCCTCAGCTCGGCGGCGAAGGAATGGCGCGCGGATGTCGAGTCGGGCAGTTACCCGAACGCGGCGCACAGCTACGAGTAGCGGTTACTGCTCTGCGGCGTCTTCCTCGGCCCACTTCGCGGAGTTCGCGCGCAGGATCTCGAGCGCCCGCTCGGCCTCGGCCCGCGTCTCGAACGGGCCGACCCGGTTGACGGAGGGCGACTCGAATCCCTGCTCCACCTCACCGGTGCGCAGGTTGTACCAGAACATGTGCTCGACGTCCTCGGCCATAGGCTGATCCTATGCCCAAGGATGCCTCCGGCCACCTGATCGCAGGCCGCTTGTCACCGAGCCGAATCGTCCCGGCGGGCATCGCACGGCCGGAGTACGTCGGCAAGCAGGCGCCCGCCCCGTACACCGACGGCGACCGCTACTCTCCCGATGAGGTGGAGCGCATTCGCGCGGCCGGCCGGGTCGCCGCGGGCGCGATCGAGGCAGCGGCATCCGCGATCCGTCCCGGCGTGACGACCGACGAGCTCGACGCCATCGCGCACGACTTCGTCGTCTCGCGCGGCGCGTACCCGTCGACGCTCGGCTATCGCGGCTTCCCGAAGTCGTCGTGCACCTCGGTGAACGAGGTGATCTGCCACGGCATCCCCGACGACACCGTCCTCGACAGCGGCGACCTCGTGAACCTCGACGTCACGGCGTACCTCGACGGGTTCCACGGCGACCTCAGCCAGACCTTCCTCGTCGGCGAGGCGAGCGAGGAGGCGCGCCTGCTCGTCGAGCGCACGCGCGAAGCCCTCGCCCGCGGCATCCGCGCCGTCGCCCCGGGCCGGCAGGTGAACGTCATCGGGCGCGCGATCGAGGCCTATGCGAAGCGGTTCGGCTACGGCGTCGTGCGCGATTACACCGGTCACGGGGTCGGTCGCGCCTTCCACTCGGGGCTCGTGATCCCCCACTACGACGCACCCGACTTCGACACGGTGATGGAGCCCGGCATGGTCTTCACCATCGAACCGATGCTCACCCTGAGCGGCGTCATCGAGTGGGACGTGTGGGCGGATGACTGGACCGTCGTCACCCGCGACCGATCGCTGACCGCGCAGTTCGAGCACACCCTCGTCGTCACCGAGCGGGGCGCCGACATCCTGACGCTCCCCTGAATCTCGGCCGGCCCGGCGCGCGATAGTCTGACGATATGGCGACTGACCACGCGATCGGCATCGACATCGGCGGCACTGGCATCAAGGGAGCGATCGTCGACCTCAGCACCGGGCGAGCTCGTCTCCGACCGCAAGAAGGTCGCCACGCCGGCCGGCGGACGCCCCGCCGACATCCTCGAGTCCACGCGCGAACTGCTCGCGAAGCTCGATGAGGAGACCGGCGCCCCACTCCCCCTCGGCGTCTGCTTCCCCGCGATCGTGAAGCAGGGTCGCACGCTGTCGGCCGCGAACATCTCCGAAGAGTGGATCGGGCTGCCGGCCGAGGAGCTCTTCACGCGGGAGCTCGGTCGCGAGATCCACTTCATCAACGACGCGGATGCCGCAGGCTACGCCGAGTCCCGCTACGGCGCCGCGGTCGGCGCCGAAGGGCTCGTCATCCTCACGACGCTCGGCACCGGCATCGGATCGGCGTTCCTCTACGACGGGGTGCTCATCCCGAACACGGAGCTCGGCCACATGGAGGTCGACGGCGCAGGCGCCGAGAAGCGGGCTGCGTACTCGGCGATGGAGCGTGAGTCGCTCAGCTGGGACAAGTGGGCGGCGCGGCTCCAGCGTTTCTATGCGGCCGTCGAGTTCCTCTTCTCGCCCGATCTCCTGGTCGTCGGCGGCGGCGTCTCGAAGCATCACGAGCAGTTCCTGCCGCTGCTCCACCTCACGACGCCGATCGTGCCTGCAGTGCACCGCAACAACGCGGGCATCATCGGGTCGGCTTCACTCGCGGTGAAGTAGGTGCGAAGCGGGCCGGCTGATACGCCGGGTTCTGTTCACCACACCCCCGAAGGGATGCGGCTGGACGGCCATCTCTCTCGGAGCCACGTTGCCGTGACCCTCTAGCGGTCTACCCGGGAACGGGACGGGCAGCCCCATCGTTCCCTGTCTGACCTTGCTCCGGACGAGGTTTACCGAGCCGGCCGGGTCACCCCGGCCGCTGGTGGGCTCTTACCCCACCGTTTCACCCTTACCGCCGGTCGAAACCGGAGGCGGTCTGCTTTCTGTGGCACTGTCTCGCGGGTTGCCCCGGGTGGGTGTTACCCACCGTCCTGCCCTGCGGAGCCCGGACGTTCCTCGGCATCCGATCGAAACCGGATGACGCGACCGTCTTGCCGACCCGCTCGCTCCGCCAGACTACCGCTCGACGCTGGACTTCGCGCGAATGGCGTCAGAGTCCGGATTCGTCGGTGCGCACGAGGATGCGGTCGCATTCGGGGCAGAACAGGACGTCGTCGGGTGCTGCTCGGCGCACGGATTCGAGGTCTGAGCCCGTGAGGGTGATCGTGCAGCCGCTGCAGGTGCGCTGGCGGAGCAGCGCCGCGCCGACGCCGCCGCCGCGGCTCCGCCGCTGCTCGTAGAGGGCGAGGAGCTCGGCGGGAAGCTCGCCGGCGACGACTCCGCGGTCGCGCTCGGTCTGCTCGCGCTCGGTGGCAAGCCCCGCGGATGCCTCGCCGCGGTCGGCCTCGAGCGTCGCCGTCTCGGCCGCGATCGCCGCCCGTTGCTCGTCGATGCCGGCGACGACCGCCTCGGCCGCTTCGACGCGCTCCATGACCACGAGTTCCTGGTCTTCGAGATCGGACAGTCGCTTCGCGAGCGAGGCGAGCTCCGACTCGAGTGCCGCGACATCCTTCACCGAGGAGGTGTGCTGCAGGCGGTCGCCGTCGCGCGCGATTCGCGCCTCGACCACCGCGACATCGGACTCGAGTCGCTTGAGCTCGGCACGTGCGTCTTCGAGCCCGCCGATCGCCTCGGCGCGCGTGCCGCGAACCGCTGTGTCGCGCTGCGCGAGCTCGGCGAGCGGCGCGGCCTGCGGCAGGGTGCCGAGTCGATGCGCGAGCTGCTGCAGTCGGGTGTCGAGCGATTGGAGTCGCAGCAGTTCCTGCTGGTCGGCGGGGCTGGCCTTCACGTGGTGCTCCTGGCGGTCGGGGTGGGGTGAGTCATCATTGCACGACCTGGAAGTCCCACGGGTCGGTGCGGAGGTCGCTGACGAGGACCTCGAGCTCAGGGTGCGCGGTGCGCAGTTCGGCGGCTGCAGCGTCGAGCCAGAGCCATTCGCTCGCCCAGTGCGACACGTCGATGAGCGCCGGTCCGCCGCCGAGCAGCGCCTGCTCCCGCGCCTCGGATGCCGGGTGGTGCCGGAGGTCGGCGGTGACGTACACGTCGGCTGCGCGCACGGCGGGGTCGCCGAGCAGCGCGTCGCCCGCGCCCCCGCAGAGCGCGACGGTCTGCACCGGGTCGTCGAACCCGCCCGAGACGCGCACGCCGGTCGCGGTCGGCGGCAGGATCTCGGCGAGAACCCTCGCGAGGCGGCCGAGCGTCATCGGCGCGGGGAGGCGCCCGATGCGGCCGAGCCCGAGCGCCGGATCGACTCCCGGCACGATCGGGCGTGCGTTCATCGAGCCCGAGTCGCGATGCGAGCACCGCCGAGGTGCCCTGCTCGACCACGTCGGCGTTGGTGTGGGCCGCGACGAGGGCGCAGTCGGCTCGGATGAGGCGGGCGAGAAGCGCGCCCTTGTACCGGTCTTCGGCGATGCTCGTGACCCCGCGGAGCAGGAGGGGATGGTGCGCGATGAGCAGGTCGGCACGAGCATCGACGGCTTCGTCGACGGTGGCGGCCACGGCGTCGACCGCGAGGTGCACGCGCTGCACCGGGGCATCCGGATCGCCGGTGACGAGACCGGGTGCGTCCCACGACTCCGCGCCCGTGAGCGGCCAGAGTCGGTCGATCGTCGTGAGGATCTCGGCGAGGGCGACTGGCACCCGCCCAGCCTAGCGCCGAGACGCAACCGCCCCGAGGTGGTGGGCCCTGCCGGGCTCGAACCGACGACATCCACGGTGTAAACGTGGCGCTCTACCAACTGAGCTAAAGGCCCGCAGCCGCGCGCGGCGCATGCCAATGCTATCGGAGGCTGCCTAGACTCGTGGGATGGAGCCGATGCAGCAGCATCCGAGCCGGACTGCGCCGTCCGAACATCGATGGCCCTCGCTCCTCGCAGTCCTCATCGCGCTCGGCCTCTATCTGACGCTGCCCAACCAGCTCATCGGCGAGCAGCGCTACGTCATCGTGGCCCTCGCCCTCGCCCTCCTCGTGCCGTTGGTGATCGAGAACCCGCGCCGGATGACACGTATCTCACAGGTCACGAAGTGGATGTCGGTCATCTTCGCCGGGGGACTCGTGCTCGCCAACCAGGTGACGCTCGTGATCCTGCTCGTCGCGCTCGCGGGCGGCGCGAGTGATGATGCCCGAGGGCTCCTCGTCGCCGCGTTGCAGGTCTGGGTGGCGAACGTGATCGGGTTCACGACGTTGTACTGGGAGCTCGACCGCGGCGGCCCGGTGCTCCGCACGATGGCAGCTCGCGCGGACCTGCCTCCCGCCGACTTCAGGTTCCCCCAGGACGAGGACGACGACGCGGTCGCCGAGGTCGCCGCGCGATCGTCGGCAGTGCAGGACTGGACCCCGCGATACGTCGACTACTTCTACTCGGCGATCTCGACCTCGATGGCGTTCAGCGCCACCGACGCGATGCCGCTCTCGCCCCGCTTCAAGCTCCTGATGGCGCTGCAGGCGTTCGGCGGATTCCTCGTCCTCGCCCTCGTGATCGCGAGGTCCGTCAACGTCCTCGCGTGACGAGCGGATGCCCCGCCGGCCTCATGACAGGGTCCGTTTCGTCGGCATTCGGCTGGATCGAGGCCCCAGCCTAGCCAGCACCATGCAGGCATAGAATCACTAGGATGGCGTGGTGCCATGCGACCGCGAGGCGGTTCGCCTCGACGTGCGCACGCCCACACCCGCAGTCAAAAGCTGCTGAAGAGAGAGGTCGAGTGTGACTGTCAACGACCAGGACCCCTACTCGGTCGAGGCGATGGACTCCGATCCCGAGGAGACATCCGAGTGGGCTGAGTCCCTCAACGCACTCGTCGCCGAGAAGGGGCACGAGCGGGCGCGTGAGATCATCCTCAGCCTCCTCAAGCGCTCGAAGGAGCTGCACCTCGGCGTGCCGATGGTGCCGACGACCGACTACCTGAACACGATCGCACCCGAGAACGAGCCCGACTTCCCCGGCGACGAGGAGACCGAGCGTCGCTACCGCGCGTGGATCCGCTGGAACGCGGCGATGCTCGTGCACCGTGCGCAGCGTCCGGGCATCGCGGTCGGCGGGCACATCTCGACGTACGCGTCATCCGCCGCCCTCTACGAGGTCGGGTTCAACCACTTCTTCCGCGGTCACGACCACCCCGGCGGCGGCGACCAGATCTTCATCCAGGGGCACGCCTCCCCCGGCACCTACGCGCGCGCCTTCCTCGAGGGCCGCCTCTCAGCCGACCAGCTCGACGGGTTCCGGCAGGAGAAGTCGCACGCGCCCAACGGCCTGTCGTCGTACCCGCACCCGCGCCTCATGCCCGAGTTCTGGCAGTTCCCCACGGTGTCGATGGGTCTCGGCCCGATCAATGCGATCTGGCAGGCGCAGGCCAACAAGTACCTCACGAACCGCGGCATCAAGGATGCCTCCGACCAGCACGTCTGGGCCTTCCTCGGCGACGGTGAGATGGACGAGGTCGAGAGCCGCGGCCAGTTGCAGGTCGCGGCCAACGAGGGGCTCGACAACCTCACCTTCGTCGTCAACTGCAACCTGCAGCGCCTCGACGGCCCGGTGCGCGGCAACGGCAAGATCATCCAGGAGCTCGAGAGCTTCTTCCGCGGCGCCGGCTGGAACGTCATCAAGGTCGTCTGGGGCCGCGAGTGGGACGACCTGCTCGCCCGCGACCACGACGGTGCACTCCGCAACCTCATGAACGTCACCCCCGACGGCGACTACCAGACCTACAAGGCCGAGTCGGGCGCCTACGTGCGAGAGAACTTCTTCGGCCGCGACCCGCGCGCCCTCGAGCTCGTGAAAGACCTCTCCGACGAGCAGATCTGGAACCTGAAGCGCGGCGGCCACGACTACCGCAAGGTCTACGCGGCGTTCAAGGCCGCCACCGAGCACAAGGGCCAGCCCACCGTCATCCTCGCGAAGACCATCAAGGGCTACGGCCTCGGTCCTTCCTTCGAGGGTCGCAACGCGACCCACCAGATGAAGAAGATGACGCTCGACAACCTGAAGACGTTCCGCGACGCGATGCACGTCCCGATCACCGACGCGCAACTCGAGGAGAACCCCTACCTGCCGCCCTACTACCACCCGGGCGACCAGGACGCGGCGATCCAGTACATCCACGAGCGCCGCCGCGCGCTCGGCGGCTACCTGCCAGAGCGACGTACGAACCACACGGCGATCACCCTGCCCGACGACTCCGCGTACGCCATCTCGAAGAAGGGCTCCGGCACGCAGGAGATCGCCACGACCATGGCGTTCGTCCGCCTGCTGAAGGACCTGATGCGGGCGAAGGACTTCGGCAACCGCATCGTGCCGATCATCCCCGACGAAGCACGAACCTTCGGCATCGACGCGTTCTTCCCGACCGCGAAGATCTACAACCCGAACGGCCAGCACTACACCTCGGTCGACCGTGAGTTGCTGCTCGCCTACAAGGAGAGCCCGCAGGGCCAGATCCTCCACGTCGGCATCAACGAGGCGGGCGCGCTCGCCGCATTCACCGCGGTCGGCACCTCGTACTCCACCGAGGGCGAGCCGCTGATCCCGGTCTACGTGTTCTACTCGATGTTCGGGTTCCAGCGCACCGGCGACGCGATCTGGGCCGCCGGCGACCAGATGGCACGCGGATTCATGATCGGCGCGACCGCAGGCCGCACGACACTCACCGGCGAGGGCCTGCAGCATGCCGACGGCCATTCGCAGCTGCTCGCCGCGACGAACCCGGCTGTCGTCTCCTACGACGCCGCGTACGGCTACGAGATCGGCCACATCGTGCGCTCCGGTCTCGATCGCATGTACGGCGGCAACCACCCCGACCCGAACGTCATGTACTACCTCACGGTCTACAACGAGCCGCTCGTGCAGCCGGCCGAACCCGACGGCGTCGATGTCGACGGCATCGTGCGGGGCATCCACCGCATCTCGGAGTCCGCCATCGGCGGACCGAAGGCGCAGCTGCTCGCGTCTGGAGTCGCCGTGCCGTGGATCCTCGAGGCGCAGCAGCTGCTCGCCAACGATTGGGGCGTCTCGGCCGATGTCTGGTCGGTCACGAGCTGGACGGAGTTGAACCGAGACGGCCTCGCCGCCGACGAGCACAACTTCCTGAACCCCGACGCAGAGCGTCGCGTTTCGTACCTCACGCAGAAGCTCGCCGGCGCTCGCGGGCCGTTCGTCGGCGTCTCGGACTTCATGCACGGAGTTCCCGACCAGATCCGCGCGTACGTGCCGGGCCAGTACGCAACGCTCGGCGCCGACGGTTTCGGGTTCTCCGACACTCGCCCAGCGGCCCGTCGCTTCTTCAAGATCGACGGACCCTCGGTCGTCGTGCGCACGCTCGAGCTGCTCGCCGAGCGCGGCGAGGTCGACCGCTCGCTCCCCGCGCAGGCCATTGAGAGGTATCGGCTCCACGATGTGAACGCCGGTACCACCGGATCGGCCGGCGGCGAGAGCTAGCGGGCGACGAGTTGGCGACGAAGCCCAGAACGAGAGCCGAGACGCTCGCGTGGTTGCGCACCATCGCGGGCGAGCTTGCCACGGCGACCCTCAAGCGACTCGAGGACACGCTGCCGTGGTACGGCGACATGCCGCCGAGCCGCCGCTCGGCGGTGGGCCTCGTCGCCCAGGCCGGTATCTCGTCCTTCATCGCCTGGTTCGACGACCCGCGCTCGACGCCTTGGATCGCGGCCGACGTGTTCGGCGCGGCTCCTCGTGAGCTCCTCCGCTCGGTGAGCCTGCAGCAGACGCTGCAGCTCATTCGAGTCACGGTCGAGGTCGTCGAAGACCGCGTGAAAGACGGCGGTGAACCGCTGCGCGAAGCCATCCTGCTGTATTCACGCGAGATCGCATTCGCCGCCGCCGACGTCTACGCGCGTGCCGCCGAAGCCCGCGGCCTCTGGGACGCGCGCCTCGAGGCACTCGTCGTCGACTCGATCCTCTCGGGCGAGGCCGACGACGAGCTGCCGAGCCGCATCGCGGCGCTCGGCTGGCATGGTCATGGCGAGGTGGCGGTGCTCGTCGGCACCGCGCCGAAGCAGCTCGACGTCGATCACGTGCGCCGGGCAGCCCGGCACATGCACGCCGACGTGCTCATCGGCGTGCAGGGCAACCGTCTCGTGCTCGTGATCGGCCGCGCCGATCCGCTCGCTCGAGAGAACGACGAATCGATCGGCACGGCGTCGGCCCTCACCTTCATGGAGATCGCCACGCAGCTCGAGCCGCAGTTCGGCCCCGGCCACCTCGTGCTCGGTCACGAGGTGCCGAATCTCGTCGACGCATCGAAGAGCGCGAAGGCCGCACTCGCGGGCTTCGCGGTCGCACGGTCGTGGCGGCACGCACCGCGGCCGGTGCACGCAGACGACCTGCTCCCCGAGCGCGCTCTCGCCGGCGACCCGCTCGCCCGTGCGACGCTCGTGCACCGCATCTACCGGCCGCTCCAGGCCCATTCGACCGAGCTGCTCACGACCCTCTGGAGCTATCTCGACAACGGCCGCTCGCTCGAGGCGACGGCCCGCGAGCTCTTCGTGCATCCGAACACCGTGCGTTACCGCCTGAAACGTGTGTCAGACGTCATCGGTTGGGACGCGACCGGTGCGCGCGAGGCCCTCATCCTGCAGGCGGCGCTGATCATCGGGTCGATGAGCGATCACGAGGCGCCGCCACGCCGTCGGCCCGCGAATTGAGCCCAAATCTGTACCTGCAGCACAAGGGTTCTTCGAAGAGCTTGTAGCGTGTGCACACCATGCGGCCGTCGCGGATTGACAGACTGGGATGGTGATCGTCGTCGTCTGCCCTGGACAGGGCTCTCAGACCCCCGGATTCCTCACCCCCTGGCTCACTGAATCGGCCTATGCCGAACAGCTGGCCGAGCTGTCGGATGCCGCGGGCATCGACCTCGCGACCCACGGCACCGTGAGCGACGCCGACACCATCCGCGACACCGCGATCGCCCAGCCGCTCATCGTCGCAGCCGGCATCCTCACCCTCGGCGCGCTGCTCGGCGACGGACGTGCAGGGCGCATCGGCGGCATCGCCGGGCATTCCGTCGGCGAGATCACCGCGGCGGTCGGCGCGGGCGTGCTCGACCAGACCGATGCGATCCGCTTCGTCGCCGAGCGCGGCCGAGCCATGGCGGATGCCGCCGCCCTCTCCCCCACCGGCATGAGCGCCGTCCTCGGGGGCGACGAGGCCGCACTCCTCGCCCGGCTCGCCGAGCTCGACCTCGAGCCCGCGAACTTCAACGGCGGCGGCCAGATCGTGGTCGCAGGCGCGCTCGACGCGCTCGACGCGCTGAAGGCCGACCCGCCTGCAGGGTCGCGGGTCATCCCGCTCCAGGTGGCCGGCGCCTTCCACACCCGCTACATGCGCCCAGCAGTCGACCGCCTCGCCGCGTTCGCCTCGTCGCTCCACGTCTCCGATCCGGGCGTGACGCTGTGGACGAACCGTGACGGTGGCCGCGTGGCATCCGGTGCCGAATTCCTCGAGTTCATCGTCGGACAGGTCTCCTCCCCCGTACGCTGGGATCGCTGCATGGAGTCGTTCGCCGCGGCCGGTGTCACCGGCATCGTCGAACTCGCGCCCGCCGGCGCACTCGTGGGACTCGCCAAGCGAGGCCTGAAGGGCGTTCCGACGGTCGCGGTGAAGACGCCCGACGACCTCGCCGCCGCAGTCGAACTCATCGACCAGGCCGCCTGAGCGCGCCCGACCGGAACACGAGAAAGCCGAGCATGACCAGACCCACCCTGCAGCAGGCGCACGGACCCGCATACACGCGTATCTACGCGGTCGGTGCCGCGCGCGGCGCGAATGCCGTGCCGAACGACGACCTCGTCGGCCCGATCAACTCCTCCGACGAGTGGATCCAGCAGCGCACGGGCATCATCACGCGTGCGCGCGCGAGTGCAGACGTGTCCGCGGTCGACCTCGCCACGGAGGCCGCCCATGAGGCGATCGAGAAGTCGGGCGTGGCGCCCGAGCTCATCGACCTCGTCATCATCGCGACGGTCTCGAACGTGCAGCAGACGCCGTCGATGGCGGCCGTCGTCGCCGACCGGGTCGGCTCCAATCCTGCTGCGGCATACGACACGAACGCTGCGTGCGCCGGATACGCGTACGCCATCGCGCAGGCCGACGCCCTCATCCGCACCGGGGTCGCACATTACGCACTCGTCGTCGGTGCCGAGAAGCTCTCCGACGTCGTCGATCCGACCGACCGCAGCATCTCGTTCCTGCTCGGCGACGGCGCGGGAGCGGTGGTGCTCGGCCCGAGCGACTTCCCCGGCGTCTCGCGCACCATCTGGGGCTCCGACGGCTCGAAGGCCGGCGCGGTGGGCATGAACCACACCCTCACCGAGTTCCGCGACGGCACGGCCGAGTGGCCGACGCTCCGCCAGGAGGGACAGACGGTCTTCCGCTGGGCGGTCTGGGACATGGCGAAGGTCGCGAAGCAGGCGCTGGATGCCGCGGGCGTGACGCCCGCCGACCTCGCCGCGTTCATCCCGCACCAGGCGAACATGCGCATCATCGACGAGTTCGCGAAGCAGTTGAAGCTCCCCGAGTCCGTCGTCGTCGCGCGCGACATCGAGACGACGGGAAACACGTCGGCCGCGTCGATCCCGCTCGCGACCCACCGCCTGCTCGAGGAGCATCCGGAACTCTCGGGAGGCCTCGCCCTCCAGATCGGCTTCGGCGCGGGGCTCGTGTTCGGCGCCCAAGTGGTGGTTCTGCCCTGAACCACCGACCCCTGTCCATCTAGACTGTCTCTCGGTCAAACGAGACACCCCAAGGAGAAGAACAATGGCATTGTCCACCGAAGAAGTGCTTGCCGGCCTGGCCGAGCTCATCAACGACGAGACCGGCATCGCGTCCGACACGGTTGAGCTGGACAAGTCGTTCACCGACGACCTCGACATCGACTCCATCTCGATGATGACGATCGTCGTCAACGCCGAGGAGAAGTTCGACGTCAAGATCCCCGACGAAGAGGTCAAGAACCTGAAGACCGTCGGCGACGCCGTCGACTTCATCGTCAAGGCCCAGGCCTAGCAACTGCGTGGAGCGGGCCGGAGCGACCGCCCGGCCCGCTCGATCAGTGTGACCGTTCCCTCCATCGGAGTGTTTCTCGTATGACCAAGAAGATCGTCATCACCGGCATCGGCGCGACCTCGCCCATCGGCGGCACCGCGCGCGACAGCTGGAATGCCCTGCTCGCCGGCGAGTCCGGCGCGCGCCCCCTCGAACACGATTGGGTGGCCGAGCTCGAGCTGCCCGTCACGTTCGCCGCGACCGCCAAGGTTCCGGCATCGTTCATCCTCGAACGCCACGAGCTGAAGCGCCTCGACCCGTCGAGCCAGTTCGCCCTCATCGCCGGGCGTGAGGCGTGGGCCGACGCCGGCGCACCCGAGGTCGCTCCCGAACGACTCGCCGTCGACTGGTCGACCGGCATCGGCGGCGTGTGGACGCTGCTCGACGCCTGGGACACGCTTCGCGAGCGGGGCCCCCGTCGCGTCCTTCCGATGACCGTTCCGATGCTCATGCCGAACGGCCCCGGCGCCGCGATCGGCATGGACCTCCACGCCCGCGCCGGCATCCGCACGGTCGTCTCCGCGTGCGCCTCGAGCACTGAAGCGCTCGTGAACGCCTACGACCACCTGCAGCAGGGTCTCGCCGACGTCGTGATCGCCGGCGGATCCGAGGCTGCCATTCATCCGCTGCCGATCGCGGCGTTCGCCTCGATGCAGGCGCTCTCGCGCCGCAACGACGACCCGTCGATCGCGTCACGTCCGTACGACCTCGGTCGCGACGGCTTCGTGCTCGGCGAGGGTGCCGCCGCGCTCGTCGTCGAGACCGAGGAGCACGCGAAGGCCCGCGGTGCCCGCATCTACGCCGAGTTGCTCGGCGGCGCAGTGACGAGCGACGCCTACCACATCACCGCGCCCGACCCCGAGGGCTCTGCCGCGGCGCGTGCGATGAAGGCCGCGATCGAAGGCGCCGGCGCGAGCCTCGCCGACGTGCGGCACATCAACGCGCACGCGACGAGCACCCCCGTCGGCGATATCGCCGAGTACAACGCGCTGCGACGCGTTTTCGGCGACCTCCTCGACGGCATCGCGGTGACCGCGACCAAGGCGTCCACCGGCCACCTCCTCGGCGGCGCAGGCGCGATCGAGGCGCTGTTCACGGTGCTCGCGCTCCACGAGCGCGTCATCCCGCCGACCATCAACCTCACGGAGCAGGATCCCGAGATCCCGCTCGACGTGGTGACGTCGCCGCGCGCGCTCGAGGGCGACGACGTCGTGGCGATCTCGAACTCGTTCGGCTTCGGCGGCCACAACGCCGTCGCCGCGTTCCGGACCGCCTGACGCCGCCTGACGCTTCGGCGGCGGATGCCGCGCATGAGAAGACCCCGGTCGCAGTCCTGCGCCGGGGTCTTCTCCGTCGCGACTCGGGGTTTCGATCGTGCGCCGCCGGGAATGGTCATCCGACGAACGCGTAACGCCACCGGCGAGCCGCGTTCCCGCTCAGCCGACCTGGTGCAACCAGACGACCGGAGCGAAATCGCTGGCGTGCCGGAACGGCTCGAGCTCGTCGTCCCACGCCTGCCCGAGTGCGAGCCTGAGTTCGCGGTGCAGCTCGATCGCGTCAAGGCCGCCGAGTTCCATCGCGTAGCGGATGCGATCCTCGGGGATGACGGTGTTGCCTGCGGTGTCGGTCTGCGCGAAGTACACCCCGAGCTCGGGCGTATGCATCCAGCGAGCACCGTCGGAGCCGGGAGTCGGGTCCTCGCTGACCTCGAAGCGTGTCTGCTCCCAGCCGCGCAATGCCGAGGCGAGCTTCGCGCCGGTGCCGGCCTCGCCTTCCCAATAGAACTCGGCGCGCATCATGCCGCGCAGCACCGGCTGCTCACTCCAGTCGAAGTTCACCGCGGTGCCGAGCGCGCTGCCTGCGGCCCATTCGACGTGCGGACACAGCGCCCGCGGCGAGGAGTGCACGAACAGCACGCCTCGCGCGGCGCGCACGGCCCGCGTGACCTTCTCCGCCATCTCGTTCTCCGTTTCTTGAGGTGCGTCTTCCCCTACGACCTCGGAAACGGTGGATAGCCGGTGTTCGGTTGTCGACGGCGAGCCGTCAAGGGCGATTATGCCGCGGATCAGGAGGGAAGACAAGATTCGGGCCTGGGATCGTATCGAGCGCGACATCCGTCGGCAGAAACACTATTCTCAGTGAATCGTTCCCCTTTCGATTCGGAGAGTCCATGGCCGTCCGCGATGCCCTGCTCGCCCTGCTCACGATGGGTCCCGCCTACGGCTTCCAGCTGCACGGCGGGCTCGAAGCACGTACCGGTGGCCGAAGGAGCGTGAACGTCGGCCAGACGTATGCGACGCTCGAGCGTCTGACCGCCCAGCGACTCGTCGCACCCGCGGGCACGACCGACGACGGACTCCCCCTCTATCGCCTCACAACCGAGGGCGAGTCTGCTGCGGCGGCGTGGCTCAACGGAGCGGATGCCGCGGGCGCCGACGCGTGGGACGAGACCGTCGACCGGGTACTCCTCGCGATCTCACTCCCGGGCATCGACGCCGGGGTCGTGCTCGACGGCGAGCTCGATCGCTGGCGCACCAGGCTTCGTTCCGCAGCGGACGCCGAGGCCGGCGCGGCATCCGACCGCACCGGTGAAGCGGCCCCCGAGAGGGCGCTCGCCGCCCATGCCTCGCGCGCCGAGACGGCGCGTGCGCAGGCCGCCCTCGACTGGCTCGCGGGGTTCGCCGCGGCATCCGTCGATACCCTGGCGTTCCCCCCGCGCGCGACCCGCCCGAAGCGTGGCAGGCGCCCAGCCGGCGCCCGCTCGACGGATGTGGCGGCTCAGTCCTCTCGACCCTCTCAGTCCTCGACGAGCGCGTAGCTCTCGACGACGGCCAGGTCGAGCGGGAACTCGACGGGGAAGTCGCCGAAGAAGAGCCGCCCGGCCCCGCGTGCCGACTCCTCGACGGCCGCGGCGACCTCGTCGGCGAAGACCGCCGGGGTGTGCACGATGATCTCGTCGTGCAGGAAGTACACGAGGTGGGGGGCGCGTTCGAACACCGGGCCCGATGCGCGTGCAGGCTCGACGCCCGATGCGGCCGGGCGTTCTCCGATCGCCGCGAGCCGGGAGCGCAGGGCGGCCATCCAGCAGAGTGCCCATTCGGCGGCGCTGCCCTGCACCACGAAGTTGCGCGTGAAGCGCCCCCAATCGCGTGCGACCGACCGCGCGCGTCGCTCGTCGGCAGCGGTCGCCTCGGGTTGGCTCGCGCGGGACTGGACGGCACGCCACTCGGTCGACGGGAGCGGCGACGATCGGCCGAGGAGCGACGTGACGATGCCGCCGGCCTCTCCGTCGGCCGCCGCGCGGTCGACGAGCGACATCGCACGTGGGTAGGCGCGCGCGAGTCGAGGCACCAATCGCCCGCTCTCACCGGTGGTCGCCCCGTACATCGCGCCGAGGATCGCGTACTTGGCCTGCTCGCGACTCTCGACGACGCCGGCGTCGACGATGCCGCGATAGAAGTCGCGACCCCGCCCCGCGGCCGCCATGGCCTCGTCGCGCGCAAGGCCCGCGAGAATGCGCGGCTCCAACTGCGCGGCATCGGCGACCACGAGCCTCCACCCCGGGTCGGCGACGACCGCGCTCCGCACGTTCTTCGGCAGCTGCAGCGCTCCGCCGCCCGCGGTCGCCCACCTTCCGGTGGCCGTTCCACCCGGAATGTAGTCGGGGCGGAACCGCCCCTCGACGACCCATTCGTCGAGCCACGCCCACCCGTTGGCGCTCAGCAGCCGAGCCAGCTTCTTGTAGGCGAGGAGCGGCTCGATCGCCGGGTGATCGTGCTCCTCGAGCTCCCAACGGCTGGTCGAGTCGACGTGGATGCCGGCGCGCCGCAACGTGCGGAGGAGGTCGACCTGGGAGTCGAGATTCACCGAGGGAGCCTCGAGCGCCTCGCGCACCTCGACGGCGAGCCGCTCCATGCGCTCCGGCTTGCGGCCGGGCTTCGGCTTCGGGCCGAGCTCCGCCTCGAGCACGCGCTCATGGACTCCTCGATGCCACGGAAGCCCGGCGGCGTGCAGCTCGGCGCCGATGAGCGCGCCGACGGACTCCGCGGCGAGCAGCAGACGCACTGCGCGTGGCGAGCTGCCCTGCTCCACGAGCTCGAGTTGGCGGCGGTACTCTGCGACCACGGCGTCGACGTCGACGCCCGCCGCACCGAGGTGCGCCGCGTCGGTGGGCACCCGGTCGGTCACCCCGTCGCTCTCGACGTCTGCGAACCCATCGAACTCGTCGAGCTCGAAGAGCGCAGTTCGGTGCACGGATGCCTCGGCCGGCGCCGCTCCGCCACCCGGCACGCTCGGGCCGAGCGGCAGCCATGCCGGGCGCGGATGCCCGGCGCGAACACGCTCGGTGGTCGCGGACTGGTCGAGGATCGCGCCGCAGAGCCGCAGGTCGTGACAGCGCTCGACGCGCACGCCCGCCTCGAGCAGCCTCGGATACCAGTCGCGGGTGTCGCCCCACACCCAACGCGGTCGTCGCGCTTCGAAGTCGCGAACCACCGAAGGCAGCTCGGCTGGCGAGACGATGGCGAGCGGCGCGTCGGCGGCGTCGGGGTCGACGAGAGCGATGCGGCCCTGCCCTGCCGTTCCGACCGCGATCTGCACGCTCCGATTCTCCCGGAGCGCCGCCGACACTGCCACCGGGGCCGACGCGTTGCCGGTGTCGGCGGTCGGCGGCACGATGGATGGAAGAAGAGGGAGAGAGGTGCCAGATGGTCGCGGTGAGCTTCGTCTGCGGCCATGGCGGCAGCGCCGGCGATCCCGGAGTCGTGGCGATCCGCCGGGTGTGTCCGCTCTGCATGCTGCTCGACGAGACGCAGCGCTCGCGCGCTGAGCTGCTCCGACGGGTCGCACCGCCACAGCGTGCGGCGCTCGCGGCCGAGACTCGCGTCGGCGCGAGCTACGACTGGCGCTGCACGCGCGGGCACGATCGTTATGCCGCGACCGTGCGCGAAGTGCTGACGGGTCCGAGCTGTGCGAAGTGCCGGGCGAACGCGGCCGGGCCGAGCGCGGCGCGCGAAGGAGGGGTCGCCTACATGAAGCCCGGGCTCCGGGTCGGCACCTCGCAGACCGAGCAGCGGCTGCGTGCGCTGCTCGGTGAGCGCATCCGGCTGCACCATCGGGTCAACACGGTGCGCATCGCACGCATGTTCTACGGCAAGCAGGAGGTCTGGCCCGACATCCTCGTGCCGCAATTGCGCATCGCGATCGAGTACGACGACCCGGGCCGCTCTCGGCGCGCGCATCGCGGTCTCAAAGCGGCATCCGACCTCGAGAAAGACGACGCGCTGCGTGAAGTGGGCTGGGAGGTGATCCGCATCCGAGCTGGAGGGCTCGAGGCGCTCGGTCCGAACAGCATCGTCTGCCGTGCTCTGACCGCTGCGACGGTCGACGAGGTCGTCGCCCGCATGCGCGAGATCCGCGGCGACGCTGCCGTCGACGCGATCCTGCAGGCCCAGCCCGCAGTCTCATGATCCGTCGAGTATGCCGTCGGGGGCATGCGATAGCGCCGTGTGAATCAGGTGATGCGCGCCGCGCCCTCCGCCGATAGGGTGAGTGCACCCGTGCGCGTCCCTGCTCGGGATTGTGCGCGCAGAGAGGCCCGTGGATGCTCCTTCCGTTCCTCATCGTGGGGGGCGTCGGCTTCGTGCTGCTCGTCATCTCGCTCGTCCTCGGTGACATTCTCGATCACTTCGAGATCGGCGACGGAGCGATCTCCGGCACAGCGCTCGCCATCGGGCTCGTCGTCTTCGGGGCATCCGGCGCCCTCATCGCGAGCATGGGACTCGAGCTCATCTGGGCCTACGTGCTCGCGGTCGTGCTCGCCGCCGTCGCCTACCTGTTCAGCGTGCTCGTGGTGCGCAATCTCACCCGCAGTTCCGACGGCACGGCCGCGTCGATCGTCGGTCTCACCGGAGTCACGAAGTCGGATGTCTCCGCCGCGGGCGGCGAGGTGAGCCTCGACGGTCCGGCAGAGATCGAACGCCGGCTCGCCTTCTCCGATTCGCCCATCGTCGAGGGAACGCGCATCACCGTGATCGAAGACCTCGGAACCCGCGTGAAGGTGGCCGCCGGCTGACCGACGGGTGGCCGCCGGCGCCGCATCAGCGGCAGCGGCGCGGCCGACGATCGCACCCGAGCCACATCACTGACGCGCCTTCGCCGGCGCACCCCATCCTGCCCCCACTCGAAAGGCCCATCCGATGCTCTCCCCCGTGCTGATCCAGGTCATCTCCGTCATCGCGATCGTCGTCGCGCTGCTCTCGCTCCTCGTGTTCATCGCACGGCGCATCCGCCGAGTGCCGCCGAACGAGGCGCTCGTGATCGTGGGCCGCGGTGCGGGGCGTCCGTCCCCCGACAACATCACCGGACAACGCGTGGTGATCGGCGGGCGCACCTTCGTCTGGCCGATCCTGCAGCAGGGCTTCTCGATCTCGCTCGAGCAGCGCCAGATCGGCATCACGGTGGAGGGTGTCGACAAGCACCGCATCAAGATCGCGATCAAGGCGTCGATCAACTTCAAGGTGAGCGGCACCGACGAAGGTGTGCGCCGCGCCGCCCAGCGATTCCTCTCACAGCAGGAGCTCCTCAACGAGATCATCAAGGAGTCCCTCGAGGGCTCGCTCCGCTCGATCGTCGGCGACATGACGATCGAGCAGATCATCTCCGACCGCAAGAGCCTCTCCGACCGGGTCGTCGCCGAGACCAAGGCCGACCTCGTCGAGCAGGGCCTGCAGGTCGACCTCCTGAATATCTCCGACATCTCCACACCCGGCAGCGAATACCTCGCGAACCTCGGCCGCGCCGAGGCCGCACGTGCTCGCCAGGTCGCCGAAGTGAGCGAGGCCGAGGCCGCCCGGGTGAGCGAGTTCGCGCGCATCGAGGCCGCCGAGCAGATCGCCGAGCGTCAGAAGGCGCTGAGCCTCAAGCAGGCGACGATCAAGGCGGAGACCGATCGGGCCAACGCCGAAGCCGACGCCGCCGGTCAACTCGCGAAGGCCGAGCAGGACAAGCTCGTCGCCGTGGAGGAGCGCGACGCGCTCTCGCAGCAGGTTCTCGTCATGCAGGAGCGCCTCGACATCGACATCAGGAAGCCGGCGGAGGCCGAGGCCTACGCCGAGGTGCAGCGCGCCACCGCGCAGCGCGACGCAGCGAACGCCTCGACTGAAGCTGAGGCGTTCAAGCGCACGAAGATCGCCGAGGCGAACAAGGTCGCCGCAGTGCAGGATGCCGAGGCCGCCGCGACGTCGGTGCGCTTCGCGGGTGAGGCCGAGCGCGACCGCCAGGTGGCCCTCGCAGTCGGCGTCCGCGCCGAGGGCGAGGCGCGCGCCGCCGCCATCCAGGCCGAGGGTCTCGCCGACGCCGCCGCAACCGATGCGAAGGCGCTCGCGCTCATGAAGTACGGAGAGGCGGCGCTCGCGCAGGAGATCATCTCGCGCCTGCCCGAGATCGTGCGCGCCGCAGCCGAGCCGATCTCGAACATCGAGAAGCTCACGGTGGTGTCGACCGACGGTGCGAGCGCGATCACGAAGACCGTCGGGCAGGTGCTCGGCGAGGGCACCGAGGTCGTGAAGTCGCTCACCGGACTCGACGTCGGTGCGATCCTCGCCGGCCTCGCGGGCGGAAGGCTCGCGAAGGGCGAGGTCACCGCCGAGTAAGTCTGCTGCACGACCGCCGGCACCACTAAACCGGCGGTCGTCGCTGGAGTTGCACCGTGACGCGGAGCCCTCCAGCGGCGAGCGGTGTGATGGTGAGGGATCCATCGTGCGCTTGGGCAATGCTCTTCACGATTGCCAGGCCGAGCCCGACACCTGCGTGGTGAGCGCGTATGCGTTCGGTGCCGCGCTGGAACGGTTCGGTGAGTGTCGAGACCAGCTGTGGACTGAGCTTCTGGCCGGTGTTCTCGACCGTGAGCATGACGGACTCGGGCGCGATGGCGGTGTTGACCTGCACGGTGCCGTGTTCGGGGAGGTTGTGCACGATGGCGTTGTGCAGGAGATTCGTGGTCATCTGCAGCAGGAGAGCGTGTGAGCCGAGGGTGGGGGTGATGTCACCGGAGGTCTCGATGGTGACGCCGTGCTCTTCTGCGAGTGGGAGGAGAGTTTCGGTGGCTTCTTCCGCGATGAGGGACAGGTCGACGTGTTCCCGGGTGAAGGATCGCTGGTCGGTGCGGCTGAGGAGGAGCAATGCTTCGGTGAGGTCGATTGCTCGCGCGTTGACCGTGTGGAGGCGTTCGACGAGCTCTGCGGCGTTGCGGTTCGGATCGTTGCGGGCGACGTCGAGAAGAGTCTGCGTGATCGCGAGCGGGGTGCGCAGTTCATGGGAGGCGTTGGCTGCGAATCGCTGCTGCTCGGCGACGTGGGCTTCGAGCCGCGCGAGCATGGCGTCGAAGCTGTCGGCAAGTTCACGGAACTCGTCGTTGCGACCCTCGAGTGCGATCCGGTGGGAAAGGGACCCCTTCGCTGCCATGCGCGTGGCGCTCGTGATGCGCGCCAGCGGGGCGAGCATCCGCCCGGCGAGGATCCAGCCTCCCAGGAGGCCGAACACCAGCAGGAAGACCAGAGCCCAGATTGCCGCCGGGGCGAAAGCGCGCACGAGGTCGTCGCGGCCGGGTATGAATCCATCGATTGTCTGGACCGCGCGGGCGGGCACGTAGCGCAGGAGGAAGACCCACACGGCGGCGAGCAGCAGGAAACTCGCCACCATCAGGAACCCGGCGTAGCTGAGCGTGAGCCTGAGCCGAACGCTCAGCCCCGGCGCCCTATCCACGGTCGCCTACCTCCGCCCGGGGGTCGGTTTCTGTATCGATGCGGTAGCCGACACCCGCGACTGTGGCGATGACCCAGGGTTCGCCGAGGCGTTTGCGCAGGGCCGAGACGGTGATGCGCACGGCGTTGGTGAACGGGTCGGCGTTCTCATCCCACGCCCGCTCCAGCAACTCCTCGGCGCTGATGACACCACCCTCGGCGGCGACGAGAACTTCGAGCACGGCGAACTGCTTCCTGGTCAGCGCGACGTATCGGCCGTCTCGGTAGACCTCGCGGCGGAACGGATCCAGACGCAGGCCTGCGATCTCCCGCACGGGCGGCCTGTTGTGCGCACGCCTGCGGTCGAGCGCTCGGAGTCTGAGGACGAGCTCTTGAAGCTCGAACGGCTTGGTGAGGTAGTCGTCCGCTCCGAGCCCGAACCCGGTGGCCTTGTCGTCGAGCCGGTCGGCGGCAGTGAGCATCAGGATCGGCATGCCGCTGCCCGAGGCGACGATGTTCGCGGCGATGTCGTCACCGGAAGGTCCCGGGATGTCGCGGTCGAGGACGGCGATGTCGTACGCGTTGATGCTCAGCAGCTCGAGAGCGGTGTGCCCATCACCGGCGATGTCGGCCGCGATCGCTTCGAGGCGCAGCCCATCGCGGATGGCCTCTGCCATGTAGGGCTCATCCTCGACCACCAACACACGCATGCTCTCAACCCTACGAGTCGGCGCATATCGTCGGCATATCGACAACCGCATACGGGCTGACAACACCACGCCGCCTTGACTGGCAGCATGAGTCGAACCGCAGCACAACGAACACGGTTCCGCAGGACTCTCAGGCTCGCCGCCGTCGGCCTGGTCCTCGTCACGGCGGCGATCATCGGATGCCTCGTCGCTCAGTCGGCTGCGTCATCGGAGCACTCCGCCAGCGAGGTCTTTCGCGGCGACCACGTTGTTGCGACGCCCGAGGCCGACGGCGCGGTGACCGAAGCTGACGGCGCTGTGCCTGAGGGCGTGACCGTCTTCGATGACGAGTACCCCGGCGTCGCCAACCTCGACCCCGAGCTGCTCCAGGCCCTGCGCGAAGCGGCGACGGGTGCCGCTGATGAGGGCATCGAGTTCTACGTCAACAGCGGATGGCGCTCCCCGGAATACCAGGATCAGCTTCTTCGGGAAGCGGTCTCGACGTATGGCTCCGAAGAGGAGGCTGCCCGGTGGGTCGCCACCGCGACGACGTCAGCTCACGTTTCCGGCGACGGGGTCGACATCGGGTCATTCGATGCTACGGCGTGGCTGTCGGAGCATGGCGCCAGGTATGGACTGTGCCAGATCTACGGCAACGAGCCCTGGCACTACGAACTGCGCTCCCAGGCGTTCGACGTTGGTTGCCCTCCGATGTACGCCGACCCCACCCAGGATCCGAGGATGCAGCAATGACCGGCGTAACCCCCTGCGACCGCGGACTCGCGACGTGCAGCGGAGCCAGCGGGCGTCGGCCGAACCCGACCTGGAGCATTCGATCACCCAACGGATGAGAGACTGTCGGAGTTCGTTCAACGACCCATGAGGAGATCATGACCGACAAAGGACCCGACCTGAGCGGCGACTGGGACTTCGACCCGGCCCACACTCGCATCGGCTTCTCAGCCAAGCACGCCATGGTGGCCACTGTCCGCGGTGCCTTCAACGAAGTGACCGGTCGACTGCATGTCGATTTCGACGACACAACCAAGTCGACCGCCGAGGTCGTGCTCAAGGTAGCCAGTGTCGACACTCGCAGTACGCAGCGCGACGAGCATCTTCGCAGCGCCGACTTCTTCAACGCGGAGCAGTGGCCCGAAATCGTCTTCCGGAGCACCCGGATCGAGGAAGTCGGCGAGAACGCACTCGTAATCTCCGGCGACCTGACGATCCGGGACATCACGAAGCCGATCACCATTCCGATTGAATTCACCGGCGTGCAGACCGACGCCGTCGGCGAACTCCGTGCCGGGTTCCAAGGCACGCGGCGCATCGACCGCCGCGAGTACGGCCTGGAGTGGAACATGCCGCTCGACTCCGGTGGCTTTCTCGTCTCGGAGAAGATCACCCTCGAGTTCGAGATCTCAGCGATCCAACGCGGCAGCGACGCACAGCAGGCCGCCTGAGCGTTGCAGTGCGCCCCGGCGCCCGGCACGAACACTCGTCGGTGAAGAAGCGCCGGATGCCCCGGCGGCGCGTAGTGCGGGGGCATGACGACGAAGATCGCCCTCGCGAGCAGGGCGAGTCCAGCGCCGATCGCGCGGACCGCGTCATGACCGCGGCGTTCCTCGCCTGGGCGAACGCGCCCGCGCTCCAGGAACCCACCGGCGTGCCGGTCTTGGCGCCATCAGCCCAGCAGCGGCGATGCTTCGGCATGGGTGGTGATGGCGCCTGGGGAGAGGTAGAGGCCGCACTGCTTGCTGAAGGCGGCGTAACTGGCGATGATCGATCGTCCGATCCGGAACCCCGGCATGTTGTATTCGATGACTTCCTCGGCATCCGGCAGGATACGCGCAAGCTGTGCGCGCAACGTGGCCAGCAGTGGGCGGCACTGTTCCGGAGCCGCAGCGATGTACGCGTCGTCGTCGGAGATCGCCGTCACCCACCATCTTCAACACTGAGGCCAAACCCTCATCGTCGGCTGGCTTTGGGCGGATGTCGCCTTGGCCGATGCGCGGTGGGCCATATAATTGCGTGCCGGACGGCGCGACGCATTCCCAACGACCGAACTTCACCGAGGAACCCCGACTCGGCAACGCAGCAGGTCCGCGTCGCCCGACACCGACCGGCACGAATCGTCACTCCGAGAAGGACATCCCCGATGAGCACGACAGAGCGTCCCACCGACCCGGATTCACCCGTCGAAACGCCCGGCCCGCCCGCAGAGGAGGCTGTGCCCGCCGACAACGCTGGCGGCGACGTGCCCGACGTGGCCGAGGACGTCGCCGCAGGTGCAGTCGCGGATGCCGCCGTGAGTACGCCGAGGTCGCGGCGGGCTCCGCTGGTGTTCGCGGTCGTGCTCGGCGTCCTCCTGCTCGGCGCCCTCGCCATCGGCGGGTGGCTCTACCTCCTGCTGGACGAGGCGCACAGCCAGATTCGGAATCAGCATGAGCAGCTGGACGAACAGGACCAGCAGCTCGAGGAACAGAAGGAGATCATCGACCAGAAGGAGACCTTCTCCGCCGCGATGGTTCGGCTTCAGGACACGATGCAGGGCGTCGACGGGCTCCCGTTCGCGACCTTGGCCGAAGACGACCGGTTCCAGGAGCTCGCCACCCGAGGGTGGATCCACCGTTGGCACGTCAATGCCGTCAAGACCGACACGAAGGCCGCAGAGGAGATCATCGCGAAGCTCGACGAGGTTGTGATCGCTGCGCAGGCAGAAGCCGCAACGAACAGCACCGGCACCGCTTGGGAAGCAACCCTCGACCAGCTCGGTCGCGGGTACGTATCGACGGTGATGGATCCGGACGCGACCTTCTGCGACGACCAGGCGATGGCCTGCGTACGTTCCGACGACCCGTTCGTCGTTCACGTCGTCGCGCCCAGCGACGCCGAGCCGCAGAGCTCCGACTGGATCCGCACAGGAGCGGCCTACCACGAGTTCGCGCACGTGCTGCAGTACACCAACCCCGTCCAGACCGACGCGACCCTCCCCGTGTTCGGCGGCGATCCCGAACGAATGGCCGACTGCTACGCCTTGACGATGCTCGACGGGTGGACGCTCGACCACCGCGTCTGGGTGAACGCGTACGAGTACTGGGAAGTCAGCGTCGGCTACGGCTACACCTGTAACGACAGCGAACGTCAGGCGATCCGGGATTGGAACGCACAGCTGGGTCCCACACCCACGGTCTAATCCAGCACTGGCTCCAATCCGAGCCCGGCGATTCGCTGCTTGTCCAGGGGTTTCTTTGTCGGTCGAATGACCTGATCAGGCGTCATTTCCGAAAGGTAGGGCGGACGGGACTTGAACCCGTGACCGATGGATTATGAGTCCACTGCTCTGACCGGCTGAGCTACCGCCCCACGCGCCGGATCACTCGGGGAGTGCTGCCGGCGCGACATAGGTGACCGGGTCGGTCACCGACTTTCCACGATACAGGCTCTCGAACGTGGCGATCGTGCGCTGGATGTCGTGCGCGGCGATGAGCCGGATGGAGCCCTCCTTGAGCGCACGGTACTCGCTCGGCGATGCTTCGAGCACTTTGCGCAGCTTCGCGGCGAGGTCGTCTGGGCTGCTCGGCTCGAAGAGATAGCCGTTCTCGCCGTCGTGCACGAGGTGCGGCAGCGCCATCGCGTTCGCAGCGACGACCGGGAGCGCCGAGGCCATCGCCTCCATCGTCACGATGCTCTGCAACTCGGCGATCGAGGGCATCGCGAGCACGGATGCGCGGTGGTAGGCGTCGCGCAGTTCCTCATCGGTCACGTAGCCGGTGAAGGTCACGCGGTCGGCGATGCCGAGTTCGACCACGAGGTGTTCGAGGTTGCGCTTCTGGTCGCCGCCGCCGACGATCTCGATCTTCGCGTCGAGTTCGGCGGGAAGGAGTGTGAGCGCGCGCAGCAGCACATCGATCTGCTTCTCGCCCGTGATACGGCCGACGAAGAGGATGCGGTTCTCGGTGCGCGGTTCCCAGTTCGGCGAGTAGTTGTGCGCGTCGACGCCGCACGAGATCGCGTGAACGCCCGCGAGCCCCGTGTGCTTCTCGAGGAACTGCGCCGCCTTGCGCGTCGGCGTCGTGACGGACTCGGCGCGCCCGAAGGTGCGACGAGCGGCCTTCCACGCGAGCCCGACCGCCCACTCCTGCCACGCCTTGGGCAGCAGTGTGAACTCGAGCATGTTCTCGGGCATGAAGTGGTTGGTGCCGACGATACGGATGCCGCGCTTCTGCGCCTCGATCGACAGTCCGCGCCCAACGATGATGTGCGACTGGAAGTGGACGACGTCGGGCCGCACCGTGTCGAGCACGCGGGCCGAGTTCTGCTTGATACGCCAGGGCAGCGCGAATCGCAGCCAGTCGTGCGGGTACCAGCGCCACGAGTAGAGGCGATGCGCGACGAGCTCCTGGCCCTCGTGCACCTCCTTCCACGTGCCGTGCTTGCGACTCGCCGCGGGCGCCATGACGTGCACGTCGTGACCGCGTTCGACGAGGCCGGCCGCGAGACGCTCCGCGAAGCGCGCCGCGCCGTTGACGTCGGGAGCGAAGGTGTCGGCGCCGATCAGCACGCGGAGCGGTCGCTCGGCCTTCGTGTCGTCGATGCCGGCGGATGACGCACCGGGAGTGTCAGCCAAGTGGAGTTCTTCCTCACAGTTCGGGAGTCGGGGTGGTCGGCCCTCGGGTACCGCAACGCAGGGTGGGCGTGCGCTGAGTCCGACCATAGTCTACGCAGCGCGGCCGGAAAGGCCCGCAATGCGCATGTCGGCGCAGATGTTCAGAGGCGGGTCTGCGGGTGGTTCCGGGCCAGCTGGAACACGCCCAGCACGGCGATCACGCCTGCCGCTATGAACACCAGGATCGCCCACAGCGGCGCTTGCGACGCCTCGCCGAGCACGAGGATGCCGATGGCGACGGCAACAATCGGGTCGATGACCGTCAGGCCCGCGATCACGAGGTCGGGCGGACCCGTCGCGTAGGCGTTCTGCACGAAGTACGCACCGAGCGCAGTCGCCGCGAGCAGTGCGATGACGCAGACCGTCGTGAGCCAGTCGAACTCCCCCTGCTCCACCCTGCTGAGCACGACCTTGGCGAGTGTCGCGACGAAGCCGTAGAGCACACCCGCCATCATCACGTAGAAGATCGCGCGGATGCGGTGGCGCAGCAGCGCGAACGCGACGCCGGCGGCGGCGAGCACGATGGCGAGGATGATGAGGATCGTGATGAGGTGACGATCGGTGACGGGCATGTCGACCGCGGTGAATGCGGCGACGCCGACGAAGAGGAACACGCCGCCGACGCACATGACGATCGCGATGATCGACTTCCGATTCAGTCGCATATGGTTCACGCGGGAGTTCACGATGGAGGTGATGACGAGCGCGATCGCGCCGAGCGGCTGCACCACGATGAGCGGCGAGAAGTAGAGGCTGCCGAGCTGGAACGCGATCGCGAGCCCGAGCAAGAGGGTGCCGATCACCCAGGAGGGCCTCGCGAGCAGGAGCAGGAGCTGCTTCGGGTTCAGGCCCTTGCCGAGCGAGTCGACGGTGAGCGACTCGACCTTCACGACGCCGCGGTGCTGGAACTGTGCGCCGAGCGAGAGGAACACCGCACCGACGAGCGCGAGCGGGATGCCGATGAACTGGGAGGGGTCGAGGGCGATCTGCTCGGAAAGCTCGCTCAGGTCCGGTTCCACGCCCTCGACCCTACCTGTTCGCTCGCGGATATCCTTTCCGAATGGCCGTCCTCCCGATCCGAATCACCGGTGACCCCGTGCTCCACTCGCCCGCCGCTCCCGTCGAGGAGTTCGACGCCGGACTCCGTGCGCTCGTGCGCGATTTGTACGAGACGATGGATGCCGCGCCGGGCGTCGGACTCGCGGCGCCGCAGGTGGGCGTGCCGCTGCGGTTGTTCACCTACGGATGGGTCGACGAGAGCGACACGCGCTGGCGCGGCGTGGCGATCAACCCCGAACTCTGGATCTCACCACCCCCGCCCGGCGAGCCCGACGTCGACGAGGAATCCGAGGGATGCCTCTCGTTTCCCGGCGAGCGGTTCGGCCTGCGTCGCGCCGAGCGGGCGATCCTCCGCGCGACGGACCTCGACGGCGAACCGTTCGAGATCGCGGCCGAAGGCTGGCTCGCGCGCATCTTCCAGCACGAGTACGACCACCTCGACGGCATCCTCTACACCGACCGGTTGAACGAGCGCGACCAGCGAATCGTCGCGAAGATCAGCCGCAAGGTCGGTTGGGGGCGCCCCGGCCAGCAGTGGATGCCCGGCGTCGACGACCTCGAGGGCTGAACCGCCGAGCGGATGTCGCGCCCGAGCCGCACTCAGACGAACGCGCGGATCCCCGCAGCGACGGCGGCGGCCACCGCGACGACGATGACGAACGGCACCTTGAGCGCGTAGAGCGCCGCGGCGACGATGACCGCGGGCACCCGCGCGTCGACGACGATCGTCTGGCCCGCGGCGAGCGTCTGCACGGCGATGAGCGCGGCCAGAAGCGCGACGGTGAGCAGGTCGGCGATGCGTGCCGGACGCTCCCGTTCGAGGAATCCGGCGGGCACCAGGTGACCGGCGAGCTTCAGGGCGAGGGTCGCCGCCGAGGCGATCAGGATGATGTGCCAGGTGGTCATGCCGCCCTCCGCCGGTTCGCGAGGTCGAACCACCCGACGACGACGGCGACGAGCGCGGCCACGAGCACGGGCAGTCCGGGCACGAGCACCGGCGTGGTGAGCGTCGCGACGACCGCGGCGCCCACCGCCACGGCACCCGTCTGGAAGCTCTTCAGCCGCGGCCACAGGAGCCCGAGGAATGCGGCCGCTGCTGCGGCATCCAGACCCCATGCCCTCGTATCGCCCAGGGCGTCGCCGATGAGCGCGCCAGCGAGGGTCGTGAGGTTCCACCCGACGAAGATCACGAGTCCCGTCACCCAGAACCCGACCCGGGCGGCGCGGTCGCTCGATTGCGCGAGCGCGACCGCGGTCGACTCGTCGATCGTGATCCACGCCGCAGCCACCCTGCGCCAGAGCCCGCGGCCATGCCCGACGTCGACGATCGGCTTCATGCGCATGCCGTAGACGACGTTGCGGATGCCGAGCATCGCCGCCGTGGCGATCGCCGAACCGCCGGCCGCCACCCCGCCGCTCGCGAGCACGCCGACGAGAGCGAACTGCGAGCCCCCCGTGAACATCACGAGGCTGAGGAAGCAGGTCTGCCACACGTCGAGGCCGGACGCGACCGAGAGCGCTCCGAACGAGATGCCGTACACCGCCGTCGGGAAGGCCGACGGCGAGACTGTCGCGCACCGCACTCGACCGGCGCGCGGGTGTCGCACCCCCGGCGGACGGGGATGAATCCGGTGAGGATGCACCGGGGCCCGAGGCATCCGGCTGATCGTCCACGAGCCCTCCCCGAGTCGGCAAAGGGCCGCCCGGTCGCCCGGACGGCCCTCTCGGCTCCCCCACTTGGACTCGAACCAAGAACCTATCGGTTAACAGCCGATTGCTCTGCCAATTGAGCTATGGAGGATCGCTTGTTCAGCATCGACACTCTAGCAAAGGGATGGGCCGTCTCCCAATTCGCGGGCGGCGCGTGCGGGCCGACATTCGGTCGCTGTGCTCAGTACCCGGCGACGAGATCGATGCGTCCCTCGAACCGGCCGTCGCCGAGGAAGGCTCGTACGTTCCGGGCGATCCGCTCGGCGTAGAGCGGCACCGTCATCTCGTCGGTGTCGGCCACGTGCGGCGTCACGATGCAGTTCGGCGCCGTCCAGAGCGGATGCCCGTCGGGCAGCGGCTCGGGATCGGTCACATCGAGCCCGGCGCCGCCGAGCCGACCCGATTCGAGTGCCTCGACGAGCGCGTCGGTGTCGACGAGTCCGCCGCGCGCGACGTTGACGAGGAGGGCGCCGTGCGGCATCCGTGCGAACTCGGCGCGTCCGATGATCCCTCGCGATTCCGGCGTCAACGCCGCGGCCACGAACACGAGTTCTGCGCGTCTCCAACGCCGAGCCGAGTGCGCCGGTCTCGACGGTTCGGTGCGCTCCCGGCACCGCGACCGGGCGCCGGCGCACGACGGTGGCGCGCACGCCGAACGGCTCGAGCAGACGGAGCAGCTCGATCGCGATGCCACCGGCGCCCACGATGACGACCTCGGCGCCGTAGAGCGAGCGACCCTCCTCATCCCTCTGCCAGCTGCGGGCGGCGAGCCGCCGAGGTAGCACTCGGGCAAGCGAGAGCGCCAGCATGAGCGCGTGCTCCGCGACGGGCTGCGCGTAGGCGCCCTTCGCGCTCGTCCAGACCCGACCGTCGTCGCGTGAACGGTCGAGCAGCTCCGAGAACGCGTCGACGCCTGCCCACGGCAACTGCACCCACGAGACCTCGGGATGCGCGTCCAACGTGGTTGCAAGGGCATCGCCGCTGGATACCCGCCGTCCAGACGATGCCGCGGGTCGCCGCCGAGAGCGGCGCCACGATGCCGCCGGCACGCTCCACGGCGGCCGTGAACGCCGGTTCTGCCGCCGGGAGCACCGCGATCGGGCCGGCGGTCACCGGTGTCGGCTCGACATCGTCGCCGGGCTCGTCGGCCGCGACGAGACGGTGCCGAGCGTGCAGCGGCGACGCCGCGTCATCCGTCATGCCGGGTGCCCGGAGTCGAGATCGTCGATCACCGCGTGACCCGCGTCGAGTGCGCCCGCCAGGGCCTTGACGTAGGGATGCCGGGGATCGTCCAACACGGTGTCGATCGTGCCGATCGCCACGAGCCTGCCGCGATCGAGCACCGCGATGCGGTCGACCGTGCTGCGCAGCACGGGAAGGTCGTGGCTGATGATGATCGCCGAGAATGCATGGTGCTCGCGGAGCTCTCCGATCAGCTGCGCGACCACGTCACGTACCGTGAGGTCGATGCCGGCCGTCGGTTCATCGGCGACGAGCAGCGATGGACTGAGCACCAGAGCCCGGGCGAGTGCGACGCGCTGTCGCTGTCCGCCACTCAGCTCGTAGGGGTACTTCTCGAGCATGGCGAGCGGGAGCCGCACTGCGTCGAGCATCGTCGCGACGCGGGTCGCGAGCGCGTGCCGATTGTAGCGACGATCACGCTCGAGGATCGGCTCGCCGATGATCTCGGCGACGCTCAGATTGGCGGTGAGTTTCGATGCCGCATCTTGCGGCAGGTACCCGACGTGGAAGCGGAACTCGGAGACCTTCCGCTTCGGCAGTCCACGAAGGGAATGACCGAGGACGGTCGCCGTGCCTCCGGTGATGACCGGGCGCACCTCCCCCACGCTCGAGTCGAACGCCGCCCCGGAGAGCACCTTCGCGAGCGTGCTCTTGCCGCTGCCCGCGCTGCCGAGCAGCCCGAGCACCTCTCCCGGCGCCACCGTCAGGGTGAGCCCGTGCAGTGCGACGTGCGCGGGGCTCGCGCCGTGCGCCGGGTACTCGAGCGAGAGATCGCTCAAGCACGATCGGGTAGCCGTGCGCCGCGCCGCGCATCAGCCCGCCTCTCGCAGTCGGCGGAGATCCTCTCGACGGGCGGCCTGGGCGACGGGATCGGGAACCGGAAGCGAGGCGAGGAGGCGTTGCGTGTACGGATCGGCCGGAGCGCCGAGCACCTCGGCTCCGGTGCCCTCCTCGACCAATCTGCCGTGGTAGAGCACCGCGATGCGGTCGGCGACGAGATCGACGACGGCGAGATCGTGGCTGATGAAGAGGCCCGCGAATCCGAACTCGTGCTGCAGCTCGGCGAAGAGCTCGAGCACTCGTGCCTGCACCGACACGTCGAGCGCCGACGTCGGCTCGTCGGCGATGAGGAGTTCGGGCTCGAGCGCCAACGACCGTGCAAGGCTCGCACGTTGGCGTTGTCCGCCGCTCAGCTCGTGCGGGTAGCGGTCGCCGTAGGCGCGCGGCAGCTGAACCGCCTCGAGGAGTTCGTCGACGCGCTTCCGCGCGGCGGCGGCGCTCGCCGCACGTCCGTGGATGATGAGCGGCTCCGCAACGCACTCGGCGATGGTCAGCAACGGGTTGAAGCTCGACGCGGGATCCTGGAAGACGAACCCGATTCGGCTGCGCGTCGGACGGAACTTGCGCTCGTGGATGCCGTTCATCTCGTGGCCGAGCACCTGCAGCGAGCCGCCGGTGACGCTTGTGAGCCCGGCGATCGCGCGCCCGATCGTCGTCTTCCCCGATCCGGACTCGCCGACGAGGCCGAGCACCTCGCCGGGCCGGATCTCGAAATCGACACCGTCGACGGCCCGGAAGCCTGAACGCCCGAACCGGCCGGGGTATTCGATCGTGAGGTCGCGTGCCTCGACGACGGGCTTCTGGTTCAGCCAATCGGCCGGACGCGCGGCCGCGCGCTCCGCTGCACGGACGATGCCATGCCCGACGTACGGCACCGCCGCGAGCAGCGCCTTGGTGTAGTCGGCCTGGGGCGAGGCGAACAGGGTCGCCGCATCAGCCTGCTCGACGACGTTGCCCTGGTACATCACCGCGACCGTGTCGGCGAGGTCGGCGACGACGCCCATGTTGTGGGTGATGAGCACGATCGCGGTGCCGAACTCGTCGCGGCAACGCCGCAGGAGGTCGAGGATCTCGGCCTGCACGGTCACGTCGAGGGCCGTCGTGGGCTCGTCGGCCACGATGAGCCCGGGGTCGAGCACGAGCGCCATCGCGATGACCACGCGCTGCTTCTGGCCGCCCGAGAACTGGTGCGGGTAGTGATCGACCCGGACGGCGGGGTCGGGGATGCCGACGCGTCCGAGGATGTCGATCGCCTTCGCGCGCGCCTCCTTCTTCGACAGGTCGCCGTGGGCACGGAGGCCCTCCGCGATCTGCCAGCCGACGGTGTAGACCGGGTTCAGCGCCGTGGACGGCTCCTGGAACACCATCGCGACATCGGTGCCGCGGATGTCGCGCAGCTTCTGCTTCGAGACGCTGATGACGTCGCTCTCGCGGGTTCCCTCCCGATTCGTGAGGATCACCGCTCCGCGCGTCGTCGCGGTCTCGGGAAGCAGGCCGAGGATCGTCTTGGCCGTGACCGTCTTGCCGCTGCCGGACTCGCCCACGATGGCGAGGACCTCGCCGCGTTCGACCGAGAGCGAGACGTCGTCGACCGCCTTGACGGCTCCGGCGTCGGTCGCGAACGACACGCCGAGGTTCCTGATGTCGACGACCGTGCTCATCGCTTGACCTCGATTCCGTGTTCGTCGAATGTCTCCCCGTCTTCGAGGCCGTCGATACCGCCTGGACCCGCTGTCAGCGTGCCGCCGGGGACGACCGAGGTCTCGGCGACCTCCCCCGCACGCCTGCGCGACCCGCCGGCGAGTGCGGAGGCGCGGATCGGCGAGGTCGTTGAGGCTCTCGCCCACGAGCATGATGCCGAGCACCGCGATCACGATGGCGAGCCCGGGGTACAGGGCGGTCCACCAGATGCCGCTCGTGACGTCGGACTGCGCCTTGTTCAGGTCGTAGCCCCAGTCGGCCGCGGCCGTGGGCTCGATGCCGAAGCCGATGTAGCCGAGTCCCGCGAGGGTCAGGATCGCCTCCGCGGAGTTCAGCGTGATGATGAGGGGCAGGGTGCGCGTCGCGTTGCGGAACACGTGCTTGAACACGATCCGGGTACTCGAGGCGCCGAGCACCTTCGCCGACTCGACGAACGGCTCGGCCTTGATGCGGACCGTCTCGGCGCGGATCACCCGGAAGTACTGCGGGATGAACACCACGACGATCGAACCGCCCGCGGCAAGGACGCCGCCCCACAGGCTCGATTGCCCGCCCGAGATGACGATCGCGAGGACGATCGCGAGCAGCAGCGAAGGGAACGCGTAGATCGCGTCGAACACGACGACCATCACCTTGTCGAGCCATCCGCCGAAGTACCCCCCGTAGAGGCCCAGCGCGACGCCGATGAACAGCGAGAGGGTGACGGCCACGATGACCACGAGGATCGCGGTCTGCGAGCCGAAGATGACTCGAGAGAGCACGTCGTAGCCACCGACGGTCGTTCCGAACAGGTGCTCGAGCGACGGGGGCTGCTGGGTGCCGAACGAGCCCGACTCGTCCGCCCGCTGCGCGAAGCCGTAGGGCGCGAGCAGCGGCGCGAAGATGGCGCAGATGATGAAGACCCCGAGCATGACGAGCCCGGCCACGAGCATGCCGCGCTGGAGTCCGACGCTCTGGCGGAGCTGGTGCACGACCGGGAGCCGGTCGCGGAGCCGCCGGCGCGGCGGGGCCTGGGTGACGGATGCAGCGGACATGTCAGTACCTCACCCTCGGGTCGATGAACGCCGCGATGATGTCGACGACGAAGTTCGTGATCGCGACGATGATCGCGAGCAGCACGACGATGCCCTGCACGGCGACGTAGTCACGGGACTCGATGAACTCCACGAGGATGAACCCGAGCCCCTTCCACTCGAACGTCGTCTCAGTGAGCACCGCGCCCGAGAGGAGGAGCGCGATCTGCAGGCCGATGACCGTGATGATCGGGATGAGGGCTGGGCGGTACGCGTGCTTGCGGAGCAGTCGGAACTCGTGCACGCCGCGAGAACGTGCGGCGTCGACGTAATCGGTCGCGAGCGTGCCGATCACGTTCGTGCGGACGAGCCGGAGGAAGATGCCCGCCGTGAGCAGGCCGAGGGCGGTCGCGGGAAGCACGACGTGTGCGAGCACGTCACCGAGGACCGCGGGGTCCCCGGTCATCAGCGCATCGATCGTGTAGAACCCGGTCTTGTTGGGCAGCGCCTGCATCTGCAGTTCGGCCCCGACGCTCGCGCGCCCGGCGACCGGAAGCCACTTCAGCCATACGGAGAAGATCAGTTTGAGGATCAGCCCCGCGAAGAAGATCGGGACGGCGTACCAGTAGATCGCGAGCACACGGAACACTGCGTCCTGCGGCTTGTCGCGATAGTACGCGGCGAGAAGGCCCAACGGGATGCCGACGACGAACGCGACGATGAGCGAATAGAAGACGAGCTCGAACGTGGCGGGACCGTAGGTGGCGAGGATCTCGACGACCGGACGGTTCGTCGTGAGCGTCTCTCCGAAGTTCAGGGTCGCGATCTGGCCCAGGTACTCGAGGAACTGGACGATGATCGGGCGATCATACCCGGCGGCAGCGCGCAGCTCTGCGAGTGCCTCGGGTCCGAGTCGGCCGCCCTGGGCAGCGGTGATCGGGTCGCCGATCGTGCGCATCAGGAAGAACACGAGGGTGACGAGGATGAATATCGTCGGGAAGATCAGGAGGAAGCGGATCAGCAGGTATCTGCCGAAGCCTCCGCCCGACGACTTCGGCTTCGGACGTCCCGACGCTGGGACGTCTTCCGTCGCTGGAATGGTGTCAAGAGTGCTCATGGATTCCTCAGAGGTACAGGGGAACGGGGGCGACCCGCGGTAGCGAGTCGCCCCCGTCGTCGAGCTTCAACGACTCTAGCCGGTGGCTAGCCCTTCGACAGCGCGGCGTAGCGGAACTTGAACGACGCGTCGAGCGTCTCCTCCGCTCCCTGCACGTCGGAACCCACGACCGCGACCTGCGCACCCTGCATGTACGGGATCGTGGACAGGTCGGCTGCGACCTTGTTCTGGATCTCTTCGATGAGCGCCTCGCGCGCCGCCGGGTCGGCGGTCACGGCCTGCTCGAGGATCAGGTCGTTCACCTCGGGGTTGTCGTAGTGGTTCGCGAGGAAGTTCTCCGTGAGGAAGAACGGCGTGAGGTAGTTGTCGGCGTCCGAGTAGTCGGGGAACCAGCCCAGCTGGTACGCCGGGTACAGGTCGGCGACGCGGTCCTCGGAGTACTGGACCCACTCGGTCGACTGCAGGTTCACCGAGAAGAGACCGGTCGACTCGAGGTTGTCCTTGATGACCGCGTACTCGTCGCTCGACGACGGCCCGTAGCGCTCAGCCACGTATTGGATCGAGATGTCGAGCGGCGTCGCGATGCCCGCGGCCTGGAGCGTCGCAGCGGCCTTGTCGGGGTCGGGCGCGCCCTTGCCGTCGCCGTAGAGGCCCATGAGCGCATCGTTCGCGCCGGTGAGTCCCTCGGGAACGTACGAGTAGAGCGGGGTGAAGGTGCCCTTGTAGACGTCCTCCGAGATCGCGTTGCGGTCGATGAGGTCGGCGATCGCCTGACGCACCGCGAGCGCCTTGGCCGGGTCGGCCTCGGGCGTGGTCGCGCCGAACGGCATCGTGTTGAAGTTGAACACGAGGTAGCGGATCTCGCCACCGGGGCCGTCGACGACCTTGACGTTCTCATTGCCGCGGAGGTCTTCGATGTCGGTCGCACTGAGGGTGCGGTGCGCGACGTCGATGTTGCCTTCCTGCACGTCGAGCTTCAGGTTCGACGCATCCGTGTAGTACTTCACGTTGATCGTGTCGGTCTTCGCGGCACCGAGGAGACCGTCGTAGTCGGGGTTCGCCTTGTACGAGATCAGGTTGTTGAAGTCGTAGCTCGTGATGACGTACTGGCCGGCGAACGCGTTGCCGGCGACGATTTCGTCGTCGGGCGTCAGCGAGTCGGCGGAGAAGACATCCTCGTCGACGATCGGGCCGACCGGGCTCGAGAGGATCTGCGGGAAGATCTGGTCGTTCGGCGAGATCAGGTTGAAGACCACCGTCAGGTCGTCGGGCGCGTCGACGCTGTCGAGGTTGTAGAGCAGCGACGACGGGCCGTTCTCATCGGCGATCGCGAGCTGGCGGTCGAAGGTGAACTTGACGTCGGACGAGGTGAGCTCGTTGCCGTTCGCGAACGTGAGGCCCTCCTTCAGCGTCACCGTGTACTGGGACTCGCCGGTGAACTCGGCCGAGGCGGCGATGTCGGGCTCGACGTCGGGGCTGCCGTAGGGGGTGTTCATGAGGAACGGGAACACCTGGTTCTGCACGGCGAACGACCCGTTGTCGTACGAGCCGGCCGGGTCGAGCGCGGTGACCTGCTCGGTCGTGCCGATCGTGATCGTGCCGGCCGCCTCGGTGCTTCCACCGCCGCCGCCGGCGGTGCAGCCGGCGAGTGCGAGGGCGGCTACCGAGAGCCCGGCCGCCGCGATGAGGCCGCGTCGCCCGTTCTTGGATGCGGATGTCATATCCGTCTACCTCTTCCTGTCAGGACTGAAGCGCGCCGCTGCGTGCCCGGCGCGTTCTCGTATCCCCCAGACCTAGCACACGGGCCGCGAATGCTGCTCGGCAAGCCCGCCAGACGGCGCAATATTTACCGATCTGCAACCTTCCACGCAATCGATCTGCGTCGGATGCCCCGAAACGGCGAATGCGCTCAGTCGACGCGAAGCGCGCGCCGCTCGGTCTCGAGCTCGACGAGCGCGCGCTGGAGGGCGGCGAATCCGGCCTGATCGGCCCGGTCGGTGCGCTGCAGCCGGCCGAGCAGCTCGCCCTTCTGCCTGAGGAGCTCACGATCGACGAGAGCGCTCACGACGCCCTGCACATATGCCGCGAGCTCTGCCTCGCTGCGCTGCGGCACGGGAGCGACCGCGAGCTGCTGCACCACTCCCGCGAACGGCGCGGGGACCTCGGCGATGACACGATCGACCCGCACGACGGGATCGGGCGACGCGAGCACGGAGGCGATGCCGTCGCGGATGACCGCGAGCGACGCGTTGCCGAATCGGCTGTCGGTCGCGTGCCGCAGCAGATCGGTACCGATGGTGTCGGGGTACTGCAGCATCACCTGCAGGGCGTCGCGCTCGAGGCGGGTCGAGGGGTCGTTCGGCAGCTCGGTGATCGAGAACGGGCGCGCGGTGGCATCCGTCGTCGACTGCGCCTGATTCGACGAAGCGGATGCCGCCGCCTTGCCGCGCTCCCCCGCGCCGGCGCCCCGGCCCGATGACGCGCGCACCGCGCGGGTCACCTCGGCGAGCTCCATGCCGAGCATGCGCGCGAGCTGATGGGTGTACCCGGGCCGCGCTGCCGAGTCGCGGATGTCGGCGACGATCGGTGCCGCCGCGCGGAGTGCGGCGACGCGCCCCTCGACGGTCTCGAGATCGTAGCGCGCGAGCGTGTGCCGGATGACGAACTCGAACATCGGGCGTGCGCGAGTCGACGAGCGTGCGCACCGCCGCGTCGCCCCGCGCGAGCCGAAGGTCGCACGGGTCGAGGCCGTCGGGGGCCACCGCGACGAAGGTCTGGGCTGCGAATCGCTGCTCTTCGGCGAACGCACGCATCGCCGCCTGCTGGCCGGCTGCGTCGCCGTCGAAGGTGAAGACCACCTCGCCGAGCCCCGAGTCGTCGCCCAGCACCCGGCGGAGCACCTTGATGTGGTCGACGCCGAATGCGGTGCCGCACGTCGCGATCGCCGTCGTGACGCCGGCGAGGTGGCACGCCATGACATCGGTGTAGCCCTCGACCACGACGACGCGGTGCGTCTTCGCGATGTCGCGCCTCGCCAGGTCGAGCCCGTACAGCACTTGCGACTTGCGGTAGACCGCCGTCTCGGGGGTGTTCAGGTACTTCGGCCCCTGGTCGTCGTCGAAGAGGCGCCGAGCGCCGAAGCCGACGGTCTGGCCGGTGACGTCGCGGATCGGCCACACCAGCCGACCGCGGAAGCGATCGTAGACGCCGCGGTCGCCTTGCGACACGAGACCGGATGCCGCGAGCTCATCGGTCGTGAACCCTCGAGCCTTGAGGTGGTCGGTGAGCGCGTCCCAGCTCTTCGGCGCGAAGCCGACGCCGAATCGCCGCGCCGCCTCGGCGTCGAAGCCGCGCTCGCCGAGGAACCGGCGACCGATCTCGGCCTCTGGGCCGCCGAGTCGCTCGACGAAGAACTCGGCCGCCGCCTGGTTCGCGGCGAGAAGCCGCGCACGGTTGCCGTGGTCGGACGCCTGCCCGCCGTCTTCGTAGTGGAGTTCGAAGGCGATGCGTCCGGCGAGTCGCTCGACCGCCTCGGTGAACGAGACGTGGTCCATGCGCTGCAGGAACGAGTAGACGTCGCCCGACTCGCCGCAGCCGAAGCAGTGGTAGTAGCCGAGCTGCGGGCGCACGTGGAAGCTCGGACTGCGCTCGTCGTGGAACGGGCAGAGACCCTTCATCGAACCGACGCCGGCCGATTTCAGGCTGACGTGCTCACCGACGATGTCGGCGATGTTCGTGCGAGCCTTCACCTCATCGACATCGCTCTGTCGAATTCGGCCCGCCATGCTCACATCCTATTCGTCGGGTCGGCCGAGTCGGCCGGCGTCACTGCTGCACGAGGCGTTCGTACCAGGCCAGCGCCGACTGGTCGGTCAGGCTTGCGACCTGGTCGACGACGACGCGCTTGCGCGCGGCGTCGTCGTGCGCGTCGCGCCAGTCTTCGGCGAAGCCCGCGTCGAGGTGCTGTTCGCCCGTCTCGAGGAGCACGTCGGCGAGCGAGGTGAGCACCTGACGCTGCTGGTGGTAGATCGGCTGCCTCGTGTTCCGCGACATCACGAAGGCCGCGACGATGCCCTTCAGCACGGCGATCTCGGCCTGGATCTCGCGCGGCACGACGACGTCGGCCTCGAATCGGATGAGGCTTGCGAGCGGGGACGCCGCGCGGGTGGCATCCGTCGCGGCGTGCGCGAAACGACCGATGAGCTGGCTCGTGAGGTTCTTGAGTCGCGCCTGATCGCGACGGCTGCCGTCCCACGAGTCGAGCCACACGTCGAGCGAGTCGAGCCGATCGAAGGCGGCGATGAGCTCATCGTGCGGGATCGCTCCCCCGATCCACTCGTACATCGCGGACACGAGCTCGTCGTGGTCGACGCGAGCCCCGAGGGCTGCGACGTCGAGATAGCCGTTGACGACCGCGTCTTCGAAGTCGTGCACCGAGTAGGCGATGTCGTCTGAGAGGTCCATCACCTGCGCTTCGATGCAGAGCCGGCGCTCGGGAGCGCCGGCGCGGAGCCACTCGAACACCGCGACATCGTCGTGGTAGAAGCCGAACTTGGCGCGCCCGCTCGGGTCGGCGATCGCCGTGGCCTCGGGCCAGGGGTACTTGCAGCTCGCGTCGAGGCTCGCGCGCGTGAGGTTCAGCCCGTAGCTCTGCCCGTCGGGCCCGATGACCTTGGGTTCGAGTCTCGTGAGCAGGCGCAGCGTCTGCGCGTTGCCCTCGAACCCGCCGATGTCGGCGGCCCACGTGTTCAAGGCCTTCTCGCCGTTGTGCCCGAACGGCGGGTGGCCGAGATCGTGCGCGAGGCATGCGGTGTCGACCACGTCGGGGTCGAGCCCGAGGCTCGCCGCGAGCTCGCGGCCGACCTGCGCCACCTCGAGTGAGTGCGTGAGCCGGTTGCGCGCGAAGTCGAGCCCCGCGGTCGGGACTCAGCACCTGGGTCTTCGCAGCGAGGCGGCGCAGCGCGCTCGAGTGCAGGAGCCGGGCGCGGTCGCGGGCGAAGTCGCTGCGACGCGAGTCGTGCTCTTCGGGCAGGCGGCGCTCGATGTCGGCGTCCTTGTAGCCGCCGAAGAGTCGTGCAGGCATCTCAGCCGCCGCTCGTGTCGAGTTCGGCGCCGACGAGGGTGGCTCGGTCGTCTCCGACGAGCTCTTGCGAGACGAGCCAGCCGTCGGGGAGGGCGGGGTTCTTCGGCGTGCCGGCGCGGCCCCGCGGCCCCTCGGCGCCCTCGCCCGGGTACGGCATCGACCAGTCGAGCGTGCCGAGCAGCTCGTCGAGCTGCGCGAGCGACTCGACGGTCGCCAGTCGCGCCCGCAGGTCGCCACCGACGGGGTACCCCTTGAAGTACCACGCGACATGCTTGCGGATGTCGCGGCAGCCTCGCTCCTCGCTGTCGAAGAACTCGGTGAGGAGCTCGGCGTGCCGTCGGAACGTCTGGGCGACCTCGCCGAGGCTCGGCTGTGCTGTGCGGTGATCGCCGCGGAACCCCGCGGCGAGGTCGCCGAAGAGCCAGGGCCGCCCGAGGCATCCGCGACCGACGACCACGCCGTCGCACCCGGTCTCGGCGACCATGCGCAGCGCGTCGTCGGCCGACCAGATGTCGCCGTTGCCGAGCACCGGCACGGTCGTGACCGTCTCTTTGAGCTTCGCGATCGCCGACCAGTCGGCCTGGCCGGAGTAGAACTCGGCGGCGGTGCGCGCGTGCAGCGCGACCGCGGCGACCCCGGCACCCTCGGCGATGCGGCCCGCCTCGAGGTAGGTGAGGTGGTCGGAGTCGATGCCCTTGCGCATCTTGATCGTGAGCGGGATGTCGCCCGCGGCGCGCACCGCGCCCTCGACGATGCCGCGGAACAGCTCGGTCTTCCACGGAAGCGCGGCACCCCCGCCCTTGCGGGTGACCTTCGGCACGGGGCATCCGAAGTTCAGGTCGATGTGGTCGGCGCGGTCTTCGGCGACGAGCATGGTGACCGCCTCGGCGACCGTCTTCGGGTCGACGCCGTAGAGCTGGATGGAGCGCGGGCGTCTCAGACTCGTGGTGCGTGATCAGCCGCATGGACTCGGGCGTGCGCTCGACGAGCGCGCGCGACGTGATCATCTCGCTGACGTAGAGGCCCGCACCGAACTCGCGGCAGAGCCGGCGGAACGCGGTGTTCGTGATGCCGGCCATCGGCGCGAGCACGACGGGTACGTCGAGCTCGATGTCGCCGATCGTGAGCGGGCCGGCGGGCAACGTGGTGGTGGATGACATCACCGTCGATTCTCCCAGAGTTCCGGGTCACCTCGCCCGCCGCGGCTCGCGCGCCTAGGATTCTCGGGGAAGGCGAGGCTGGGGAGGACGAGATGGCAGAGCTCACGGGCGCCGAACGGGTGCGAGCGGATGCCGCGGCGCGCGGCCTCGACGTCGAGATCATCGAGCGCCCCGCGGCTCGAAGCCTCGAGGAGGCCGCCGAACTCATGGGCATCACGCCCGCCGACATCGTGAAGTCGCTCGTGCTGAAGCGCAGCGACGACACCTACGTCTTCGCGCTCGTGCCCGGCGGACGCAAGATCTCGTGGCCGAAGCTCAGGCGCCTGCTCGGCGTCAACAAGCTCCAGCTGCCGGATGCCTCGGCACGCCCTCGCGGCGACGGGCTACGAGCGCGGCACGATCACCCCGCTGGGGTCGACCACCGCATGGCCCGTGGTCGTCGACGAGACCGTCGCCGGGCGGCGCGTCTCGATGGGTGCGGGCGAACACGGTCGGAGTCTCTTCGTCGACGCCGACCGGCTCATCGCCGCATTCGACGCGACGGTCGCCGATATCAGCGATCCGGAGTGACGTTCGCCGAATCAGCGATCCGGAGTGACGTTCGAGTCCGAGGCGGCAGACGCCGCGGCATCCGGCGTTCTCGAATCCCGGGATGTAGCAGACGTCGCCCTCGCACACCATCGCGGCGGGACTCCGTCACGATGGGATGAGCGCGAGCGGTGTCGCCGCATCCGTCGCTTCTCGCGCTCACGCGGCCGCTCCGTCGCGCTCGCCGGCGACCTGCGTGAGCACCTCGGCGAACACCTCGGCCGGCTGCGCGCCCGAGACGCCGTACTTGTCCTCGAAGACGAAGAACGGCACGCCGTTGATGCCATACGCGCCGGCCTGGGCGATGTCCGCCTGAACGGCAGCCGCGTAGCGACCCGACTCGAGCGCGTCGCGCGCGGCATCCGCATCGAGGCCGACTTCGGTAGCGAGCTCGACGAGCTCGTCGATGCGACCCACGTGGCGGCCCTCGGTGAAGTAGGCGCGGAAGAGGCGCTCCGAGAGTTCGAGCTGCAGGCCCTGCTCCTTCGCGAAGTGCAGGAGCTCATGCGCTTTCAGTGTCTTGGTGTGCCGGAGCGCGTCGTAGTCGTAGTCGAGCCCCGCGTTCGCGGCGACGCCGCTGACGTGCTGGAGCATCTGCTGCACGCGCTCGGCCGGCAGCCCCTTGTGCTTGGCAAGAAAGTCGATCTCAGAGCCCTCGAAGTCGACCGGCGTGTCGGGCGCCAGCTCGAACGAGTGGTAAACGATCTCGACGGCGGGCGCCTCGTCGCCGAGCGCGGCGATGCCGGCCTCGAGGTGGCGCTTGCCGATGTAGCACCACGGGCACGCGATGTCGGACCAGATGTCGATCTTGATGGGTTCGCTCACGAAATATGCAAACGGATGCTTCGGGGCGCGTATTCCCGCCGGGCTCCCTCAGACCGCCGGCGCGTCGATGGCGCCGCCGAACCGGCGAGTGCGCGCCGCGTACAGCTCGATCGCCTGCCACAGGTCGACCCGCGAGAAGTCGGGCCAGAGCGTGTCGAGGAACACCATCTCGGCATACGCCGACTGCCACAGCATGAAGTTCGAGGTGCGCTGCTCCCCCGAGCTGCGCACGAACAGGTCGACGTCGGGCAGGTCGGGCACGTAGAGCCGCTTCGCGATGAGCTTCTCCGACACGGCCGACGGGCGGATTCGTCCGGATGCCACGTCGTCGGCGATCGATCGAACCGCGTCGGTGATCTCGTTGCGGCCGCCGTAGTTGACGCACATCGTGAGGGTGAGGACGTCGTTGCCCGCGGTGAGCTTCTCGGCGAACTGGAGCTCGTTGATCACCGACGCCCAGAGCCGGGGACGCCGGCCCGCCCAGCGGATGCGCACCCCCCACTCGTTCAGCTGGTCGCGGCGCCGGTGCAGCACGTCGCGGTTGTAGCCCATGAGGAAACGCACCTCCTCGGGCGAGCGCTTCCAGTTCTCGGTCGAGAATGCGTAGACCGAGAGATGCTTGACACCGACTTGCACGGCGCCGGCGACGACGTCGAGCAGGGCCGCCTCGCCGGCCTTGTGCCCTTCGATGCGGGTGAGCCCGCGACGATTCGCCCAGCGGCCGTTGCCGTCCATCACGATCGCGACGTGGTCGGGGACGGCGGCCTTCGGCAGTTCGGGCGGGTAGAGGCCGGTCCAGTCGATCGGCCGGTAGGGCACGGCGTCGCGGTGGGTGTAGGGCTTCGGGGTCACGTGGTGGTCGTTTCTCGGGAGACGTGCGGCAGCGAGCGGAGACCTCGCTCGAGGTGCCACTGGGTGTAGGCGGCGATGATGCCGCTCGCCTGGTTGCGGTCGCCGGCACCCGATGCCTCGGCGAACGCCCAGTCCCCCGCGAGCAGCGCGCCGAGGAGCGCCACCGTGGAGCGTGCGATGCGCGGGGTGCCGGGCGGTGCGCACTCGTCGCAGACGACGCCGCCGAGCTGCACGACGACGGCCGTGTGCTCGCCGGTGCGACCGCAGCGCGCGCAGTCCTGGAAGCTCGGCGCCCAGCCGGCGAGGGCGAGCGCCCGCAGCAGGTAGGAATCGAGCGTGAGGCTTGCCCCGTGCTCGCTGCGCGACAGCGAGCGCAGCGCGCCGACGAGCAGCAGGTACTGCTGCAGTGACCCCTCGTCTTCGGTCAGCTTGTCGGCGGCCTCGACCATGGCGTTCGCCGCCGTATACGCTGCGTAGTCCTGGGTGATCAGCGCGCCGTAGGACCCGAGCGACTCCGCCTGCGTGACGACGTCGAGACTGCGGCCCTCGTAGAGCTGCAGGTCGGCGACCATGAACGGCTCGAGCCGCGCGCCGAACTTCGACCCGGTGCGCCGCACGCCCTTCGCGACCGCGCGCACCTTGCCGTGCTGCCGCGTGAGGAGCGTGAGGATGCGGTCGGCCTCACCCAGCTTGTAGGTGCGGAGCACGACGGCTTCATCTCGGTACACGGGCACCCCCCGATTCTCCCACCCCCGACGAGTGAACCGGCTGAAGCGGATGCCGCGCCGAACGGATGCCGCGTGCTTGACTGGTTCTCGGCGCACGGCGACGGCACGCCGACGACACGCCGACGACAGGCCGGCGCCCAGGGGGAAGCGCATGGACGACGTCCTCGTCACCGGAGCGACCGGCACCGTCGGACGCGTCCTCGTGGAACGGCTTCGGGCCGACGGGCGAACCGTGCGTGCCCTCAGCCGCAGCAGCGGCCCGGAGCTCGTCACGGGCGACCTCGCGAGCGGCGCCGGCATCGACCGCGCGGTCGCGGGCGTCGGCACCATCGTGCACCTCGCCACGACGAACCGCGACGACTCGGGCATCGCTCGCACGCTCGTGCGTGCAGCCCGCGCCGCGGGGCATCCGCACCTCATCGTGCTCTCGATCGTCGGGATCGACCGCATCCCGTTCCCGTACTATCGCGGCAAGCTCGCAGCGGAAGCCGTCGTGACCGAGTCGGGTGTGCCGCACACGATCCTCCGCTCGACGCAGTTCCATACCCTCATCGAGAAGGTCCTTCGCGCACAGCGCCTCTCTCCGGTGCTGTTCGGTCCCGCCTTCCGGGTGCAGCCGATCGACGTGCGCGAAGTCGTGACGCGACTCGTCGGGCTCGCGGGCGGCGCGCCAAGGGGGCGAGTCGATGACATCGGCGGACCCGAGGTTCGCACGTTCCGGTCTCTCGCCGACGCCTACCGGGTTGCGGCCGGCTCCCGGCGAGCGGTCATCCCGCTCAGGCTCCCGGGAGCCACATTCCGCGCGTTCCGTTCCGGCGCGAACCTCGTGCCGGGAGAGCCGTTCGGCACGATCACCTTCGAGCGATACCTCGAGACAGCGCGCGGGCACCAGGGCCGTTGACCCGCCCCCTGAGGTCGCGGCGCGGATGCCCCGCCGCGGCATCCGCTCGTGATTCACTGTTCGCGTGACCGCCGCGCTCTTCACCATCCCGCTCTGGCTCGACCTCACGGCTGTCGCGATCGGGGCGATCCAGGGCGCGATGTTCGCGGCCCGGCTCACCGAGCGTCGCATCGACCTGCTCGGCGTCTCCCTCATCGGGATCATCGTGGGGCTCGGTGGTGGACTCCTCCGCGACATCCTGTTGAACCAGCGGCCCGCGGCGATCGACGACAACTGGTACATCCCGGTCGCGACGGCGGCCGCGCTGCTCGGAATGCTGCTCCTTCGCGTGTTCACCCGGCTGAACGGTCTCATCATCGCGCTCGACGCGGTCACGATCGGCTTGTTCGGGGCGATCGGCACGTCGAAGGCGCTCGCCTACGGCGTTCCCGTCGTGCCCGCGGTGTTCGTCGGCGTCGTCTCGGCGGTGGGCGGGTCGATCCTCCGCGACGTCACCCTCAACCTGCCGATCGCGCTCATGCACGTGGGATCCCTCTACGCGATCGCCGCGACGGCGGGCACCGTGCTCCTCGTCGTGCTCGTCGCCCTCGGAATCAACGTCGTCGTCGCCGCGAGCGCGTGCGTGGTGGTGACGACGCTCATCCGTCTCGGGTCCGTGCGGTTCGGGTGGAGCCTGCCCGAGCAGCGCGCGCTCGGCAGTTGGCGAGTCTGGCGACGCGCCTGAGCCGCGCTCCGAGCGCGATCAGCGGATGCCGCGAGCCGACGTGCGGCTGCGGCATCCGCTCACCGTCAGACCGTGAGCACCTCGCGCATCGACTCCGCGGCGACCGCAGCGCGCAGCGCCCGGTTCACGGCTGAGACGACCGCCTTCAGCGATGCCGTCGAGATGTCGGCGTCGATGCCGACGCCCCAGAGGGTGCGCCCGTTGACCTGGCATTCGACGTAGGCGGCCGCGACGGCGTCGCCGCCCGCGGACATGGCGTGCTCGCTGTAGTCGAGCACCCGCAGGTCGACACCCTCGGCGGCGAGCACCGAGAGGAACGCGGCGACCGGTCCGTTGCCGGTGCCGTCGGCCTCGACGCGTTCCGCACCGTCGCGGAGCCCGACCCGCACCCGCACCTCGCCGGTGAGCTCGCTCTCGGTGCGGAGCGAAAGCAGCTCGAAGCGGCCCCACTTCTCGTCGGGCCGGTCCTGCGGCGCCGGCAGGTACTCGTCGTTGAAGACGGCCCAGATCTCGTCGCTCGTGACCTCCCCGCCCTCGGCGTCGGTCTTCGCCTGTACGACGCCCGAGAACTCGATCTGGAGGCGTCGTGGCAGGTCGAGGGCGTGGTCGGTCTTCAGGAGGTAGGCGACGCCACCCTTGCCCGACTGCGAGTTCACGCGGATGACCGCCTCGTAGCTGCGACCGAGGTCGCGCGGGTCGACCGGCAGGTAGGGCACCGCCCATTCGAGGTCGTCGACGCCGACGCCGCGACGCACCGCCTCGGCCTCCATGGCCTCGAAGCCCTTCTTGATCGCGTCTTGATGCGAACCCGAGAACGCGGTGTAGACGAGGTCGCCGACCCACGGGTGGCGCTCGGGCACCGGCAGCTGGTTGCAGTACTCGACGGTGCGCTTCACCTCGTCGATGTCGGAGAAGTCGATCTGCGGGTCGATGCCCTGCGTGAACAGGTTGATTCCGAGGGCGACGAGGTCGACGTTGCCGGTGCGCTCGCCGTTGCCGAAGAGGCATCCCTCGATGCGGTCGGCACCCGCGAGATAGCCGAGCTCGGCTGCGGCGACGGCGGTGCCACGATCGTTGTGGGGGTGCAGCGAGAGGATGACGTTCTCGCGATGGACGAGGTGCCGCGACATCCACTCGATCGAGTCGGCGTAGACGTTCGGGGTCGCCATCTCCACGGTGGCAGGCAGGTTGACGATGACCTTGCGGTCAGGTGTGGGTTCGAAGACCTCGAGCACCCGATTGCACACGTCGACCGCGAACTCGAGCTCGGTGCCGGTGTAGCTCTCGGGCGAGTACTCGTAGTAGATGGTCGTGCCGGGAACGGATGCCTCCATCTCGCGGCACTTCCGGGCGCCGTGCAGGGCGATGTCGATGATGCCCTGCTGGTCGGTGCGGAACACCACCTCGCGCTGCAGGATGCTCGTCGAGTTGTAGAGATGCACGATCGCCTGCTTCGCGCCCGCGATCGCCTCGTAGGTGCGCTCGATGAGGTGGTCGCGTGCCTGCGTCAGCACCTGGATGGTGACATCGTCGGGAATGGCGCCCTCATCGATGAGGCTGCGCACGAAGTCGAAGTCGGTCTGGCTCGCGCTCGGGAAGCCGACCTCGATCTCCTTGTAGCCCATGCGCACGAGCAGGTCGAACATGATGCGCTTGCGCTCGGGGCTCATCGGGTCGATGAGGGCCTGATTGCCGTCGCGGAGGTCGACGGCGCACCAGCGCGGGGCGTGCTCGATGCGCTTCGACGGCCACGTGCGATCGGGCAGGTCGACGCGGATCTGTTCGTGGAACGGGCGATATCGATGCACGGGCATCGACGACGGCTTCTGGGTGTTCTGCATGGGGTGCTCTTCTCGCTTCGGATTGGTCAGCCGACGACGAACTCCGCAGCGAGGGAGGCCTGGGTTAGGACTCGCTGCGGCAGCTAAGGAGAAGCAGGCCGTGAAGCACGGGACAAGGCTAACACCGAGGCCTGCGAGGCGTGCAACATGACGTCGAGCGGATGCCTCCACCGAAGCATCCGCTCGTCGCCGCCCCCCGGACCGCCGCCCCCGGCCCGCCTTACTCGACCGCGAGCGCCACGACCGGCGACACCCGCATGGCCCGCCGTGCCGGCGCGATCGACGCCACGAGCGTGAGCACCCCGGCCGCGAGGACGAGCAGGCCGAACATCGCCCACGGGATGCCGGGCAGTACGATGCCCGGGCTGCCGTTCACTGCGCCGAGCAGGGCTTGCGCCCCCGCCCAGCCGTAGACGAAGCCGAGCACGAGCCCTGTCAGCGTCGCGGCGATCGTGAGTGCGGCACTCTCGGCGACGATCATCGATCGCAACTGCCGGCGGTCGAAACCGAGCGCGCGCAGCAGGCCGAGCTCGCGAGTGCGCTGCAGCACGCTGAGCGAAAGCGTGTTCACCATGCCGATCGCCGCGATGAGTGCACTGAACCCGATGAGCACGGTGAACACGGTGACCGTGACGTTCATGATCTCGTCGACGCCCGCGTACAGCTCGGGCCGGGCCTCCTGCGCCGCCGCGATGATGTCGCGATACGCCTGCATCGTGACGCTGAACGTCGTCACGAGGGTGACGCCGATCACGAGGCCGATGGTCATGCGCGAGCTGCGCTCGGGATGCCGCACGGCGTTCTCGGCCGCGAGCCGCGCGGCGGGCGAGCGCCCGAGCACCCGGCCGACGAGACGCAGCACCGGCGGCATCACGACGTGCGCGCCGAGCACGATGCCCGTGAAGGAGACCACGCCGCCGAGCAGACCGATGAACACGCCGAATGGGCTGATGAGCCCCACGACGATGCCGAGCGCGAGCAGGGCGAACCCCGCCACGACCAGCACGAGCGCGATGACGTTGCGCACCCGCTGCGCACCGACCTCGCTGCGGTCGTGCTCGTTCGCGTTGCCGAGCGCCTCGACCGGCCGCACCTTCAGTACCCGGCGCGACCCGACCCACGAGGCGAGCCAGGTGGTCAGCACCACGGCGATCGCCGGCAGCACGACCTGCGGGTTGAGGTAGCCGTAGTCCGTCGCGGGCATCACGTCGGTCGCGACGGCGACTTCTTCGAGTACGAACGCGAGCCCGGTGCCGATGACCACACCGGCCGCCGCGCCGAGCACGCCGATGAGGAACCCCTCCTTCGCGACCTGCGCACGCTGGGCCCTCGCGCTCGAGCCGATGAGGCGCAGCAGCGCGATGAGCCGGGTGCGGCCGGCGACGACCGTCGACACCGTGTTCGCGGTCACGATCGCCGAGACGTAGATCGCGATGACGATGAAGACGCTCGCCACGATGCCGAGCATGAGGGCGACCGTCGCGCTCGAGCCGGTCACGTCGTCCGCCGCGATCGCGGCGCCGAGGAGCCCGGTGACGTGCAGGAGCGCGACACCGAACGTGCCCGCCAGGGTCGCGACGAGCAGTGTCGGGAGCTGGTCTCGGAAGCGCGTGCGCATCATGCCGCCGACTCCATCGCGAGCATGAACGACGAGATCTCCTCGGCGCTCGTGCGTGCCGAGTCGCGCACGATGCGGCCGTCGGCGAGGAAGAGGATGCGGTCGGCGTGGCTCGCGGCGATCGGGTCGTGGGTCACCATCGCGATCGACTGGCCGTAGCGTGCGCTCGCCGTCGCGAGGAGGCCGAGAACCTCGCGACCGGTGCGGGAATCGAGGTTTCCGGTCGGCTCATCGGCGAAGACGAGGTCGGGCCTCGTCGCGAGGGCTCGAGCGATCGCGACGCGCTGCTGTTGTCCGCCCGAGAGCTCGTGCGGACGGTGGCCGATGCGCGGGCGGAGCCCGAGGGTGTCGAGGAGCTCGTCGATCCACTCCTGCTCGTCACGGCTCGGGCGGCGCCCGTCGAGTTCGAACGGGAGCATCACGTTGCCGCGCACATCGAGCGTCGGCACGAGGTTGAACGACTGGAAGACGAAGCCGATCCGGCGACGGCGAAGCACCGTGAGTGCCCGGTCGGAGAGCTCGGTGATGTCGGTGTCGCCGAGCCAGACGCGGCCCGACGTCGGCGAGTCGAGCCCGGCCATGATGTGCATGAGGGTCGACTTGCCCGAGCCCGATGGGCCCATGATGGCGGTGAACTCGCCGCGGCGGAGTCCGAGCGAGACGTCGTCGAGCGCGGTGACGGCGCCCGCGCCGTCGCCGTAGCGCTTGCCGAGGGCGGCGACGCGTGCGATGAGGCCGAGGTCAGAGGGTTGGATCTGCATGACGTCGACGTTACGGACGGGCGGCGATACGGGGCATCCAGCGGCCGGATGGTCCGGTGTCATCCTCGGGGATGACCCTGCGACAGCTCAAGCGCGGCGGACGGGCAGGTCGTGCTCGTACGCGAACACCACGAGCTGCACCCGGTCGCGGAGCGCGAGCTTCGCGAGGATGCGGCTGACGTGGGTCTTCACGGTGGCCTCGCTGAGGAACTCGGATGCCGCGATCTCCGAGTTGCTCAAGCCGCGGGCGGCGAGTCCGAAGATCTCACGCTCGCGGGGCGTGAGGTCCGCCCAGGTCGACGGCGCCGGACGACGGCCGCTCCCCCGCCCGACATGCGCGAACAGCTCACGCGTCGCGCTGGCCGCGATCACCTGGTTGCCCTGGTGCACGGTGCGGATCGCAGCGAGGAGGAATTCGGGGTCGGCGTCCTTCAGCACGAAGCCGCTCGCCCCGGCTCGAATGGCGCGCGCGGCGTTCTCGTCGAGGTCGAACGTCGTGAGCACGAGGATCCGGGGCGGGGTGCGCCGGTCGCGGTCGGCGTCGGCGAGGATCTGCTCCGTCGCCGCGATGCCGTCGTGCAGCGGCATCCGCACGTCCATGAGGATCACGTCGGGCCGCTCCCGCGCGGCGAGCGCGACCGCGGCGACGCCGTCGCCCGCTTCGCCCGCGATCTCGAGGTCGCCCTGCGACTCGATGAGCATCCGCACGCCGGCGCGGAACAGGGCCTGGTCATCGACGAGGGCGACGCGGATGCCGCTCATGCCGGCATCCTCTGCTGCGCGGGAATGCGCGCGAAGAGCCGGAACACGCCGTCGTCACCGGCTTCGGCCAACAGGGTTCCGCCGGCCAGTTGGGCGCGCTCCCGCATGCCCGGAATGCCGTGGCGGAACGCGTGCGACTCGGGCGGCGGAGCATCCGCTGCGCCTCGCGTTCAGGAGCGTGACCGCCACCCCGTCGTCGTCCCAGGCGAACTCGAGGTGGACCGGCGCCGACGCGTCACCGTGTCGAAGGGCGTTCGTGAGTCCCTCCTGCACGATGCGGTAGACCGCGATCTGGTGACCGGTGCCGAGCTGGAGCCGGGTGCCCGACTCGGTGAAGCGCACATCGAGTCCCGCCTTCCGTACCTGGTCGAGCAGGTCATCGAGGTCGTCGAGCACCGGCTGCGGTGCACCGGCTTCGTCGTGGCGGAGCTCGGCGAGGAGCAGTCGCACGTCGCCGAGCGCCCCACGCGCGACCCCCGCGACCGTGCCGAGCGCGTCGACGGCTGCCTCGGGTCGCGCGCGGGATGCGAATCGGGCACCGTCGGCCTGTGCGATCACGACGGCGAGCGAGTGCGCGACCACGTCGTGCATGTCGCGGGCGATGCGGTTGCGTTCCTGCTCGACGACGTACCGGTATTCGACGAGGTCGCGCTCCCGGTTCGCGACCTCCTCCCGCCGGCGCACTTCGCGGGTGTCGCGCACCGAACGCACCAGCAGCCCGGTCGTCCACGCGAGCACGAGCACGGCGATCGCGGCGACGAGGAGGATGCCCGACGCCAGGATCGTCCCCATCACGCCGGTGAAGCCGAAGCCGGCGCCGTCGAGGAGCGGCTTCACGACCGCGAGGTATCCCGTCGCGAGCAGCGCGCCGACGCCCGCCGAGGCGAGTCCCAGCCACTTCAGCACTCGTCCGCCGTGCGCGGCGGTCGAGTAGAGCACTCCGAGCACCGCCGCGTCGTAGAGCTGGAGATCGCGGAGCATCAGCATCTGCGCGAGCGCCGAGGCCCACGCGATGCCGAGCGACCAGGCGGGCGAGTACCGGCGCACGGCGAGCGCACCGGTGAACCCAGCGAGCACGAGGAGGTCGGGGAATCCGCCGAGCAGCGCGAACGGCAGGCAGGCCAGCGCGAACACGCCGGCGAGCACGATGTCGGTCGTGAGCTTGGCGCGGCTGATCGGGGGCACCGATCCACCGTACGCGCTTACGCCGACCGCAGCGGAACCGGGCGGGCGGAATCATCCTCGAGACGTACGGCGCCGATGTGGTCGCCGCGATTCAGAAGCCGAGACGCCCCAGCTGCTTCGGATCGCGCTGCCAGTCCTTCGCGACCTTCACGTGCAGGGCGAGGTAGACCTGCCGTCCGAGCAGCCCCTCGATCTGCGCCCGCGCCGTGGCGCCGACCTCGCGGAGCCTGGCGCCGCCCTTGCCGATGATGATGCCCTTCTGGCTGTCGCGCTCGACGAAGAGGTTCGCGTAGATCTCGATCAGGTCCTTGTCCTCGCGTTCGATCATGTCGTCGATGGTCACGGCGATCGAGTGCGGCAGTTCGTCGGAGACGCCCTCGAGTGCTGCCTCGCGCACGAACTCCGCGATGCGGTCGATCACGTCTTCGTCGGTGCGGGCCTCGGCCGGGTAGAGCGGCTGCCCGGACTCCGGCATCAGCGCGAGCAGCTCGTCGACGAGCACGTCGAGCTGCTCGCCGCGCGGTGCCGAGACGGGGATGATCGCCGCCCACTCGCGCAGCTCGGAGACCGCGAGCAGCTGCTCGGCGACCTTGGACTTCGACGTGGCATCCGTCTTCGTGACGATCGCGACCTTCGCGGCGCGCGGATACTGCTCGAGCTGCTCGTTGATGTACCGGTCACCGGGGCCGATCGGCTCGTTGGCGGGCACGCAGAAGGCGATCACGTCGACGTCGCCGAGCGTCGTCTGCACGAGCGAGTTCAAGCGCTCGCCGAGGAGTGTGCGCGGCCGATGGAGGCCCGGCGTGTCGACGAGGATGAGCTGGCCGTGCTCGCGATGCACGATGCCGCGGATCGCCCGACGGGTCGTCTGCGGCTTCGAGCTCGTGATCGCGACCTTCTCGCCGACGAGTGCGTTCGTGAGGGTCGACTTGCCGACGTTCGGACGCCCGACGATCGAGACGAATCCGGCGCGATACTCAGCCACGGCCGTTCCTTTCCAGTGCGTCGCCCTGCTCGAACGCGGCTTGCGCGTCGATGAGCGCCTGGTCGGCCTGGACGAGGATCGTGGAGATGCGCTTGCGGCGCCCCTCGGTGCGTTCCGCCTCGAGCACGAGCCCCGAGACGGTGGCGCGCTCGCCCGGCTGCGGGAGGCGGCCGAGCTCCTTCGCGAGCAGACCGCCCGCCGAGTCGACGTCTTCGTCCTCGAGGTCGAGACCGAAGATCTCGCCGAGCTCGTCGATCGGAAGTCGCGCGTTCACACGGTACCGGCCGTCGCCGAGCGCCTCGACCTGCGCCGCCTCACGGTCGTACTCGTCGGAGATGTCGCCGACGAGCTCCTCGATGAGGTCTTCGAGGGTGACGAGGCCCGCGATGCCGCCGTACTCGTCGACGACCATGGCGAGATGGTTCGACTCGAGCTGCATCTGCCGGAGCAGCGCGTCGGCCTTCATCGAGTCGGGCACGAAGAGTGCGGGCCGCACGAGTTCGCCGACGGTGAGCGCTTCCGCATCGAGGGGTCGCTCGAAGCTGAGGCGGGCGAGATCGCGCAGGTACAGGATGCCGCTCACATCGTCGGCGTCGCGCTCGACGACCGGGATGCGTGAATACCCCGCCTTCAGGAACAGGGCCATCGCGTGGGCGAGGTGGGCCGACGAGTCGATGGTGATCATGTCGGTGCGCGGCACCATCACCTCGCGCACGACGGTGTCGTTGAACTCGAAGATCGAGTGGATGAGCTCGCGGTCGCCCTCGTCGAGCACGTCGAGCTCGGCGGCCTCATCGACCATGCTGAGCAGTTGTTCCTCGCTCGAGACGCCGGCGAAGCGGACGCGCCCGGGCGTGACCCGGTTGCCGAGCGAGACGAGTGCATTCGCAAGCGGGCCGAGGAGCACGCGCAGGAAGTGCACGAGGGGCGCCGTGAGCTGCAGCACGGTGGCGGCGTGCGCGCGGCCGACGCTGCGTGGGCTCGCGCCGACGAGCACGAAGGAGACGGCCGTCATGATGAGCGCCGTGTACAGCAGCACGAGCCAGATGTTCTCGATGAAGAAGGTGAAGGCGAGCGTCACGAGCACGGCGGCTGTGGTCTCGGCGATGATGCGCACGAAGTTCACGGCGTTGATGTGCGCGCCCGTGTCGTCGGCGATCGCGAGCAGCGAGCGTCTCGCCCGTGAGCCGACGGCGAGCTCGGTGACATCCGCTCGCGAACTCACTCCGATCGCCGCGTCGATCGCGGCCATGAGGCCGCCGAACGCGACGAGCACGAATGCAGCTCCGAGGAAGAGCCAGGGTTCCATGGTCAGCGTCGTCGTTCCTGCATCGAGAATCCGACGAGGATGTCGCGCTGCAGGCCGAACATCTCCTTCTCCTCGTCGGGCTCGGCGTGGTCGAAGCCGAGCAGATGCAGGATTCCGTGGGTCGTCAGAAGCAGGAGTTCGTCGAGAAGCGGATGCCCCGCGGTGCGGGCCTGCGCCTCCGCCACCTGCGGGCACAGCACGACGTCGCCGAGGAGGCCGGGCGGGGCGGGCTGCTCCTCGGTGCCGGGGCGGAGCTCGTCCATGGGGAAGCTCAGCACGTCGGTGGGACCGGGCTCATCCATCCACTGCACGTGCAACTGTTCCATCGCGCCCTCGTCGACGAGCACGATCGCGAGTTCGGCGTCGGGGTGCACGTGCATCGCATCGAGCGCGTAGACGGCGAGGCGCTGCAGTGCCGCCTCGTCGACTGCGATCGCCGACTCGTTGTTGATCTCGATGCTCACGCGCGAGGCCCCCCTTCGGTGCTCACTTGGTCTTCCTCGGCAGGTGATCGCGCGGGCCCGCGTGGCCGCGGCGCTCGGCTCGGTTGGCGAACTCGCGCGCCTGGTCGCGCTCGAACCGCTGGGCCTGCTGGCGCTGGTCGTATTCGGTGTAGGCGTCGACGATGCGGCCGACGAGGGTGTGCCGTACGACGTCGTCGCTCGTCAGCCAGACGAACTCGATGTCTTCGACGTGATCGAGGATGCGCGTCACGAGACGGAGGCCGCTCGCGCCGCCCGGCAGGTCGATCTGGGTGATGTCGCCCGTCACGACCATCTTCGAGCCGAAACCGAGCCGGGTGAGGAACATCTTCATCTGCTCGGGCGTGGTGTTCTGGGCCTCGTCGAGCACGACGAACGAGTCGTTCAGGGTGCGGCCGCGCATGTACGCGAGCGGCGCGACCTCGACCGTGCCCGAGGCGAGGAGCTTCGGCACGAGCTCTGGATCCATCATCTCGTTGAGGGCGTCGTAGAGCGGGCGGAGGTACGGGTCGATCTTGTCGGTGAGCGTGCCCGGAAGGAAGCCGAGCCGCTCGCCCGCCTCGACCGCTGGGCGCGTGAGGATGATGCGGCTCACCTCCTTGCGCTGCAGCGCCTGCACGGCCTTCGCCATTGCGAGGTAGGTCTTTCCGGTTCCGGCCGGGCCGATGCCGAAGACGATGGTGTGCTCGTCGATGGCGTCGACGTAGCGGCGCTGGCCCTCGGTCTTCGGCCGGATGTTCTTGCCGCGACTCGAGACGATGACCTGTCCGAGCAGTTCGGACGGCTTGGCATTCGGATCGGCGTCGAGCATTCGGGCCGAGCTCCTCACTTCGGTAGGGGTCGGGTCCTGACCGCTCCGTACGAGCTCCAGGAGTTCTTCGATGAGACGGCGCACGCGCATGCGATCGTCGGCGTCGCCGCGGATCGCGATCTCGTTGCCGCGCACATGCACCTCGACGTCGGGGTATTCGCGCTGGATGCTGGTGAGCAGCCGGTCTTGCGGCCCCAGCAACCGCACCATCGCGATGCCATCGATGCTGAGCCGCTCTTCGTCGCCCCGCATCGGCTGTGCGGCGGGGCCTGAGCCGATCGGGTCAGTCGCCGGCAAGCGTGGCCTCCTCGAGCCCGCCCGCGAGCAGGTGCGCGTGCACGTGGAAGATGGTCTGCCCGGCCGCCGGACCGGTGTTGAAGACGAGTCGGAACTGGCCGCCGGCGAGATCGTCGGCGATGCCGCTCGCGACCGCGACGAGTTCGGCGAGAAGCCCGGGGTCGCCTGCGGCGAGTTCGACGACATCGCGGTAGTCGCCGGCCTTCGGCGTCACGACCACGTGCAGCGGCGCCTTCGGTGCGATGTCGTAGAAGGCGATCACGCGATCGGTTTCCGCAACGATCCGCGCGGGGATCTCACGGGCTGCGATGCGCTCGAAGAGGGTCGGCTCTGCGCGGGAGTCGGTCATTCCACCATCGTAGCGACGGATGCCTCACCACCGCCCGAGTGTCGCATTGAGCACGGCGATCGCGGCGGGGCCGGCGGTCGAGGTGCGGAGAACGGATGCCCCGAGCCGCACCGGCTCGGCGCCCTCTGCCACGAGGCGTTCGAGTTCGGCGGGGGCGATGCCGCCCTCGGGCCCGACGACGAGGGCGAGGTCACGCCCGTCGTGCTGCAATTCGGAGAGGGCGACCGTCGCGGTCGGTTCGAGCAGCAGCACCCGGATGCCGGCGAGTCGATCGGCGAGCTCGGCGGTCGACGCGACCGGCCAGACGCTCGGCACCCACGCCCGGATCGACTGCTTCACGGCCTCACGCACGATCGCCGACCACCGTTGGCGGCCCTTCTCGGCCTTCGGCCCTTCCCACCGCGACACCGAACGACTCGCGGCCCACGGCACGATCGCATCGACGCCGAGCTCGGTGGCGGCCTGCACGGCGAGCTCGTCGCGGTCGCCCTTCGCGAGGGCCTGGACGAGCGTGATGCGGATCGCCGGCGGTTGCTCGATGCGCACCTCCTCGGCCTCGAGGGCGAGTTCGCGTGGCCCCGTCGACGTGACGACTCCGCTGACGATGATGCCCCTGCCGTCGCCGATCGCGACGCGCTCACCCGCGCGAACCCGCGCGACGGTCACCGCGTGGCGTGCCTCGTCGCCCGACAGTTCGACGGTCGCTCCGGGCGCGAGGGCGGTGAGGTCGAGCGACTCATCGAGGTAGAGGCTGCTCATCGCGGCATCCGCTACCCGAGGAACCGGTCGCGGAGCCGCGCGAACAGTCCCTGCTGGAAGTGGCTGAGTTCGGGCGCCGACGGCTTCTTGGACGCAGCGAACTGCTGCATGAGGTCGCGCTCCTTCGACGAGAGCTTCGTGGGGGTGATCACGTGCACGCCGACCTTGAGGTCGCCGCGCCCGGTGCCGCGGAGCTTCGTGACGCCGCGGCCGTTCACGGTGAGGATCTCACCGCTCTGCAGGCCCGCCTTCAGTTCCACCTCGACGTCGCCGTCGAGTGCGGGAACCGTCGTCGTGGTGCCGAGGATCGCGTCGGTCATGGCCACCTCGAGGGTGCAGAGCAGGTCGTCGCCGTTCCTGCTGAACACGTCGTGGTTCTTGACCTTGATCTCGAGGTAGAGGTCGCCGTTCGGACCGCCGGCGGGGCCCGCTTCGCCGGAGCCCGGCATCTGCAGCCGTACGCCCGTGTCGACACCGGCGGGGATGTCCACCGGCACCGTGCGGCGTGCGCGCACGCGACCCTGGCCCTGGCAGGTCACGCACGGCGTCGCGATGATCGTGCCGTAGCCACGGCAGGTGCCGCAGGGGCTCGAGGTCATCACGTTGCCGAGGAGCGAACGCACCGAACGCTGGATCGAACCCGTGCCGTGGCAGATGTCGCAGGTGACGGGCGACGTGCCGGGCTGGCAGCACGAGCCCATGCACGTCTCGCACAGGATCGCCGTGTCGACCTCGATGTCGCGATGCGTGCCGAAGATCACCTCGTCGAGGCCGACCTCCACCCGGATGAGCGCGTCTTGGCCGCGCTCACGCCGCGACCTCGGCCCCCGGCTCTGCTGGCCGGCGCCGAAGAAGGTCTCGAAGATGTCGCCGAAGCCGCCGAAGCCCTGGCCGCCGAAGCCGCCCTGGCCCCCGCCGAGGTCGTACTGCTCTCGCTGCCTCGGATCGGAGAGCACGTCGTAGGCGTGGGTGACCGCCTTGAAGCGTTCGGATGCCTCGGCTCCCGGGTTGACGTCGGGGTGGAGCTCGCGCGCGAGCCGACGGTACGCCTTCTTGATCTCATCGGGGGTGGCGTCGCGCGAGACGCCGAGGACCTCGTAATGGTCGGCCACGGAGGGCATGTCCTTTCGATTTGCCGGATGCCGGTCGGGTGCGACGGGCGGCGATTCAGCTCTCGCCGAGCGTGCGGGAGAGGTAGCGGGCGACGGCGCGAACGGCCGCCATGCTGTTGGAGTAGTCCATGCGGGTCGGGCCGACGACGCCGAGCCGCGACACGTCGCGACCGGGCATGGCGAAGGAGCTCGACACGACCGAGGTCTCGCCGAGGCCGAACGACGCGTTCTCGCGGCCGATGCGCACCGCGACGGCGTGCTCGTCGCCGTCCATCTCGCCGAAGAGCTTCAGGAGCACGACCTGCTCCTCGATGGCCTCGATGACGCCGAGGATCGAGCCCGCGAAGTCCTGCTCGGTGCGCACGAGATTCGCGGCGCCCGCCACGACGAGGCGGTCTGCGCGTTGCGCGCGGGCCTGCTCGGCGAGGGTCACCGCGAGGGTGTGCAGCACGGCCGCGTGACGCCGGTCGACGGCGTCGATCTCGCCGGAGAGGAGCGCAGCGGCATCCGCCATCGTCGAGCCGGCCGCGAGGTCGTTCAGCCGCGTGCGAAGCGCGGCGAGGGTCTCTTCGTCGACCGAGTGCTCGAGCTCGGCGAGCCGCTGCTCCACCTGGCCGGAGTCGGAGATGAGGATGCAGAGCACCCGGTTCGGGGCGAGTGACACGAGTTCGACGTGGCGCACCCGCGCACTTCCGAAGCTCGGATACTGCACGACCGCGAGCTGTTTGGTGAGCTGCGAGATGAGTCGCACGGTGCGGGCGAGGAGCTCGTCGAGGTCGCTCGACTCGCCGAGGAAGGTCTCGATCGCCTGGCGCTGCGCCTGGGTCAACGGCCGGACATCGGTGAGCTGGTCGACGAAGACGCGGTACCCCTTGTCGGTCGGGATGCGACCCGACGACGTGTGCGGGGCTGCGATGAGCTCCTCCTCCTCGAGGAGGGCCATGTCGTTGCGGATGGTCGCCGCCGACACGCCGAACGCATGCCGCTCGACGATCGTCTTGGAGCCCACCGGCTCCCGCGAGGCGACGTAGTCCTGCACGATCGCACGGAGCACCGCGAGACTGCGTTCGGAGACCATGACCCTCGCTTTCCACTGCGTCGCTTAGCACTCGTATTGACTGAGTGCTAATCATATCGCGACATCCCGTGAGGAAGCCGTTGCCAGCGGTGGGTCGCGCCGCTACCGTATGGGTTAATCCGCGAGTCACCCCTTGGCTGCGCTCCGATCCCCAGCCCAGTCGCGGTTCATCAGAGAACCCCCGAAAGGCACGCATATGACCGACCCCAACGCCCAGTTCGACCCGAACGTCCCGCCGCCCGCGCCGCAGCCGGTCGCTGCCGCGCCGCTGTCCGCTGAGCAGGACATCCAGTGGGGCTCGTTCGCCCACCTCGGCGGCATCCTGGGCTTCCTGCCCTCGCTCATCATCTGGCTCGTGTTCAAGGATCGCGGAGCGTTCACCAACACCGAGGGCAAGGAAGCGCTCAACTTCCAGATCACCCTCGTCATGGCATACATCGCGGTCTGGATCGTCACGGCGATCATCACCGTCGTCACGTTCGGTCTCGGCAGCGTCCTGACGCTGCTGGTCTGGGTGGTCTGGATCCTCGGCGTCGTGTTCTCGATCATCGCGTTCCTCCAGGCGAAGGACGGCAAGCACTACCGCTACCCGTTCGCCGTGCGACTCATCAAGTAGTCGCCGGCAGATCACGAAGTAGTCGACTGACAGGTCGCGCGCCGGAGGTGGCGAAATCCACCCTCGGCGCGCGACTCTGTGCAAGCATGAGATGACCGAGACTCGCCCCTCCGGGCGATTCGACGAAGGAGGCACCATGTCCGACGCCACCCCTCCTCCCCCGCCGCCGGGGCCGCCGCCGCCACCGCAGCCGCCGCAGGGCCCCTACAGTCAGCGCACGCAGCTGAGCGCCTCCGACGAGAAGCTCTGGTCCACGCTGGTGCACCTCGGCGGCCTGCTCTGGCTCGTCGGCATCCCGGTCGTACCGGCCCTCGTCGGCTACCTGGTGCTCAAGGACAAGGGACCGTTCGTGCGGGCGCACACCGCGACGGCCCTGAACTTCCAGATCTCGATGTTCATCTACGCGGTCGTCAGCGCGGTCCTCATTCTCATTCTGATCGGGATCTTCCTGCTGATCGCCGTCGGAATCGTGGTCATCGTGTTCAGCATCATCGCTGCGGTGAAGGCCAACCAGGGCCAGCCCTACGCGTACCCCCTCACGATCAAGTTCGTGAGCTGACGCGCCTCACGCGTCGAGCAGGCGCCTGACCACACCGTCGGCGAGCAGCCGTCCTCTTCTGGTGAGCGTGAGCCCACCCGAGAGGGCGGCCCTCGCGTCGACGAGGCCGTCGGCGATGAGGCCGGCGACCGCGTGCCGGCCGCCCGCGTGCAGCGAGGCGAGGTCGATGCCCTCGCGGATGCGCGTCCGGAGCAGCACACGCTCCATCTCGCGAGTCGGCTCGTCGAGCACTTCGCGGCCGACGGCTGGCGAGAGACCGGCGGTGACGCGATCGGCGTACGCCGACGGATGCTTCGCGTTCCACCATCGCACCCCGCCGACGTGGCTGTGCGCGCCCGGGCCGATGCCCCACCAGTCGTCGCCCCGCCAGTAGCCGAGGTTGTGGCGTGATCGGTGCGAGGCATCCGTCGCCCAGTTGCTGACCTCGTACCACTCGTACCCGGCACGGGTGAGCAGTTCGTCGGCGAGTTCGTACATGTCGGCCTCGAGATCATCGGACGGCGTGGCGAGCTCACCCCGCCTGATCTGGCGGGCGAGCTTCGTACCGTCTTCGACGATGAGCGCGTAGGCGCTCAGGTGATCGGGGCGCTGGGCGATGGCCGACTCGAGGCTCCGCCGCCAGTCGCCGAGCGATTCGCCCGGGGTGCCGTAGATGAGGTCGAGGCTGACGTCGAGGCCGGCGTCGCGCGCCCACTCGACGACGAGGGGCACCCGGTCGGGATCGTGGGTGCGGTCGAGGGCGGCGAGCACGTGCGGCACGGCCGACTGCATGCCGAACGACACCCGCGTGAATCCTCCCTCGGCCAGACGCGCGAGATCGTCGGGCCCGACCGAGTCGGGGTTCGCCTCGGTCGTGACCTCGGCGCCCGCCGCGAGACCGAACTCGTCGCGCACGGCGTCGAGCATGCGTACGAGATCGCGTGCCGGCAGCAACGTAGGCGTGCCGCCGCCGAAGAACACGGTCTGGGCGGCTCGCTCCGGGACTCCGGATGCCTCGAGCACGTGCCGTGACATCCGGATCTCGCCGATCGCGTGGTCGGCGTAGTCGGACTGACGTGCACCTCGCAGCTCGTCGGACGTGTAGGTGTTGAAGTCGCAGTACCCGCAGCGGACCCGGCAGAACGGGACGTGGATGTAGACGCCGAACGCACGATCGGCGGCGCCGACGGCTGCCGACGGCGGCAGGAGGCCATCTGCGGGCGCGGGCTCGCCGAGTGGGAGCGCGGATGCCACGCCTACACGCCGCCCGCGGGGTGCAGGGCGCGGAGCTCGCGCCTCGTGAGCTCGCGACGCCGCCTCCGCTGCGCAGGCGCGCCGAGCGCGCGGATGCCGCCTGCGGTGCCGAGGATCGAGCGGATCGTCAGCCAGACGGTGTCGCCCTCACGCCGTTCGAGGATGAACGACTCTTCGCCGCTCTCAGGACCGTCGGCGGTCGTGCCATAGGCGAAGCCGATGCGGTCGGGCTCATCGACCACGTAGACGACGAGCACCGGCGTGGAGGCGGTACGGAAGCGCCGCTTCTTCTGCAGCGTCGCGGTCATGCCGGGGGCGATGTACGGCGTGCCGTCGGCGCCGAAGCGCTGCTCGGTGCGCTGCACCGGCTGCTCGACGAGTGGTGCGCCGTCGGCGCCGTAGACGATGCCGGGATACTGGGCGCCCGTGCCCTCCGACACGTCGGTCACGGTGAACCCGGCGCCGCGCTGGATGCCCCAGGTCATGAGCGCCTCGGCCGCCAGGTTGAAGCGCTCGGCGCCGCTGCCGAGACGCACCGTGTCTTCGGCCGGCCGATATCCGGTCGGCGGGTAGCGCAGGAGATCGGGCGCCAGGGTCGCGCCGATCGCGCCGTAGGTGACCGACTGGTCGGTGAACGTGCTGCGTCGGGTCATCCGTCGCCCCTTACTGCTGTGCGTCGTACTCGATCTCGCGGGATGCGGCGGCCGGTCGCGGCATCCGCACGGAAGGCATCCGTCGATTCTACGGAAGTCGAGAGCACGCTTCGTCCGCGGACGCAGTTGCTGCGGCCAACTGCGAAGCAGTGCCATGTGCCGGAACTATTTCTTCGAGTCCTTCTTCTCGGTATCTCCCGACAGCGCGGCGATGAACGCCTCTTGGGGCACCTCGACGCGGCCGACCATCTTCATGCGCTTCTTGCCCTCCTTCTGCTTCTCGAGGAGCTTGCGCTTGCGCGTGATGTCACCGCCGTAGCACTTGGCCAGCACGTCTTTGCGCATCGCGCGGATGGACTCGCGCGCGATGATGCGGGCGCCGATCGCGGCCTGGATCGGCACCTCGAACTGCTGGCGTGGGATGAGCGCGCGGAGCCGCCCCGTCATGAGCGTCGCCGTAGGCGTAGGCCTTGTCGCGGTGCACGATCGCGCTGAACGCGTCGACCTGCTCACCCTGCAAGAGGATGTCGACCTTCACGAGATCGGCGGCCTGGTCGCCGGTGGGCTCGTAGTCGAGCGAGGCGTACCCCGCCGTCTTCGACTTCAGCTGATCGAAGAAGTCGAACACGATCTCGCCGAGCGGCATGTTGTAGCGGATCTCGACGCGATCTTCGCCGAGGTACTCCATGCCGATGAGCGAGCCGCGACGCGACTGGCAGAGCTCCATGATCGTGCCGACATAGTCTTTCGGCGCGAGGATCGCGGCGCGCACCATCGGCTCGCGAACCTCGACGATCTTCGCACCGGTCGGGAACTCGCTCGGGTTCGTGACGGTGACCGTCTTCTTGTCTTCGGTCGTGACCTCGTAGACCACCGAGGGGGCGGTCGCGATGAGGTCGAGGTCGAACTCGCGCTGCAGCCGCTCGGTGACGATCTCGAGGTGCAGGAGGCCGAGGAATCCGCAGCGGAACCCGAAGCCGAGGGCGACGGATGTCTCGGGCTCGTAGACGAGCGCGGCATCCGAGAGCTTCAGCTTGTCGAGCGCCTCGCGCAGCTCGGGGTAGTCGCTGCCGTCGATCGGGTAGAGCCCCGAGAACACCATGGGCAGCGGCTCGGTGTAGCCCGCAAGCGCGTCGGTGGCGGGCTTGGCCGCGGTCGTCACGGTGTCACCGACCTTCGACTGCCGCACGTCTTTCACCCCGGTGATGAGGTAGCCGACCTCGCCGACGCCGAGCCCCTTCGTGGGCGTGGGCTCGGGCGCGCTCACGCCGATCTCGAGGATCTCGTGCGTCGCCTTCGTCGACATCATCTGGATGCGCTCGCGCGGGTTCAGGTGGCCGTCGATCATTCGCACGTACGTGACCACGCCGCGATAGCTGTCGTACACGGAGTCGAAGATCATCGCGCGCGCCGGGGCATCCGCCCTGCCGACGGGTGCGGGAACACGCTCGACGACACGGTCGAGGAGCTCCTCGACGCCGACGCCCGTCTTGCCCGAGACCTTCAGCACGTCGTCGGGCGAGCCGCCGATGAGGTCGGCGAGCTCCCTCGCGTACTTCTCGGGCTCGGCCGCGGGCAGGTCGATCTTGTTCAGCACCGGGATGATCTCGAGGTCGTTCTCGAGGGCGAGGTAGAGGTTCGCGAGCGTCTGGGCCTCGATGCCCTGCGCGGCGTCGACGAGCAGGATCGCACCCTCGCACGCCGCAAGCGAGCGGGAGACCTCGTAGCTGAAGTCGACGTGGCCCGGGGTGTCGATCATGTTGAGCGCGAACGACGTGTCGCCGACCTGCCACGGCATGCGCACCGCCTGGCTCTTGATGGTGATGCCGCGCTCGCGCTCGATGTCCATGCGATCGAGGTACTGCGCCCGCATGTCGCGATCGGACACGACGCCGGTGATCCCGAGCATGCGGTCGGCGAGCGTCGACTTGCCGTGGTCGATGTGCGCGATGATGCAGAAGTTGCGGATCAGCGCGGGGTCGGTGGCGGCAGGCACCGGCGGGTTTGCGGCTCTCGGAGACATCCTGTCGATTCTCCCATGAGTTCGGTTCGGACTTTCCTCGGTGCCCTGCGCGAGACCCGGGGCTACGCTGACAGCACGATGAGCGAAATCCTGCTGAAGGACTCGGCGCGCGCAAGCCTCGTCGCGATCAGGGCGGGCTGACGGATGCCCCGCGCCCGCGTCGTGCTCGTGCACGGACTGCGCACCTCCGCGACGATGTGGCGGCGGCAGCTCGCGGCGCTGGCGGCCCTCGACATCGACGTCGTGGCGGTCGACCTGCCCGGCCACGGCTCTCGGCTCGGCGAGCCGTTCACGCTCGACGACGCGATGCGCGTGATCGACGAGGCGTTGGCACCGGAGGCAGTGGCGGAGTCCGAGGCGGCGGCGCGAGGGTCCGAGCCGGTGCCGCAGGTGACTGCGCCGCTCACTCCCCCGCGCCTGCTCGTCGGACTCAGTCTCGGCGGCTACCTCGCGATCGAGTACGCGGCACGGCACCCGGGTCGCATCGATGGCCTGGTCGCCGCCTCCTGCGGCACACGCCCGCGTGGCGCAGGACTTGCCGGCTATCGTCGCCTCGCCGCGCTCATCGGCCGACTGCCCGACCAGGGCAGGGCGCTCAACGACGCGATGGCTCGCGCCTTCCTCCCGCGGAGCGCCGTGCAGGACGTGCTCGCGGGCGGTGTCGCGCTCGACGTCATGGCACCGGTGCTGCAGCTCGTCGGCACCTTCGACCCCGAGACGGCGCTCGCCCGGATCGACGTTCCGATCTGGTTCGTGAACGGACGGTTCGACCACTTCCGGTTCGGGGAGCAACGGATGCTCCGCGCCGCACGCGATGCTCGGCTGGTCGTGGTGCCCGGCGCCACCCACCTCGTGAGCCTCGCTCGCCCGGTCGAGTTCACCGCCGTCATCGCGGGCGCGGTCGCGGAACTCGAGCGACGCGCGAACGCGCGGCGTCGACCCCTTCGTCCCGCCGCACGCTGAGCTCGTCGAGACCGATTCGGTCGCGCCCTCCTCCCGGTTTCGAGCGGCCCGACGTAGCGTTGGAGCCGACGAGGCGCCAGTTCGCACCGCGCCGCGAAGACGAGGAGGGCACGATGGACCAGCCGAGGACCTACCCCGACGGCGTGCCGTCATGGATCGACGTCGAACAGGAGTACATCGCGGCGGCCCAGGCGTTCTATGGCGGACTGTTCGGCTGGACATTCGTCGAGGTGGATGCGCCGGGCGCGCGGCCCGCCGTGATCGCCCGACTCGATGGGCGCGATGTAGGCGGTTTCAGCCGCGCTCGCGCCGGCAGCCGCGGGGCCGCGTCGACCGGGTGGACGACGTCTGTCGCGGTCGGCGATCTCGATGCCGCGGTGCAGCGTGTCGAAGCCGCTGGCGGACGCACGGCGTCCGAGGCGCAGAACGACGGCGTCGGCGGCCGCTCGATCGACGTGGTCGATTCGACCGGCGTCGGATTCCGGCTGCGACGGGCGGGGCGACGACCGGGCACGCAGGCCGTGAACGAGCCCGGCGCCTGGAATTTCAGCTACCTCCACACGAACGATCAGGGTCGCGCGATCGCCTTCTACCGCGCAGTCTTCGGCTGGGAGTTCGACGAGCTGGGTTACGCGACCCTCATTCGGCAGCCCGGCTATGGAGACCACCTCGCATCCACCGTCGACCCGGACATCCGTGAACGCCAGTCGGGCGTCGCCACCCCTCTCGGGTTCGAGGATGCGATCGCGTGGCTCGCAGCTGTCGGTTCCGGCGAGGAGCCGCCGCACTGGCACGTGGCGTTCACGGTCGCCGACCGCGACGACGCCGCCTCCACGGCGGAGCGACTCGGCGGCACGGTCGTCTCGACGAGCGACACCGACTGGACCCGTGAGGCGATCGTGCGCGATCCGCAGGGTGCCGTCTTCACTGCGAGCCAGTTCGCGCCGGCCGGGGTGTGAACCCGCCGAGAGTTCGCGCCGGCCGGGGTGAACCCGCCGGGAGAGCGGTCTCACGTTGGTACCGCTTGCGCGTAGCTGGTATCGTTGCCTGTTGGCTTGCGTGTGGGTCCCACCCCGCACGATTCGCCGTGACGGCCCCTCTACCGATCGCGGCATATCCGGTACCCGCACAAGAACGAAAGACGAACCACGTGGCAAACATCAAGTCGCAGATCAAGCGCATCCGCACGAACCTGAAGGCGCAGGAGCGCAACAAGGCCGTCAAGAGCGAAGTGAAGAGCGCCGTCCGCGCGACGCGCGACGCGATCTCCTCGGGCGACAAGGAGAAGGCGACCACCGCCCTCCGCGTTGCGACCCGCAAGCTCGACAAGGCCGCCAGCAAGGGCGTGATCCACAAGAACCAGGCCGCGAACCGCAAGTCGGCCATCGCGAAGCAGGTCGCCTCGCTCTGAGCGACGCAGAACTGAACGAAGGGTCCCGCACGTGAGTGCGGGGCCCTTCGTCGATCCTGGGCGGATGCCACGCCGTCGGCCGTGAGCGGCGCGTGTCGCGCACGCGCAGTGCCGCCTCAGCGAATCTCGCGCCCCCGTGACGCGATGATGCCGACGAGGCGTTCGAGCGCGAACACGGGGTCACGTTCGGCACCCTTCACCGCGGCATCCGTCGCCGCGAGGGCCTCGATCGCGCGAGCGAGCCCGTCGTCGGTCCATCCGGCGAGGTCGCGGCGCGCGCGATCGACCTGCCACGGTGCGAGTCCGAGTGACGAGGCGATCTTCGGCCCGCCCCCGCGAACCCCCGAGACCTTCGCCATCGTGCGTACCTTCATGGCGAATGCCGCGACCATGGGCACCGGATCGGCGCCGGTATCGAGGGCATGCCGCAGCGCGATGAGGGCCTCGCCGTGGCGGCCCGCGATCGCCGCATCGGCGACGGCGAACGCGTTCGTCTCGACCCGCCCGGCGTAGTAGCGGGCGACGACGCCTTCGGTGATGTCGCCGGGCGCGTCGGAGATCAGCTGGCGGCACGCGGCTGAGAGCTCGCGGAGGTCGTCGCTGAACGCGGCGACGAGGGCGCGGAGCGCCCCCGGACTGATCCTGCGGCCGGCGGCACGGAACTCGGCGGCTGCGAAGTCCTGCTTCTCGCTGTCTCGCTTGAGCTCGGCGCACACGATCTCGATGCCACCGCCGGTGCCCGCACGCACGGCGTCGAGGAGCTTCTTGCCTCGAACGCCGCTTCGGTGTCGGAGCACCAGCGTGGTGGACTCCGCCGGTTGCTCGACGTACTCGACGGCGTCGAGCAGGAAATCGTCGCTCGCGCGCTCGACCGCGCCGACGCGGACGAGCCGCGGCTCGCCGAAGAGCGACGGGCTCGCGAGGGTCATGAGTTCACCGCGACGATAGCCGTCGGCTTCGAGATCGTTGACCTCGAGCGCGGGATCTTCGCTGCGGAGGAAGTCGCGCAGCATGGTGATCGCGCGCTCCGCGAGCACGTCTTCGGCTCCGGAGACGAGCACGATCGGCGCGGGTCGGATCTCATGCCACGCGAGTTGCGGAATCGCCGTCTTGGCCTTCGTCGTCGCTGCTGCGCGTGCCACCGCACCTCCCATTCCTCGCCCAAGTCTACGGGCGGGCACTGACGCCGCCCGCGGCCCGTTCACGCCACAGCCGGAACCCGCCGCGCGCGACGGTCTGCTGCTGATATGGCGCTCAGTGGTCGCGGTAGGGAAAACTCCACCGAGACCGTATCGGATACTCCGTCCCGCCCATGGAGATGGTGGATGAGAGGATGAGCACATGATGGCCGAGCAGGACTCCGCCGCCACACCGCGGTTGGGGCGATGGGCTGCCCTCGGTGGATCTGCCGTATTGACGGCACGCTTGGTCGTCGTGGTCGTGACGCTGGTGGGTACGGCTGCGGCGTTCGTACTCGCGTTCGTCGGCATCGGCTTCTACGCGCTTCCTACCCTCCTGCGCTGGCACCACGCGCAACTCCTGGGTATCGCCACCTCGCACGCCCGACTCACCGGCACGAGGCTTCCCGTCCCTGCGTTCATCGACGGGCCGGATCCGAGCGGGTGGCGTGAGCACGTCCACTGGACGTGGACTGCGCTGGCACGGCGAGAGACGTGGGTACTGCTGCGCTGGGCCTCGCTCGACTCGCTCGTAGGGATCGTCATCGCGGTCATGCCGCTCGGACTCGTCGCGTGGGGGTTCGAGGGGCTTGTGGTGCTCCCCGGGTTGTACCTGTTCTTCGGGATCCTTCAGTCCGAGTGGTACACGTTCATCTACACGGCCGACGCCGCAGTGCTCCCGTTCTGCGCGATCATCGGCGTGTTCCTGATCGTGCTGGGAGTGCTGACCGGTCCATGGTGGTTGCGGGTGCATGCGCGCTGGGCCTGCTGGCTGCTCGGCGGCGAACGCGGGTTGCTGCGCGAACGCGTCGATGTGCTCACCGCTTCGCGGGCCGAGGCGCGGCGCGATGCCGCGTCCGAGCTGCGGCGGATCGAACGCGAAGTGCACGACGGCACCCAGTCCCAGCTCGTCGCCATCGGGCTGAAGCTCGGCACCGCGGAGCTGATGATGGAAACCGAACCAGACCGTGCGCGGGCGCTCATCGGGCAGGCGAAAGCAGACTCCTCTGCCGCGCTTGCGGAGCTACGGGATCTGATGCGCGGCATCCGCCCTCCCGTGCTCGCCGATCGCGGACTCGCCGCGGCGCTCGACGCCCTGGCCCTCGACGCGACGACGACCGTCACTACCCGGACCAACATCGTGCGCGCGCATGATCCGGACATCGAGACCGTCGTGTATTTCGGCGCTCGCGAACTGCTGGCGAACGCGATCAAGCACGCCGATGCCCGAGCGGTCACGATCGACGCCGACGATCACGTCGGATTGCTGGTCGTCACAGTCACCGACGACGGCGACGGCGGCGCGACCGTGGTCCCGGGGCATGGCCTCGATGGGACACGTCTGCGTCTGAGCCTGTACGACGGAACGCTGACCGTGACCAGTCCGCGCGGCGGCCCGACCTCGATCCGTATCGAGGTGCCATGCGGGTCGTGATCGCCGAGGATCAGACGATGCTGCGCGCGGGGCTCGTCAGCCTGCTCGAGGCAACGGGGCACGAGGTCACCGCTGCGGTCGCGGACGGCCCGGCCTTGCGCGACGTGCTCGACCGCTGGGATGCGGATGTCGCCATCATCGACATCCGCTTGCCGCCCTCGCACACCGATGAAGGGCTCCGCGCCGCGCTCGACGCCCGCGCCATGCGTCCCGGCCTGCCGGTGCTGCTGTTCTCGCAGTATGTCGAGCGGCTCTACGTTCGCGAACTGCTCACCGACCGGGCGGGTGGCGTGGGCTACTTGCTGAAAGACCGCGTGTCCGACCCTCGCCAGTTCATGGATACGCTCGCTCAGGTCGCCCAGGGCGGCACGGTGCTCGATCCGACGGTGATCGATGCGCTGCTGACCCGCTCGGAGGCGCAGCGGCCGCTGGACGCGCTGACCGGTCGTGAACACGAGGTGTTGCGGCTGATCGCCGGGGGTCGCTCGAACGCGGCGATCTGCGCCGAGCTGCACATCAGCGACAGCGCAACGACGAAGCACATCACCGCGATCTTCGACAAGCTCGGTCTGCAATCCAGCCCCGAAGACAACCGCCGCGTCCTCGCCGTGCTCAGCTACCTCGACGCATAGCCGGTCGCTCTGGACTTGGGTGGGTGAACCCCCACCTCGATCGTGGCGATGCCTCCCTCCCCGCGGCAGCGCAGTGAAGCCAGGCTCTCAAGCGGAGTCGTGGCCGTACCGGGAGGGCTCCTCGAACGATACGAGGAGAGAAGCCATGAGCCACGAGAGCACCGGGACGGGCGCATCGAGAGGCCCCCTGACTCGGACCGCCGTCTGGAGCGCGACCCACCCGTGGATCGCGCTGACGGCGTGGGCGCTCCTGATCGCCGCAACGTTCGCGATCAGCTTCGTCACCGACACGCGCCAGGCGACCGAGACCGAGATGCTCACGGGCGAATCCCAGCGCGCCGCGCGACTGGTCGAAGCTGCTGGGCGCACCGATCCCGCGGCCGAATTCATTCTCCTCACCCGCAGCGACGGCAGCACGTGGAACCTGACCGGGGAGCAGTCGGCACTCGAGCACGTACGCCGCGTGCTGGCCGATGCCCGGTCCGTCCAAGAGGTCATCGGTCCGATTCTCAGTGCTGACGGCACCGCGGTGATCTTCCAGGTCTTGATCTCGGGAGATCCCGACACCGCGACGGACCGCATCGAGCCGCTGCGCGAGGCGGTGACGGCGCTCCAGCGCGATTTCCCAGCAGCGACGATCCAGCAGACCGGTGCCGCTTCGATCGGCTCCGACTTCGACCAGTGGCTCGGCGATGCGCTCGACACGGCGGCGGTCTTTTCGATACCCGCAACGCTGCTGATCCTGCTGGTCGCGTTCGGGGCCTGGACGATGTCGCTGATCCCGATCCTGGTCGGAGCTGCGGCCGTGCTGTCCGCGTTGGGCCTCTGGGCCGTCACGTCGCGGGTCATCCCGGACTACGGTCTCGTGCCGCACGTGATCCTGCTCATCGGGTTGGCCGTCGGCGTCGACTACGCCCTGTTCTACCTCCGCAGGTACCGAGAAGAGCGGCACGCGGGCCATGGAGCCGACCGCGCCACCATCGTCGCGGCGCGCACCGCCGGGCACTCGATCATCGTCTCCGGCATCGCGGTCGCCTTGGCCATGGCCGGTCTGCTGCTCATGCGGGAGACACTCTTCGCAGGCATCGCCATCGGAGCGATCCTGGTCGTCTTCGTCGCGATGCTCTCCTCGGTCACGGCCATGCCCGCACTGATGCGGCTGCTCGACCGGTGGATCGACAGACCGCGCGTGCCGTTCGTCTGGCGACTCACCAACAACGGGCAGGAGTCTCGGCGTCTGCGTCGGGCGTTGCGCCCCGTCGTCCGCCATCCGTGGGTCGCGCTCACCGTCTCGACAGCGCTGTTGGGCCTGATGGCGCTGCCGGCCGTCGGGATGAAGCTGGCGTCCACAACACTCGACGACTACCCGCGCACGCTCACCTCCCTGCAGTCCTACGACGCGCTCCACGCCGCATTCCCCGAGACCACCAGCTCGGCACGAGTCGTCCTCACCGCCAACGCGGGAAAGGAAGAGCGGCTACGGGGTGCTGCGGAAGCGATCGCATCGCAGACCGAGCGTCGCCCGGACCCGTTCGGGACTCCCGCCGCGCCATGGCTCTCTGCCGATGGCAGGACCATCGTCCTGGACATTCCGGTCCCGCACCAGAGCGCGAGCGATGAGGCGCAGAACGCCGTGCGCATGCTCAGAACCCAGATCGTGCCGACTCTCGCCGTGAGAAGCAGGCGTGACTGACTTCGCCGTGGGTGGCGCGATCGCCGACAACCTCGACGCCACGCGAAGCCTGGCAGAGAAGATGCCCTGGGTCATCCTCGTCGTCATCGCCATGACGTTCACGTTCATGCTCGTGGTCTACCGCTCCCTCCTGGTCGCGGGGACCACCGTCCTCCTGAACATCGCGTCCACCCTGGCCTCGTTCGGCCTGCTGACCCTCATCTTCCAGGAAACGTGGGCCGAACGCCTCCTCGGCTTCGCCTCGAACGGGCACCTGGTGTCCTGGGTGCCGCTCATGCTGTTCGTCGTGCTCTCCGGGCTCTCCCTCGACTACCACGTCCTCGTCGTCAACCGCATCCGAGAGAACACTCAGCCTCGGGCGGCGAGTCGAATCCGCCGTCCTCGAGGGCATCGCGAAGACCGCGCCCGTGGTGACCTCGGCAGCGGCGGTCATGATCGTGGTGTTCACCGTCTTCGGGACGCTCTCGTTCATTGAGCTCAAGCAGATCGGCGTCGGGCTCGCGATTGCGATCTTCCTCGACGTCACCCTCGTTCGCCTGGTCGCGCTTCCCGCCATGCTCGTCGCGGGCAAGCGCGTGCTGTGGTGGCCGAGCCGCGCTGGCGCTCTGACAGCGCCACGAGCAGTCAATGATCGACATTGGAGGAAGGGCGGGCACCGACGTCGCTTGCGGCCCGTTCGCTCCAGAGCCGGAACCCGTCACGCTCGACGGTGAGGAGCGACGTGCCCGACCGGTCGGTTCGCACGACCGCCGTTCCCGTCTCCGCGAGCAGGTCGAGAAGGCGCTCGGTCGGATGCCCGTAGCCGTTGTCGGCGCCCACCCCGATGATCCCGACCGTCGCGCTGAGCGCTTCGTACAGTCGCGCACTCTGGTCGGCGGAGCCGTGGTGCGCGACCTTCACGAGATCGACCGGTCCGACGTCGCCCGCAGCGAGCATGCGCAGCTGCGCCTCCTCGCCGAGATCGCCGAGGAAGACGCCCGTGTAACCGGGCGCATCGATCTCGATCACCACGCTCGCATCGTTGCCGGGAGCGAGTCCCGGCTTCGGCCAGAGCACCCGCCATCGAGCATCTCCGAGCGTGCCGCGATGCCCCGCGACGACCTCGACCGCCTCTGCGCCCGCGGCGACGAGCGGGTCGAGCGCCGCACTCGACCGTTGCCCATCGAGCGGACCGTGGATCACCGTGTCGACACGATCGGCGATCGCGTCGACTCCCCCGGCGTGGTCGGCGTCCCAGTGCGTCATGACGAGGAGGTCGATGCGTTCGACACCGAGGAACGCGCGGCAGCGCTCGAGCGCGGCGGGGTCGGGGCCGGTGTCGATGAGGGCGGTGCGCCCGGCGGATCGCACGAAGACGGCGTCGCCCTGTCCGATATCGCACATCGCGATCGACCAGGTCGAGGGCCGCGTCGCCGCGCCGATCGCCGGCGCACCCACGAGGATGCCGATCGGCACGGCGAGCGAGACGACGAGCACCGCACCCGCGAGGGCTCGGAGGCGCGGTCGCCGGCGACGAGCGAGCACGAGCCAGAGGGCGAGCGCCGTGCATCCGGCGATGAGGGCCGCGCCGGGCGCATCCGGCAACCACGGCAGACGACCGAACGGCAGGGCTGCGGCGGCGTGTGCCACGAGGCCGATCCAGCTCGCGGGAATCCACGCGAGCTGCAGGCAGGCGAACCCGACCGAGGGCAGGAGCGGCAACAGGAGGCATCCGACGAGCCCGACGACCGTGCCGATCGGCGCGGCGGGCGCCGCGAGGAGGTTCGCGGGCACGCCGTAGAGCGCGAGCCCGGGGTCGAGGAGCACGAGCACCGGCTGGCAGGCCAGCTGCGCCGCGAGCGGCACGCCGAGAACGACCGCGAGCGGAACCGGCATGACGCGCGCGAGGAGCCGAGCGAGCGGGCCGGCGAAGAGCAGCAATCCCGCAGTCGCGCAGACCGACAGGGCGAATCCATAGTCGCGGGCGTACCACGGGTCGAACGCGAGGAGCGCGATGACCGCGACCGAGAGTGCCGCGACGCCGCCGCCCGGCCGACCCGCCGCGATCGCGACGAGCACCACGACCGCCATCGCTCCCGCGCGGACGACGCTCGCTTCCGGCGTGACGAGCACGATGAAGCCGACCAGTGCGGCGAGTGCGACGAACACGCGCGTGAGTCGTCGCATGCCCAACACGCCCGCCAGGGCGAACGCAGCCGCGGTCACGATCGCGCAGTTCGCACCCGACACCGCGGTCAGGTGGCTCAGCGAACTCGCCTTCATCGCGGCGTCGAGCTCGGTGCCGACGGCGCTCGTGTCGCCGATCGCGAGGCCGGGCACGAGCGCACCGCCGTCGCCGCCGAGGCTCGCCGCGGCATCCGCGAATCCTGTTCGAAGACCGGCGGTCCACCCGAGCCACGGCGGAGGGGCCGCGACGCGCACGTCACCGGTCGGTTTCAGCCGGAATCCGACTCCCTCGGCCGCTGGCAACACGGCGACGCGCGCATCGAAGGCGACTCGAGCACCGAGCTGCAGAGCCTCGCGCGGTGCGGACACCATCGCGGAGACGGGCACCGCCGCGATTCCGTGACCATCGACGACCACTGCGCGGCCTTCGACGCTGAGCGGCGGATCCTCGGCCTCGTCGAACCACGGCGTGCGCACCGCGCGCGCGGCTCCCGTGAGTTCGACGACGACCGCCACGGTGCGGAACTCGGCGGCCGCGTGGGCCAGGGGCGACGCGGCCCGTGTCTCGAGCCCGGCACCGGCCGCGGTCGCAACGAGACCACACGCGGCGAGGGCGGTGAGAACGGTCGCGGCGACGCCCGCCGTGCCCGAAGCTCGTGAGCCGCGCTCACCGGTATGCACTTCTGGGCGTCGCAGATTCCGCCGGAGCGACACGAGCAGCACCACGAGGGCCGCAACCGCGGCGCCCCAGCAGACCGCGGCAACCGTCCACGGCGGCAATCCCGCGTCGGGCGCGGCGACCGCGAGCCAGGCGGTGAGCCATGCGCCGGCCGCCGGCAGAAGGAGCCGGAGATCCGGCATTCAGAGCGCGACCCGGTCGGCAAGGCCGGCGAAGACCGCGTCGCCGATTCCGGCGACCTCGAGCAGCTGGTCGACGCTCGTGAATGGCCCGTTCGCGTCGCGCCAGTCGATGATGCGCTGCGCGAGCGCGGGACCGATCCGCGGAAGCGTGTCGAGCGCCGAGGCATCCGCCGTGTTCAGGTGCACGATGCCGTCGTCGGAGCCGCTCGAGCCCCCGATGCCAGCGGACCCCGCGACCGGTGGAGGAACCTGCCCGACAGCGAGCACGGTGAGTTGTTCGCCGTCGACGACCGGACGGGCGAGGTTCACCCCCGCCGGGTCGGCGTCGGGCGTGAAGCCACCCGCTGCAGCGACCGCGTCGACGACGCGGGCCCCCGAAGCGAGCTCGACGAGGCCCGGCTTCGCGACCGCTCCCAGCACGTGCACGAGCAGCGGAGCTCCGCCGACGGCGACGCGTCGTCGCCGCGACGCCAGGCGCAGCCGCTGCGTCGGACGCACCGACGAGCGGCTGCTCACCGCCGCCGCCCGCACCGAACGAGAGCATCGCAGCGATCGCGACCGCTGCGATGAAGAGCGCCACCGCGCCGCCGACCGCGATGCGCACTCTGGGCTGGGCGCGCCGAGCAGCCGGGTCGAGCGCGTCGAGCGGATCGGGGTCACGGTGGGCTGCCACGCTCGCACGCTATGCGCGCGGTGACCTCGCTCGGCCCCGCTCGCATCGCCAGAGTGGCGCGCCCCGTGCTCGTCCGCGGGTGTGGAGGAAGAGTCGTCAGGCCTTCGTCGCGATGTTCACGAGCCGCGGCGGGCGCACGATCACGTTCACGACCTCACGCGCGCCGACCGCACGTGCCACCGCCGCCGAGGCACGTGCGAGCGCCTCGAGCTCATCGCCCGAGACCTTCGGCGACACTTCGAGCCGGTCGCGCACCTTGCCGTCGACCTGCACGATCGCGGTCACCGACTCCTCGACGAGGAGCGCGGGGTCGGCCTTGCGCCACGTCACGAGCGCGACCGACGGCTCGTAGCCGAGGCGCTGCCACATATCCTCAGCGGTGTACGGGGCGAAGAGGTCGAGGATCATGGCCGTGACCTCGGATGCCTCCCGCACGGCGGCATCCGCCGGGCCCGCACCGGAGTCGATCGTCTTGCGGGTCGCGTTCACGAGTTCCATGAGCCGTGCGACCACGACGTTGAACTTGAAGGCCTCGATGAGGCCCGGGGCATCGGCGAGCAGCCGGTGCGTCACGCGGCGCAGTGCCACGTCGCCCGTCTTCCAGTCGACATCGGGGCTCGAGGCGACCTCGCCCGAGATGCGCCACGCTCGCGCGAGGAACTTCGCCGAGCCGACCGGCGAGACATCCGCCCAGTCCTTGTCGTCTTCGGGCGGACCCGCGAAGGCGAGCGTGACACGGAGCGCGTCGGCGCCGTGCGCAGAGAGCTCGCTCGCGAACTCCACGAGGTTGCCCTTGGACTTCGACATCTTCGCGCCGTCCATGATGACCATGCCCTGGTTGAGCAGCGAGGTGAACGGTTCGGTGAAGCTCAGGTAGCCGAGGTCGAACAGCACCTTGGTGATGAAGCGCGAGTACATCAGGTGCAGGATGGCGTGCTCGACGCCGCCGACGTACTGGTCGACGGGCAGCCACTTCTCGGCCTCGGCGGGGTCGAATGCCTTCGTGTCGTCGTTCGGGTTCAGGTAACGCAGGTAGTACCAGGAGCTGTCGACGAAGGTGTCCATGGTGTCGGAGTCGCGCCGCGCCGGGCCGTCGCAGTTCGGGCAGGCGACGTTCGCCCACGCCTCGGCGGCGCCGAGCGGGCTCGCGCCCTTGGGCTTGAGGTCGAGGCCCGCGGCATCCGGCAACCGCACCGGCAGCTCGCTCTCGGGCACCGGCACCTCACCGCACACCTCGCAGTGGATGATCGGGATGGGCGTACCCCAGTAGCGCTGGCGCGAGATGAGCCAGTCGCGCAGGCGGAAGTTCTTCGACGCGCGCCCGAGGCCGCGCTGATCGAGGATCTCGATGACGCGCCGGATCGCGTTCGACTTCGAGAGGCCGTCGAGCGGACCGGAGTTCACGAGGCGACCCTCGCCCGGCAGCGCGATGCCGGTGGACGCCGGGTCGAGCATCGGCAGGTCGTCGGGCAGCACGGGGTCGCCGTTCTCGTCGAGACGGATCACGGGGATGACTCCCGTGACCGGCGCGTTGGTGTCGACCACGACGCGCACCGGCAGCCCGAACGCTCGCGCGAAATCGAGGTCGCGCTGGTCGTGCGCCGGCACGGCCATGATGGCGCCGTGGCCGTAGTCGGCGAGCACATAGTCGGACGCCCAGATCGGCAGCCGCTCACCGTTCACCGGGTTGATCGCGTACCGCTCGAGGAAGACGCCCGTCTTCGGCCGTTCGGTGGAGAGGCGGTCGATGTCGCTCTCGGCGCGCACAGAGTCGAGATAGTCCTCGAAGCGTGCCTGTACTTCGGCGGATGCCCCGGCCGCGAGCTCGGCCGCGAGGTCGGAATCGGGTGCGACCACCATGAAGGTCGCGCCGTAGAGGGTGTCGGGGCGGGTCGTGAAGACCGGAACCCGCTCGTCGCGGCCTTCGATCGCGAACTCGACGTCGGCGCCTGAGGAGCGGCCGATCCAGTTGCGCTGCATCGTGACGACCTTCGACGGCCACGAGCCCTCGAGCTGGTTGAGGTCGTCGAGCAGGCGGTCGGCGTAGTCGGTGACCCGGAAGTACCACTGGGTCAGCGACTTCTTCGTCACGACGAAGCCGCAGCGCTCGCAGTGCCCGTCGATGACCTGTTCGTTCGCGAGCACGGTCTGGTCGTTCGGGCACCAGTTCACGAGCCCGCCCTTGCGGTACGCGATGCCCTTCTCGTAGAGCTTCAGGAAGAGCCACTGGTTCCACTTGTAGTACTCGGGGTCGCTCGTGTGGAGTTCGCGCGACCAGTCGAACGACGGCGCATACAGGCGGAACGAGCGCTTCTGCTGCTCGATGTTCTCGTAGGTCCATGCGCGCGGATCGATGCCGCGTTTGATCGCCGCGTTCTCGGCGGGCAGGCCGAAGGAGTCCCAGCCGACCGGGTGCAGCACGTCGAAACCCTGGTGCCGCCAGTACCGCGCGACGGTGTCGCCGTACCCGAACGCCTCGGCGTGCCCCATGTGCAGGTCGCCCGACGGGTAGGGGAACATGCTGAGGATGTACTTGCGCGGCCTCGTGTCGCCCGGGCGGCCGGCCCGGAACGGCGCGAGTTCGTTCCACACGGGAAGCCACTTCGCCTGGATCGCGGCGAAGTCGTACGCGCCGGCGTCGGCGTGTGCAGGGTCCTGGTGGTGTGCCACGTGACTCTCAATCGTGTGTCGCTTGCGGGGCTCGTACCGCGGAAATTCGGGGCGCGCCGGAACACGGCGCACTCGGACATCCAGCCTACTCACTCCGCGATGGGGATCGCCCTCACTCCCCGACGGGCATCGCCGCGCCGAGGACGTCGAGCAGCGCCCTCGCCTTCACCCGGGTCTCCTCGATCTCCTCGTCGGCGACGGAGAGGGCGGTGATGCCGCCGCCCGTGCCGATGCTCGCCCCCTCGGGCGTGAGCACGATCGAGCGGATCACCATTGCGAGGTCCGCGCTGCCGTCGACGCCGAGGTAGCCGAAGGCGCCCGAGTACACGCCGCGCGGCCCCTGCTCGAGCTCGTGCAGGATCGTCATCGCGCTGCGCTTGGGCGCCCCGGTCATGGAGCCCGCCGGGAACGCCGCCTGGACGACGTCGAGCGCGGTGAGCGGAGAACGGATGCGGGCGCGCACGGTCGACACGAGCTGGTGCACATGGGCGTACTCCTCGACCTCGAGAAGGCTCGGAACCGTCACCGTGCCGAGTTCGGCGATGCGCCCGAGGTCATTGCGCATGAGGTCGACGATCATGAGGTTCTCGGCCCGCTCCTTCTCGCTCTCGAGGAGCTCGCGGCGAAGCGCGTCGTCGAGCACGGGGTCGGCTGCGCGCGGGCGCGTGCCCTTCATCGGCTTGGTCGAGACGACGCCCCCGGGGTCGACGAGCAGGAACTGCTCGGGCGAGGCGCTGAGGAGCGCGAACTCGCCGAAGCGGAGGTACCCGCCGTGATGGCTCGGACTCGAGGCGCGAAGGGCGAGGTAGGTCGCGGCGGGATCGGGCCGCACGCCGACATCGATGCGATTCGTGAGGCAGAGCTGGTACGCGTCGCCCCGCACGATCGCCGCCTGGCATGCGGCGATGAGCTCCGCGTAGTGGGCGGGGTCGTGTCGCCAGCGTGCCACCGGCGGCGGCGAGGTCGGCTGCGGCGAGGTCGGCGTGTCGGTGCTCCGCGTCGCGGAGCGCGTCGCGGAGCACGTCGAGCGCGCGCTCGAGCCCGTCGGCCCACTCCCCCGGATCCGGCGCACCGGCGACGGTCGGCTCGAGCCAGACGAGGCGTATCGCCTGCGCGGCATGGTCGAACACGACCGCGCGGTCGACGAAGAGGAACGCGGCATCGGGGGTGTCGGCGGCATCCGTCGGCGCGTCGTTCAGCCGTGCTCCGAGCTCGTACCCGAACCAGCCGAACCACCCGAGCGGTCCGTTCGCGCCCGTCGCGCCCGTGCCGGTCGCGTCCGTGCCGACGACCGCGATTTCGGCGAGGCCCTCGGCGAGCACTTCGAAGACGGATGCCTCGACGATTCGCTCACCGGCGGCGGCCCCGCCCGCGGGGCCCGGGTCACCGTGCCGCGCTCCGCATCGGCGGTGATGAACGGACTCGCGGCGTGCGCGGCGGCGAGCACGCTCACGCCCGCAACGGCCCCGGCGCCGCTGTCGAGCCACACGGCGTAGGGGGCATCCGCGAAACTCGCCCGGAAGACGACCTCGGGGTCGTGCCATCCCGGGAGCGGGCGGCTTCGGACGCGCTGCGGCATCCTCTCAGCCTATGACGTGGCGACCCGGAGGCGGCCGCCCTCCAGCTCGACGACCCGATCGACCAAGGCGAGGTCGACGTCGGTGTGCGAGATCAGGAGCACCGTGCGTCCCGCGCGCGCAGCGGCGGTCATCAGGTCCTCGATGAGCGCGTCGGCACGGGCCGGGTCGACGTTCGCCGTCGGCTCGTCGAGCACGAGGAGCGGGAAGTCGGCGAGCATCGCACGGGCGAGCGCGAGGCGTTGCGCCTGCCCGCCCGACACGAGGGCACCGCGCTCGCCGACCCGCGCATCGAGCCCGCCGCGGGACTCCGCCCACTCGCCGAGGCCGACCCTCGCGAGCACGTCGCGGAGCTCGGCATCGCTCGCGGTGTCGCGCGCGAACAGCAGGTTCTGGCGCACGGACTCGTCGAACAGCCACGGGCGTTGTTCGACGAGTCCGACGATCCGCCGAACGTCGCGCGGGTCGAGGGTGTTCGCCTCGACGCCGCCGAGGCGGTACGACCCCTCGTAGTCGAGGAATCGCACGAGCACGTGGGCGAGCGTGGTCTTCCCGGCGCCCGACCCTCCGCGCACGAGCACCCGCTCGCCCGGCTCGAGGTCGAGGTCGACTCCGTCGAGCGGCGCCGGCGTCGCGTCCATCGTCGGCGTCGCGTCGCTCATCGAGGTCGCCTCAGGCCCAGATGCCGCTTCCGGGTTTCCGAGCTCGGGCCACGATGCGCGGATGCCGCGGAGGCTGAGACGCGCGGCCTGAGGCCCGCTCGGCGGCGCGACCGGATGAATCGGCGCCGACGGCAGCCCGGCCGGACGCTCGTCGGGCACGGCGTCGGCGACGCGCGCGGCGCTCGCGCGTGCCAGGCGGAGCGAGCTCGCCGCGATCGGTACGACGGCCGCCACCTCGGCGATCGCGAGCGGCACGAGGCAGAGCACCGCGAAGGTCGGCCCGTCGATGCGGCCTCCCTCGAGGATCGGAGCAGCGGCGATGAGGCTCACGAACACCGCGAACCCGCCCACCGCGCTCATGACCGCGGATGCCAGGCCCGCAGCTGCGGCTCGAGCCCGCGTCGCCCGCTGCAGCCGTGCGCCCAGCCGTCTGATGTGCTCGCGGCTCGCGGCCGCTGCGTCGAACGCGACGAGCACCTCGAGCGCCTGCACGTGATCGACGACCGCCGCCTGCAGCTCGCCCCGCAACGGCGCGATGCGACGCTCCGCGCTCGCCGCGGCCAGGAACTGGACGAGGAGCGCGGCAGTGAGCCCGATGACGAGGCACGCGAGCACGCCGAACGCCGAGCCCGGCGCGATCGATCCGAGGCCGATGATCGCGAGGATGAGCACGATCACCGCACTCACCACCGGCTGCACCACCCGCAGCGGCACGTTCTGCAACTCGTCGACGTCGTCGACGAAGCGCGCGAGCAGGTCGCCGCGCCGGGTGGCGCCGAGTCCGTCGGGTGCGAGCGGCACGATCCGCTCGAACACTCGCGAGCGGATCGTTCCGAGCTGGCGGAACGACGCATCGTGCCCGCTGAGCCGCTCGAGATAGCGGAACACGGCGCGGCCGAGGGCGAACGCCCGCACCCCGACGATCGCAAGCGAGAGGTAGAGCACGGGCGGCTGCTCGGCCGCGCGAGCGATGAGCCACGCCGAGCAGGCGATGAGCGCGACGCTCGACCCCGCCGAGAGCACGCCGAGCAGCACGGAGGGCAGCAGGCGGCGGAGCGAGGGCACGGCCTCTCGGAGGACGGTGGCGGCGCGGTCAGGCATGCAGCACCGCCTGCAACTCGAGCACGCGATCGGCGGATGCCACGAGCGCGGGCCGATGGCTCGCGACGATCACGATCCGTCCCTCGTCGGCGAGCTCGCGAAGGTGCGCCGCGAGTGCGGACTCGCGTGCGGCATCGAGCGCGGAACTCGGCTCGTCGAGGAGGAGCACCGCGCCATCTCGCGCGAGAAGCCGGTGGATCGCGCGGGCGGTCGCGACGCGCTGCGCTTGGCCGAGGGAGAGCCCGGCGCCGCCCTGCCCCACCTCGGTGTGCGGGTCGAGGTCGACGCCGCCGAGTCGCAGCGCGCGCCCGAGGAGCTCGGGCGGGGCGTCCTCGTCGCCGAGGGTGACGTTCGAGGCGATCGACCCCGGCAGGAGCATCGGCGCCTGCCCCGCCCACGCGAGCCGGCCACGGCCCTCGGAGTCCTGCCGACCGTGTCCGACCGTGATCACGCCGTCATCGAGTTCGACGAAGCCGAGGAGCGCCGCGAGCAGCGTCGACTTGCCGGTGCCGCTCGCTCCGGTCACCGCGACGACCTCGCCCGGCTCGGCGTCGAGGTCGAGCCCGTCGATCACGGGACGACCGCCCCGGCTCACGTGCAGGCCGCGGATGCGGAGGCCGGGGGCATCCGCCACCTGCTCAACTCCATCCCGCGAAGCCGAAGACGGCACCTTCGGCGCGGTGACACGAGCGGCCTCGAGCAGGTCGAACGCCTCGGCCGACGCCGCGACGCCCGCTGCCGAGGAGTGGAAGGCGGCGCCGACGTTCCGCAACGGCAGGAACACCTCGGGAGCGAGCACGAGCACGAAGAGTCCGGGCGCGAGCGTCATGTCGCCCGCGACGAGCCTGAGGCCGATCGTCACGGCGACGAGCGCCACCGAAAGGCTCGCCGCGAGCTCGAGCGTGAAGCCGGAGAGGAACGTGATCCGCAGCACCTTCATGGTGTGCCGGCGATAGTCCTCGGTGACGGCCCGGATGCGCCCCACTTGGCGTTCGGCCCGGCCGAACACCGCGAGCGTCGACAAGCCGCCGACGACTTCGAGGAATCCGCGCGAGAGCACCCCGAGGCTCTGCCACTGACGTCGCTGCACCGCCTCGGTCGCCATGCCGATGAGCGCCATGAACACCGGAATGAGCGGCAGGACGAGCACGAAGATGAGGCCCGAGAGCGGGTCGGCGACCGCGGCTGCGACGATCAGGAGCGGCGTCGCGACCACCGTGAGCACGAGTTGCGGGAGGTAGCGCCCGAAGTACTCGTCGAGCGCGTCGAGCCCGGGGCCGAGCAGCGTGGCGATCCGCGCGCTCGGGAACCGTTCGATCCCCTGCGGTCGCTCCTCGAGGGCCTCGAGCAACTCTGCGCGGAGTTCCCCCTTCACCCGCATGGCACCCGCGGAACCCACGGCGTCCCACAGCCACGCGGCGAGGGCGCGAACGGATGCCGCAGCCACGAGCGTCGCGAGGAGCGGCCCGGCCTCCGACATCCGCATGCCGTCGATGAATCCGGCGACGAGCGACGCGAGCGCCCACGCGAAGGCGATGATCGCCGCCGCCTGCAGGAGCGCGAGCGCGCCGCCCGCCAGCAGGAATCCCCGAGCGGCGCGCGAGCGCCGGACGAGTCGTGGATCGAGTGGCTTCACGGTCAGTGCGCCGCGGCCTCGACCGAGGCCCGCGTCACGCGCTTGCGGAACACCCAGTAGCTCCACGCCTGGTAGGCGAGCACGAGCGGGAGGAAGACGAGCGCCGTCCAGCTCATGACGGTGAGTGTGTAGGTGGAACTCGACGCGTTCTCGATCGTGAGGCTGTTCGCCGGGTCGTTCGACGCGGGCATCACGTCGGGGAAGAGCGCGGCGAACAGCCCGAGCACCGCCGCGGCGATCGTGATCGCCAGCAGGGTGAACGAGACGCCCTCGGCACCTCGTGCATTCGCGATCCACCCGCCGACGAGCGCGACGGCCGCGACCGCGGCGAAGATCCAGAACCACAGCGTGCCGAACGCGAGACCGGTCCAGAGCAGGAATCCGGCGGCCACGACGATCGTGATGACCCCGGAACGGGCTGCGAGCCGTCGCGCCCGCAGACGCAGGTCGCCCTCCGTCTTCAACGAGGCGAACACGACGCCGTGGGTGAAGAACAGCAGCAGCGTCGTGACCCCGCCGAGGAGCGCGTACGGATTCAGCAGGTCGAACAACGTACCGGTGTAGTTGTGACCGGCGTCGAGCGGCACGCCCCGCACGATGTTCGCGAACGCGACGCCCCAGAGGAAGGCGGGCACCGCCGATCCGACGATGATCATGCCGTCGAACCAGCGCTTCCATCTGGACTCGGGCCGCTGGTGGCGGTACTCGAAGGAGACGCCGCGTGCGATCAGCGCGAGGAGGATCAAGAGCAGTGCGAGGTAGAACCCTGAGAAGAGGGTCGCGTACCACTCCGGAAAGGCCGCGAAGAGCGCTGCGCCCGCGACGATGACCCACGTCTCGTTGAAGTCCCAGACGGGCCCGATCGTGTTGATGAGCACGCGGCGGTCGGTGTCGTCGCGCCCGAGGAACGGCAGCGACATCCCGACGCCGAAGTCGAACCCGTCGAGCACGAAGTAGCCGATGAAGAGGAACGCGACGATCCAGAACCAGAGCAGCGGGAGATCCATTGGCCGATTCCTCCTAGTACACCGTCGTGGCGGGTTCGATGCGACCGCTCTCGGGGTCGGGTTCGCCCACCTCGGGCGGCCCCTTCCTGATCGCACGGATGACGAGACGAACCTCGACGACCGCGAGCGCGCCGTAGATCAGGGTGAACGCCACGAGCGAGATGAGCACGTCGAGCCCCGTGACGTTCGGCGAGACGGCCGACTCGGTGGGCAGCAGGCTGAAGACGATCCAGGGCTGGCGGCCCATCTCGGTGAAGATCCAGCCGACGATCATCGCCGCGAGCGAGAGCGGGAAGCTCCAGATCGCGACCGCCCATACCCAGCGGTGCTTGGGCAGCCGCCCCTTCCTGGTGACCCAGAGGCCGACGACGGCGATGAGCACGTGCGCGATGCCGAGGCCGATCATCCAGCGGAACGCCCAGTAGGTGATCCAGATGATGGGCGCGTAGTCGCCCGGCCCGTAGAGATCCTGGTACTGGGCCTGCAGGTCGTTGATGCCCTCGACGCAGCCGTCGAACGTGTGCGTGGACAGCAATGAGAGCAGGTACGGCACTCTGATCGAGAAGAGCTCGGTCGTGCCGTCGGGTGTGCCGAGGGTGAACAGCGAGAACGAGGCATCCGCCCCGCACACCGTGCTGTAGGTGGCCTCGGCGGCGGCCATCTTCATGGGTTGCGTCGCGACCATCGCGAGGCTCAGCTGGTCGCCGAAGACGATCGTGAGGATGCCGGCGCCGACCATCACCCAGAGACCGAATTTCAGGGTGGGCCGCATGGTGTCGAGGTGCTGGTTGCGCGCGAGGTGCCAGGCCGACGCGCTGATGACGAGGCCGGCGGCGACCATGAAGCTCGCCGCGATCGTATGCGGGAACGCCGCGAGGGCCACCGGGTTCGCGAGGAGCGCGCCGATGTCGACGAGCTCTGCACGGCCCTTCTCTGCGTTCATCTCGTACCCGACCGGGTTCTGCATGAACGCGTTCGCCGCGATGATGAAGTACGCCGAGAGTATCGAGCCGATGGCGGTCGCCCAGATCGTGGCGAGGTGCAGGCCCCTCGGCAGCTTGTCCCAGCCGAAGATCCAGAGCCCGATGAAGGTCGCCTCGAAGAAGAAGGCGAGCAGGCCCTCGAACGCCAGCGGCGCGCCGAATACGTCGCCGACGAATCGCGAGTACTCCGACCAGTTCATTCCGAACTGGAACTCCTGCACGATGCCGGTGACGACGCCCATCGCGAAGTTGATCAGGAAGATCGTGCCGAAGAACCTGGTGATGCGAAGATACTCGGCCTTGCCCGTGCGGTACCACGCGGTCTGGAACACCGCCGTGGTCGTCGCGAGCCCGATCGTGAGTGGGACGAACAGGAAGTGGTAGACGGTGGTGAGTCCGAATTGCCATCGGGCGAGGAGCAGCGGGTCGAGCAGCTCGTTCACGGATGCCCCTTTCACGCGGCGACGGCAGGCGAGTCGTTCTTCTACACAGCGTAGAGCAATCTTCTACCGAGTGTAGAACAGCGCATGATCGGACGGTAGTCTTGGATCATGGCGAGTCTGGGCGAACTGGAGCGCTCCGTGATGGAGGTGCTCTGGACGAGCGACGCCGCACTCACCGCCAACGAGCTGCGCGACACGCTCGCCCGCCGCGGCGACGGCGAGGCGCGAGCGGTCGCGATCACCACGATGCTCACGGTGCTGTCACGTCTCGAAGGCAAGGGATTCGTGACCCGGGCCCGCGAGTACCGCCCGCACCGCTACCGCGCCCTCCTCACTCGCGAGGAGCACACCGCCGAGCTCATGCGCGAGGTGCTCGACCGCGCGAGCGACCGCGACGCCGCGCTCGCCCGCTTCGTCGGCACCGTGAGCGACCGCGAGGCGGCGACCCTGCGCCGGCTCCTCGACGAGCTCACGCACCGCTGACCGTGCTCGCCATCAGCGCGCTTCTCGGCGCACTCGCCCTCGCCCTCGCGTGGCCCGTTCCCGTCGTGCTCTCCCGAGCCGAGTGGCCCGCCCGCTCCCCCGCCGTCGCGCTCGTGCTCTGGCAGGCGATCGCGCTGGCCGGCGGCTTGTCCATGATCGGCTGCCTCCTCGCGTTCGGCGCCGCGCCGGCCGGTTCGCTGGCTGCCGCCGTCGCGCAACTCGTGCCTGCCGTGTTCGTCGGGCCGATCCCGTCCGCCTTCGGCGTGCTGCATCTCGCAGCCCTCACGCTCGCCGTCGGCCTCGCTGCACACCTCGCGCTCAACCTCGGGCTCACCGCGGTGCGCGCCGAGCGCGAACGGCGCCGGCAGCACCAGCTCATCGACCTCCTCGGCGACCCGATGCCGGGTGTCTCCCGCATCCGGGTGCTCGCCCACCCGGTTCCGCTCGCCTACTGCGTCCCCGGCATCCGAACGACGACGGTGCTCACCGAGGGACTCGTCGATGCCCTCGAGGCCGATGAGCTCGCGGCAGTGATCGCGCACGAGCGGGCACACCTCGATCAGCTCCACCATCTCGTTCTGCTCGCGTTCCGCGCGTGGCACGGCGCCCTGCCCTGGTTCCCGATCGCGAACCGCGCCGAACGCTCGGTCGCCCTCCTCACCGAGATGCTCGCCGACGACCGCGCGCGCCGGGAGGTGGGCGACGAACCGCTCCGCAACGCGATCCTTCGCGTCGGCCAGGCCGGCGAACCCGGCACCTACGCGGGCGGCATCAGCCCCGACGGCGAGATGCTCGAGGCGCGACTCGCCCGCCTCGCCGACACCGGCCCCGGGCTGCCCGACGGCGCGCGTACCGCGGTGCTCGGGGCATCCATCGCCCTCGTCGCAGTGCCCGTCGTGGCCGGCGTGGCGATGCTCGGAATCGTCCCCTAGTGTGACGTCGCCACAGTCGCACGCGGATACGCTCGAATGATGAACGAGATCCTCGACTGGATCCTGAACACGGTGCAGGGCGTCGACGCAGTCACCCGTACCCTGCTCGCCGGTCTTGGCATCATGCTCGAGACCTCCGTGTTGATCGGGCTCGTCGTGCCGGGCGACACGATCGTGCTCGTCGCCTCCACCGCGGTCGACGGAGTCGGCGAGTACTTCGCCCTCGTGTTCGCGGTCATCGTCGGCGCGCTCATCGGCGAGAGCATCGGCTTCGCGCTCGGCCGGTGGTTCGGTCCGCACATCCAGCACTCCCGGCTCGGTCGACGGATCGGCGACGAGAATTGGCACCGCGCCCAGCACTATCTCGATCGCCGTGGAGGTCCCGCGATCTTCATCTCCCGGTTCATACCTGTGCTGCACTCGCTCATCCCCCTCACGGTCGGCATGAGCACCATGCGCTACCGCAAGTTCATGGCGTGGACCATCCCGGCGTGCGTCCTCTGGGCGTTCGCGTATGTCACGGTCGGATGGCTCGCCGCCGGCAGCTACCGCGAGCTCAGCCGCGACCTGCATTGGGCCGGCTACCTGTTCGTGGGCATCATCGCCGTCTTCCTCCTCGCGGTCTGGGGTGCGAAGAAGCTCATCGTGCGCTCGGAGGCGAAGCACATGACGGGCGCCGCGACCACGCCCGAGGTCGGCAGCGATGGTGACGGCTCGGCCGACCGTGAGCCGGCGGACGTCACCGTCGACGACGATGGACCGGATGCCGCGGCATCCGGTCCATCGAACCTCGACGCGAATCGGTAGGCGAGCGCTCGACGCGAATCGCTCGACCGAATCGCTAGAACAGCGACTTCTCGGCGAGCCAGTCGCTCGCGATCTGCTCGGCCGATTCCTGCTCGTTCACGCTCAGCGAGTTGAGCGCCACGAGATCTTCTGCAGTGAGCGCAGCGCTGACCGTGTTGATGACCCCTGCGATCTCGTCGGTGACCTTCTCGCTCACGATCGGCACGACGTTCGAGGCGAGGAAGAGCCCCTCGGGGTCCTCGAGGGTCACGAGGTCGTTCGCTGCGATCTCGGGGTTGGCACTGAAGATGTTCACGAGCTGCACCTGGTTGTCGACGAGCGCCTTCAACGTGAGCGGCCCGCCGCTGTCTTCGATGGGGGTGAATGCGACGTCGACGCCGTAGACCGACTTCAGCCCCTCGGGGCCGTACGGACGCGTCGCGAGCTCGGAGTTGCCCCCGAGGGTCAGCGGCGTCGTCACGCCCGCGAGATCCGCAAGGCTCGTGACGTCGTTCGCCTCGGAGAACGTCTTCGTGACGTTGTACGAGTCCTGATCGGTCGCGGGTGACTGGTCGAGCACCCGCAGGCCGTCGGGCAGCGAAGTCTCCAGCTCGGCGTAGACGTCGTCACTGGTCTTCGCCGTGGTGTCGGGCACGAAGAACTGGAGGAGGTTGCCGGTGTACTCGGGGAAGACGTCGATCGCGCCGCTCTCGATGTCGGGCATGTACACCTCGCGCTGGCCGATGCGGAACTGCCGGTCGACCGTGTGGCCGTTCGCTTCGAGCGCCTGGGCATAGATCTCGGCGATGATCTCGTTCGAGTAGTAGTCCTGCGAGCCGACGACGAGCATCTCCGAGCCGCCGCCGCCCGTGGATCCGCTGCCGAGCGGATCGCCCGATGCACACCCTGCCAGGGCTACTGTCGCCCCGACCGCGACTGCTGCAAGCGCAACGAGCCGGCCCTTTCCTGCTGTGATCATGATCGATTCCCTTCATTGATGGGTTGCCCCACGACCGCTCGGGGCCGGGTCGGCCGGGAGCGGAGCTCTGTCGTGCGCGTTGCCCGCACGCCGGCGGGAACCACGAATCGTTGGGTGAGCGCGAACGCACCGTCGACCACGAGGGCGAGGATGATCACGAGCATCGACGCGCCCAGCATCTCGCCGTAATCACGCGTCCGGAGCCCCTCGAATATCGGTCGCCCCAGGCCGAAGTCGGAGATGTACGCCGCGAGGATCGCTGTGGCGATGATCTGGAGCGTCGCCGAGCGGATGCCCCCAACGAGGATCGGGAGGCCGAGCGGAAGCTCGACCTTTCCGACGACCTGCCATTCGCGCATCCCGACGGCGCGCGCGGCATCGATGGTGCCGCGATCGACGGATTCGAAGCCGGCGTAGGCACCCGCGAGGATCGGGGGCACCGCGAGGATCACGAGCGCGATCACGGGCGCCGGCAGGCCGATGCCCAGCCAGAGGCCGAACAGTGTGAGTGCGCCGAGCGTCGGGAGCGCCCGCAGGCCGCCGGACACGGTCACCGCGAGTTGCTTGCCGCGGCCGGTGTGGCCGATCAGGGCACCCGCCGGCAGCGCGATCGCCGCGGCGATCACGAGGACGATCGCCGACACGAGGATGTGCTGACCCGTGCGTTGCGGGATGCTCCCCGGACCCGACCAGTTGGCGGGGTCGACGATCCACGCGATGCCGTCGAGGAAGAGGTTCATAGCGCATCGGCCTGCTTGACGAGCGTGGTCGAGGCCGCACGGCTGGTCGCGGCCTTCGGCCGCGACCACGGCATGAGCATGCGGCCCGCGAGCACCGCCAACCCGTCGAGCGCGAGCGCGAGCGCGATGGTCACCACGATCCCGGTGACGACCTCGGCCTGGATGCCTCGCTGGAATCCGTCGGTGAAGAGGCTGCCGAGGCTCTGCACCCCGATCACCGCGCCGATCGTGGCAAGGCTGACCGTGCTGACGATGACGACGCGCAGGCCCGAGAGCAGCACGGGACCGGCGAGCGGGAGATCGACGCCCCAGAATCGCCCCACCGCGGAGAAGCCGACCGCGGTTGCCGACTGTCGGACATCGGGCTCGACGGAGTCGAATGCGTCAGCCGAGGTGCGCACGATCACCGCGATGCCGTACAGGGTGAGCGCGACGACGAGGTTCACCGGTGACCGCACGGCCTGTGCGGTGAAGACGGGCAGCGCGATGAGCAGCGCAACCGAGGGAATCGCATAGAGCACCGCGCAGAGTGAGAGCAGCACTCCTCGCGACCACCGGTATCGGTGGGCGAGCCAGCCGAGGGGTACGGATACCACGAAGCTCAGTATGATCGCGGGCACCGACAACGCGAGGTGCACGAGCAGCAGCTCGCCGACCAGGTCGAGGTTCGACCAGAGCCAGTTCACGAGGTGAGCACTCCCGCTGGGCGCCCGTCGCCATCCACCACGACACGGCGACCGTCGACGTCGGTGACATGCAGGGCGCGCTTGCCACGATCCACGCCGACGAAGTCCGCCACGAAGTCGTCAGCCGGATGCGCGAGGATCTCGGCCGGTGACGCAGCCTGGGAGATCCGCGCACCCTTCTGCATGATCACGACCTGATCGCCGAGGAGGAAGGCCTCGTCGATGTCGTGGGTCACGAAGACGACGGTCTTGCCGAGCTCACCCTGGAGGCGCAGCAACTCCTGCTGCAACTCGGCCCGCACGATCGGGTCGACGGCACCGAACGGCTCGTCCATCAGCAGGATGTTCGGGTCGACGGCGAGGCCACGGGCCACTCCGACCCGCTGCTGCTGCCCGCCCGAGAGCTGGCTCGGGTACCTGTCGGCGAGTGATCGGTCGAGCCCGACCGTGTCGAGCAGCTCGAGCGCCCGCGCGTACGCCACACGCTTGCGCTCCCCTCGGAGCAGCGGCACCGTCGCGACGTTGTCGATGACCTTGCGGTGCGGCAGGAGGCCGGAGTTCTGCATGACGTAGCCGATTCCACGGCGCAGCTGCACGGGGTCGACCGTCGCGACGTCCGTGCCATCGATCAGCACCTGGCCCGAAGTCGGGTCCACCATGCGGTTGATCATCCGCAGGAGGGTGGTCTTTCCCGAACCCGATGAACCGACGAACACCGTGGTCTTGTGCGGCGGAATGACGATATCGACGCGCTCGACGGCGACCGTGCCGTCGGGGAACTGCTTGGTGACACCGCGGAACTCGATCATGTTGCCTCAATCCCAGACGCCTGACGGTCACTCGGTTGCGGGTTCCAGCCAAACACCAATCACGCGGGGAGGCAACGCGAGCGAGCCGAGCGTCGTCAGGCTGCGGAACTCGCGGCGAGTGCCTCGCCCAGCTGCTCGGCGAGGTAATCATGGACGAGGCGTTTCGCCTCGGCGAGATATCGCTCGTCGCCGGACTCCTCGCGCTCGAAGGCGCGACTGATGAGCGCATCGCCCAGCTCCATCGCGATACCGAGGCGGAATCGCAGCTCGGCCTGATCGGCTTCGATGCCGAACTCCGCCTCGAGCAGGCGCGCCATGCGGTGAGCGAACTCGGGCTCGACATCGCCGTCGGCGATCTCGCGCTGTGCCGCGCGAACGACGCTGAAGCCGGGCTCGTCGCGGTAGAGGGCTGTGGACGCATCGAACGCGACGTCGACCACGTCCCACCAATTGGTGAGCACCGTGCGCTCGAGGTCGTCGGCGACCCGCTCGCGGAACCGGCGGATCGACCGCTCACGGAGCGCGTGCAACACGGCGACCCGGTCGGGGAAGTACCGGTAGACGGTGCCGATCGACGCGCCCGCACGCTCGGCGACCAGCTGCGTGGTCAGCCGCTCGAACCCCGACTCATCGACGATCTGGGCGGCGGCATCGAGCAACGCGTCGAGACGCTGCGTGCTTCGTCGCTGCGTGGGCTCGGTGCGGACGGCGCGCTTCCGGCTCGGGTCGGCCGCAAGGATCAGGTCGACATTCGGCACGGAACCTCCTCGGTTGCGGGACCACTCTACCGGGAGCGGTGCCGGTATCCCGACCACGAGCCCGGTTTCGCGACGGGGTATGACTGCATGACAGACTATGTGGATGCCGGCGAGCTCCCCCGTCCCGGCCGGATCACGAGAGCGCGAGGTCCGGCATCGTGCTGCGCGCCTCGAGGATTGGATCCACGACATCCGGGAGCGCTGGGCGAGGCGGCGCGGCCATGTACCGACGGTGGTCCCCTACATGGGCTACGGGTCGACCGAGTGGGTGCGGGTCTTCTGCCGTGTGCTGCTGAGCCGCCCGGTGGCCCCCGACGAGCCCTCGAAGCGACGCCGTCGTCGCGGCGAGCAGGGCATCCGGGGTTGGCGCAGTTTCACGAGCGTGCCCGTCGGCGACGTGCCCGTCGTGATCGAGATCGGCGGCGAACGAATCGAGGTGCTCGCCGACCGTGGCGGCGTCGTCGACACGAAGATCCCCGTCGCCCTCGCACCGGGCTGGCATCGTGCGACGCTCGTCACCGAAGACTCGAAGCTGGTGGAGGCACCGATCTGGATCGTCGGACCCGACGTGGACTTCGGCATCATCTCGGACGTCGACGACACCGTCATGGTGACCGCGCTGCCACGACCGTTCGTCGCGTTCTGGAACACCTTCGTCCTCGACGAGCACGCCCGCATCCCCACTCCGGGCATGGCCGTGCTCTACGAGCGCCTCGTGCGCGCGCACCCCGGTGCACCCGTGATCTACCTCTCGACGGGCGCGTGGAATGTCGCGCCGACGCTCACTCGGTTCCTCTCCCGAAACCTCTATCCGGCCGGGCCGCTGCTCCTCACCGACTGGGGTCCGACGCACGACCGCTGGTTCCGCAGCGGTCGCGACCACAAGGAGGAGAATCTGCGGCGCCTCGCCGAGGAGTTCCCCGGCGTGCGCTGGCTTCTCATCGGCGACGACGGACAGCACGACGAGGAGCTCTACGAGCGGTTCGCCGCCGACCATCCCGAGCGCGTCGCCGCGGTGGCGATCCGCCGTCTCTCGACCGGTGAGGCCGTGCTCGCCGGCGGCCGCACGAAGGGCGAACAGCACGAGGCCGATGTGCCGTGGGTATCGGCGAGCGACGGGTCGACGCTCGCCGACCGGCTCGCCGGGGTCGGCATACTCTGAGCCTCTTGGCCTGAGCCTCTCTACAAGACCGCAGCCGGCACGACGGCCCGTGCACGCCTGATACTCACGAGTCCCCGATTGACCTGTCGCGCCCAGAGCGGCCCGCGGTAGATGAACGCCGAGTATCCCTGCACGAGAGTCGCGCCCGCGTCGAGCCGGTCCTGCACATCGGCGGCCGTCTCGACACCGCCGACCGAGACGACGCAGAGCTCGGCGGGTACATTCGCCCGCACGAGGCGCAACACCTCGAGCGACCGTTCGGCGAGCGGTGCCCCCGAGAGCCCTCCTGCACCGATGGCCTCGATGGCGGATGCCGGTGCGGTGAGCCCCTCGCGGGAGATCGTCGTGTTCGTCGCGATGATGCCGTCGAGGCCGAGTCGGAGGGCGAGCTCGCAGATGCGCACGATCTCGTCGTCGGCGAGGTCGGGGGCGATCTTCACGAGGAGCGGGGTCGCTCCCGTTGCGGCGCGCACGGCCTCGAGCAGCGGAGCCAGGGCGTCGAGCTCCTGCAGTCCCCTGAGCCCCGGCGTGTTCGGCGAGCTGACGTTCACCACGAGGTAGTCGGCGAAGGGGGCGAGCACGCGCGCACTGCGCTCGTAGTCGCCGACTGCCGCTTCGACGGGCGTCGCGCGGCTCTTGCCGATGTTCACGCCGAGCACCGGGCGATGGGCGCGACGGGAGAGCCGCGAGAGACGGCCCGCTGCGGCATCCGCACCGCCGTTGTTGAATCCCATGCGGTTCACGAGCGCGCGGTCGGCGACGAGCCGGAAGAGCCGGGGGCGCGGGTTGCCGGGCTGTGCGACCGCCGTGATCGTGCCGACCTCGACGTGGCCGAACCCGAGGTTGCCGAGGCCGCGCACCGCGAGACCGTCTTTGTCGAAGCCCGCTGCGACGCCGAACGGCGACGGGAAGCGGCGGCCGAGCGTCTCGACCGCGAGCGAGGGGTCGGGCGCGGTGAAACGCTCGACGAGCCGGCCGAACCCGAGGGCTGGCAGCCAGCGGATGACCCGGAACGCGAGGTGATGCGCGTCTTCGGGGTCCATGCGCGAAAAGACCAGGGAGAAGAGGAGTCGGTACATGCCGGACTCAGGCTATCGGAGCGGTCGCGTGCCGCCGCCCGCTCACTCGACGGGACGAGCCGGCAACCGGCCGTGCTCGGCACGCAGCTGGCCGATCGCCGACTCGAAGTCGTCGAGCGACTCGAACGCCTGGTACACACTCGCGAATCGCAGGTAGGCCACCTCGTCGAGGTCGCGGAGCGGTGGCAGGATCGCGAGTCCGATATCGTTCGCCTCGATCTGCGAGGCGCCGGTCGAACGGATCGTCTCCTCGACCTTCTGCGCGAGGACCGCGAGGTCGGAGTCGGTGACCGGGCGGCCCTGGCAGGCCTTCTTCACGCCGAGCACGACCTTCTCACGGCTGAACGGCTCGATGACTCCGCTGCGCTTGATCACCGCGAGGCTCGCGGTCTCGGTCGTCGAGAACCGTCGCCCGCACTGGGGACACTGCCGACGGCGGCGGATCGACAGGCCATCGTCGCTCGTGCGGGAATCGATGACCCGGGAATCCGGGTAGCGGCAGAACGGACAGTACATGGTGCTCCCAGCCTAGCGGCGGCGGCGGCGCCGACGTCCGCGCTCGCCCGGTGCGGATGCCCTGCTCGGGCGAGGGCGGGCGTCACGCGTCGAATCGCGCCGCCACCGCGTCGCCGTGCGCCGGCAGATCCTCCTCGGCCGAGAGCGCGGCGATGACCGGTGCCACCTCGCGGAGCGCCGCCTCGTCGTACCGCACGACCTGTTGCGGGCGCAGGAAGGTCGCCGCTGAGAGCCCCGCGGCATACCGCGCCTGGCCGCCTGTCGGGAGCACGTGGTTCGAGCCGGCGGCGTAGTCGCCGAGGCTCACGGGCGAGTACGCGCCGACGAAGATCGCGCCCGCGTTCTCGATGCGCGCGAGCGTGGCATCCGCGTCGCGCACCTGGATCTCGAGGTGCTCAGGTCCGAACGCATTCGCGAAGTCGGCAGCCTGCGCGAGATCGTCGACGAGCACGAGGGCCGACTGGCGACCGCCGATCGCCTCGATCACCCGCTCCGAGTGCTTCGTGGCGCGGACGCGCACCTCGAGCCGCTCGAGCACCCGCACCGCGAACTCGGACGAATCGGTGACCAGCACGGATGCCGCGAGCTCGTCGTGCTCGGCCTGGCTCACGAGATCGGCGGCGACGAAGTCGGCGTCGGCCGAGTCGTCGGCGATCACGAGGATGTCGGTGGGGCCGGCCTCGGCGTCGATGCCGGTGACCCCCTGCACCAGCCGCTTCGCGGCGGCGACGTACACGTTGCCCGGCCCGGTGATCCGCTGCACGGGCGCGAGGCCGATCGCGTCGACCCCGTAGGCGAAGGCGCCGATCGCGCCGGCGCCGCCCATGGCGTACACCTCGGTGATGCCGAGGAGGGCCGCGACGCCGGCAACCGTGGGATGCACCCGCCCCTCGTGGGCGGCCTGCGGGGGCGACGCGAGGGCGATCGAGGTCACGCCGGCGACCTGCGCCGGGACGACGTTCATGACGACGCTCGACGGATAGACGGCCTTGCCGCCCGGCACGTAGAGCCCGACTCGCGCGACCGGCTGCCAGCGCTGCTCGATCACGGCTCCGGGCCCGAGCACCGTCGTCGCGGGCGACGGCACCTGCGCGGCGCTCGCCGCCCGCACCCGCCGGATGGTCTCGTCGATCGCGGCCCGGAACCCCGGCGTGAGCGCACCGAGCGCTGCCGCGAGCTCGTCGGCGGGAACGCGCACCGCGATCGGCCGCACCCGGTCGAGTCGCTCGGCCTGGTCGAGGAGCGCAGCCTCACCGCGCTCGCGCACCTCGTCGATGAGCGAGCGCGCCGATTCGAGGGCGGCCGAGACATCCGTCGCGGCACGCGGCACGAGCGCGAGCAGCTCGCTCGGCGACGGACGGGTCCCACGGAGGTCGATGGTTCTCAGCATGGCGAACCCAGCCTAGCGAGCGGCCCGCTCGGGAGCGGGAACGCCCGTCACACGAGGCAGTTCGGCCCGAGGAGGCTCTTGAGCTCGCCGTAGAGGTCGGCGGTCACCCGCACCGGGTAGGGCAGCTCGAACACACGCGCCGTTCGCCCCTTCACGAGCTTCAGCCGCACCTCGGTGTCGCCCGCGTGCCGGATGAGCACGTCGCCGAGCGCCGTGATCGTGTCGGTCGTCGCGCGCAGGTCGGGCAGCGAGATGACGACAGGTCCGGAGTCGTCGCCCTGCCCGAGTTCGGGCGTGAAGACGCTGAAGGCGTGCAGGTTCATTCCGTCGTCGCGCATGCTCACCCGACCGCGCACGACGACGATCGAGTCGCCCTTCAGCCCCGGAGCGAACTCCTGGTACGCCTTGCCCATGAACATGACCGTGATCTCGCCCGAGAAGTCCTCGACCTGGATCATGCCGTATTGGTTGCCGCTCTGCCGCGCGACGCGATGCTGCACGCTCGTCACGAGGCCGGCGATCGTGACGGTCTCGCCGTCTTGCGTGGAATCTGCACCCATGAGCTCGGTGATCGTCGTCGACGCATGCTTCGCAAGTGGCGCCTCGAGCCCGGCGAGCGGATGGTCGGAGACGTAGAGACCGAGCATCTCGCGCTCGAACGCGAGCTTGTCGCGTTTGGCCCACTCGGGCCGGTCGGGCACGAGCGAGACCGCCTCCTGCTCATGCTCGGCGAAGAGCGAATCGAAGTCGAAGCCCGCCTGACCGGTGGCCTCGACGCGCTTCTCGCCGACCGAGGACTCGACGGCGCTCTCGTGCACCTCGATGAGGGCCCGCCGGGTCGCGCCGAGCGAGTCGAACGCCCCCGCCTTGATGAGCGACTCCACGGTGCGCTTGTTGGCGACCTGAAGCGGCGACTTCTTCAGGAAGTCGTGGAACGACTCGAACCGGCCCTTCTCCTCGCGCGCGGCGCGGATCGCGTCGACGACGTTGAAGCCGACGTTGCGCACGGCGCCGAGTCCGAATCTGATGTCGTCGCCGACCGCGGCGAAGAAGCCGATCGACTCGTTGACGTCGGGCGGCAGGACCTTGATGCCCATGCGGCGGCACTCGTTGAGGTAGAGCGCGAGCTTGTCGCGGGCGTCGCCCACGCTCGTGAGCAGGGCGGCCATGTACTCCGCCGGGAAGTGCGCCTTGAGATACGCCGTCCAGTAGCTGAGCACGCCGTACGCGGCGGAGTGCGCCTTGTTGAACGCGTAGTCGGAGAACGGCAGCAGGATGTCCCAGAGGGTCTTGACCGCGGCATCCGAGAAGCCGTTGGCCTTCATGCCGCCCGAGAAGCCCTCGTACTGCTTGTCGAGCTCGGACTTCTTCTTCTTGCCCATCGCACGACGCAGGATGTCGGCCTGGCCGAGCGAGAAGCCCGCCACCCGCTGCGCGATCGCCATGACCTGCTCCTGGTAGATGATCAGGCCGTAGCTCGTGTCGAGGATGTCCCTCAGCGCCTCTTCGAGCTCGGGATGGATCGGCGAGATCGGCTGCAGGCCGTTCTTGCGCAGGGCGTAGTTGATGTGCGAGTTCGCGCCCATCGGGCCCGGACGGTACAGCGCGATGACGGCCGAGATGTCCTCGAAGTTGTCGGGCTTCATCTGTCGCAGCAGGGAGCGCATCGGCCCGCCGTCGAGCTGGAACACGCCGAGCGTGTCGCCCTTGCCGAGCAGGTCGTAGGCGCCGGTGTCGTCGAGCGCGAGGTCTTCGAGCACCGGCCGGAATCCGCGGTTCGCCTCGATGTTGTCGAGTGCGTCGTCGATGATCGTGAGGTTGCGAAGCCCCAGGAAGTCCATCTTGATCAGGCCGAGCGCCTCGCACGCCGGGTAGTCGAACTGGGTGACGACCTGCCCGTCTTGTTCGCGCTTCATGATCGGGATGATGTCGATGAGCGGGTCGCTCGACATGATGACGCCCGCCGCGTGCACGCCCCACTGCCGCTTCAGGTTCTCGAGGCCGAGCGCCGTCTCGAAGACCGTCTTCGCCTCGGGATCGGTCTCGATGAGGGCCCGGATGTCACCTGCCTCCTTGTAGCGCGGGTGGTCCTTGTCGAAGATGCCCGAGAGCTGGATGTCCTTGCCCATGATCGCGGGCGGCATCGCCTTCGTGAGCTTCTCGCCCATGCCGAAGGGGAAGCCGAGCACGCGTGAGCTGTCTTTCAGGGCTTGCTTCGCCTTGATGGTGCCGTACGTGACGATCTGGGCCACGCGCTCGTCGCCGTACTTGTCGGTGACGTACTTGATGACCTCGCCGCGACGACGCTCGTCGAAGTCGACGTCGAAGTCGGGCATCGACACGCGGTCGGGGTTCAGGAACCGCTCGAAGATGAGCCCGTGCTGCAGCGGGTCGAGGTCGGTGATGCGCATCGCGTACGCCGCCATCGAGCCGGCACCCGAACCGCGACCGGGTCCGACCCGGATGCCGTGGTTCTTCGACCAGTTGATGAAGTCGGCGACGACGAGGAAGTAGCCGGGAAAGCCCATCTGCAGGATCACGCCGACTTCGTAGTCGGCCTGCGTGCGCACCTTCTCGGGGATGCCGTTCGGGTAGCGCACGTGCAGGCCCCGCTCGACCTCCTTGACGAACCAGCTCTCTTCGCTCTCGCCCTCGGGCACCGGGAACCGGGGCATGTAGTTGGCGCTCGTGTTGAACTGCACATCGCAGCGTTCGGCGATGAGGAGGGTGTTGTCGCACGCCTCGGGGTGGTCGCGGAACAGGTGCCGCATCTCGGCGGCGGTCTTGAGATAGAACTCGTCGGCGTCGAGCTTGAAGCGGTTCGGGTCGTCGAGGGTCGAGGCGGACTGCACGCAGAGGAGCGCCGCGTGGCTCTTCGCGTCGTGCGCATGCGTGTAGTGCAGGTCGTTCGTCGCCACCAGCGGAAGGTCGAGCTCTTTCGCCAGCCGGAGCAGATCGTCTTTGATGCGCTTCTCGATGCCGAGCCCGTGGTCCATGATCTCGACGAAGTAGTTCTGCTTGCCGAAGATGTCGCGGTAGTCGGATGCCGCCCGCACGGCCTCCTCGTACTGGCCGAGTTTCAGCCGCGTCTGCACTTCGCCGCTCGGGCACCCCGTCGTGGCGATCAGCCCGTTCGAGTACTGCTGCAGGATCTCGCGGTCCATGCGGGGCTTGAAGTAGTGCCCCTCGGTCGAGGCGAGACTCGAGAGCCGGAACAGGTTGTGCATGCCCGCTGTGGATTCGGACAGCAGGGTCATGTGCGTGTATGCACCGGAGCCCGACACGTCGTCGCGGCCGCCCGCGCCCCAGCGCACGCGCGTCTTGTCGCTGCGGTGCGTGCCGGGCGTGATGTACGCCTCGGTGCCGATGATCGGCTTGATGCCGGCGTCGGTCGCCTGCTTCCAGAAGTCGTATGCGCCGAACACGTTGCCGTGGTCGGTGATCGCGACGGCGGGCATGTGCTCACCCTTGGCCGCCTGGATGAGCTCCCCGACCCGGGCTGCGCCGTCGAGCATCGAGTACTCGCTGTGCACGTGCAGGTGGACGAAGGAATCGGCGGCCACTGGGCTCCTCATCGGTGTGCTGCGAGGTCGGTTCGGGGTCTTCAAAGTCTATGGCGACCCGGCGACGCGGGAGCATCCGGACTCGCGAGGAACGCGCCGTCAGTCGCCGCGAAGCACCTCGAGCGCGTGCGCGAGATCTGCGGGGTACTCCGAGTCGAACGTGGTCCACTCCCCCGTGCCCGGGTGGGTGAGCGAGAGCCGCTTCGCGTGCAGCCACTGCCTCGTCAGGCCGAGGCGCGCCGAAAGCGTCGGGTCTGCTCCGTACATCGCGTCACCGGCGCACGGATGCCGCTGCGCAGCCATGTGCACTCGAATCTGGTGGGTCCGCCCCGTCTCGAGGTGCACCTCGAGAAGCGACGCATACGGGAAGGCCTCGAGGGTCTCGTAGTGGGTCACCGCGTGCTTGCCTGAGGCGGTGACCGCGAACTTCCATTCCGAACGCGGATGCCGGCCGACCGGCGCGTCGATCGTGCCCGCGGACGGATCGGGATGCCCCTGCACGATCGTGTGGTAGATCTTCTCGACCTCGCGGTCGTGGAACTGTCGCTTCAGCTCGGTGTACGCCCGCTCGGACTTCGCGACCACCATGAGCCCGCTCGTGCCGGCGTCGAGCCGGTGCACGACCCCCTGGCGCTCGGGCGCGCCCGAGGTCGAGATGCGGAATCCCGCCGCGGCGAGGGCGCCCACGACTGTCGGGCCGGTCCAGCCGAGCGACGGATGCGCGGCGACGCCAGCCGGCTTGTCGACGACCACGAGGTCATCGTCGTCGTGCACGATGCCGAGGTCGGGCACCGCGATGGGCTCGACCTCGAGGGTTCGCGCCGGCTCCCAGCTCACCTCGAGCCACGCCCCGCCGCGCAACCGGTCGGACTTGTCGACGGATGCCCCGTCGAGCGCCACCCCGCCCGCACTCGCGATCTCGGCGGCCAGCGTGCGCGAGAAGCCCAGCAGCTTCGCGAGCCCGGCGTCGACGCGCACACCGTCGAGCCCGTCGGGGACGGGAAACGAGCGGTGCTCCATTCAGGCCTCGCGAGCGCGCTGGGAGCCCGCCGAGGGCGTGCGGCCGTCGCCCGCAGCCGCGTCGCCGGCCGCCGAGTCGCCGTCGGGCTCACCGTCGGCCGCGGCATCCGCTTCGGCTGCGCCCTTCGCGACCCGTACCTCGCGCGAGCCGTCGAGTCCGACGCCGCGGATGGTGAGAATCAGGAACAGCACCATGCTCGAGACGATCGAGATGTCGGCGATGTTGTAGATCGCCGGGATGAGCCACGGCGTCGAGATGAAGTCGATGACGTGCCCGAGTCCGAAGCTCGGCTCACGGAACAGCCGGTCGGTGAGATTGCCGAGCACCCCGCCGAGCAGCAGACCGAACACGATGGCCCAAGCGACCGAGTGGATGCGCCGGGAGAACCACACGATGAAGGTGATCACGCCCGCCGCGAGAATCGTGAAGATCCACGTCATGCCGCTCGCGAGCGAGAACGCCGCACCGGGGTTCCGCACGAATTGCCACTGGAGCAGGGAGCCCAGCGCCGGCACGATCTCACCCTCGGTGAGGTTCGAGACGACGAGGAACTTGCTCAACTGGTCGAGGCCGTACGCCGCGATCGCGGCGCCGGCCAGGACCAGGAGGGCGGTGGTGGTGCCGACCTTCGCGGCCCGCTCAGCCGCCAAAGCCCTGGAAGGTCGGTGCGGGCTGCTCTGCGGGCATGCCCGGGGCACCCACCGGCGAGAAGCCCTGGTTGCCCGAGACCGACACCGGCGCAGCGGTGTCGAGGTCGCGGAGCTGGCCCTCGATGTAGCTCTTCAGCTTCTGGCGGTACTCGCGCTCGAACACGCGGAGCTCGTCGACGCGCTTCTCGAGCGCGACGCGCTCCTGGTCGAGCACCCCGATCTGGGCGCGCTGCTTGGCCTCTGCCTCGGCGACGACACGCGCGGCGGTGGCGTGGCCCTCGGCGATCAAGGCGTCACGCTTCTCGACGCCCTCGCGCACGTGCTCCTCGTGGAGGCGCCGCGCGAGCTGCAGGAGGTTCGTCGTCGACGCCTGGTCATCGAAGTCCGACTGCGGCTGGGCGGCCTGCGTCGGCACCGCCACCGTGGGCGGCGGCGCGGCCGGCGCTGCGTACACCGCGGCCGGGGCCGGGGCCGACGCGGGAGCCTTCGCGGCCTCCGCAGCACGGGCTTCCGCGGACGCGACGCGCTGGCGGAGCTCGTCGTTCTCCCCGTACAGGCGACGAAGCTCTACGACGACCTCGTCGAGGAAGTCGTCGACCTCGTCTTGGTCGTACCCTTCCCGGAACTTCGTCGCCTGGAAGCGCTTGTTGACCACATCTTCCGGAGTTAGCGCCATGGCTTTCCACCCTCAAATCTGTCGAACTGTTCGATCACGTTCAGCTAACGGTAGCAAAGACATCCTGCGCGGCGTGCGTTCAGTCCGTAAGGCCTGCCACGCTCGCAGGAGATGGTCAGCCGGAGGCGGCTGCCGCGGCGAGCCACGACACCACCGTCATGGCGATGATGACCACGAGCATGGCCAGGCTCCAGCCGAGATCGAGTGCGATCTGACCGATGCGGATCGGCGGCACGAGTCGGCGGAAGAAACGCACGAGAGGATCAGTGACGCTGTAGATCGCTTCGACGATCACGAGCCATGGCCCGCGAGGACGCCACGATCGGTTGAACGTGCGCACGAGATCGAGCACGAACCGCGCCCACATCACGAAGAAATAGATCAGCAGCAGCGTGTAGAGAATGTTCCAGACGATGACGAGCGCGCCCACGTGCGGCTACGCGTGCGTGAAGAACGACGCGTCGACGTCGCCTTCGGCTTCACCGGCTTCACCCGAGACGACGACGTGCGAGGGCGAGAGCAAAAACACCTTGTTGGTCACGCGTTCGATCTTACCGTAGAGGCCCTGAGAGAGGCCGCTCGCGAAATCGATGAGACGCCGTGCGTCACCGTCGGACATCTGCGAGAGGTTGATGATCACCGGCACCCCCTCGCGGAAGGACTCGGCGATCACCTGCGCGTCACGGTACTGGCGCGGGTGTACGGTCAGGATCTCGTTCATCTCCGCCTGCGGTGTGCTCGGTTGTACGTGGTGCTTGCGCAGCGGCGTGACCGCCGCACCGGTCTTCGGCGCGGGCGCCGCATGCACGATGGGTGCGGGGGCCGGCGCGCTCGCCTGGGCGGTCTCAGGCTCGAACTCTTCGTCCGCGAGTCCGAGGTAGACCATGGTCTTCTTGAGCGGGTTCGACATCGCTGCCTCCGTCTGGGTTCCGTCTCTTCGAGGCTAACCGGCGTCCGGCCGATTCCCGGTGATTGCGGTGCCGATCCTGAGGTGTGTCGCACCCTCCAAAACGGCCTCCCGAAAATCATCCGACATCCCCATGGACAAATCGCGCGCTTCGGGCGCGATTCGTCGAATGCGTTCGGAGAGCACCCGCACCTGCGCGAATGCGGGTCTCGGCGGTTCGCCGAGTGGTGCGATGGCCATGAGCCCGCGCAGGCGCAGGCCCGGTGTTCCGAGTACCCGCTCCACGAGCGCCTCGAGCTCGGACGGGACGACACCGCCGCGCGCACGGTCGTCGGTGAGGTTCACCTGGACGAAGCAGTCGATGGTTGTCGCATCCGATCGGAGCGCGTCGACGAGCGCCGGGCGGTCGACCGAGTGGATCACCGAGACGTACTCGCGCACCTGCTTCGCCTTCTTGGTCTGCAGTTGGCCGACGAAGTGCCAGGTGAGGTCGAGTGCGGCGAGTTCCGCTGCCTTCGCCTGCGCCTCCTGGTGACGGCTCTCCCCCACGTCGAGTACGCCGAGGGCGGCGAGCTCCGCGACGAGCGAGACCGGCTGGAACTTCGTCACGACGATCGTGGTGAGTTCGCCGGGATCGCGTCCGGCATCCCGCGCCGCATCGGCGATCGTCGCGCGTACGGCAGTGAGCCGCTCGGCGAGGCCGCTCACGGCCACACCGAAGGTGCGAGGAGCCGACCGGTCACTTCAGGAAGTCGGGGATGTCGAGGTCGTCGCCGTCGTCGTCGAATGCCGGGTCCGAGACGATCTGGTCGCCCCTCCCCGTGCCGGCCTCGCCCCAGTTGGCGGTTTCGACGAGTTCGTCGATGTCGATCTCAGCGATGACGTTGCCGGCCTCCGCTGCCAGAGACCCGCCGCCGACAGCGGCACCGACGACCGCGGGAGCGAAGCTGTTGCGCTTGGCCTCGACGGGCTTCGAACTCGGCTCGCCTCCGTCGAAGCCCGCGGCGATCACGGTGACCCGTACCTCGTCGCCGAGCGTGTCGTCGATGACCGCACCGAAGATGATGTTCGCCTCGGGGTGCACGGCCTCCTGCACCAGGCGGGCCGCGTCGTTGATCTCGAAGATTCCGAGGTTCGATCCGCCCTGGATCGAGAGCAGCACCCCGTGGGCGCCGTCGATCGACGCCTCGAGGAGCGGGCTTGCGACCGCGAGTTCCGCGGCCTTGATGGCGCGGTCGGCGCCCCTCGACGATCCGATGCCCATGAGTGCGGAACCGGCGCCCTGCATGACCGACTTGACGTCGGCGAAGTCGAGGTTGATGAGCCCGGGGGTCGTGATGAGGTCGGTGATGCCCTGGACACCGGCAAGGAGCACCTGGTCGGCGGTCGCGAACGCCTCGAGCATCGAGATGCCGCGGTCGCTGATCTCGAGGAGGCGGTCGTTCGGCACCACGATGAGGGTGTCGACCTCCTCCTTCAGGCGCGCGACGCCCTGCTCTGCCTGCGTCTGCCGGCGCTTGCCCTCGAATCCGAAGGGCTTGGTGACCACGCCGATCGTGAGGGCGCCGATCGACTTCGCGATCCGTGCGACGACGGGCGCGCCACCGGTACCGGTGCCGCCGCCCTCGCCCGCGGTGACGAAGACCATGTCGGCACCCGCGAGGGCCTCCTCGATCTCCTCGGCGTGGTCCTCGGCGGCGCGTCGGCCCACCTCGGGGTCGGCTCCCGCGCCGAGACCGCGCGTGAGGTCGCGTCCGACGTCGAGCTTCACGTCGGCGTCGGACATCAGCAGCGCTTGCGCGTCGGTGTTGATGGCGATGAACTCGACCCCGCGGAGGCCGAGCTCGATCATGCGGTTGACGGCGTTGACTCCACCACCGCCGATGCCGACGACCTTGATGACGGCGAGGTAGTTCTGGTTTGTCGACATGACCGGCCTTCCGTGCGAACTCTGAACCTCTAGTCGAAGGTTAAAGTCTTGCTGAGTATGCAATTCCTGAGACGACGGTAGGTGCCACGTGGCTCGTGCCGCGTAAGGTGCGCCCGCGTGTCGCGAACCGCCGCCCCCGGGCATCGTCGACGTGCATGCCACTGCGCTGCCGGGTCACTGGGTCACGGCGCTCTTCGGCGATGATACGTCGTACTCCGAGACCGTGTCGGGCGGGGCGTTCCGCATCAGGGCGGCGAGCACCGTCGCCTTCTGCGCGGACTCCTCGGCGCTGCCCCAGACGACGGTCGCGCCGGCGTCGAGCTCGAGGCGCACGTCGTCTGCCGTCGCTGCCTGCACACCGACCAATTGCGCGCGCACCTCGGCAGGGAGGCTGCGAATCACCGCTGCCGCAGCCCGGAAGCCCTCGCCCGCGATGCCGCCGTCGGCCGTGATGAGCGGCTGACCCTCGGGGCGCTCGGACGGCCGGTCGATGACGACGCCGGCGGCATCCACGAGCTCGAGCCCCTGACCCGTCTCGACGACCCCGACCGGCGTGCGCTCGACGATGCGCACGACGAGGGTTCCAGGCGGGATCGTCTCGGTCGAATAGGTCTCGATGAGGGGGAACCCGGTGAGTGCCTCGTGCACCTGCGCACTCGCGATGAGCGGCAGCGGGGTGCCGAGGGCGGGCGCGAACGCCGCTTCGATATCGGCGGCGGCGATGCGCTGCGCGCCCTCGACCCGAACCTCGCGGAGCGCCATGAGCGGCGAGTACGCGCCGACGGCCACCACGACCACGAGGGCGACGACGGATCCGATCGCGATCGACCAGGCGATGCGACGTCGCCTCGAGCGCTTCGTGAACCGCCGCACCTCCTTCCGCTCGTACCTGCGGCGCTCGCGAATCGCGGCCGCGAGCGCCCGCTTCGACGCACGCGCATTCTTCCCCGCTGCCGGAGCGGCGCGACCGGACGGGGCCGACCGCCCGTCGACCGTCGGCTCGAACTCCGGTGCATCGCCCGGCCGGCCCGACCGGTGCGACGGTCGTGCTCGACGTGACGACCGGGATCGGCTCGGTCGTGACTCGATCCGCGTCGATGGGCGAGTTCGACCGCCCGTCGCGGCCCGCCGCGGTGCGGGGCTGCGAGGCGCCCGTCTGTCGCGGTGCCGGTTCATCCTCCGCTCGCTCGGTCCCGGCGGCCTGCGGCCGCCCGGCGGGCACCGCCGGTCGGTCGAAGCCCTGCGGCCGCTTCACGCGCGGCGCGCTCTCATCCGCGCGCCCGCTCGAGCGAGCCGAGCAGCTGCGGCACGATGCGATAGACATCGCCGCAGCCGAGTGTGATGACGAAGTCGCCGTCTCGGGCGATCTGCGCCGTGTAGTCGGCTGCCTCCTGCCAGTCCGCGAGGAACGCGACATGCGACGGGTCGCCGAACCGCTCACTCACGAGCGCGCCGGTGACACCCGGCTCGGGATCTTCGCGCGCGCCGTACACGTCGAGCACCACGGTCTCGTCGGCGAACTCCTCGAGCACCTCGGCGAACTCCCTGGCGAAGAGGCGGGTGCGGCTGTAGAGGTGCGGCTGGTGCACCGCGATGATGCGGCCCTCGCCCACGACGGTGCGCGCCGCGGAGAGGGCGGCCGCCACCTCGGTCGGGTGGTGGGCGTAGTCGTCGTAGACGCTCACTCCGCCGACCGTGCCGTGCAGCTCGAAGCGGCGGCCGGTGCCGGCGAAGCGGGCGATTCCGTCGAGGGATGCCGCGGGGTCGAAGCCGAGCCCGACGAGCACCGCGAACGCGCCCGCCGCGTTGATCGCGTTGTGTCGGCCCGGGATGCGGAGCCGCGCCCGATGGGTGACGCCCGCGTGGTCGATCGCGAACGCGACGGGACCGTCGGTCTCGATGGAGTGCACGCGCACCGTGGCATCCGCCGACTCACCGAAGGTGATGACGTGTTCGTGGGTGAGCCGGCCGGCCACCCGGGCTGCTCCGGCGTCGTCGGAGGAGATCACGACGAGTTCGCGCGCACGATCGGCGAAGTCGACGAAGGCCTGCTCGAAGGCCTCGAGCGAGCCGTAGTGATCGAGGTGGTCGGGGTCGACGTTCGTGATGAGCGCGACCGAGGTGTCGTAGAGCAGGAACGATCCATCGGACTCGTCGGCCTCCACGACGAAGAGCTCGCCCGTGCCCGCGGCCGACGACACGCCGAGTTCTTCGATGACGCCGCCGTTCACGAAGCTCGGGTCCTCGCCGAGCTCGAGCAGACCCGTGATGATCATGCCCGTCGAGGTGGTCTTGCCATGCGCGCCCGCGACCGACACGAGCCGCTGCCCCGCGATGAGCCACGCGAGCGCCTGCGATCGGTGCAGCACGGGCAGTCCGCGCTCGAGGGCGAGCTGGTATTCGGGGTTGTCCTGCCACAGCGCGCCGGTGACCACGACCGCGTCGGCATCGCCGACGTTCGCCGCGTCGTGCCCGATCGCGACCTCGGCGCCGAGGGCGCGCAGCGCCGCGATGTTGTCGGAGTCGCGCACGTCGGAGCCCGTCACACGATGGCCCGCCCCGATGAAGAGCCGCGCGATGCCGCTCATGCCGGAGCCGCCGATGCCGACGAAGTGCACGGCTCCGAGCTCGGCGGGGATCTGGGCGTTCAGGTCGGGCTTGATGGTCACGGGCGGGCGATTCTTCCTCGGTGCGGTCGGTCGTGGTGGCGTCGATGCGTATCGATGGTCAGCGGATGCCGCGACATCCGCTCACTCCACGTTACGCGCCCTGCGCGGCGTCGCCGGCTCCCCCGCCGAGCGCGATGTCGACGAGCGCGATCATGCGATCGGTGCCGTCGCGGAATCCGGCGGATGCCGCAGCCGACGACATCGTCTCGACGCGGGCCGCGATCGTGGAGCAGCGGCACGACGTGCTCGGCCACCCACGCGGGCACGAACTCCGCGTCGTCGACGAGGATTCCGCCGCCCGCAGCCACGACTCCCGCTGCGTTGAAGCGCTGTTCGCCGTTGCCGACCGGGTAGGGCACGTAGATCGCCGGGATGCCGAGGGCGGCGAGTTCGCTGACCGTGGCCGCCCCGGCACGGGAGACCGCGACATCGGCGATCGCGAGGGCGAGGTCCATGCGGTCGGCGTACTCGAACATGCGGTAGCCGGTGATGCCGGGATCGTCGACGTCGGAGTTCGCTCCCGTCAGGTGCAGCACCTGCCACCCGGCATCCGTGATGGTCGCAGCACTCCCGACCATCGTGCGATTGATGCGGCGCGCACCGAGCGAGCCCCCGGTCGCGAGGAGCACCGGCCGCGCCGGGTCGAGCCCGAAGGCCGCGGCGGCGGCGTCGCGGAGCGCCGCACGATCGAGCGTCTCGATCTCGCGGCGCAGCGGCATGCCGACGAGTCGCGCTCCGTGAAGCGGGGTCCCCTCGAAGGCGACTCCGACGGCCTTCGCCCACCGTGCTCCGAGTCGGTTCGCAAGGCCCGGCTTCGCGTTCGCCTCATGGATCGCGATGGGAACTCCCGCGCGTCGCGCGGCGAGGTAGGCGGGTGTCGCGACGTAGCCGCCGAAGCCGACCACGACGTCGACCCCGCGATCGGCGATGATCTGGCGCACGCGCTCGATCGAGCGCCGGAATCGCGAGGGGAACGCGACGGCCGCGCGATTCGGTCGCCGCGGGAAGGGCACCTTCGCGATCGTGAGGAGCTCGTACCCCCGGGCGGGCACGAGCCGCGCCTCGAGTCCTTCGGCGGTGCCGAGCACGAGCACCTCGGCGCCAGGGTCGCGCTCGCGCAGGCGGTCGGCGACCGCGAGCAGGGGGTTCACGTGGCCGGCGGTCCCACCGCCGGCGAGGAGGTACACGGTCATCGGGCGAGCCGCTCCTTCGCGCGGGCCTTGCGAGTCGCGAGCCGCGCCGCGGCGCGGGCGGGCGCGTCGGGATCGCGCGCGACCGAAAGCACGATGCCGATCGCGAAGAGCGTGGTGAGCAGCGCCGTGCCGCCCGCCGAGACGAGCGGGAGGGGAACGCCGAGGATGGGGAAGACTCCGAGCACGACACCGATATTGACACACGCCTGCGCGATGACCCACACGAGCACTGCCGCCGTGGCCGCCTTCGCGAACGGCGTGCGCGCTCCGCGCAGGACGCGGGCGAACGCGACGGCGAGCACCGCGAACAGGCCGATCACGACGATGCAGCCGATGAGGCCGAGCTCCTCGCCGATGATCGCGAAGATGAAGTCGTTGTCGGCAGCGGGCAGCCACGACCACTTCGCGGCGGAGTTGCCGAGTCCGACGCCGAAGATGCCGCCGTTCGCGAGGGCGAAGGTGCCGTGCTGGATCTGCCAGCAGCCGTCGATGTCGTACTCGACGCAGGCCTCGCCGAGGAACGCGGTGAGGCGCTTCATGCGGCTCTCGCTCGACACCGCGACGAGCACGAAGACGACGATCGAGATGAGGATCGGCATCACGAGCAGGCGCAGGCGCACACCGATGAGGAAGAGCGCGCCGAGCAGCATCCCACCCATGATGATGACTGTGCCGAGATCGCCGCCGAGGAGTACGAGCGTGATCGCGCCGCCGCCGACGAGGAGGATCGGCAGGATGCCGTGCGTGAAGTCGCCGAGCAGTGCCTGCTTCTTCGTCACGATGAGGCCGAGCCACATGACGAGCGCGACCTTGATGAGCTCGGACGGCTGGAACTGCACCGGGCCGATCTCGAGCCAGTTCGTATTGCCTCCGACGGTGATCCCGAGCGGCGGTCGCGACGACGACCAGCTGCAGGGCGCACGAGATGATGAGCGAGGGCCACGCCAGCCGCATCCAGAAGGACTCGGGCATGCGGCTCGCGATGAGCATGATCGGGATGCCGAAGAGCGCGTAGAGGCCTTGCCTGGTCGCCTGCACGAGGAACCCGCCGTCCTCGAGGTTCGACTCGACGAGCGACGAGGAGAGCACCATGACGAGGCCGAAGACCACGAGGAAGAGGGTCGTGCCGAGCAGCAGGAAGTAATCCTTCGACTCGACGCGGAACACGCGCCCGAGCCGGATGCGAGCGGCTGAGACGCCCTGGACGTCAGCCTTCGCCTGGCGAGGCGTGCGGGGCGTCGTCGCCATCCGCCTCACCTCCCAGGATCGCTCTGACCGCTTCATGGAAACGCCTGCCGCGGTCGCCGTAGTCGACGAACTGGTCCATCGATGCCGCAGCGGGCGCGAGGAGCACGGTATCGCCCTCCTCGGCGACCGCCGCGGCCAGCGCGACCGCGTCGGGCATCACCGTCTCAGTGTCATCCGTCACCACCTCGAAGAGCGGCAGCTCGGGCGCGTGTCGACGGAACGCGGCGACGAGGGCCGCGCGATCGACGCCGATCACGATCGCCGCGCGCAGGCGCGAGACGTGCGCTGCCACGAGGGCGTCGGCATCGACGCCCTTGAGAAGGCCGCCGACGATCCAGACGACCGATCCGAAGGCGCGGAGGGATGCTTCTGCGGCGTGCGGGTTCGTCGCCTTCGAGTCGTCGATCCAGCGGATGCCGCCGGCCACCGCCACCGTCTCGATGCGATGCGCGTCGAGACGGAACTCGCCGAGCGCGTCATGGATGACCCCGACGGGCACCCCGAACGAGCGCACGAGCGCGGACGCGGCGAGGATGTTCGCCACGATGTGCGGCGCCGCGAGTCCGCGCGGCTCGAGCTCGTCGAGCGTGATGATCTCGAGGGCGGCCGTGCGTCGCTCTTCGAGGAACGCTCGGTCGCAGAGGATCCCGTCGACGACGCCGAAGTCGCTCGGCCCCGGCACGTCGAGCCCGAATCCGATCGCGCGGGCGCCCTCCTCGACCTCGGCGTCCTCGACCATGCGCCGGGTGGCCTCGTCTGCACGGTTGTACACGCACGCGACCTTCGTGTTCTCGTAGACCGTCGCCTTCGCGGCGCGGTAGGCCTCGGGCGAGCCGTGCCAGTCGAGATGGTCGTCGGCGACGTTCAGCACCACGCTCGCCCAGGGGTGCAGCGCACCCGGACCCGACTTCGGCAGGTGGTGCAACTGGTAGCTCGAGAGCTCGACGACGAGCACGTCGAAGCCGCCGGGGTCGCGCACGGCGTCGAGCACCGGCACGCCGATGTTGCCGCACGGTGCCGCCCGCAGGCCGTTCGCAGCGAGGAAGGTGGCCGCCATCTGCACCGTGGTCGTCTTGCCGTTGGTGCCGGTGACGAGGATCCACTCCGCTGAATTCACCTTGTCGCGCACCCGCCACGCCAGCTCGATGTCGCCCCACACGGGTATGCCGGTCTCGCCGGCCCACTCGAGCACCGGATGGTCGGGGTGGAAGCCGGGCGAGGCGACGACGAGCTCGGGCGCGAACGACACGAGCTCCACGGGAACCGAGTCGAGCGGATGCGTCAGAAGACCGGCCCCGATCACCTCGAGGATGCGCGCCCGATCGTCGTCGGCCGACGGCGCCACGACGAGGACGTCGGCGCCGAGCTCGGTGAGCGTGTCGGCGACCGCGAACCCGGTGACGCCGAGTCCGAGCACGGCGACGCGCAGGCCCGCCCAGTCGGCATTCCAGCTCGTCAGTGCGTCGAGCCTCGCCGAGCGGGCCGCTGCGGCATCCGTCATCAGCTCTGCAGCCACTCGAAGTAGAAGCTGCCGACGCCGGCGGCGACGAAGAGGCCTCCGATGATCCAGAAGCGCACGACGATCGTGACCTCGGCCCAGCCTTTCAGCTCGAAATGATGATGGATCGGGCTCATCAGGAAGATGCGCTTGCCGCGCGTGAGCTTGAAGTACGCGCGTTGCACGATCACCGAGCCGGTCTCGATCACGAAGAGGCCGCCGATGAGCAGGAGGAGGAGCTCGGTGTGGCTGACGATCCCGAGCGCAGCGAGCGCCCCGCCGAGGGCGAGCGAACCGGTGTCGCCCATGTAGATCTTCGCGGGGTTGGTGTTCCACCAGAGGAATCCGATGAGGCCTCCGACGATGGCGGTCGCGACGATCGCGACGTCGAGGGGGTCGCGAACGTGATAGCAGCGGTAGTCGTCGCTCGGGTTCAGGTTCGCGCTGCCGCACAACTGATTGAACTGCCAGAAGCCGATGATGACGAAGGAGCCGATCGCGAGGATCGAGGCGCCGCCCGCGAGGCCGTCGAGGCCGTCGGTGACGTTCACGCCGTTCGAGGCGCCCGCGGTGATGAGGCAGATCCAGATGACGTAGACGATCACGCCGACGACGGTGCCGAACACCATGAAGTCGAGCGGCAGGTCGCGGATGAACGAGATGTTCGTGCTGGCGGGCGTCTCGCCCTCCTGGTTCGGAAACTGCAGCGCGAGCAGTGCGAACGCGGTAGCCACGATGACCTGCCCGGCCACCTTCGCCCAGCCGCCCAGGCCGAGACTCTGCTTCTTGCGGGTCTTCAGGAAGTCGTCGAGGAAGCCGACGAGACCGAGCCCGACCATCATGAACAGCACGAGCATCGCGGACGCCGACGGCGGCTGGTTCGACACGAGGAATGTCGCCGTGAAATACCCGAAGACCGCGGCGAGGATGAAGATGATGCCGCCCATGGTGGGCGTGCCACGCTTCACGTGGTGGCTCTTCGGACCGTCGTCGCGGATGAACTGGCCCCACCCGAGCCTCGTGAAGAGCCGGATGAACAGCGGGGTGAGGAAGAGCGTGAAGGCGAGAGACAACGCGCCGGCGGTCAACAGTGCTCTCACGCGAACCATTCTCCCAGTCGGTCGCCGAGGTGGCGGAGACCCGCCGAGTTCGACGATTTCACGAGCACCGTGTCGCCGGGGCGCACGGAGGACACGACGAGGTCGAACGCCTCGTCGGCGGACTCGACGAATGCGGACTCGCCGTCCCACGATCCCTCGTTGATCGCCGTGATGTGCAGGCGCCGGGCGCCCTCGCCCACGACGACGAGCTGCGAGATGCCGAGTCGCACGGCGAGGAGGCCGATGCGGTCGTGCTCCTCGCCCGAGAACTCGCCGAGCTCGCTCATCTCGCCGAGCACCGCGATCGTGCGCGCACCCGGGTTCTTCACCTGCGCGAGGGTCTTCAGGGCGGCCGACATCGAATCGGGGCTCGCGTTGTAGGCGTCGTTGATGATCGTGACCTCGTCGCGACCTCCCATGAGCTGCATGCGCCACTGCTCGGCGAGGGTCACCTGCTCGAGAGCCTCGACGACGGATGCCAGGGGCACGCCGAGCTCGATCGAAGCCGAGATCGCGGCGAGGGCGTTCATCACATGGTGCTCGCCGAGCACTCCGAAGCGCACCCGCGCGGACTCGCCGCCCGGCACGGTGACCGTGAACTCGGTGCCCCGCGCATGCGAGCGGAGATCGGTCGCGCGCACGTCTGCCGTCTCGCCGAGGCCGAACCAGACGACACGCGCCGCGGTGACGCCGGCCATGGGCACCACACGCGGGTCGTCGGCGTTGAGCACCGCGACATCCGTTGCCAAGAGGTCGGTGACCATCTCGGACTTCGCGAGCACGGTCTGCTCGATGCCGCCGAACTCGCCGGCGTGGGCGAGGCCGACCTTCAGCACGATGCCGATGTCGGGGCGCGCCATGCGGACGAGCCGGGCGATCTCGCCGACACCCGAGGCGCCCATCTCGGCGACGAGGAAGCGGGTCTCTTCGGTGAGCTCGAGCATCGTGATCGGCGCGCCGACCTCGTTGTTGAACGAGGCACGCGGGGCGACCGTCGGTCCGACGCGTTCGAGCACCGTGCGAAGGAGGTTCTTCGTCGTGGTCTTGCCGTTGGAACCCGTGACGCCGACGACGCGGAGCGCCCCGAGGGCTCGTACCCGACGCACGACCTCGGTCGCGAGAGCGCCGAGCGCCTCGACCGAGTCGGCGACGACGACCTGGGGTACATCCAGGTCGAGCGGGTGCTCGACGACGAGCAGCGCGGCACCGCGATCGACCGCGGACGGCGCGAAGTTATGGCCGTCGTCGAACTCGCCGCGCTTGGCGACGAAGACGTCGCCTGGCCCGACCTCGCGCGAGTCGGTCGTCACGGCGCCGTCGATCGTGGTGTCGGCCGTCGCCGACGACCCGTCGAGCCGGAGGCTGCCGCCAGCGGCCGAGGCGATCTCGGCGAGTGTCATCGCGATCACGCGAGCCACCCCGCTTCGCGGCGGGCGTGCGTGGCTTCACCGGTGGTCTCGAGCCCGCCGAGCCTGCCGAGCACCTCGAATCCGAATGCATCGGCGAGGCCGTGCAGCGGTCGGGGGCTCGGGTGCTGCGGCCGGAGGGCCATTGGAGGCGATCCGGTCACGAACCCAACTTTCTCACCAGGTTGCTGGCAGCTCGGGCGCCGGGGCGCCGGATGGAACGGTCCGGTACTTCTTCAGCACCTGGCTCATCACCTCTTGGAAGACGGGAGCGGATGCGGCGGACGAATTCATCTTAACGGGATTCATGATGCTCACCGAAACGACGAACTCGGGGTCGTCGGCCGGAGCGAAGCCGGAGACCGAGACGAGGTGGCCGCTGAGGTAGCCTCCGTTGCCGTCGGCGACCTGCGCTGTTCCGGTCTTCGCGGCGACTCGGTAGCCCGGGATGTTCCACTTCTCGGCGAGCCACCCTTCGAGGTAGACGCGCTCGAGCATCTGGCTCGTCTCGTCGGCGGCCTGCTCGGAGACGACCCGCGTTCCCTCCGCCGGCGTTCGCGTGAGCTCGCCGTTCTCGTCGAGGCATCCGTCGACGAGCGTCACCGGCATGCGCACGCCGCCGTTCGCGATCGTCTGGTAGACACTCGCGATCTGGACGGCCGTGGTGGTGAGCCCCTGGCCGAACATGGTCGCGTACTTCGTCTGGTTGTCCCACTCCTCGGGACCGCCGTGCAGGTCGCCGGGTGCCTCAGCGGCGAAGCCGACCTCGGTCTCGGTGCCGAGGCCGAACGCGACCATGTCGTCGTACCGCTCCTGGTCGGTGAGCCGCTCGCCGAACTTCGACATACCGGTGTTCGACGAATCGATGAGCACGCCGGTGAGCGTGTAGTGGGCGTCCTCGTGGAAGAAGCTGTCGTTGATGTCGGCCCCGTTCGGCGGGAGGTACGCGGTAGGGCGCGATGACCTGGCTCGATCGGGCTCGCCTTGCCTGCGTTGATGACGGATGCCGCGGTGAGCGCCTTGAACGTCGAGCCCGGTTCGAACGGCGCCGTGAAGGCCCGTGAACCACGGTCGCCCTTGGCGGTCGTGGTCGGGTCGTTCGGATCGATCGTCGGCACGTCGGCGACAGCGAGGAGTCGCCCGGTCTTGGCCTCCATGACGGTGACCGTCGCCCAGTCGGCGCCGGTCGCCAGACGCTGCTCCTCCGCGACCTGCTGCACGAAGTACTGCAGGTCGGCATCGATCGTGAGCTGCAGGGTGCCGCCGTCGTGAGCCTGCTTGTGCACGACCTCGGTGCCCGGGATCTCCACCCAGTCCGTGAGGCTCCGCAGGGAGCTCACCTCGCCGTCTTCGCCCGCGAGACACTGGTTCTCGGAGTACTCGAGGCCGGCGAGAGGGGCTCCGTCGTCACCCTGAAGAAAGCCGAGCAGGTTGCCTGCGACGGCGCCGTTCGGGTATCGCCGGCTCGGATGCTCGTCGTCATACACCCACGGGATCCGGAGCGCTTTCACCGCCTCGTACGTCGCCGTGTCGACGAGCTTCGCGACGTACGCGAAGTCGGACTTGGGATCGGCTGCAAGGGACTCCGTGATGACGGACGTGATCTGCTCGGGCGGTACTCCGAGCACCTCGGCGAGCTTCGTGGCGCTCTCGGTCATGGCATCAAGCCCGCCGGATTGCTTGCCTGCAGCCTGCTTCGGCGACACCGTGATGTCATAGCGCATCACGCTGTCCGCGAGCACCGTGCCGTTCGCGTCGACGATGTCACCGCGAACGCCGAACACGGTGTCGGGATCCGAACGCACCAACTCCGCCTGTTCGCTGAGCTCGGCGGCGCGCACGACCTGGATGTCGACGAGCTTGACGAGGAAGACCCCCACGAGCGCCACGAGCACGACGGCGGCGAGCAGCATGCGACGCATCGGGTATGGGCTGGTTCGGTTCATCCGACTCGTCCTCGCATGGTCGCAGGTGTGTGTCAGTGGGTGGCGGGCGTCGGCAGTCCGCCGTCGGCGGGCGGCGGTGGAGCTGCTTCGGGCGCCGGAGCCACTTCGGGCGCCGGCATGCCCCCGTCTTCGGCCTGAACCGGAACTCCCCCGCTCGAAGTCTCTCCCGTGGAATGCTGGGTCACGAGCGGCACGCCGTCGATGAGCGTGTTCGGCACGAGCGAGCCGGATGCCGCTACGCCGTTCGCGGCCGTCGGCTCACCGACCACCGCACCGTCGGAGAGCCGGAGGAACACCGGGTTCGCGTTCGGCACCATGCCGAGCGCCTCGGCGTTCAGCGCGAGGAACTGCGGCGACTCGACCCGGTCGAGATCCTCGCTGAGCTTCTGCTCCTCGCGTGCGAGTTTCTCCTGTGCGACCTGGTAGCCGGCGATCTCGTACGCCCCCTGGGTGAGCGCGACCGACAGGAGCAGTTGCGCGACGACGATCACCGCGACACCGCCGAGCGCGATGATCGCGTAGATGAGGCGCGGCTTCGCACGACGCGCGCGCTCGGGCGCCGGCCGGAGGCGTCGCGGCGTCTCGGGTGCTCGGCGGGGGGCTGGCTGGGACTGGGCCGGCACAGCGCTCATGACGGCCTCCTCACTCGTTCTGCGGCGCGGAGTCGCACCGGTTTCGCACGCGGGTTCCCCGCCTGCTCGGCGACGCTCGCAAGCTCGGCACCACGAACGAGGAGCTTGAACTGCGGGCGATGTTCGGGAAGCTCCATCGGCAGCCCGGCGGGCGCGGTGGAGCTCGACGCGGCTTGAAGCGCACGTTTGACGATTCGGTCCTCGAGGGACTGGTAGGCGAGCACGACGATGCGGCCGCCGACGGCGAGCGTGTCGAGCGCTGCCGGCATCGCCCGCTGCAGCACCGAGAGCTCCTCGTTCACCTCGATGCGCAGCGCCTGGAAGACCCGCTTGGCCGGATGCCCCTGCCGCTGGACCGCGACGGGCGTCGCAGCGGTGATGACGGCGACGAGTTCGGCGGAACGCGTGATCGGGGCATCCGCCCTCGCCTTCACGATCGCGCGAGCGTACCGGGCGGCGAGCTTCTCCTCGCCGTACTCGAAGAAGATGCGGCGCAGCTCGTCTTCGCTCGACTCGGCGATCACCTCGGCGGCTGTGCGGCCCTGCGTGAAGTCCATGCGCATGTCGAGCGGCGCGTCCTTCGAGTACGCGAACCCGCGCTCAGCCCGATCGAGCTGCAGCGAGGAGACGCCGAGATCGAAGAGCACGCCCTGCACCTCGCGGAACCCCTCGGAGCGAACCGCCTCGACGATGCCGTCGTAGACGGTGTGCACGAACCGCGCTCGGTCACCGAACTCGGCGAGCCGCTCGCGGGCGATCGCGAGCGCATCGGGGTCGCGATCGAGGCCGATCACGGTGAGCTTCGGGAACCGCTCGAGCAGGGCGCGGCTGTGCCCGCCCATTCCGAGGGTGGCGTCGACGAGGACGGCGCCCTCGGCTTCCACGGCCGGTGCGAGGAGCTCGACGGTGCGCGTGAGCATGACGGGGGTGTGAATGCGTTCGATGTCCATGATTCCGCCTCGCCTTCCGGGCCTCGGATTCCGATCCCCATCCGTTCGTCCTGGTGCGGGGAAGTGCATCAGGCGCGGCCGGCTGGGAGTCGGAGTCCGAGGACTAGAAGAGTCCGGGGATCACCTCCTCCGCCGTGTCTGCGAAGGCCGCCTCCTGCTCGGCGAGGTATGTCTGCCACGCCGTTGCATCCCAGATCTCCACCCGGCTGCCCGTGCCGATGACCGTGAGGTCTCGGTCGAGCCCCGCGTACGCACGGAGCGTCGCGGGAATGGTGACGCGATGCTGCTTGTCGGGGGTCTCCGCGGACGCCCCCGAGAGGAAGACGCGCATGTAATCGCGCGCCTGCTTGCTCGTGACCGGGGCTTGGCGGATCTTGTCGCTCATGCTGTCGAACTCCCGCGCGCTGAACACGTAGATGCAGCGCTCCTGACCTCGTGTGAGCACGAGGCCGTTCGACAACTCCTCCCGGAACTTCGCCGGAAGAATGACGCGGCCCTTCTCATCGAGCTTCGGCTCGTACGTCCCGAGGAACACCGCACCACCCCCTTTCCTCCGGCCAGAATCCAGGTGGCCCCACTTTACTCCACTCTCATCCACCGATCAACGACATTCTCTCGATTTCGGCGGGCCGAGGCAGGGCGAGCGCTGCAAAGACGGGGATCCGCAGGCGTGGAGGGCGGTGGAGGGAAATCACACAGATGGGAGCTTCGGGCGCGTCGAGCGCCACAGCTCAGCTGCGGATGCCGCCGAGCGATGCCTCACAGCCGGCCGCAGCCGTGCGTGAACACGAGAAAACGGGCCGATCCGTGGATCGACCCGTGCAGGTGGTGGAAAGTGGAGGGACTACTCGCGACCCTCCTGGCGGCGATCCCAGCGTTCGTTCATGCGCTCCATGAATCCTCCACGGGAACGCCGACGACCGGTCGACGCGGTCGGGTCTGCAGGCGCCGCCGTCGCAGCACCGCGCCTGCCGGGCGTGATCGCGATCAGCACGCCGGAGAACATCAGCGCGAAGCCGAGGATGCCGACGATCAGCAGCTGCAGCGCGACCCCGGCGATGAGGGCGCCGACCCCGGCGACCGCGAGGAGCACGCCGAGCACGATCGCGCGATAATTCGGGCGGCGACCACGAACTCCGCCGACCGCGTGCACGAAGTCGGCGTCATTGCGATAGAGGTTCCGCTCCATCTCCTCGAGAAGACGTTGCTCCTGCTCTGAAAGCGGCATGTCATTCCCCTCAGGCTCGGGACCGACGCATCCGAGCACATTCTAGCCCTGTGCCGCCTCGCTAGGCTAGGCGAGTGGCTCACGGTTCTCGGCTGGTCGATCTGGTGCACGAACGCATCGAGGACTTCCTCGTCGAACGCAGTTCCATTCTCCGCTCGATCAGCCCCGACCTCGATCCGCTCGATGCGTTCTCAAGGCGGTTTCTCAGCGGGGGCAAGCGCTTCCGGGCGCTGTTCTGCTACTGGGGCTGGGAGGCGGTCGCTGCACGGGGATTCGACCCGTTCGCGCCCGAGGGCGGACGCGATCGATTCCCGGTCATCTCCGCCGCGGCCGCGCTCGAAGTCTTCCACGCAGCCGCCCTCGTGCACGACGACCTGATCGACAATTCCGACACGCGCCGCGGGGCTCCAGCGGCGCACCGGCTCTTCGAGTCGCTGCACGTCGAGTCCGGCTGGACGGGGAGTGAAGCCGAGTTCGGCCGGGCCGCCGCGATCCTCTTCGGAGACCTCCTCCTCGGCTGGAGCGACGAACTGCTCGACGAAGGGCTCTCGGCCCTGACCGACCGGGCGGCAGCTCGCTCGGCCCGCGCGGAGTTCGTGCGCATGCGCTCCGAGGTGACGGCCGGCCAGTACCTCGACATCCTCGAGGAGCGGGCCTGGATCACCAAGCCCGATTCGGAGCAGCGCCTCCGTGCCGAACGCGTGATCGTGTTCAAGGCTGCGAAGTACAGCGTCGAGGCACCGCTGACGATCGGCGGCGCCATCGCCGGCGCGACGGGCGCGCAGCTCGACGCCCTCAGGGCGTTCGGCCTTCCACTCGGTATCGCCTACCAGCTTCGCGACGACCTGCTCGGGGTCTACGGCGATCCCGAGGTGACCGGCAAGCCGAGCGGCGACGATCTCCGCGAAGGCAAGCGCACCATGCTCATCGCGATCGCGCGGGAGCGGCTCGGACCCGGCCAGCGGCGTCTCCTCGACGAGCTGCTCGGCGACTCGGAGCTCGCGCCGGAACAGGTCAGGATGCTCCAGCGCACGATCTCGGAGTGCGGCGCCGTCGACGAGGTGGAGCGGCTCATCGAGGTGAATCTGGTGACGGCGACTGCGGCGCTTGCGGATGCACCGATCAGCCGCGACGCGCGCGCAGAACTCGGCTCACTCGCGAAGGCCGTCACCCGCCGCGCGAGCTGAAGCGCGATCGCACCGTGACCTCGGGCCGGGTCAGGCGAGCGCCTGCGCCACGCGGCGGACTTCGGCCTTGCGGCCGGCGCGGAGCGCCGCGATCGGCGTCGTGCCGAGGCTGTCCTCCTCGCCGAGAAGCCACTCGAGCGACTCGTCGTCGGTGAATCCCGCATCGGCGAGCACCATCGCAGTGCCGTGGAGCTCGGGCAGCGGCGCGTCGTCACGCAGGAACGCAGCGGGCACCCTGAGGACACCGTCGATGCGCGCGGCGAGCAGGTGCCGGTCGTCGATGAGCCGCCGGATGCGACTCGGGGTCGACCCGAGCATCTCGACGAGGTCGGGAACAGTCAGCCAGGTGGTCTCGGCGGCATCGGTCACGCGTCAAGCCTGCCATGTCCGATGCCGCGCGGTGAAGCACCTCCCGGCCGTTCTTCGGCCGAATCCGCGCAACGGGCCGAATCCGAGGGACGCGCGGCGGGGTGTTTGACTCCCTTAAGGCCCTGTGCGACGGTTTCCGCGGGGGCCGGCATCTGATGCCGGTGAAGGGGGCACCATGCCGTACGAGTCCGACGCGACGTCGGAGCGCACGTCCGAGACCGTCGGCACCGGAGCGCGGCGGCGACGGCGCGGCATCCGTCGATTCCTCACGGTGCCGCTCGCGGTCGTGAGCACGGTCGCGGTGACCCTCGGCATCGCACAGCCGGCCGAGGCGGCACCGCAGCCGGCGAAGCGCCAACCGAAGGCCAAGGCGACGAACGCGAAGTCGACGCAGGCGGCGGTCGCCGCGGTCGCCGCGCCTGCCGAGTACATCGTGGTCGAAGGAGACACCGTCAGCGGCATCGCCGAGCGGTTCGGGCTCGCCACCGCGGAAGTGCTCGCCCTGAACGGCCTCGGCTGGTCGAGCCTCGTCTTTCCGGGCCAGCGGCTCGCCCTGCCGGGCGCGGGTTCCCAAGAGCATGCGGCGCCCCCGCCGACGATCGACATCGCGAAGCACACCGTCGGCTCGGGCGACACGATGAGCGGCATCGCGGCCGCCTACGGCCTCGACCTCGACCAGGTCCTCAGCGCGAACGGGCTCGGGCGGCAGAGCCTGATCTTCCCGGGCCAGGCGATCGTGCTGCCGCCGGCGAGCGGAGCGGCGGTGGCGGATGCTCCGGTCGCCGCTCCTGCTCCGATCGCGCCCGCGCCCCCGGCGGTCGCGCCGGAACCCGCTCCGTCAGACGTGCATGTCGTCGCCGACGACGACACGCTGTGGGACATCGCGGCCGCGAACGAGGTGAGCGTACAGGCGCTCATCGACGCGAACGCCCTCGATGCGTCGGGCCTCATCGTCCCGGGTCAGATCCTGCGGATCCCGCGGCCCGTCGTCGTGTCCGTGGTCGCCTCTGTCACCGTGACCCTCACGGAGGAGATGCGGCAGAACGCGCGCATCATCGTCGACGTCGGCCGTTCACTCGGCGTGCCCGAGCAGGGAATCGTGATCGCCCTGGCCGCCGCCGCCCAGGAGTCGGGGTTGAAGAACGTCCACTACGGCGATCGCGACTCGCTCGGACTCTTCCAGCAGCGGCCCAGCGAAGGCTGGGGCACGGTCGAGGAGGTGCTCGATCCGGTGCGCTCCGCGACAGCGTTCTATTGCGGCGCCGCGAACGCGAATCCCGGCCGGACCCTCGGGCTCCTCGACATCCCCGGCTGGGAGGCGATGACGGTGACTCAGGCCGCGCAGGCCGTGCAACGCAGCGCGTTCCCAGACCACTACGCGAAGTGGGAGGCATCCGCCAGGGCCTGGCTCTCGGAACTGGGCTGATCGCATCACGATGGGGTTGCGATCAGCGCGTCCCCGGCGTTTGTTCGGAAACGGGCATCCACATCTTCGTACACTCGAAGGGTGACCACTGCGCCCGCAGACCCGATGATCGGCCGTCTCATCGACGGTCGCTATCAGGTGCGCTCGCGAATCGCTCGCGGCGGCATGGCGACCGTCTACCTCGCGACCGACCTTCGCCTCGAGCGCCGCGTTGCGATCAAGGTCATGCACGGCCATCTCGCCGACGACAACACATTCAAGACCCGCTTCGTGCAGGAAGCCCGGTCGGCGGCCCGACTCGCACACCCGAACGTCGTGAACGTGTTCGACCAGGGCCAGGACGCCGACATGGCCTACCTCGTCATGGAGTACCTGCCGGGCATCACGCTGCGCGATCTCCTCAAGGACTACAAGAAGCTCACGCCCGAGCAGACCGTCGACATCATGGACGCGGTGCTGGCCGGCCTCGCCGCGGCGCACAAGGCGGGCATCGTGCACCGCGACCTGAAGCCCGAGAACGTGCTGCTCGCCGACGACGGCCGCATCAAGCTCGGCGACTTCGGACTCGCCCGGGCCGCGACCGCGAACACCGCGGCCGGGCAGGCGCTCCTCGGCACGATCGCCTACCTCTCCCCCGAGCTGGTCACTCGCGGGGTCGCCGACGCACGCAGTGACATCTACGCGGTCGGCATCATGATGTACGAGATGCTCACCGGCGAGCAGCCCTACGTCGGCGAGGCGCCGATGCAGATCGCATACCAGCATGCGAATGACACGGTGCCGACGCCGAGTTCGAAGAATCCCGCGGTCCCCGCCGAGCTCGACGAGCTCGTATTGTGGGCGACCGCCCACGACCCCGAAGAGCGTCCTGCAGACGCGCGAGAGATGCTCGAGCGCCTCCGCGAGGTCGAGCCGTCGATCCGTGCATCGCACCTGCCGTCCACGACGCAGGCGACGATGGTGCTGCCGCAGGCCGCGCCGCCCGTCGGTGCCCCGACGGCAGAGACCCGCGTGCTGGGTGCTGCGGCCCCCGCCGTGGCGACCCTCGAGTCGTCCGACGGCGACGATACCGCCGCCCTCGCGGAGACCGCCGGGCGCCGCAAGCGCAGGGGCTACTGGATCTTCGCGCTCGTGCTCCTGCTCACCGGCCTCGCCGCCGGCACGGGGTGGTATTTCGGTGCGGGTCCCGGCTCTCTCGCCGAGGTGCCGAAGACCGCGACGCATGCTCCCCGACGGCGCGACCGCGGTCCTCCAGGATGCGGGCTTCGCGGTCGATCCCGCCGAACGAAACGACCCCATCGTTCCTGCGGGACAGGTTTCGGGCACCGATCCGGCGGCAGGTGAGATGGCCCAGCGCGGCTCGGTGGTGACGCTGTTCGTGTCGATCGGTCCGCGCAACCTCCCGGTGCCCGACGTCATCGGCGGTCCCGAGGCCGACGCGCGCGCGCAGCTCGCCGACTTCACCGTCGCCGAACCGAGCACGAAGCAGTTCTCATCGGATGCCCCGGTCGACACCGTCATCGCGGTGCTCGACGCCGCCGGAAACCCGGTCGGAGCGGGAGCCGAGTACCCCGAACTCGGAGGCCTCTCGCTCGTCGTTTCGGCAGGCCCGGTGCCGTCCGTCGTCGGGCTCCCTGCTGCCGACGCCGAGGCCGCGCTGGGCGACGCGGGCCTCGCAGTGCAATACCTCGACCCGGTCTTCGACAACTCGGGCGAGATCGCCGACGGCTCACGTCTTCGCCAGCGAGCCGACAACCGACCCCGTGCGACCCGGCGATACCGTGAACCTCACGCTTTCGAAGGGCCAGGAGCTCGTGGACGTGCCCGACGTCGTCGGACAACCCATGAACGACGCGCTCGACACGCTCCGCGCCGCCGGGTTCGAGGTCACGTACAACTTCCCGGAGGCGCTGCTGACCTTCGCGACCTGCACGGAGACCGATCCGGTCGGGGGCACGGAAGCCGTGAAAGGGTCGACCATCACGGTCGTCGCCTCGCTCACGCTCTGACCCTGCAGACACGGCCGCTCCGGGACATCCGTCGCCCGGATGCCCACTCCCGCGATCAGCGCGCCGCGAGCTCCTCGGCGACGAGGAATGCGAGCTCGAGGGACTGCATGTGATTGAGGCGCGGGTCGCAGAGCGACTCGTACCGCGTGGCCAACGTCTCTTCGTCGATGTGCTCCGACCCGCCGAGGCATTCGGTGACGTCGTCGCCGGTGAGTTCGACGTGGATGCCGCCCGGATGCGTACCGGCGTCGCGGTGCGCCTCGAAGAACCCCTTGACCTCGTCGACGATCTCTTCGAAGCGACGCGTCTTGTAGCCGGTGGGCGTCGTGATGCCGTTGCCGTGCATCGGATCGGTGACCCACAGCGGGTTCGCGTCGCTCGCCTTGATCGCCTCGAGGAGGGGCGGCAGGGCGTCGCGGATCTTGCCGGCGCCCATGCGCGTGATGAACGTGAGTCGCCCGGGTTCGCGATGCGGATCGAGCTTCTCGACGAGCTCGAGCATGGCCTCGGGCGTCGTCGTGGGGCCGAGTTTCACGCCGAGCGGATTGCGCACGCGCGAGAGGAAGTCGACGTGTGCGCCATCGAGCTCGCGGGTGCGCTCACCGATCCAGATGAAGTGGCTCGACGTGTCGTAGGGCGTGCCCGTTCGGGAGTCGATGCGCGTCATCGGGCGCTCGTAGTCCATGAGCAGGCCTTCGTGCGCGGTGTAGAACTCGGTGTGCTTGAGCGCCTCGAAGTCGGCTCCGCAGGCGTCCATGAACTTGATCGCCCGGTCGATGTCGCGAGCCATCGACTCGTAGCGGGCGTTCGCGGGGTTCTGTGAGAAGCCCTGGTTCCACGAGTGGACCTGGCGGAGGTCTGCGAACCCTCCCTGCGTGAACGCGCGGATGAGGTTCAGGGTCGACGCGGCCGTGTGGTAGCCGCGGATGAGACGAGCGGGGTCGGCGGCACGCGACTCGGGCGTGAAATCGTACCCGTTCACGATGTCGCCGCGGTAGGCCGGCAGCGTCACGTCGCCGCGGGTCTCGGTGTCGCTCGAGCGGGGCTTCGCGAACTGGCCCGCCATTCGACCCATCTTGACCACGGGCGTCGACGCACCATAGGTGAGCACGACCGCCATCTGCAGCACGGTCTTCACGCGGTTGCGGATCTGGTCGGCGGTCGCGCCGGCGAAGGTCTCGGCGCAATCGCCGCCCTGCAACAGGAACGCCTCACCGCGAGAGGCAGCAGCGAGCCGGTCGCGCAGGATGTCGACCTCGCCCGCGAACACGAGCGGCGGCAGGGTCGCGAGCTCCGCGGATGCCGCGTGCGCGGCCTCGGCGTCGGACCAGGACGGTTGCTGCCTGATGGGGAGGGTGCGCCAATAGTCGAGGCCGGCAATCACGGAGGGATCTGCGTTCACGACCGGCTCGAGGAGCTGTACCACTGGGGCGTCCTGAAAGTTCGGGCGCTTGAGCGCCGGGAATGGAAGCGGCGACGCAGGTTGCGCCGCCGCACAACGAGCCTATCGCGATTGCGTAGCCCGCTGCTCCTTCACCGAACTCGCGTACACGTCCACATATTCCTGCCCGCTCAGCCCACGGAGGTCGTAGACGAGCTCGTCGGTGACGGACCGCAGCACGAAGCGATCGCCCTCGAGTCCCTCGAACCTCGTGAAATCGAGAGGCTCACCGATGATGATGCCGATACGGCGCACCTTCGGCAGCCTGGTGCCGATCGGCATGACCTTCTCGGTGCCGATCATCGCGACCGGTACCACGGGCACGCCTCCCTCGAGCACCATGCGGGCGACGCCGGTGCGACCGCGGTAGAGGTGCCCGTCGGGGCTTCTCGTTCCCTCGGGGTAGATGCCGAGGATGTTGCCGTCGCCGAGTACTCTGAGGCCGGTCTCGAGCGCGGCCTCCGACGCCTTGCCTCCCGACCTGTCGATCGGAAGCTGGCCCGCCGCCTGGAAGAAGACGCGCGTCGCCCATCCCTTCAGGCCCTTGCCGGTGAAGTACTCGCTCTTCGCGAGGAAGATGACCGGGCGGTCGACCACGAGCGGAAGGAAGATCGAGTCGATGAACGAGAGATGGTTGGACGCGAGCACGACACCGCCCTCTTTCGGCACGTTCTCGAGCCCGACGACCCATGGCCGGAAGATCGCGAGGAGGATCGGCCCGACCACGATGTGCTTCATGATCCAGTAGAACACCGTAGAGCTCCCTCCCGGGGCGGGGTCATCGACTCAGCCTATCTCCGTGGCCGTCAGGAGTGCTCGGTGACCCAGACGCGCGCGAGATCGGCCGCCCCGACGACGCCGGCATCGTTCACGAGCTCGGCGATCACGAAGTCCGGCTCGGGGTGATAGCCGCGCGCCGGGAGGTGCTCGAGAAAGGCCTCGCGGATCGGTGCGAGGAGAAGCTCGCCCGCCGCAGCCACGCCACCGCCGAACACGAACCGCTGCGGGTCGAGCACTGCAGACAGGCTCGCGGACGCCTGGCCGAGCCAATGGCCGAGTTGGCGCAGCGCCGCGAGTGCACCCGGATCCTCGAGTGCGATGAGGTCGGCCACGAGTCGTCCGTCGAGCGCGCCGTGCTCGGTGCGCACGCGGGCGAGCGTCTGGCCGATGCCTCCGGCGTCGGCGATCTCGTTCGCCATGCGCAGCAGCGCTCGACCGGATCCGTACTGCTCGATGCATCCGCGCTGTCCGCAGCCGCACGCGAGGCCGTCGGGGACGACGCGGAGGTGACCGAGTTCGGCGCCCGCGCCGAAGCCGCCGCGGAACAGCCGATCGCTCGCAACGATCGCACCGCCGACACCGGTGCCGATCGTGAGCATCACCATGTCGCTCACCATGCGTCCGGCGCCGAAGCGGAACTCGGCCCAGCCCGCGGCGTTCGCGTCGTTGTCGACGACGACCGTCGTGCCCACGCGCGCTTCGAGCTTCTCCCGGAAGGGTTCGTTGCGCCAGTCGATGTTCGGCGCGTAGTAGACGGTCGACTGCGCGGAATCGATGAAGCCGGCCGCGGCGACACCGACCGCGCTCACACCGTCGGTGGCTTGGAGCGACCGGATCATCGCCACCACGGAATCTTCGAGGAGCGCCGAGTCGCCTGCAGGCGTGGCGACGCGCTCGCTCCGCACGATCTGGCCGAGTTCGTCGACGACGGCTCCAGCGATCTTCGTCCCGCCGATGTCGATTCCGATCGCGTGCACCCGGTGCTGCCCTTCAAGAGGTGGAATGAGGGTGTTCGTCGCGGCATAGGTGGCCATGCGAGCAACGACTAGAGTGTATTCGACCCCAATGCCGAGGTTTCGTGCGGAAGCCCGCGCGCACGATCCTCCCCGTGCCGAAGGAGCTACCGTGATCGAATTCTCCACCCCAGCCGTGGTCGCGCCTGACCCAGAGGCGAATACCACCGACCTGCTCGTCGACCGGGTGGCCCAGACACCCGACTCGGTGCTGTTCTCGCTGCCCACCGCTGACGGCGGCTGGTCGCCGGTCACCACGCGCGAGTTCTACGACCAGGTCATCGCGCTCGCAAAGGGCCTCGTCGCCGCCGGCATCCAGCCGGGCGACAAGATCGGCCTCATGTGCAAGACCCGCTACGAGTGGACGCTGATCGACTTCGCGACCTGGTTCGCCGGCGCCGTGCTCGTGCCGATCTACGAGACGAGCTCACCTGCACAGGTGCGCTGGAACCTCAGCGACTCCGGGGCGATCGCGATCATCCTCGAGACGCCCGACCATTTCACGCGCTTCGACGAGGTGCACCCCGAGCTTCCCGCCATCCGCAGCACGTGGCAGATCGACCTCGGCGACCTCGACAAGCTCGTCGCGGGCGGCGTCGGCGTGGCTGACGAGGAGATCGAGCGCCGGCGCAACCTCGCGGTCGGCTCCGACATCGCGACCCTCATCTACACGTCCGGCTCGACCGGCAAGCCCAAGGGATGCGTGCTCACCCACTCGAACTTCGTCGAGACCTCCCGCAACTCCGCCGTGGCCCTCCAAGAGGTCGTGCTCGACCCGAACGGCGCCTCGACGCTCCTCTTCATCACGACGGCGCACGTCTTCGCGCGGTTCATCGCCGTGCTGAGCGTGCACGCCGGGGTACGCGTCGGCCACCAGCCCGACACGAAGCAGCTCCTCCCCTCGCTCGGCAGCTTCAAGCCGACGTTCCTCCTCGCGGTGCCGCGCGTCTTCGAGAAGGTCTACAACGTCTCCGAGCAGAAGGCCGAAGCGGGCGGCAAGGGCAAGATCTTCCGTTCCGCCGCCGACACCGCGGTCGCGTACTCCACGGCGAAAGAGGCCGGCAAGGTCTCCCTCGGGCTGAAGCTCAAGTTCAGGCTCTTCGACGCGCTCGTATTCTCGAAGCTCCGCGACGCGATGGGCGGCAACGTCAAGTACGCCGTGTCGGGCTCGGCGCCGCTCGGCCCGCGGCTCGGGCACTTCTACCACGCGCTCGGCATCACCATCCTCGAGGGCTACGGCCTCACCGAGACCACGGCGCCCGCCACGGTGAACCTCGCGACCAAGGCGAAGATCGGCACAGTCGGTCCGCCCCTCCCGGGCGTTGCGGTGCGGCTCGCCGACGACGGCGAGATCCAGGTCAAGGGCGTCGACGTGTTCAAGGAGTACTGGAAGAACCCCGAGGCGACAGCCGAGACATTCGACGGCGAGTGGTTCAAGACCGGCGACATCGGCTCCTTCGACGCAGACGGGTTCCTCACGATCACCGGCCGCAAGAAGGAGATCATCGTCACCGCCGGCGGCAAGAACGTCGCGCCGGCGGCACTCGAAGACCCGATCCGCGCCAACCCGCTCGTCGGCCAGGTCGTCGTCGTCGGAGACAAGAAGCCGTTCATCTCGGCGCTCGTCACCCTCGACCCCGAAATGCTCCCCGTCTGGCTCAACAACAACGGCGAGGACGCCGGCATGTCTCTCGAAGAGGCCGCCGCCAACGCCGCGGTCAACGCCGAGGTGCAGCGGGCGATCGATGCGGCGAACGAGAACGTCTCGCGTGCCGAGTCGATCCGCAAGTTCACCATCCTCACGACGGAGCTCACCGAGGCGAGCGGTCACCTCACGCCGAAGATGAGCATCAAGCGCAACGTCATCCTCACGGACTACTCGCTGCACATCGAGGCGATGTACTCGGGTGCTCCCGCGACCGAGGGGCACTCGATCGTGCACTGATCACGGAATCAGCGAAGGGCCTCGCGGCATCCGCGGGGCCCTTCGTCGTTCGACCTCGAGGTCAGAACCAGTCCGACTCGCGGACCTCCTTCATCGCGGCACGCCGTTCGTCCTTCTCGAGACGGTCGAGGTACAGGATGCCGTCGAGGTGGTCGGTCTCGTGCTGCAGCGCCTGCGCCATGAGCCCGGTTCCAGAAAGCTCGATCTCGTTGCCGTCGAGGTCGAGCCCGCGAACCCTCGCGAACGGATGCCGCGGCGTCTTGTGCCAGAGACCGGGCACCGAGAGGCATCCCTCGTCGATGGGCTCGAGCTCGCCCGAGACCTCGACGATCTCGGGATTCAGGATGTAGCCGACTTCGCCGTCGACGTTGTAGCTGAACGCCCGCACGCTCACACCGATCTGCGGGGCCGCGACGCCCGCGCGGCCGGGGAGCCGCACGCTGTCGATGAGGTCGGTGACGAGTGCGCGCACGCGATCGTCGACCTGTTCGACGGGAGCTGAGACGGTTTTCAAGACAGGGTCGCCGAACAGGCGAATGGGACGTTCCGGCAATTGCGCTCCGATCAGTGCACGCGCTCGGCGGGCAGGCCTTCCACCACGAGGGCGGCGAGTTCGCGCGCCGCATACTGCGTGACGGGGCGCAGTTCATGCCAGTTCACCACTGAACCGGCTGCGAGCTGGGGATCGTACGGAATGCGCACGATCTCGCGCACGCGGGACTGGAAGTGCGCCTCGATCTCGTCGACCTTCACGAGGTGCGTGCCCTGGGTGGCGAGATTGATCGCGACGACCGCGTTGCGGACGAGCTCGCCGTAGCCGTTGGCCTCGAGCCAGGTGAGCGTCTCGGAGGCGAGACGTGCTTCGTCGACGCTTCCGCCAGAGACGATCACGACCGAGTCGGCGCGCTGCAGCGTCGCACGCATGACCGAATGCACGATGCCGGTTCCGCAGTCCGTGAGCACGAGCGAGTAGTACCGGGCCGCGAGTCCGGCGACGACGTTGTAGTCGTTGTCGTCGAACGCCTCGGAAAGGGTCGGGTCGGTGTCGGACGCGAGGATGTCGAGACGCGTCTCATCGCGGGAGACGAACGCCGAGAAGTCGGTATAGCCTCCGATCGACGAGGCCTTCGTGACCACGTCGCGAACGGTCTCGCGGGTCTGCCGGTCGACGCGCTCCGCGAGGGTACCGCGGTCTGGGTTCGCATCGATCGCGATGACGCGGTCGTCGCGGGCGTCTGCGAGCGCCATGCCCAGAAGCGCCGTGATGGTCGTCTTGCCGACACCGCCCTTGCGCGTGAGCACGGGCACGAATCGCGCCCCACCCTCGAACCGCTTCTGGATACGGTGGCTCATCGCCTTGTACGCCCGCACCTTCGGCGAGTCCCCGAGGTTCACGAGGTGAAGGGACGCCTCATAGAGGAATCGGTTGAGTCCGCCGTGCGGCGCGGGCCGCGTCGTGCGACTGAGATCGATGAGCCGGTCTGCGGTGAGCGACTCGGGGAGCTCGGGCACCTCGGCCGGAACCACTTCGTCGCTCGGCACTTCGACGATCGCGACGTGACTGCCCGTGTCGGTGCTCACTCGTTCGCGCCGCGTCTTCGACGCGTCGGCGGCGAGCAGGGCGCTGTAGGGTGACGCCTCCCGACGGAACGAGCTGCGATAGCCCCCTGCGAGCGCAGGGCTCATGACCTCGACCGACGTCGTGCTCGGCCCACCTCCCGCGACTGACCCCGGGTTCACCGCGACGTCGTCGATGGCGACCGCCACCTCGTCTTCGGGCATCTCGGGCACCGGCGCGGGCGGAAGATCGACACGGAGGTTCAGGTCGGATCCAGTTCCTGCGGCGTGGGCGCCCGTCGTCGATGCCGAATTGCCGCGCGCGAGCGCCGCGGTGCGGACGCCGACGCCCCGACGCGTCAGCGCCCCGTCATCATTCGTGTTCTCAGCCACCGATACCCCTCCTCATCAGTGCCAATCCATGGTCAGCCTAGCGTGGACGCACGACAACGAGGAGATCACCGGCCTCCACCTGCTGCGTCTTCGGGATTGCGACGCGCTCCACGACACCCGCGATGGGTGAGGTGATCGCCGCCTCCATCTTCATCGCCTCGATCGAGGCGACGCTCTCGCCGGCCGCCACTTCGGCACCGGCCTCGACCTGCAGGGTCACCACGCCCGAGAACGGCGCGGCGACCTGGCCGGGCTGCGAGGCATCCGCCTTCTCAGCCGCCCGCGTCTCGACGATGATGCCGCGATCCCGCACGAACACGGGGCGGAGCTGGCCGTTCAGAATGGTCATGACGGTGCGCATGCCCTTGTCGTCGGCCTCGCCGATCGCCTCGAGCCCGGCGTAGAGTCGAACACCCTTGGCGATCTCCACCACGTGTTCGGTGCCAGGGCGGAGACCATAGAGGTAGTCGCCGGTGTCGACGACGGACAGGTCGCCGAACAGCTCGCGGATCTCCTCGAATTGGCGGGTCGGCGCGGGGAAGAGCAGGGCGTTCAGCGTCGAGCGGCGCGTGGTGCTGTCGGCCTCGAGCGCCGCGCGCTGTTCGGCGGTGAGTTCAGCGACGCCGATGCGGATGTCCCGGCCCGCGAGCACCTTCGTGCGGAACGGCTCCGGCCAACCGCCGGGCAGGTCGCCGAGCTCACCCGCCATGAATCCGATGACCGAATCGGGCACGTCGTACTTCTCAGGGTTCGCGGCGAAGTCGGCCGGGTCGGCCTTGACCGCCGCGAGGTGAAGCGCGAGGTCGCCCACGACCTTCGACGAGGGCGTGACCTTGGGTACGCGTCCGAGGATCTCGTTCGCCGCGGCGTACATGTCCTCGATGAGCTCGAAGTCGTCGGCGAGGCCCAACGCGATCGCCTGCTGACGAAGGTTCGAGAGCTGGCCGCCTGGGATCTCGTGGTGGTACACGCGTCCGGTGGGACCCGGCAGGCCCGACTCGAACGGCTTGTAGATGCGTCGCACGGTCTCCCAGTACGGCTCGAGGTCGGCCACCGCCTGCAACGAGATGCCGGTGTCGCGCTCGGTGTGCGCCAGCGCTGCGACGAGCGACGACGCCGAGGGCTGGCTGGTCGTGCCCGCCATCGGAGCGCTCGCGACGTCGACCGCGTCGACTCCTGCGCGACTGGCCGCGAGGAGGGTCGCGAGCTGACCGCCCGCCGTGTCATGGGTGTGCAGGTGCACCGGAAGGTCGAAGCGCTCGCGGAGCGCCGTGACGAGCCGCTCGGCGGCCGTGGGGCGCAAGAGGCCGGCCATGTCCTTGATGGCGAGGATGTGGGCGCCGGCGCCGACCATCTCGTCGGCGAGCCGCAGGTAGTAGTCGAGCGTATAGAGGTCTTCCGCAGGGTCGAGCAGGTCGCCCGTGTAGCAGAGCGCGACTTCAGCGACGGCGTGGCCCGTCGCGAGCACCGAATCGATGGCGGGGCGCATCTGCGAGACGTCGTTCAAGGCGTCGAAGATGCGGAAGATGTCCACACCGGTCGCCGCGGCCTCGCGGATGAACGCGTCGGTCACCTCCGTCGGATACGGCGTATACCCGACCGTGTTGCGGCCGCGGAGGAGCATCTGGATGTTGATGTTCGGCAGGACCTCCCGGAGCGCCGCAAGGCGCTCCCACGGGTCCTCGCCGAGGAAGCGGAGCGCGACATCGTACGTCGCCCCGCCCCACGCCTCGACCGAGAGGAGCTCGGGGGTCATGCGCGCGACATACGGCGCGACGGCGACGAGGTCCTTCGTGCGCACGCGGGTCGCAAGGAGCGACTGGTGCGCGTCGCGGAACGTCGTCTCAGTGACGGCGAGCGGCGTCTGGTCGCGGAGCGCACGGGCGAACCCGACGGGGCCGAGCTCGAGCAGTCGCTGCCGGGAGCCGGCCGGCGCGGGCGACGACACGTCGATCGGAGGCAGCTTCTCGGCGGGGTTGGCGCTCGTGGGCGCCGGTCCGTTCGGCTGGTTCACCGTGACATCCGCCAGCCAATTGAGGATCTTCGTGCCGCGATCCTTCGAGACCCGGCCTCGGAGCAGTTGCGGGCGCTCGTCGATGAACGATGTGCTCAGGTCGCCGGCGACGAACGCCGAGTCCTCGAGCACGGCCTGGAGGAATGGGATGTTCGTCGAGACGCCACGGATGCGGAACTCGGCGAGTGCGCGCTTCGCACGGGCGACCGCGGCCGGGTAGTCACGCCCACGGCACGTGAGCTTCGCGAGCATCGAATCGAAGTGGGGGCTGATCTGCGCACCCGGGTTGATCGTGCCGCCGTCGAGGCGGATGCCGGCGCCGCCGGGCGAACGGTAGGTGGTGATCTTGCCCGTGTCGGGCCGGAAGCCGGCCGTCGGGTCCTCCGTCGTGATGCGGCACTGGAGGGCCGCCCCGCGGAGGCGGATCGAGTCCTGCTCGAGCCCGAGCTCGGCGAGCGTCTCCCCCGCCGCGATGCGCATCTGCGAGACCACGAGGTCGACGTCGGTGACCTCTTCGGTGACCGTGTGCTCGACCTGGATTCGAGGGTTCATCTCGATGAACACGTGCTGGCCCGCTCGTTCGCCCACGGTGTCGAGGAGGAACTCCACGGTGCCCGCGTTCACATAGCCGATCGACTTGGCGAACGCGATCGCGTCACGGTACAGCGACTGGCGCACCTCGTCGGAGAGGTTCGGTGCCGGGGCGATCTCGATGACCTTCTGGTGTCGGCGCTGCACCGAGCAGTCGCGCTCGAACAGGTGCACCGTCTCGCCCGAGGCATCCGCGAGCACCTGTACCTCGATGTGCCGCGGCCGGAGCACGGCCTGTTCGAGGAACATGGTCGAGTCGCCGAACGCGCTGTCTGCCTCGCGCATGGCCTCCTCGAGGGCAGGGCGCAGTTCGTCTGCGGAGTTGACCCGACGCATACCGCGACCGCCGCCGCCGGCGACGGCCTTCGCGAAGATGGGGAAGCCGACCTCGTCTGCCTGCGACACGAGTGTCTCGATGTCGCGGGACGGCGGCGTGGACTTCAGCACCGGCACTCCGGCGGCGATCGCATGTTCTTTCGCTGTGACCTTGTTTCCGGCCATCTCGAGCACCTGCTTGGGCGGACCGATGAACGTGATGCCGGCTTCGGCGGCGGCCTGCGCGAGCTCGGGATTCTCGGAGAGGAAGCCATAGCCCGGGTAGATCGCATCGGCGCCCGACTCCTTCGCGACGCGGATGATCTCGGACACGTCGAGGTAGGCGCGCACCGGATGCCCGGGCTTGCCGATCTGGTAGGCCTCGTCCGCCTTCAGGCGGTGCAGCGAGTTGCGGTCCTCGAAGGGATAGACCGCAACCGTCTTCGCGCCGAGTTCGACGGCTGCGCGAAACGCACGGATGGCGATCTCACCGCGATTGGCAACCAGGATCTTCGTGAACATGCAGGCCTTTCCGATGCGGTTTCCGCACAGCGAACATTTAGGTATCGCCCGAGTAGTAAAGGTAACGTATCTGTTCGTGCATGTACTCAGCGTCAGTTCCTTGAAGGGCGGTGTCGGCAAAACGACCGTCACCCTCGGATTGGCGTCGGCTGCCTTCGCCCGCGGCGTCCGTACCCTCGTCGTCGACCTCGACCCGCAGTCCGACGTGTCGACCGGCATGGACATCCAGGTCGCCGGCCACCTCAACGTCGCCGATGTGCTCGCTTCCCCCAAAGAGAAGATCGTCCGCTCCGCCATCGCGCCGAGCGGTTGGGCCAGGTCGAACCCGCAGTCGACCATCGACGTCATGATCGGCAGCCCCTCCGCGATCAACTTCGACGGGCCGCACCCGTCGATCCGCGACATCTGGAAGCTCGAAGAAGCACTCGCCAACGTCGAAGCCGACTACGAGCTCGTGCTCATCGACTGCGCGCCGTCGCTGAACGCCCTCACCCGCACCGCGTGGGCTGCGAGCGACCGCGTCGCTGTGGTCACCGAGCCCGGCCTCTTCTCAGTCGCGGCAGCCGACCGCGCGCTCCGCGCGATCGAGGAGATCCGCCGCGGGCTCTCCCCCAGGCTGCAACCGCTCGGCATCATCGTGAACCGCGCTCGCGTGCAATCGCTCGAGCACCAGTTCCGCATCAAGGAGCTGCGCGACATGTTCGGCCCGCTCGTGCTGTCCCCTCAGCTGCCCGAGCGCACGTCGCTCCAGCAGGCGCAGGGTGCAGCGAAGCCGCTGCACATGTGGCCGGGCGAGAGCGCTGAAGAGATGTCGCGACACTTCGACCAGCTGCTCGACCGAGTGTTGCGCACTGCCCGTATCGGCGAGTACGCCGGCCAGCAATACGAAATCGAGTCGCGCGCCGTCTGACCGGCCGGCCGATCACGCGGCGCGAGGCCGAGCGCCGCAACGCTCGCCCCTCAGGAGATCTTGCGAGACCGCGTGCCGCGGCGTGCGGCGAGTTCGTCGATCGGGTCGGCCGACTGTGAATCCAGCGCGCTGAGCGTCGACTCGACTTCGCGCAGCACCTTGCCGACCGCGATGCCGAAAACGCCCTGTCCGCGGCTCACGAGGTCGATCACCTCGTCGTCGGAGGTGCAGAGGTACACGCTCGCGCCGTCGCTCATGAGGGTCGTCTGGGCGAGGTCGTCGATGCCGGCCTCGCGGAGTTGCGTGACAGCGGTTCGGATCTGCTGCAGCGAGATTCCGGTGTCGAGCAGTCGCTTCACGAGCTTCAGGACGAGGATGTCGCGGAATCCGTAGAGCCGTTGCGTTCCCGAGCCGGCGGCACCCCGCACGGTGGGTTCGACGAGCTGCGTTCGCGCCCAGTAGTCGAGCTGGCGGTAGCTGATGCCGGCTGCACGTGCGGCGATCGCCCCGCGGTAGCCGTCGCCGTCGTCGTGCTGGGGCATGCCGTCTGTGAAGAGCAGGCCGAGGTCGTACCGCGAGCGTGCAGTCCGGTCGAGCTCACTCATCCGCTTCGCCCCTCACTCTCACGCCCCGAACCGAGTCGGCGCGGTTCAACGCTACCCACGCACGAGGGGTCTGTCGAACACATCGGGCCGAACGTCACGGCGTGTCGCGGGTTCATCTCGCGAGGCGCCCGAGCGCCGTGCGCACGACGCTCGAATGCACGGTCTCGAGGTGCGCAGCGAGCTCGAGACCGCGCTCGGCTGTCCGCGCTTTGCCCGCAGCATCGGCACGTCTCGACGGCGCGATGGCGCGTTCGACGAGCGCCGCTTCGCGCTCGGCGGCCGCCCGCATTCCGCGGAGATGGCGGGGGTCGATGCCGACCGCGCTGAGTGCCGCGAGCGAGCGCAGCACGCCGAGCGCGTCGTCACCGTAGATCTCGGCAGCAGGAAGGAGCGACGCCGAGACGGCCTCGTCGAGCAGCGCCGCGGTGGCGCCGGCCGCGGCCACGAGCTCGTCGCGCCGGAGTCGCTTGGCGCCCGCGAGGAAGGCTGCGGCGCTCGTGGCACCCGGCAGCGCCGGCGTCTCGCCGGCGTCGATCGCCTCGAGGTGGGTGCGGATGATCTTGAGCGGCAGATACTGGTCGCGTTGCATCGACAGCACCACGGTGATGCGTTCGACGTCGGCCTCCGAGAACTTGCGGTACCCCGACGCGGTGCGGGCGGGCGAGACGAGGCGTTGCTCTTCGAGGAACCGCAGCTTCGACGGGGTCAGCTCGGGGAACTCGGGCTGAAGCCGGGCGAGGACCTGACCGATGCCGAGCAGTGGGGCCTGGCCGCTCGTCCGCGAGGACGCAGCGGTGTCGGCCACTAGTCGCTCGCCAGCGGCGCCAGGTCGCGACGGGATGCGTAGAAGGTGAGCCGGAACTTGCCGATCTGTACTTCGGCGCCGTCGCTCAGCAGTGCGGTCTCGATGCGCACGCCGTCGTAGTAGGTGCCGTTCAGCGAACTCAGGTCTCTGACTTCGAACGCCGTGCGATGACGCAGGAACTCGGCGTGCCTGCGGGAGACCGTGACGTCGTCGAGGAATATGTCGGCGTCGGGATGACGGCCGACCATCGTGACATCGGTGTCGAGCAGGAAGCGCGCGCCACTGTTCGGCCCGCGACGCACGATGAGCAACGCCGAGCCCGACGGCAGCGCGGCGATCGCTTCTTGCTCCTCGGCCGAGATATCGGCGTCGAGGGCGCTGAGCTGCGCGGCGGCTTCACGACTGAATCCGATGGTCGTATCGGTCGCGCCGTCGACAGCAGCGTGCGTCGAAGGTTCGCCGCCGGCCTCGTTCGTGCCGCCGGCCTGAGTGATGTCGGAATCCGTCACGGCTGACCTCCTTGTCCCAGCGTATCCGATCGGGGCTCGTCCGCCACACGGGGAATGCGTATGACGCGGGCCGTCTCGATCGCGTAGATGATGCCCTGCCCACCAGTAGAGGAAGGCGCCCCACAACGTGATCGCCCAGCCGATCGGCTCGCTCACCGGTTCGACGACTGGGAATGCCAATCCGAGCATGATCACGGGGAGGCCGAAGAACAGCGCGAAGGTGGCGACCTTGCCGAGCTGGTGCACGGGCAGCGGACCGAATCCATGGTTGGCGAGGACGACGCCGAGGATGAGGAGGAAGACGTCGCGGGCGACGATGACGACGACGATCCACCACGGCACGAGGCTCTGCGCGGCGAGCCCGACGAGTGCCGCGAAGATGTAGAGCCGGTCGGCGGCCGGGTCGAGCAGCTGGCCGAGCCGGGTCACCTGTCCGAGCCGCCGCGCAAGGTAGCCGTCGAGCAGATCGGTGAGGCTCGCGACCACGAGCACCGCGAGGGCGACAAGGTAGTCGCCGAGCACGATGAAGACGAGGAAGACCGGCACGAGCGCGAGCCTGAGCATGCTGAGCACGTTCGGAATCGTCCAGATCTCCGAACCCACCGCCCCCGTGCGATCCCCGGCCACGGCTCGATCCTATCGACCGTAGAATGCCCGCATGGGTCCGCTCCTCGTGTGTCTTGTCATCTGTGCCGTGACCATCGTGCTGGTCTGGCTGGCGTCGATCGTCACACGCGAGTACTCGTGGGTCGACCGCATCTGGTCGATCGTTCCGGTCGTCTACGTCTGGGTGTTCGCGGCGTGGAGCTCGTTCGACGCACGGCTCGTGCTCATGGCCGTGCTCGTGACCGCCTGGGGCATCCGGCTGACCTTCAACTTCGCGCGCAAGGGCGGGTATCGTCGCGGCGGCGAGGACTATCGCTGGGCGGTACTGCGCGGGCGGATGTCGCGATGGCAGTTCGCCGTGTTCAACCTGCTGTTCATCTCGATCTACCAGAACGCACTCATCCTGCTGTTCTGCCTGCCTGCATTCACCGCGTTCGAGGCGGCGGGCACCCCGCTCGGCGTGTGGGACCTGGTGCTCGCGGTGGCATTCGTCGCGTTGCTCGTCGGCGAGGCGACCGCCGACCAGCAGCAGTGGGCGTTCCACCGCTGGAAGGCGGCAGAACGCGCCGCTGGCCGAACTCCCGAGCCCGGGTTCCTGCAGTCGGGATTGTTCCGCATATCGCGGCATCCGAACTTCTTCTTCGAGCAGGCGCAGTGGTGGGTCTTCTACGGTTTCGCCGTGGCGGCGACCGGGGTCTGGTTGCACTGGACGATCGCGGGCGCCGTACTGCTCAGTGCGCTGTTCATCGGGTCGACCATCTTCACCGAGAGCATCTCGCGGTCGAAGTACCCCGAGTACGACGACTACCGCGCACGTACCTCGGCGATCGTGCCATGGTTCCCGCGCCCGCCGAAAACCCGCACCGACGAGCGCACGGCCTGATCGACGATTTCAGAGCCGGGCGACGAGCCCGGGCCAGGCTTCGGCGAATCGCGGATGCAGCGGAAGCTCGCCGACCCGGGCGACGGAAATCCACCGCAGCTCGATGCTCTCAGGGTCGCTGACGATCGGGTCGAACTGCCGCTTCGCGTCGGCGACCACGGTCGTGTACGACCAGTACCCGAGGTCGAGCACACTGCTGAAACGCACCGTGAGGAGCGCGCGTGGTACGCCGGCCTCCTCCCTGGCCTCGCGAATCGCGGCATCGACGGCGCTCTCGTGTTCGTGACGTGCGCCACCGGGTATGCCCCAGGTGCCGCCGAAGTGGCTCCACTGCGCGCGGTGTTGAAGCAGCACCTCGAACTGCGGACTCACCGCGAGCAGCCCTGCCGCACCGTATCTGCCCCAGTACCGCGCACCGTCTGGGCCTTCGACCCATGCGTCGCCGCTCGCTCTGCTCACTCCCCCAGCATGACGCACCCGAGACGGGTCGCGAACGCGGCGTAGGCTTCTCACATGAACGGCGAGTCCCCGGTGCGCATCGACGCCTGGTTGTGGGCGGTGCGGCAGTTCAAGACGCGGTCGGCTGCGACGGCTGCATGCCGCGCCGGACATGTTCGCGTCAACGGCGAGCGCGCGAAGGCAGCGCAGGCCGTGCGGCCGGGCGATGAGGTGCGGGTGCGCATCGACGGGTTCGACCGGCTGCTCGTGGTGCGCCAGACGCTCGTGAAGCGCGTCTCGGCGACGCTCGCCGCGGCCGCCGTCGATGACCGCACGCCTCCCCCGCCGCCCCGCGAAACGGTGGCGATGGTCGCGATCCGCGATCGGGGCGCCGGGCGACCCACGAAACGCGAGCGCCGCGACCTCGAGCGACTGCGCAGACGCTGACCGACGCGGCGTAGCCTGAGATACGTGCAGAAGGAACTCAGCCACGAGCCCGACGCCCGCCGGTACGTACTGCGCGTCGACGGCGACACCGCGAGCGTGCTCGACTACCGGGTGCTCGGCGATTCGGTCGCGTTCACCCGCACGTTCACGAATCCGCAATACCGCGGCAGTGGACTGGCCGGCGAGCTCGTCCAGTTCGCGGTCGACGATGTCGAGGTCAACTCGATGCACCGCATCGTGCCGAGCTGCTGGTACGTCGGCGAATGGTTCGACCGCCACCCCGACCGGCAGGCGCTCCTCGACGATCGGATGAGCTGATGGTCGCGGGCTACTCCGCCGCGCAGGTCCGGGCCGCCGAGGCACCGCACCTCGAGCGGGGCGAGCCCCTGATGCTGATGGCGGCCGCCGCGCTCGCGGGGGTGGTGCGCGAAGAACTTGCGAAGCGAGCGGATGCCGCGCCATCGGTGCTCGTGCTCGCCGGCAGCGGCGACAACGGCGGGGACGCCCTGTTCGCCGCCGCGGAGCTCGCCGCGGGCGGCGTGCGAGTCGATGTCGTACCGACGGGGGCGCGGCTGCACGACGCCGGCCGCGCTGCGGCGCTCGCCGCCGGCGTGCGCATCTGGGACGACGTCGATCTCCAACATGTGGCGCGAGCAGCGGCCGAGGCGTCGGTGCTCGTCGACGGGATCCTCGGCACGGGCACGAGCGCCGATCCGGCACTCCGCGGGGACGCGCGGAGCATCGTCGCCGGCTTGCTCCCGGCGCTCGACGACGAGCAACGCCCCTCCGTCGTCGCGGTCGACCTGCCGAGCGGCATCCATCCCGATGACGGCTCGGTGCCCGATCCGGTCGTCCTGCCCGCCGACGTCACGGTCACGTTCGGCGCTGCCAAGGCGGGCCTGCTGCTCGAGCCCGGCGCGGACTATGCCGGCGAGCTGCGGGTCATCGACGTCGGCCTCGGACCGGAGCTCGAACAGGTCACCCCGCTCGTCGAGCGGAGCTGACGAGCGGGGTGACCGATTCAGGGCTGATCGGCCGGATCAGTACCAGTTCAGAGCCTGCGAGTGCGACCATGCGCTGCACGGGTGGCCGTACCCTCGCGCGATGTAGTCGAGTCCCCAGTTGATCTGGGTCGCGGCGTTCGTCTGCCAGTCCGCGCCGGCCGTGGCCATCTTGCTGCCAGGGAGGGCCTGCGGGATTCCGGTTGCGCCGCCGGAGGCGTTGTAGGCCGTGTAGGACCAGCCCGACTCCTTCTGCCACAGGTTGTTCAGGCACTGGAACTCCCCGTCGCCCCAGCCGTACTTCGAGGCAGCCAGAGAACGCGCCGTGGCACGCGCACCGTCGGGGGTGTTCGCCTGCGCGAGCGCAGCCGCAGCCGCGGCTGCCTGTTCGGCGGCGACACGGTCGACCTCCGCGGCAGCGGCGGCGGCCTTCGCCTCCTCAGCACGGGTCTGCTGCGTGAGGTCGACGACGGAGTCCACGGGCAGCGTGCGGTACTCGCCGAGCGACGCGACGGAAGCCGCGAGGCCGGACGCGTCGACCTTGCCGCCGACGGCGGCGAGTGTCGCGTTCGCGGCGGTGATCGTGTCTTCCGCAGTGTTCATCGTGTGCGCCGTGGCGATGGTGCTGTACGCGCCGAGCTGCTCGTGACTGAGGCCGGTCGCGTCGGTGACGGCGGCGGTCGCGTCGACTCGCGCTTGCGTCACGATCGCGGACTGCACGGTGAAACCGGTGCCGACCATGAGGCCGGCGGCGGCGATGGCGCCGGCGACGATCAGGCGGCGGCGGGCGAGTCGACTGCGCCGGAGGGCACCTCGGAGCGGCTTCTGTTCGGTTTCGGGGGCGAGTTCGGGCGTGGGTGAAGTATCGTTTCGCATAGGTTGAGAACCGCTCGGGATCGGGTTTCGGGTTGGAATCGCCCGCCGAGCGCGGGCATAAGTCAGATACTCTGCACCGCGATTCTGGACGGTTCCTCAGTTCTTCCTGTACGGACCCTGATCGCCGGCGTCCCTACGCCGCGATACCGGGAGCTGGTCGTCTCCTGATGATTTCCTGCATCCCGCGGATGCGCTGCGAAACGTCTCGACGTGCTGCCTACGCAGGTCGGTGGGCCGTTCACACTCGACGGCCGACGAGTCGCGCGGGCTGCTCAGTCGCCGGAGCGCTCCGCCTCGGTGCCGAATCCCTCGCGGAGCGCGCGTTCCTCTGAGCCCTCGAGCTCCTCGAACACCGTGATCTGGAGCCCGGCCGGCGCGTCGAGCCGGGAGTTGAGCGAGCGCCACGGTGTGACGACCGGCTCGGCGACGATCACAGCGCCGGCCTCGGCGAGCCGGCGTGTCGTGCCTGCACCGTCGGTCACCTCGAAGGCGAGTCGGATGCGGGGACTCGGCGAGCCGGCGGCCTCGAGGTCGTCGATCACGCGCTTGTGCCCCGGGTTCGCGATCTCGAGTGTCGCGCGTCCGGCGTCGAGGATCGCGACGCGGTCGTCGCCGCCTTCGGCGTAGGCGATGAGCTCGGGCATGCCGAGTTCATCGCGGTAGAACGCCACGGCGCGTTCGTAGTCGTCGGCTTCGACGACCACGCGGAGTTGCAGGACCGGTGGGTTGGCGGCATCCGTCATGTTCGGATCATGGCAGACCCAACCGGCGTCCGCTCATGCGCCCTGCGTCGGGCCGCGGTCGAGCTCGGCATAGGCACGCTCGACCGCACCGACGAGACCCTCGACCGGAATCGGCCAGTCGGAGTGTGCCGCGAGGGCCTCCCCCGCCGTGAGCCCGGCGTCGTGGGCGGCACGGAATCGCTCCGCGATCAGTCGCAGCTCGGACGCCTGCCGGGCGACGAACTCGCGGTCGACGACGCGTCCGTGGCCCGGGATGACGAGGTCGCCGGGCCTCATCTCGGCGGCGAGCGCGTCGAGCACCGCCGGCCAGCCGAACGGGAAGCTGCCCGATCCGTACATCGGCGGTCCCGACTCCTCGACGAGGTCGCCCAGGATCCACACCCGCTCGGCCGGCGCGAAGACGACGAGGTCGGTGTCGGTGTGCGCGGGTGCCTGCGGGCGGAGCTCGACGATACGGCCACCGAGATCGAGCGTCGCGATGCGGTCGATCGGATGCGTCGGCGGTGTCAGCTGCACGTCGTGCCACCGTCGATCGGGCTCGCGCTGCGGTTCGGCACGCCACGCCGAGAGGCGCGGTGCCTCGAAGTCGGCGAAATGACGGGCGATGTTCGCGTGGCCGTAGATCGCGGCATCCGTCTCGGTGCCCGGCCCGAAGACCTGGTTGCCGAAGGTGTGGTCGAAATGCGCGTGCGTGTTCACGACCCATCGGATCGGCCGCTGGAAGCGGTCGCGCACGTCGGCCAGGAGGGCTTCGCCCTCGGCGGGTTCAACCCTGGTGTCGACGACGAGGAGGCCGTCGTCGCCCTCGATCGCGACGATCGAGATGTCGAACGGGTCGTACCGGCGCTGGTGGATGCCCGGGGCGACGGTGTGCCACGATGCCATCCCTCGAGCCTAGCGATCCGCGCGCATCGAAACCGGTCGTCGAACATCGTCGAATCAAAGGAAATCCAGAGGTTCGGCTCGTACCGTGTCATCCGTGACTCCGCTCGACGGCACCCCGTCCACCCGGCATCCCGACGTTCCGCACATGCTCACCGCTCGCGCTCAGCGCACGCTCGAAACGATCGACGGGCAGACGCTCGACGAGATGCGGGCCCTGCGCGACGAGACCGAACGCTTCATGTCGCGCTACAAGTTCGGCATGGACGAGGTGATCACGAAGCTCTCGATCCTGCGCGAAGAATTCAGCCAGACGCATGACTACAACCCGATCGAGCACATCTCGAGCCGTGTGAAGAGCCTCGACAGCGTCATCGAGAAGATGCAGCGCAAGGGCATCGAGCCGTCGTTCGACACGATCCGCGAGACGATCACCGACATCGCGGGCGTCAGGGTCACGTGCAGTTTCGTCTCCGACGCGTATCGCATCTCCGAGCTGCTCACGGCGCAGCGCGACATCCGGGTGCTGAAGGTCAAGGACTACATCAAGGAGCCGAAGGCGAACGGCTACCAGAGCCTGCACCTGATCGTCGAGGTGCCCGTCTTCCTCTCCACGGGCGCGCACCCGGTCGCGGTGGAGGTGCAGATCCGCACGATCGCCATGGACTTCTGGGCGAGCCTCGAGCACAAGATCTACTACAAGTACGAGCGCCAGGTGCCGCAGGAACTCCTCGACGGGTTGACGGATGCCGCACACACCGCTTCCGAGCTCGATGGGCGCATGGAGCGGCTGCACCGCGAGGTGCACGGCGCCTCTCGGCTGCCGCACACCGGCGACATCGCCGTCTAGAGTCGCGTCTGCGACGGCGGCGCTCACGCGAGCGCGGCGAACGCCGCCCGCCCAGCCTCGCTGATGCGCAACGAGCGCTCTCCGGGCACGCGCGCGATCCATCCTTCCGCGAGGAGCGCGTCGAGGAGCTGCGCGCCGAGGCGGCCGGCGATGTGCGGGCGTCGCTCGGTCCAGTCGAGGCATCCGCGCACCGCGGGGCGCCGCGACGGGGCATCCGCCGCCCTTGCGGCCTCGACGTGGAACCGCTGCGCCAGTGCGCCGCCGGTGTCGAGGATGCGGCCGGGCTCCCCCGCGGTGAGCGGTGCGAGCGCCCCCTCGGCGACGAGCGCGTCGGCGAGCTGCAGGGCGACCCTGCCGGCGAGGTGGTCGTAGCAGGATCGCGCTTCGGCGAGTCGAGTCGCCGTCGCCGACTGCGCGTACGACGTCACCTCCCGCCTCGGCGCGAGGAGCTGCAGCGCTTCCACGGCGTTCGCGACCTCGGGTCCGGCGAGGGCGAAGTACCGGTGCCGCCCGAGTCGCCGATCGGTGACGAGGCCACCGTCGACGAGTTGCGCGAGGTGTGCGCTCGCGGTCGACGGCTTCACGCCCGCGATGGCGGCGAGATCGCTCGCCGGCAGTTCCCGGCCGTCGAGCAGCGCAACGAGCATGGCCGCGCGAGCGGGCTCCGCCATGAGCCGAGCAGGGGTTGCGAGGTCGGCGTCTCCGTGCATACCGCCACGATACGTCGACGACACTTCGCTCGTCACCGAAGCGTCCTGGTCGTACCGTCGAGGTATGACCGAGATCACCGAGCGGGCCGAGGTCGCCGGCATCCTGGCCGACCCGCGATTCCTGGTTCCAGAGGCGGATGCCCCGGCGATCGGGCCGTTCGACCGGTTCCGCTCCCTCGTCTCGCGGTTCGCGAACGGCGCCGTGCACGACGCACGTCGGGAGCGCCTCGAGGCGATGCTCGGAGCCCTCGACCCGGCGATGCTCGGCGCTGTCGCAGCGGCGCGCACTCGGGCCGCGCTCGACGCGCATGCCGGGTTCGACAGTGGCACGATCGCGTGGCACGTGCCGGTGGCGACGCTCGCGGAGGGGCTCGGCTTCGAGGATCCCGACGCGATGCCGGCCTGCGTTGCGGCAATCGTCGATCGCTATGCGAGTGGACGGCCGACGGATGACGCGACCGAGGACGCCGCGACCGAGCTCCTGCTCGCCGCGTCCGGAACAGGCGACGACGACGAGCGCGTGCTCCGGGTGCAACTGCTCGTGCAGGCGTTCGCCGCGACGGGAGCGCTCGTCGAACGCGCGATGCGTCGGCTCGCGGCATCCGCCGGTCCACACCCGCCGACGCGGGAACTCCTGCTCGCCACGCTTCGCGACGACTCCCCCGTGCCGCTCACTCGGCGCATCGCACCCGACGGCGACCTCCTGGTGCTTCGCCTCGACGGGCCCGACGGCGATGCCGGTCCAGCGCTTCCGCCGCGCACGCTCGCGTTCGGCGCGGGTGCCCGGCGCTGCCCGGCACCGCATCACGCGCTCGCCATCGCCGCGGCGATGGTCGACGAACTGCGTCGAGACCGACTGGTCGCGGGTCGTTCCGCCTCCGCCGCAGCGCCCGCGGCTCCCCCAGCCCCCGAGGAGGTCACTCATGCTGACGCCCGCTGAGTTCCGTGCCCTGCACCGCCCCGGCACACCGATCGTGCTGCCGAATGCGTGGGATCTCGCATCGGCCCGCTGGCTGCACGCGGCCGGCCACCCAGTCCTCGGCACGACGAGCCTCGGCGTGGCTGTCGCCGCGGGCAAGCGCGATGGCGGAGGCGAGACCGCCGACGACACACTCGAGCTCGCGGCGCGGATCGCCGGTGCCGGCATCGCCGTGACCGTCGATCTCGAGGCGGGCTTCTCCGATGACCCCCACGAGGTCGGCCGATACGCCGCGCAGCTCGCCCGCCTCGGCGTGGTCGGGGTCAACATCGAGGACTCGGATGCCTCGGGCCGCCTCATCGACGTCGAGCACGCCGCGGAGAAAGTCGCCGCGATCGTCGCCTCCGCACCAGGGTTGTACCTGAACGCCCGCACCGACCCGTTCTGGATCGAGGGCGACGCCGACGAGGCGGGCCGTCACGCCGAGGCGGTCTCGCGTGCGCGGCGCTATCTCGCCGCCGGCGCCACCGGCGTGTTCGTGCCCGGCGCGCTGTCGCCCGTTGACGTTGCAGCGCTCGTCCGCGACATCCCGGCGCCGCTCAACGTGCTCGCGCAGTCCGGAATCACCGTGCCCGAGCTCGCCGGGCTCGGCGTCGCCAGGGTGAGCACCGGTTCGCTCCTGTTCCGGCTGGCGCTCGGGGCGATCACCGAGGCCGTGCAGCGCATCGCCGACGGGACCTTCGTGCCGGCGGCGGGGACGCCGAGCTACGGGCGGGTCGCCGCCCTCGGTTGATCGGGCGAGGACGAACCTGCTGGGGCCGTGGCCAGCGGGTCGTCGGCGGAGCTGTTCGACGACTGACTGGTGGGCGCGAGGCATCCGCTCAGTCGGCATCGTCTGCCGGGTCGTTCCGAGCACGACTCGGCTGCACGCGCATCGGCTCACCCGGCATCTTCGGGAAGTCGGGAGGGAACGGCAGCTCGCCGAGGCCGTCGTCGAGGTCGCGCTGCCACCATTCGAGCAGGGTGTCGATGCGACCGGGATTCGCCTGCATGCCCGCCCAGGGGTCGCCGACCTCGGCGAGGCGGGTCGGCACCGTGCGGATCGTGTGCTGCCGGGGGTCGGTCGACTCGAGCTCGTCCCACTCGAGCGGGCAGGACACCGAGGCCTGCGGCAGCGGCCGCGGGCTGTAGGCGCCCGCCATGGTGCGGTCGCGATTGGCCTGGTTGAAGTCGATGAAGATGCGGTCGCCACGCTCTTCCTTCCACCAGTTGGTGGTGACCTGCTGCGGCATCCGCCGTTCGAGTTCCCGCCCGAGCGCGATCACGGCGTGCCGGACGTCGAGGAACTCGTGTTCTGGCTCGATGGGTGCGAAGACGTGGATGCCCCGGCTGCCGGAACTCTTCACGTAGGCGGTGAGGCCGACTTCGGCGAGAAGTTCCCGCAGCGCGAGCGCTGCCGGTACCGCCTCGGCGAAGCCCGTTCCGGGTTGCGGGTCGAGGTCGATGCGCAACTGGTCGGGAAAGTCCGAACGCTCGGCGCGCGAGGCCCACGGGTGGAAGACGATCGTGTTCATCTGCGCCGCCCAGACGGCGGTGGCCGGTTCGTCGATGACGAGTTGCGGATGCCGCCTGCCGCTCGGGTACGTCACGGTGACCGAGCGCACCCACTCGGGCGCGCCCTTCGGCGGGTTCTTCGAGAAGAACTGCTCCCCATCGATGTCGCCGCCGAACCGCTGCAGCGAGACGGGACGATCGCCGTTCGCCTCGATGAAGGCGTCGCCGACGGCGACGAAGTACTCGGCGAGGTCGAGCTTCGTGATGCCGGCCTCGGGCCAGATCACGCGCGTCGGACTCGACACCCGCACCTCTCGATCACCGTGCGGGCCTGGAACGGTGAGCGTGACGGCGTCGGCGACCATGCCTGCGACGCTACCCCAACTCGACGCTGGGAAGCGTGGACGGCACGCGGTCAGACGGCGACGTATCGGCGCGCCGAGCGCTCCCGCGCCTTCGCAGCCTCGACCTCGCGATTCTTCGGCGGGGCGGAGGTGACGAGGTCGTCGAGCAGGTGGCGGGTGATGTGCGCGATCTCGGCGACCGCGAGATCGAACGCTTCGGCGTTCGCCTTCGACGGCCTCGTCGATCCGCTCACCTTGCGCACGAACTGCAGGGCGGCCGCGTGCACCTCGTCACTGGTGGCTGCGGGCTCGAAATTGTGGAGGGTGTGGATGTTCCTGCACATGCTCCGAGCTTAACCCCGCACAGACCGTCAGTGGGAGGCGGATGCCGCTCGTGCCGCCGCTCGTGCCGCTTCGCGCGCGGCATCCGCTGCTGCCGCCTCTTCGGGCGTCGGCGCGGTGCCGCCGAGCCGACGCGGCTGCCACCACTTTCCGGTGCCGTCGACGGGGTACTCCGCCTGGAGCCTGTCGACGAGCCCCTGGAGGACCTCGCGCAGGCGGTCGGTGGCCGTGCGCGGGTCCTCGCCCGCTGTGATGCTGATCGGCGCTCCGAAGGCGAAGCTCACGGGCACCCCGAAACGCTCGAAGAAGCGGATGCGCCTCCCCTTCGTGAGCAGGCGCTGGCCACCCCACACCGCGACCGGGATGATCGGCACGCCGGCCTCGGCAGCGAGCCGCACTGCGCCGGTCTTCAATGCGCGGACCGTGAACGAAGCGCTCACGCCCGCTTCGGGGAAGACGCCGAGCAGCTCACCCGACTTCAGTGCGTCCACCGCTTTCGCGTAGGCGGCCGCACCGGCCTTCATATCGACCGAGATGTGCCGCATCCCCCGAAGCAGCCAGCCGACAACGGGCTTGTCGAACGCGCCTTGCTTCGCCATGAAGCGGGTTCGGCGGCGGTTCGCAAGCCACGTCGTCCATTCGACGAGCGCGAAGTCGAGATACCCGAAGTGCGTCATCGCGAGCACTGCGCCCCCGCTCGCCGGAACGTGCTCGACGCCCGACACCCGGGGCTTCAATCTCCAGAACCCGAAGAGAGCGCGCCCGGCGACGATCGCCGTGCTGTAGATGGGTTCGCTCGCGCGTCGTCGCGTCATCTGCCAAGAGTAGACGTGGCGGCTGCGGGCCGCATGTGTCGTCGGCATGGGAGGCGCGGTTCATCGCCGCTCGGGTTCACGAACCCGCCGCGATCTCCTCGAACACCGACGTCTCGAGCTTCTTCATCTGGAGCATCGCTTCGGTGAGACGCCGCTGGGTCTCGGCATCGGTCGTCATGAGCAGCTCATTGAATCGGCGAGGGACGATCTGCCACGACAGACCGAACCGGTCGGTGAGCCAGCCGCAGACGCCCTCGGCGCCGCCGTCGGCGGTGAGGGCCCCCCATAGGCGGTCGAGCTCCGCCTGGTCGTCGACCTCGAGCACGATCGAAACGACCTCGTTGAGCGGAAACTGCGGGCCGCCGTTCAAGAGCTGGTAGGGCACGCCCGCGATCGTGAAGTCGACGACGAGGGGGTTGCCCGCCGACTTCCCGAGCCCCTCGGGATAGCTCTGCCGGCCGACGATCTGCGAGCCGGGCACGAGCGAGGTGTAGAACGCCGCCGCCTCCTCGATACGGCCGTCGAACCAGATGCACGTGGTCGCCCGCGTCGGCATGAGCTCTCCTCCCGTGGAGCGTGAAGTCCCGCTCACGCTACGCCCAGACCGCAACACGCGGCTACCCCCTGACAGTCCGCTCCACGGCAGCGGATGTCGCGACGGTTCCCTACATCGACGCGCGATGCACGCCGGCCACAGGCTGCAGCCGGAACAATCGCACGACGCGTCCCGACTCCCGTTCGTAGGCGCGGTAGCCCGGCCACTGCGACTCGATGCGCGCCCATGCAGCGTCGCATTCCTCGTCGGCAATGCGGCTCGCACGTACCGGCATCCGCTTCCCGCGTACCGTGATGGCGGCGTCGGGGTGCGCGAGCAGGTTGTAGGTCCAAGCCGGATGCCGCTGCTGCGCGAAGCTCGTGCCGGCGACGATGGCCCGCCCGTGCCCGTCGGGCGTGTACATGAGCGCGGTGTCGCGCGGTGCGCCGGATTTCGCGCCCGTCGTGTGCAGGACGAGCGACGGAACGAGGAGGGCGCTGAGCTGCACCCTGCCGCGAGTCAGCCACCCGATCGCCCGTTCCGCGGGCGGGAGCGCCAGCGGCCCGAACCAGCGGAAGAATCGCGTGCGGGTGAGCGGCGACACCACGGAGCGGACGAATTGCAGCACGGTCGGCATCTGCCCATTCTGGTGCCCGAGCATCGTCGGCGTCGATGCATTTCCGCCCGACCGGATGCGCCGTGCACGCTGCACCTCAGAGCGGCACGCAGCTACCCCGACGTCGGCGCTGCGTCAATCCCTTTCGGGTACGGCTGCACGCGCCTACCGTGGAAATGGCCCCCCGTAGCCGCGGGTCGGCCGCTCATGATGGGAGATGTCATGTCTGACCCCACACGTCGCGGAGATTCCCTCGGCGGCGAGTACAACGACTCCGAACTGCCGCTGAGCGCGGAGTTGCCGAAAGAGGAGTATGAGGAGGTCGAGGCCGCCGAGAAGGACGAGGAGGACGATGACGACGACCTCGGCGATGATCTCGACGACGATCTCGACGACGAGAACGCCGACGACACTGTCGAGGCGGAGATCGATGTCGTGGAGATCGTCGACCCCGAAGCGGTGATCCCGCCGGGCATGCAGCCGCCGCGCTGACGAGGGTGGTTCGCGGCGCGCGCCCGGCTCAGTCCTGCGCGCGTTCGCGCTCGACCGCGTCGCGCGCCGCGGCGACTTCGGCCGCGGCATCCGTCGCTCGTCGTTCCGCGCGCTGCAGGCGACGGATCGCGACGGTGGGCGCACCGAATCGGGCGTGGAGGCGGTCGTGCTCCTCATCGACGCCCGTGACGATGTACGCCGCGGCGATCAGGATCACCTGACTCGACAGGTTGAACCAGATGAGCAGGGCGATCAGCGACCCGAATGACGCGAGCAGGGGGTTGTTGCTCGCTCCGCCGACGAAGAGGCTCGAGAGCTCCTGCAGCACGGTGAGCCCGATACCGCCGATGATCGCGCCCGACCACAGCGAACGCGCTCTCGGCCGCATACCTGAGAGCAGACGGAACATCACGGCGATCACGAGTGTGTCGATCGCGAAGATCACGAGGATCGAGACGACTTGCGTGGTGCCGGTGAACAGCCGGTCGCTCGTCGAGACGCCGAGCCACCCGAAGAGCGTGCCGAGCGCGGTCGTGGTGAAGAAGGTGACGGCTGCGGCCGCGGCGAGCGCGGCGCCGAATCCGATCGCGAGGAGCAGGTCGCGCAGGAGCAGCCAGGGGTAGAAGGTCTGGTCGCCGGGCTGGTCGCCGAGATCGCGGAACGCGTTGCGGAGCGACCCGATGGCCCCGATGGCGGCGCCCACGGCGCCGACGAGCGCCACGATTCCCGCGATGCTGAGTGTCAGAGGCTGCACGAGCTCGTCGGGAGCGATGAGCCCGTCGTCGCCGTCGCCGATGAGACCGGGGATCGCGGTGTTGAGCGTCTCGACGAGTGCGTCCATGGCGTCGGGGTTGCCGGCGAGCCAGATGCCGCCGATCGCGAATCCGAGGAAGACGCCGGCGAACACCGAGAAGAGCGTGCGGTACGTCACGCTGTCGGCGAGCATCGGGCCGTGATGCTCCAGGTAGAGCAGGAACGCCCGCGCCGGCTTCATCGCGAGCACCCACGCGGTCACCCGCTTCACCCACGCCACGACGGCAGCGACCGGCGAGGCCTTGGCTCGGCCCGCTCCCCCGTGTTCGCTCATTCCGTCAGGCTATCGAGGCGCGGATGCCCCTGACAGCCGCTTGACACGCTCAGCGCGTCGTGTCCCCCGCATGGGGGTCACCGTCGCGCTTCGCCGCGAATACATTGGGGAACACGACGACGGGAGAAAGCCGTTGGAAGGACTCGTTCTCGTGGTGGTGCTCGGCGCCACAATCCTCGGCGGAGGAATGCTCGCGCAACGCATCCGCGTGCCGGACCCGCTCATCCTGCTCCTCGCCGGCGCGGGGCTCAGCTTCGTGCCGAGCTTCACGGGAGTCGCCCTTCCTCCCGAACTCATGCTGCTGCTGTTCCTGCCCCCGCTGCTCTACTGGGAGTCCATCAACACCTCCCTCCGCGAGATCCGCGACAACTTGCGCGTGATCGTGCTCCAGGCTGTGGGTCTCGTGTTCGTCACCGCCTTCTTGATCGCCTGGCTCGCCGCGTCGTTCGGGATGCCCTGGGCGGTGGCGCTCATCCTCGGCGCGATCCTGGCGCCGACCGACGCGACTGCGGTCGCGGCGGTCGTCGGGCGGCTCCCCCGCCGAGAGGGCACGATCCTGCGCGCCGAGAGCCTCCTGAACGACGGCACCGCGCTCGTGCTCTATGTGGTCGCCGTGGGCGCGGCGACCGCCGGCGCATCGATCTCGTTCGTCGGTCTCAGCGCGCAGTTCATCTACGCATACGCGCTCGGCATCCTCATCGGTCTCGCGGTCGGATACGCCGCCTACGGCGTGCGGAAGATGCTGCGAGGCGATCGACGGCTGATGGGGACACTCAGCGTGCTCACCCCGTTCGTCGCCTACCTTCCCGCCGAGCTCGTCAGTGCGTCGGGTGTTGTGGCGGTCGTCGTCTGCGGCCTCGTCACGAGCCAACTCGGTCCTCGCGTCATCACGGCCGCGGCACGCGAGCAGACCTTCGGCTTCTGGCAGCTCACGACCTACGTGCTGAACGGCGCGCTCTTCGTGCTGATCGGACTCGAGCTGAATCCCCTGCTGATGAGCCTCGGTGCAGCCTGGCCGAGCGCCTTCGCATTCGGACTCGTCTGCGCGGTCGCGGTGGTTTCGGTGCGGCTGCTGTGGGCGAACACCATCCCGTACGTGATCCGACTCATCGATCGTCGCCCTGCGCAACGGCTTCGGCGCGTCGGCTTCCGCGCGCGCCTGCCTCTGGGCTGGGCGGGCTTCCGGGGCGCGGTCTCTCTCGCTGCCGCACTCGCCCTGCCCACGGAGACAGCAAGCGGTGCTCCATTGCCCGAGCGGAACGTCGTCATCGCGGTGACCTTCGTGGTCATCCTCTTCACGCTCGTCGTGCAGGGGCTGACCTTGCCGGCCATCATTCGCTGGTCACGCATCGGCCCCGACCCCCGTGAACTCGATGAGGAGATCCTCGGCGAGCAGGCGATGCTGAGTGCCGCACTCGAGGCCCTGCCCTCAGCCGCCGAGCGACTCGGCATCTCCCAGCCGGTCGTCGATTCGCTTCGGATCGACTACGAGGAGCGCCTTCGACGGTTGCACCGCGATGAGGGGCATCCCGAACTCGCGGGTCGTGATGAGAGCGATGCCGACCAGGACGAGGCGCTGCGGCTCGCCCTCATACCGTCGGAGCGCGCCGCGCTGCTCGCGCTCCGCCACTCGCGACGCATCGATGACGTGATCCTGCGACGACTCGAGGCGAGGCTCGACCTCGAGGAACTCCGGCTCTCGGCGCCACCGGAGGAGGATTGAACGTGAACGCCCCCGACGGCTCAGCCGTCGGGGGCGGTCACGGTACAACTCGTGCTGCGGAGATCAGTACCAGCCCACCGACTGGGAGTGGTCCCACGCGCCGCACGGGGTGCCGTAGCGGCCGGCGATGTAGCCGAGGCCCCAGCTGATCTGCGTCGCCGCGTTGGTCTGCCAATCGGCTCCGGCGGTGGCCATCTTGCTGCCGGGCAGTGCTTGCGGAATGCCGTAGGCACCGCTCGAGGGGTTCGACGCGTACACGTTCCAGCCCGACTCCTTGTTCCAGAGCGAGACGAGGCAGCCGAACTGGTCGTCGCCCCAGCCGCGCTGGGCGAGCATGTCGCGCGCGATGGCCTGTGCCCCGCTCGGATTCGCTGGGCCCGACGGACGCGATGTGGAGGGAGCGGATGCCGCCGCCTTCGCCTTCTCGGCGGCGGCGGCGTCGGCTGCGGCCTGAGCCGCGGCGGCCGCCGCGGCCGCCTGCTCGGCGGCGACTCGATCGGCCTCGGCGACGGCGGCCCGCACGTTGGCGGTGACCGCCTTCGTCGTGTCGACGAGCTCGAAGACCCGATTCGGGGCGAGGAGCTTGTAGTCGTCGAGCGCGGCAACGGAGGACGCGAGCTGCGTGGCATCCGTCTTGCCCTGCGCGGCGGTGATGGTGTCGGTGGCGCCGGTCAGCGTGTCCTGGGCCTGCTGTACCGCGCGGGCGTCGAGGATGCCGGCATGCGCGCTCAGCTGCTCGATATCGGGGTTCGCGGCCGTGGCGAGCGCGGCGGTCGCGGCGACGTTCTCGTTCTGCTCCGCGACTGCGGACTGCACGACGAAGCCCGTGCCGACCATGGCACCGATCGCGGCGACGGCGCCGGCAACGAGGATCGGGCCTCGGCGCCAGCCGCCGGATGTGCGACGAGCCCGCCGACCGTGGGTCGTGGGCTCGGTGTCTTGCGTCTCGATGGAGTTGGTGTCAGTGGAATTGGGTTCGATGAAATCGTTGAATGGGGACTGGTTGTTCATATCTCTCATGGGGACGAATCGCGGGCGCTGCGGCTCGGATCCTTGATCGATGTTCCACGAGCGCGGTGGCGCCCGGGCGAAGTTGACAGTCTGCACACGTGTTCTGGACGAACCCTCACTTCTTCCTGTGAAGGTCATCCAAGCGGTTGCGCTCCGGGCGGAGGACTGAATGCGATCGCCCCCGGCGGCTCGGCCGTCCGGGGGCGATCACAGCTCAGCAGCCAGCGGCCGCGCGATGGATCAGTACCAGTTCGTCGCCTGCGAGTGCGACCACGCGGCGCACGGGGTGCCGTAGGCGCTCGCGATGTAGCTGAGTCCCCAGCTGATCTGGGTGGCCGCGTTGGTCTGCCAGTCAGCTCCGGCCGTGGCCATCTTGCTGCCCGGCAGGGCCTGCGGAATGCCGTAGGCGCCGCTCGAGGGGTTCGACGCGGACACCCTCCAGCCCGACTCCTTGTTCCAGAGCGAGACGAGGCAGCCGAACTGGTCGGCGCCCCAACCGCGCTGGGCAGCCATGTCGCGCGCGATGGCCTGCGCGCCACTCGGATTGGCGGGCGCCGACGGACCGGCTGCAGCCCTCGGGGCCGCCGCCTTGGGGGCTGCTGCCTTCTGGGCCGCCGCTTGTGCGGCAGCTGCCTGTGCCGCTGCTGCCTTCTGGGCCGCCGCCTGCTCAGCCGCTGCCTGCGCCGCCGCTGCCGCCGCTGCCGCCCGTGCCTGGTCGACCGCGGTGACAGCCGCCTGCACGGTCGCGGTATGCGCCTTCGTCGTGTCGACGAGCTCGAAGATCCGCTGGGGGGCGAGGAACGTGTAGTCGTCGAGCGCGGCGGCATCCGCCGCGAGCTGCGTCGCATCCGTCTTGCCCTGCGCCGCGGTGATGGTGTTGTTGGCGCCGCCCAGCGTCGCCTCGGCCTGTTGCACCGCTTGGGCCCCGAGAATGCCGGAGTGGGCGTCGAGTTGCTCGAGGCCGGGGTTCCCAGCCTCGGTGAGCGCTGCGGTCGCGGCGATGTTGTCGCTCTGCACGGCGTACGCGGTCTGCACCGCAAAGCCCGAGCCGACCACGGCGCCGAGGGCGACGACCGCGCCCGCCGCGAGGATCGGGCGACGCCAGGGCGCGAGGATCGGGCGACGCCAGGCCGCCAGGACCGGGCGCCATGCCGCGAGGATCAGGCGCCGCGAGGCCGCCAGGATCAGGCGCGAGGCCGCGAGGACCGGGCGCCAGGCCGCGAGGATCAGGCTCCAGGCCGCGAGGATCAGGCGCGAGGCCGCGAGGGTGAGGCGACGGCTCCAGCCGCTGGACGAGCCGCGAGCCCGCCGGCCGTGGGCCGTGTGATCGGTGTCATGCGTTTCAATGGAGTTTTTTGGGGACTGGTTCTGCATATCTTTCACGGGGACGAATCGCGCGCACTGCGGCTCGGATCCTTGATCGACGTTCCACGAGCGCGGTGGCGCCCGGGCGAAGTGGCAAGTCTGCGCCCGGGTTCTGGACGTATCCTCACTTCCCCCTGTGAGGATTATCCAAACGACGGCGTTGCGCGCGGGCCTCCCGCGCCTCGGGCGGCGCGCCTCGGGCAGCGCGCGTTCGTCACGATGCTCGCATGGGAGTCGGGCGCCAGCGGCGCCAGGCCTCAGCCCCTTTCGGTTCCGATGTCCGGTCGGGCAAGGCTCCGCAAGGGCACGCCCAACGCCGGTGCGGCGCGAGCCGAAAGCCGACTCAGGCCACCGTCTGCCCCGCCGGTGCGAACGGTCGCAGTTCCGCCTCGGCGCCGTCGACGATGAGGCAGCTGCTTTCCGGCACCTCGTGCCACGCCCCCTTCAGGTCGCCGAGTGGCTCGGACACGACCAATCGGGACGCATCGCTCAGCCCGTGCAGCACGGGGTTGTCGGGGTACTGTTCCCGCAGCGTCGCGACGTCGGTGCTGCGGAACAGCGAGCGCGAGCGACCCTCGCTCGAGTAGCGGAATGCCCACAGCTTCTGCCCGTCGGTCGTGACGATCGTCCCCTGGAACGGGAACGCGATGCCATGCTTCGCCGCGACGTCCTCCACGAACGCGATCGCGCGCGCCACAGCGGCGGGCGGGTCGTCCTCGAGTCCGAAGGTGAGGGCGAGGAAGAAGAGCATCTCCGAGTCGGTCGTCCCCTCGATCAGCGGGAACAACTCGGGGTCGACGGCGAACGCCATGTCTCGCTTGAGCGCCGGGAACCCGGCGATCAGTCCGTTGTGCATCCACAGCCAGTTGCTGTGGCGGAACGGGTGGCAGTTCGTCTGCTGCACCGCCGAGCCGCTCGATGCTCGGATATGCGCGAGCACCAAGCCCGACCGCACGTGCCCGGAGAGCTCGCGAAGGTTCCGATCGTTCCACGCGGGCTCGATGCTGCGGAACACGCCCGGGATGGGCGATTCGTCGTACCAGCCCGACGCCGACGCCGTCGCCGTTCGTCGTCTCGGCGCCGAGCCTGCTGTGCAGGCTCTGCATGACGAGCGAGTTCGCGGGTTTGTAGAGCAGGTCCTCGATGAGCACCGGCGATCCCGAGTAAGCGAGCCATCGACACATGTCGGCCTCCCCTGCCGCAATGGCCAGGCCGTCACCGCGCACGCGACGAATCGGCACAAGCATTGCCCCAAGCACAGCACATCGGACAGCGGATGTCACGACCGAGTCTGCGACGGCCGAGGCATCCGTTCACAGGGAACCCACAGCGGGGCCCGACCATTCACGGAACACCATCACCGTCGCCGTCGTTCTCTCTGGTGACGCCATCGAACCGCGAACCGCGGCATGGGCGGCCGGCGTCGCATCCAGCGGCGTCGATCAAGGAGGAAACGTGTCACAGGACTACCGCAAGACTCCCGAGGCTCTGGCGAGCCTCACCTCACGGCAGTACAAGGTCACCCAGGAGGACAGCACCGAGCCGGCCTTCCGCAACGAGTACTGGGACAACCACGAGCCAGGCATCTACGTCGACGTCGTCTCAGGACAACCGCTCTTCGCCTCGACCGACAAGTACGACAGCCGCTCGGGCTGGCCGAGCTTCACCAAGCCGATCGAGCCCGACGCCGTCACCGAGAAGGTCGACCGCTCGCTGTTCATGAAGCGCGTCGAGGTGCGCTCGGCTTCCGCCGACAGCCACCTCGGCCACGTCTTCGACGACGGCCCCGCCGATGCGGGCGGCCTCCGCTACTGCATGAATTCCGCCGCTCTCCGCTTCATCCCGCTCGCCGAGCTGGAGGAGCAGGGCTACGGTCGATACCGCACACTGTTCGAGAACCAGGAGAACGCACGATGACCGCACAAACCGAGACCGCCATCCTCGCGGGCGGATGCTTCTGGGGCATGCAAGATCTGATCCGCAAGCGGCCCGGGGTGCTGAGCACCCGTGTCGGCTACACCGGCGGTGACGTGCCGAACGCGACGTACCGCAACCACGGCTCGCACGCCGAGGCGATCGAGATCGTCTTCGACCCCTCCGTCGTGTCGTACCGGGATCTGCTGGAGTTCTACTTCCAGATCCACGACCCGTCGACGAAGAACCGCCAGGGCAACGACCTCGGCACGAGCTACCGCTCGGCGATCTTCCCGACGACCGACGAGCAGGAGGTCACGGCGTACGAGACCATCGCCGACGTGGATGCCTCGGGCCTCTGGCCGGGTCCCGCGACGACCGAGGTCTCCCCCGCCGGCCCCTTCTGGGAGGCGGAGCCCGAGCACCAGGACTACCTGGAGAAGTACCCGAACGGGTACACCTGCCACTACGTGCGGCCCGGCTGGAAGCTGCCGAAGCGCGACGCTGAGACCGTCGCATAGGCGCTGAGAACGTCGGATAGAGAACTGAGCGGATGCCCCGGCGGACGAGAGTCCGCCGGGGCATCCGTCATCTCGGACGCTGAAGCGGGGCCGGGAAGTTCTGACGTAGTGTCGGACGTCCCGTCGATGCGACGTGGCGCCTGCCGCTCACGCGGGGACGCCGAGCCCGTCGAGCGCGTCCTGCACGATCGTGAGGCCGTCGAGTCCTGGCATCCCGCTGATGCTGTCATCGACTTTGCGCGCTGCACGGCGACCTTCGGGCCCGCTCATGAGGTGGTTCATCACGTGCCGTACGTCGTCGACATGCGAGATGCTCGATCCGACCGGTGCCCAGAACCGGCTGAGCGCGAAACGCGTGATCTTCTGCGCCTTCGTGCTCGCGGCGAGCCGGTCGCGCGCCTGCGAGGTGTAGAACGCCACGTGTCGCGCCTCCTGCTTGGCGATGCGCCGCAGCAGCTCGGCGAGCACGGGATGGTCCTCGAGTTCGGCCATGCGTTGATAGGCGGTGATCGCCGACCATTCGTTCGCCGCGCCCCACGACATGTGCACGGCGACGAAGTCGGTGCCGACGAGAGACCCGAGCACCGACTGCTTGATCGGATCGAGCCGGTCGCGCCAGCCGAGCTTCAGTCGGCTCGCCTTGAGGGCGTCGTAGTCGACCGAGATGTCGTGCATCGCGAGCACCGCGGCGAGCGCCTCGCCGTGCCAGAACTCCTCGCGGTTCCACATCGTCATGAAGGCGCTCACGTCCGCCTCGCGGTGCGACGGCGTCGTCAGCAGGTCGCGGGTGTAGCAGACGGTGTGGTACTCCACGTCGGCCATGTACCGCAGCGTTCGCAACGAGCGCTCGGGCAGCGGCCGGTCGCGGAAGGTCTCGAGATCGAGGTCGTCCCAGTGCACGCTCACGGATGTCGCGGTGTACTTGTCGATGTCGAACGCCACGCGACCCCCTTCCCGCCTTCGTCCATGTAATCAGGCCGCAGGTCGGCTCGCGAGCCTTTCCCGCACGATCATGGCCGTGCGCACGTCGATCCCGGGCAGACCGCCGATGTCGCGTTCGATGCGGGCGAGTGCCTTCCCTCCATCGCTGCCGAATACGAATCGTGCGAATGCGGCGCGTTCCTTCGGCTCGAGCACGGCGCAGCCGAGCGGCCACGCGGTGCGCCGGAGTTCGCGACGCGCGAGGCGCACCGCCTTGGGCGATGTCGTCAGCCTGCGTTGAACCTCCTCGTGGAAGAACCGTGTGTGCCGATCCTTCACGGCGAGGATCCGGTCGACGGAGGTCTCGAGTGCGCGGCTCGCCGACGCGTCGAGCGCGCGCTCGTATGCCATGCGGAGCATCCATTCGTCGACCAGACCGAGGGTCATGTGCGCTCCGATCACCGGCCAGCCCTGCGTGAAGCCCGCGAGCGCTCGCCGCACCGGACCTCGACCGCCGGTCGCCCCGGTACCCCGAGTGCTCAGGGATGTGTCGCCGGGCGCACGACCGCCGCCGCCCGCGTCGACGATCGCACGGAGAGCATCGGCGATCCAGAACTTCTCGAACGCCCACGTCACGAGGAACGCCGTCACGCGGGCGTCCTTGTGCGTGGGGGTGACGAGCACGTTGCGCAGGTGCGACATCGTCGCCCCCTCGAGTGCGCTGAGCGCCGCGAGCATCCGCACGACGTCGGGCGGGAGCGGCGCTGCCGCGAACGCCGCGAGGTCGAGGTCGTCGCGGAGGCTCCCCTGCGCGGTACGGGCGAACTCCCGGACGTCGAAGGCCACCGGCTCGGTC
>CAWJZK010000020.1:0-90105 GCA_963847285.1 uncultured Actinomycetota bacterium
CCGCCGCCGCCGTCGCCGCCGTCGTCGCCGCCGCCGTCCGCCGCCGCCGCCCGTCCCGCCGCCCCTCCCGCCCCGCCCAGTCCGCGGATATACGATCCGCCACGCCGCGCACGTCGCATCGGGGCCGGTGCGGCGGATCGTATATCCGCAAACTCGTGCACGTCGACAGTGACGGACGAGTCACAGACAGGTCAGCCCCGCCGAACTCGCTCTGCCCACGGACTGAGGTGCAGGCCGGCAGCGACCTTCGCGAGGATCGCATCCTCGACGACCGTCCAGTCGTTGATCACCATCTCGTAGTCGAAGCGGAGTGTGTCGAATCCGTGCGCGGCAGCGATGACGTCGCGCATGAGGTCCTTGTGGCGGTCGTCGCCCTCGTGTCCGGGCCGGCCGTCGACCTCGATGATGAGCCGATCGCCGAGTACGAAGTCGACCCGGCCGACGCCGGGGATCCAGACCTGCGTGGCGAGGGTCAGTCCGAGCCGGTGCAGCCGAAGCCGCAGCAGCGATTCGAGGCCGCTGTCGGCGTCGCTTCGCGCGAACTCCACCAGCCACCGGGCGGATTCGGTGATCTTCTCGCGGAGGCGCCGGCGGCCCCGCTCCGAGAGCACACGCTTCCTCAGAGCGGACTCCAATGTGACGAAGAACGCTTCGTCTCCGAGGCATCCGCGGATCTGAAGCAGCGCATCGATGAGCGAGACCCGGGTCGCCCCGGGCTGGACGTCCTCCCAGTGGCTCACACAACTGCACCGATCGTGCGTTCGAACATGACCGTGCGGATGCAGCGACACGTGCACGATCCCGTCGTGAGGCAGCACCCAGAGCCCGAAGTGGCGGGCGACCGACACGCATGCGAGGACGCCGCCATGCAGGATCGCCGTGCGTTCGGCGATTGGGAGGCCCGGATCGATGTACACCCCCTCGCGGAGGCGGAACACCGATCCGGCTCGGACCGCCGCTCGAATCGAGCTCGGATCCACGCCGCGCGCGATGAGATCGCGCGTGCGGGCGACTCGGCCGAGCTCAACGCAGAGTCGACGGACTTCGATCGGACTGACGCGTGCCATGAGTTCGACATTTGTCGGCGCCACGGCGGAGGGCGGTCGGCGTCCGAGTACTCGGTGGAAGTCCTGGACGAATCACGACCTGTCGAGGACGACTCGGCGCCCAGGTCGGGTCGAGAGACCCCCTTCGTCCGCACGAGTCGGCGGATATACGATCCTCCGCGCCGTACGTCGGCCCACCGCCGGGGCGCGTCGGATCGTATATCCGCCGACTGGTGCATTGGATGACCGTGGGCGCGCCGGCGGCAGGGACGAGGGGCGCTGCCTGGTGAGCGCTCGAACGCTGAACAGTCAGCGCACGAAGGCTGAGGGGCGAGCGCTCGAGGCTGAGCGGTCAGCGCTCGAAGGTGAGGAAACGGTAGTCGAGTCCCGCTCGGGACCGGCGCACTCCGTCGACCGGGTCGACGGAGACGAGCCGCCAGGACCCGTCGATCTCGGGCGCAGTGGTGTCGCCGGCGACATCCGCATCGATGCGGGTGACCTCGAGGCGATCTGCGTGGTCGATGGTCTGCCGGTACAGTTCGGCACCGCCGATGATCCAGAGTCGGTCGGTGTCGGATGCCTCCGCTGCAATCGCAAGGGCCTCCTCGACCGAGCCGGCCCGGTGTGCGCCGTCATCGTTCCACGTCGGATCGCGCGTGACGACGACGTTCGCGCGTTCCGGCAGCGGGCGGAAGCGCGGCGGCAACGAGTCCCAGGTCTTGCGACCCATGACGACGGAACAGCCGAGGGTGACCGCCCTGAAATGGGCGAGGTCTTCAGGAAGATGCCAGGGCATCACTCCCCCGACGCCGATGACTCCGCCCTCGGCCTCGGCCCAGATCAACCCGATCCGTGGATGGGCGAGGGCGGTCGCGTCATCCGCACCGCTCATACCGCGACGGCCGCGCGGATCGCCGGGTGATGCTGGTAGCCCTCGACGACGAAGTCGTCGTACTCGTAGTCGAAGATCGAGTCGGGCGTGCGCGTGAGCCGCAGGGTCGGGGCAGGGAACGGCGCCCGCGTGAGCTGTTCGGTCACCTGCTCGACGTGGTTGTCGTAGATGTGGCAGTCGCCGCCCGTCCAGACGAAGTCCCCCACCTCGAGCCCGGTCTGAGCGGCGACCAGATGCGTGAGGAGCGCGTAGGAGGCGATGTTGAACGGCACGCCGAGGAACAGGTCGGCGCTGCGCTGGTACAGCTGGCAGGAGAGCCTGCCGTCGGCCACGTAGAACTGGAAGAGCGCGTGGCAGGGCGCGAGCGCCATCTCGGGGATGTCGGCCGGGTTCCACGCGGAGACGATGAGGCGGCGCGAGTCGGGGTTGCGCCGGATCTCGTCGATGACCCAGGAGATCTGGTCGATGGTCTCGCCCGAGGGCGTCGGCCACGAGCGCCACTGCACGCCGTAGACAGGACCGAGTTCGCCCGAGGCATCCGCCCATTCATCCCAGATGGTGACGCCGTGCTCTCTGAGCCAGCCGACGTTCGACGAGCCCTGCAGGAACCACAGCAGCTCGTAGGCGATCGACTTGAAGTGCACGCGCTTCGTGGTCACGAGCGGAAAGCCCTGCGAGAGGTCGAAGCGCAGCTGCCGCCCGAAGACGCTGCGGGTGCCGGTGCCGGTGCGGTCGGTCTTCTGTGTGCCGTGCTCGAGCACCTCGCGGAGCAGGTCTTCGTAGGGCGTGGGGATCGTCTCGGCCATCGCCTCGATGCTATCCCCGGCGGCTGACATCGGGCCGAGGCCTCGGGCGCGCCGCGGGGGTCATCCGCCGTCGTCCGCGTCATCCGTCGTCATCCGTCGTCACAGAGGCGCGGCCCGGGCGTCGCGGTCGTAGCATCGCGGCATGGACTGGCAGGCCGCGCTCATCGCGGGCCTCGCCCTGCCCGCGGCGGCCGCTGCGGTCGGTTTCGCGTGGAGGGCCCGCACCGGCCGCGTGCGCGAGGTGCGCCACCCGCGCGCTGCCACGGTGACGGATGCCACTGCGCCCGTCGCCGACCGGCAGCCCCGCGGCATCCGGCGCCGAGGCTCTCGCCATCGCCGCCGCGCTCGAACTCGACGCCGACGCCCTCGGCGACCGCGCGACGCTCGTGCAGTTCTCGACGGAGTACTGCAGCCGCTGCCCGTCGACCGCCCGGCAGCTCACCGCCGTCGTGGGCGACTACGACGGCGTGCGCCACGTCGAGATCGACCTCACGCACCGCGCCGACCTCGCCGCGAGGTTCGCCGTGCTCCAGACGCCGACGACCCTGATCCTCGGCGCCGACGGCACACCCACCGCCCGCATCGGCGGCGTGCCCCGCCTCGGCGCGGTGCGCCGCCACCTCGACACCCTCACCGGGAGCGCTCGTGTCACATCCTGAACCCGCCGGCATCGACCCTCGCGGTCCGCGATTCACGGCGACGATCACTGCGACGCTGCTGCTCGTGATCGTCGTGCTCGGCATCGGCGGCGCGACCCTCGCCGCGTGGATCCTTCTCGCCGCGATCAGTGCCGTCTTCGCATGGAGTGCCGTCGCCGGCATCCGCCGCAATCCCTTCAGCCTCATCTACCAGAAGCTCGTTCGCCCGAGGCTCGCGCCCCCCACCGAGCTCGAAGACCCTCGCCCGCCGACCTTCGCACAGGCGGTCGGCTTCGCGGTGACGATTGCAGGCGTCATCCTCGGCGCCGTCGGAGTGCCGTACGCGGTGCCGATCGCGGCGGCGCTCGCGTTCGTCGCCGCGTTCCTGAACGCCGCATTCGGGTACTGCCTCGGATGCCAGATCTACCTGCTCCTCGTGCGCGCGCGCCTCATCACACGAACCTGACACCGGGGGCATGCCGCGCGTTAGGCTGGGATCCCGGCTCGATGAGGAGGACCCCATGGCAGTCACGAGTGAAGCAACCACCGTCTGGACCGGCACCCTTGCGGGAGGGTCGGGCACGACCCGGCTCGAATCCTCTGGCGTCGCCCAGTTCCCGGTGAACTGGCGCGCCCGCTCCGAGGGCGAGGCCGGCGTCACCACCCCAGAGGAGCTGCTCGGTGCCGCGCACTCGGCCTGCTTCTCGATGGCGCTCTCCGGCATACTCACCCAAGCGGGGCACGCGCCCGAGAGCATCCAGACGACTGCGGCCGTCACGTTCGAGGCAGGCAAGGGCGTGCTCGGCAGCCACCTGCTCGTCAGTGCCCGTGTGCCCGGTATCACCGAGGAGCAGTTCGAGGCGCTCGCCGAGGATGCGAAGCAGAACTGCCCGATCTCGAAGGCGCTCACCGGCATCCCCATCACAATCGAAGCCGAGCTCGCCTGACCGGTGCGGGTGCTCGTCGCCGGCGCGTCCGGCTTCATCGGTTCCGCGCTCGTCGAACGACTCAGCGCCGACGGGCATGAGATCGTGCGCCTCGTGCGACGCAGGGCGCAGTCGCCCGACGAGGCGTCGTGGTCGCCGGCGGCGGGCATCATCGACTTCACGGTCATGGACCGCGTCGATGCCGTCGTGAACCTCTCGGGCGCGTCGCTCGCTCGCCTTCCGTGGACGAAGTCGTATCGCTCTGAGATCCTCGACTCCCGCGTCGCCGCAACCCGCACCATCACCGACGCGATGCGCAAGGCGCGACATCCTCCCGCGGTGCTCCTCAACGCGTCCGCAGCCGGGTTCTACGGCGACAGACCCGGGGAACTCCTCACCGAGTACTCGAGTGCGGGCGCCGGATTCCTCGCCGACGTCGTCACACGGTGGGAGACTGCGGCCTCGCTCGCCCCGGAGCAGACCCGGGTGGTGGTCCTGCGCACGGGCATCGTGGTAGGGCACGGCGGGGCGATGCAGCGCATCAGCACGCTCACCCGGTTCGGCGTGTCGAGCCGACTCGGCACGGGCGGCCAGCACTGGCCGTGGATCGCGCTCGACGACGAGGTCGGCGCCATCGCGCACCTCCTCGACTCGCACCTCGCGGGGGCCGTCAACCTCGCCGGGCCCGCGCCCGCGACGGCTGACCGCATCATGACCGCGATGGCCGAGCGGATGCACCGTCCCTATACGTTCGCGGTGCCCGAACGCATGCTCGAGCTCGCGCTCGGCCGGGCCGCCGACGAACTGCTGCTCTCGAGCCAGAAGGTGCGGCCGCAGCGCCTCATCGACGATGGGTACCGGTTCCGGGATGCCACGGTCGAGTCGGCGCTCGATGCGATGCTCAGCGCTCCGCGCGATCCAGTTCGATAGCCCTCCGCACGGCCTGGCGGGCGCGGCGGCGGTCGCCCGACGCGTCGTACGCGAGGCCGAGCCTGAGCCACGCACGCCAGGAGTCGGGCTCGCTTTCGACAGCCGCGCGGAAACGGTCGAAGGAGGCATCCGCTGCGGCTCGCTCGGGCCGTCCGCTCGGGAGGAGCGGCAGGCCGAGGTCGAGGCCGCCCTCCGCGTCGAGCCGCTTCACGAGCGCCTGCGAGCGGATGCCGAACGCGAGTTCCCGCCACAGAGCCCAGAGGGCGATCACGGGCAGGACGATGAGCGCGACGCCCATCGCGATGGCGACCGGTTCGCCGGTGGCGATGAACTGCACGGCCCGCCAGCCCACGAGCGCGACGTAGAGGGCGAGCAGCGCCGCCATGATGAGCGCGCCGGTCCGTGCAGTCATCGTGAGCACCCTGCGGTCATCGTGAGCACCGTGCGGTCATCGTGAGCACCGTGCGGTCATCGTGAGCACCGTGCAGTCATCGTGACGGCAGGCCGAGGTCGAGGAGCGCGTCGAGGCCGACGATGACACCCGTCGCCTCTGGCGCGCGGCGGATCGCGAGCAGGATGCCGGCTTCGTACGAGCTCGGCGACAGCGTCGAATGCGTGATCGCGAGCGTCTCGCCGTCGCCGCCGAGGATGACCCGCTGCTCGGCGAGGAGTCCCGACATCCGCAGGCTGTGCACGGGGATTCCGGAGACGAGCTGGCCGCGGGCCCGCTGGTCGGTGTGCGGCGCCGAGACCGGGCCGGCGTCGCCGCGGGCCTCGCCGATGAGCTCGGCGGTGCGCACCGCGGTGCCCGACGGGGAGTCGACCTTGCTCGCGTGGTGCGCCTCGACGATCTCGATCGAGTCGAAGTAGCGGGCGGCGAGGGTCGCGAACGCCGTGCCGAGAACGCTCCCGATCGAGAAGTTCGGGATGAAGAGCACGGCGCCGGCGTCGGCGTGCCCACGAACGAATCGGGCGATCTCGGCGATGCGGTCGCTCGACCAGCCCGAGGTGCCGACGACGATCGGGATCCCGGCACCCGTCGCGAACTCGACGATGCCGGCGCTCGCGCCCGGGTGGGTCACGTCGAGGGCGACATCGGCGCCGAGCATCTCATCGAGACTCGAACGCGAGTCGAGTGCGGCGTGCACTTCGAGATCGTCGGATGCCTCGATGAGTCGAATCGCCAGCCGCCCCATCTTGCCCGTGGCTCCGGCCACGGCGACCCGTATCGTCACGTGCTTCACCCTAGCAAGGCGGTGCTGGGTGCCGACCGCCGCGGCATCCGCCCCACTCCCCCGCACCCGAAGCGGGCCGAGCGCGCGCATAGGCTGGAGCCATGCTGCGCTTCCGAGAGGCCGACGTCACCGATCCCGAGGCGCATGCGCTGCTCGAGGCGTACTTCGCCGAACGCGCGGCCGGGTTCCCCGCCGCGCAGGGCGCCTATGCGCCGACCTGGCCGACGAGGGCGCAGTTCACGCCCCCGGCCGGCGTGTTCCTCGTCGTGGACGACGACGGCGACGCGGTCGGATGCGGCGGGGTGCGCCGCATCCAGCGGCGACCCGAGACGAACGAGGTGCGCTTCGAGGTGAAGCATCTCTGGCTCGCGCCCGCCGCGCGCGGGCGTGGCGAGGGGCGACGCCTGCTCGACGAGCTCGAGCGGCGGGCGCGTGAGTTCGGCGCCGAGGAGCTCGTGCTCGACACGAACGCGAGCCTCGAGGCGGCCGGTGGGCTGTACCGCTCGAGCGGATACGTCGAGATCGAGCCGTACAACGCCAACCCCAACGCGACCCACTGGTACGGCAAGCGGCTCGTCTGAACGCGTCAGATCGAGTACGGCTCGGGGAGTCCGGTGCGCAGCTCGGGCGGCAGGTGCCCCAGGTCGTTGTGCGTGACGATGCTCCAGGGTCGGCCGGACTTCTGGGTGAGCACGGTGAGTCCGCAGTTGGCCTGGTTGATCGACACCCAGCGCCACGCCGGCGCGTCGAGCACCTCGCGCACGAACCATCCGATCACGAAGTTGTGGGTGATCAGGAGGTCGTGGCGGTCTTCACGGTGGCCGCGCAGGAACTCCGCGACGGCGTCGGCCATCTGCGCGCTCCCCGCCTCGATCTCGGCCTCGGTGAACGATCCGAAGAACGGGTCGTAGACCTTCGGCGTCTCGGGCGCCGGGCCCGAGGGGATGCAGTCGAACAGCAACGGCGACGGCTCGGGCTTCAGCGCCGGCATCTTCGCCGCGATGATCTGCGCCGTCTCGGTCGCCCGCTGCAGCGGCGAATGCCAGGCGTTGTCGAACGGGATGCCGCCGAGCCGCTCGGCGAGGAGCTCGGCCTGCCGTCTGCCGCGCGGCGAGAGCGGCCCGTCGGGCAGGCCGTACTCGGCGTCGAGCTGTTCGCCGTGGCGGACGAGGTAGAGGTGGTGGGGCACTGGTGTCGGCTCCTGTACTGCTCGGTGTCGCTCAGGCGACGTCGGTGCTCGGAGCGGTCGTGTCATCGACCGCTCCGTGGAACGCCGACTCGTCGATCGCGCCGACGGCGACGAGCGAGAACGGCCGGGAGACGAGCTCTCCGGCAAGCGCCCGCACGTCGTCTTCGGTGACGAGCGCGATGCGCCGGAGGGCTTCGTCGAGGTCGGCGAACTCGCCGAGCGTGAGCTCGGCGCGGCCGAGCCGGGACATCCGCGTATCGGAATCTTCGAGGGCGAGCGCCGACGCGCCGGCGAGCTGACCCGAGGCGCGGGCGAGCTCGTCGGCGCTGACGCCGTCTTCGGCGAGTCGCTCGAGCTCGGCGCGCATGAGCGCTGCGACGGTGCCGGCCTTCGCGGGCGAGCACCCGGCGTACATGCCGAAGAGGCCGGCGTCGGAGTATGCGGGCGCGAAGGAGTACACCGCGTAGGCGAGCCCCCGGCGCTCGCGCACCTGCTGGAAGAGACGCGACGACATGCCCGATCCGAAGATCGCGTTCAGCACGCTCATCGTCGAGCGCCGCTCGTCGGTCGCGACGAGTCCGGGCACGCCGAGGAGCAGGTTCACCTGCTCGTTCGGACGGGCGACGACGGTGAGGGGGCGACCGACGGCGAGCGGCGATGCGGCTCGCCGGGCGACGCTCGACCGGGGCATCCGCCACGCCGAGCTCCCAGCCGGCCGACGAGAGCGCCCGCTCGAGCTCGGCGACGAGCACATCGTGGTCGACGGCGCCGGCCACGGTGACGACGAGGTCGCGCGGACGGTAGTTCGCCCCGTAGTGCTCCCACACCGCCGCTCGCGTCGCCGCGCGGATCGTCTCGGGGCTTCCGCCGATCGGGCGGCCGAGCGGATGCTCCCCCAGCACGGCCTCGAAGAAGCGCTCGTTGGCGACGTCAGCGGGGTCGTCGCCCGCCATCGAGAGTTCCTCCAGAATGACGCCGCGCTCGTTCTCGAACTCGTCGGGATCGAGAAGGGACGACGTGAACATGTCGGCGAGGACCTCGACCGCCATCGGCAGGTCGCGATCCTGCACCTTCGCGTAGTAGCAGGTGTACTCCTTCGCGGTGAGCGCATTGTGCTCCCCGCCGACGGCGTCGAACGAGATCGCGATGTCGAGCGCCGTGCGTTTCGCCGTGCCCTTGAAGAGCAAGTGCTCGAGGAAGTGCGTCGATCCGTAGGTCGACGGGTGCGCGGTATCGGCCCCCTGCTCGTCGCGCGACCCGACGGCGACCCAGAAGCCGACCGTGACGCTTCGGCTGCCCGGCACCTGTTCGCTCAGGACCCGCACACCTGAGGGGAGGATGCTGCGTCGCACTCGAGCGTCGCCTGCTGCCTGGAACGAGAGCTCGGCCTGGCCGAGCGGGAGGTCGACGGCGCCGTTCATCCCGACCAGCCTATGGCACACGCGCGCCGAACGCGCGGGTCGGCGTGGCGCGCCGGAGCGGTCAGGCGGAGGCGCGGTCGAGTTCGACGAGTTCCGAGCGCTGCAGTTCGACGGATGCCGCGGCGATCAGCGCCTCGACCTGGTCGGGCCGGCTCGCGCTCACGACGGGAGCGACGACCGTGGGCTTCGCGAGCAGCCACGCGAGGGCGATGGTCGCCGGAGCCACTCCGCGCGCGAAGGCGATCTCGTCGATCGCGGTGAGCACGCGGTGGCCGCGCCGACCGAGGTGCCGGGCCTGTCGCGCGCCGCGCGCATCGTGGCGCACATCGGCGCGGCGGCGCACTTGCCCGCCGAGGAATCCGTTCGCGAGCCCGAAGTAGGGCAGCACGGCGAGCCCCTGGGCATGGGCGACGAGCTCGGGCGCACCCTCGAAGGGCTTGCGCTCCATGAGGTTGTACTTGATCGTGAGCACCCGGAAGGTCGGCAGTCCGTTCGCGGCGAGCACGCGCGCCTCGATGAGCCGCTCGGGCGAGAAGTCGGAGGCGCCGATCGAGCCGACCTTGCCGGCCGCGATGAGTGCGTCGACGGCGCCGAGGCTCTCTTCGAGTGGGACGTCGGGGTCGTCGCCGTGGAAGTAGAGCAGGTCGATGCGGTCGGTGCCGAGCCGCAGGAGCGAATCGTCGACGGCCGCCGTCAGGTCGACCGGCCTGAGCCCACGGTGATCGGGGTGACGACCGACCTTCGTCATGACCGTCATGCGATCGCGCGTGCGGCGCGAGGCCATCCACCTGCCGATGATCGATTCGCTGCGGCCGGCCGCGTAGCTGTCGGCCGTGTCGATGAGCCCGCCGCCCACTCCGGCGAACCGGTCGAGCACCCCGAAGGCGTCCTCGGGACCGAGCGTCCAGCCGAAGGTGCTGCCGCCGAGCACGAGCGGATGCGCCTCGATGCCGGTCTCGCCGATCGCGGCCCGCCGGGGCACGATGATCGGCCCCGACATCGTGTTCGTCTCCACGGACTCGACCCTGAGCTCGGACTCGACCGATGCCGCGTCGCGCGTCGACACGTCGAGCGCCGGCGTATCGACGTCGACCCCGTGCGGTGCCCGCACCAAGTCGTTCTCCGCGATCGCCGCCCCCGCGACGCTCGCTGCGTGTGCTCGGTAGATATGCCGTCGTGCCACGCGCTCCTCCTCCCCAGGATTGACTTCGAGAATACGCTCTCGGGGTATGCGATCCGAGGAACCGCGGGTGAACCGTTACCGAATCGTTTGCGGGGTCGCGGACGTGCATTGCGCATGGGAGACAGGAACGGATGCCGCGCGCGTCAGCTCCCCGCGCGGCGCACCAGTGCCGCCGCCTGGCGCAGCAGCGGCGCGTCGACCATCTCCCCGCGGAACGCGAACACCCCGCGCTCCTCGTCGGCCGCGGCGAGGACGGCTCGCGCCCACTCGAGCCGGTCGGCGTCGGGCAGGTACGCCGCGCGCACGATCTGCACCTGATCGGGGTGGATGCACGCCGTCGCCGCGAAGCCGAGCGCCGCCGCGTCCTCGGCTTCGGCGCGAAGCCCGACGGCGTCGGCGATCTCGAGGTGCACGGTGTCGATCGCGGCGATGCCGTTCGCCGCCGCCGCGAGGCACACCTGGGACCTGGCGTACCTCGCGACGTCGCGGTAGCGGCCGTCGTCGAAGCGGCTCGACGAGCCGCCGAGCGAGGCGACGAGGTCTTCGGCTCCCCACATCAGCGCCGAGACGTTCGGGAGGTTCGCGATCTCGACGGCGGCCAGCACGCCGCGCGCCGTCTCGCAGAGCGCGATCACCTCGAGCTCGGCGAGGTCGACGAGGTCGGCCGTGCCATCGCACTTGGCGAGCATCACCGTGCGGTACGGGGTCTCGGCAAGGGCCTCGAGATCGGCGGCCAGGTGCGGGGTCGAGGCGGGGTTGACGCGCACGATCACGCGTTCGGGGTCGAGTGGCGTCGCGACGAGCGCGGCGCGGGCGGCATCCTTCGCGTCGTCGGCGACGGCGTCCTCGAGGTCGAGGATCACGGCGTCGGCACGCTCGAGCGCCTTCGAGTATCGGTCGGGGCGGTCGGCCGGGCAGAACAACAGGGCGGGGCCGAATCGGAACGGTGGATGCGTCATCCGCTCGTCTCCTCTGCCTCGGGCAGAGCCGCGGCCTGTTCCTCGCCGGCCTCCTGGAACCACACGAGCACCGACCGTGTCGCCCGAGCGACCTCGACGCCGTGCTGGTTGCGCCCCACGTGCAGGAGGGTCACGACGCCCTGACCCGGCCGGGATGCCGACGCTCGAGTGCCGACGACGACCGTCTCGCTGTAGAGCGTGTCGCCGTGGAACAGCGGCGCGGGGAACGCGACCTCGGTGAACCCGAGGTTCGCGACGATCGTGCCCTGCGTGAGCTGGGCGACGGATGCCCCGACGATCGTCGCGAGTGTGAACATCGAGTTCACGAGCCGCTGGCCGAACGGCTGCGTCTGCGCCCACGCCGCGTCGAGGTGCAGCGCCTGCGTGTTCATCGTGAGCGTCGTGAAGAGCACGTTGTCGGCCTCGGTGACGGTGCGTCCCGGACGGTGCAGGTAGCGGGTGCCCGGCTCGAACTCCTCGAACCAGAGCCCGCGCTGCAGGACCTCGCGGTGCACGGGCGGTACCGTGCCGTCGTCACGCTCGTGCATCTTCGCTCCTTCGCGTCGGTGTGCCCGCGGCATCCGCTCGTCGGGCTCAGTCGGTGAGCCCGAGTTCCCTCGTGATGATCATGAGCTGCACCTCGGTGGTGCCCTCGCCGATCTCGAGGATCTTCGCGTCACGGTACATGCGTGCCACGCGGCTCTCGTTCATGAAGCCGTAGCCGCCGAAGATCTGCGTGGCGTCGCGTGCGTTGTCCATGGCCGCCTCCCCACACACCATCTTCGCGATCGACGCCTCGAGCTTGAAGGGCTTGCCCGAATCCATCTTGCGCGCGGCGTCCTGCCAGGCGAGCCGTGCCTGGTGCACTCGCGCCTGCATGCGCGCGATCTTGAAGGCGATGTGCTGGTTCCGGCCGATCGGCGCGCCGAACACGACCCGCTCCTTCGCATACCGAATCGCCTCCTCGAGGCAGCCCTGCGCGGCGCCGGCGCCGAGCGCGGCGAAGGCGACGCGCCCTTCGTCGAGGGTCTGCAGGAAGTTCGCGTACCCGCGACCGCGAGCGCCCAGGAGGTTCGTCGCCGGCACCCGAACGTCGGTGAGGGTCAGCGGATGGGTGTCGGACGTGTTCCAGCCGACCTTGTCGTAGCCCGGTTCAACGGTGAAGCCCGGCGTGCCGTTCGGCACGATGATGCACGAGAGCTCCTTCTTGACGGTGCCGTCGGGAGCGGTCTTCTCGCCGGTCACGGCGGTGATCGTGACGAACCGCGTGATGGGCGTTCCCGAGTTGGTGATGAACTGCTTCGAGCCGTTGATGACCCACTCGTCGCCGTCGAGCACGGCGGTGGTCTGGGTCGCGCCGGCGTCGGAACCCGCGCCCGCCTCGGTCAAGCCGAAGCCGGCAAGCGCGCGCCCTGCGACGAGGTCGGGAAGGTACTCCGCCTTCTGCTCCGCGGTGCCGTTGCGGAAGATCGGCATGATGCCGAGGCCGACGCCCGCCTCGAGGGTGACGCCGATCGACTGGTCGACGCGACCGAGCGCCTCGACGGCGAGGCACAGCTGGAAGTACGTCTTGCCCTGGCCGCCCACCTCTTCGGGGAACGGCAGGCCGAAGAGCCCCATCTCGCCCATCTGGGCGATGATCTCCATCGGCAGGCGTCGCTTCGTGTCGTATTCGTAGGCGGCGGGCGCGACGACGGTGTCGGCGAAGTCCTTCACCCGGTCGTAGAGCTCCTGCTCCTCACGGCTCAGCAGGTAGTCCATGGTGGTCCTCATTCCTCGTGGGGTGCGTTCGTTCGGTCGACCTCGCGCGGGCCGGCCGGCGGTGCCGGGTCGGATGCCTCGGGGTCGGATGCCTCAGGGTCGGATGCCTCGGGGTGGGCCTCGATGCGCGCGACGGCCTGGTCGCGCGCGACCTGCGCGCCCGCGCCGACGGCGAGGCGGACGATGCCGGCGACCGTGGCGAGCACGCGGTGCTCCATCTTCATCGCCTCGATCGCGAGCACGGCGTCGCCCGCGTCGACGCGGTCGCCGTCGGCGACGAGCACGGCGGTGACGGTGCCCGGCATGGGAGCCCGCAACTCGGGATCGGCGAGCCCGCCGCGCTCGAGCTTCGCGAGCCAGGCGTCGAGGCGTGCACGCCGGCTCTCGGCGGGGATGCTCCAGGTGGCTCCGCCGGTGTGCACCCAGACGGTGCCGTCGGGAGCTTCGGCGACCACGGTCTTGGATGATCCATTGGCCTCGAGACCATCCTCGGGGGCCTCGGCGTGCAGGGAAGCGACCCGCCAGCCTCGCGCTCGCTGCCACGCGTGGGCGTTCTCGGTCGAGGCGCTCGCGCGGGCCTCGCGGAACGCGGCTGCAGCCTCGAGGGCGGCCGCCGGCGGCGCGGACGCATCGGGCTCCGGCATCCGATCGATGAGTCCCGTGTCGAGGTCGCCGGCGCGCACGGCGGGTTCGGCGATGAGTCGCCGGAGGAAGCCGACGTTGGTGTCGACCCCGAGCACGACCGTGTCGGCGAGTGCGCCGTCGAGCCGCGCGAGGGCCTCGGCGCGGTCGGTGCCGTGTGCGATCACCTTCGCGAGCATCGGGTCGTAGTGGGCGGTGATCTCCTGCCCCTCGCGGATGCCGCTGTCGACACGGACCCCGTCGCCCACGGGCTCCCGCCACGCGAGCACGTGTCCGGTCGACGGCAGGAACCCGCGTTCGGGACTCTCCGCGTAGAGGCGTGCCTCGACCGCGTGCCCCGAGAGGTGCACGTCGGACTGGACGAAGGCGAGCGGCTGTCCGGCTGCGATGCGCAGCTGCTGCTCGACGAGGTCGAAGCCCGTGACGAGCTCGGTGACGGGGTGCTCGACCTGCAACCGCGTGTTCATCTCGATGAAGAAGAAGTCCGCCGGCGCGGCATCCGACACCAGGAACTCGACCGTGCCCGCGCCGAGGTAGTCGACGCTCCGCGCGGCGTCGCACGCCGCCTGCCCGATGCGCTCGCGAGTCGCCTCGTCGAGCAGCGGCGAGGGTGACTCCTCGATGACCTTCTGGTGACGCCGCTGCAACGAGCATTCGCGTTCGCCGAGATGCACCACTGCGCCGTACGCGTCGGCGAGCACCTGCACCTCGATATGGCGCGGGCCGTTCGATGAGGCGCTCGAGGAGCAGGGTGTCGTCGCCGAACGCGGTGAGTGCGACGCGCCGAGCGGCCGGGAGCGCTGCCGCGAGCTCGCCGGCATCGCGGGCGATCTGCATGCCCTTGCCGCCGCCGCCCGCAGAGGGCTTCACGAGCAACGGAAACCCGACGGTACTCGGCCGCCGCGAGGAGTGCGACGTCGTCGAGCGCGGCGTCGGCGATGCCGGGCACGGTCGGGACCCCGGATGCCGCGACGTGGCGTTTCGCGCGGATCTTGTCGCCCATCACCTCGAGTGCCTCGACGCCCGGCCCGACGAACACGATGCCAGCGTCGCGGCACGCCTCGGCGAACCCGGCATGCTCGGAGAGGAACCCGTACCCCGGATGCACCGCCTCGGCGCCCGAGTCGAGCGCTGCGGCGACGATGAGCGACGGATCGAGGTAGCTCTGGGCCGCCGGCGCCGGACCGATGCGCACGGCATCGTCGGCGAGCCGCACGTGCGGCGCATCGGCGTCGGCGTCGGAGTAGACGGCGATCGAATGGATGCCGAGCCGTCGGAGCGTGCGGATGACCCGCACGGCGATCTCGCCGCGATTGGCGACGAGCACCCGGTCGAACGGGCGCGGGGCGCGAGCGGCCTCGGCACGCGGCATCCGCAATCCGGCGTGGTCGGGCGTGCCCGTGAGCGTGACCATTCGCGCCTCTCCGCCACTCTGCACGCGCGCTATACAGTTAGCGCGCACTAACTGGAATCGATGTTAGTGCTCGCTAACTGAAATCGCAAGGGATCAGGCGCGCGTCGCCCGAATCGAAGGTGCGGCGAGCGCATCGGCGAGACGGACGATGCCGAACTCGAACGCACGATCGACATCGCCGCCGAGCCGGAACGCACCCGAGAGCTCCATGCCCACGAAGCCGGTCATCCAGGCCGTGACCGTGCGTGCGGCATCGAGCGCATCGTCGTCGCCCACGAGCGCGGCCGCGACTCGGAGCACCGACGCGCTCGCCCGTTCGAGCGCCGCAGGGTCGTCGAGCGTGAGGCTGCCGCCGGGCGCGAACACGAGCCCGAACGCCACGGGGCGCTCGTGCGCGAATGCACGTACCGCGCGTGCGAGCGCCACGAGCGCCGACCTCGCGTCGGGCTCGCCCGCGGCCGCGGCGTCGAGACGCTCGTCGAGCTCGCGGATCGTCGCCTCCGCGACGCGCGAGACGAGCTCGTCCCGATTGCGGACCCGCTTGTACAGCGAGGGTGCGCGCACGCCGACTCGGTCGGCGACTGCCTGCATCGTGAGACCGACAGCCCGCCCGACTCCAGCAGCGCGCGTCCGGCGGAGACGATCTCGTCGAGTGACGTGCGGTCGGGTGTCGGCATCGGGGCTCCATTGATCGGTTTCGGCAGAGGTGATCGGTTTCGACAGAGGCTATTGACCGTAGCCATCATAGCTATGTATCATAGCCATCACAACCACCACCCCCTGCAAGCGAGGCACACCATGAAGCTCGGCCCCTCTCTCCACCGCATCGGCTCCGACTCCGTCGCGGTCTATCTCGTCGACACGCCTGATGGCATCACCGTCATCGACGCCGGCCTCGCCGGCCAGTGGCGCGACCTCACCGACGAGCTCGCCACGATGGGCCGCTCGCTCGGCGACATCCGCGGCGTCGTGCTCACCCACGGCGACAGCGATCACATCGGCTTCGCCGAGCGGCTCCGCCGCGACTACGGCGTCCCCGTCTACGTGCACGAGGCGGATGCCGCCCGCGCCCGCGGTGAGGTCTCGACGAAACCCGCGTGGGGCCGCATGAAGCTCGGGGCGACCACGCGCTTCCTCTGGTACTCGATGACCAAGAACGGACTGCGCACGACGCCGCTCACCGAGGTCGTCACGGTGCGCGACGGCGACGTGCTCGACCTCCCGGGTTCGCCACGCGTCATCGGACTCCCCGGCCACTCCCCCGGCAGCATCGCGGTCCACGTGCCGGTCGCCGACGCCGTCTTCGTCGGCGACGCGCTCACGACCCGCCACGTGCTCACGGGCGCCCGGGGTCCGCAGCCCGCGCCGTTCACCGACGACCCCGCCCAGGCGCTCGAATCGCTCAAGCGCCTCGAAGGGCTCGGCGTCACGTGGGTGCTGCCCGGCCACGGCACGCCGTGGAACCGCGGGGTCGACGAGGCGGTTCGCGAGGTCACGCGCGCGGCGGCGGCATCCGGTTCCTGAACCCGGTCACATGCGGAACAGGCCGAACGCCGGCTCGGGCAGCGGCGTGCGGCTCGCGAGCTCGAGCGCCAGAGCGAGCACCGTTCGGGTGTCGGCGGGATCGATGATGCCGTCGTCCCAGAGCCGCGCCGTCGAGTGGTACGGGCTGCCCTGGTTGTCGTACTGCTCGCGGATCGGCGCCTTGAACGCCTGCTCCGCGGCATCCGACCACTCCTCGCCCTTCACCGCGAGCTGGTCGCGCTTCACGGTCGAGAGCACGGATGCCGCCTGCTCGCCGCCCATGACCGAGATGCGCGCGTTCGGCCACATCCAGAGGAACCTCGGCGAGTACGCCCGCCCGCACATGGAGTAGTTGCCGGCGCCGAACGAGCCGCCGATCACGACCGTGAACTTCGGCACGCGCGTCGTCGCCACCGCGGTGACCATCTTCGCGCCGTGCTTCGCGATGCCGCCGGCCTCGGCGTCGCGGCCGACCATGAACCCCGAGATGTTCTGGAGGAACACGAGCGGGATGCCGCGCTGGTCGCAGAGCTCGATGAAGTGGGCGCCCTTCATGGCCGACTCGCTGAACAGCACGCCGTTGTTCGCGATGATGCCCACCGGGTGGCCGTCGAGGTGCGCGAAGCCCGTGACGAGCGTGTCGCCGTACTCCCGCTTGAACTCGGCGAACTCGCTGCCGTCGACGAGCCGGGCGATCACCTCGCGCACGTCGTAGGGCTGCTGCACGTCGACCGGTACCGCCGCCGTGAGATCCGCCGGATCGACCGCGGGCGGGCGCGGCTCCTGCACGGCCCACGCGCGGGGCGCCTGCTCGGGAAGCGTGCCGACCATGTCTCGCACGAGTTCGAGCGCGTGCTCGTCGTTCTCGGCGAGGTGATCGGTCACGCCGGAGACGCGCGAGTGCAGCTCGCCGCCGCCGAGCTCCTCGGGCGTGACGACCTCGCCGATCGCCGCCTTCACGAGCGGCGGGCCACCGAGGAAGATCGTGCCCTGGTTCCTGACGATCACGGTCTCGTCGCTCATCGCCGGCACGTAGGCGCCACCGGCCGTGCACGAGCCGAGGACCGCGGCCAGCTGCGGGATGCGCTTCGACGAGAGCTGGGCCTGGTTGAAGAAGATGCGGCCGAAGTGCTCACGGTCGGGGAACACCTCGTCCTGCAGGGGCAGGAACGCGCCGCCCGAGTCGACGAGGTAGATGCACGGCAGGCGATGCTCCTTCGCGACCTCCTGGGCGCGCAGGTGCTTCTTCACCGTCATCGGGTAGTACGTGCCGCCTTTCACGGTGGCGTCGTTGCACACCACCATCACGGGGCGACCGTGCACGAGCCCGATGCCGGTGATGATGCCGGCGCCCGGAGAGTCGCCGCCGTAGAGGCCGTCGGCGGCGAGCGGCGAGAGCTCGAGGAAGGGGCTGTCCTCGTCGAGGAGCCGGTCGACCCGGTCGCGCGGCAAGAGCTTGCCGCGAGCGACGTGACGGTCGCGGGATGCCTCGGGGCCGCCGAGCGCGGCGGTCGCGATGCGCGCACGCAACTCGGCGACGAGCTCGGCGTGCGCCGCGGAGTTCGTGCGCGCTGCCTCGCTCGCCGGGTCGATGCCGGTGTGCAGGATGGCCATCCGATCCGCCTGTCCTCATCGACGGCGCGCCCACTTGTGCAGCGCGCCGCATCTCGGTTAGTGTTCACTAACTCGATTCACGATGTTAGCGAGCATTAACCGAGATGGCAAGCACACTTGGCGCGTACGACGCCGGCGAGATCCCCGCCCTCACCGAGCGGGGGCGGCAGAAGGCCGACCGTCGCGCGGCGATCCTCACCGCGGCGGCGACCCTGTTCGCCGAACGGGGATACGCGGGTGTCACGATCGAAGACCTCGGCGCCGCGGTCGGCGTGAGCGGTCCCGCCGTGTACCGGCACTTCCCCGGCAAGGCCGCGGTGCTCGCCGCCATCCTCCAGGGGGCGAGCCGCACGCTTCTCGACGGGGCCGAGCGGGTGCTCGAGCAGTCGCCTGATGCGGCATCCGCGCTCCGCTCCCTCGTCGCCTTCCACGTCGACTTCGCACTCGGCGACGCCGACGTGATCCTCGTACAGGACCGCGAACTCGAGCAGCTCGACGTCGGGGCACGGCACGATGTGCGACTGCTGCAGCGCCGATACGTCGAACACTGGGTCGACACTCTCTCCCGACTCCGGCCCGATCGGGCCGAGACGGAGCTCAGGTTCCGCGCACACGCCGCGTTCGGACTCCTGAACTCCACTCCGCACAGCGCCCGCATCCCGGGGCGCCGACCGGCCGACGGCACCGTCCGCGGCATCCTGGAGGAGATGGCGTGGGCAAGCCTCATGTCGTGACCCTGCGCGTGACCCGCGCGGAGGATCTCGATGTCTTGTTCCGATTCGAGCAGGACCCGTCGGCCGTGTATATGGCCGCGTTCACCTCGACGGATCCCACCGACCGTGCGCTGTTCGACGCCCACTGGCATCGACTCTTCGCCGACCCCGAGATCGACATGCGCACCGTGCGCGCCGACGGCGAGATCGTGGGCAGCGTCGGCCGCTGGTTCGAGGACGGCATCGCCGAGATCACCTACTGGATCGACTCCACGCGTTGGGGCCAGGGAATCGCGACCCGGGCGATGCGACTCTTCCTCGACGCCGTGCACGAGCGCCCCATACGGGCGCGGGCCGCCTCCGACAATGGCGGGTCCATCGCGGTGCTCCAGAAGCTCGGGTTCCGGCAGGTCGGCACCGAGGTGAGCTTCGCGAACGCCCGCGGCACCGAGATCGAGGAGCGGATCTACCGACTCGAGTGAGTCGCCGGGCGGATGATTCGTCCGAGCCTTTCACTTTCTCACGCCCCCCAGGGCCCCTGGGCACTCCAAGCTAGTTGGCGCCGACGACCGTGAGTTCCGTATCGACGAAGATGTGGTGCGGCCAGTTGACGCCGATGTAGTGGACCTCGTACTCGCCGGTGCTCAGTTGCACAACCCGGTCGACGACGCCGCCCGGGTAGGCCGCGAGGGCGGCTTGGGTGGCGTTGTCCGCTTCGGATCCGCTGACGATCGTCCCCTCCCCCTCGGAGTACTCGGTCGGGATCTGACCGTCCTGTTGTGCCGCGCTCGGTGCACCGCGCTCGAAGGGGACCACCCCTGCCGCCGAGGAGGCCGCAGATCCGCCGCCGTCATCCGGTTGCACGATGACGTGAGTGGCCGTGATGGCCGTTCCGCTGGTCATCCCGAGGACGAGGACGGTGTCGCCGGTGGTGATGTCAGTCGACGAGATCGAGCCCGTGCCGTTCTCGTATGTCGTCGAGGACGCCTCGGTGACGGTCACCTGCTGACCCGCCGACGTCGTCATCGTGAAACTCGGCGTCGACATGCTGTCGATCGTGCCGGATGCTCCCCCTGAGGCGGCTTCAGATCGAGCATTGGATCCGTCGCCGCCCGGCATGCCGTGCCCACCTGTTGCCGAGGGGGACGCGGTCGTTTCCGGGGGCGACGTGGTCGTTGCCGAGGGGGACGTGGCGGCACAACCGGCGAGGCCGATCACTGCACATGTCAACGCGGCGGTCGCGATCCATCCACTCTTCCTGTTCCGCAGCAATCGCCGCACCCTTGGCCGGCCTTCGTGTTCAGCCGTAGCCGCTGAAGTCGGGTCGTACTCATGCATGATGGGCGTTCCTCCTCGGGAATCTCCTCAGAGGATGCCAGCCGCTCTCATGAGCTCCCTATGGGCGGTCATGAGATCCCTTTGAGCGGTCTGCGAGTACTCCGAACCCTGCTCCGGGGCTCACGCGAACGGCACGGCTCAGTTGCCGGGTCGCGCCCCGTGCTCGGCGGCGATCTCGCTGATGCGCCGCGCGAGTGCCAGGTCGCGCGAGGTCACGCCGCCCACGTCGTGCGAGGAGAGCTCGAACTCCGCCCGGCCCCAGCCGAGACGCACGTCGGGATGGTGGTTGAGCTCGTCGGCGACGATCGCAACGGCGTCGAGGAGACGTACCGCGCTCGCGAAGTCCGCGGTCGCATAGGCGCCCACGAGGTGTATGTCGACGTGGATGAAGGGGGTGCCGGCGAGATCATCGGCGGTATCGGCCGGCGAGAGGATGCTGCGTGCGTCCATACGCTCATCCTCCCGCCACTGCGCCGATTGCGCCATGGCCGATCACGCCATGGTGAGGGCGACGCCCGGTTCGCGGAGGATCGCGCCGATGTCGGCGAGGAAGCGCGAACCCTGCGCGCCGTCGACGAGCCGGTGGTCGAACGAGAGGCTCAGCGTCATGAGCTCGCGGAGCGCGATCTCGCCGCGATGCTCCCAAGGCTGCCGCCGCACCGCGCCCATCGCGACGATCGCCGCCTCGCCGGGGTTCAGGATCGGCGTGCCCGCGTCGATGCCGAAGACGCCGATGTTGGTGATCGAGATCGTGCCGCCAGTGAGTTCGGCGGGTCCGGTGCGCCCGGCGCGCGCGGTCTCGGCGAGGGCGGTGATCGCGTCGGCGAGTTCGATGAGGGTCATCCGTTCGGCGCCCTTGACGTTCGGCACGACGAGGCCGCGATCGGTGGCGGCGGCGATGCCGAGGTTCACGCCGCCGAACTGCACGATCTCCTGCGCCTCCTCGTCCCAGCGGGCGTTGACCTCGGGCGTACGACGCGCCGCGATGCAGAGCGCCTTCGCGACGACGGCGAGCGGCGTCACCTTGTGCCCGGCGAAGACACGATCATCGCGGATGCTCCGCAGGAGCTCCATCGTGCCCGTCACGTCGACCGTGAGGAACTCGGACACGTGCGGCGCGGTGAACGCGCTCCGCACCATCGCCGCCGCCGTGTGCTTGCGCACGCCCTTGATCGGAATGCGCGTCTCGGCCGGGGCATCGGCGCCGGCCGGCCGGGCCTGCAGGACCGTCTCGGCCTCTGCGACCTCCACCGGTCGAGTGACGGATGCCGCGAGCTCGACGTCGTCGCGAGTGATGAGCCCGCGCTCGCCCGTGCCCGCGATCGTCTCGAGGTCGATGCCGAGATCGCGGGCGAGCTTTCGCACCGGCGGCGTGGATCGCGGGCGCTCGGCGGGGTGCTCGGTCTCGATCTCGGTCTCGGGCGCCTCCGCAAGGAGCTCCGGCATGTGCGCAGCACCCGTCTCATCCGGCATCGGCGGGACGAGCTCGGCGACGAGCGCGCCACGGCGGGTGCGTCGCCTCGGGCCGCCCTCGTCGCGGGCACCGTAGCCGACGAGATTCGGACCCGGTGCGGCATCCGGAACATCGCTCCGCCGAGCCCGTTGAGGGGACCTCGGCAGCGCTCACTTCGACGGGCCCATCGGGCACGGCGTTCGAACCGTCGCCGGTGTCGCACGAGAAGAGCGGGGCACCGACGTCGATCGTCTCGCCCTCGGCGGCGTGCAGCGCGGTGATCACGCCGGCGAACGGCGACGGCAGTTCGACAACGGCCTTCGCCGTCTCGATGTCGGCGATGATCTGGTTGAGCTCGACGCGGTCGCCGACGGCGACCCGCCAGGCGACGATCTCGGACTCGGTGAGGCCCTCACCGAGGTCGGGCAGCGCGAAGTCGCGGATCATGCTCGTCACGCCTCCACACCGCTCAGCGAATTCGGGCGTCCGAGCACCCGGTCGACGCCGTCGAGGATGCGATCGAGGTCGGGCAGGTGGTGCCGCTCGAGCTTCGCGGGCGGGTACGGGATGTCGTGCCCGGTGACCCGCACCGGCGCCGCCTCGAGGAACTCGAAGCAGCGCTCGGTGATCGACGCCGCGAGTTCGGCGCCGACCCCGCCCTGCTGGCCGGCCTCATGGGTGATCACGAGCCGGCCGGTGCGGCGCACGGATGCCTCGACCGTCGCGTAGTCGACGGGGGCGAGCGAGCGCAGGTCGATGACCTCGATCGAGATGCCGTCTTCGGCCGCCGCGATCGCGGCGTCACGCGCCGTCTGCACGAGCGCGCCGTAGGTCACGAGCGTGACGTCGGTGCCGGCCGCGACCGTCGTCGCGATGCCCATGGGCCGTGCGTCGGCGAGGTTCGCGGTCTCGTCGACCTCGCCCTTCACGTGGTAGCGACGCTTCGGCTCGAAGAACAGCACGGGATCGTCACTCGCGATCGCCTGCCGGATCATGACATAGGCGTCGGCCGAGTTCGAGCAGGCGATCACCCGGAGTCCGGCCGTGTGCGCGAAGTACGCCTCGGGCGATTCGGAGTGGTGCTCGGCCGCGCCGATGCCGCCGCCGAAGGGCACCCGGATCGTGATCGGCATGCGCACGCTGCCGCGCGAGCGGTAGTGCAGCTTCGCGACCTGCGCGACGATCTGGTCGAAGCCCGGGTAGATGAATCCGTCGAACTGGATCTCCACGACGGGCCGGAATCCCCGATACGCGAGACCCACGGCGGTGCCGATGATGCCCGCTTCGGAGAGCGGGGTGTCGACGACGCGATTCGCACCGAACTCGGCCTTCAGTCCGTCGGTGACCCGGAACACACCGCCGAGGGTGCCGATGTCCTCGCCCATGAGCACGACCTTGTCGTCGTCGGCGAGTGCGCGTCGGAGCCCGGCGTTCAGGGCCTTCGCGAGGGTGAGGGCGGTCATCGCGCGCGCTCCTCGAGGCCATCGGATGCCGCGGCATCCGTGTCTTCGAACATCGCAAGGTAGCGCACATACTGCTCGCGCTGCCGTTCGAGGTGGCTGTTCGGCTCGGCGTAGACGTGGTCGAAGATGCTGAGCGGCTCGGGGTCGGCGATCGTGGTGACCGCGGCGCGGAGTTCGGCGGCGGTGCGGTCGGCCTCGGCGGCGACATCGCGCTGGAGCCCAGCGACATCGACACCGGATGCCTCGAGCAGGCCGAGCACGCGCACGAGCGGGTCACGTTCGCGCCACTCGGCGAGCTCGGCGTCGGCGCGGTAGCGGGTGGGGTCGTCGGCCGTGGTGTGCGGGCCGAGGCGGTAGGTCACGGCCTCGATGAACGTGGGTCCCTCGCCGCGGCGCGCGCGATCGAGCGCGATGCGGGTGACCGCGAGCACGGCGAGCACGTCGTTGCCGTCGACCCGGATGCCGGGCATGCCGAAGCCGTCGGCGCGGCGCGCGAGCGGCTGCTTCGACTGGAGTCCCACGGGCTCCGAGATCGCCCACTGGTTGTTCTGGCAGAAGAAGACCACGGGCGAGTCGAAGCTCGCAGCGAAGACGAGGGCCTCGTTGACGTCGCCCTCGCTCGTGGCGCCATCGCCGAAGTAGGCGATGGCCGCGGCATCCGAACCCTCCCAGGCTGCGCCCATGGCCCAACCAGTCGCGTGCAGCGCCTGTGCGCCGATGATGATCTGCGGCACCGCGATGCCGCGCTCGTACGGGTTCCATCCGGAGGATGCCGTGCCGCGCCACACCGTGAGGAGTTCGGCGGCTTCGACGCCGCGGCACCACGCCACGGCGTGCTCGCGGTAGCTCGAGAAGGCGAAGTCGTCGTCGCGAAGGGCCCGGGCGGAGCCGATCTGGGCGGCCTCCTGCCCCGAGAGCGGCGGCCAGAGTCCCAGCTCGCCCTGGCGCTGCAATGCGGTGGCCTCGGCGTCGATGCGACGGACGATCGCCATGTCGCGATACAGGCGGCCGAGGGCCGCGAGGTCGACGTCAGCGACCCAGGGGTCGAGCTCGGCATTCGCCCGGCGCTCGCCGGTCGGCGTGACGAGCTGCACAAAGGAGTCGGGCCGGGTGAGGAGCCCGGTGGCGTCTCGGTCGGATGGGGTCATCGTCGATCCTCGCTTTTCGGCGGGCGTGCTTCGTGGGCTGCCCGCGCCCGGCCGCTCCGCCGGATACCGTGAGCGTACGTCGATCTTGCACACAGCTCAAGCTGGAGAGGCCGTATTGAGCATGTTGCCAACCTCGGACACCGATTCGGGTGCTATCGTGTGGCGATATGAGCGGTTACGACGCAGTCGACCGGGCCCTGCTCGCGGCCCTCGTGCCAGATCCACGAGCGACCGTCGTCGCCCTCGCCGACCGGCTCGGACTGTCGCGCAACACGGTGCAGGCGAGGATGTCGCGGCTCGAGGCATCCGGCGCGTTCCTCTCCTTCGAACGCAGCATGGATCCGACGCCGCTCGGCTACCCGCTCGAGGCCTTCATCTCGGTGCACGTACGCCAGAAGGGCGCTGAGCGACGTCGTCGACGAGATCGCCGAGATTCCCGAGGTCATCCAGGCGCACGGCCTCTCGGGCGCGGTCGACCTGCTCGTGCGGGTCGTCTCCCGTGACGCGCACGACCTGTTCCGCATCGATGGCGAGATCCTCTCGATCGACGGCGTCGAGCGCACCGAGACCTCGCTCGCGATGGGCGAGCTCATCCCCTACCGGTTGGGTCCCCTACTCGATCGATGAGCGGATGCCGCGGGCTCGACCGCCGCGGTGCAAGCGCGCTGAGACGACGGATGCCCGCCCCGACCCTTCGACAAGCTCAGGGACCGGAGGCGGGCATCCGCAACTCGAGCGACTAGACCTCGGCGCCCTCTGCGGGCTCCTCGGCGTGCGTCTCGTGCGAATCGCGACCGTTCGTGTCGGCCTCCTCGGCGAGCACCGGGGCGAGCGAGAGCTTGCCGCGGTCGTCGATCTTCGTGATCTCGACGAGGACCTTCTGGCCGACGCCGAGCACGTCGTCGACGTTCTCGACGCGCTTGCCGCCGGCGAGCTTGCGCACCTCGGAGATGTGCAGCAGGCCGTCTTTACCGGGCAGGAGCGAGATGAACGCGCCGAAGGCGGCGATCTTCACGACCGTGCCGAGGAACTGCTCACCGATCTCGGGGTTGGTGGGGTTGGCGATCGCGTTCACCTGGGCGCGGGCGGCCTCGGCCGAGGGGCCGTCGGTCGCGCCGATGTAGACGGTGCCGTCCTCCTCGATGGAGATGTCGGCGCCCGTCTCGTCTTGGATCGCGTTGATCGTCTTGCCCTTCGGGCCGATCAGCTCGCCGATCTTGTCGACGGGGATCTGCACCGAGATCACGCGGGGCGCGGTCGGGGCCATCTCGTCGGGACCGTCGATCGCGGCGTTCAGCACGGCGAGGATCGTCGTGCGGGCGTCCTTCGCCTGCGTCAGCGCGCCGGCCAGCACGGATGCCGGGATGCCGTCGAGCTTGGTGTCGAGCTGGATCGCCGTGACGAACTCCGACGTGCCGGCGACCTTGAAGTCCATGTCGCCGAGCGCGTCTTCGGCACCGAGGATGTCGGTGAGGGCCGCGTAGCGGGTCTCACCGTTCACGGTGTCGGAGATCAGACCCATCGCGATGCCGGCAACGGGCGCGCGCAGCGGCACTCCCGCGTTCAGCAGCGAGAGCGTCGATGCGCAGACCGAGCCCATCGAGGTCGAACCGTTCGAGCTGAGCGCCTCGGAGACCTGACGGATCGCGTAGGGGAATTCCTCGCGCGTGGGCAGCACCGGCACGAGCGCGCGCTCGGCGAGTGCGCCGTGCCCGATCTCGCGACGCTTCGGCGACCCGACGCGACCGGTCTCACCGGTCGAGTAGGGCGGGAAGTTGTAGTTGTGCATGTAGCGCTTCTTGGTGACCGGGCTCAGCGAGTCGATCTGCTGCTCGAGCTTCAGCATGTTCAGCGTGGTGACGCCCAGGATCTGGGTCTCACCGCGCTGGAAGATGGCCGAACCGTGCACGCGGGGCACGACCTGCACCTCGGCGTCGAGCGGACGGATGTCGGCGAGCCCGCGACCGTCGATGCGAACGCCCTCTTCGAGCACCCGCGAGCGCACGACGTGCTTCGTGACCGACTTGTAGGCAGCCGAGACCTCGGCGTTCGCCGACTCGGGCAGCTCACCGGCGTCGACCTTCGCGGCGACGTGCTCCTTGGCACGAGCCTTGAGAGCGTCGTCGGCGTCTTGACGCGCCACCTTCTCGGCGATCTGGTAGATGCCCTTGAGCTCCTCGAGCGCGAACGCCTCGACGACGCTCTTCGTCTCAGCGTGGTAGGGCGGGAACGTCGGGTAGTCGGCGGTGGGCTTGGCCGCGGTGGCCGCGACCTGCTGCTGCGCCTCGACGAGCTGCTTGATGAACGGCTTCGACGCTTCGATGCCCTGAGCGATGACGGCCTCGTCGGGCTTCGTCGCTCCGGCCCTGATGAGGTTCCACGCGTTGTCGGTCGCCTCGGCCTCGATCATCATGATCGCGACGTCATGCGAGCCGTCGGCCTCGGTCACGACACGACCGGCGACGACCATGCTGAACACGGCGTCTTCGATCTGCGAGTACTTCGGGAACGCGATCCACTGGCCGTCGACGAGGGCGACGCGCACCCCGCCGACCGGACCCGAGAAGGGCAGGCCCGAGAGCTGCGTCGAGAGTGATGCCGCGTTGATGGCCAGCACGTCGTAGTACTCGTCGGGCTCGATCGCGAGCACGGTGACGACGACCTGCACCTCGTTGCGGAGTCCCTCGACGAACGAGGGGCGGAGCGGCCGGTCGATGAGACGGCAGGTCAGGATCGCCTCGGTCGAGGGACGGCCCTCGCGGCGGAAGAACGAGCCCGGGATGCGGCCAGCGGCGTACATGCGCTCTTCGACGTCGATCGTGAGCGGGAAGAAGTCGAAGTGCTCCTTCGGCTGCTTGGAGACCGAGGTCGCCGACAGCAGCATGGTCTCGTCGTCGATGTAGGCGACGGCGGAGCCCTGCGCCTGCTGGGCGAGACGACCGGTCTCGAAGCGGATGGTGCGGGTGCCGAACTTGCCATTGTCGATGACGGTTTCGGCGAACGTGATTTCAGGACCTTCCAAGAGGTCTTCTCCTTTGTTTTACGTCGCACCCCGTGTGGGCGCGACTCATACTCCGGAGCAGGAACAGGCATTACGAAACGCATCAGACGATGCCCTCACGCTGGCCACCAGTAGAAGTCCACCACCCGAACGCGAGGCGCGCCGTTGGTGATCCACCACAGGGGACCAGCTTCCTGCCGGCCTGCTCCATCGGTGCTCGATGTTCTGTTGTTCGCCTGCATCCGAACGGATGTCGCGCCGCGTTCGCGGCTCTCCAGACGTGGCCATCCCATCGGGCAACCGTTCCAATGCTAGCAGAGCACGGGTTTTCGGCCGGTGAACAGCGGATGTCGCGGCGTCGGCCGGGCGCCGGGGCACCGCCGCCGCACGCGTGGGTGCGACATCCATGCGAGACTCGAAGGCATGACTTCCGACGAGCAGAGCACTACCGGACCCTCCGAGGAGACGAAGCGAAAGTTCCGCGAAGCGCTCGAGCGCAAGAACAAGGCCTCGAAGCAGCGCGAAGGAGAGTCCCACCTCGACGGCGGCGGAGGTGCCCAGCACTCGCAGGGGCCGGCCGACCACAAGCGCGAGTTCCGCCGCAAGAGCGGCTGAGTCCAGGGGTCAGCGAGTCGCCCGCCGCGCCGCGGCGGCGCCGTTGGCCGTACGCTTCTGCACGGGCACGCGGCACGGGCGCCGACACAGGCACGATCACGGGCAGGAGCGTCTCGCGCTTCGGACCGAGACCGTCGCCCGCAGCGCGCCCCCGGACCCTGCGCAGCACCCATGGCGCGGCGTGCCGACGCAACCACTCGAGATCGCCGACGGCGCGATCGGGCTCGTCCTCGGCAGGCCCGTGCACCGCGAACTCCAGCGCGCCGAGTTCCGCAGCGTCGGGCACACCGAGCACTCGAGCCGCCGCGTATGCGAGGCCGCGATGGCCGGTCGGGTTCAGGTGCACGCGATCCTCGGCCCAGCGGTCGTGATCGACGAGTTCCGGCCGGGCGTCCACGTCGAGGAGCATCGACCCCGTGCGCTCGGCGAGCTCGCGCAGCCGATCGTTGAACATCGCGAATCGCGCGCCGAAGAGCCGTGAAGCCGGTCGCCTCGGCATGAACGGCGTCACGAGCAGCACATCGCACCCCGTCTCGCGGAGCTCCACCACGCGTTCCCCCAGCCGTGCGGCGAGTTGCGCAGGATCGACGCGAGCGCCCACGAGGTCGTTCGCGCCGATCAACACCGACACGAGGTCGGCGCCGAGTACCCGTGCCTGTGGCAGTTGCACCTCGACGGCGTCTCGGACCTTGCGGCTGCGCACGGCCAGGTTCGCATAGGTGACCGGAGCCGCGTCCGGGTTCGCGAGCGCGAGGAGCAGCGCGAGCCGATCGGCCCAGCCGCGGTATGCGCCCTCGGGCATGCGCGAGGTGTCGCACAGTCCTTCAGTCAGCGAGTCGCCGACGGCGACGTAGCGGTGCCAGCGCCGGGTCTGGGCACCGGGTTGCGGAACGGATGCGCCGGGCACGGATGCCGCGGCATCCGTCGTCGCACGCTCGATCGTCTGCACGACCATCGGGCGAGGCTCGACCGCTTTCGACCGCGGCACCCGCACGCGCCCGGTCCGCCCAGTCGAGTGCAGCCGCGCCGCCTCCTCGTAGTGGCCGATGAGCTCGTCGCCGAGGCGGTCCCACCCGCGACCCGCGACCGACTCGCGCGCGCGGTCGCCGAATGCGTGCCGTTTCGCGTCGTCTCCGGTGAGGTCGCGCACTCGCGCACGGAAGTCCTCGAGGTCGCCCGGGCGGTAGAGCCATCCGTTCACGCTGTTCTGCACGAGGTCGAGCGGGCCGCCTCTGCCGGTCGCGACCACCGGCACCCCGCTCGCAAGCGACTCCTGGATGGTCTGGCAGAAGGTCTCGCTCTCCCCCGGGTGCACGAACACGTCGAGGCTCGCCATCGCGCGTGCGAGGTCGTCCCCGCCGAGGAAGCCGGTGAAGCGTGCGTCGGGGAGCATCCGTTCGAGCGCCGGCCGCGAGGGGCCGTCGCCGATCACCACGAGCCGGGTCCCGGGCAGGTCCGCGATGGCGCGGAGGTCTTCGACCTGCTTCTCCGGCGCGAGCCGCCCGACGTACCCGACGACGACCTCGCCGTCGCGGGCGACCTCGCGACGCCACTGCTCGCTCCGCCGTCGCGGAGCGAACCGGTCGGTGTCGACACCGCGGCGCCAGAGCCGCATTCCGTCGACCCCCAGCGACTCGAGCCGCTCGAGCGCCGACGACGACGGCGCGAGCGTGAGCGTCGCCCGGCGGTGCAGCCGGCCCAGGTGACGGGTGAGCGCCGGGGCTGCGCCGGGCACGCCGTAGCGCTCGGCGTACGAGGGGATGTCGGTCTGGTACACGGCGACGGTCGGGATGCCGAGCGATTCCGCCGCGAGGACACCGCGCCAACCCAGCACGAACGGCGAGGCGAGGTGCACGACGTCGGCGTCGTGCTCGCGCATGACCGCGGCGAGCCGATGCGCGGTCGCGAGCGTCACTCGCACATCGGGGTAGCTCGGAAGGGGCATCGACGGCAGCAGCACGGCGCGCGCCCCGTACAGGGTGTGGTCGATCGGGCCGGATCGCGGCGCCACGACGAGCGCATCGTGACCGCGTCGTTCGAGGTGACGCAGCACCTGCAGCAGCGAGTGCGTCACCCCGTTCATGTGCGGGAGGAACGATTCTGCGAGGAGGACGACCTTCACGGTTCCAGAGTGAAGGCGATCGGCGCGCAGTTCGGCCCGAATCGCGTCTGTGCGCCGAGGGTTCACCGAGCCGTCGGATGCCGTTCGCCCGCCGGTCGACAGCAGGTCAGCTGCGGCATCCGGAGCAAAGCCCTCGCTTTCCCTCGCGCCCCGGCGGATGATGGGGGCATACGCATGCACGCATCATTCGAGGAGGAATGTCATGGCTTCCGTCGCACGTGTCACCACCATCACGGTTCGCTCGGAGACGAGCTTCGAAGACGCCGTCGCCGCCGGAGTCGCGCGCGCCTCTGAGACGCTCCGCCATGTGAGCGGGGCATGGGTCAAGGAGCAGAAGGTCGAGGCGGCCGACGGCAAGATCACGGGATGGTTGGTGACCCTCGAGGTGACCTTCGTGCTCGAGTGACGGAGTAGCCCGGCCCGGGTAACGTGAATGCTACGCGGACGAGTCACCGGCGACTCACTGCACCGGCGCAGCGCCCGCCCGACGAAGGGAGTGCGCAGATGGCGAAGTACTTGGTGCTCTACCACGCCGACGTGGGCGCGGAGGAGCAGATGCAGCAGTCCGAGGAGGACGCTCAGGCCGACATGCAGGCCTGGACCGACTGGGCCGCCGGGGTCGGTCCGGCGCTCGTCGACTTCGGGACGCCCCTCGGCCAGGTCTGCGAGGTGACCGTCGACGGCACGAGCACACCGTCGACGACCGTGGGGGGTTACTCGATCGTCGAGGCGGCCGATGTGGATGGCGCCGCAGCGCTCATGACCGGGCACCCGCACCTGCAGATCGGCACGATCCGGCTCCACGAGGCGCTCGACGTGCCCGGCATGTAGCGAAGCGGCATCGCGGAAGGACGCCGCCGCGACCCCTGCTGTTCACCTCGCCGGGTTAGAACGAGGGCGTGGACGACGCATGGATCGGCGAGCTCGCTGCCTCGCCATGGATGATCCCGGCGCTGTTCGCCCTCGTCGTCGGCGACGCGTTCCTCGTCGTGCTGCCGAGCGAGACGGCCGTCGTCGCGCTCGGGGCGTTGTCGGCCACGACCGGGTCGCCTGCCCTGGCGGCGATCATCCCCGTCGCTGCGGTCGGCGCGGTCGTCGGCGACGGACTCTGCTACCTGATCGGCAGGCGCATCGGGCTCGACAGATGGCGCTGGCAGCGTGAGGGTCGCGTGGGAGCGGCGATCGATCGCGTTCGCACGGCCGTGCACCGGCGCACCGCCGTACTCGTCTTCACGGCCCGGTACGTGCCGTTCGCCCGGATCGCTGTGAATCTCGCGGCCGGCGCCGGGAAGGTGCCGCTTCGTCGGTACCTTCCGTTGTCGGCCGCGGCCGGCCTCGCGTGGGCCTGCTACAACGTCGGGATCGGTGCGATCGTCGGCAGTGCCCTGCGTGACGCGCCGCTTCTCGCAGTCGCGATCTCCATCCCGATCGCGATCGGGCTCGGACTCATCGTCGACCGTGTCGTGTCGAGGCTCGACGCCCGAAGGACGTCGAGCCTCGGCGAACCGGACGAGGAGGCTACTCCCCCGCGAGACCGCCGATGAGGTGGCCGAACGGCCGGTCGAGCGCGAACGGGTCGCGCACCGTCGCCGAGCGATCGCTTGCCGCGACGAGCGTGGCGAGCTCGCCGGCGGCCCGGTCGATGCGAGCGGGCAACGTCTTCACGCTGTCTGCCGCTTCGCCCCAGTCGCTCGTCGCCGCGAACACGCCGGTCGGTGCGACCGTGGCGTGGAGGTAGGTGAACATCGGACGCAGGGCGTAATCGAGCGCGAGCGAGTGCCTCGGCGTGCCGGCGGTCGCGCCGATGACCACGGGCATATCGGCAAGGGCCGAGCTGTCGATGACGTCGAAGAACGACTTGAACAGCCCCGAGTAGCTCGTCGTGAAGATCGGTGTCACCGCGATGAGGCCGTCGGCGCCCGTGACCGCATCGATCACGGCCTCGAGCTTCGGACTCGGGAATCCCGCGAGCATGTGGTGCATGATGTCGGTCGCCACGTCGCGGAGCTCGAAGGTCTCGACGGTCGTGTCGATTCCCTGCTCCTTGAGCTTCGCGACCGTCTGGTCGGCGAGCTTGTCGGCGAGCATGCGGGTCGATGACGGCTGGCTGAGTCCGGCCGACACGACGGCGAGGGTGCGTGTGGTCACCGTCAGGCTCCCTTCACGGCTGCGGCACCGAACGCCGCACCCTGCGGGGCGTCGGCGGTCGCCTTGGCCGCGTTGCGTGCCGCACTCTGCTCCGTCGCCCTGCGGGCGACCAGCGAGTCGTGCGTCGGGGCATCCGGAACCGTCGCGGGCCGATCCTTCGCGAACTCGCGCCGGAGCACCGGAACGACCTCGGAGCCGAGCAGGTCCAGCTGCTCGAGCACGGTCTTCAGCGGGAGACCCGCGTGGTCCATGAGGAAGAGCTGGCGCTGGTAGTCGCCCGCGTAATCGCGGAACCCGAGGGTGCGGTCGATGACCTCCTGCGGGCTGCCGACGGTGAGCGGCGTCTGCGAGCTGAATTCTTCGAGGCTCGGGCCATGCCCGTAGACCGGCGCGTTGTCGAAATACGGGCGGAACTCCCGAACGGCGTCCTGCGAGTTCTTGCGCATGAACACCTGCCCGCCGAGTCCGACGATCGCCTGATCTGCGGTGCCGTGGCCGTAGTGCTCGAAGCGCTGGCGGTAGAGCGCCACCATGCGCTGGGTGTGCGAGGCCGGCCAGAAGATGTGGTTCGCGAAGAAGCCGTCGCCGTAATAGGCGGCCTGCTCGGCGATCTCGGGGCTGCGGATCGAGCCGTGCCAGACGAAGGGCGGCACGTCGTCGAGCGGGCGCGGGGTCGACTGGAATCCCTGCAGGGGCGTGCGGAACTCCCCCTGCCAGTCCACGAAGTCCTCGCGCCACAGCCGATGGAGCAGGGCATAGTTCTCGAGCGCGAGGTTGATGCCCTGGCGGATGTCCTTGCCGAACCAGGGGTAGACGGGGCCCGTGTTTCCGCGGCCCAGCATGAGGTCGACGCGGCCGTCGGCCACATGCTGCAGCATCGCGAAGTCCTCGGCGATCTTCACCGGGTCGTTCGTGGTGATGAGGGTCGTCGCGGTCGACAGCTGCAGGGTCGACGTCTTCGCGGCGATGTAGGCGAGGGTCGTCGTCGGCGAGGAGGAGAAGAACGGCGGGTTGTGGTGCTCGCCGAGCGCGAAGACGTCGAGCCCGACCTCTTCGGCGTGCTGCGCGATCGTCAGGATGTCGGTGATGCGCTCATGCTCCGTCGGCGTGCGCCCGGTCGTCGGGTCCTGCGTGATGTCGCTGACGGAGAAGATTCCGAACTGCATGGTGCCCTCCTGGGCTCATCCTCGAATGAATCTCAAGTGTATGCATTTGCATACACACCGTCCCAACGGATGTCCCGGCCGAGCTATTCCCGGCCGGAACGTGAGCTGCCTCACTCCGTGACCAGCACGATCTTGCCGCGCAGATGGCCCCCCTTGAGGCGTGCGTACGCCTCGTGCACTCGCTCGAGCGGGAAGACCGAGTCGATCTCGAGCCGCACCTCGCCGGTCGCTATGAGGTCGGCGAGGTCGGCAAGGTCGCTCTGGCTCGCCGCCGCACCGCCGACGCCGAGCGCACCGATCTCCGCGGCATACGCTCGATCGGCGATCGTGTTCACCCGTGCCGGATCGACGCCCAGCGCGACCGCCGCCTCGAGCGTCTCGCGCCCGTGGTTGTCGAGTACCGCGTCGACACCATCAGGCGCCAGTTCCCGCACCGCGTCGACGAGTCCGTCGCCGTAGGCCACCGGCACGACGCCGAGTGAACGGAGGAAGTCGTGATTCTCCGGGCTCGCCGTGCCGATCACCCTCGCGCCGGTGCGGAGCGCGAGTTGCGCGGCGAGCGCGCCGACTCCCCCGGCAGCCGCGCTCACGAGCACCGTCTCGCCCGGCTGCAGCGCCACGGCACGCACGCTTGCGACTGCCGTGCGGCCCACGATTGCGAGCGCGCCCGCCTGCTCCCACGGGAGACCCCCGGGCTTGCGGAGGAGGGCATCGGCTCCCACGATCGCGAAATCGGCCTCGGCGTGGAAGCGGCTGTCCCCGAAGACCTCATCGCCCGGTTGCCATTCGTCCTCGCCCTCGCCGATCGCCTCGACGACGCCCGAGAGATCGCTGCCGTTGCCGAGCGGGAGGCTCTGGCCGTCACGGTAGAACTCCCACGACTGCTGGACCTCGACGATCTTCACGTCGACGGGATTCAGGCCCGCGGCGCGCACCCGAACTCTCACCTCGCCGGGGCCGGGATCCGGCCTCGGCACTTCCTCCACGACGAGCCCGTCGAGACTCCCCAGTCGTTCGATCATCACTGCGCGGCCCATGAGTCGCTCCCTTCACTCAAGCGCCCGCCCCGTGCGAGACGCTGCTTCGGATGCCACATCCACGCGCTCGACTCCTTCCATTCTGCGCCACGACGCGGCGCGATGGCGGCGAAACTGGAGAGGCGAGGGCGGCTCGCCAGAGCAGGGCCGAGTGAACGGAGGCGCCACCCCGTGTTCACCAGGAGCGGCGCGCGAAAGACGGGGGCGCCGATCCGGCGCCCCCGCCCTTGTTCGTGCCGACTACTCGGATTCGCCGTGGTCGTGACCGCCGTCGCTGCCGACGGTGCCCTCGGGGCCGGCGGGCGCCGGGAGCGTGAATCCGCCCGGCACCTTCTTGCCCACGACACCGTTCACCGACTCCGTGGAGTAGGCGTAGGTCAGCACCGCCGTGGCGATCGCGTCGGAGTTGACGTCGAGCGCGTCGAGCGCGAGATTGTCGATGTCGTCGCACGCGAGGTGGTAGCACGGGTCGTACTGCGCACCTGCGACACCGCCCCAGATCGCCGCCTGTTCGTCGGTCTTCACGACTTCGGCGCCAGTGAACAGACCACCCGCGGGGATGCCGTTCAGGATGAACGCCTCATAGTCGCTGCGGCCGCTGAACTCGGCGTCGTCATACGGCAGGCCTGCCCAGGTGTAGTAGCTCTCGAAGAGGTCCTCGATCTGCACTGAGCCCTCGGGCACCGTGACCGGCGCCGGGAAGCCCGACTCATCGCCGTCGTACACCATGAAGATGTAGTTGGGCGACGCCACCATGTCGAAGTTCAGGTAGAGCGCGATCTCATCGAGGCCGGCCTGGTCGAGGCCGTCGACATAGGCGGCTGAACCGAGCAGGCCGCTCTCTTCAGCACCCCACCACGCGAAGCGCAGCGTGTTCTCGGGCTTCAGCTTCGACATCTGCTGGGCGATCTCCAGGAGCGCCGACGAGCCGCTGCCGTTGTCGTTGATGCCCGGGCCGGCCTGAACCGAGTCGAGGTGCGCACCGGCCATCACGACGTTGCCCGCGTTCCTGCCGGGCAACTCCGCGATCACGTTGACCTGCGGTCGCGACTCGGGCGCGTCGACGAGAATGCGCGCCGTCGAGCCCGCGGCCGACAGTGCGACGCCGTCGGCGAAGCTCGCGCCGACCACGGGGATATCGAGCGGTTCGGTGTTCACCCCGAAGAGCGTTCCCGTGACCAGACCCTCGCGCAGCGGCGTGTTGCCCTGGTTGAAGATGATCACGGCCTCAGCGCCCGCGTCCTGCGCGTTGCGCGCCTTGACGCCGAACTCGCAGGTGCCGCGCTGGATGAGCGCGATGTCGGTGGCGCCGCTGAAGTTCAGCCCGGCGAAGTCGCTCGCCTCGCACCCACTGGTCACCGGGTCGCGTGGCGGGGCGGTCACGATGTCGACCGGGATCACCTGGCCGACGACCTCGCCGTAGCCGGTGCCCGTGAAGATGCCGGACTCGTATTCGGCCTGGACGGGCGTGAGCTGCTCGAGCTCGGGCGGAGGCACGTAGGTGAAGTCGAACTCGTCGAGCTCGACGTTCCAGCCGGCCGCTTGGAGCGTTTCGACGACGTAGTCGACGCTCTCGGTGTAGCCCGAAGTGCCGGCCGAGCGGTTGCCGTCGTTGGCATCCGCGATGGCCTGGAGCGCCTCCTCGTGTTCGAGGACTCCGTCGACGCGAACGCACTCGAGGAGCTTCTGGTAGGTGTTGTTCGTGCGGTTGTCGCAGCTGTTCTGCGAGGGCGCGGCGACCGCCGCTCCCGCCGGCACGAGCGCGAGAGCGGCGATCGCGGTGATTGCGATCGCAAGCGTTCGAGCTCTTCTGGAAAGTCTTGCAGATGTGTACATCGTCTTCCCTTCCGAACCGGGCGCCATCGGTTGACACCCGACTTGGGCCAGAGCCTATGCGGAGCCTTTGCGCGCGCAACACCCCCCGTTTCGCATCGGGCGCGCGCAACGCACGAAACGTGCGTCGCCGTGGCCGCTCGTGGCTAGACTCGCCGTGATGGGCACCATTTCGGTCATCGTCCCGAGTCGCAACGACGCGGTCTTCCTCGCCGCCTGCCTCGACGCGCTCGCGGTGCAGACCCGGCCCGCCGACGAGGTCATCGTGGTCGACAACGGCTCGACGGATGCCACGGCGGAGGTCGCACGCGCCGCGGGCGCACGAGTCGTCGACGAGCCGATGCGCGGCATCTGGCCGGCGACGGCCGCGGGTTTCGACGCGGCATCCGGCGACCTGCTCGCGCGCCTCGATGCGGACTCGGTGCCGGCGCCCGACTGGCTCGCCGGGATCGAGCGGCGCATGTCCGCAACCGACCGACCCACGGTCGTCACCGGGACGGGGGTCTTCTACGGCGGCAACAGCGCGACCCGCTGGATCGCGCGTCATCTCTACATCGGCGGGTACTTCACCTGGATCGGGATGCTGCTCGGCCACCCGCCGATCTTCGGATCGAACTACGCCATCCGGTGCGATGCGTGGTGGGAACTCCGCGATATCGTGCACCGCGACCGCCCCGACGTGCACGACGACCTCGACCTGGCATGGTGGATGCAGCCCGGCATGACGGTCGTGTTCGATCGTCGTCTCATCGTCGGGGTGTCTGCACGGCCGCTCGACAGCGTCGGCGAGCTCGCCCGGCGCGTGCGCATGGCGTTCCACACGATGGCGGTCGAGTGGCGGGAGTGGCCGCCACTCGAGCGGCGCGCAGACCGTCGCGGCGCGCCGACCTGGGTGTGGGAAGCGGCCGAGCCCGAGGCCGCCGACCCCGAGACCGATGGCGAGGAACCGCTGACGGCGTGAGGGGCATCCGCTCGCCCGGTTGCCTACGCCGCGGTGCCGCTCGCCTCGAAGAGCGCCAGCATGTCGCGCGTGAGCTGGTGCGGCGTCGTCTCGCACGGGCTGTGCCCGGTCGGGTACACGGCGAAACGGGCACCGAGCTCTCGCGCCGACCGCTCGTGGAGCTCCCGTGGCCAGAGGTCGTGCTCTCCGACGGCGACGAGCTTGGGGACCGGCGACGCGGCGAGAGCGCTGCGCACGTCGGGCGTGCGCATCATCAACCCGATGATGTCGTCGACACTTTCGCGCCGGGTGAGCGTGAAGCGCTCGCGAACGAACGCGAGTCGCTCAGGCGGCACCTTGTTCAGATTGTTCCGGATGCCCCACAGCATGAGTCCTGCGGCCTGATGAGGCGAGGTGTAGCGGCTGATGGGCCCGATGCGCTTCACGTTGCGGAAGGCCTGGCCGGGCTCGGGCGGCGCGCTCAGCAGCGTGAGGCTCGCGAAACGGTCGGGCCGCTCGAGCAGCGCGAGCCCGGCGACCGTGCCCGCGAAGCTGTAGCCGAGCACGTGGGCGCGACCGGCACCGTCGTCGAGGACCGCGAGGAGGTCGTCGAGGAAGAGCCGTTCGTCGTAGTGAGCGCGCGGCGGGTGGAGATTCCACGGCCCCGCTTCGGCCGACTCGTACTGGCCTGCGAGATCGAACGACTCGACGCGGTACCCCGCCGCCGCGAACAGCGGAAGCATCAGCACGAAGTCCTCTTTGGAGCCCGTCGCGCCGGGTATGAGCACGACACGTGGGGCATCGGCGCGGCCGAGAGCGACCCGTGCGAGGCGTCCGCTCGGCGCGTCGAACCGCGTGTGCTCGGTTGCAGGCGGGAAGGCGCGCCAGTCGACGTGGGTGAGGGCCTCGTCGAGAGCACGGGCCTCATCGTCGGGTGCATCCGTCGCCTGCGGAGCCTGGGCGGAGACCGACGTCGGGGCGCGCCGTCGGAACGAACCGAGCGCTCCTCCGAATGCGATCACGGTTTCACGATAGCGAACCGGGCAGGCTGCGGCACGGTACGCCGTGGCAACACTCGTTGGTCGCCCACAGCGAACACCGGGTGCACGGTCAGGCGGGACCCTTACGCTGGAGCGATGGCCACCGTCGCACTCACTCTGGACAACTTCGAGAAGACGATCCTCGAGGGAGGAACCGTCTTCGTCGACTTCTGGGCCGCCTGGTGCGGCCCCTGCCTGCAGTTCGCGCCGAACTACGAGTCCGCCTCCGAGGCGAACCCCGACCTGACGTTCGCGAAGGTCGACACCGAAGACCAGCAGCAGCTCGCCGCGGCGATGAACATCACCTCGATTCCCACGATCATGGCGTTCAAGGACGGCATCGGCGTGTTCGCGCAGGCGGGCGCCCTGCCCCGCCCCATGCTCGACGAGCTCATCTCGCAGGTGCGTGCCCTCGACATGGACCAGGTGCGCGCAGACCTCGAGCGCCAGGAGGCCGACGCCGAGCAGGCGACCGCCTGAACCGGCGCTGATCCTGATCCGGCGCTGATGACGGCTGCGCTGACCCGCGCGGGTCAGCGCTCGGTTCGCTCTTGGGCGAGGGCCTCGAGTCCGCTGAGATCGAGTTCGACGCCGTACGGCCGCGCATCGCCCGTGATGAGCGCCGGCACGCGCACGAAGGCGCCGGCTTCGCGCAAGCCGTCGAGTTGCTCGCGCCACCGGTCATCGGCCGCGGCACCGAGGAATCCGACGTGACGGGGTCGGTCGCTGCCCACGAGCTGCACGCCGATGCGGTACCGCCGCGACATCCATCGGCTGGCCCGTGGTACCAGCACTGCCGGCTGCTCGGAGCCGGCGAAAAGGCGCGCGAGCTCGATCGAGGGCTGGTGCCGCTGCGTGTCGACGACCGGCACGACGGTGCGGACCGCGCGGTCGACGCGCGGCGCCTCGACGAGTTCGAGGCCCTCGAGGGTCGAGAGATCGCCCCACCGATCGGGATTGGCGGGCCGGCTCCCCTGCACGAGCGAGATGAGCAGCCACGCGGCCGCCACGACGTCGAGCGTGAGAAGCGGCCAGAATGCCAACGGCGCGGCATCCGGTCGCACCGCACTCGTCACCACGATGGCGGCGAAGAGCGTGAGGAACGGGAGCGGCTCCCAAGCGAGCAGCGGCTTCGAGCGGGGCGCGGGCATGGGCTTCAGGCTATCGCGGTCTGCGGATGCCCCAGGCCCGCGACGCCGCGTCAGCGGAGCTCGGGAAGTCGTGCCGCGACCGCTTCGAGCACGGCCTCGTCGCCGGCGTAGATGCCCTGTGGCCGGGGCCAGTGTGCGACGACGTCGGTGAACCCGAGCTCAGCCGCTCGTCCGACCGCGTCTTCGAACGCGGCTGCGCTCGCGAGGCTGTAGCGCACCTCGGAGTCGAGCGAGAGCGTGCGATCGAGGGTGGCGAGGTCTCGGCCCGCGGTACCGCAGGCATCCTCGACGCCGCGCACGAGGTCGGCGAGCCGGCGCCACCAGGCGTCGCCGCCGTCGTCGTCTCCGCCGGTGGTGATCCAGCCGTCGGCGATGCGCGCGACGAGAGCGAGCCCCTTCGGCCCGTTCGCCGCGAGGTGGAGCGGCATGCGCGGCAGCTGCGCCGGCTCACCGACCATCCGCGCGGCCGATGCCGTGAACCAGGTGCCCTCGAAGGAGATACCGCCGGAACCCGGCTTCTCGAAGCGCAACAGCAGGTCGAGCGCCTCGGCGAACTCTGCGAACCGCTCGAACCGCTCGCGAGGGGTGAGCTCCGCTTGACCGAGCACGTAGGCGTCGAACCCGGTGCCGCCCGAGCCGACGCCGAGCAGCATCCGGCCGCCCGAGATCTGGTCGAGGGTCGCGACGTCCTTCGCGAACGGCACGGGATGCCGGTAGTTCGGGCTGGCGACGAAGGTGCCGAGCCCGATGCGCTCCGTCACCATCGCGGCCGCGGTGAGCGTTGGGATCGTGGCGTGCCAGCGCTCGCCGGCGAGGCTGCGCCAGGAGAGATGGTCGTACGTCCACGCGTGATCGAACCCGTACTCCTCGGCACCGCGCCAATAGCGCGCCGCCTCGGGCCAGTCGTGCTGCGGAAGGATGACGATGCCGAAGCGCATGTCGCGAGTCTACGCAGGGCCGTCGGCCGGGGCATCCGACCTCGCGGATGCGCCCGTGGAAACCGGAACGAGATCGACGTCGAGGGCGACCGCCACCGGATCCCTGCGGCGTCGTTCGAGCCGCACGAGCACGATGCCACCGAGGATGAGCGCGCCGCCGAGGATCTGCAACGGGCCGATCGCCTCGCCGAGCACGAGCCATGCGACGATCGCCGCGAAGATCACCTCGGAGAGGCCGAGGAACGAGGAGAGCCGTGTTCCGAGCAGGCGGATCGCGGTGATGCCGGCCACGTAGGCGAACGCGGTCGACACGACGCCGACCGTCAGCACCGGCACCCACCATGGTGCGAGGGTGCCGAAGTACGGCATGTCGGTGAAGCTCGCGGCGAACGGCACGAGCCCGGTCGCGCCGGCGGCGCCGAGCACGATGGCGCCGACCACGAAGCCGCTCGCGGCGAGCGCGATGGGCGGCAGCGAGGCATCCGCTCGCTCGCCCATGACGTAATAGACGCAGACGCCGAGCATGGCGAGGCCCGCGAGCAGAAGGCCGGCGACGTCGAGCCCTCCTCCGCCCGGGCCGATGACGAGCACGAGACCGGCGATTGCGAGCACCGAGCCCGCGAGCACGACCACCTGCGGAGCACGACGCTGTCGCACCCAGGCGAAGAGCACGAGGGCGACCGGTGCGAGGTATTCGATGAGCAGGGTCGTGCTGACCGGGATGAGCGAGATCGACGCGTAGAACGCGACCTGCGTGCCGACGACGGCGATGAGCGCGTACGCGAGCACGGTCCAGCGGGCACGCCACAGCGGCCGAAGGTCGAACCGCAGCGCGACGAGGCCGGGCACGACGAGCACGAGGGCGGCCACGCCGATGCGCGCGAACACGGCGGCACCCGGCGACCACCCCGACTCGAGGAGCGGCTTCACCACCGCACCGCCCGCGCCGAACGCGAGCCCTGCACCAAGACCGAGGGCGATGCCGAGCAGTCCGCGTGAGCCGCGCATCGTCGCCTCCCCCTCGTTCAGAACGTCTCGGACCTGTAATGATCGAACGACGTTATACTGATGACACTAGTCCGGTCGGATGTCAGGAGTCAAATGATTTTCACTGATGACACCGTGGCGGCGCTCAACTTCGTGGCCGCGCTCGGCGACACCGTGCCCGAGGCATCCGAGTCGGGCGACGACGAGCTCTCCACGCCCGAGCAGCTCGCGACGCTCCTCGCCAGGTGGCGGTACTCGGGCCGGCAGGACGGCGACGCCCGTGAGCTCGCCGAGGTCGCAGATGCGCGCGACCGGTTGCGTGCCCTCTGGAGCCTCGATCGCGATGACGCGGTCGCCGCGGTGAACGCGATCCTCGCCGAGGCCAACGCCCTTCCCCGGCTCGTGCGGCACGACGACGCCGACTGGCACATCCACGCCACGTCACAGGACGCCCCGCTCGCCGAGCGCATCCTCGTCGAGGCCGCGATGGCGTTCGTCGACGTCATCCGTGCCGACGAGACGAACCGCCTGCGCCCGTGCGCCGCCGACGACTGCTCCGGCGTGTTCGTCGACCTCTCGAAGAACGCGTCACGACGGTTCTGCAGCACGCGCTGCGGCAACCGCATGGCGGTACGGGCGTATCGGGCGCGGGCCGTATGAGCCGCATCGGTCGTTGACGCGCGGATGCCGCGGGCGGCACGTTGCCGCGGCATCCGCTCGAGGCATCCGACCGCTCGCGAGCCGGCGACCTCACACGGTCTGACCCGCGTGCTCGCCCTCGGCGATCTGCTCGATCACGTTGGGGATGAAGGCGCGCAGGTCGTCGGGACCGCGGCTCGTGACGAGGCCCTGGTCGACGACGACCGCCTCGTCGCTCCAGCTCGCGCCCGCGTTCACGAGGTCGGTCTCGAGGCTCGGCCACGACGTGAGGCTGCGACCGTGCGCAACGCCGGCATCGGTGAAGATCCACGGTGCATGGCAGATCGCCGCGACCGGCTTGTGCTGCTTGAAGAAGTCGCGCACGAATGCGACCGAGGCGTCGTCGGTGCGCAGGTCGTCGGCGTTCACGACGCCGCCCGGCAGCACGATCGCGTCGAAGTCGGATGCATCCGCATCGGCGATGTCGAGGTCGACGTCGAAGGTGTCGGCCTTGTCGATGTGATGGAGTCCGAGCACGGTCCCCTCTGTGGGCGACACGAGGGTCACCTCGGCGCCTGCGAACTTCAGCGCGTTCCACGGCTCGGTGAATTCGACCTGTTCGAAGCCGTCGGTCAAGAGGAACGCGACCTTCTTGCCTGCCAGTTTCTCCGCCATGGTCTCCTCCTGAGTTCGTCGGATGGGGCCACGGTAGGCCGCGCCTGCGAGGGCGGCAACTGGGTTGACAGGCTCGGATGCCCAACGCGCGCGGGTTCCGTTCGTCGTGGTGCCAGACGAGAATGCCAGTGAGGGGAGTGATCGTGCGCACGAGCATCAGCATCACGAATTACACCTGCGAGGGCGGAACCCCCGCGATGGCGGGCTACCTCCGCGACATCGCCCAGGTCGCCGATGAGACGGGCATCGACACCGTCTGGGTGACCGATCATCTCCTGCAGGCCGACCCCGCGGCCAAGCGCGACGATCCGATGCTGGAGGCCTATACGACCCTGGGATTCCTCGCGGCCGCCTCTACCAGGGTGCGACTCGGCGCGATGGTGACTCCCGTCACGTTCCGGCCCCCGGCGGTGCTGTTGAAGGCCGTGTCCACGCTCGACGTGCTCTCACAGGGGCGGGCCTGGCTCGGCGTCGGTGCGGGCTATGAGGGCGACGAGGCTCGAGCCATGGGCGTGCCGCTGCCACCGATGGCGGAACGCTTCGAGCTACCTGGAGGACACCCTTCAACTCGCCCAGCGGATGCGGGCAGGAGACGACACGCCGTTCCGCGGTCGCCGCCTCAGCCTCGACCGCCCGCTCAACCGCCCGATGCCCATGGCCAAGCCCCACCTTCCGATCATGGTCGGCGGCACCGGCGAGCGTCGCACACTCCGGCTGGTCGCCCGGTTCGCCGACGCGTGCAACCTCTTCGACATCCCCGACGGCGGTGTGACCGTGCGGCACAAGCTCGACGTCCTCCGGCGTCACCTCGACGATGTCGGCCGACCGTCAGGCGAGGTGGAGGTGACGATCAGCACCGCCCTCAGCCCGGGAGAGGATGCGGTGAGCTTCCGCCGCAGATGCGCGGACATCGCGCGGCTCGGCATCGCGCATGTCGTCGTCATCACCCGCGGCGTCGCCTGGGACGAGCAGGCGGTCGCCACGGTCGCGGCTGCACAGAGCATCGGCGCGGAGTGACACGGCGGACGCTGCGGCATCCGCTCGGGGCATCCGCTCGGGAATGACGAAAGCCCCCGCCGGAGCGGGGGCTTTCGCAAGAAGTTCGCGGTGTCAGCGAGAGCCGATTAGCGGCGCAGACCGAGACGCTCGATGAGCGAGCGGTAGCGCGCGATGTCGACATCGGCGAGGTAGCCGAGCAGACGACGACGCTGACCGACGAGGAGCAGCAGGCCACGACGCGAGTGGTGGTCGTGCTTGTGCTCCTTCAGGTGCTCGGTGAGGTCCTTGATTCGCTTCGTGAGGAGCGCGATCTGGACCTCAGGGGATCCAGTGTCACCGGGGTGGGTCGCGTACTCTTCGATGATCGCCTTCTTGACATCAGCTTCAAGTGCCATAGATGGGATCCCCTTTCTCTTCGTTGCGCGCTGCCCGGGGCCGAATGCCTGGGCTCTCTTTGTGCGCGGCCGTCATGACGGCAACCTAGGAAGTCTACCAGAGCGGATGCCGCGTGGCCGCCGTGCGATCCCTCGTGCGGACGCCGAACAGGTTGCCGATGTCGGCTGGGTGCGAGATGCTTTTTCTACACGGGGGCGTTTGCACCACGGCCGTGGTGCGCCGGCACGAAGGAGATCGCGCATGCGCAAGGGTGTTCTCATCACGGTCGGCGTCCTGGTCATCATCGTGGGCGCGGTCTTCACGTTCCAAGGTCTCGGGGTCATCGGAGGAAGTGCGATGACCGGCAACACCATTTGGGCGATCATCGGCCCGATCATCGCGCTCGTCGGCATCGCGCTCACCGTGTACGGGTTGCGCAGCAGCCCCAAGAAGTGAACGACGCCCTGCTGAACCAGCGGCCGGGTGGCCATTGCACCTGACGCGTGCCGCTACCGGGAGATCAGGCGCGTCACCGTGCGATCGGGCTCCCGGCAGCTCGGCCGTCGAGAAGTCGCCGCGTGAAACCGGCGATGTCGTCGCGCAGGCCGCTGTATGCGTCGGGATGCGGCGTCTCCTCGTCGACGATCCGCCCGATGCGCTCGAGCGTCGGGCGCACGAGAGCCGATAGCGCGGGCGACCACGATGCGACCTCGGCCTCGAGGTCGGCGAGGGTGACGTCGGCGTGCCGGTAGACGCCGTTCACCGCGAGGGCCAACCTGCCGTCGTTCGGCTGGTGGATGAGCGGCACCACGTCGTACGCCGGGGCGAACACGGCAGCTCCGCGGTACGGATGCAGCAGCGCGAGGTTCTTCGCGTGCAGGTCGACGTTGCCCACCGCCACGGTGAGCACCACGAGTTCGGCGAGCCGCGTGACCGAAGCCCGATCTGCGGCGGATGCCAGGAGTTGCCGCACCCGCGCGAGCGTCGCTGCGCCGCCCTGGTCCTGGTACTTCTGCGAGCGCGGGATGCCGAGAGCCTGGCAGAAGTCCTCCTGGTGCACGCGACCGGTCGGCGAGTCGGATGCTCGGTCGTACCGCTCGATCACGAGCGCGTCGAGCCCGTCGAACGTCTGCGTCCAGGTGTCGTAGGCGAGCAACCCGAGCCGGCGGGCGATCCGCGCGCCGTACTCCTCGTCGAAGATCATCGTGGGGTATCGGTCGAGTCTCGGCTTGATGATATGCGTCGACGGGAATCCGTCGTGCACGCGGTGCCAGGCTCCGTCGACCCGCGCGAGCACCGCCTTCGGCTGCACGCCGTTCAGCGAAGTCTTGCCGGAGGGTCCGGCGTTGCCGAGCGGTTGGCCGACGGGGTCGCGGAGCATCCGTGCGATCTCGGCATCGCCGATCGGCGTGGAGTACGGCTCGCGCGGCTCGCCCGGCTGCGCGGGATCGTAGATCTGCAGGGCGCCCGCGACGTCGCGACCGTACCGGGCGAGCAGCCCCGGCACGTCGTACTCGGGCAGCCGGGCCTGCGCCGCGAGGTCGGCGAGCAGGTCGCCCTCGGGGAGGAGTTCGGCGAAGAAGTTGCGTCGGCGACCGGTTCGCGCGCGGTCGCCGGTCGGCACGAACGGCACCGACTCCGAGAGCACGGTGCTGCCCAGCTCGAACTCGCCGAACGCGTTCGGATCGGCACGGAAGTCGAAGCGGCGCCAGTCGTCGCCGACCAAGTGACCGACGAGGCGACCGTAGAGTTCGACGGCGAGTTCAGGCATCGTCGCCTCGGTCTCCGCGCGCGTCGTTCCGATCGACGTTGCCGGTCGGTTCGTCGATTTCGGCATAGAGCCGCACGCCGGATGCCTCGAGCATCTTGAACAGTCGTTCGGTGAACTTGCCCGGCTTGCCGGCCTCCATCTCGGACACCCATCGCTGGGTGAGGCCGAGCTCAGCCGCGAGCTCGCGCTGGCTCAGCCCGCGCGCGAGCCTGCCCTGTTGCAGCATGAGCCCGAGCGTGGCGGCGTTGCGTACCTGCCCCCGAAGTGCCACGGCAGACCTCCCGACGTGATTACGTTTTCGTAATGAGGCTACACGACTACGAAAACGTAATCAACCGTCTCGACTACGAAAACGTAGTCGCGAGGTGCGCACCTGTCGAGAACGGCGGCTCAGCTTCGTCCTGTCTGTAGAGAGTGCTCCACCGAGCACCGCATCGTGGAAGGTATCGATCATGTCCCCTTGGGATCTGCCGCTCGTCGCGGGGGTGATCTCCACGATCATCTTCGTGACGAGTTACGTGCCGATGCTCGTCAAGGCGATGCGCACGCGCGACCTGCGCTCGTACAGCTTGAGCAACCTCCTGCTCATCAACGTGGGAAACCTGGTGTATTCGGTCTACGTGTTCAGCCTTCCGATCGGCCCGATCTGGGCACTCCACTCGATGTACCTGGCGGCGGGCGCGCTCATGATCATCTGGTACGTGCGATTCAGCCGCGCACGTTCCCGCACGGAGGAAACACCAACCTGACCGGCCGGGTCCTCGGCGCTGCGCGCGCGAGAGCGTGTCGCGATCGGCGGCCGGAATACCGGGCCCCGCGCCGAAGTTTGCATGCATGTGGATGCAACCGAAGTGGATGTCGCGATCATCGGCGCGGGTCAGGCCGGCCTCTCGGCGGCGTATCACCTGCAGCGCCGGGGGTTCACGCCGGTCGCCCTCGATCCCGACGCACCCGAGACCTTCGTCGTGCTCGACGCGAACGCTGAGCCGGGCGGCGCCTGGCAGCACCGCTGGGCGTCGCTCCGCATGGCAACCGTGAACGGCATCCACGAGCTGCCCGGTTTCCCGGTGCCGCCCGCGGACCCCGCGATGCCGAGCCGCGATGCCCTGCCGCCGTACTTCGACGCGTACGAGCGGCGATTCGACCTCGACGTGCAGCGGCCCGTCCGCGTGCGGGCCGTCCGTCGTGCCGACGACGACCCCGACGGACGCCTGCTGGTCGAGACCGACCGCGGCACGTGGGCCGCCCGCTACGTCGTCAACGCCACCGGCACGTGGACTCGGCCGTTCCGCCCCTACTATCCGGGGATCGAGCGGTTCCGTGGTCGCCAGTTGCACGTCGCCGACTATGTGTCGGCCGAGGAGTTCACCGGGCAGCGCGTGATCATCGTCGGCGCCGGCGTCTCGGCCGTGCAGCTCCTCGACGAGATCTCGCACGTCGCCGAGACCGTCTGGATGACCCGGCGCGAACCGCAGTGGATCGAGGAGGACTTCGACCAGCCCACGCGGATCGCGGCGATCGCCGGCGTCGAGGCGCGCGTACGCGAGGGTCTGCCGCCCGGCAGCGTGATCGGGGTCACCGGCATGCACTGGACGCCGTGGGCGCGGGCGGCGCAGGCGCGCGGCGTGCTCGTGCGGCATCCGATGTTCACGTCGATCGAGGAGCACGGCGTGCGCATGCCCGACGGCTCGTTCATCGCTGCCGACGTGATCCTCTGGGCGACCGGGTTCCGGCCGGCGCTCGACCACCTCGCTCCCCTGAAGCTCCGCACGCCGGCGGGCGGCTTCCGCGTGGCCGACTCGCGCTCGCTCGACGAGCCGCGGCTGTTCCTGATCGGCTACGGTCCCTCGCAGTCGACGGTGGGCGCCAACCGGGCCGGCCGGGCCGCCGTCCAGCAGATCGTCGCGGAGCGAACGGCTCGCACGGTCGCCGCGTAACCCGGGCGTGCGCCCGCGATTGCCCGGACTCCGGGGTCGAGGCAGACTGGCGCCATGGGGTTCACGATGAAGCGCGTGTACGAGCCCGCCGAGGCATCCGACGGCTATCGGGTGCTCGTCGACCGGCTGTGGCCGCGCGGCGTGAAGAAGGAACGCGCGGAGCTCGACACGTGGGCGAAGGACGTCGCACCCTCCCCCGAGCTCCGCACCGAGTGGCACCACCATCGCGAGAGCTTCGACGAGTTCGCCGCGCGCTACCGCGAGGAGCTGGACGACAATCCCGCCGCCATGGCGCTGCTCGAGACGGGTCGCGAACACGACCGGGTCACGCTCGTGTTCGCCGCGCGCGACGAGCAGGTGAACCACGTCTCCGTGCTCCTGGAGTGGCTCGGCGACCACGGGGCATCCGTCGACTCCTGATCGGCCGATGCGTGACGCCTTCGCCGCTACGGCGCGAGCAGGAAGATCGGCGGCACGCCGGTGTGCGCGTACACGATCACGAGGAACACCACGAGGTCGAACAACAGGTGCACCGTGATCACGTATGCGAGCGACTTGGTGAGCGTGAACGTGTAGCCCTGCAGGAGCGCGAACGGGATCGTGAGGAGCGGTCCCCAGCTCTGGTACCCGAGCTCCCAGAGGAATGACACGAACACGATCGACTGCAGCAGGTTCGCCTGCCACGCGGGGAAGTGCCGCCGCAGCAGGGCGAACACCGTGCAGATGAAGAACAGTTCGTCCCAGATGCCGACGGCGTTCACGCCGACGAAGAGGCGGGCGATCTCATCGGGCTGCGTGACGGTCGGCCAGTTCATGTATGCGCCCGAGGTGATGAAGTAGAACGGCAGGATGAGCCAGCCGAGGAACGAGACGAGCAGCAGGTAGCCCCATTGCACGCGGGTCCACCGTGTATGCGTGCGCCACGGGAATCGGATGACCCGGTCGCCGAACACGAATCGCGATACGAGATACGGCACCGCGACCGCGAGCCCGAGCACGGTGCCCATGAGCGCCATGTTCCCGTAGCTGATGTCGGCCTCTACCGAGATCGTCGAGATGATGACCTGCCCGAGGGCGATGAGCGCGAGGTCGGGCAGCAGCCGGCTCGTGCGCCCCGATCGGTCGGCGAGCCAGGCGCCCGCGAGTCCCGCGACCAGCAGTGCATAGCCAGCGAGCGGCACCTGCACGCCGAAGAGCAGCACCGCTGCGGAGCACACGATCGCCGCCGGAACGAGGCCGATCGGGTGCGTGCGCACTTCGGGCGGGGAGATGGCGGTGAGTACGGGCACGTTCCCCAGCTTCGCAACCCTGCCGCCCGGGGGCAAGTGGCTGCCGTCTCGACTGTCTCGGCGAACCGTCGCGCGTCGCGCACCGGTGTCGGCCCGGCGTGCCACCATCGGATCATGACGCGGATGCCCCGACCCCTCCCCCGCCCGGCATCGCACACCGCAATCGTGCCGCCGTACCTCCTCGCGCGCATCGCGGCGACCGACGACCCACGCTTCGGCACGGCGTCCGATGCCGCGCGCCGGTCGCTCGTCCGCGACGCGCCCCTGCGCGAGTGGCGCAGCGCCGCGGAGCCGCCGCCGTTCCTCTCGCCCGAGCATCCCGCCCGCGATGAACGTCCGGCGGCTCCCCCTGGCCAGGCGCCCGCACCTGATCGCCGCATCTCCGACGCCGAGGGCGACGACACCCTCCCGGGGCGGCTCGTGCGACGCGAGGGTCAGCCGCCCACCGGTGACGAGTCGGCCGACGATGCATACGACGGGCTCGGCGACACCTTCGAGCTGTTCGCACGGATCTACGGGCGTGATTCGATCGACGGCGCCGGCATGCCCCTCGAGGCGACCGTGCACTACGGCGACCACTACGACAACGCGTTCTGGGACGGCGAGCGCATGGTCTTCGGCGACGGCGACGGCGAGGTGTTCCGCGGGTTCACCCAGTCGCTCAGCGTCATCGGCCACGAACTCGCGCACGGGGTCACCGAGCACACCGCCGGGCTCCGCTACCAGGGCCAGTCGGGGGCCCTCAACGAGCATGTGTCCGACGTGTTCGGGGCGCTCGTCGAGCAGTACGCGATGGGTCAGGATGCCGCGTCCGCCACCTGGCTCATCGGCGAAGGCGTCTTCACCGAGCTCGTCGAGGGCCGCGCCCTCCGCTCCATGAAGGAGCCGGGCACCGCCTACGACGACGACGTGCTCGGCCGCGATCCGCAGCCCGCGCACTTCGACCGGTACATCGAGACGACCGAAGACAACGGCGGGGTGCACCTGAACTCGGGGATCCCGAACCGCGCGTTCGCGCTCGCGGCGGTCGAGCTCGGCGGGTTCGCGTGGGAGCACGTCGGGCGCATCTGGTACGACGTGCTCACGTCGGGGCGGCTCCGGCCAGACGCCGATTTCCACCGGTTCGCCGCCGAGACCGTGCGCGCCGCGCGCGAGCGCTACGGGCGCGACTCGGCCGAGGAGCGCGCGGTCGCCGGCGGCTGGTCCGCCGTGGGCATCGAGGTGCCGCGGGAGTAGCATCGCGGGCATGGACGTCATCGTGTCGCGGAGCGGCGGCCTGGCCGGCCTCCGGCTGACGTGGGAGGTCCGCGTCGACGACCAGCCCGACCGCGACGAGTGGTACCTCCTCATCGAGGAGATCCCGTGGGGCAGGCCGCCGCCGGTGCCGCCCGAGCCCGACCGGTTCGTCTACCGCATCCGCTGCGAGCCGCACGAGGCGACGCTCGCCGAGCGCCAGCTCACCGGGCCGTGGCGCGAGCTCGTCGACCGGGTGCAGGAGACGACGGAACCCGAGCGGGCTCCGCGCGACGACCGCGCACGACGCCCGCCGCGTTCACGCCCCCCAGGATGAGGCGCGTTCCCAGGATGAGCGCGCGAGCGACAGCCCTGCGCGCACGACGAAGGCCGGCGGGCACTCGCCCACCGGCCTTCCCTGTCGAACGGATCTCTCTGCAGCTGTCGCCGCGGCTCAGCTGACTCCGCGAAGGTCGATCACGAAGATGAGCGTCTGCCCCGAGAGACGGTGCCCGCCGCCGGCGGGGCCGTAGGCCTTGCTCGGCGGCACGGTGAGCTTTCGACGGCCGCCGACCTTCATGCCGGGGATGCCTTCCTGCCAGCCGGCGATGAGCGAGCGCAGCGGGAAGTTGATCGACTGGCCGCGGCTCCACGACGAATCGAACTCCTCGCCGGTCTCGTACTCGACGCCGAGGTAGTGCACGTCGACCGTCGAGCCGGGCGTGGCCTCGGGGCCGTCGCCGACGACGACATCTTCGATGACGAGGTCGGCGGGAGCGGGGCCGTCGGGGGCGTCGATCTCAGGCTTGGTGTTCATATCGGTCATGTGTCCAGCCAAACAGATACCCGCCGAGGTGGTCAAACGCGGACAACCGTCCACCGGCCGCTTGCGCTGACTGCGAACACGTTGCAGTCTGGAATCCGAGGACTCGTCGCCCACGTAGCGCTGTCGGCAGTGCCACACCACTTGGGCGGCGAGTTTTCTCGTGTCGATGGTCGGTGCAGGAGACGGCTCGCGCGAGCGACGCTCAGCGCAGCAGGGTGGCCCGATCGGCGGCGATCGCCGACAGCAGTGCGCGTTCGTCGGTGATCGCACGCGGAGTCGCCGAGCCCGTTCGCGACGCGCTGCCGAAGGAACGCGAGATGCGTGGCATCCGTGATGAGTTTCCGCATCGTCGCGGTGCGCGGCGGGGTCTGCGCCCGAGCCCAGGCTCGCGCCTGGCGCCGACCGGCGGGGGTCGCGAGCATCTCGACCTCCGCCGGGCTGAACCAGCCGGCGGCGCCGTACTCGCCGAGGCGGCGACGCGTGACCCGCACCTCCTGTCGCCGGAGGAAGACGGTGAGGAGGACCGCGGCGAGGAAGATCGGCACCTGCACGGTGAAGTAGAGGCCGATCGCGTCGTCGGCGAAGGCGAGCGAGCCGTTCCAGAGGGCATGCAGGAACACGGCACCGACGAGCCCGAGGAGGAACCAGCCGATGACGCCCGCGCCTCCGCCGCGACGGGCGCCGACCCCGATGAGCAGGCCCGTGCACGCGGTGAACAGCACATGCGCGAACGGCGAGAACAGGCCTCGCGCGACGAAGGTCGCGCCGAGCTCGCCCGAACCGCCCTCGACGAGCGCGACCCCGAAGTAGATCACGTTCTCGGTGAATGCGAACCCGGCCGCCACGGTCGCCGCGTAGACGAGCCCGTCGATCGGCCCGTCGAAGTGCGAACGTGAGAACGCGTAGATGAGCAGGACACCCAAGCCCTTCGCGAGTTCCTCGACGATCGGAGCCTGCACGATCGCCTGGAGCGCCTCGTCGGGCGTTCCACCGGGCTCGGCGTAGGCCATTGCGAGTTGCACGCCGAGGTCGATGACGAGCGCGAGCGCGACCGACACTGCGGCGCCCCAGAGGAATGCGAACCAGAGCGCCCACCGCGGTTCGGGCTCCCACCGGTCGACCCAGCGCACTGCGAGGAGCACGAGCGTGAGCGGCACGAGCGCGAGGAGCGAGCCGGTGATGAGGGCGGGCACGCCGAGCGAGAGCGCGATGTAGGCGATGACGATCACGCCGACCGCAGCGGCGACGATGATTCCGACGATCGCGAAGCCCGACCCGCGGCCGGGCCGCCGCGGGGGTGCGGTCCACAGCGGGGCGCCGGGCGACGGGTTCGGCGCGGGGTCGGGGGCGACGTAGGTCACCGGGGCAGCCTACCGAGCGCCGCCGACGGATGCCTCGAACATCACTCCCGGGTTCAGGATGCCGGTCGGGTCGAACAGCGCCTTGATGCCCCGCTGCAGCTCGAACGAGTCGTCGCCGAGCTCCTCGGCGAGCCAGCGGCGCTTCAGGATGCCGACGCCGTGCTCCCCCGTGAGCGTGCCGCCGAGCGCGACCGCGGCTCGGAACATCTCGTCGGCGGCGACCCAGACCAGCTCGGGCACCTCGTCGCCCGTGAACACGAAGTTCGGGTGCAGGTTGCCGTCACCGGCGTGCGCGAGCGTCGGGATCTCGATGCCGTGTCGGCGGCCGATCTCCTCGATCGCGCGGAACATCTCGGGCAGGCGCGAGCGCGGCACGGCGACGTCTTCGATGAGCACCTGCCCCGATGCCGCGAGCGCGGGGTGCATCGCCCGCCGGATGTCGAGCAGGCGCTCGCCCGCTGCGGCATCCGTCGACAGCGTCACTCGGCCGCCGGTCGCAGCGAAGATCGCCGCGACCTCCGCAGCCTCTGCGGCGGCGCCTGCCGCGTCGGTCTGCGCGAGCAGGAACGTCTCGCCGGGCACGATCGACTCGAGCGGCGTGCCCGCGAGCGCGGGAGCGCCGAGGAATGCGGCGACCCGGGCGAGTCCGGCGGCGTCGATGAGTTCGAGCACCGCGGGGCGGATGCGCGCGGCGGTGACGGCAGCGGATGCCGCAGCCGCCGTCTCGACGTCGGGGAACGCCGCGGCCACCGTCACGGTCTCGCCAGGCGTGATCGGCCGGAGCCGCACCGTTGCCTCGACGATGACGCCGAGCGTGCCCTCCGAGCCGGTGAGCAGGGCCGTGAGGTCGTAGCCCGTGACCCCCTTCACCGTGCGGTGACCGGTGCGCAGCAGTCGGCCGTCGGCGAGCACGACCGCGAGGCCGAGCACCGCCTCTCGCGTCACCCCGTACTTCGCGCAGAGGAGCCCGCCCGCGTTCGTCGCGATGTTGCCGCCGATGGAGGAGATCGCTCTGCTCGCGGGGTCGGGCGCGAACCACAGGCCGAGCGGCGCGAGCCGGTCGTTGAGGTCGCCGTTCAGCACCCCGGGCTCGACGACCGCGAGTTCATCGGCCTCGGAGATCTCGATGACGCGGTCCATGCGCGAGAGATCGAGCACGATCGCCCCAGGGCTCGCGATCGCGCCCCCCGCGAGTCCCGTGCCGGCGCCGCGCGGGACGACCGGGGTTCCCGTCTCGTGCGCGATGCGCATCACGGCCTGCACCTCGGCGACGGATGCCGCGTGCACGATCGCGAGCGGAGGGGTCGCGCTCCGCCAGCCCGAACGGTCTTCCCGCGACGCCTCGAGCGTCGCTGGATCGGTGGAGACGGATGCCCCGAGGGCGTCGTGCAGCAACGCGAGCGCATCAGTCGGCATCCCTCCACCCTAGCTTCGGAGGCCGTGTCCGAATTCCGCCAGTCGATGTCAGCGGCGCGTGCGAGGCTGGGTGCATGACCGAGGCACAGCGCACACTTCGACGACCGGCCGACCAGCTCGCCGACCCGGTGTTCGCCGACCCGGTGTTCGCCGACCCGGTGTTCGCCGACCCCGTGTTCGCCGAACGCTACCGGGCGATGCAGTCGCGCGATGCGCGCTTCGACGGGCAATTCATCACGGGTGTGCACTCGACGGGCATCTACTGCCGGCCGAGCTGTCCTGCAGTCGCGCCGAAGGCCTCGAACGTGAGCTTCTACCTCACGGCCGCGGCCGCGCACGAGGCCGGTCTCCGCGCCTGCAAGCGGTGCCTGCCCGACGCGGTGCCCGGCTCGCCGGAGTGGGACCTGCGCGACGATCTCGCCGCACGCGCGATGCGTCTCATCGCCGACGGCGTGGTGGAGCGCGAGGGGGTGCCGGGCCTCGCGTCGCGCCTCGGCTACACGCCGCGCCATCTCACGAGGGTGCTCACCGCCGAGCTCGGCGCGGGTCCCCTCGCACTCGCCCGCGCGCACCGCGCGCAGACCGCCCGCGCGCTCCTCACCTCGACGAGGCTGCCCGCGGCCGACGTCGCGTTCGCCTCGGGGTTCGGCAGCATCCGCCAGTTCAACGAGACGATCCGCGCCGTCTACGAGCGCAGCCCCCTCGAGCTTCGTCACGCGGCCCGCGTGCGGGAGCGTGAACGGGGGCGCGAGGGCGAGCGCGGTGCCGCGCCCATGCCGGCGGCCGCGGCACACCCGTCTGCCGCCGCGCCATCGATGGAATCGGAGCGCGCTGCCGAGGCGGGAGTCGTCCGACTCCGGCTCCCGGCACGGCCCCCGTTCGACGCGACCGGGGTCTTCGCCTGGCTCGCCGCGCGCGCCCTCGACGGCGTCGAAGAGGCCAGTGCCGATCGATACCGGCGCACCCTGCGCCTCCCGGGCGGCCCGGCGCTCGTGACGTTGACCGCGAGCACCGACGACGTGGCGCCGTCCATCGAGGTCGACGCGCGGCTCGCGACCCTCGCCGACCTGCCGCCCCTCGTCGCCCGCGTGCGGCGACTCTTCGACCTCGACGCCGACGCGGTGGCGATCGATGCCGCGCTCGCCGCAGATCCGGCGCTCGAGGCATCCGTCGCCGAAACCCCCGGCATCCGGGTGCCCGGATGCCTCGACCCGCACGAGCTCGTCTTCCGCGCGCTCGTCGGTCAGCAGGTCTCGGTCAAAGCCGCGCGCACCACGCTCGCCCGGCTCGCGGCCGAACTCGGCGAGCGCGTCCGCGGCACTGGCGACGGGCCGAGCGTGCTGTTCCCGACCGCCGGGGCGATCGCCGAGCATGGCGATCAGGTGCTGCGCGGGCCGGCGGCGAGAGTACGCACGATCCTCGATGTCGCGCGGCGCCTCGACTCGGGCTCGCTCGTCGTCGCGGCCGAATGCGAGCGCCACGATCTCCACGCAGATCTCCTCGCGGTTCCCGGCATCGGTCCCTGGACGGCGGGCTATGTCGCGATGCGCGTGACTCGTGCACCCGATGTCCTGCTCACCGGCGACCTCGCGCTGCGGGCCGGCGCCGAACGGCTCGGCCTTCCCGCGTCTGCAGCGGCGCTCGGCTCCCTGGGTATGCGATGGGCGCCGTGGCGCAGTTACGCGTCGATGCACCTCTGGCGCGCCGCGGGCGCAAAGATCTGATGTCTCGCGAGCCTCGCGCTACCATGCGAGCATGGCGGTCACCGACGAAGCGATCCTGCGCATCAAAGAGATGATCCTCGCGGGCGAGCTCGCGCCTGGCGACCGGCTGCCGCCCGAGAAGGAGCTGAGCGAGCGGCTCGGGCTCTCCCGCTCGTCGCTGCGCGAAGCGGTCAAGGCGCTCGAGGTCATCCGCGTGCTCGACGTGCGCCGCGGCGACGGCACCTACGTCACGAGCCTCGAGCCGCGCCTGCTGCTCGAGGCCATGTCGTTCGTCGTCGACCTCCACGACGACCAGTCGGTGCTCGAGATCTTCGCCGTGCGCCGCATCCTCGAGCCCGCCGCGTCGGCGCTCGCCGCGCGGAACGCCGACGACGAGGCGATCGCCGGTCTTCGCGAGGTGGTCGAGAGCGTCGACCACGCAGCAGGAGTGGAAGACCTGGTCGCGCACGACCTCGAGTTCCACCGGGGCATCGCCGAGGCCACCGGCAACACCTACCTCGCGAGCCTCATCGACTCGCTCTCGGGCCACACCGTGCGGGCGCGCATCTGGCGCGGCATCACGCAGGAGAACGCGGTTGACCGCACCCTGCAGGAGCACCACGCGATCCTCGACGCGCTCGCCGCCGGCGACGCCGACCTCGCCTCCGCGCTCACCGTCGTGCACGTGAGCGGCGTCGAGCAGTGGCTGCGCTCCGCCCTCTGAGCTTCGACGCACCGCCGGACGTGTCCGAACACACAGCGTGTGCCCGGCGACCTTGTCGCCGGGCACACGCTGTCTCTCGGATCAGCGGAATGTGGCCGCTAGGGCGTTGATTGCGTCCACCAGGTCCGCGCTCGCCTTGCCCTTCCGTGCCGCGTTGCCGAGCTGCACGGTGACCGCCTTGCGCGACGCGGGAGAATCGGCGAGGTGCTCCGCCACCACGATGTGCTCACGCACTTCCTCCGCGGCTTCGTCAGTGAGGACGCCCTCTTGCTCGGCGCGATCGATGAGCCAGTAGACCGTCGAGAAACTGTCGGCTTCGGAGATCCGGTAGGCTTCACCAGCTTCTGCGTCGAACCGGATGGAGTTCCCGTCGAGTTCGCCGTCGTAGTTCGCCACCGCCTCGAACCGGACCTCGTCACCGTTCGAGTCCGTCACTTTCATGTGAGCGATGTCGGGGCTCTTGACGGTGACGGTCTGCGAGACGTCCGGGGTCAGAACGGCCTCGGTCAGGTCGCCGCCGGCCCATGCGAGGTCCACGCCGATGTCGCCGCGGGCCCGGAGTCCGGTCACCGAGCCGGTGCCCCAGACCTCCGGCATCGCCGGCAGCAGCTCGATCGCGTCGCCCTGGGACTGCAGGAGCATCTCGGTCGCGCCGGCCGTGCCGCCGAAGTTCCCGTCGATCTGGAACGGCGGGTGCGCATCCCACAGGTTGTCGTACGTGCCCTGCTTGAGGAGGTTGCCGTACAGGGTGTGCGCACGGTCGCCGTCGCGGACCCGAGCCCAGAAGTTGAGCTTCCAGGCCATCGACCAGCCCGTCGAGGAGTCGCCGCGCGTGTTGAGCGTCACCTTCATCGCGTCGACGAGGGCATCCTCTTCAGCGCTGCGGCCGGCCACGACCTGGTCGCCCGGGTGCAGGGCGTAGAGGTGGTTGGTGTGGCGGTGGCTCCCGTCGCCGGTGAAGTCGATGGCGATCGGGTTCTGCCACTCCTGCAGCTGCCCGCCCTGGTAGGTGCGGCCGCCCTGGGTGTAGGTGCCCTTCGGTGCGATCTGCAGCCCGAGCATGCCGGCCTTGGCCGTCGCGATCTCGTCGAGGTACGCGTCCTCCGCGGAGCGACCCTCGAGGCCGTTCGTCTCGTCGGTCGCGTCGAGACGGTCGCCGAGCACGTCGTGCGCCTCGACCACGTCCTCGAAGAGACCGCTGACGACCGACTGCGGCTCGGTGGCGCCCAACGAGTACGGGCCGTGCTCCGGGGAGTACGACGGGCTCACGACGAGCTTGTTGCTCTTCGTGTCGAGCACGAGGGTGTCGACCCAGAACAGCGCAGCATCGCGGAGCATGTCGTAGTGCTCCGCGAGGAAGTCGACGTCCTGCGTGTACTGGTAGTGCTCCCACACGTGCTGGGCGAGCCAGGCGCCGTCCTCAGGGCTGAAGAACGCACCCGAGACCGCCGGAGCGGTGTTGCCCCAGATGTTGTTCTCGTGCCACGTGGTCCAGCCGCGAGTGCCCTCGCCGAAGACCCGCTCGGCACCCTCGGCGCCACGCGGCACCAGGGCGTCGATGTAGCTGATCAGCGGCTCGGTGAGCTCGGAGAGGTTCGTCTGCTCCGCGAGCCAGTAGTTCATCTGCAGGTTGATGTTCGCGTGATAGTCGGCGGCCCACGGCGGGTTCGTGCCGTACGCCCAGATGCCCTGCAGGTTCGCCGGGAGCGACCCCTCACGGGACGACGAGATGAGCAGGTACCGGCCGAACTGGTAGTACAGCGTCTCGAGGTACAGGTTCTCGTCGGCGGTGTTCGTGCCGTCGCGATAGCCGGCCAGCAGCTGCGGCGTCGTCTTCGCGGTGACGGGTGCCACGTTGCCGAGGTTCAGCCTGACCCGGTCGTAGAGCTCCTTGTAGTCGGCCAGGTGCGTCGCGTACAGCTCGTCGAAGGTGTGCTCGGATGCCGCGTCGATGCGCTGTTCGACGTCGATGAGCGGGTCGCGCCCGTCGAAGTAGTTGTTCAGCGGGTCCTCGCCCGGGTACGGCTCGTCGGCGGTGATGTCCTCCTGGTAGTTCGTGTCGGTCGTCGTGAGCAGCACCACCGAGTCAGCGTTCGTGACGGTGATGGCGCTGTCGTTCGCGATCAGCTCGGCGTTCTCGCCCACCGGGATGACCTTGAGCTGTTGGGCGTAGTGCAGGGCGTCGTTGAACGCGTTCACATCGTCAGCGCCCTGGGTGTGCCCGTTGACCCAGCCGGTGGCGGTCACGGTGTCGCCGTCGACCACGATCGACTGCGGGTCGATGGGCTTGAGCGAGAAGGACTGGGTGATCTTCCCGGCCTCGGAGGCGCTGAGGCGGATCGCCATGATGTCGTCGGGGTTCGAGACGAAGTACTCGCGGGTGAAGTCGACGCCCTCGCGCGTGTACGAGACGGAGGCCTTGCTGCCGTCGAGGTCGAGCTCGCGCCGGTAGTCGCTGACCGGCTCCTCGGGCTCCTCGGAGGTCGGGATCGGCATCTCGATCTCGGACATCTGCGGCTTCTGGCTGAGCTGCGACAGGGCCGTGACCGTCATCTTGAACGAGTCGTAGGTGCCGGGCACGTCGACGTCGAACTGCTTGTACGCCTTGCGTGCGTCGCCGAACGCCGCGTCGGCGACGGTGTCGATCAGCGTCCACTCGCCCGTGCTCGACTTCGCGTAGAGCTGCCAGGTCTTGAAGTCTCGTCCCGGTACGTCGTTGCCCGTGGCCAGGCGATAGGTCGCCACCTCGAACGGCTTCGTGTACGACCACTCGACCGTGTACGGGTTGGCCTCGGTGATCTGCCCGGCCGCATCGGCGTACATCTTCGTGCCGGTGTCGCCGTCGAACAGGGCCGGCGAGCGCTCCTGCGCATTGCTGGGATGCTCGCTGCTCGCGGTCGAGCCGACGAACTCCGGGGCGCCGGAGGCCGCGGCCGTGACCTCGATCTCGGACATCTGCGGGTCGGCCCCGCCCGCGGTCGCGGTCACGTCCATGCGGTACTCGTCGTACGAGCCGGGCACGTCGAGGTCGAACGACTTATAGGCCTGCCGGCCGGCGCCGAACGCCGCCGTGGCGACCGTGTCGACGAGCACCCAGTCGCCGCCGTCGGCGCGCGCGTAGAGGTTCCAGCTCTGGAAGTCGCGCGGCGGGCTGTCGTTGCCGGTTGCGAGGCGGTACCCGGATGCCGCGAACGGGCTCGAGTACGTCCACTGCACCTGATACGGCCGCTCCGCGGTCGGTCGGCCGAACTTGTCGGCGAACATCTTGCTGTTCGTGGCGCCGTCGAACAGCGCGCCGGTGCCCTCGTTGGCGTTGTTGGGGTTCGTGTAGTTCGCCGAGTACCCGGTCAGCGCGACGATCGGGTCGGCGCTCATGAGGATCGAGCTGATCTGCCGATAGCTGCCGAAGTTCTGCTTGCTGCCGACGAGCTGGTTCACGGTGTTCGTGATCTCGTTCATCTTCGCCGAGCTCGGCGTCGTCGCCGGCGTGATGTTGCCCGCCTCGTCGACTCTCGCGGGCGACGTCTCGTCCCAGGCGGCCTGCAACAGCTCCTGAGCCTTCTTGACGTTCGCGGCGTTCTCCGCAGAGGTCTTGGAACTGAATCCGCCGTCGTAGGCGGGGTTCTGCCCGGGCCCGCCGGTCCAGTAGGTGTGATCGTTGATGATGATCTCGTCGCTGTCGACGCCACCCAGGATGCTCGCGCCGAGGAAGCCGTTCCCGAGCGGGATGCTCTCCTTCTCCCAGGCCCCGGCCTTGTCGTTGGCGGGACCCGCGGGTGCGGAATACCAGGCCTTCAGTGCCGGCTGCTCGCCGAAGGCCGCCGGTTCCTCTGCGGCCGCGACCGGCGTGCTCAGTGCGACGACGCCACCCGCGGTCAGTACGAGGACGAGCGAGCCGGAGATCCACCCCCTTGCTCGCCGTCTCGCGCCGGGCGCGGCGGACCCATCCGTATGCAGTCGCTTGGACGTTGGCACAGTTCTCTCTCCATTGATCGGGCCCGCTGAAGCGCGCCGGGTGACGTTCCCAACTGAGTGGATGCCTCACCGCAGGGTGCGATGGATTGGTGCATCACGACGGCGGAGCATCCGGGCCGCTGCGCGAGATCACGAGGTCAGGGGAGGAAGTCCCCTCGGGAATGGAAGAGGCGGGATGTCTCGGACACCCCGCCTCGCTCGCTCACTCGTAGAGGACGGCTTGGATCTCGTCGTCGTCGATGTTCGACGCGTCGTACCAGTAGTAGCCGGTGTCGATCGTCTTCGGCAGTTCCTTGCCGTCGATCGCCTCGACGGCCGCCTTCACCGTCTCGTAGCCGATGCCGACCGGGTTCTGCGTGATGGCTCCGGTCATCAGGCCGTCGCGGATCGCGTCCATCTGCGCCTTGCCGGAGTCGAAGCCGACCACGACGAGCTGCGACGGGTCGATCCCGAGCTCCTTCACGGCCTGCACCACGCCGATCGCCGAGCCCTCGTTCGAGCCGTAGATGCCCTTGAGGTCGGGGTTCGCCGCGAGGATGGCCTTGGCGAGGTCGGCCGACTTCGCCTGGTCGCCGCCGCCGTACTGGATGTCGACGATCTCGATGTTCGGCTCGTTCTCCTCCAGGTAGTCGACGAAGCCGTCGCGGCGCTGCTGGCCGGTGACCGAGGTCTGGTCGTGCACGACGAGGGCGACCTTGCCCTCGTGCCCGACGGCCTCCGCCATGTGCTTCGCCGCCTCGGCCGCTGCCGCGAGGTTGTCGGTCGCCGCGGTCGTGAGCGGGATGTCGCTCTCGACGCCCGAGTCGAACGCGATGACCGGGATGCCGGCGTCCTCCGCCTGCTGCAGCAGCGGACCGGCGGCCTGGCTGTCGAGCGCGGCGAAGCCCACGGCCGCGGGGCTCTTGTCGAGCGCCGTCTGCAGCATCTGGATCTGCTGGTCGACGTCGGCCTCGGTGTCGGGGCCCTCGAACGTGATCTCGACGCCGTACTCCTCGGCCGCCTGCTCGGCGCCCGCCTTCACGGCCTGCCAGAACTGGTGCTGGAATCCCTTCGAGACGAGCGCGATGTACGGGGTCTCGCCTCCGGCGGCGTCGGCGGAGCCGCCCCCGTCGCTCGCGCAACCCGCGAGCACGAGTGCGGCGGCCGCCAAACCGACGACGGCGCCGATCGAACGCTTCTTGAACATGGTCACTCCTTTGTGTCTGTCTTGCAGTGGGGGTGGTGCTGTGGTGGTGCTGTGTGTGCTGGTACTGGGGTGTTTCGGGTTGGGTGGTGCGTGCGCCGGGAGGAATCCCGGAGGTCTCAGGCGGCCCGTCGACGGCGGAGCATGTCGAGGTAGACGGCGACGAGGATGACGATGCCGACCGCGACCGACTGCCACTCCTGCGGGACCGAGGTGATGCGCAGGCCGTTCGTGAGCACGGCCATGATGAGGGCGCCGATGACGGTGCCGATGATGGAGCCCTTGCCGCCCTGCAGCGACGTGCCGCCGATGACGACGGCGGCGATCGCCTCGAGCTCGAGGCCCAGGCCGCCCGTCGGCTGCGCCGACGACAGCCGGGACGCCGAGAGCACGCCCGCCAGCCCGACGAAGAGGCCGGCCATCGTGTAGACGATGATCTTCCACCGCCGCACGTTCACCCCCGACAGTGCGGTCGCCGCCTCGTTCGAGCCGATCGAGAACGTGTAGCGGCCCACGATCGTCTTCGACAGCAGCAGCGAGGCGATCACGATCATCACGATGAAGATGGCGACGCCCAGCGGGAAGCGGATGCCGGGGATGATCGAGAGGTTCATGATCGACTGGAACTCGGGGGTGTCGTTGAAGTAGATGGGCTTGGTGCCCGAGATGACGAGGGCGAGCCCGGCGGCGATGAGCATCATGCCGAGGGTCGCGATGAACGGCGGGATGCCGAGCACGGACACGTTGACGCCGTTCACGAGCCCGATCAGCCCGCCGAACAGGATCGTGGCGAGGATTCCCGCCCAGAGCGGCCAGCCCCAGTAGGTGAGGAAGACGCCCGCCATCACGCCGCACAGCACCATGCCGGTGCCGATGGACAGGTCGATGCCGCCGGTGATGATCACGAAGGTCGTGCCGAGCGCGAGGATGCCCGTGACGGTCGCCGCGGTCAGGATCGAGACGAGGTTGTTGGCCGTGAAGAAGTGCGAGCTCGCGAACGAGAAGAACACGACGATCACGATGAGGCTCGCCGCGGCGAGGAACTGCTGCAGCGAGCCGCGCAGCCGCGCGAACCGCGGCGTGCCCTCGTCGACGGCGGCGGGCGGCGGACGTCGACGGGGTCTCGGCGGACCTCTGTGGGGTGGTGGTCGGGCTCATCGTGCGATCGTCCCTTCGGCGCTGAAGCGGGTGGCGTAGTCCATGACGTTCTCCTGGGTGGCGTCGGCGTTGTCGAGCACGGCGGTGAGCCGCCCCTCGGCCATCACCGCGATGCGGTTCGCGAGGCGGAGCACCTCTGGCAGCTCGGACGAGATCATGACGATCGCCTTGCCCTGGTCGGCCAGCTCGCGCAGCAGCCCGTAGATCTCCTCCTTGGCTCCGACGTCGATGCCGCGAGTCGGCTCGTCGAAGATCAGCACGTCGCAGTCCTTCGCGAGCCACTTGGCGATGACGACCTTCTGCTGGTTGCCGCCCGAGAGGTTCCGCACGAGCTGCGCGGTCGACGGCGTCTTGATGCGGAGCTTGCGCACGTACTCGCGCCCGGTCGCCTCGATCCGCGCGTCGCGCACGAAGCCGAGCGCGCCGAGGTAGTCGCGGAGGGAGGCGAGCACGATGTTCTCGCGCACGCTGCGCTCGAGGAGGACGCCGAGCTGCTTGCGGTCCTCGGAGAGGTAGCCGATCCCGAGGCGCGCGGCATCCGCGGGGTTCTGGATCTGCACCTCGCGGCCGCGCACCGTGATCACGCCCGACTCGCGGCGGTCGGCGCCCACGATCGCGCGGGCCACCTCGGTGCGTCCGGCGCCCATCAGCCCCGCGAAGCCGAGGATCTCGCCGGAACGCACGTCGAAGCTCACATCGCGCAGCAGGCGCCGCGTCGAGAGGCCCTGCACCGAGAGCACCGCCTCGCGGTCGGCGGGCACAGCCGTTGGACGTTGCTCGCCGCGCAGCTCGCGGCCGACCATCAGGGAGATGACCTCGCGCTGGTCGGTGTCGGCGGTCACGAGCGTGTCGATGTAGCGGCCGTCGCGCAGCACCGTGATGCGGTCGGAGATGCGCGACAGCTCCTCCATGCGGTGCGAGATGTAGATGACGCCCGTCTCGGGCGACCGGAAGCGGCGGATGAGCTCGAAGAGCACGTCGACCTCGGCGTCGTTGAGCGCGGCGGTCGGCTCGTCCATGATGAGGATCTTCGCGTCGAACGACAGCGCCTTGGCGATCTCGACCATCTGCTGGCGGGCGACCGTGAGCCGCTCGACGGGCTCCGCCGGGTCGAGCGCGAGGCCGAGCCGGTCGAACAGCTCCTGCGCGCGCCGATTCAGCGCGCGGTCGTCGAGGAAGATGCCCGCGCCGCGCTCCTCGCGGCCGATGAAGATGTTCTGCGCGACGGTGAGGTCGGGCATCAGGTTGAACTCCTGGTGGATGATGCTGATGCCCTGCTCCTGGGCGTGCCGCGGGCCGTCGAGCACGAGCTCGTGCCCGTTCATGCGGAACACACCGGCGTCGGGCGTGTAGATGCCGGCCAGCAGCTTCATGAGCGTCGACTTGCCTGCGCCGTTCTCGCCGACGAGCGCGAGCACCTCGCCGAGGCGCAGCTCGAGGCGCACGTCGTCGAGCGCCTGCACGCCGGGGAACCCCTTGCTCACGCCCTCGAGCTCGAGGAGCGGGGCGGATGCCGCGGCGTTCATCGGGCCGCTCGCAGCGGGCCGGCGTCGCGGACGACGCCCTTGCGGAGGATGAGGTTGCCGTACGGCCGCGGTTCGCCCGTGCGCACGACCAGCCGTGCCGCCCGTGCCCGCTCGTAGAAGGCGAAGCGCTCGAGCTCGGCGACGCGCTCGTCGGGCGCCGCCGCCGCAGCGACGAGCTCGTGCTGCACCGTCGGTCGTTCGTCGCCCTCGGCCCGCATGAGCAGCACGGACTCGGCCTCGTACTCGTCGAGCGGGATGACGGTGCGGATCGCCTCGACGACCGCGGGCGACGGCAGTCCGGGAGTCTCGACGACCGTCGCCCCGACGCGGTAGGCCGGGAAGTTCGCGTCGGCGACGACGAGCTCGTCGCCGTGCCCGAGTCGATCGAGCGCGGCGAGCAGGTCGCCGACGAGGATCGGATGGATGCCGCTCAGCACCTGGTGCCTCTCTTCCATGAGATGGACGGGTCGAGTGTACTACTCATCGGATGTTTCAGGCGGTTTCATGGGTGGAATCGTGCACGATCGATGATTTCGGGGTGAACCGTCGGACGTCTTGATCGAGATAGACGCGTTCGGCGTTGCCGCCGAGGATGCCGGCGCGCTCGCTCGGCGACACCCGGTCGAGGCAGTCGCGCATGACGCGCCACGTCGGACGGTAGCCGCCGTGCGGCATCGACATCGGCCAGTCGCCGCCGTACATCAGGCGCTCGGCGCCGAACGCGTCGAGGGCCACGTCGAGGAGGGCCCCCACCGTGTCGACGGTGAACGGCACGCCCGGCAGGTGCAGCCCCGAGAACTTCGCCATCGTGTTCGGCAGTGCGGCCACGCGCCGCAGCTCCGCCTCCCACGCGGCGAACGCGTCGGCGCCGACCGGCGGCTTCGCCAGGTGGTCGATGACGACCGTGAGCTCGGGCACCGCGCGGGCCACGCGTGCCGCGCCGGCCAGGTGTCGCGGCCACGCGTCGGGCACGTCGAAGGCGAGCCCGTGGGCGGCCACCGCGGTCAGCGATGCGCGCACGGCGGGCAGGTCGAGGAACTCGTCGCGCGGGTCGTCGTGCACGAGGTGACGGATGCCCCGGAGCAGCGGCTCGGCGTCGAGCTCGTCGAGCGCGGCGGCCGCCGCCCGCGTGTCGTCGAGCGGCACCCAGCCCACCACGCCCGCCACCCAGTCGTGGCGGTGCGCGACGTCGAGCATGAAGCGCGTGTCGCTCGCGGAGTCGTCGGCCTGCACGAGGATCGCCGCGTCCACGCCGGCGGCCCGGAGCTCGGCCGACGCCTCGTCGGGACCGAAGTCGCGGTCGAGCGGCCCGAGCTCGGGCGTGATCCAGGCGTATCCGCCCCTCGAGCGATCCCAGAGGTGCAGGTGGGCGTCGATCACGCGTGCGTTCACGGGATCAGCCCCTCGTCGCGCAGCGCCGCCCAGACGGGCTCGGGCACGTTCGTGGCGGCGCGCTCGAGGTTCTCGCGCACCGACGTCGCCCGCGCCGAGCCCACCACGACGGTGCGAACGGCCGGGTGGCGCAGCGGGTACCGGATGGCCGCCACAGGGAGGGACACCCCGTGCCGACGGCACGCCTCCGCGAGCTCGCGGGCGCGGCGCAGGACGTCGTCGGGCACGTCGCCGTAGTCGTAGTGCGCGCCCGCTCCGGGCTCGTCGGTCGCGAGGAGGCCCGAGTTGTAGGGTGCCGCGGCGACCACTCCGACGCCGCGCGCCTCGCACAGCGGCAGCAGGTCGTCAAGCGCCGGCTGTTCGAGCAGCGTGTAGCGCCCCGCGATCATCACGAGGTCGAGGTCGCCCTCGCGCACGGCGCGCGCCGCGGCATCCGCGTCGTTCGTGCCGATGCCGATCGCCCCGACGACGCCCTCGTCGCGGAGTCGGGCGAGTGCGGGCAGGCCCTCGGCGAGCCCGTAGTCGAGGTCGTAGACATCGGGGTCGTGCAGGTAGGCGATGTCGATGCGGTCGAGTCCCAGCCGCTCGAGCGAGTCCTCGATGCTGCGGCGCACGCCGGCCTCGCTCGGGTCGAAGCGACGCACGAGCTCGTTCGGCACCGCGTAGCCGTCGGCCAGGTCGTCGCCGCCGGCGAAGCCGGGATTCGGCTCGAGCACCCGCCCCACCTTCGTGGAGACGACGAACTCCGCACGGGGCTGCTCCGCCAGGAAGGCGCCGACCCGTCGCTCGGAGAGGCCGAGTCCGTAGTGCGGCGCGGTGTCGTAGTAGCGGATGCCACCCTCCCACGCCGCCTCGAGCGCCGCGCGCGCCGCGGCGTCGGAGACCGGGCGATAGAGGTTGCCGATGGGCGCCGCGCCGAACCCGACCGGCCCGAGCCGCTCGGCGCTCGTCACGGCGGCGGCGGGAGCGGCGTTCACGCGGTCGCTCCGGCGTGGGCGCCGCGCCACGTGTAGGCGTCGACGGAATCGGCGAGCATCTCGGTGCCGGCGCCTGGGGCGGTCGGGATGAGGTAGCGGCCGCGCGCGACGACCGTGGGCGTCGCGAAGTGCTCGTGGAGGTGGTCGACGTATTCGATCATGCGCCCGTCCATCGTGCCCGACACGGCGACGTAGTCGAACATCGAGAGGTGCTGCACCGCCTCGCACAGGCCGACGCCGCCGGCGTGCGGGCACACGGGCACGCCGAACTTCGCGGCGAGCAGCAGGTTGGCGATGTTCTCGTTGACGCCGCCGACCCGGGTGGCGTCGATCTGCATGACGTCCATGCCGCCGGCCTGGAGCAGCTGCTTGAACACGATGCGGTTCTGCACGTGCTCACCGGTCGCGACGCGAACCGGGGCGACGCCGCGCGCGATGGCGGCGTGCCCGAGGATGTCGTCGGGGCTGGTCGGCTCCTCGATCCACGCGGGCTCGAACTCGGCGAGCGCGTTCACCCACGCGATGGCGTCCGCCACGTCCCAGCGCTGGTTCGCGTCGATGGCGATCGGGAAGCCGGGTCCGACCGCCCGACGTGCGATGCCGAGCCGGCGGCGGTCGTCGTCGAGGTCGGCCCCGACCTTGAGCTTGATCTGCGGGAATCCGTCGGCCACGGCCTCGCGGCAGAGCCGCTCGAGCTTCTCGTCGGAGTAGCCGAGCCAGCCGGGCGTCGTCGTGTACGCGGGGTACCCGACCTCGAGGAGCCGGGCGGTGCGCTCGACGCGACCGGGTTCGGCGGCACGGAGGATCGCGAGCGCCTCGTCGGGCGTGATGGCATCGCTCAGGTAGCGGAAGTCGACGAGCGACACGAGCTCCTCGGGGCTGAGCCCCGCCAGGTGCTGCCACAGCGGGAGCCCGGCGCGCTTGGCACGCAGGTCCCACAGCGCGTTGACGACCGCACCGATCGCCATGTGCATGACGCCCTTCTCGGGGCCGAGCCAGCGCAGCTGCGAGTCGTGCACAAGTCGTCGCGACGCGGCGCCCATGTCCGCGAGGAGCGCCTCGACGTCCTGGCCGAGCAGGTGGCCGCGGAGCGACTCGAGGGCGGCGACCTGCACGTCGTTGCCCCGCCCGATGGTGAAGACGAACGCGTGGCCCTCGAGCCCGTCGGGGGCGTCGGTACGCACCACGACGTAGGCCGCCGAGTAGTCGGGGTCTGGGTTCATCGCGTCCGACCCGTCGAGCTGGAGGGAGGTCGGGAAGCGGATGTCCCGGGTGTCAACACTGACGATCGTGCTCATGGCATCCTTTCGTGGCGAGGCCGAGCATAAACATCGGATGTCTCCGCTGTCAACTCCCCCGGATGTGCAACAATCATCGAAGATCGCCGAACTGAGCCCCGTAGAGTTCAGATGTTCGGCCCCATCCCACTGGAGAGGACCAGCATGAGATTCGCCCGCCTCGGTACCGTCGGCGCCGAGATCCCCGTAGTCCTCGACGGCGATCGCGTGTACGACCTGCGGCCCGTCGCGAACGACGTCGACGGAGAGTTCCTCGCTTCAGGCGGCATCGACCGCGCCCGTGCCGCGCTCGCAGCCGGAACGCTCGACGAGGTCGCCGATGCCGCGTCGCTCCGCGTCGGCGCGCCCATCGCGCGCCCGTCCGCCGTGTACTGCATCGGCATGAACTACGCCGCGCACGCCGCCGAGTCGGGCTCGGCACCGCCCGAGCACCTCGTGATGTTCATGAAGTCGCCGAACACCGTGGCCGGGCCGTACGACGACGTCGCGATCCCGCGCGGCAGCTCGAAGACCGACTGGGAAGTCGAACTCGGCGTCGTCATCGGGCGGCGGGCGAGCTACCTCGACTCCCACGCCGCGGCCCGTGCCCACATCGCCGGGTACGTCATCGCGAATGACCTCTCGGAGCGGGACTGGCAACTCGCGGTCTCCGGCGGCCAGTGGAGCAAGGGCAAGAGCGCACCGGGCTTCTGCCCGACCGGCCCTTGGCTCGTCACAGCCGATGAGGTCGACGCCGACGACGTGCGCCTCACGAGCTTCGTGAATGGCGAGCCGCGCCAGGACTCGCGCACGAGCGACCTGATCTTCGGCATCGACCGCATCGTCTGGGAGCTCAGCCAGATGCTGGCACTCGAGCCCGGCGACCTCGTACTCACCGGAACCCCCGAGGGCGTCGCCCTCTCGGGTCGATTCCCCTATCTCAGCGCGGGCGACGTCGTCGAACTCCAGATCGAGGGCCTCGGCCGCCAGCGCCAGCACTTCGTCACCGCCTGATCGGAAGGACCAACATGAACCAGGACTTCACCGGCCTCGTCGCGATCGTCACCGGCGGGGCATCCGGAATCGGCGCCGCGATCGCGAAGCGCCTCCAAGACGGCGGCGCGCGCGTCGCCGTCTTCGATCTGCAGCCGGATGCCGCGACGCACGCCGACCTCGCCATCGCGGTCGACGTCGCCGACGACGCGAGCGTGCACGTCGGCGTCGATCGAGTCGCCGCCGAGCTCGGCCGCATCGACATCCTCGTGAACAATGCGGGCATCGGCGCGCAGGGCACCGTCGAGGCCAATTCCGATGCGGAATGGCATCGCGTGCTCGACATCAACGTCGTCGGCATGGCACGCGTCAGCCGCGCCGCTCTGCCGCACCTGCGTCGCTCCCCCGCCGCGGCGATCGTCAACACCTCCTCGATCGCGGCGACTGCCGGCCTGCCCGAGCGGGCACTGTACAGCGCGAGCAAGGGCGCCGTGGCGGCACTCACCCGCGCGATGGCGGCCGATCACCTTCGCGAGGGGATCCGAGTGAACGCCGTGAATCCCGGCACCGCTGATACGCCGTGGATCGGGCGGCTGCTCGACTCCGCTCCCGACCCTGCGGCCGAGCGCGCCGCCCTCGAGGCGCGCCAACCGCACGGCCGCCTCGTGTCGGCCGATGAGGTGGCCGACGCCGTCGCGTACCTCGCGGGTCCCGCCGCCGGCTCGACGACCGGGGTCGCCCTCGCCGTCGACGGCGGCATGCAGGAGCTCCGGCTGCGCCCGGCGGCCCGCTGACATCGGGGCAGACGCGGCGACGTAGTGCCGAGGCGTGCGCTGAGGGCTGGGCGGCCGTGCCGCCTTGTCGACGCCGCGGCGCATCCGGGGCGGTTCGTTGTATGCGCCACACAGCTTCGGCTCGAAACGTGCCCGATAGCCTAGACAGGTGAGATTCGCCCACCTGAGAGTCGAAGGCCAGACAACCCCTCGACTCGCGGCGGTGGTCGCCGAGGCAGCGATCTTCCTCGACGAGATCATGGATCGCGCGCCCCGTGACCTGCAGGACCTCATCGAACGCGGACCCCTAGGGCTGGCCGAAGTTCGTGACGCGATCGATGCCGGTCTCGCCGCCGGCGCGGCGATCACCCAGATGTCCGAGCTCCGCCACTCATCGGCGGTGCTCCGTCCGGCTCAGGTCATCGCGATCGGCGCGAACTACGCCGCCCACGCGTCTGAACTGAAGCTCCGCTCCGAGACCGCAATGACGATCTTCTCGCTCTGGCCGAACTCACTGGCCGGTCACGGCGGCACGACCACGTGGCCCGAAGACCTCTCGAAGCAGGTCGACTACGAGGCCGAGCTCGGCGTCATCATCGGCCGGCCCGCGCGCGGCGTGCACGTGCGCGACGCTCTCGACTATGTCTGGGGGTACACGGTCGTCAACGACATCACGGCCCGTGACCTCCAGTTCAGCGAAGCCCAGTGGTCGCGCTGCAAGTCGTTCGACGGCTTCACCCCCACCGGTCCGGTCGTCATCACGGCCGACGAGGTCGCCGACCCGCAGGACCTCTGGCTCACCACGAACCTCGACGGACGCATCCTCCAAGACGCCTCGACCAGCGAGATGGTCCGCGGCGTCGCCGAGATCATCTCCTACCTCTCGCGCTCGGCCACGATCCCGGCCGGCACCCTGATCTCGACCGGGAGCCCGGGCGGCGCCGGGTACTCCCGCAATCCCCAGGTCTTCCTCCGCGACGGCTCGACGGTCACGGTCACGATCGAGGGAATCGGCTCTCTCACCACGCACTGCCGCGTGATCTGATCGTCGTGTCGCCCGCGGTCACTCCGAGGGTTCGCCATGCAGGTCGATGACCGGGATCGCCGTCGTCATCGGGCGGATGCCCGACAGGCGCGACGGCGCGAGGTGCCGTAGCACCTCGGCGCGGGTCATCAGCCCGGCCTCTTCGACCAGGTCGGCCACGGGCCGGCCGGTCGCGAGTGCCACCTTCGCGATCGCCGCCGCCGGGGCGTACCCGATGAACGGGATGAGCGCGGTGATCACGCCGACGCTCGACGCCACCATCGACTCGAGCCGTTCGACGTTCGCGGTGATGCCGTCGACGCAGTTCACGCGGAGGGTCCAGCAGGCCTGCCGCATCCACGTGATCGACTGCAGGAGCGAGTGCGCGATCACCGGCTCGAAGGCGTTGAGCTGCAACTGTCCGGCCTCGGCGGCCATCGTCACCGTGACATCCGCGCCGGCGATCGCGTACGCGACCTGGCTGACCGCTTCGGGGATGACGGGGTTCACCTTGCCCGGCATGATGCTCGATCCGGCCTGCCGCGGCGGCAGGTTGATCTCGCCGAAGCCGGCCTGCGGCCCGGACGAGAGCAGGCGCAGGTCATTGCAGATCTTCGAGAGCTTGATCGCACTGCGCTTCAGGGAGCCCGAGAACGACATGAACGCGCCGGCATCACTCGTGGACTCGATGAGGTCGGGGGCCGACTCGAGACTGAGCCCGGTGATCTCGATGAGGTGGCGCACCGCCGCGGCGGCGTACCCGGGATCCGCGGTGATGCCCGTGCCGATCGCGGTGGCGCCGAGGTTGATCTCGGAGAGGAGCCAGATGGTCTCGGTGAGCCGGGCGTGGTCTTCGCCGAGCGTCGTGGCGAACCCGTGGAACTCCTGCCCGAGGGTCATCGGCACGGCGTCCTGCAACTGCGTGCGGCCGACCTTCAGGACCTCGTGGAACTCCTCGCCCTTGCGGAGAAATGACTTGCGGAGCAGTTCGAGCTCGGTGAGCAGGGTCTTCAGCGAGAAGGCGAGCGAGATCTTCAGTGCCGTCGGGTACGTGTCGTTCGTCGACTGGCTGCGGTTCACGTCGTCGATCGGGTGCAGGATGTCGTAGCGGCCCTTGGGGTATCCCGCGATCTCGAGCCCGAGATTGGCGATGACCTCGTTCGCATTCATGTTCGTCGAGGTGCCGGCACCGCCCTGGATCACGCCGACGACGAACTGGTCGTGGTGCTCGCCGTCGATGATGCGCCGACAGGCCTCGTCGATCCACGCAGCCTTCTGGGCCGTCAGCACGCCGACATCGCGGTTCGCGCGCGCGGCGGCCTGTTTCACGCAAGCGAGCGCGACGACGAGGTCGGGGTAGACCGAGATCGGGCGCTTCGAGATGGGGAAGTTCTCGAGCGCTCGCATGGTGTGCACGCCCCAGTAGGCGTCGGCAGGCACTTCGACAGTGCCGAGGGAATCGGTCTCGGTGCGGGTCGGCCGGGGTTCGGTCGGTGCGTGCACGTGCTCCTCCTCCACGGTCGTGTGCTCGGGCAGATGTTCGGGTCGGGTTATCGACACTGTGTGGCTCCGTTGCCTCGGTGGTGAGCGGGATCGCCGCCTTGTTCCTCGTTCGAGCCTATCTCGGACATGCGAACGGGCCGCGCCCCGGCGAGGGAGCGCGGCCCGTTCGGCCGAGCGATCAGAGGAACGCGAACGGCAGCATCGCCAGCCCGAAGACGACGAAGCCCACGGTGGCAAGCAGGGCGCCTGCGAGCATCACGGCGTTGAGCACGATGCCCCAGATCGCCATGGTGCGCGAGGCGGGCTCTCGTGTCAGGGCCATGATGCCGAGCACGAGGCCGACGATGGGAACGACGAAGGTGTAGCTCGCGATGATCGACGCGAGGCCGAGGACGAGGCTCGAGATGCTGAACCCGCGCGTCTCCGCGGCGGGCGCGGCGTAGGGGTTCGGCTCCCCGAACGGTGCCTGCGGTGCGGGGTGGGTGGCGGTGGTCATGGTCGGAATCTCCTGTTCGTGGGTGTGATTCCACGCTACGGATGTCCCGGTGCCGCACGACATGGGGCTATCCCCCCGATCCCCGCGGTGGGCGGCCACCGGCTCAGCGCGACTCCGCGACCGAGCCCTGCTCCGCGATCGAGCCCTGCTCCGCGATCACGGTGGCGAGGTCCTCGCCGAACACGAACGTTCGCCGAACCGACCCGCCCTCGAGTACCGCGGGAAGCCACCGCCTCGCGTCGTCCCACATCTCGTCGAATGGGACCGTCGCGAGATCGAACCACTCGGGATCGAGCTCGTCGGATGCCCCGGGCTCACCCTCCCACCTACGGCACACGAAGACGCTCGACTCCTGGCTCCAAGCCTCGCGGTGCGGGAAGTGGTAGGTGAGGAGCCCGCGCGCCTCGAGGTCGCCGGCGACCACGACCACGCCCGACTCCTCGAACACCTCGCGCACCGCGGCATCCGCTGCCGACTCCCCCGGTTCGAGCTTGCCGCCGAGCCCCACGAAGTATCCCGTGCCGAGGCCGTGCTTCTTGCGACCGAGGAGCACTTCGGTGCGCCCCTCGCGCTCGCGCAGGAGGTAGCAGACGCAGACCTGTGGCAGCGGCATCCGGGGCCCTCCTGAGCTTGTCGAAGGATCAGCCGAAGAGGATCTTCGCTTCGTCGTAACGCGACTGCGGCACCCGGTTCAGGCTGCCGACGGCTTCGGCGATCGACACCGTCTTGACGTCGGTGCCGCGGATGGTGACCATGGAGCCCCACGCATGCGCGTACACGGCCTCGACCGCGGCCATGCCGAGACGCGTGGCGAGCACGCGGTCGAAGGCCGACGGTGCGCCGCCGCGCTGGATGTGGCCGAGCACCGTCGCACGCGACTCGACGCCCGTGCGTTCCTCGATGATGGGTGCGAGACGCTCGGAGATGCCACCGAGGCGCGGCCGGTTGAAGGCGTCCAAGCCCTTGTGCGAGTGAGCCTCGTCCATGGTGGGGAGCGTGAAGCCCTCGGCGACGACGATGAGCGGGGCGCGCCCGCGATTCTCGACCGACTCGACCCATTCGCAGATCTGCTCGATGGACTGCGGCTGCTCGGGGATGAGGATCGCGTGCGCGCCTCCGGCCATGCCCGAGTGCAGTGCGATCCAGCCCACGTGGCGGCCCATGACCTCGAGCACCATGCAACGGTTGTGCGACTCGGCTGTCGTGCGGAGCCGGTCGATCGCCTCCGTGGCGATCTCGACCGCGGTGTCGAAGCCGAACGAGTAGTCGGTGGCGGCGAGGTCGTTGTCGATCGTCTTCGGGACGCCCACGATATTGAGGCCGGCGTCGGTGAGGCGGCGGGCGGCGGTGAGCGTGCCCTCGCCGCCGATGGCGATGACCGCGTCGATGCCGTTCTCGTCGAGCATGCGCTGGATGTTCTCCGGTCCGCCGCCCTCACCCTCGAACGGGTTGGTGCGCGAGGAGCCGAGGATCGTGCCGCCCTGCTTGGAGAGGCCGCGCACGTCGTGACGCTCGATCGGCATGAAGTCGCCCTCGACGACGCCCCTCCAGCCCCAGCGGAAGCCGACGAACTCCGCCTCGTGCGAGATGACCCCCTTCAGCACAGCGCCGCGGATGACCGCGTTCAGTCCGGGGCAGTCGCCGCCGCTGGTGAGGATCCCGATCTTCATGTGTATGTGACTCCAGGTGCTCGTCAGAACAGTTGGTGTCGGATGCCGCAACGCCGGGGCTGCTCGACTGCGGCAGTCTATATCCTCGCCATGAGTTGCCGGACGGGCGCCTACAACGTGCCGTCGAGCGCCTGTCGCAGCAGGTGCTGCAGGGCGTCGAGTTGTACCGAGTCGGCCGAGCCGGGCTCGACGTCGCTGCCGTCGAGCGCGCGTGCGGCGAGTCCCTGCTTCGAGTCGATGAGCTCGGCGATGCGGGAGTCGATCGTGTGCGCGGCGATGATGCGCCACGCGGTCACGGGCTCGTCCTGCCCGATGCGGTGCACGCGGTCGATCGCCTGTGTCTGCTCGGCGGCCGTCCAGCTGAGCTCGGCGAGCACGACGTTCGACGCGGCCTGCAGGTTCACGCCGACGCCCGCTGCGGTGAGCGAGCAGACGGCGACGGCGACATCGGGGTCCTTGTTGAACGCGTCGATGGCCGCCTGGCGCGCGAACGCCGTCTGGTCGCCGCGGAGCGACACCGTGCGGAGCTCGCGGGCTGCGAAGGCCGCCTCGGCCTGGTCCATGACGTCGATGTGCTTGGCGAAGAACACGACCTTGCCGACCGAGCGGGCGAGCTGTGCGGCGTAGTCGGCCGCGAGCCCGGCCTTCGCCTGGCCGATGCGGCGCACCATCGTGAAGACGTTCTCGCCGGACTTCGCCGACTTCGACTCCTCGAGCTCGGCGCTCGCGACCGCGCGGATGAACTGGTCGCGCTGCTCCTCATCGAGGTCGCCGATGCGCAGGCGCCGCGCCTCGACGAGCGCGCGGAAGCGGGCGGAGAGGCGGTTGCCGAGCTCGCGTTCGGCGGCGCGCACCGATCGGCCGAGCTCGTCGTCGAGTTCGACGGGGAGGTCGGCGATGCGCTTCGCGGGCAGGTCGGCCGCGACATCCACCTTGCGGCGGCGCACGATGCCGAGGTCGATGACGGTTCGGCGAGCCTCGGCGTAGAACCCCGGATCTGCCGGCGTGAGACCGGCCTCTTCGAGCCGGCCGAGGAGCTCGCGTGAGGGCTTGTCGCCCTCGATCCAGCCGAGGTACTTCCAGATCGCGCGGAAGTCGTCGACGTCGTTGATGAGCGGCGTGCCGGTGAGGGCGAGCATCAGCGGGTCGCCGCCGGGAGCTGAGCGGCGGATGCGCTCGGCGAGGGCGAGCACGTTGCGCGAACGCAGCGACTGCAGGTTCTTGATGAAGTGGGCCTCGTCGACGACCATGCCGCGGAAACCGAGGGTCGACAGCCACGCCATGTGGCGGTCGAGCACGTCGTAGTTCACGATGACGACGTCGGCGAAGGCGTCGAGGGTGTCGCCGTCGCCGTGGATGACGGTCGCCCGCCGGTGCGGCGTCCACCGTTCGACCTCGCGGGCCCAGTTCATCTTCACCACGTTCGGCACCACCGCGAGCAGCGGGTAGGCGTCGGCGACGGATGCCGCGAGAACCGACTGCGCCGTCTTGCCGAGACCCGGCTCATCGGCGAGGAGGAACGTGCGATGGCCCTCGCGCGCCGCCTCGATGAACCGCGCCTGGTGCATCATGAGCTCGAGGCCACGCGGCGCGAGCCGGTCGACCTTGGGCGCCTCGGGCAGTTCCATCGTGGCGGCCTGACCGCCGGAGCCGACCTCGAACGACTTGAACAGGGGGCCGAGAAGCTCCCAGTTCGCGAGGCGGCGCACCGGCACGACGGGTGTCGCCGGCTTCGAGAAGTCGGGCGCGAGGAACGGGTTCGCGAGCTGCCGGGAGCGAACGGATGCCGGGATCACCTGGTTCTCGGCGAGTTCGAGCTTGACCTCGGGCTCGCGCGTGATGATCAGTTCGTCGGCGGAGAGCTCGGCTCCGGAGTCGAGGAGCCAGTCTCGGCGGAACCGCTGCGCGACCGGGGAGATCGAGGCATCCGGTTCCAGCAGCGCGATGAGGCTCGTGTCGCGGGCCGCGGTCTTCGCGAGGATCTGGGCGATGCCGTCGAGGCGCTTGAGGAGCTCTGCGCGCGCCGCATCGGTGACCTCGGTGTCGGCCTTGACCCGGGAGCGCTCCTCGCGCATGAGCAGCGCGATGACCTGGAACTTGGTGCGGTTCGTCGGGCCGAGCTTGCCCTTCTGCGCCTTCTGTTCGACCTCTCGCACCTTGCGCGCGAGGATCGGGATGATGGGTGCGTCGTCGTCGCGTGAACGCGTGCGCTGGCGCTGCCTCGTCTGGGCCATGGTCCTCCCGTTCATGGGTGCCGTCTCCGGCACGCCCCCTCGCCACCGGTGCGATGGTCGAACCCGCCAGGAGCATCACGTGATGCGACCGGGAGCGGGACGCCGAATCCCGAACCGAGCAGCGCACGAGCTAAGCTCGCGCGGTCGGACGAAGAACGGATTCGTCGGGCGCGACACCTATTCTAGCGGGCCGCGCGGTGTTCGCGGCACACGTCGCGGCGTGGCATCGAACCGGCGTGGCATCGAACCGGTGCGGGATCGGCCCGGTGCGGGATCGGCCCGGCAGGCCTACCCTTGAGGTATGGACGATCTCGCGGGGGCGGACGCAGGCGTGTCGCCCGAAGACGATTTCACGGTCGCGCAGGACACCGAGTTCGACGAGTCCGACGAGGTTCGCGACGACGATCACCGCGCTCTCGACGACAGCCTCGAGGACGAGGTGCCCGGCATCGACGCCGAGCGGCGCGTCGACCTGCGCGATGAGCGCGTCGCCGATGCCGGGGAGTGAGCGGGGTTCAGACCCCGCCGCCGCCGCCGCCTCCGCCGCCACCGCCTGAGGATCCGCCGCCGCCCGAGCCGCTCGACGAGGAACTCGAGCTCGAGCCCGACCAGGAACTGCTCGAGACCGATGAGAACGACGAGACGCCAGAGGCGAAGGCTGCCGTATTGAAGGCGGAGCGGCCGTCGTACCATCCGGGCGAGCCGGCGCCCGCTTCGTACATCGCGGCGAGCTCGCGGCTCCACTCGCGCTCGAGGCCGAAGAGCACCGCGTACGGCAGCAGCCGCTCGTAGAGCTTGAGCACGACGGCCGGGTCGGGCGGGGCCTGCACCGCGGCATCCGTCGTCGCACCTGACACGGATGCCCCGAGCCGCGGGCGCTCGACGCGAAGCGCTCCGTCGGGGCTCTGCAGCATGCGCAGCCGATCGGCTTCGGCGAGGCGGATGTAGAGGCGGAGTCCCTCGAGGTGGTCGCGGATCGCCCGGCCCTCCTCGGTGAGGGGGCGCACGTCGACGACCGCGATGAGCGTGGCGATCGCAGCGACGACCGCGATGACGAAGCAGATGAAGGGCCACGGGCCGCCCATCCGGTCGTCGAGCGCGGCGATGCCGAGGAACACGCTGAGTGCCGCGGTGACGACTGCCGCCGCTCCCAACAGCCGACGGCGGCCGGAGTCGGGTCGATGGCGCAGTCCCGTACGCACGACACTCTTGCCGACCGACTGCCGGAGCCCGTGCAGGCGTTTGCCGACTTTCGCGTCGCGCGACTTCAGCTCACGGCGGGTACCGGGCTCGGGAGTGCCGCGGAACAGGGCGGAGACGACCGCCTGCGCGTCGGCGTCGGGTGCCTCGTTGGCGGCGCCGGTGTACTCCACGGCGTACGACCGTCGACCGGTCTCGACGATGCGCAATTCGCCGTCGACCGCACGCGCGAGGATCGTGGCCGTGACACCCTTGTCGGGCTGGCCGACGATGTCGGCCGCGACCATGGTGCTCACGCCGGCGGGCGGCTCGTACTCGGCGATGATCGTGCCGCGCCCAGGATGGTCGCGCCAACGGGTCGCGCGGTTCACGATCGCCGCGACGGCGGTCAGCACGGCGAGCGCCGCCGCCACGGCGCCCGCGATCGCGGCGGGTGAGGAGCCGAAGGCTTCGTCGCGCGGCACGAAGGTGCCCGCGGCGAAGCCGGCCGCGATCGTGAGGTTCTCGTACGGCTCGAGCCCGGCGGCCGACGCGACGACGACGGGAGGGAACGATTCCTGCGTCGCGAGCGAGTCGCACGGCTCCCTCGAGCCGCTCCACCCCCGGTAGCACGCGACGTCGCCGTTGAAACCCTCCGCGACGCCCTCGCTCACATGGAGCTCGGCGCTCACGCGGCCGAACGGCTGGGCCCAGCCGGTGCCGTTCACGTCCCAGTAGAACTCGTCGATCGCCGCATCGGTCGGCACGTGAGTCACGTTCCGCTGACGGTACTCGATGACGTACGTCTGCTCGCCGTGCACGTAGTCGTCGGCGGCGATCGTGACGAGAAGGAACTCGCCGTCGTCGTCTTCGGCGGTCTCGAACGGGCGCGGCGCGCCCGTGGCATCCGTCACCGACTCGACCACGACATCGGTGGGATGGCCGTCGTAGTCGATCGGGATGGCGCGCTGGATGCCACGGTTCTGGTCGATCTGGGGGAACACCGCGACGAGCGTCTCGGTCGTCTCGAGCACCGAACGGCCGTCTGCGTCCCGCGAGAGTTCGAAGACCGCGTCGAACGAGTCGAAGGCGAAGTCGTCGACGCCGGCCGCGCGGCCGGTGATGACGGATGCCGCTGCGACGCGCTCACCCGCGCCGGCAGACTCCTCGGCCGCCGTCGCCGCGAACGCGCCGGCGACGGGCACGAGCGCGAACGTGACGGCGAGGGTGGCGGCGGCGAGGGAACGTGGGAAGCGGACGCGGGCCATGGCTCAACGCTAGCGCCCGGCACCCTGCTCAGGCGCGCCGGAGCCGGAGGCTGTTCAGCACCACGAAGACGCTCGAGAAGGCCATCGCGGCACCCGCGATCATGGGGTTGAGGAATCCGGCGGCGGCGAGCGGGATCGCGGCCACGTTGTAGGCGAAGGCCCAGAAGAGGTTGCCGCGGATCGTGCCGAGGGTGGCGCGGGCGAGCGCGATCGCGTCGGGGATCGAGCCCGGGTCGTCACGCGTGAGGGCGAGGTCGCTCGCGGAGGCCGCGGCATCCGTGCCTCCGCCCATGGCGATGCCGAGGTCGGCCGCGGCGAGCGCAGCCGCATCGTTCACGCCGTCGCCGACCATGGCCACCTTCCGCCCTTCGGCCTGCAGTCGTCGCACGATCGCGAGCTTGCCCTCGGGGCTCACGCCCGCGTGCACCTCCTCGATGCCGAGCGCCGCCGCGACGCGCGCCGCGGGCCGCGGGGCATCGCCCGTCACGATGGCCGGCCGGAGTCCCTGCGCGCGGAGCCGACTGACCGCCTCGACCGCGCCGTCACGCACCCCGTCGCCGATCTCGAGGAGCGCGCGCACCTCGCCTGCCCAGCCGACCGCGACGAGCGACTCGTCGGACTCGGCCGCACGCTGAGCGAGCGCCTCGGGCAGCCGGAAGCCGCGCTCGACGAGGAACGCCGGGCGGCCCGCCGCGGCATCCGCGCCGTCGACGGTGCCGGTGACTCCGAGCCCGCTGTGCGCGCGGAAGCCGACGACGGCTGACGCGGCTGATCGCTCGGCGTCGGTCACCTCGGCGTCCGCTGCATCGACGTCTGCCGCCTCGGCCTCTGCCGCCTCGACGACGGCGCGGGCGATCGGATGCTCCGACCCGCGCTCGAGTGCGGCGGCGACGCCGAGCGCGTGCACACGGTCTTCGCCGTGTGCCAGGGTGACGCGGGCGAGTCGCATCCGTCCCGTCGTGAGTGTGCCGGTCTTGTCGAGGAGGATCGTGTCGATGCCCGCCGTGCGATCGAGCGCCTCGGGGCCGGTGATGAGGATGCCGCGCTCGGCGCCGCGACCGGTGCCCACGAGGATCGCCACGGGCGTCGCGAGGCCGAGCGCGCACGGGCACGCGATCACGAGCACGGCGACCGCGGCGGTGATGGCCTGCTCCATGGGACTGCCGGTGGCGAGCCACACGGCCGCCGTGCCGAGTGCGATGGCGATGACGATCGGGACGAAGACCGCGGAGATGCGGTCGGCGAGCCGTTGGGCGCGCGACTTGCCGAGCTGCGCGTCCTCGACGAGGCGCGCGATCTGCGCGAGGCGGGTGTCGGCACCGACACGGGTCGCGGTCACAACGAGGCTGCCGCCGTGCACGATCGTCGCCGCCGTCACCTCGTTGCCGGGTTCGACGTCGACGGGCGCGGGCTCGCCGGTCAGCATGCTCTCGTCGACGGAGGCCTCGCCGCGCTCGACGACGCCGTCGGCCGCGACACGCTCGCCCGGACGCACGACGAACCGGTCGCCGGGCCGGAGCGCTGCGACGGGTACGCGCTCCTCGCGCTCGACGGTCGCCGTCTCCCCCGCGCCCGCCACCGCGCTGCCGCGCAACACCGCGACGTCGCGCGGCGCGAGCTCGAGCAGGGTCCGCAGCGACTCCCCCGCCCGCCGCTTCGAACGCGCCTCGATGCACACGCCCGAGCAGAACGATCGTGATCACGCCGGCCGCGACCTCCAGGTACACGTCGCCGCCGGGGGTGCCGCGCACCCCGAAGGTCCACTCGTGGGTCATGCCGGGCATTCCCGCATGCCCGAAGAAGAGGGCCCAGAGCGACCACGCGAAGGCGGTGAGGGTGCCGAGCGAGACGAGGGTGTCCATCGTGAGCGCGCCGTGGCGGAGGTTCACGGCGGCGGCGCGGTGGAACGGCCAGCCGCCCCACACCACCACGGGCGCTGCGAGCGTGAGCGAGAGCCACTGCCAGTACGTGAACTGGAGCGCCGGCACCATCGCCAGCACGACGACCGGCAGGGTCAGCACCGCCGAGACGACGAGCCGGGTTCGGAGCGGGTCGGATGCCTCGACGACCCGCGCCCCCGCCCCCGCGTCTGCACGCTCGCCTGTGTTGCCGGATTCGGGGATCCGGTGCGACACGCCGGTCGGGGCATCCGTCGGCGCGGCGAGTGCGAGCGGATCCCCGAAACCGGCAACGAGTGGGCGTGTGACGAGCTGCAGGTGAGTCCGTGGCCGGGGTCGAGGCCCGAACGCTCGCCCGGTACCCGGCGGCGCTCACCGCGTCGAGCAGGTCGTCGATCGACGTCGTCGACGGGAAGTGCACGCGTGCCCGCTCGGTCGCGAGGTTCACCTCGGCCCGCACGCCCTCGAGACGGCCGAGCCGTTTCTCGACCCGCGCCACGCAGCTCGCACAGGTCATGCCGTCGATGTCGAGGTCGATCGTGCGGGCATCGTGCTGCGGGGTCATCCGGCGCCTCCTGTGCGTGTTCCGAAGCTGAACGATACCCCTAGGGGGTACCGCACGCAAACAGAGTATCCTGTCAGGGTGATCGAGGACATCAAGAAGCGCGCACTGCACCGCACGAAGATCATCGAGGGCCAGCTGCGCGGCATCGAGAAGATGATCGAGAACGACGACTACTGCGTCGACATCATCACGCTGTCCCTCGCCGTGCAGAAGTCGCTCGGCTCCCTCAACAAGCTGCTCGTCGAGAACCACCTGCGCACGCACGTGAGCGAGATGTACGAGGCGGGCGGCGAGCAGCGCGAGGCGGCCGTCACCGAGCTCGTGCGCATCTTCGAGCTCTCCAACAACCGGGGGTAGGCGAGCGGATGCCCCGCATCGAACTGGTCATCGGCGACCTCACCGCCCAGCGCGTCGACGCGATCGTGAACGCCGCGAACTCGTCGCTTCTCGGCGGCGGCGGCGTCGACGGGGCGATCCACCGGACGGGCGGCCCGTCGATCCTCGAGGAGTGCCGCCGGCTCCGCGCCACGTCGCTCCCCGCCGGGCTGCCGACCGGCGAGGCGGTCGCGACCGGCGCGGGGAGCCTGCACGCCCGCTGGGTCATCCACGCCGTCGGCCCGGTCTGGCCGGGACCTGGGCCTGAGGCCGAGGTGCGACGGGCGCTGCTCGTGAACGCGTATCGCAACTCGCTCGAGCTCGCTGCATCACTCGGGGCCGACTCCGTCGCCCTGCCGGCGGTGTCGGCCGGCATCTACGGCTGGCCCGCCGCGGATGTGGCGCGTGTGGCGCTCAACACGGCGGCCGCGGCGACGGCTCCCCCGCTGATCCGCTTCGTGCTCTTCTCCGCTCCGGTCCACGGCGAGTTCGCGGCAGCGGCCGCCGCGAACGGAATAGCCGTCGACGACCGCGGCTGAGTCGGGTCGGGCCGCCGACGTTCGCGACACGACGGGCCCGCCGGGGGTGGCGCGAAAGCGCTTGCGAGGCGGATGATGGCCCCGGGGGCGCAGGGCGTGCTGGACAATCGGTGAGGATCGTCACACATGGCTTCAGGGATGGGACTCGGGCCCGTCGCGCCGCGGGACGCACGATTCGACGCGCTCGCGGCCATGGCCACCGATCTGGCGGGGCAATTCGCCCTCGCACCGCTGCTCGAACGCGTCCTGCGCCACACGATGGAGCTGCTCGGATGCGACAGCGGCTCCATCTCCACCGTCGACGAGGTCGCCGGCACCTATCGCAAGGAGGTCGACCTCGGCATCGGGTGTCTCTCGGGTCGAACATTCCCCCTCGATGAGGGCGTGACCGGTGAGGTCGTGCGTGCCCAGCGCTCGGTGGTGTTCGACGCGTACGCCGACGTGCGCGGTGGACACATCAGCTCGGAGGACCGCGCCTCGCTCCACGGGGTGATCGGGGTGCCGATCCGATGGAACGGCTCGATCATCGGCACGTGCGTGGTGTTCAGCCGCGATCCCGCGCGGCGGTTCACCGATGACGACGTGACGATCGTCGAACTCTTCGCGACGCACGCCGCGATCGCGATCACGAATGCACGGCTGCACGCACTCGCGATCGAGAAGGAGAACGACGCGGCGATCATGGCCGAACGCGAACGCGTGGTGCGCGACGTGCACGACACCGTCGGACGCGGTCTCGCCACCGTCCTGCTGCATCTGGATGCGGCCGAGCGGGGGTTCGGGGTCGGCCTCGACCCGGCACCCGCCCTGGCCGACGCACGATCAGCGGCACGCACCGCGTTGACCGAGACGCAGCGGACCGTGCTCGGACTCGGACCCGCGCTCCTCGACGGCCGGTCGCTCAACGAAGCCGTCGCGCTCGAGCTCGCGTGGGTGGAGTCGACCGCGGGGCTCGACACCCGGCTGGTCGTGGTCGGCGAACCCACGACGCTCGCACCCGAGACGGCCAGGCAGCTCTTCCGCATCGTGCAGGAATCGCTGACGAACGTGCTCGAGCACGCCCGGGCACGCCAGGTGCGCGTCGGCATCGTCTACGAGGGACCCAGCGTGACCGCCCTCATCGAGGACGACGGGTGCGGCTTCGACCTCGCGACGATCACGGGCGCGCTGTCGCGTCCGACCCGCGGCCTCGGGTTGCAGGGGCTCGCCGCTCGCGCAAGCCACCTCGGCGGAACGCTCCACATCGACTCCACCCCGCAGTGGGGGACGCGTGTGCGAGCCGAATTGCCGTACTTCCCGCCGACGCTCTCCGAAACCTCCCGCTCGCGATGGCGGGTCCTCGTCGTACATGGGCGGCCTGTCGTGCGGGCTGGGCTCGTGCGCATGCTCAGCCAGGTCGAACCGGACATCCAGGTCGTCGGCGAGATCGGCGACGCGAGACAGGCGGTCGAGGCGTTCGAGCTCCTGCGCCCGCACGTGGTACTCGCCGATCTCGACCTGGCGCACATCGACGGCGTGCAGTTGACCGCCTACCTCCGCGCCGCAGAGCCCGCCGCCGCGGTCGTACTGCTCATCGGCTCGGTCGCCGACGACCGGGTGCGGGCGGCTGCGCAGATCGGGGCGGTCGGATTCGTCGAGCGCGACGCCGACCCCGCCGCGCTCGCCCGATCGATCGTGGCAGCCGCGCACGGCGACTCTCTCGTCACCGCCGAGTTCCTGAGCCGCTTCAGCGCATCTCTGGTCGCATCCCCCGACGGCGACCATCTCACCGCAAGAGAACGCGAGGTGCGTGCACTCGTCGAGCGTGGCCTGCTCGACAAGCAGATCGCCTCCGAGCTGCGCATCTCGGTGAAGACGGTCGAGAAGCACGTCGGTGCGATCTTGCGCAAGACAGGCGCGGCGAACCGCACGATGCTCGCTGGCCAGTCGGCCCACCACTGAACCCGCCCGCGAGCCCCCGCCTGTGACCCCGCCCGCGAACCCGCGCCCGCGAACGGGGCCGAAATGGAGGGAATCCCTACCCCCGCGGTAGGGGAAGCACGCATGTCGGCGATCGCAGCACCTGCCTAGTCTGGTGGAGCGGGTGACGAGGAGGTTGCCATGGCCGTCGTGCCGCTGAAAGACATCGTCGATCGGGCCTTCGCCGAGAAGTACGGCGTGCCGGCCATCAACATCGTCAACGACCTCACCCTGGAAGCGGTCTTGGCCGGCGCCGCCGAGGCGCGGTCGCCGCTCATCGTGCAGACCTCCGTGAAGACGGTCAAGTCGATCGGCCTCGACGTGCTCTACACGATGTGGGAGTCGATGACACGGGGCATCGAGGTCCCCGTCACACTGCACCTCGACCACTGCCCCGAGCGGCAGGTCATCAGCGACTGTCTGGCGCGCGGGTGGAACTCGGTGCTGTTCGATGCCTCGACCATGCCGGTCGAGGAGAACCAGCGACAGACCGTCGAAGTCGTCGCCGAGGCCCGCACCTACGGCGCGAACGTCGAGGGCGAGATCGAGGCGATCAAAGGCGTCGAAGACGGTGTCGGAAGCGACACCGACTCGCGCCGGCAGAGCCTCGAGACCTCGATCGAGTTCATCGAGACGACGGGCGTGGACGTGTTCGCCCCATCGATCGGCAATGCCCACGGCGTGTACTCCTCGACGCCGCATCTCGACTTCCAGCGGGTGACCGACCTCGTCGCCGCGACGAACACGCCCATCGCGCTGCACGGCGGCAGCGGCATGACCGATGCGCAATTCACCGACCTCATCTCGCGCGGCTGCGCGAAGGTCAACATCTCGACGGCGCTGAAGATCGAGTACATGAAATCGAACCTGGCGTTCCTGCGCGGGGCCGAAGCAGCCGACAAGTGGGACCCCCCGTCGCTCTTCAAGGACGTGCGACAACACATCGTGGACCTCACGACCGGCCTCGCCGGCAAGTTCGGCAGCACCGGCAAGGCGTGGTGAGCATGCCCTTCCTCATCTTCGACTGCGACGGCGTGCTCGCCGACACCGAACGCAACGGCCACCTGCCGGCGTTCAATCGCACGTTCGCCGAGTTCGGCGTGCCAGTGCAGTGGAGCGACGAGGAGTATGCCCGAAAGGTGCTCATCGGCGGTGGCAAGGAGCGCATGGCGAGCCTGCTGACGCCCGAGTTCGTGGCAGCCAACGGCCTTCCTGCCGACGACGAGGGGCAGCGCGAGATGCTCGCCCGATGGCACCGACGCAAGACGGAGATCTATACCGAACTGGTCGCGTCGGGTGCGTTGCCGCCGCGACCCGGGATCCCGCGCATCACCGCCGAGGCGGCGGCGGCGGGGTGGGGCCTCGCCGTGGCATCCACCTCGGCGGAGGCTTCGGTGCGCGCCGTCCTCGAGCATTCCGTGGGGCCCGACGCCGCAGCCGGGTTCCGCGTCTTCGCGGGCGACATCGTCCCGCACAAGAAGCCGGCCCCCGACATCTACCTGCTCGCACTCGAGCAACTCGGCGCCGACGCCGACGACGCGCTCGTCATCGAGGACAGCGGCAACGGCGTTGAGGCCTCCGTCGCCGCAGGCCTTCGCACGGTGGTCACCGTGAGCGCGTACACCGTCGACGACGACTTCACCGGTGCATCCCTCGTGGTGAGCTCCCTCGGCGACGAGACGGAGCCCGCAACGGTCATCGCCGACCCGTTCGGCGTGCATCCCGGTGCCCTGGTTCACCTCGACGACCTCGGCGCCGTGCTCGAAACACCCGGCCGAGAGACCTGAGGAGGACCGATGACGGCCTTCAGCGATGTCGAGTACGTCGTTCACACGATCGCCCAGACCGCGGTCGACAACGAGAAGTACTTCGGCGACCTGGATTCCGTGGTCGGCGACGGCGATTTCGGCTACTCGCTCGCCCGCGGCTTCGAGATCGTGCTGCACGACTGGGACGGATACGATCGCACCGACATCAGCACCTTCCTCACCAAGATCGCCGTCGCGATCACCGGGCGCATCGGCGGCACCTCGGGACCGATCTGGGGCACGGCGTTCCTGCGCGCTGCGTCGGTCGTGAAGGGCAAGACCGACATCGACGGCGACGACGTGGTCGCCATGCTCCGCTCTGCGATCGCCGGCATCATGGCGCGCGGCAACGCCGAGCTCGGCGACAAGACGCTGCTCGACGCGCTCGCACCGGCCACCGACACGATCGAGGCAGGTGTCGCCCGCGGCGACGACTCTGCGACGATCGTCGCCGCGGCTGCAACGACGGCGCGCACGGCAGCGGATGCCACGACCCCGATGATCGCGAAGCGGGGCCGCGCCGCATACACCGGCGAGCGCAGCATCGGGTCGCCCGACCCGGGCGCGGTCGGGGTCGCGGTGATGCTCGAGGCGATCGCCTCGGGATGGGGGTCGAGGACCCAGGGCGCCTGAGCCGCCACGCAACACCGAACAAGTGGAGAAGAACCCATGAAGAAGATCGTCAACGACCCGGAGCAGTTCGTGCCCGAGATGCTGAAGGGCCTCGCCCTCGCCAACCCCGACACGCTGCGCTATGTACCCGAGTACAACCTCATCATGCGCGCGGATGCACCGCGGGATGACAAGGTCTCGATCATCCAGGGCTCGGGCTCTGGACACGAGCCGGCCCACGTCATGGTGGTCGGCCCCGGCATGCTCGACGGCGCGTGTCCGGGTGACGTCTTCTCTGCCCCGCCGATGGACTACGTCTACGAGACCACCAAGCTCCTGAACTCGCCGAAGGGCGTGCTGCTGCTCGTCAACAACTACACGGGCGACCGCATGGCCTTCGACATGGCCCAGGAGATGAGCCTGGCCGACGGTTTGAACACGCGCACACTGTTCATCGACGATGATGTCGCGGTGAAGGACTCCACCTACACCGTCGGCCGCCGCGGCGTCGCGGGCAACTTCTTCGTGATCAAGGCGGTGGGTGCGGCATCCGAAGCCGGCGCGGATCTCGACGAGGTCGTGCGCATCGGCGAGAAGGTCAACTCGGTCACGCGCACGATGGGGCTCGCGCTCACGGCGTGCACACCCCCGGCGAAGGGGTCGCCGCTCTTCGAGCTCGGCGACGATGAGATCGAGATCGGCGTCGGCATCCACGGCGAACCCGGCCGGCGACGCGCGAAGATCGTCCCCGGCAATGAACTCGTCGACATCCTGCTCGAGCCGGTCGTGAGCGACCTGCCGTTCGAGAGCGGCGACCGGGTCGCACTCATGATCAACGGGCTCGGCGGCACGCCGATCGGTGAGCTGTACATCGCCTTCGGCCACGCGCACGAGCAGCTCGCCGCGCGGGGCATCACCGTCGGCCGCAGTTATGTCGGCGAGTACTGCACCTCGCTCGACATGGCCGGCTTCTCGGTCACGCTCGTGAGGCTCGACGACGAGATCGAGCGGCTGCTCGCGGCACCCGCGGAGATCGGATTGCACATCTTCTGATCGGGCGGAGGCTCAGGCGCAGACTGTTCTGCGGGCGACTGCGGCTGAGTCGGCCAGCCGATCAGGTGCCCGCAGCCGTGAGCGCGAGCCACTCGTCGAGCTCGCTCGGTTCGTCGGTGATGATGCCGTCGACGCCGATCGCGCTGACCTCCTGCCAGTGCTCGTCGCGGTTCAGCGTGTAGCAGAGCACGGCGATGCCGGCCTCGTGCGCGAGCTCGAGCGCGCCCGGAACAGCCGTGACGGATGCCGCGGTGGTGGCGAACCCGATCACGCCGAGGTGCTCGGCGAGCGGCACCGGGTCGGCCGGAAGCTCGCGGACGAGCATGATCCGCGGAGTCGTCGGCGAGGTTGCCTGGATCGAGAGCAGCGTCTCGATACTGAAGCTCTGCAGCACCACGCGGCTGCGAAGCCCGTGCTGCTCGATGAGGCCGACGACGTGTCGTACCTCGTCGGGCCGCCAGTCGGCCTTCAGCTCGACGAGCGCCCGCGCCTCCTCGCGCTCGGCGAGCGCGACGAGGAACTCCTCGAGCGTCGGAATCACGAGTCCGGCGAATTCCGGCGAATACCAACGCCCGGCGTCGAGCTCCCGGAGCTCGGCGAGGTCGAGCTCGCCGACGGTGCGCGAGTCGCCGGCGATGCGCTCGAGGGTGACGTCGTGGAAGAGCACGGGCACTCGGTCGCGGGTCAGCCTCACGTCGGTCTCGACGAACGCGAGCTCGTCCATCGCGAGTTCGAGGGAGGGCAGGGTGTTCTCGGGCGCCGCAGCCCGGTCGCCGCGATGTCCGACGGTGAACGCGGGCTCGCCCGGTGCGCGGAGCGCGCCGAAGACGTCGATCGCGTAGACCGTCGGTGGCACCTGCGCGAACAGGAGGGCAGCCGCGAGCACAGTCACGCCGCCCGTGGCGAACAGCAGCCGGAAGGCCTTGTGGGGAGGTCGGACGAGCAGGTCGGGGAATCGGATGCCGGAGCGGGCGTCGCGCGCTGGCCGCGCTGACCGACGGTGCGCGGTCGTCGAGTCGAACGCGCTTGGGGCGGGGATCACTGGTTCGGGCCTTTCCACCGATCGCGCGCCATTGCGCGACGGTGCAGGTCACACTAGCAAGTCCGTTACCGTTTCGTTACCTCCCGTTCGCGGTACACCGCCCACTCCTGGTCGGCAGGTCGGAGAGCTGCTCACACGGCCGCGGAGTACGGATACTCCGCCGACCTGCGCTGGAACTCCAGGATCGCCGGGTTTCGGATGCGGCCGCCCGAGATCTCGATGGCGCCATCGATCGTCGGCGATTCGGCCCACGCATCTTGACCTTCCATGACCGTGCGCAGGAACGGCATGAGCGCTTCGCTGATCTCCCAGGTCGCCGAATTCCAGAGGTAGGACGGGCTGTGATCGACGGCGTAGTAGTTCGTCGACTCGCCCACGATGAACATCGGCTGGGCGAACGACGTCGGGCGGGCCCAGCTGAACCCCATGCCTGCGTCGACTGATACGTCCACGATGAGACTCCCCGGGCGGAAGACCCCGAGGTCCTCCGTGCGCAGGTACGTGAGCGGCGCATTCGGATCCTGGAGCGTGCAGTTCACCACGATGTCACGCTCGGCGAGGAACGGCGCGAGCGGCACGGGGCCGTCGTCGGTGTTGACGGTGCTGTCGAACGGGGCCTCGGGATTGTGCTCGAACTGGATGATGTCGACCGACGGGATCGGCGAGCCGACCGCAGCGGTGTCGCGGTTGGTGAGCACCCGCACATCGTGGATGCCATGGGCGTTCAGCGCGGTGACGGCACCGCGGGCGGTGGCCCCGAACCCGATGACGACCGCACTCAGGCGCCTGCCGTAGTCCCCCGTGGACCCGCACAGTTGCAGGGCATGCAGCACGGAACAGTAGCCGGCGAGCTCGTTGTTCTTGTGGAACACATGCAGCCCGAGGCCTCCGGCAGCCGTCCAGTGGTTCATGGCCTCCCACGCGATGAGCGTGAGTCGCTTGTCGATGGCGAGCTGGGTCATGGCGCGGTCCTGCACGCAGTGCGGCCAGCCCCAGAGCACCTGGCCATCGCGCAGGCTCTCGAGATCCGATGCCTGCGGCTTCGGCAGCAGGACGACCTCGCTACCGGCGAGAATCTCATCGCGGGAGCCGAGTCCGGCGACGAACGGCTCGAGCTGCGCATCCGACACTCCGAAGCGCTCGCCGTACCCTCGCTCGAGGATCATGTGCTCACGAAGATCGGCATCGATCCGCTCGAGATGCGACGGATGCAGCGGCAACCGCTTCTCGTCGGTCTTGCTCGAGTGCGCCAGAACGCCGAGGCGCAGGAGCTGGAGGGGTGGTTGTGGACACGGCGGACTTCCCGTCTCCCGCCGGTGCGCTGCACGCGTCGGGCTTCGCTCGGAGGAATCCGCGAGGAACTGGTCGCCGACGAATCACCGGCCGCACTTCCGGCGGCCTGCCA
>CAWJZK010000021.1:0-33109 GCA_963847285.1 uncultured Actinomycetota bacterium
ATCGCCTCGCCCGCCGCCTGGCTGAAGCCCGAGCTGCGGCGCGGCTGTAGGGGCCGGCGCGCCCGCCGCTGGCTCACCCCACCGGCACGAACTTCACCACGTTGGTGCGGAGGTACCCGCTCGCGCCGTTCGTGATCGTGACCGCGCCCGCAGTACCGGCGTCGAACTCCGTCGTGCCGAGCAGCACCCAGCGCGAACCACCGCTGCGCTGATCGAGCTCGGTGACCGTCGTGCCGCCGGCGGCGGTGATCGTGTACCGCGCGACCGGCGTGGAGTTCGCGTTGTTCGGCACCCAGGCCCAGACGTCGTACGTGCCCGCCGTCGGCAGGTCGGGCCGCCACTCGGCGCTCGCCGCGCCCGCGTTGCTCGTGCGGGTCTTCGACGCGAGCCAGCCGGCGACGCTCGACGGGGCCCAGGGGCCCGACCTCGGTGTAGCCCGCGTCGGCCACTCCGATGATCGCCATCGGCAGCGGGGTCACGCTCACCGTGGTCGGCTTCGATTCGTTGCCGACGAAGTCGACCGTCGTGATCTCGATCGTGTGCGCGACGCCGTTCTCGAGATCCGGCACCTCGAAGCCGAGGTCGCGGTTGTGCGCGTCGTTCGTGTTGCCGAACGGCTCGGGCGTGATGAGCTCGCCGTCGGCGTAGACGTTGTACCCGCCGAGGTCGAGCTCGGTGTTCTGATCCCAGTACAGCACGGCCTTGCCGTTCGCGGCCTCGGCGACGAGACCGCGGGCGCGTCGGGCGCGTGCTTGTCGCGTCGGCACCACGGCGTCGATGGCGGCGGATGCCTCGGACTCGTTGCCGAGCCGATCGACAGCGGTCACGCGGATCTCGTACGTCTCGCCGCCGAGCAGCTCGTGGAAGTCGAACGTGGTGCGCTGCACGGGCTGCCAGGTGAGTCGCTGGCCATCGAGGTAGACGTGGTAGCCGACGAGATCGTCGTCGTCGACGCCCTCCCACGTTGCCGTGAACCAGTTGTCGCCGATCGGCGGCGTGCGCTCGACGTCGACCTCGAGACCGGTGGGCATGGCGGGCGCGCCGGCCTCGGGATCCGCGGCGATGAACTTGACGGCGTCGGCGCGCATGAGCCCCGTCACGCCGTAGTCCTTGCCGAGCTCGACGTAGCCGGCGGTGCCGGCCGCGAAGTCGAAGTTGCCGAGCCGCACCCATCGCGCGGTCGGCGTGGTGGCGTCGACCTCGACCTCGGCCGCGGCGTCGTTCGAGACGACGGTGTAGCTCGCGACCGCGGAGTTCGCGTCGCGCGGCAGCACCCAGGCGTACACGTCGTAGGTACCGGCATCCGCGAGCTCGGGCGTCCACCGCGCGGTCGCGCTCGAGGCGCTCGCGTAGCGGGTGTCGCCGCCGCGCCAGCCCGTGACGCTCGCCGAACCCGCCCAGGCGCCCGCCTCGGAGTACCCGGGCCCGCCGTTGTCGACCACGACCGCCGGCACGAACTTCACGGCGTCGGCGCGCAGCACGCCGCTGCCGGCCGCGTCACCGGTCACCGAGACACCCTGGCCCTGGCCCGGCGTGAAGTCGTGCACCCCGAGGCTCACCCACTGCTGGCCGGCCTTGCGCTGGTCGAGCACGACGTCGGTGCCGCCACCGTCATGGGCGACGGTGTACCGTGCCGCCGAGTGACCCGTCTGCAGGATGTTCGAGTTCCACACGAACACCTCGTACGACCCGTCGGCCACGAGGTTCGGCGTCCAGCTGGCCGATGCGCCCGCGGCATCCGATCGCCGCACCTCCTTGTCCTGGAAGCCGAACGCGACCTGCCGGCCGTCGGTGAGCTCGTCGGCCCACTGCCTCGTCTCGGCGTAGCCGGGATCGCCGTTGTCGACGACGACCTGGGCTGCCGAGGCATCCGCCCCGCCCTCGACCGGCGCGAAGTAGCGGAAGTAGTCCCATGTGGTCTCGCCCGGCAGGTTGGTCTCGTCGACCGGCGCGGTGTAGCCGAGCGTCGTGAGCCAGATGTTCTGGATGCCGTGCGGCCCCGCCTTGGGCAGCGTGTTCATGAGCACGCCGTCGGTGTAGAAGCGCACCTCGGTGGGCGTCCACTCGAAACCGTAGTTGTGGTACTCGAGCGAGGAGTCCGCCTGCGTGATGAGCTTGCCCTGGTTGCCGACGTGCTCGGGCACGAACCAGTGCGAGTGGTAGGCCAGCTTGTCGGGCGCGTGCGAGTCGACCTCGAAGCCGTCGATCTCGTTGATGCGGTTGTGCGGCCCGCGGTAGTCGGGCACGTCGGGGATGTAGGCCGTGAGCCCCGTGGTCCAGAACGCGGAGTGGAAGCCCTGGTCGCCCCAGAGCTTCGCGCGCGTCTCGTAGTAGCCGTAGCCGAACCAGCGGTTCGAGATGACGCCGCCGCACGTGTACTCCTCGCCGTTCGCCTGCTCGGCCTCGAGCGCGATGTGCAGCAGGCCGTCGCCGACGCTCACGTTGTCGGGCTGGTTCGAGCACTCGGCCTTCTCGCCTTCGCGGTAGAACCACTCGCTCTCGTCGAGGCCGGTGCCGTCGTCGTTCACGCCGTCGAACTCGTCGGCCCACGCGAGCTCGTAGCCGGGTGGCGTGTTCGAGGGGAATGGTTCGTCGGCGGCCTCGGCCGGACTGCCGCCCGGTGCGGCGACGAGCAGCGCGCCCGTCGCCGCGAGGGCCGCGGCAAGCGCGACGAGGCGCCGCGAGCGGGCATGGAAGTGGGTTCGATTCAGTGCCATGACAGTGCTCCTTCGCAGTGCAACGGATGCTTCAGGGCACCCCGATCGCCGACCGCCCGCGAGGTCCCGCGCAGGCGGTCGGCGCCGAGGCATCAGATGTTCGAGTCGAGCAGGTCCTGCACTTCCTTCTTCAGGGAGTTCAGGCCGGCCTGCACGTCGACCTGGCCGGCGAGGATGTTCGCGACGCCCGCGCCGATCGCGGTGTCGATCTGCGCGGTCACCGCGACCCGGTCCCACGCCGCACCGCGCGCGTGCTCGGAGACCTCGGTGCGGAACGCGGTCTGGAACTTGTCGGCGGCGAGCGCCGGGATCTGGTCGGCGACGCTCTTGGCCGCCGGCGCGACCGCCGACTGCTCGTAGAGCGCCGTCGCGGCGTCGACGTTCGTGGCCGCGTACGTGATGAAGTCGCGGCTCGAGAGCTCGCCCTCGCCGGCGGTCGCGAACAGTCCGCCGCCCCAGGCCCGGTTGTACGACGGGTTGCCGTTCGCCGTCGGGCGGGCGATCGCGCCGATGTTGTCGATGACGTTCTGCGCCGCGCCGTTCGTCTTCACGAACGTCGAGGCGAGGGGCGCATCGTCGTAGAGCGCCGCCCGCCCACTCGCGAAGAGGATGCGCCCGTCGCTGCGTGCCACGTTGGCCTGCGTCAGGCCGGCATCCTGCAGCCCCTTGTACCAGGTGATCGCCTCGACGCTCTCGGCGTCGCCGATCGTGCACTCGAAGTCGTCGGTGACCACCTCGCTGCCGAAGCCCCACATCCAGTGGGCGCCGTCCTTCAGGTCGGGGTTCTTGGTCACGGCGGCATACGGGATGAGCGAGGAGTCCTGGGACTTGATCTTCTCGAGCGCTGTGGCGAACTGCTCGACCGTCATGCCCGACTTGATGCCGACGCTCTTGGCGATCTCGCCGTTCGTGATGATGCCGATGCCGGCGGCAGTGAGCGGGAGCACGAGGAGCTTGCCGTCCATCGTGTAGGAGTCGAGCACGCCCTGCGGGATGCCGAGTCCGTCGGCGAGCTCGGTGAGGTCGGCGAGCACGTCCATCGGCGTGAGCACCTGCCACCCACCCGACTGGCCGACGCCCATGAGGTTGCCTGAGCGCCCGGTCAGGGCGAGCTGCGTCGCCGCCTGGTCGTAGGGGTAGATGACGGGGGCGACCTTGACGCCCGAGTCCGTGGAGTACCCGTCGACGACGGCCTGCCAGGCGACCTTCTGGGCGTCTTCACCGAGCGAGTTGCCGTAGAAGTTGATGGTCTTCGCCTTCGTGGCGCCGTTCGCGCCCGCACTGGCGACGGGCGGGGCGGTCGTCGCGCAGCCGGCGAGCGCGAGCGCACCGAATGCGGCGAGAGCGGTGCCGCCGCCGAGGAAGGCACGGCGGCTGAGCAGCGGAGTGGGGGTGTTCATCGGAGTGCTCCTTCGTCGAGGCGTTGGGTTCGAGAGGGTTGTGTTCGGTGGAGCGGCGCGCTATCCCTTGACCGCCCCCGACGCGAGGCCGGAGACGAAATAGCGCTGGAGGAGGATGAAGATGATCGCGAGGGGCAGCGACGTGATGAGCGATGCCGCCATGAGCGCCGGCCAGTCGGCGGTGCCCTCGTGGATGAAGGCCTGGGTGAGGCCGGCGGGCAGGGTCTGCTTGCCGGGCCCCGCGAGCGTGAGCGCGAAGAGAAGGTCGCTCCAGCCGCGCATGAAGGCGAACATCGCGGCCGTGATGAGCCCGGGCACGATGAGCGGGAACACGATCTGGAACATCGTCTTCAGACGTGAGAGGCCGTCGACCTTCGCGGCCTCGAGGATGTCGTCGGGCAGCCCGTCGATGATGCCCTTGAGCAGGAACACCGTGAGCGGCAGTGTGAAGGTCGTGAACGAGAGGATGAGGCCGGTGTACGTGTACAGCAGGCCCGCGGAGCTCAGCATCAGGTAGAGCGAGATGAGCAGGAGCGCCCCCGGGATCAGCTGCCCCATGAGGAACATGAACATGATCGGGTTGCGCCCGCGGTAGCGGAACTTCGAGAGCGAGTAGGCCATGAGCGAGCCCACGATCACCGCGAGCAGGGCCGTGCCGGTCGAGACGATGACGCTGTTCGCGAGGTTCTGGAGCAGCACCGGGTTCTGGAAGAAGCCGATGATGTTCTCGAGCGTCGGGTCGACCGGGAAGAGGGGTCGGTCGAGCGCGAACACGTCCTCCTTCTTCATGAAGGCGGTCGCGGTGAGCCAGTACACCGGCAGGAGCCCGAAGAGCGCGAGCAGCGTGAGCATGATGCGCCCGGGGATCGACAGGCGCGGGCGGACGATCGCCTCTCCGATGTCGCGGCCGCGGCTCATCGCTTCTCCAGTCGTCGGTTGAGCAGCAGGTAGGCGCTCGAGATGATCGCCAGCAGGATGAGCCAGAGCACGCCCATGGCGGATGCCTTGCCGAGCTCGTAGCTGCCGAAGGCGAGTTGATAGAGGCTGACGGCGAGGGTGGTCGTCGAGTCGCCGGGCCCGCCGCCGGTCATCACGAAGATCGTGTCGAAGTTGCCGAAGTTGTAGATGAACTCCAGCACGGCGACGAGCGCGACCGGGCCGATGATGTGCGGCAGCGAGATGTAGCGGAACCGCTGCGAGCGCGTGGCGCCGTCGATCGTGGCGGCCTCGATCTGCTCGCTCGGCAGGGTCTGCAGCACCGCGAGCGCGACCACCATGATCCAGGGGAACGAGTTCCAGGTCTTCGCGATCACCACGGCGGCCATCGCGCCGGTGGGGTTGCCGAGCATGCTGACTTCGGGCAATCCCATCATCGTCAGCAGGTGGTTCAGCACGCCGTAGCTGTCGTTGAAGATCCACGCCCAGAGGAACGACACGACGACGCCGGGCAGGAGCCACGGCAGCATCAGCGCACCGCGGAGGATGTTGCGCCCGCGGATCCGCGCGTTCAGCAGGATGGCGAGGGCCACGCCGATCACGACCGGGAAGATCGTCGCGAGCGTCGCGAAGGTGAGCGTGGTGCCGACCCGGGCGACGAACTCCTCCCACACCGCGGTGTAGTTGTCGAACCCGACGAAGGTGCGCTCGGGTCGCAGCAGCGACTGGTCGTAGAGGCTCGTGCCCACGCTCGCGACGAGCGGGTAGATGGCGATGACGAGGAAGAGGAGGATCGCCGGCAGTGCGATCATGAACCCGAACGTGCGGTCCTTCGCGCCGAGCGTCGACCGGCGCCCCGAACGTACCGGGTCGGGCTCGACCGGGGCGGGAGCCGCGGGTCGGTCGAGGATGGCTTGCTGCATTTCCGTTCACTTCCCAGTTCGTGTCAGCCCCGGGCAGGGCCCCGTACGTCGTCGTAGCAGTCGTCAACGCTGACGTGCCGTCAGTAAACCACAATGCGGATTCGAAATCCACAAAATGCATAACTCACCCATATCTGTGTTGCCCCGCCGCATTCACGTCATTACACTGACGGCAGTGGGCGATGTCGGTCACTGTGCCGCATCGCGGCGGGGAACGCGCAGAAGGAGCACCAGATGGCATCGGAGTCGGTCGGGGGAACCCAGACGGTCGAACGGGCGATGTCCCTGCTCGCGTGCTTCACCGAGGAGTCCGGTGAGCTGCGCGTGTCTGAGCTGTGCACGATGACCGGTCTCGGCCAGTCGACGGTGTCGCGCATGATGTCGTCGCTCGACCGCATGAAGTTCGTCATCCAGGACGAGCGTACCGGTCTCTACCGCCTCGGTCCCGCCGCGGTCTCGCTCGGCACCATCGCCCTGAACGGCTCCCCCACGTTCCGCGCTGCGCGGCAGATCGCCCAGAACCTCGCCCATCGTCTCGGCATCGGCGTGAACGTCGCCGAACTGAGCGGGTTCGACCTCTACTACCTGTGCAACTTCGAGGGTGCGCTCGCCCCGAAGTCGTTCTCGATGGCCGGGCGTTCCGGCCCGCTGCACGCGACCGGCCTCGGCAAGGCGCTCCTCTCGGGCATGCCCCCGGCTCGTGTCGACGAGTACTTCGCGAACGCGCCCCAGCGGTTCACCCCGCACACCATCGTCGACCGCGACGCGATGGAGGCCGCACTCGACGAGACGCGCAGCCGCGGCTACGCCACCGAGATCGAGGAGCTCGCCTTCGGACGTGCGTGCATCGCCGCCCCGATCCGCAACCGCGCCGGTGAGATCTTCGCGGGCCTCTCCGCGAGCGGACCGCTCTCGGTGCTCGATCTGCAGGCGCCCCACCAGGAGCTCGCCCTCCAGGTGATCGAGGCGGCCGACGAGATCTCCGTCACCCTCGGGTACAGCCCGTCGCACAGCTCGTCGGCGTTCGCCGTGCTCTGACCGGCGCCCTGATCCGTGCTCTGACCCTGCCGCGGCATCCGTCGCCGGCTTCGATTCCGACCTGTCACTGGAGACCCCTGTGAGAATCGCGCGCGTCCAGACCTTCCCCCTCTTCCTCAGCAAGGAGGACGCCGACAATTCCTACGCGGGCGAATCCGCCGTCGAGCACCGCGGATACATGGTCAAGCCGCCGTGGCGGAGCCTCTACTCGCCCGGGTACGAGACGCTCATCGTGAAGGTCGAGACCGACGACGGCCTCGTCGGCTGGGGCGAGGCGCTCGCGCCGGTCGCGCCCGAGGTCGCCGCGGCGATCGTCGAGCGCCTGCTCACCCCGCTCATCATCGGCGAAGACCCGCGCTCGGTGCGCACGCTCTGGCATCGGATGTCGGAGTCGATGCGAGAGCGCGGACACCTCGTCGGTCACCAGGCCGACGCGATGGCCGCCGTCGACATCGCCCTCTGGGACCTTTGGGGGCACGCGACCGGGCTCTCGGTCTCGGAACTCGCCGGCGGACGCTTCGCCGAGGTGCTGCCCGCCTACGTCTCGGGCATCCGCGGCGCCGACGACGCCGAGCGCGTCGAGCGGGCCACCGAGCTCATCGAGGCGGGAGTGCGCCGCATCAAGCTGCACCTCGGCACCGACATCCGCACCGATCTCGCGACCTTCGACGCGATCAGCGCCGTGCATCCCGACCTCGACGTCGCGCTCGACGCGCACTGGACCTATCGGCTCGGCGAGGCGAAGACGCTCGGCAGGGAGCTCGACGAGCGGCGCGCGTGGTTCTTCGAGGCGCCGATCGCTCCCGAAGACGTCGAGGGCCATCGCGACCTCGCCGCCGCGATCGACACTCCGGTCGCGGTGGGCGAGGCCATGCGCAGCCGCTTCGAGTTCAGCGACTGGCTGGCGCGCCGGGCCGTCGGTCTCACCCAGCCCGACATCGGCCGCACCGGCATCACCGAGGGGCTCGCGATCGCGGCAGTGGCCGACGCGTTCCACGTGCAGGTCGCGCCGCACCACTCCGCCGCGTTCGGCATCGCGATGGCGGCCGGCGTGCACGTCGCCGCGAGCTCCGCGTCGCTCCTCGCGTTCGAGTACCAGCCGTTCACGCTGCCGGTCGCGAACCGCATCCTGACGACGCCGCTCGAGGTGCAGCCCGACGGCGGGTTCGTCGTGCCGACCGGCCCGGGACTCGGTGTGACCGTCGACGAAGCCGTGGTGCGGGAGTTCGTGCGCGGCTGATCGGCGGGTGCGGCGCTCGACGAGCACGGGGCATCCGTCGTCGTCGTGGCCTCACTCGAGCTCGCGCAATCGCGCCGCCACTCCCCCGCCCTGATTGGTGCGACGCTCGGAGCCGACCGCGATGACGAGCAGCACCGCCCCGGCCGTCGCGAGCGTGATCCACCACGGCATCGCGCCGACGGTGCGGTCGATCTGTGCCGCGAAGACCACGATGTTCTCGATCGGCAGCACCGCGAGTCCCAGGATGAACGGCGCCGCGAGCTTGCGCATCGACCCGACGAGGATCGCGACGAGCGCGAGCCCGATGACGAGGATCGGCCGGTACAGCTGCGGATCGGTGCCCGTCGCCAGCACCGACGGGAGGAAGGTGAGCACGATGCCCGGGGCGAGGAGTCGCCACGATCCGGTGAAGCCGATGGGCCAGGAGTCGAACGTCGCGCGCGTCGGCACCGCACCCGGGCGCATCGCGATGATGCCGGCGACGAGCACCGCGAGCCCGAGCGGCAGGGAGAACACCTCGACGCGGAGGTCGCGCTCGCTCCAGCCGGTCACGCCGGTCACCCACGCGAGCGCGTAGGTGAACCAGAACGGCGGGAGCACCGGCGCCCGGCGGCGGGCGAGCACCACGGTGACGAGCGGCGAGGGCGAGGAGCAGCGCCATGAGGCCCCACAGTGTCCAGATCGCGAACCACTCGCGCCGGATCGCGAAGATCGGCCCGGCGACGAGGAAGGCGAGCGCGGGCGCGTACAGCCACCGTGTGCGCAGCAACCACCGCTCGAGCCGAGAAGGCTCAGTCGCCCGCTGCGCGCCCACGCGCAACAGCGGCCGCGGCCACGGCCGCGAGTGCGGCGCCCACGAGCGAGAGTCCGAGCGCGGGGAGCATCACGAGGTCGGGGTCGGCGAGGGCGATCGGATCACGCTCGAGTCCGTAGCGCACCGCCTGGATGGGGCCGGCGGATGCCGCGACGAGCGCGCCCGCGAGCAGGGGCACGCGCAGCATCCGCACGCCCGTCGCGCGGCCGCGGCCACCCTCGTCGCCCCGCCGGGTGAGCAGCCACCCCAGCGCGAGCAGCACGACCGAGGCGGCGAGCAGGGCCCACGTGCGCCAGGCGAACGGAGCGCCGCCGGCGCCCGAGGCAGCGAGGATCACGAGCGACGGCACGAGCGCGCAGGCGAGCGCACTCGTGAAGAGCGCGACTCCGCGCCGGCTGCGGGCGACGAGGATCGCGGCGACCACCGCGGCGGCGAGCGCCGGAGGCAACGTGTACGGCTCGACCACGTCGACGCCGAGCATCGCCCACACGCACCACAGCGCGCCGGTCCAACTCGCCCCGGCGAGCCACCATCCGTAGCGCCGCCCGGCGAAGATCCTCGTCGCCGCGGCACCGAGTCCGAGCAGCACGAGCACCGCGATGGTCGTGCCGAGCCCTGCGGACTCGCGCACGAGCGCGAGCACCACCGCGATCACGGCCGTCATGAGCGAGGAGACCTCGATCCAGAGGCGTACGGATGCCGCGTCGCCGCTGCCCAGCCCGTGGCGCACGAGTGCCGCCTCGATGACCTTCGTCGCCGGGAGCGCCACCGCGACGATCGCCGCAACGATCGGCAGCACGATCGGCGAACCGCTCACCTCGAGGAACTCGGCGCCGAGGCACACCACGACCACGGCGAGCGCGGGCACGAGCAGTGCCGCGGCCGCCGAACGCACGAAGCGGTTCAGGCCGGGGCGGCGGGTGAGCACGAGGGCGAGGGCGAGCAGGAAGGTGACCCCGGTCGAGAGCGCGGTCCATCCGCTCCGCTCGCTGAGCACCGAGGCGACGCCGATGAGGAACGGCACGGCGGTGACGACGAGGATCGCGTACCACGATCGCGCGTCGACCCGCCGCACGACGGTCGCCGCGAGCGCGCTCAGCGCGGCGAACGTCGTCGTGAGGCAGAGCACCGCGATCGTCACGACGCCGGCGCGGTCGAGTGCCGTCGCGAAGAGCACCAGGGCGTAGGCGTATGCGACGGCCACGTGCACGAAGCGAACGCCGACCGGCACCGTGCGGGCGACGACGAGCACGGCCGCCGTGATGGCGATGCCGACCGGAACGGTGATCGTCGGATGAATCCACGTGATGAGCGCCGCCTCGACGAGGGCGACGTGCGCGAGCACGATGAACGGGGCGCGGACGGCCGGCCGCGCCGAGGTGAACCGCGACCACGGCACGAGCACGGCCCCGGCGGCGAGCACCGCGACCACGATGCCGCCGACCGCTTGAACGAGCGGGGCGAGTCCGCTCCATCCGACGAGGGCGACCGTGCCGAACGCACCGAGCCAGAGCGACAGCTCGAGCAGACCCACCGGGAATCCGCCGCGCGCCTCGGTGGGCAGCGATCGCCGGGTCGCGAGTGCGAGCACGGCCGCGCCGAGTGCGGCCGCGAAGAGGCCGAGCAGCGCTGCCAGCGCCAGGGAGATCGCCGAGTCGCTCGTGACGACGCCCGCTTCGACGATCGCTCCCCGATCGGGGGCGCGCATGACCACGACGAAGTCCACCACGATTGCGCCGAGCGCAGCGAGCGCGGTCAGTCGCGGCGGGCAGCACTGCACCGAGGGCGACCGTGAGCGCGCCGACCTGTGCGGACGGGCGCGAAGGAAACCGCCCGCCCTGAGAGAGCCGGATGCCCCGAGCGCGAGCGCCGCGGCGAGCGGTATGAGCGTCAGGAGCCAGACGGGGTCGAGGCGCACGATCGCGAGCGGGAGGAGCGCGAGCGCGACCGCGGCGAGGGCGCCCGGCGGTGAAACTCCAGAATCGCGCCACGCCGTTGCGCGCCGACAACGCGGCGAGCACCGCGAGTGCGACGAGGATCGCGACGCGCCCCAGCACTTCGGCCGAGACGGCGGTCGTGGCGGCCGACAACTCCGAGGAACGGCAGTTGCACGAGCACGACGACCGTCGCGACGACCTGGAGCACCGTGAGCGTCACATGATCAGCGCGCAACCCGCTGTCGAACCGCGCAGACACGCGCCGCACCAGCTCGTGTGCAGCGAGCGCCACCGCGACGAGCCCCACGTGCCCCCAGGCGGCGCCCCAACCGCCGCCCGCGTACCCGAAGAACGCGGGCACGAGGGCGAGGCCGACGAGCGAGACCCACAGCCAGGTGCGCATGCGGGCAAGCCACGCGACGAGCAGCATGAGGAGCGAGCCGAGCAGCGTGCCGAGCGCTGCGAACACCCAGCCGCTCACCGCTTCGGGCACGATCTCGGAGAATGCCCAGACGTCGAGCGCGAGGAAGACCATGCCGAGTGCACCGATCGCCTCGGCCGAGAATCGCACTCCGCGTCGGCCGAGCAACCACGCGCCCGCCGAGGAACACGGCCGTCACCACGGCGATGACCGTCGTGCGCACGGCGAAGCCGACATCGGGGTTCAGGAACGCGAAGACGATCGCGGCGATCGCGAAGAGGCCCGCGCCGGCGACGGCGAGCACGGACTGCACGCTCACCTGCGAAGTCTCGACGGGCGCCGGGGCATCCGCTCGAAGCGCAGCAGCCGGACCCGCCGATGCGACCGGTGCCGCCGGCGCTTCGGATGCCGCGGACACTGCGGATGCCGCGGACCCTGCGGATGCCGCGGCCGCCACCGAGGCCGGGGCGGGGGCGGTCGAAGCGACGTTCACCGGCGCCGACGGCAACTCCTCGATCAGCCGCTGTCGCTCGAGTATCGCGTCGGCCGCCCGCCGGGATGCCTCCCATACCAACGTGCCCGGCGTGCCCCGGAGATCGGCGGCGCACGACGGGCAGACCCACGAGCCCTTCAGTTCGGCATCGCATCGCGGGCACAGCGTCGTGGCGAGCAGGTATCGGGCGGCGTGCTCATTCCAGGCGGTCACCATTGGCGCAGTCTATTCATCCGGAGACCGTCGTCCGCGGCTCTCCCCCAGAGATGTCGCACGACGCCGGTGGTTCCGGCGCGATCGAGGACGAGTCCCGCGACCGCTCCGGATCGCAAGGAGATCCCAACGAGATCCGAACGGCCAGCGGCCTGGGTCTCACGCGGCGCTCATGACGAGCGTCGCCCGAACCTGTTGTGATGGATCGGTGGACACCCCTCGACATCCTCCCGCTACAACCCGCACAACCCACCACGAGTCGCGCGCGTGAACCGCGCACTCCGCGACGCGCCGCCCACGCCGGCCGGTGGCGAGCGTCACAAGCTCGGCGTCATCAGCGGCCTCTCCGCGCTCTCCCTCGACGCGATGGCGTCGGTCGCCTACGGTCCCGAAGCGATCGTGATCGTACTCGCCCTGGCCGGCGGCGCCGGGCTCGGCTTCACGCTTCCCGTGACGATCTCGATCGCCGTGCTGCTCGGCGTGCTCGCCTTCTCCTACCGTCAGGTGATCGCTGCCTTCCCCGAGGGCGGCGGCGCGTACGGCGTGTCGAAGAAGTACCTCGGGCGCCGCGCCTCGCTCGTGGCGGCGGCATCCCTCGTCATCGACTACGTGCTCAACGTCGCCGTCTCCGTCGCCGCGGGCGTCGCGGCCCTGACGTCGGCGTTCCCCGAGCTGCTGCCCTACACGGTGTGGGTCTGTCTCGGGGTGCTCGCGGTGATCACCGCGATCAACTACGGCGGCATCGCGCGCAGCGCGCAATGGTTCGTCGCACCGACCGTCATCTATGTGGTGTCGATCATCGGGGTGGTGGTCGTGGGCCTGTTCCGCACGGAGCCCGCCGTCGTCGAGCACGCCGCCGCCCAAGCCCAGACGATCGAGACGGTCGGTGTGCTCCTGCTGCTCAAGGCGTTCGCGAACGGATGCGCCGCGCTCACGGGTGTCGAAGCGATCGCGAACGCGGTGCCGTCGTTCAAGAGGCCCGCGGTGCGCCGCGCACAGCGCGCGGAAGTCGCACTCGCCGGACTCCTCGCGGTGATGCTGATCGGCATCGCAACCCTCATCGAGAAGTTCTCGATCCAGCCGGTCCAAGGCGTCACGGTGCTCTCGCAGGTGACCGAGGCATCCCTCGGCGACGGCATCGGGTACTACGTCGTGCAGTTCGCGACGGTCGTGCTGCTAGCCCTCGCTGCGAACACCTCGTTCGGCGGACTCCCCGTGCTCGCAAGCCTGCTCGCCCGCGACAATTTCCTGCCGCACCTGTTCGCGCTGCGCGCCGAGAAGCAGGTGTACCGCTACGGCATCGGATTCCTCGCGGTGACCTCGGCCGTGCTGCTCCTCGCGGCGAACGGCAACATGAACACGCTCGTCCCGCTCTTCGCGATCGGCGTCTTCGTCGGCTTCACGCTCTCACAGGGCGGCATGGTGCGGCACTGGCTGCGGGAACGCTCGCAGGGCTGGCGATGGAAGTTGGCGCTCAACGGCACCGGCGCGATCCTCACCGGTGTCGCGGCCATCGTCTTGACGGTGACCAAGTTCACCGAGGGTGGATGGCTCATCGTGGTGTTGCTGCCGCTCATCGCGGTGCTCATGAGCGGCGTGAATCGCGCCTACACTCGCATCGGCGCATCGCTCGGCGTCGACCGCGTGCCCGCGCAACCGCATGCGGAGCCCGACGGTGGTCGTGGTTCCGATCGGGGCGGTGAACGCCCTCAGCAGCGCAGCCGTCTCGACCGCGCTCGGGCTCGGGGACCGCGTGATCGCCGTGCGGGTCACCGCACCCGACGACGTCGAGGAGAACCTCGCATTCGCCGAGGCGTGGGCGCGCTGGAACCCCCCGGTGGAGCTCGTGGTCCTCGACGATCCGCGGCGCCGCATCGCGGAGCCGATCGCCGAGTTCGTCGGCGGCATCGAGGCCGAGCACGTGATCGTGCTCATCGCCGAGGTCGAGCCGGCCCACGGCTGGCTGCGGATCCTGCAGAACCAGCGCGGCGGTGTGATCGCGCGCGCGCTCCGCCGGCAGCCCGCCGTGATCGTGAGCCGGCTCCGCTTCCCGATCGACTGGACCTCGGCGGCGCGCGACGGCAACGGCGAGAGCGGTGCGGCACCGGTGCGCGCCGGAGCCGAAGATCGTGAGCATCGCGCGCTCGGCGCGGGCGCCTCCAGGTGGAGCGACCCCGGGCACATGTCCTCGTTCCGATGATCCATGTGAATCGGGCCGATCCAGGTGATCGGCCCGATTCGCGTATCCGGGCCGTGCGATCAGTGCTTGCGCCCTCCTGATCTGCGAGGAGACTTAGGAGGGAGACAGGTCTGCATTGTCCGCGCGGTCGCTCTCTGGAACGCCGCGCCGGGACGGAGCATCGAATGGACGAGATACGGTCCCTCGCCGGGCAGAACGTCGTGGTCACCGGAGGCACCGGAGGGATCGGGAAGGCCGCGGCGATGGGGCTCGCCGCCCTCGGTGCGAGCGTCTGCATCGTCGGGCGGGATCGATCACGAGCGGTGGCCGCCGCGGAGGACCTCCGCCGCGGGTCGGGCAACGACGAGATCGACGTGTTCGAGGCCGACCTCTCGTCGCAGGCGCAAGTGCGCCGCCTCGCCGCCGAACTGCAGGAGCACTATCCGCGACTGGACGTGCTCGTCAACAATGTGGGCGGCTACTGGGGGCACCGCCACGTCACCCAGGACGGGCTCGAGCTGACCTTCGCGCTCAACCATCTCGCGCCATTCCTGCTCACTCGCCTGCTGCTCGACAAGATGATCGCCCAGGATCGCGCTCGGATCGTCACCGTCACCTCGAGCGCGGAGGGTCTCGGCCGGATCGACTTCGACGATCTCCAAGGCGACCAAGCGGTACTCGGGTCAGCGCGCCTACAACCAGTCCAAGCTCGCGAACCTGCTCTTCACCTACGAGTTGGCGCGCCGCCTGAACGGAACGCGGGTCACCACGAATGCGGTGCACCCCGGCGTCACCCGTACCGCGTTCGGCGCGGCAGATCCGGCGTGGTACCAGGCGATGAGCGGCGTGGCGCGTCCGTTCATGCGCTCTCCCGAGCGCGGCGCCGACACGGTCGTCTACGTCGCCTCGTCGCCCGAGGTCGACGACGTCACGGGCGTGTACTTCCACGACCGCCGTCCGAAGCGCTCGTCGCGGGCCTCACTCGACCGCGAGACCGCGAGGCGCCTCTGGCAGGTCAGCGAGGAGCTGGTCGGCGTTTCCTGACGTGCCGAGTACAGGGATCTCGGCGAGCAATGGCCTGACCCAATTCATTGAACTTTTCGGTTCAGTGTTCTACACTGAACTACATGGTTCAGCAACAGGTATTGGATCGGGCATTCGCCGCCCTCGCCGACGAGACGCGCCGGGGCATCCTCACCCGCCTCGGCGACGGCCCGGCGACGATCACCGAGCTGGCGCTGCCGGCAGGCATGACACTCACCGGCATCCGCAAGCACGTGGACGTGCTCGAGGCCGCGGGTCTCGTCACGACTGAGAAGGTCGGCCGCGTGCGGCAATGCCGGCTCGGCACCGAGCGATTGGACGACGCCATGGCATGGATCAGCTTCTACCAGCGGCTCTGGGAGCGTCGGCTCGACGGTCTCGACGCCTACTTCACCCTCGAGGAACGAAAGGAACGGAATCATGAGCGAGACCCAGACGAACGAGACCATCAGCCTTCGCCTGACCCGACAATTGCCCGCGACTCCCGAAGAGGTGTTCGACGCCTACACCGATGCCGAGAAGCAGAAGATCTGGTTCTCGATCCTCGACGAGGAGCCGGGCATCGTCGAGATCGAGGTCGACCTGCGCGTCGGCGGCAAGCAGCGCGCGGTCTGGGGTCCGAATCGCGACATGCTCTTCCGCGAGGAACAGACCTTCCTCGAGATCGACCGCCCCCACAGGCTCGTCACCGAGTCCACGGGCAGCGAACCCGACGGCAACACCATGACGACGCACGTCGTCGTGACGTTCGAGGCCAACGACGGCGGCACGCTCGTGACCGTCGAGCAGTCGGGCTTCCCGACGCCCGAGGTGCGCGACTTCTTCGAGACCATGGCCTGGATCGGCGCACTCGACCGCATCGAGGCGTACCTCACGCGCGCCTGACCGGGCCGCGGCCCGGGCGCACTTCGAGCGGCGAGCGGATGCCGCATCCGCTCGCCGCTCGCCCTGCTCAGCCCAGGCGCTCCGCGAGCCACGCGGCCTGGCGCTGCCAGTGCACGCCCTGGCCGCCCTCGTGCTCGTTGAAGGCGTACTCGACGATGTCGGCCGGAGCGTCGGCGCCCCAGTGATTGCGCGCCGCGTACACGGTCGACGGCGGGCACACCGGGTCCATGAGCGCGACGGAGAAGAGGGCCGGTGCGGTCGCGCGCTTCGCGAGGTTCACGGCGTCGAAGTACGAGAGCGTCTCGAAGACGTGCGGCGCGGCATCGCGGTGCACCGCGAGGTATCGCACGATCTCCTGGTACGGGTCGCGGTCGGTGAACCCCACGGCTCGCTCGAAGTTCGAGAGGAACGGCACGTCGGGCATCGCGCCGACGAGGCCATCGGAGAGGGCGGATGCCGCGATCGCGATGCCGCCGCCCTGGCTGCCGCCGGTCACGGCGACGCGATCGGCGTCGACGCGCTCGAGTGAGCGGGCCGCGTCGATCGCGAGCACCGCGTCGACGAAGACGCGCCGGTAATAGTAGGAGTCGGGGCGCTCGATGCCACGCGTCATGAACCCGGGCGAGGATGCACCGGTGCCGTGCGGGTCGGGCGTACCGCCGCCCGATCCCCACACGCTGCCTTGACCGCGGGTGTCCATGACGAAGTACGCGTAGCCGGATGCCGCCCACGCGAGCCGATCGTGCGGCAGGCCGCGGCCACCGCCGTACCCGATGTACTCGACCACCGTCGGCAGCGGCCCCTCGGCGCCGGCCGGCACGAGGAACCAGGCGCGCACGGTATCGCCCGCGAATCCGCTGAACTCGACGTCGTACACCTCGAAGGACGTGAGCGGCGAGGCGACGCGGCTGAGCCGTGGCGGTGCGGCGACCGCTCGCGACTCCGCGAGCGACGATGACCAGAACGCGTCGAAGTCGCCGGGCTCGGCGACGTCGGGGCGATACACGCGGAGTTCGTGGACAGGGAGATCCAGGCGGGGCACGGCTCTTCTTTCGACTCGGTGGGCTCGGCGACGCTCAGCGTATCGAACGGCGCATGCACGTGCGCCGGATCACGCGATCAGCGCCACGGGCGATCGGTTGCCCGCGCCGCCTCACAACCTCCCGGCGACGGCCCGTGCCGCCTCGCGGAGAGGTTCGATGTTCTCGGCCGGGTCGTTGAGTCGGACGAGACGGATCACCACCCACATCGTGCCTGAGCGAAGGAAGATGGTCCCATCCTCTTCCTGCGCCTCATCGGCGATTCCCGGAACCGGCGTGAAGACGTGGCCGAGGTTGACGTCGATGTTGTAGTAGCTCTCAGCGCCCGGGCCGGTGTACACCTCGACCTGGGCGACGGGTCCTTCGGGAGAACCGGTGTACATGCACGACGGTTCCTCGGGATTGCCGGTAATTCCCTCGGCGAGCGGCGCGCCCGCGAGGGCCTCGGCTTCGGCTCGCGGAAGGAGGGCGCATGCATCGAGCAGCGCGGCGGGCTCTTCGGTCTCGACCGTGGGCGATTCCGGCGCAGACGTTTCGGTGTCGACATCCGGCGCTGCTGTATCGGCGGGCGCTGGCGTTGCGGCGCAGCCCGTGAGCGTTGCGCTCACGGCGAGCAAGACCGCGACGAGCGCGACTCGAGTGCTGCGGGCGGGTCTGACTGGCATGCGGAAGGTCCCTTTTCGTCGGTGGGTTGATGGCGGCAGAGCGGTGGTACGTGGCGTCGGTGGGTCAGTGGCGTCGGTGGGTCAGTGGCAGAGCGGTGTATCGGGGTGATAGCGGATTCCGGAGATCAGTTCTTTGGAGTCCTCTGGTCCGCCGCTGGCCTGGATCGGCTTCGTCTTGAACACCTTCAGGAAGAAGTTGACGATCTTGGCGACGGGCTCGGGGATCGAATAGCCGGCGCCGTAGATCAGGTACACGCCGTACTGCACCGACTTGCACTGTTCGATCGGCGCGTTCGGATCGCCGAGGTGGTTGTAGCCGACCGGCGCCCCGATCACGACTGTAAAGGTGGCTCACCACGAGTGCGTGCACGTCGGCCCCGAATCCGAGGAAACCGATGCCGATGCCGAACTTCGCCTGGTGATCGATGGTGACGGTGCTCACTCCGACCGCGAGCGAGTTGCTGCCGTCGAGCGAGGTGGATGCATCGAAGCCCGCGCCCGACGTGTTCGTGAAACTGCCGTCGCGGTAGCCGAAGCCGAGGCCGCCGCTGAGCGTGAAGTCGCCGACGACGGTCACACTCGCGGAGCCGGGGATGTTCACGTTCACGCTGAGCATTTGCGTCACGGTCGCCGAGAACGGTATGCCGAGCAGGGTTCCGACCGGCACCGTGAACCCGAGATTCACCGCGAGCGGAGGACTGTGCCCGTTCGCCGGGCTACCTGGGGCAGTCGCCGCTGTCAGCTCGGCGTGGATTCCCCCCGCGCCCTTGAGCTCGAACGCGGCTTGCCGCAGCGTGCCGCCGCTGATGTCGAGCGTGAACTTCGCACTCGGTTTGGACATCCGCAACCCGATGTCCCCGGCGATGCGCAGCCCGTTGCGGTCATACGCGAGGTGAGCGCCGATCCCAGTGGAGCAACAGGTGGCGGTGACGCTGAAGTTGCCGTTCTGTACCGTCTTCTCCTGCGCCGCCTCCGCAGGCGGGAGCGACGGCGCCGCAGGTGGCGCCGCCGCCGGCTGCAGGGCAAGGGCCGGCACGACGGCCGGGGAGACGGATGCCGCCGAGCCGGCATCCCCGTGCATCGAGGCGGCCGGACCGACGCCGGCGGCCTCCGTCTGGGAGGCATCCCCCCAGAAGGCCTCGGGCGCGGCCTGGACGATGGGGTTCTCGAGGCTCACGGGCCCGTCGCTCGCGTAGCTGCCGTCGCGGATCACGTCGGTCAATGCGACCGGCGCGAGCGTGGCGCTCAGGGCACCATCGGCGCGCTCGAGCTCGGCGACGCGACCCACCCCGCGGCCGGTGACGAACATGACCGATCCGACCGTGAGCTCCGAGGCGCCGGGAGCATCGGCGTCGACCGTCCATCGCAACCCGTCGGCGCTGACGTCGCGCACGGCGTCGCCGCCCCCGCCGACCAGTACCACGTCGGGCTGGAAGGTCGTGCCGGCGCCCGATTCGGGCGCCGCACCGTACTGCAACGCAGTGCCGGTGTACGGGTCGACGTAGGAATCGGTTCGGGAGTCCGCGGGAACGGCCGCGCAACCCGCGACCAGCAGCAACGGCACGATGGCCGCTACTGCCGCGACCCTGTACACACCGCGCATGAGGATCAAGTTATCAGCCGACTTCCAGCTCGCGCGACGGTTCGGCGATGGGCGTGATCAGTTCGAGATCAAGGGTGGGATGGCGGTTCGAACAGGGGCTCAGGCCGGGATCGGCGTCGCGAGATCGTCGATGATGCGGTCGATCTCGGTGAGTGCGTAGGCGGCGAGCTTGCGCTGGGCTGCCTCCGCCGCGGCATCCGTCTCCTCGAGGTCGCCGATCACGATGATGTTCTCGTCGTTGAGCGTGTTCGCGGGCGCGGTGTAGTTGAAGCTGCCGACGATGAGCAGCCGCTCGTCGATCACCATGAGCTTGTGGTGGAGCTTGCGAACGCCCGTCTGGCGCTTGTTGGCGAAGAGCTCGACGTTGCCGTTGCCGAGGTCGGTCGTGGCCGCCCATTTCGCGGCGCCCTGATCGCGGTCGAGCACGCCGCGGATGCGCTGCACGAGCGGCCGCAGGCGGATCATCGTGTCGTCGATGCCGGATGACTGGGCGAACGTGAACATCGCGAAGTCGATCGATTCCTTCGCCTTCAGCATCTGCTTCATGATCTCCATCTCGGGTCCGTGACGCGGAGCGAAGAGCGGCTTCACGCGCACCTCGGGCAGGTCGAACTCCTTCGGCTTGGGCTCGACCCGCTCGTGCAGGTCGCCGAACGTGCCGGAGCGCATGCGCTCGAACTCGCGCAGGTACTCGGTCGCGGCGCGCTGGCCGTGCAGCACGACCAGGTGGTTGAGGTTCTGCCCGGATCCGATGCCCGAGGTCGCGTTCTTGCCCGTGTCGGTGAGGGTGAAGTTGGTCGAGCCGGTGAGCACGGCGGCCTTGGACTTGCCCGAGTCGCGGACGATGAACTTCTGGTGGAAGATCTTCGGGTTCAGGTCGCTGACGACATCGACCCTCGCCTTGAGCAGCGCGCCCTGGATGATGCGGTTCTCCTCGTGTGCGCCCTTGCTGTTCCACGGGTCGAGAAGCGCCTTCTCCTCGGTGAGGTAGTCGCCCTCGAGGATGACGCGCACGCGCACGCCGCGACGCTTCGCCTCGAGGATCGCCTCGGCGATCGGGCGGGAGTCGATCTCCTGCACGGCGATCGCGAGGCTGTGCTTCGCGCCGTCGATGAAGTCGCGGATCGCCTCGTCGAGATCGTCGGGGCCGCCGACCGAGGTCGGACCCATGTACAACTCGACGCCGCCGATGGTGACCGACATGGCGCACCCCTTCCATGAGCGTTCCTCTTCGTGAGCGTTCCTCAGCTCAGCGTGCTCGCACGCGAGCCGGGCGGCATCAGGGCTCACCCGGACCTCCGCGGCTCGAGTCGGCGGGTTGAGGAGGCCGTGCAGCGCGTCTCGGAACCGGCAGCCGACGACAGGTTTCGACGGGCTTCGACACGGCTTCGACAGGCTCAGCCGACGAGGTCCCCGATACGCTGGGCGGCACTATGAGCGCACCCATCGTCATCTCGGGACCGGCCGCCTGGAACCGCATCGTCTACCTCGATCACCTCCCCGAGCCGGTGCCGCACATGCAGTTCGCCCTCGAGGACTACGAGACGATCGGCGGAACGTCGGCCGGCAAGGCGCTCGGGCTCGCCGGCCTCGGCCGACCCGTGCTGCTGCACACCCTGCTCGGCGACGACACCGAGGGTGTGCGCGTGCGGCGCGCGCTCGAGGCATCCGGAGTGGAGTTCTCGGCGCTGACCGCCGACCGCACCGAGCGCCACCTCAACCTCATGACGCGCGCCGGCGAACGCGTGTCGCTCTACCTCTCGGCACCCGCCGACCCGGGTACGCCGCCCTCGCCCGAGCTCCGGCAGGCGATGACGGATGCCCCGGCGATCGTGCTCGACCTCTCGGAACGTTCCCGCGCGCTCATCCCCGTCGCCCGCGCGACGGGCCGCCCGATCTGGACCGACATCCACGACTACGACGGCCGGGCCGACTTCCATCGCCCGTTCATCGGGGCCGCCGACTGGATCTTCATGAACGCCGACCGCATCGGCGCCGACCCGCGCCCGTTCATGGCGGAGTGCGTGCGCGGCGGGGCATCCGTCGTCGTCTGCACCCTCGGCGCGCAGGGCGCGATCGCGATCGACGAGCGGATGCTCCTCACGGAGGTCGCGGCGGAACCGGTCGAGGTGCTCGACACCAACGGCGCGGGCGACGCGTTCATGGCGGGCGTGCTCGACGCGCACCTCGACGGCGCCACCCTCCCCGAGGCGCTGGCGGCCGGAGCCCGCCACGCCGCCGCCGTGCTCACGACCCGGCACCTGCACCCGGTGCTCGACGAGGTGCTCGGCGCCGTGCTCGACGAGGTGCTCGACGCGCGGCCCTGACGCCCGGGCCTGACGCGAGCGCGCCCTCAGCAGGCCTGAGACGAGCCCGCCTCCGCAGCGACCATCGCCATGAGCTATGCCAGTTCCGCCTCAGCAGGGCCTCGAGACGAGCCCGCCTCCGCAGCGACCATCGCCATGAGCTATGCCAGTTCCGCCTCATTCAAGGTCCAAGGCCTTCACATCTCAGCCTTCACGTCTCGATCGAGGCAGACCTCACATCTCAATGAGGCGGAACTGGCATACCCGATTCCGGAACACCGCCCGATTCCCGAACACCGCCCGGATTCCCGAACACCACCCGATTCCCGAACACCACCCGACTCCGGAACACCACCGCGCACGGCGCGCACTCGAGGGAGTGGCGCGGCCCCGTGGACGGGGCCCGCCTGCGCCGGTAGGGTGGCCGCGCAAGGGCAGGCGGGAGGCAGGGAGGCGGCAATGATCTCGATTCATGAACGCGGCGGCGACATCGGCGACGATGTCGATTGGAACGAGAACATCGAGGGCGTCGAGATCGGATCGGATGTCTCCCTGATCCTCGAGTACGAATCGAGAACGGGCGCCGGGCCGCGGCTGCACCGGCATCCGTACTCCGAGACCTTCGTGGTGCGTCATGGCCGCGCCCTGTTCACGGTCGGCGATGAGCGGCTCGAAGCGATCGGCGGTCTGGTGCTCGTGGTGCCGGCGCTCACGCCGCACAAGTTCGAGGTGATCGGGCCCGAGCCGTTCGTGTCGACGAACATCCACGCCAGCCCGACGTTCATCACCGAATGGCTCGAGTGAGCGGACGCGCCGGCTCATGCGACGGATGCCACACACGATGGCACGGCGACGGATGCCACACCCGATCGCGCGGCGACGGCTCCGCTACGCGGGCTCGGTGTCCGCACGAACCGCCGAGCCGCGGCGCGGCGCGGCGTACGTGCGCACCGCGGTTGCCGCGGCATCCGTCGCCCTGATCTCGCGTGCGACCGCCTCCCGCAGTGCGGGCGCGACCTCCGCGGCGAAGTGCTGGATCGTGCCGGGGTCGTCGCTTGCGAGGATGAACGTGCCGACGCCGTCGTCGACCGCGTAGGGCAGCAACTGCTCGACCCACTGCGCAGCCGGCCCGTCGAGGAAGCCGCCCCCGCCGCCCGCCGAGAACCGGCCGCCGATGTTCACGAGGCGGCGGATCTCGCGCGGGTCGCGGCCCGCCCCCTGCGCCGCCTCATCGATGATGGCGTTCAACTCGGCGAACTCGTCGGGAGTCATGCGCCCGAGCGAGGGCAGCCAGCCGTCGGCCTTGCGACCGGTCAGGCGCAGCATCCGTGGCCTGTACGCACCGATCCAGATCGGGATGTTGTGCGCAGGAGCCGGCCCGCGCTTCGCACCGCTCACGTGGTAGTACTCGCCGTCGACCTCGAACCGCGCGCGTTCGCCCTGGTCCCAGATGCCGCGGATCACGTCGATCGCCTCGGAGAGTGCGTCGACTGCTTGGCCGGGCGTCAGCCGCCGCCCGCCCATCGCCTCGATCGCGTCCCAGAAGGCTCCGGCGCCGAGGCCGAGCTCGAAACGCCCGCCCGAGAGCAGGTCGAGGCTCGCGGCTGCGCGCGCGAGCACGGCGGGCGGGCGGAGCGGCAGGTTCGTGACGTTCGCCGAGAGGTGGATGCGTTCGGTGCGCGCCGCCACCCAGGCGAGCAGCGTCGACGTGTCGTGGAATCGCGGCTGGTACGGGTGGTCCTGGAAGGTGACGAGGTCGTAGCCGGATGCCTCGGTGAGCTCGGCGAGGCGCACGGCCGCCTGCGGCGGGTCGTTCTTCGGCGTGATGAAGGTGCCGAACTGCAGCTCGTGGCCGTAGTACATCGTGCTCCGATCTTTCCGCCTTCTCACCAATGGTGGCGCACAGGTGCCGCTCGCGCATGAGCGAGCGACACCTGCGGCCGACGCCCCGGAGACGATCATCTATGACCGGCGTGAGCGCGGAAGCTCCCGCTACGGCGCGGTCTTCTGCCCGGCCGCGCGACCTTCGTCGTCGACCACGTCGGTGGCGACAGTCGTCTTGCTCGGGACATCCGCTTCGGCGACGTCCTCGATGTCGTCGAAGTCGTCGTCGTCGAGGTCGTCGGAGTCGCCCGAGCCGGCGGAGTCGACGGGGCGGGCCGCACCGGCAGCCGCAACGTGAGCGGCCGCACGCACGACGACCTGCGCGAGGATCGCGATGAGAACGCCGAGCACGCCGACCGCGATCAGGGTGCCGCCGATGGTCGTGCCCGACTGGGCGGCGAGGAATGCGCCGGTGTCGGCCGACTGTGCGGTGTAGAGGTCGACCTGGGCGGAGTTCGATGCGGTCAGCAGCCAGTAGCCGCCACCGAGGACCGCCGCTGCGGCAACCCACAGCCCGATCAGGGGGATATTGACCGTGGCGCGGTCGGATTGATTCTGCGTCATGACTTCCTTCGGTGTTCGATGGCCCGGATGCGGACTCCCCGAGACCGTACGCAGGAAGCTTATGCGTTTCTTATGAATGCGCCTGCAACGGACTTCACATCGCGCGGTAGTCGACGAACGACATGCGCGGGCCTCGCCGCGGGCGGCCCCGCACCCCCGTCGCGAGCAGCAGCCGCACGACCCGGTGCCGGTGGCCCGCCCACGGGGCCAGCGTCTCGAGCATCTCGGCGTCGGTCATGTCCCGACCGGCGAGCGCGTGTCCGACGTAGTTCGAGAGGTGGTAGTCGCCCACCGAGAGGGCGTCGGCGTCGCCGAACGCGCGCTGGGCCACCTCGGCGACCGTCCAGGCGCCGATGCCGGGCAGGAGGGTGAGGCGCGCCGCGGCATCCGCTGCACTCATGCCCGCTGTCTCTTCGAGGCGTGGTGCGTAGCGGGCGGCGTTCACGATGGTGCGCGCGCGTCGTGGGTCGACGCCGGCCTGATGCCATTCCCACGTCGGGATCGACGCCCAGCCGTCGGGCGACGGCATCACCCGCATCGGCACCGGCGTCGGCCCGGGGGCGACGCTGCCGAACCGGCGTAGGAGCCGCCGCAGCGACGCGTGCGCCTGCAACGTGATGACCTTCTGTTCGAGGATCGTGGGCACGAGCGCCTCGAAGACGCGCGCCGTGCGCGGGATGCGGAGGCCGGGGTTCAGGCGATGCGCGTCGTCGAGCAAGCGGATGCCGGGCTCGAACCCGGCCGGGTCGTCGAGCTCACCGGCGGTCTCGGGCGCTTGGGCCACCGCCGCCGCCGCACCCGGTCCCCACCCGCTGCATCGGAGCTCGTCGGCCGAACGCTGCTCGAAGCGCAGCGTGGCCGGGCCGTCTGCGGTGAGCGTCGTGCGCCATACCGCGCCCGCCGCGTCGAGGTGGAACGTCGGGTCGCCGGGGCCGCGGCGCAGCACCGACAGCGTCTGTCGAAGATCGGTCGGATGCCGCGGCCGCCAGCTGAGGGCATGGTCCGCGATCACCGCTCCAGTGTGCACCACACCGCTGAGAACCCGCCGCCGCGTGCGCTGCGCGGCCCGAGTGCACTTAGGTAGTCATGTGCGGCATATATGTAATCATATGGGGCAGTTCGGTAGTCATGGCGCTAGATTGATCCCATGAACCTCAGCCAACCGGCGTACGACATCCTCGGGGAGAACGACGCCCGCGTCCTGCACCAGCTCGCTGTGCTCGGCGATGGTGCGTCAGGTCGGCGCATCCAAGAACTTGCCGGGGTGGCAAACCTGCGTACGGTGCAGCGGATCCTCGACCGGCTCGAATCTATTGGCCTGGTGGACGTGCAGCCGATCGGGCGTGCGAACCGGTATAGCTTGAACCGCGGCCACATCCTCTGGGACGCGATCTCGCTGCTCCTGGACGCGCCCGCGCGTGCCGAAGAGAAGCTTCGGACGATTGTCGCGGAGGTGTTCGGGACCAACATCCAGCACGCAGTCCTCTACGGGTCCTTCGCGCGTGGTACGGCCGTCGACAAATCCGACATCGACATTCTCATCGTCTGGGCTGACGACGTGAACCCCGAGGTGCGGCTCAGAACAGTGAGCGAAGCCACCGACCGCGTCGAACGGCTGACCGGGAACCGAGCCCAGTTCCTCACTGTGACACCAGGCGAGCTGGCGGCACTCATCGACGCCGACGAACCGCTTGTCGAGTCTCTCCGAGGTGAGGGTCGCGCGTTGACCGCGGACACTGATGTCCGCCGGATGCTGGGAGGTTCACGATGACCGAGCGCCGGAAGGCCATGACCCGCGCCGACGTCCTGACCCGCCAGTCGCATGCGCACGCGTTCCTCGATTCCGCCCGCCTGATCCACGAATTGGGCGCCGATGCTGGCATCGAGCCGCTGGGCAACACCATCGCGTCCTTGGCGGTGCTCGCTGGCATCGCAGCGAGCGACGCGATCTGCGGAGCGGAGGTCTCCGAACGTGCAGGCGAGAACCACTTCGATGCGGTGAAGCTGCTCCGCCAAGTGACGCCGGGCAAGTCATGCGCCGCGCAGCTGCAACGACTCCTCGACGCGAAACCGGAGTCCCACTACTCGTCTCGGTTGGTAACCGTCGCCCGCGCGGAAGACCTCACCGACCAGGCAGCGCGGCTCGTCGACGAGATGGATGCGGTGATCCGCCGTCGCCAGCCGAGGGGCCCGTTCGGCTGAGCGAGTGCGCCTGCGCCTGCGCGCCCAGCGCGCTCGAAGCCATGTGGGCCCCGACTCGCCCGGTGGCCTCGGGCCCCAAGCGAAGACGCGAAACGTGTCAAACTACCAACATGTGGGATGAAGGTGACGGCGTAATTGGGATCGGGTATGAAGGCGAGAACGTCGACTCCCTCGTCGCCAAGCTGCTCGCCTGGAAGATCGCCGTCCTCGTCGATGTGAGATTGAACGCCATCTCTCGCAAGCGCGGGTTCTCCAAGAGGTCGCTCTCGGAAGCACTGGACGCGGTTGGGATCACCTACGTTCACCTTCCAAACCTGGGCAACCCCAAGGACAACCGTGAAGGCTATGGCGAACGCCACACCGACGTCGGCAACGTTGCACGCGCCACGTTCAGAGAGATCCTGACCAAGGACAGCGCGGTCAGCGCGCTGGATGAGATTGTCCGACTTGCTCGGGTGCAACGCGTCGCAGTGTTCTGCTTCGAGGCAAGCGAACATCACTGCCACCGTGAGCAGGTGCTTGAGGCAGCGCGCGCACGGCTCGAACCCGCGTTCGCCTAGATACTGATGTCGAGTGTCGCCCCGTAGTCGGATGCCCGCGGCGGCGAGTAGACCCCGAGCACGGAGAAGTTGCGCCGCTTGAGTGGATCGGCGATGTTCCCGACGAAGAAGTGCGGGCGCTTCGCAGCGGCGCAGAGGTCGTCGTGGAACTTGGCTCGGATCTTCTCCACAGCAGTCGCGTCGTCATCGCGTTGAAGGCGCATCTGCAACCCGGTGAGTTCCCAATCGATGATGCTCTGGGAGTGGCCGTTGCAGTCGGCGCTCTCGCAGACGTACTCGTACTTCGCCGCGAACCTTGGAGCCATCAGCTCAGGCGGAACCGCTTCACCGAACAGTCCTTGTTGCTCTAGCGCATGGTCGATCTTCGCCTGCTGTGCCGGTGTCCAAGGCCTTCCTCGCTCGACGATGACGCGCTTCACTAAGCGCGGACGCACGAGCCCCAGCGAGGTCGAGTCGAGGTTCGCGACGACACCGGCACGGAGCTCACACATGGTCGGCCCGATGAGCGGCTCCAAGATGGCGCCGCGTGACTTGATGTCCCGCACCAGCCTGCCTTCGAGCTTCACGGTTTCAAGGTTGACGCGGTGGCTCTCCGGGCGCTTGTCTTCCTTCGGCACGGACCAGCTAGATCCTTTGCGGGTGCGACGCGCACACTTGACCGGACGGCGCGACGTCGCTTCGACGCTGGACACGGCGCTGCGAGCGAAACAAGACGCCGACGTGGTCGAGCTTGCGCCCGCCCTGACGACGGCCCTTCTGGGGTCGCCGGGCTGCTGGACACCCGCGCGACCGCGGCGGGAGACTGTGACGCATGAACACGGTCGCCGCCGGTGGCATCCGGACGCCCGACCAGCGCCTGCGCGTCTTCGTCAGTTCGACGCTGAAGGAGCTGGCACCGGAACGACGCGCCGCACGCGCGGCCATCGAGCGGCTCGCCCTCGCGCCGGTGATGTTCGAGCTCGGCGCCCGCCCGCACCCGCCGCGCTCGCTGTACCGGGCGTACCTCGAGCAGAGCGACATCTTCGTGGGGCTCTACTGGGAGCAGTACGGCTGGGTGGCTCCCGACGAGGACGTCTCGGGCCTCGAGGACGAGTGGAACCTGGCTCCCGACATCCCGAGGCTCATCTACATCAAGCGCAGCGAGCACCGGCAGGATCGGCTCGACGAGCTGCTCGCTCGCATCCGCGACGACGACGGGGCATCGTATGTCGCGTTCACCGAGGTCGGCGAGCTCGCGGATCTCGTCACCGGGGACCTCGCGACATTGCTCGCCGAGCGGTTCGACGCGGCCGACGTGCACCGCGAGCCGGTCTCCGACGCGCCGCCGGACATCGTGTCGACCCAGATGGCCGTGATTCCCCTGCCCCTCACGAGGCTCGTGGGTCGCGAAGCAGAACTCGAGTCCGTCGCGGGGGCGTTGACCACCGAGGGTCGCCGCCTCGTCACGATCACCGGCCCCGGCGGCATCGGCAAGAGCCGCCTGGCGGTCGCCGCAGCGCGGGAGGTGGAGGCATCCTTCCCCGACGGTGTCGTCTTCGTCGACCTCGCTCCGGTGCTGGATGCCGGGCTCGTGGTCCCGGCCGTCGCCAACGCCCTCGGTATCCGGGACACCGGAGACGGGCGGTCTGCCGAGAAGATCGTCCGAGCGCTCGCCGGACGGCGGGTGCTGCTCGTGCTCGACAATTTCGAGCAGGTGGTCGACGCCGCGCCGGAGCTCGGCGCGTTGCTTGCCGCATCGTCGGTCTCAGTGCTCGCCACGAGCCGAGTCCTGCTCAGGGTCCGCGGGGAGCAGAACATCCCCCTCGGTCCCCTCCAACCGGTCGAGGCCACCGAGCTGTTCGTCGAGCGGGCCCGTGCGGTCAAGCCCGACTTCGAACTCACCGCGGAGAACGCCCGGGCGGTCGCCGCGATCTGCAGGGCACTCGACAACGCACCGCTCGCCCTCGAGCTCGCCGCCGCTCGCCTGCGAGTGCTGACGCCTTCCGCGTTGGTCGAACGGCTCGACCATGCCCTGCCCTTGCTCGTCGGTGGTGCGCGCGACCTCCCCGAGCGCCAGCGCACCCTCCGCGCGACCATCGAATGGAGCGCTCAGCTGCTTTCGGAGCCCGAGCGCGAGTTGCTGCTGCGCCTTGCGGTCTTCCGCGCGGGCTTCGGTCTCGACGCGGTCGAGTGGATGGCCGCCGGACTCGACGGCACCGATGCGATCGAGGCGCTGGGTGCCCTCGTCGACGGCAGCCTGGTGCGCGAGCAGGATCGGGGATCCCGAGCGTGGTTCACGATGCCCGCCACCCTCAGGGAGTACGGCCGCGACCAGCTCGACGCACGCGGATCGCTGGCCGAGTCACAGGAGCGGCACGCCCGGTTCTACGTCGGGCTCGCCGCCGCTGCCGACTCGGCGTGGACCTGGCAGGGGCAGGTCGAGCGGGTGTCCCGCCTGGTCGACGAGAGCGACGAGCTGCGCGCCGCAGCGGATCACCTCTTCGCGACGCGGCAATTCGACGCCATCGCCGAGCTCGCGTGGCCGTTGTACTCGTTCTGGTGGGGCGGCGGCCGGGCCGGCGACGTCCGGGTCTGGGTGAGCCGACTGCTCGAGCCCGGCGTCGAGCTCTCGGAGGGATCCCGGACCATCGCCATGTACTGCACCAATGCCATCCGGTACTGGCAGACGCGAGACGCGACGGTCGTGCCGGCCTTGACCCAATGCGTCGACTCCTTCCACCGCGAGGGCGACTGGCGCGGCGAAGCGCTGGCTCTCGCCTCGCTCGCGGTCGCGCAGTCCACGCAGACATCGCCCGACATCGATGCCGCGGAGGAGAACTTCCGACGATCGCTCGGCCTCGCCGACGAGTTCGACGATGCGTTCAGTGGCGCGATGGTGGGGGTCATGCGGGGCCGGTTCTGGCTCGCGCGCGGACGAATCGACGATGCCTTCGTGCAGTTCGAGAAGAGTCTGGCGTTGGCTCGCGGCATCGGCGACACGCTCGGCGAGGCGATCGCGCTCAGTCACCTCGGATGGGCTCGCCTGCTCAACGGCGAGCCCGACGGCGCCCGCGCATGCTTCAGCGAGCAACTGCTCATCGCGTCCACCATCGGGCACGACGAAGGAATCGCCGACGGGTTCGAGGGCATGTTCGCGGTTGCGGCGACCGCCGGCGATGTGGAACTCGCCGGACGGCTGCTCGGAGCCGCCGAGGACATCAGGGAGCGCAAGAGCCTGTCGACCGGCGCGCCCTTCTCGTTCTTCCAGCCACACCTGGAACGCGTGCTGGCGGGACCGGGGGCATCGCGCTTCGAGGAGGCGCGCCGAAACGGGCGCGACGCCGAGCTCGCCGATGTCGTCGAGCTCGCGCTCGCCTGACTGACGGCGCCCGCCTGACGGCGCCCGCCTGACTGGCGGCGCCCGCCTGACTGGCGGCGCTCAGCGGAATGAGTCGGCCGCGGCGCGCTCGACGAACTGGCGGCGGATGTGAGGACGGGTGTCGACCGGGCAGCGGATCGCCCGCCTCGACGGGCCACGTGGGCCGCTCGCCCGTGAGCACCCATGCCGCCTGTCGGGCCGCGCCGTCGGCGACGTACTCGCCTGGCGCGGGCACTGTGACCGGCACGTCGAAGACCTGCGCGGCAATGGCCGGCACCGCGGGGTTCTGCGCCGCGCCGCCGATGAGCAGCAGCCGCCGCGCCTCGACGCCCCGCCCGCGCACGGCGTCGAGCCCGTCGGCGAGCCCGCAGAGCATGCCCTCGATCGCGGCGCGCGCGATGGTCGGCCGGGTCGTGTTGGCGAGCGTCAGTCCCGAGAACGACGCGGTCGCGTTCGGAAGGTTCGGCGTGCGCTCGCCCTCGAAGTACGGCACGAGCACGGCGCCGGATGCCCCGGGCTCCGCCTCGAGCGCGATTCGCCCGAGCTCGGTGTGGTCCACGCCGAGGAGGCCGCCGGTGACGTCGAGCACGCGGGCGGCGTTCAGCGTCGCGATGAGCGGGAGGTAGCGGCCCGTGGCGTCGGCGAATCCCGCCACTGTGCCCGAGGGGTCGGCGACGGGGGCATCCGTCACCGCGAAGACCGTGCCGCTCGTGCCGATCGAGACCACGACGTCGCCGGATGCCGCGTCGAGGCCGAGTGCGGCAGCCGCATTGTCGCCCGCACCCGGGCCGACGACGATGCCGTCGGGCGTGCGGCCCGCCGCCTCGTGCGGCTCGAGCACCCGCGGCAGGATCGCGTCGTGGCCGAGAGCGCGGACGAGCAGCTCGCGGTCGTAGCCGTCGGCGCCCCAGTACGCCGTGCCGCTCGCGTCGGAGCGGTCGGTCGTGAGCTCGTCGAGCACCGGGCCGAGCGGCGACTCGTCCCGCGGCCCGAACCCGCGCAGGCGCCAGGTGAGCCAGTCGTGCGGGAGCGCGACCGCGGCGACCCTCGCCGCGTTCTCGGGCTCGGCGTCACGGAGCCACCGCAGCTTCGTCGCGGTGAACGACGCGACCGGCACGAGTCCCGTGCGGCGGGCGTACTCGGACGCACCCACCTCGGCGATCAGGTCGCGCGCCGCCTGCGCCGAGCGGGTGTCGTTCCAGAGCAGGGCATCACGGATGACTCGCCCGTCGGAGTCGAGCACGACCATGCCGTGCTGCTGGCCGCCGATCGAGATCGCCGCGACGCCGTCGAGCCCGCCGGCGTCGGCGAAGGCCGTGAGCAGGGCTCCCCACCACGCGACGGGGTCGACCTCGGTGCCGTCGGGGTGCGGCGCCCGGCCCGAGCGCACGAGCGCGCCGGTCGTGGCATCCCGGATCACGACCTTGCAGGACTGCGTCGACGAGTCGACGCCCGCGACGAGCGGCACGGACGCGCCTCAGCCTCGCGCGCCGAGCAGGTGCTCGGTCGCAAGCTGCTGCAGGCGCACGAAGCCGAAGCCCTTGCCCCCGAGGTAGGCGCCGGCGTCGAAGTCCTCGAACGCCGAGCGGTCGGCGAGCAGGTCGACGTAGGTCTCGCCCCACTCGAGCGTCGGCTGTGCCAGTTCGAACACGCGCGCCGCCTCGAGCGCCTGCTGCACCTCGGGGTCGGCCCTGAACGCCGCGGCCCGCTCCTTCAGCAGCAGGTAGGTGCGCATGTTCGCGGCTGCCGAGTCCCAGACGCCGGTCTCGTCCTCTGTGCGCGACGGCTTGAAGTCGAAGTGGCGCGGTCCCGTGTACGTCTGCCCACCGTCGGCGCCGCCGTTCTCGAGCAGGTCGACGAGCGCGAACGCGTTGTGCAGGTCGCCGTGCCCGAACACGAGGTCCTGGTCGTACTTGACGCCGCGCTGGCCGTTCAGGTCGATGTGGAAGAGCTTGTCGTGGTACAGCGCCTGGGCGATGCCGGCGGCGTAGTTGAGGCCGGCCATCTGCTCGTGTCCGACCTCGGGGTTGAGGCCGACCAGCTCGGGCCGCTCGAGCGACTCGATGAACGCGAGGGCGTGACCGATGGTCGGCAGCAGGATGTCGCCGCGCGGCTCGTTGGGCTTCGGCTCGATCGCGAAGCGCAGCTCGTAGCCCTGGTCGGTCACGTATTCGCCGAGCAGGTTCACGGCCTCGCGGTAGCGCTCGAGGGCCGAGCGGATGTCTTTCGCCGCGTCGTACTCGGCGCCTTCGCGCCCGCCCCACATCACGAACGTCTTCGCACCGAGCTCGGCGGCGAGGTCGAGGTTGCGCAGCACCTTCCGCAGCGCGAACCGCCGCACCGCGCGGTCGTTCGAGGTGAACCCGCCGTCCTTGAAGACGGGGGCGCTGAACAGGTTCGTCGTCACCATCGGCACGATGATGCCGGTCGCGTCGAGCGCGCCCTTCAGCCGGTCGATCTGCGCCTGCCGCGCGGCATCCGTCGACCCGAACGCGAACAGGTCGTCGTCGTGGAAGGTGAGGCCGTAGGCGCCGAGCTCGTCGAGCTTCTCGACGACGTGCACGACATCGAGCGGATGCCGCGTGGGTCCGCCGAACGGATCGATGCCGCTGTAGCCCACGGTCCAGAGACCGAAGGAGAACTTGTCGTCACGGGTGGGGGTTGGCAGTGGACATGGTCACCGGTTC
>CAWJZK010000022.1:0-36710 GCA_963847285.1 uncultured Actinomycetota bacterium
GTGACCCCGATCGGGGAGCGATCGTCGAAACGGGCGTCGTCACGAGCGACTCGGCGATCGCCCTGGCGCTCGCAGCGCTGCTCGGCCTCTTCGCGGCTGCACTCGGCGCGGCCGCGCTCGCACTCGCGACCCGGCGATCGCTGCCGCCCGGGCGCGCGGCGGATTCCCGGTGGGTGTGCTCGAGCTGTCGCTCTGGCTCGGTGCGTTCGGCATGGTCGCCCTCGTCGGATGGAGCGGACTCGCCCCGCTCGTTCAAGCGGTCGCCGGCATCGTGGTCGCGGTGCTCGCCGCCGGGGCCGTGCTCGTGCCGTGGTCGCGGTTCACCTCGGCGCGGCCCGCCGTCGGCGCACCGTTCATCATGCTCGCGCACGTCGCCCTCGTCGAGGCGGCGTTCATCACGTGGATTCATCCGACGATCACCGTTCCGGTCGGCATCGCTATCACGGCGGCCGTGCTCGTCGTCGCCCGCGCGGTGCCGGTCGGCGTTCGTTTCGTGCACGTGGCCGTCGCATACGCCTACGCCCTGGTGCTCTTCGCGACGGCACTCGACCGCGCAGGCGTCGTGACGATCGCGGTGCTCTGCCTCACGACGACGTTCGCCGCGCTGAGCGCGCTCGCGGCGACCGTCGTGCGGCGGGTCGACGCGCGATCGTGGTACGCGATTCTCGTCGTCACCGCCGTGCCGTTCTTCATCGGCGTCGCCTCGGTGCTCAGCGAGCGAAGCGGATGGACCGCGCTCTCGACCGGCGTCACCTTCCTGCTCGCCCTCGCCCTCGTGCTCACCCGCCGCCCCGGCCTGAACCGGTTCGTGCGTTCGGCGGCCGCGGCACTGCTCGTGCCCGCGCTCGCCGTGGTCGTCGTCTGCCTCGGCGCCGAGTTCCTCGAGGTGAGCGGTTCGCCGATCGTGCTGCCGATCGTTGCGGCGATCGTCGCGGTAGCGCTCCCCGCGACGAAGGCCATCGAGGCGGCTCTTGTGCGCCACGGGCTGGGCAGCGGCGACGCGGCATCCGTACGCCTCTGGATCGAGGTCTCCTCGCTCATGACGGCCGCGATCGCGGTGGTGCTCGCGCTCGTGCGCGAGTCCGCAGGGCTCGGCACGACCATCGCGGTGCTCGTGCTGCTCGGACTCGGTGCCGCGGCGACGAGGTCTTCGCCGGGCGGCGCTACGGATGGTGGCTCGCCGGGGCGAGTTGGACCGGCGCGCTGTGGTGCGTGTGGGCGATGCTCGGCGTCGACGTGGTCGAGCCGTACACGTTGCCTCCGGCGCTCGCCGCCGCGGTGGTCGCCGCGATCCTCGTCGCCCGCAGCCGGCGCGGAGTCGCGCTCTTCACGAGTGCACTCGCCTGCGCACTGGTGCCGTCGCTCGTGATCCTCGCTGCCTCGGGCGCCGGCGGCGCTCCGTTCGCCTGGCGCACGTGGGCCCTGCTCGCCGCGTCGGTCGTGCTGCTCGCGCTGGGGTGGCTGCTCACCCGGCGGGGCGATGATGGCGGTCGCGGCCGCGCGACGGGCGTGCGGATGCTGCGGACGCCCCTGCTCGCGGGCGCGCTCGTCGCGGCATCCGCCGGCCCCATCCAGGCGGTGCGCTACGGACTCGAGCGTGATCCGATCGCTCTCGCCGACCCCGACCTCGTGATGCTCCCCGTGCTCGGACTCTCGCTCGTGGGCGCCGCGGTCGCGGCCGTGGCCGCGGCCGTGTTGCGCGTGGGCGCGCAGCGGGCGACTGAGCCTTCGCGTCTCGAGCGGTGGTTGCTGCGCACACGGTGGCTGTACGCGCCCGCGCTCGCCTTCGTCGTCGCCGGGCCGATCTTCGCCATCCGGCGCGAGTGGTTCGCGATCTGGACCCTGTGGGGCCTCATGACGCTGCTCCTCGCACTCGCGCTCGCCACGGTGGCGCTCGCCCGCCGCAGGGCGCCGGTGCTCCCGCCGTTCTGGTTCACCTACGCGCTCGCGTGGGTGACCGGCGTGACCGGCTGGAGCGAGCGCGACCTCCGCGTCGAGGTGTTCTCCCTGCCGCTCGGACTCGCGGTGCTCGTCGCCGGCATCATCGCGATGCGCCCGGGTGCGGTGCCGACGCGTGCGACGTTCGAGTCCTGGCCCATCGGCTTCACCGGATCGTGGCGACTCCTCGCCCCGGGCATCGTGCTCACCTTCCTCCCGTCGGTCCTCGCGACGGCTACCGATCCGCAGCTGTACCGGCCGATCCTCGTCATCGGGCTCGCGCTCGTCGCGATCCTCGTCGGGTCGATGCGCAAGCTCGCGGCGCCGTTCATCCTGGGTCTCGCGGTGCTGCCGATCGAGAACATCGTGGTCTTCGCGGCACAGATCGACCGCACCGTCGGCGCGATGCCCTGGTGGATCACGCTCGCGACGGCGGGGGCGGTGCTGCTCGTCATCGCGGTCGGCTCCGAGCGTCGCACCAACCAGGGCGGGGGAGTGGCGGCGCGATTGCGCGAGCTCGAGTGAGGCCACGACCACGGCGGATGCCCCGTGCTCGTCAAGCGCCGCGCAGCGCCGATCAGCCGCGCACGAACTCCCGCACCACGGCTTCGTCGACGGTCACACCGAGTCCCGGGCCGGTCGGAACGACGAACCCGCCGTCGGGCTGCACCTCGAGCGGCGTCGTCAGGATACGGTTCGCGACCGGCAGGGTGAACGGCTGGTACTCGAACGCGAGGAGTGACGCGGAGCTCGCGGCGACGTGCACGCCGGCCGCCATCGCGATGCCGAACGCGGCGGAGTGGTGCGGCGCGACCTGTACGTGGAACGCGTCGGCCACTGCCGCGATCGCAAGCCCCTCGGTGATGCCGGTGCGGCCGATGTCGGGCTGGGTGAGACCGACGGCCCGGCGCGCCAGCCAGTCGCTGAACTCGAAGCGGCTGCGCATGGCCTCACCCACCGCGACCGGAGTGTCGATCGCGGCGGCGAGGTCGCGATGGCCCTCGACGTCTTCGGGAGCGATCGGCGCCTCGAAGAACCACGCGCGCCGTTCGTCGAGCTCCCTGCCGAGCGTCTTCGCCTCGCCGAGCCGATAGGTCCAGTGCGCGTCGAGCGCGACGTCGAGGTCGGGATGCACGGCGCTGATCGCGTCGAAGGTCGCGAGATCGGTGCGGATGTCGGTGCCGAGGTGCAGCTTGATGCGCCGCACTCCCGCCTCGATGAGCTCGGTGGCCCGCTCGACGCGCTCGGCATCGTCGGCGCCGCGGATGCCCGAGACGTAGGCGGGCAGCACCTCGGCGAAGCGTCCGCCGGCGAGTTCCGAGACCGAGAGCCCGGTCGCGTGCCCCCACAGGTCCCAGAGGGCGATGTCGACGGCGGCCATCGCGTCGGCCTGGTGACCGACGAGGTGTCCGCGCTCTCGCATCGACTCCGACATCCGATGCCAGAGTGTTCGAACCGACCGCGGGTCTTCACCGATGATGAGCGGGGTGAGCAAGCGCTCGACGATCGCCGCGGCGACCTCGGGGGCGACCGGGGCGAGCGCCTCGCCCCAGCCGACGAGGCCGTCGTCGGTCTCGACCTTCACGATGAGCGTCTCGTACCCGGGCGAGTAGAGGCTCCGCCACGGCGGCTTGACCATGTATCCGCGGTGCTCGACGGCGGATTCGCCCGCGTAGGAATTGTCGGCGTCCTCCTTGCTGAGGAAGAGGGGGAAGGTCTGGACGCGCGCGATTCTCACAGGGGTCTCCAGTGACAGGTCGGAATCGAAGCCGGCGACGGATGCCGCGGCAGGGTCAGAGCACGGGTCAGAGCACGGCGAACGCCGACGAGCTGTGCGACGGGCTGTAGCCGAGGGCGACGGAGATCTCGTCGGCCGCCTCGATCACCTGGAGGGCGAGCTCCTGGTGGGGCGCCTGCAGATCGAGCACCGAGAGCGGTCCGCTCGCGGAGAGGCCCGCGAAGATCTCACCGGCGCGGTTGCGGATCGGAGCGGCGATGCACGCTCGCCCGAAGGCGAGCTCCTCGATCTCGGTGGCGTAGCCGCGGCTGCGCGTCTCGTCGAGTGCGGCTTCCATCGCGTCGCGGTCGACGATGGTGTGCGGGGTGAAACGCTGGGGCGCGTTCGCGAAGTACTCGTCGACACGAGCCGGGGGCATGCCCGACAGGAGCGCCTTGCCGAGGCCGGTCGCGTGGAGCGGGCCGGTGCGGCCGGCCATCGAGAACGACTTCGGGGCGAGCGAACCTTCGAAGTTGCACAGGTAGTAGAGGGTGAACCCGCTCAGTTCGGCGACGTTCACGCCGATGCCGAGACGATGGGCGAGGTTCTGGGCGATCTGCCGCGCAGCGCGGAACGTTGGGGAGCCGTTCAGGGCGATCGTGCCGAGCGAGACCGCTGCGGGGCCGAGTCGGTAGAGGCCGGTGCGCTCGTCTTGGATGACGAACTTCATGCGGTCGAGCGACGACATCATTCGCGACACCGTCGACTGGCCGAGACCGGTCATCGTGCACAGTTCGGAGACGCGCAATTCACCGGACTCCTCGGTGAAGCACGCGAGCAGCGACATCGCCCGTTCCACCGTCTGGGTTCCCCCGACCGATTCCGCTGCCATCTGGTGCTCCTTCTGCGCGCTCCCCGCCGCATTGCGGCACAGTGGCCGACGCCGCCCACTGCCGTCAGTGTAATGACGTGAATGCGGCTCGGCAAGGCGAATATGGGTGAGTTATGCATTTTGTGGATTTCGAATCCGCATTGTGGTTGACTGTCGGCACGTCAGCGTCGACGACTGCTACAACGACGTACGGGGCCCTGCCCGGGGCTGACACGAACTGGGAAGTGAACGGAAATGCAGCAAGCCATCCTCGACCGACCCGCGGCTCCCGCGCTCGGTCGAGCCCGACCGCGAGCGTTCGGGCCGCCGAACGACGCTCGGCGCAAAGGACCGCACGTTCGGGTTCATGATCGCGCTGCCGGCGATTCTCCTCTTCCTCGTCATCGCCATCTATCCGCTCGTCGCGAGCGTGGGCACGAGTCTCTACGACCAGTCGCTGCTGCGACCCGAGCGCACCTTCGTCGGGTTCGACAACTACACCGCGGTGTGGGAGGAGTTCGTCGCCCGGGTCGGCACCACGCTCACCTTCGCAACGCTCGCGACGATCTTCCCGGTCGTGATCGGCGTGGCCCTCGCCATCCTGCTGAACGCGCGGATCCGCGGGCGCAACGTCCTCCGCGGTGCGCTGATGCTGCCGTGGCTCCTGCCGGGCGTCGTCGTGTCGTTCCTCTGGGCGTGGATCTTCAACGACAGCTACGGCGTGCTGAACCACCTGCTGACGATGATGGGATTGCCCGAAGTCAGCATGCTCGGCAACCCCACCGGCGCGATGGCCGCCGTGGTGATCGCGAAGACCTGGAACTCGTTCCCCTGGATCATGGTGGTCGCGCTCGCAGTGCTGCAGACCCTGCCGAGCGAGCAGCTCGAGGCCGCCACGATCGACGGCGCCACGCGCTCGCAGCGGTTCCGCTACATCTCGCTGCCGCATATCATCGGCCCGGTCGCGCTCGTCGCCGTGCTGGAGTTCATCTACAACTTCGGCAACTTCGACACGATCTTCGTGATGACCGGCGGCGGGCCCGGCGACTCGACGACCACCCTCGCCGTCAGCCTCTATCAACTCGCCTTCGGCAGCTACGAGCTCGGCAAGGCATCCGCCATGGGCGTGCTCTGGCTCATCCTCTTGGCGATCATCTCGAGCGCCTACCTGCTGCTCAACCGACGATTGGAGAAGCGATGAGCCGCGGCCGCGACATCGGAGAGGCGATCGTCCGCCCGCGCCTGTCGATCCCCGGGCGCATCATGCTCACGCTGCTCGCGCTCTTCGGGCTCCTGCCGGTGTACTGGCTCGCCGCGACCGCCTTCATGAAGAAGGAGGACGTGTTCGCGCTCGACCGACCGCTCTTCCCGGTCGACCCGACGCTCGAGAACATCATCGGCTTCTTCCAGAACCCGGTCTTGCTCCAGAACCTCGCGAACAGCGTCATCGTCTCGACCGGCACGGCCCTGCTCGCGGTGATCGTGGGCTCGCTCATGGCCTACTCGCTCTCGAAGTTCCGCTATCGCGGGCGCAACCCGATCATGTTCATGTTCCTCATGGGGCAGCTGATCCCGGGGGCGCTCCTGCTGATCTCGCTCTACCTGATGCTGAGCTCCGCGGGTCTGCTGTACACGTACACCGGCCTCATCCTCTCGTTCACGACCTTCACACTGCCGCTCACGGTGTTCCTGCTCAAGGGCATCATCGACGGGCTGCCAGACGACATCCTCGAGGCCGCGAAGGTCGACGGCCTCTCACGTCTGAAGACGATGTTCCAGATCGTGTTCCCGCTCATCGTGCCTGGGCTCATCACGGCCGCGATGTTCGCCTTCATGCGCGGCTGGAGCGACCTTCTCTTCGCGCTGACGCTCGCGGGGCCCGGCAAGCAGACCCTGCCCGCCGGCCTCACCCAGGCCTTCATCCACGAGGGCACCGCCGACTGGCCGGCGCTCATGGCGGCATCCCTCATCACCTCGCTGCCCCTCGCGATCATCTTCATCCTCCTCCAGCGTTATTTCGTCTCCGGCCTCGCGTCGGGGGCGGTCAAGGGATAGCGCGCCGCTCCACCGAACACAACCCTCTCGAACCCAACGCCTCGACGAAGGAGCACTCCGATGAACACCCCCACTCCGCTGCTCAGCCGCCGTGCCTTCCTCGGCGGCGGCACCGCTCTCGCCGCATTCGGTGCGCTCGCGCTCGCCGGTTGCGCGACGACCGCCCCGCCCGTCGCCAGTGCGGGCGCGAACAGCGCCACAAAGGCGAAGACCATCAACTTCTACGGCAACTCCCTCGGTGAAGACGCCCAGAAGGTCGCCTGGCAGGCCGTCGTCGACGGGTACTCCACGGACTCGGGCGTCAAGGTCGCCCCCGTCATCTACCCCTACGACCAGGCGGCGACGCAGCTCGCCCTGACCGGGCGCTCAGGCAACCTCATGGGCGTCGGCCAGTCGGGTGGGTGGCAGGTGCTCACGCCGATGAACGTGCTCGCCGACCTCACGGGGCTCGCCGACGGACTCGGCATCCCGCAGGGCGTGCTCGACTCCTACACGATGGACGGCAAGCTCCTCGTGCTCCCGCTCACTGCCGCCGGCATCGGCATCATCACGAACGGTGAGATCGCCAAGAGCGTCGGCATCAAGTCGGGCATGACGGTCGAGCAGTTCGCCACAGCGCTCGAGAAGATCAAGTCCCAGGACTCCTCGCTCATCCCGTATGCCGCCGTGACCAAGAACCCCGACCTGAAGGACGGCGCCCACTGGATGTGGGGCTTCGGCAGCGAGGTGGTCACCGACGACTTCGAGTGCACGATCGGCGACGCCGAGAGCGTCGAGGCGATCACCTGGTACAAGGGGCTGCAGGATGCCGGCCTGACACAGGCCAACGTGGCACGAAGCGACGGGCGCATCCTCTTCGCGAGTGGGCGCGCGGCGCTCTACGACGATGCGCCCCTCGCCTCGACCTTCGTGAAGACGAACGGCGCGGCGCAGAACGTCATCGACAACATCGGCGCGATCGCCCGCCCGACGGCGAACGGCAACCCGTCGTACAACCGTGCCTGGGGCGGCGGACTGTTCGCGACCGCCGGCGAGGGCGAGCTCTCGAGCCGCGACTTCATCACGTACGCGGCCACGAACGTCGACGCCGCGACGGCGCTCTACGAGCAGTCGGCGGTCGCGCCGGCGGCCAAGAGCGTCGCCGACCAGATCCCGGCGCTCGCCGCCGACAAGTTCCAGACCGCGTTCCGCACGGAGGTCTCCGAGCACGCGCGCGGTGCGGCGTGGGACCGGGTCGCGGTGACCGCGCAGATCGACACCGCGATCGGCGCGGGCGTCGCGAACATCCTCGCCGGCCAGGTCGACGTGCAGGCCGGCCTGAACTCCCTGAAGAAGGAAGTGCAGGACCTGCTCGACTCGAACATCTAAGGCCTCGGCGCCGGCCGCCTGCGCGGGACCCCGCGGACGGTCGGCGATCGGGGTGCCCCGAAGCATCCGTTGCACTGCGAAGGAGCACTGTCATGGCACTGAATCGAACCCACTTCCATGCTCGCTCGCGGCGCCTCGTCGCGCTTGCCGCGGCCCTCGCGGCGACTGGCGCGCTGCTCGTCGCCGCACCGGGCAGCAGCCCGGCCGAGGCCGCCGACGAACCATTCCCCTCGAACACGCCACCCGGCTACGAGCTCGCGTGGGCCGACGAGTTCGACGGCGTGAACGCCGACGGCACCGGCCTCGACGAGAGCGAATGGTTCTACCGCGAAGGCGAGAAGGCCGAGTGCTCGAACCAGCCCGACAACGTGAGCGTCGGCGACGGCCTGCTGCACATCGCGCTCGAGGCCGAGCAGGCGAACGGCGAGCAGTACACGTGCGGCGGCGTCGTCTCGAATCGGTGGTTCGGGTACGGATACTACGAGACGCGAGCGAAGCTCTGGGGCGACCAGGGCTTCCACTCCGCGTTCTGGACGACCGGGCTCACGGCCTACATCCCCGACGTGCCCGACTACCGCGGGCCGCACAACCGCATCAACGAGATCGACGGCTTCGAGGTCGACTCGCACGCGCCCGACAAGCTCGCCTATCACTCGCACTGGTTCGTGCCCGAGCACGTCGGCAACCAGGGCAAGCTGATCACGCAGGCGGACTCCTCGCTCGAGTACCACAACTACGGTTTCGAGTGGACGCCCACCGAGGTGCGCTTCTACACCGACGGCGTGCTCATGAACACGCTGCCCAAGGCGGGGCCGCACGGCATCCAGAACATCTGGCTCACGACGCTCGGCTACACCGCGCCGGTCGACGAGACCAACCTGCCGGGCGAGACCACCTGGGACTACTTCCGCTACTTCGCGCCGGTCGAGGGCGGGGCGGATGCCTCGTCAGCCCAGGTCGTCGTCGACAACGGCGATGCCGGCTACGCCGAGTCCGGCGCGTGGACCGCCGAGCTCACCGACGACCGCCGCGTGGCATTCGGCTTCCAGGACAAGGAGGTCCGGCGATCGGATGCCCCGGGGGCATCCGCCAGCTGGACGCCGAACCTCGTGGCCGACGGCTCGTACGAGGTGTACGTCTGGAACTCGAACATCCTGCAGACGGGTCACTCGGCGGCACGGTACACCGTCGCCCATGACGGTGGCGGCACCGACGTCGTGCTCGACCAGCGCAAGGCCGGCCAGCAGTGGGTGAGCCTCGGAGTGCACGACTTCACGCCGGGCCAGGGCCAGGGCGTCTCGGTGACCGGTGATGCGGCCGGCAGCGGCGTGCTTCGCGCCGACGCCGTGAAGTTCGTGCCGGCAGTCGTGGTCGACAACGGCGGCCCCGGGTACTCCGAGGCCGGCGCGTGGGCGGGTTCGGCGAGCGTCACCGGGTGGCGCGGCGGCGACACGCGCTACGCGAGCGCTTCGAGTTCGACGGCGCGGTGGACCCCCGAGCTTCCGGATGCCGGCAGCTACGACGTGTACGCCTGGGTGCCGCCGCGCGACGCGAACTCCGCGGCCGCGAGCTACACGGTCGTCTCGAACGGTCCCGAGGCCGAATTCGAGGTCGACGGCACCACGCCGACTGCGCGATGGGTGCGGCTCGGCAACTTCGACTTCGCGGCCGGCACCGCCGGCTACGTCGAGCTCGGCAAGGACTACGGCGTGACGGGGCTCATGCGCGCCGACGCCGTCAAGTTCATCGCCGCGGATCCCGAGGTCGGCGCGCCCTCCGTGCCCACCGGTCTCGAGGTCGACGTCGAGCGCACGCCGCCGATCGGCGACAACTGGTTCACGGCAACGTGGGAGGGCGTCGACGACGAAGATCTCGTCGGCTACCACGTCTACCTCGATGGCCAGCGACTCACCTGGCAGCCCGTGCAGCGCACCACGTTCGACTTCCACGAGTTGCTCGGCGGCGAGACGTACGCAGTCCACGTGACCGCTGTCGACCGGCTCGGCAACGAGTCCGAGGCATCCGACGCCGTCGATGCCGTGGTGCCACGCGACAAGCATGCACCTGACGCGCCCAGCGGTCTGGTCGCCGAGGCCGCGAACGGCAAGGCCGTGCTGTACTGGGACCAGAACACCGAGCTCGATCTCGGCGGGTACAACGTCTACGCCGACGGCGAGCTCATCACGCCCGAGCCGTTCGGCAACACGAACGACGCGCACAACCGCGACCTCGGTTTCGAGGTGCCCGACCTTGCGAACGGGGTGGCGCACACGATCAAGGTGACCACCCTCGACTTCGTCGGCAACGAGTCGAAGCCGACGACGGTGAGCGTGACCCCGCTGCCGATGGCGATCATCGGCGTGGCCGACGCGGGCTACACCGAGGTGGGCCCATGGGCCCCGTCGAGCGTCGCCGGCTGGCTCGCGTCGAAGACCCGCACGAGCAACGCGGGCGCGGCGAGTGCCGAGTGGCGGCCCGACCTGCCGACGGCCGGCACGTACGACGTCTACGCATGGGTGCCGAACAACGCGAACTCCACGCCGGTCGCGCGGTACACGATCACCGGCGCCGGCGGAACGACGGTCACCGAGCTCGATCAGCGCAGCGGTGGTTCGCGTTGGGTGCTGCTCGGCACGACGGAGTTCGACGCCGGTACTGGCGGCGCGGTCACGATCACGAACGGCGCGAGCGGGTACCTCCGCACGAACGCGGTGAAGTTCGTGCCGGTGGGCGGCTGATCCGCGGCATGACCCGCTTCAGGACTGGAATGCCTGCAGGAAGGGGAGGAAGGCGGGGTAGCTGACGTAGTAGAGGATTCCGTCGCGGTAGACGAAACCGCGGCTCGGGTAGCTCTCATCCTCGACGTCGGGGCCATCCATGAAACCGACGATCGTGTCGTCCTGCTGCACGTATCCCTCGGCCTCGAGCTGCGCGCGCGTCGCGCTCCAGGTGGACTCGTCCATGGCGAGCTGGCCGACGTCCACGACCACGTCGCCTGCGGTGCCGCCCCAGTGGCAGACGACACCGTCGCTCGGCCATGGTGTGCAGGAGCGGATAGTCCCAGCTCCCGGGGGTGAAGTCCATCGCCGCGAGATTCGAGCCCGCGAGATCCGCGTATCCCTCGTCGGTCAGCACGGTGTCGCAACCGGCGAGTGCGACGGCGACGGTCGGTGGCGTCGCCTCCGCGCTCGGTTCCGGCGTCGCGGCTGGCGGGACGGTGGTCGGTGCGGCTGCCGGGCCGTTCATCGGGGTGCAACCCGCCAGCGCGAGGGCGATGACGGCCGCTCCGAGTGCCGCCCTGCAATCCGTCCATGTCTGTGCATGGTCGACATCGTAGGGGGCGGGTGCGTTCCGTGTCTCCGGGCGATCCCTGACGCGCGCGGCCGTGTCCTGCTGCTACAGCCGCGGCAGCGACTGCGGCTACAGCCAGCGATCGCGCAGCTCGGGCTTCAGCCACGCGGCGGGCGAGGCGATGGAGAGGCCGCCGTCGACCGGGATGGTCGCGCCCGTGACGAACGAGGCGGCATCCGACCCGAGGAAGGCCACGACCGCCGCGACCTCCTCGGGCCGGCCGATGCGCCCGAGCGGATAGCCCTCGGACTCGCCGGTGTCGGTGGCCGAGATGCTGCCCGGTTCGACGGCATTGACCCGGATGCCGCGCGGGCCGTACTCGAGCGCGAGCTGGCGCACGAGGCCTTCGACGCCGGCCTTCGCGGCGGCGTACGCGGGGAGGCCCGGCGCCGCGAGTGACGCGTTGACCGACGTCACCGCGACGATCGCTGAGCCCGGCGCGAGGAGGGGGAGCACCGCGCGTGAGACGAAGAACGCCGAGTCGAGCGTCGCCCCGAGGGCACCACGCCAGTCGTCGTCGCTCGTGGCGTCGGCGCGGCCGATCGGCATCTTCGCGGCGGCGAGCACCACGACATCGAGTCGGCCGAGCACCGTGGCGGCGTCGGCGACCGCCTGCGCCGCGGCATCCGCTCGGCTGCAATCGGCGACGAGGAATCGTTCGTAGACCGGGTCGACGGATGCCTCGAGCCCGACGCCCACGACCGCGTCGCCGCTGTCGGCGAAGGCGCGCGCGATGGCGACGCCGATGTCGGAGTTGCCGCCGATGAGCAGCACGCCGCGGCGGCTCATGCGCCGACCGCAGCGGGAAGGACAGGGAACGCGGCCAGCCGGGGCAGCTCGAGCTCCGCGATCACGAGGTCGACGGCCGCGCGACTGCCCGCGTCGAGCTGCGCGGCGGGGTACCGCACGGTCGCGTGGTCGATGATGCCTCGCGCCACGAGCACCTCCTTGTGCACCGCCCAGGCGATGCCGCCCTGGAGTCCGATCAGCACGAGGGGGAGCATTCGGCGGAATCCCGCCCGCGCCTCGTCGACGCGCCCCTCGACGAACTGCGCGAGCACCGGCGCGAGCAGGTCGGAGAACTCGCATGCCGGCATCGTGCCGACGGCGCCGCGAGCGTACTCCTCGAGGCAGAACTGGGCGTTCTGGCCGCCGAGCACCGCGAAGTCGGCGTTGCCGACGCGCGTCGACGACCGCTCCGACCTTCGGTGCGGTGGGCGGCGCCTCGATCTTCACCGAGTCGACGCCGTCGATGCGGCTGAGCTCGGCGATGAGCGACGGGGCCATCGCGACGCCGGTGACGCCCGGGGCATCCTGCACCATGACCGAGAGGGACGTGGATGCCGCGACGTCGGCGTAGAAGTCGACGAGGCTCGCGGCCGGCGGCTTCACCATGAACGGCGGCAGCACCATGAGGGCGTCGGCTCCGCCCTCCTCGGCCAGGAGCGACTGCTCGATCGAGGTGGCCGTCGACGTGCCGTTGACGCCCGCGATGACGGGCACGCGGCCCGCGACGATCTCGACGACGTCGGCGAGGATGGTGCGGCGCTCGGCCGCCGTGAGCGCGAATCCCTCGCTCGCCATGCCGAACACGGCCACGCCGTCGACGCCCGACGCGAGCTCGAACTCCACAAGCCGGCGCAGGCTCGGCCGGTCGAGTGCACCGGTCTCGTCGAACGGGGTGGCCAGGATCGGCATCAAGCCGTGGAGCGTCGCGGCCATCGGCCAGTCCTCACTTCAGCGTCGTTGCTCGAACACGTGCGCGCATCACTTCTGCGCAAGTGTCATTCATATTGTGAGATAGCTTGCCACATATCGGGTAACGCCACCACTGAACCGAACGGATGTCTGCGGGTCGTGGTCGACTCGGAGCATGGGTTTCGACGCGCGGTTCCTGGGGGTGGCGGCGCCGATGCCGCAATCGGGTCGGGCGGATGCCGCGGCATCCGTCGAGCTCGACTACATTCACTTCTCGGTGGTGCTCGACACCGCCAGACGTCTCGCGCGGGTCACCGGCGTGAACGTCGACGGCGCCCAGCTCGTCGACATCGAGCGCGGCGACGACTGGCAGCTCGACGAGCGCATCCCCGCCGACTGGCAGGCCGGGCCAGAGATCTACGCCCGCAACGACCTCGACCGCGGGCACCTCGTGCGGCGGCGCGACCCCGTCTGGGGGCCGCGCGAGGTCGCCGTGCGCGCGAACGGCGACACGTTCCGGTACCCGAACGCCGCGCCGCAGGCGTCGGCGTTCAACCAGTCGAAAGAGCTCTGGCTCGGGCTCGAGGACCACGTGCTCGAGCACGCCCGGGTGCACGAGCAGCGGCTGAGCGTGTTCACGGCACCCGTGCTCGCCGCCGGAGATCCGCCGTACCGGGGCATCCGCGTGCCGCTCAGGTTCTGGAAGATCGTCGCGTGGCGCACGGGCGACGAGCTCGCCGACGGCGGCGTTCGTCGTCGACCAGGCGGCGCTCGTCGACACGAGCGAGGTGCAGGCGCCCTCGCCCGGCGAGGCGCCGCCGCTCGGGCCGTTCCGCACGTTCCAGGTGCCGGTGGCGGATGTCGCGGGGCTCACCGGTCTCGCGATGCCCGAGCTCGTGGCCGCCGACGTGCTGCCGCCCACGATCGCGGCGGCCGGTTGGCGGCGGCTCGAGCAGCTCGACGAGATCCTGCTCTAAGCCTCGCTGGCCGCAGCGCCGGCTGCCGCGCCGGCCCCTGCCCCGGCGTCGGGCGTCGGAGCCGACGGGGCGTCGCCGGCCTTGCGCGACTTGCGTGCGGCCTTCCTCGCGGCATCCGACTCGGCCATGATCGCCTTCGTCTCGTCGAGCTCGCCGAGCATCGGGCGCATCCAGTACGCCCCCGGGTTCGAGTCGACGAGCAGCAGGCGCACGAGCAGCGACAGCGGGATGGCGAGGATCGCCCCGATCGGGCCGATGACGACCGCCCAGAACAGCACCGAGAAGAACGTGATCGTCTGGCTGAGCGACACGGCCTTGCCGACGACGCGCGGCTGGATCACCGACTGGATGATCCCGTTGATGACCCCGTACACGATGATGACCGCGATCACCGTGGGCCATCCTCCGACGAGCCCGCCGAAGATGATCGGCGGGATGATCGCGATGAAGTAGCCGATGTTGGGGATGAACGAGCAGACGAACGCGAGCAGGCCCCAGATGAACGCACCCGGTACGCCGAGGAGCAGCAGCGCGACCCAGTTGATGAGACCCTGGGCCAACCCGAGCACCGTGGTCACCACCATGTAGCGGCGCACGTTCGAGCCGTAGTTCACGAGCGAGGTCACGACGAGCGGCCGCACCGGCTGCAGCTGTCGCAGCAGGGTCCCCATGAACCCCGCGTCCATGGCCATGAGCAGGAGCATGGTGAAGATGATGACGAAGACCGTGATCCAACCGGCGAGCCCGCCGAGCAGCCCGCCGATGAATCCGATCAGCGCCGACGGGTCGAAGCCCGAGGCGGCATCGCTGAGCTCGGAGGAATCGATGCCGATCGACGACAGCCACTGCCGCGACCGAGTGACCGAAGGCGGTGATCTGGTCGCTGAACTGCGGGAGGAGCTCGGCGAATTGCGTGAACGCGACGAGCACGGCGTAGCCGAACGCGATGAGCAGCAGCGCCACGGCGGCGATCACCGACCCGGTGGCGATGCCGCGCGGTACACCGCGCTTCTCGAGCGCGATGCGCAGCGGGTGCACGCAGATCGTCAGCACGAGGGCGAAGAACACGGGCGCGAAGATGCCGGCGATCCCGGCGAGGCCGATCGCCGCGACGGCGGCGCCGCCCAAGCCGATGAGGATGAACGCGTTGCGGTGCTCGCCCGCCGGCTCGGCCAGGGCCGCTTCGGCGTCGTCGTGCGCACGGCCGTTGCCATCAGCCTTCGATCGCTTCCTGGTCCACCACATGCGGGGCTCCGATCCGTGAGCCCACCCCAGGCCCGCGCTCATGCCCACCATAGCGATGGGATGCCACGACGGTCACGCATTTCCCGCGCCGGGTGTTCGCCCGGGGCGGAGCGAGTCCGCACCGGGCTCCGCGAGGGTGAGAAAGGCCCGTCCGACGTGTGGCTGCGCCATGAGATCACGTTCGAGGCGGCGGAGCTCGCGCGCGGCATCCGCTTCACCGCGATCTCCGACGAGATCCACGGCGGCGATGAGGAGCACGGAGCCCGGGCCGATGAACTCGAGGTGGAGGAACGCGACCCGGTCGACCGACGGTACCTGAAGGAGATCGACGAGCACGCCGTCGCGGACATCGTCGTCGACCGCCTCGCCGAGGAGGAACGCGCGGTTGCGGGCGATGAGCAGGATCGCGACGACGGCGAGCAGCACGCCGATGAGGATCGACCCGATCGCGTCGAAGACGGGGGAGCCCGTGAGCTGGTGCAGCAGGATGCCGAGGAACGCGATGACGACGCCGATGAGCGCGGCGAAATCCTCGGCGAACACTGCGCGCAACGTCGGGTTCGAGCTGCGGGCGACTTGCCTGAGAGTCGCGCGGCGGCGCTGCCTCGCGGCGGTGTGCGCCTGCCGGTAGGCGCGCAGGAACGAGACGCCCTCGAGCACGAACGACACGCCGAGCACGGCGTAGGCGATCCCGAAATCCTGGGCGGGCTCCGGGTCCCCGAGCTCGGTGATGCCGTGCTGGATCGACACGACGGCACCGGCCGTGAAGACGCCGAAGGCCGCGAACGTCGACCAGATGTACGCGTCCTTGCCGAAGCCGAGCGGGTGCCGCGTGTCGGCCGCGCGCCTGGAGCGACGTTCGGCGACGATGAGCAGGATCTCGTTTCCGGTATCCGCCCAGGAGTGCGCGGCCTCGGCGAGCATCGATGCCGATCCGGTGACGACCGCCGCGAACGATTTGGCGATCGCGATGAGGGCGTTCGAGGCGAGGGCGATGACGACCGTCAGCAGGCTCTGTGCGGCCTCCCCCGAGGCGACGCCTGGGGCCTCACCGTCGGTCGTCTGCTCGCTCACGGGACCCTTGCCCTTCCCTCGTTCGAGTCTGGCATCGGATGCCGCGCGATGCGACAGTTGACGCATGGCGAAGCTGAGCGAGGCCGACATCCGCACCGACGTGCTGATCGTGGGGGCCGGGCCGAGCGGCTTGATGCTCGCGGTGACGCTCGCGAAGCTCGGCGTCGACGCGGTGATCGTCGACGGCAAGGACGGGCCGACACGCGAGTCGCGGGCGCTCGCCGTGCAGGCGCGGTCGATGGAGATCTACGACCAACTCGGTCTCGTCGATCGCGTGCTCGCCGAGCGATCGCTGGCGACACGCGTGGTCGTCGGCGCCGGGAGGCGTCCGTTCGGTCGCGTCGAATTGCGCGGGCGCGGCGCGGGCGTCACGCCGTACCCCGAGATCACGGTCTTCGAGCAGAGTCGCACCGAACGGATGCTCGTCGACGCGCTCGGCGAGCTCGGGCGCGAGGTTCGCTGGGGGCACCGGCTCGAGCGGCTCGATGTCACGAGAGGGGCGGATGCCGCGGCATCCGTCACCGCGACCCTTGCCGGCCCAGCCGGCCCGGACGGCCCAGCCGGCCCGGTGACCGTGCACGCGCGCTACTGCGTCGGGGCCGACGGCGCCCACTCGCCCGTGCGCGAGACCCTCGGCATCCCCTTCGAGGGGGTGACGAACGAGCACACCTTCTATGTCGCGGATGCCTCGGGCGTCGAGGGGCTCGTCGACGGCGCCATCAACGTGCGCATCAGCGCCGAGCACTTCCTGCTCGCTTTCCCGATGGGCCCCGGGCGGTTGCGGCTGCTCGGCGTCGTGCGCGACCGCGACCGCGACGCGAACGGGGAGCTGCCCGAGTCGCACGTGCGGGCGCTCCTGCGGCGCGAGTTCGACGTGGAGTACACGGACTCGAAGTGGTTCGCGACCTACCGGGTGCAGCACCGGCTCGCCGCGCGGTTCCGCGAGGGGCCGTGCTTCCTCGTCGGCGACGCCGCGCACATCCATTCGCCGGTCGGCGCGCAGGGCATGAACACCGGCCTGCAGGAAGCGCACAATCTCGCGTGCGCGTTCGCCGATGTGCTCGTCGACGGCATGCCCGATGCTCGGCTCGACCGCTACGAGGCGGAGCGCCGCCCGGTCGGCAGGATCCTCGTCGCCACGACCGACCGCGCGTTCGGTGTCATCACCTCGGAGTCGCGGCTCTCGCGTTTCGTGCGCGGGCGCATCGTGCCGTTCGCCGGACCGGTGGCCGTCCGCGTGCTTCCGCGGATCGTCGGCGGGCGCCGGGTGTTCGGGTACCTGTCGCAGACGCGCATCCGGTATCGGATCCCGGATGCCGCGGGCACGCCCCGGGACTCGGTGGTCGGCGTTCGACTGCCCTGGACCGGCGACAACTACGCCGCGCTGCGCTCGCTGCGGTGGCAGGTGCACGGCTACGGCGTGCCCGAGCGTGCGGTGCGACGTATCGGGGCGGAACTCGGGGTCGAGGCGCACGCGTTCCCGCGTGATCGGCGTCGGCGCCTCCGCGCCGATCGGGTGTACCTCGTGCGCCGCGACGGGTTCGTCGTGGCGGAGGTGCTCGCGCCGGGCACCGGTGCGATGCTCGACGCCGCGCGCCGGCGACTCGCCGGGGAGTGACGCTCGCGATGCGCCGCACGCCGGCGACTCGCCGGGGTGGATGTCCCGCCGGCGGTGAAGAGGGCACGTCCGCGTGCGCGTATCGTCGAACGGTGACCCACGAGACGCCCCCGCCGGCCGGGACGGAAGCGACGGATGCCGCGCTCCGCCGCCGCCGGTTCGCCGGCGCCGCGACGCAGCTCGGCACCGAGGTGTCGATCAACCTCGGCTCGTCGCTCGCGGGGCTCGTGATCCCGGTCGTCGGCTCGTTCGTCGTCGTCGCTGCGCGCCAACTCGTGATGGTCGCGGCGGTGCTGCCCTTCTACCGGCCGAAGCGCGCCGAGCTCACGTGGCGGCGGCTGTGGCCGGCCGTGGCGCTCGGTGTGGTGCTCGCCGTCATGAACCTCACGTTCTACGAGTCCGTGCACCTGCTCGGCCTCGGCATCGCGGCGACGATCGAGTTCCTCGGCCCGCTCGCCCTCGCGCTCGCGACGTCGCGACGGGTGCTCGACGTCGTGTGCGCGCTCGCCGCGGGCGCCGGCGTCGTGCTCCTCATCGGGCCGTGGTCGACGGATGCCGCGGGCATCGACCCGTGGGGCGTCGCACTCGCGCTCACGGCGGCCGCCGCGTGGGCGGGATACATCGTGCTCACCCGCCGCGTCGCCGTTGGACTTCCCGGGCTCGAGGGACTCACGGTCGCGAGCATCGTGAGTCTCGTGCTGCTGCTCCCGTTCGCGATCGCGACGTTCGATGCGAGCGTGATCGACTGGCGGATCGTCGCGCTGCTCCTCGGCGTCGGCGTGCTCTGCTCCGCGTTGCCGTACAGCCTCGACACGTACATCCTGCGCCGCATCACGCCGCGCCTGTACGCGATCATCACGAGCTTCGGCCCGGTGATGGCAGCGGTGTTCGGGTGGCTCGTGCTGTCGGAGACGTTCACCCTCACCGAGGTCGTCGCGATCGGAATCGTCTGCGGAGCGGCCGGAACCGCGATCGCGACGCAGCGGGAGCGACCGAAGTCGGATCTCGAGCAGATCGCCGGAGGCATGGCGTAAGGCGCGCTGGGGAGCGACCGAGGTCGAAGCTCGAGCAGATCGCGGGAGGCATGGCGTAGCGGCCGGCGCTGGGGCTCGGCTCGACCGATGGCGGGCTCGGCGGTGCTCAGGCGGCCGAGTCGGCTTCGGCGGCAGGATGCGGTGCGCCTCGGGGCATCATGCGCGTCGGCCCGCGCCGAGCCCGGAGCTCGGCCGGAATGTCTCAGTGGGCTGTTGCCCGCTCGCGGTCGTTGCTCTGGATCGAGATGGGCGGGCGGTGTGAACCACGTGCGGTGATCGCGAACGGAGATGTGCCAGCCGTCATTATGCACGCGGTGGTGGTGGTGGCTGCAGAGCATGATGCCGTTGGCGAGATCGGTTGGGCCGCGGTCTCGGTGCCACCATCTGATGTGGTGGGCCTGCGCATGCGACGGCGGGCGCAGGCAGCCGGGCCAGGCGCAGCCGCCGTCGCGTTCGACGAGCGCGAGCTTCTGCGCAGGGGTGAAGAGCCGCGCGGCGCGACCGAGATCGAGAGGCTCGCCCGCGCCGCCGAGGATCATCGGGATCACACCGGCCGAGGCGGCGAGTTCACGAGCCGTTGCAGCGGAAACGGGCTGGTCGATGCCGTCGATCGTGGCGTGGCCGTCGCCGGTGATGAGGGCGTCGAGATCGATTCGGGTCACGACGACGGCGCCGCGAAGGGCTGGGGGCGCATCGGTGCTCGTGAGCGAGAGCCGCGCGATGTCGGCGAGGGCGTCAGCGTTCATCTGGGCGATCGATCGCTCCTCAGCGAGGAGTGGGTCGGCCGCTGCGCCGTCGGGCGCGTCGGCTGAGAGCGATGCGTCGTTGAGACGCTCGGCGTCACCGGCGTCACCGCCGTCACCGGCACCTTCTCGCCCCGTGCGGCCGAGCGAACGTCTCGCGTCGCGGGCACGGTGAAGTTCGGCACCGACGAGTGTCTCGATGGCGAGCTTGATCGGTGCGCCCGTTGCGGGGTCGAGAGCACCGCGGAGGTTGATCATGCCCGCAGCGTCTTCCCAGATCGTCAGAGCCCGGCGCGCCCGCAGTTCGTCTTCGCGCGGTTTCACGCCGTCGGGATCGAGGTGCGCCTCGAGCTGCTTGATCAGGCGCGAGAGGCCGTCGACGCCCACGACCGGTGCACGGTCGACGAGCAACTGTTCGGCCGCCTCGATGGCGTCTCGGTCGGCACGCACCGCGATGCGATCGAGGAACCGACGGATCGTCTCGGCGGCGTCGACACTGATCGCGCCCGAATCCAGTGAATGCGCGAGGTGCGGATGCTTCGCGGGCAAGGTCTCACCCGTGAAGGTGGGACGTCGTGCGGTGGCTTCGCCGACCGAGACGAGCCGCGCGGCATCCGTGTAGCGATCGCCGTTCGCATGGCAGAGCAGTCGCTCGGCTGAGGAGAACCCGTGCCGCCGCGCGAGATCGGCCTCAGGGTCGGCGGACCGTGACCGCCCTGCCACACCTGCTGCGCATCGCGCCTGCAACGACTCGACCCGGCGCGCGAGCATGCCGAGCGATTCGACCACCAGTACCAATCCCGCGTCGCTCATCGCGCGCACGTCGGCCTCGGCATCTGCCGACGACATCGTCAAGGACCCTGCCCACGACTCGAGTACCGCCGTGCACGCCTGCTGCAGTTCGAGGAGGGCGGCGGGCGCTTCGGGCATGGTTTGATTCTAGCGGAAATTGGCCAAGAAATCGAACATATGTTCGAGTCCAGAGTGGGCTTCGGAACCGGCCGCATGGATCTGCGCACGATCACGGAACGGCTCCGTTGTCGAGCGGATGCCCCGCACGTATCGTGGAGTCCGGCGGGCGCCTGTCGGGGCATCCGCATCAGCACTCGCGACGTCGGGAGGGGCCATGGCCACCATCGCGTGGATCGGTCTGGGGCACATGGGCGGGCCGATGGCGGGCCACCTGGTCGCCGCGGGGCACGAGGTGCGGGGCGTTGACCCGGCGCCCGCGACCCGTGAGGATGCGGCGCGGCGTGGCGTGCGGGTGGTCGACACGATCGCCGAGGCGGTCGCCGGCGCCGATGCCGTGTTCACGTCGTTGCCGCGCAGCGAGCACGTGCGCGACGTGTACGGCGGCGACGCGGGCGTGTGGGCGTCCGCGCCGACGACTGCGCTGCTCCTCGACACGTCGACGGTCGATGTGGCGACGTCGAGGTTCTGCCACGAGGCATCCGCTGACCGGGGCTTCCGGTTCGTGGACTCGCCGATCTCGGGCGGCATCGCGGGGGCCGAGGCGGGCACGCTCACGTTCATGCTCGGCGGCGACGAGGCCGCGGTGCGCGAGGCGGCGACGCTCGTCGAGCCGATGGCCGGGCACGTCTTCGAGGTCGGCGGTCCGACCATGGGCATCGCCGCGAAGCTCGCGAACAACCTCATGCTCTTCGTCTCGCTGCTCGGCCTCGCCGAGGGGTCGCAATTGGCCGAGGAGCTCGGACTCGACGCCGAGACGTTCTGGAAGGTGGCATCCGTCTCGTCTGGCGATTCCTGGCCGCTGCGCACCTGGTACCCCGTGCCGGGCGTCGTGCCCACGAGCCCGGCGAACCGCAACTTCGACGCGACCTTCACGACCGTGCTGGCCGAGAAGGACCTCTCGTTCGCGCTCGCCGCGGGGGAGCACGCCGGGCTGCACCTGCCGGCCGCGCGCATCGCGCTCGACCAGTTCGAGGCCCTCATCGCCGAGGGGTTCGGCGGCAAGGACTGCAGCCTGATCGTGAAGTACGTCGCGGCCGACGGCCGGGTCGCGGGGTTCGACCCCGACGCGTGAAGGATGCGCGGAGCCAGGCTCGGGGCGCGGACGGATCGCGTCACGACGCCTCGTAAGGCGTCGCTAGGGTGGCGAGATGGCGACGGAGACAAGGTGGGATGGTTCCGCGAACCTTCATGACTTAGGTGGTCTCCTGCGGACCACCGGGGGTGCGACCGCGCACGGCCGAGTGTGGCGTTCAGGCCGACCGGAGTCGGTGAGCGCGGAAGGCTGGAGGGAAGCTCGAGAGTCCGGACTGGTGCTGCGAATCGACCTCCGCAACCCCGGTGAGGGAAGACGCCGGCCGGAGGATCCTCTCGTGGACGAGTCGGTGATGCCCGCGGCCATCGAGTGCCCGCTCGAAGACGCGCATGACCCGACCTTTCTGAAGGTCTGCGGTCCGTGGCTCGATCACCCGCGCGGGTGGCACGACTACCTCACCCTCGGCGCGGCTCGATTTCGTCAGCTATTCGCAACGATCGCTGAAGCACGCGGACCGATCCTCGTGCACTGTTCGGGTGGACGGGATCGGACCGGGATCGTTTCAGCCCTCATGCTTTCATTGGCTGACGTCGAGCACGACGCGATCGCTGATGACTATGCACGTGGGTTCCTCGGCGCGAGTTCAGTAGCTGGCCCCGGCAACGCGTGGGACGCGACTGCAGGGCAATGGATGGCAGCCGAGCATGAGCAACGCCCTCAGAGTGAGGTGCAAACGCGACTCGAGGAACGACTTCCGTGGGTACGCGCGTGGCTCGATGAGGCCGATGCGTGGACCCGCCTGACCAGTATTGGCGTCGACAGCACTCACCTCTCGACGGTTTCCCGGATGCTCGATGCCTAGCGACGCTCGTCCGCGGCTGCATCAGCCGAACGTGAAGCGGTATGCCTTGCTCTGGCCGTACCCGAGATATATCTCGGTGTGGTGGCGGTCGAACCAAGCGGACTCGGAGTCGCCGCCGACCGTCCTGATTACGACCAGGCGAGGAGAGCCAACGATCCGACCAGCACGATTGCCGGGCCCATCGCCAAGACGCCGATGCCACCGAGGAGCCCGATGAGCGCTGTGCCGCGGTGATATCCACCGAGCTTCCCGGCGCGGCTGACACCGATGCCGCCGAAAACGATGGCGAGGATTGCGAGGACGGTCGCCGTGAGAAAGCCGGCCCAGGAGACGAGAACGCCGATCGCCTGAGCGGGACTCCCGGCTGCGAACGACAGGACGACGGCGGTGATCCAAGAGCCGACGAGGATGCCGATCGCCGAGAGGAAGGCAGTGCGCGCCATCCCGGCGACCTCGTTGTTGTTCCACCCGTCAGCGGGGACAGGTGCGGGTGCGGGCGGCGTCCAGTGCGCGGGTGCGGTCATGGGGTCAGGCTAGTCGCGGCTCAGCCTGGTCGGAAGGGTCGATCGCCGGCTCGTCACTGCTCTCGCGAACGGATGATTCGCTGACAGCTGGCGCCGGGTTCATCGGGCCACGGTGGTGCCCGCGGAGGTCGTAGAACCGGGTTGCGAGAACACCGCCGACGATTCCGAGGACGGCTCCGATCGCGCAGGCCACGAGGGCGATGGCGAGTCCGGATCCGAGTGTGCCGTTGAAGTACAGGATCGACCGTGTGCCGAGGTAGATCTGGTGCATGGGCTCGAAGCTTCCCAGCCAACGGAAGACCAGTGGTGTCGCCTCGGGCGGGATGGTTGCGCCCGCCGTCGGGAGGGAGAGGATGACGAAGACGAACATGTTCGCCAGGAGACCAAGTCCCGGGCCGAGGATTGCGATGAGGGTCTGGGCAACGAGTGCGACCGCCCAGATCGCGAAGACGGAGTACGCCCATAGGCCTATCGGGTTGGCGATCGGCATACCGAGGGCGGCTCCGATGCCGACGTACAGCGCCGCCACGATGATCGCTACCGCCAGCATGATGACCCACTTCACAGTGAGCGTGGCGAGCCTGCTGAGGCCGGAGAATCGACCCAGCGTGTACTTCGGCCCCATCTCGGTCGGGATGAATCCGAGACTGCTGTCCACCATGCTGCTCACGACGAGCGATCCGGTGAAGCCGCACAGGCTCAGCAACAGGGCGAAGTAGAAGGCGGAGAGCCCGTTGCCGGTGCCCGCCGGGAGCGGGTTGTGTTGCTCCACCGTGATCGCGATCGGGTTCGTGAGTGCGCTTTGAGCCGCACCGGTGAGCAGGTCGGTCTGCCCGGTCGCGGCGAGCTGTGTCTGGGTGCTCTGCAGGAGCTGCTGTCCGATGTTGGAGTTCACCTGGTCGAGGGCCGGCGTGCTGAGTGAAGTGACGATGGACGGAACCGAGCTGCTCGCCCGCAAATTGGTGAGCACGGAGATCACGGGCTTCTCGGCGAGTGTCGTGGTGGTGGTGGACGCCGCATAGTTCAACAGGTCAGTACTGAATCCTGTCGGGATGACGATGGTGCCGTAGAGGGTGCCGTTATCCATCTGCGAGAGGGCGTCGTCGAGGCTGAGCTGGCGTACGTCGAACTGCTGCGGGTCGATTCCTGCCACCAACGACGACGCGACCGTGTCGCCGGTGTTGATCGCGGAACCATCGGGAAGGGTGGCGCCCGTGTCCTGATTGACGATGGCGATCGGAAATTGGCTGAGATTGCCCGCTGGGTTCAGGCTTCCGCCGAGGTACATCGCTGCGAGGACCCCCATCGTGATCGCGACGATCACCGTTGGGAGCACCCAGAGTGACACGTTGCGGAACAACGGGAATGGGCGTTGGGGAGCGATCTCCTGGGGTGCCAGATCGCCGGTCATGAGCTTCTCCGATCTTACAGTTGTAAACTTTCATCTCACTATACACCTGTAAGATCTCACCATGGTCATCTCATCCAATTCACGACCGAATGCCCGAGTCACCAGAACTCGCGATGCGCTGATTCAGGCGGCGATCATGCTCGTCGAGGAGCGCGAGATCGACGAGATCAGCGTCACGGATCTCGCAACCGCCGCAGGTGTGACCCGGATGACCTTCTACCAATACTTCCCCGACAAAGGGGCGCTTCTGCAGGCAGCGGGGATCGCGCGCTTCGAGGAGGCCCTCAGCCGGTTCGACGATGAAGGCGGCTCGCCTTCCTTCGATGACGTACTCGTGCGTCTGTTCCGCCACTACGCCGAACATCTCACGTTCTATCGCCGTCTCGACGAGGGCGGCGGCTTGCAGGTCCACCTCGCAGTCCAGGCCTATGTCTCGGATCGGATCGGGTCGTCGTCGTTGTTCGCCGGCAAGGAGTTGCAACACCACGAAGAGACATTTCTCGGCGGTGGCGCGATGGCGTTCGTGAGATCGTGGCTCGACGAGGAGCATTCGGCTCCGGATGCCGCGGAAACGGGCGCGGCCGAGTTGGGCCGACTCATCAGGATCTACGCGTCAGCGCTGAACTCGGACTCACCCGAACCCGAACCGCCGTCTTCGCGCGTCACACGCGTGAGTCACCTCGTGCCGCCCTCGGCTCAACTCCCGCTCGCGGCATCCGCGAGGCCTCGCATGACCGCGTCGAGCTTCTCGAGGCCTGGCCGAACACTGTCGAGGTCGTACGCCTCAGCCAGCGAGATCGGCGAGCGATATGCGAGGCGCGTTGCGCCCCCATGGCTCCAGAAGAGCATCTTGAGCGGAAGATCGAGTCCGGCGCGAGGGTCCTGCTGCATCACGGCGGTGCCCGCCGACGGGTTCCCGAAGATCGCGACGACCTCGTCGGCGAGCTCGAGGCCGACCTCTCTCGCCGCGCCGGCGTGATCGACCACCGCGAAGAGCCGGATCCCACGCTGGTCGAGCGCATCGGTCAATCGTCCGAGCGCCTCGAGCACCGTGCCGGTGCAGTCGCGGATGGTCAGCTCGCTCGCCATGATCGGTCCCCGTTCCGTCAAGCCGGATGCTGCGCACAGTGTGCGCCTCGACCGTGCATACCGCAAGCCTGCGCGAGGAACGCCGCTGTTGAGGCGTTCCTGCCGGGCTCAGCGGCCTCCGCTCAGGCCGACCAGTTCCGCGCTCACGTGCCAGAGCCGTGCCGCGATGGCTGGGTCGTAACTGGCGGGGGACGACTTCTTGGGCTTGCTGCCGGCGAAGTATCGGCTGGAAGTGTGTTCGAGAGCGGGCGTGGAGGCCACGTAGATCGAGGTGGCGGCGCCCTTGGTTGCGGACTTCATGAACGGGCGCAGGTAGGGGACGAGTATTCGTTGAACGGCGCCAGGATCGCTCGCTCCGAACGAGGTGTTCACCATGCCGGGGTGGACGGCGTTGGCGGTGACGGCGCCCGTCTGCACGCGCCTCGCCAGTTCGTAGGTGAAGAGGACGTTGGCAAGCTTGGACTGGTTGTAGGCCCGTGAACCGGAGTAGGACCGCTCATCCTGGAGGTCGTCGAAGTCGATGCGTCCCATGGTGTGCGCGCCGGATGCGACCGTGACGACACGGGCAGGGGCGCTGCGCTCGAGTCGTTCGAGGAGCAGGTTGGTGAGGAGGAACGGCGCGAGGTGATTGACGGCGAACGTGTGCTCGAGCCCGTCGGCGGTGACCGTCCGGGTATCCCAGTACCCGCCGACGTTGTTGACCAGGACGTCGATGCGGGGAAGGGTCTCGAGTACTTCTTCAGCCACGCGACGCACCTCGGCCTGGGAGGAGAGGTCCGCGACGAACACGTCAACCGGACCGCCGCCGCCGCCACCGATCGACCGGATGTCCCGCGCAGTCGCCTCGGTGCGCTCGGCTGTCTCGGCCGATGATCGCGAGGTGGGCGCCCATGGCGGCCAAGCCGAGGGCGGTCGCGCGGCCGATCCCCGAGGTGGCCCCGGTGACCAGCACGGTCTTGTCGGTCATCCGTGTGGCGTTGGTGCGGTCCATGTCTCATGCCTCGCCGTCAGTCGACCCTCATGCCCCTCTGTCAGCCGACCGTGATCGCGACTTTTCCTCGCGCCTTCCCGGCCTCGAGGTAGCGGAGCGCGTCGGGCACCTGCTCCAGCGTGAAGGTCCTGTCGATCGAGGGTGTGATCTTGCCGGCTTCGATCAGCTCGGTCAGCGGTTCGAGGTCGCTGCCGCGCTCCTTCGAGACGAGCATGGCGAGCCGTTGGGGCACGAACGGTGACACGAAGAGTGCCCGCACCTGACGACTCATGCCGGTCAGATTGCCGGATTGCTCGCCGCCGACGATGACCGCGGTGCCTTTCGGCGTGAGCGCGCGCCGGAGTCGTGACAGGGCCGAGTTCCCTCCGATGTCGAGGATCAGGTCATAGCGTTCCGACCCACCTGCGAAGTCCTCGCTCGTGTAGTCGATGACATGGTCGGCGCCGAGGGATCGCACCAGGTCGAGCTTCGCGGTGCTGCAGACGCCCGTGACCTCGGCGCCGAACGCCTTCGCCAGCTGCACCGCGTAGGAGCCGACACCGCCGGACGCCCCGATGACCAGGACCTTCTGGCCGCGTTCGACGTGGCCGACATCGCGCAGGGCCTGGAGCGCAGTCAGTCCCGAAATCGGAACCACTGCAGCGTGCTCGAAGTCGATGTTGACCGGCTTTCGCGCAAGCTTGTGCTCTTCCGCCGCGGTGTACTCGGCGAACGAGCCTCGCCCGATGCCGAACACTTCGTCGCCGACGTCGAATCGGGTCACCGCCGAGCCGACCGCAACGACCGTGCCCGCGACATCCATCCCTGCCACCTGATTCCTCGGGCTGCGGATCCCGACCACGAGCCGGAGCACGTACGGATGCCCGGCCATCATGTGCCAGGTCCCGCGGTCGAGGCCGGCTGCGCGCACCCGTATGAGCACTTGGGTGTCGGTGATCTCTGGGCGAGGAACCTCAGCGACGTGAAGCACATCAGCCGACCCATACCCCTCCTGCACGATGGCGCGCATCGTGGCCGACGGTACCGCCGATGCATCCGCCTCGTGACTGGGTGCGTGTTGGTTGAGAGAAGTCATGAACAGCTGCCTTTCAGGCTGATGGTGCCGAGTGGTGCGTTCCGTACTAAGTACGATTCGAGGCTATCGTACTTTGTACGAAACCGATAGGATGATGGTCGATGTCCGAGTCGATTCGCGAGAACACCGCGGAACGCGTGCCGCTCAGCCGCGACCGCGTGCTGCGCTGCGCCGCCGGGATCGCCGGCGAGACCGGGATCGCATCACTGACGATCCGCTCGCTCGCGGCAGCGCTCGGCGTCAAGCCGATGACCGTCTACCACTACGTGGCGAACAAGGACGAGATCCTCGACGGAATCGTCGATCTCGTGTTCAGTGAGATCGAACTGCCATCGACCGACGGCCCCTGGCGGCCGGAGCTGCACCGGTGGGCGAACTCGGCTCGCCAGGTTCTTCGCCGAAACGCGTGGGCGATCGCGCTCCTGGAATCCAGAACCACCCCCGGTCCTGCGACCCTTCGGCACCACGACAGGATCATCGGCGTGCTCCGCGGGGGAGGCTTCTCAGTCGAGCTGACCGCCCACGCGTACGCCCTCCTCGACAGCTACGTGTACGGTTTCGCACTTCAAGAGGCTGCGCTGCCCTTCGATACGCCTGAGGCCGTCCCCGAGCTCGCCGACTCGATACTTCAGATGTTCCCCGCCGAGCGGTACCCCCACTTGGTCGAACTCGCCTCCGAGCACGTCCTCCAACCCGGATACGACTTCGGCAACGAGTTCGAGTTCGGGCTCGACCTCATCCTCAACGGCCTGTCACAGGCGATTCCTGAGGTGACGGTGGTCCCTGGCGCGGGCGGAATGGCCTCGTAGCGGTCGAGGTAGCGGTCGAGGTAGCGATCCGGCGACGGATGCCTCGGGCTGCGGGAGTCACGCCCCGCGCTGCACCGCCGCGATGACCTCGGTCAGCCGGTCGCGGAGCACGGCGAGCTCGTCGAGGCTCATGCCGAGCCGGTCGACGACCTGCGGTGGGATCGTGAGCGCCTGCGCGCGAAGGGCCCTCCCGGCATCCGTCAGCGCGACATCGAGGGCGCGCTCGTCGCGCGCGTTGCGTGCGCGGGTGACGTAGCCCTGCGCCTCGAGGCGCTTCAGCAGGGGAGAGAGGGTGGCGGGCTCGAGCTGCAGCGCCTCGCCGAGGTCGCGCACCGTGCGCGGGCTGCGCTGCCACAGCGCGAGCATCGCGAGGTACTGCGGGTGCGTGAGCCCGAGCGGTTCGAGGATCGGTCGGTAGACGCCGATGACCCCGCGGGCAGCGACCGCGAGGGCGAAGCAGACCTGGTTCTCGAGGGCGAGGAGGTCGTCGGATGCCGCGTCGGTCGGCGTCTCGTCGGGTGCGGTTCGTTCGGTCATGGGCTTCCAGTATGACGTGCGGGCAAATAGTTAGTATACTAATGATTGTGACACGAAGAAAACGCGACCTCGAGCCCGGTGCCCAGCGCGGGTATGCGGGGTTCATCGACCGGCTCAATGCCCGGCTGCTGCCCTACATCGGCCCGCCGCCCCTCGGCCCGTACGACGAGGAGCCGGCACCGGTGCATCCGCCGACCTGCCCGATCTGCGGTGCGCCGATGTCGGAGCACGAGATCGACCGTTCGTTCGAGCGCACGCAGCTGCACTGCCCCTGAATGCACGAGTGACGGATGCCGCGGCATCCGTCACCCCTCAGCCGTGCAGTGCCAACTGACGGCTCACCCAGAAGTGGTACCGCGCCCATGGGTCGTCGACGCCGGCGCTGAGCTCGGCGATGTGCTCGAGCAGCGCGTCGTGCATCTCGAACCACTCGGTGCCCGCGAAGCGGTGATCGGCGAACTGCGCATGCCGGCGCTGCTCGAGCCCGCGACCGCCGCGCTCGAAGGCGAGCACCTCGTCGTGCGGGATGCTCGCGAGCCGAAGGCGGGGGTTGGCCGACGTGCCGATCTTCACCTGGTCGCGATACCGCACGTAGTACACCACTTCGACGCGCGGCCGTTCGAGTTCGCCGTCGGGCACGTCACCGAGCCGCCACTCGCACTCCGCGCAGATCCAGCCCGACGGATAGCGCACACCCACGCGGCATCCGCACGCGAGGCACGGACTCGGCAAGCAGGTCGGTCGCGCCGACGTCGCCCGCGACCTGGTCGTGCGCGGCGAGCAGGTGCGCGGCGCAGAGATTGAGACCGGCACCGTCGAGCACCGGCTCGGGGCACGTGAGTCCGTCGGCCAGCACGATGCCGCACCCGGGTGCGGCGGCATCCGCTCGTTGCATGGTCGCAGGCTACGCGTCGCCGCTGACATGGAACGGTGCTGACACCGAACGCCGCTGACACCGAACGGACGCGGGCCACCGACGGGAGCCCGGCCGAACGGCAGGCCTCCGCGGTAGGCTCGATCCTCGACCGCCGGAGCGCGGCGGACACGGTGGTTCGGAGGCGAGCACGATGCCCATCTGGCGCAGGCGGCAGCGGAAGCCGAAGCGGAAGCGGTTCACGCCGTTCGACCGCCACGCCCTGCCCGAGGTCGAGCCGCTCACCTTCGACGAGACGTTCAACGAGGGTCTGCTCGTCGCTGAGTCCGCAGCCCGGATGGCCTTGAAGAACCGCATCATCGTCACGGCGCTCCGCGGTGACGAGCCGTTCGACGCCGACCGCGCCGCGGCGGCCGCACGTGAGGTGCTGTACGAGCTCGTGCAGGAGACGGACGAAGTCGCGGAGTGGTCGGCGTCCGAGCGCGAGTCGGCCGCACAGCGCGACGGCCGCTCGTCGCACCAGCACGACTACCATCGGGCGGATGCCAGGAACCTCCGCCTGCGCGAACAGGTGAACGCCGCGGTCGCGAAACGGCTGGGGGAGCTCCGGACCGATCCCGACTATCTCGCCGCCTTCGCGGAGCGCGCCCGGAAGGACGCGTGGACCGAGATCGCCGACGTGATCGATGCCCGACTCGCCAGCGAGTGGCCACAGATCGAGGTCGACGAGACCTATGAGCGCGAACGCGACGGGCGGATGCGCGGACTCGCACTCGATCTCGGGCGCGATCTGCGCGAGGCCGCGCGCCGGCGGGAGGAGCGCGACGAGCTCGACGACTCGTTCGGCACCTGGCGCGGGTGAACCGCCCACTCAGGCGGCGGGCGCCTTCGGCCCCTAGAGCGACTCCGGACCCTCGGGCGTCTCGAGGATGACCGCCAGCTGCTCCTCGACGGCGTCGGCGAGGCCGCTCGCGGCGAGGTAGTGCTCGGCGTCGAGCGCAGCGGCGCAACCGGTGCCGGCCGCGGTGACGGCTTGGCGATAGCGCTTGTCGACGAGGTCGCCGCAGGCGAACACGCCGGCGAGGTTCGTGCGGGTCGACGGATGCTCCACCTTCACGTAGCCGTCACCATCGAGCTCCACCTGGCCGGCGACGAGCCCGCTCCGCGGGTCGTGCCCGATCGCGATGAACAACCCGGTCGCGTCGAGCGCTGCGTCCTTGCCCGATTCGGTATCGCGCAGTCGAAGCCGCTCGAGCCCGTCGTCGCCCTCGGCTGCGATGACCTCCGCATTCCAGTACGGACGGATCTTCGGGTTCGCGAACGCCCGTTCCTGCATGATGCGCGAGGCACGCAGCGAGTCGCGGCGGTGCACGAGCGTGACCGAGTCGGCGAATCGGGTGAGGAACATCGCCTCCTCGAGCGCTGAGTCACCGCCGCCGACGACGGCGATGTCCTTGCCCTTGAAGAAGAATCCGTCACACGTGGCGCACCACGAGACGCCACGACCGGTGAGGCGCTCTTCGCCCTCGACGCCGAGCTTGCGGTAGGCCGAGCCCATCGCGAGCACGACTGTGTGCGCGCGGTACTCGACGCCGTTGATGGTGCGGATGACCTTGACGTCGCCGGTGAGCTCGACCTCGGTGGCGTCGTCGTAGACGATGAGCGCGCCGAACCGCTCGGCCTGCTGCCGCATCTGCTCCATCAACTCGGGGCCCATAATGCCGTCGGCGAAGCCAGGGAAGTTCTCGACCTCGGTCGTCGTGACGAGCGCGCCGCCGGCCTCGACCGAGCTTGCCAGCACGACGGGGGCGAGGCCGGCGCGGGCGAGGTATACCGCAGCGGTGTACCCCGCCGGACCGGATCCGATGACGACGACGTTCTCGATGTCCGCGACTCCTGCGGTTCCTGCGATGTCTTCGATAGCTGCGGTGTTCATGCGGCGGTCGGCTCCAGACTCAGAACGAGGTCCTCGACGCGGGCACGGATTTCATCGCGAACTCGACGCACCTCGTCGAGCGAGAGGCGCTCGGGGTCGTCGAGCTCCCAGTCGAGGTAGCGCTTGCCCGGGTAGATCGGGCATGCGTCGCCGCATCCCATGGTGATGACGACGTCGGCGGCCTGCACGACGTCGTCGGTGAGCGGCTTCGGGAACTCGCGGCTCACGTCGAGACCGAGCTCGCGCAATGCCTCGACGACCGCGGGGTTGAGCTCGGCCGCCGGCATGCGAGCCGGCCGAGCGCACGTGCACCCGGTCGCCCGCGAGCTGTGCGTGAGGACGGCGGCCATCTGCGATCGGCCGGCGTTCTGCTCGCAGACGAAGAGCACCTCGGGCACCTCGTGGTCGAGCGCTCCCTTGGCCTGCGCGAGCGCGGTGAGCCGGTCGGTGGCGAAGCGGATGACGCGGTTCGCGAGGTGCGCCTTGACCGTCGCGGTGCGCAGCAGGGCGGTGTACGACTCGAGCACGTACCGCTCGACGGTCTCCCCGTTGAAGTGCCGGCGAAGCGTTCGGCGAGTTCGACCGACGAGGCGTGCAGGTACTCCTCGGGGTAGGCGAGTCCCGGCAGGCCCCGTCGCCCGTCGGTGTCGAGTTCGGACATGCGTCAGACCGTCGCCGGCAGGATCTCGGCGAGCAGGGCCTCGACGCGGCCGCTTGATGTCGTCGCGGACGCGGCGCACGGTCTCGATGGTCCTTGCCGGCCGGGTCCTCGAGCTCCCAGTCCTCGTAGCGCTTGCCGGGGAAGATCGGGCAGGCGTCGCCGCAGCCCATGGTGATCACGACATCGGATTCCTTGACGGCGTCGATGGTGAGGATCTTCGGCGTGTTGCCGGCGATGTCGATGCCCTCTTCGGCCATCGCCTCGATCGCGATCGGGTTGATCTGGTCTTCGGCTCGGAGCCGGCGGAGCAGCACCTCGACGCGGTCCCCCGCGAGAGTCGCGCAGGTAGCCGGCGGCCATCTGCGAGCGGCCCGCGTTGTGGACGCAGACGAACAGGACGGTGGGCTTCGCGGACATGGTCCTCACTTTCGACATTACAAAGCATAGATGACCATCTATTGATTGAACTTCGTCGCCGAGCGCGATGAGCAATTCACCGGCGTTCACGCCGAGCTCGGCGAGCAGGGTCCGGACGCGCGCGTCGATGTCGTCACGGATCTCGCGAACGCGCGCGAGCGGCAGCCCCGCAGGGTCATGCAGGTCCCAGTCGAGGTAGCGTCGGCCTGGGTAGACCGGGCACGCGTCGCCGCAGCCCATCGTGATGACGACGTCGGCCGCTCGCACGACCTCGTCGGTGAGCGGCTTCGGGAACTCGCCGCCGATCGGCACGCCGATCTCGTCGAGCGCCGCGACGATGGTCGACTTGATCGCGCTCGGCCGGCTCCGAGCCCGCGGTGCGCACCGCACCCGGTCGCCGGCGAGGTGCTGCAGGATCGCCGCGGCGATCTGCGAGCGGCCGGCGTTCTGCACGCACACGAAGAGCACCTCGGGCGGTTCGCGCTCGCCGTCGCGCCGCTGCTTCGCGAGGGCGCTCGAGCCGGTCGGCGGCGAACCGCGCGGTGAGCGAGGGCAGGTAGCGCGTGATCCTCGAGCGCTCGGCGAGCAGGTCGTGGCTCTCGCGCACGTAGCGCTCGACGGTCTCGGGCGAGAAGACGCCCGCGAACCGCGCGGCGAGGTCGGTGCGATCCGCTCGAGCACCTCGTCCGAGGCGTGCGTCGCGGCATCCGTCTGCAGCAGCTCGTTCACCCGATCGGCGGCCGCCGGGGCGATCGAGTACCAGACCCGCCGACCGTCGGGCGAACGGTCGAGCACGCCCTCGTCGAGCAGCGCCTTCACGTGATGGCTGACGGTCGGCTGGGTCAGGCCGAGCTCGCCGGCCAGCCGGCCGACGAGCGCACGCCCGTCGGCGCTCTCCAGGATGAGCCCGAGGATGCGCAGGCGCGTCGGATCGGTGAGCAGCCGGATGCCACGGGCGGTGTCGATCCCATCCATAGACCAAAGTCTATTCGACAAGCGCACACGCCCGGCTGCTCAACCGCAGCCGCCGCGGCTCGCATCTCTTCAAAATTCGTATGCGAGTTTCCCCTCAGCGTGAGGGGGAACTGTCGCAACAAGATCGCGACACCTGATCCCGAAGCGCATCGGAGTGAAACGAGCGGTGAAGCCGCTGATGCGTGGCGATGTCGTGTCTCAACCGCAGCAGCTGCCGCCACTCGCGCTCGCGGAATCTGTCGAGCACACGCCGGTCGCAGGGAGCACGAGCTCGACGTTCGCGGGCCGCGGCCACGTCGCCGGCGAGCCACGCCGTCGATCGAGCGCACCTGCTCGTACCCGGTGGCGAGCAGGAAGGTCGGGGCGCGTCCGTAGCTCTTCATGCCGGCGATGAAGAAGTCGGTTCGGGCTGCTTGAGCTCGGCGAAACCGTGCGGCTCGACAGTGCCGCAGCAGTGCACGTTCGGGTCGATCAGCGGTGCGAGGCGGCGCGGCGCCTCGACGATCTCGTCGAGCTCGAGGCGGATCTCGCGCAGCATGTCGAGGTTCGGACGGAACCCGGTGGCGTTCACGACGCGATCGGCGTCGATGCGTGTCGAGTCCGTCGCCGCGGCGGCCGGCGATGCGCACGGATGCCCCGCCGCGCCGTCACTGACGCGCGAGAGGCGCACGATCTCGAAGCGGTCGACCAGGTCGATGCGCCCGGCCGCGACGAGTCGCTTCGACCCGCGCGCCGAGCGACGCGCGCGCCGCGGAGTTCGTCATCGGCGCGAGTCGACACGCGCACCGCGGTGGCGTTGCGGATCACCCACGTGACGCGGGTGCCGGGTTCCTGCTCGGCGAGTTCGGCGAGGTTGAGCAGCGTGTTCGCGGCGGAGTGTCCGGCGCCGACGACGATGGTGTGTCGGCCGGCGAAGCGGGCGCGCTCGCGGCCGAGCACATCGGGCAGCGCGTGGCTGACGAGGTCGGCCACCTCGGCGAGGCCGAGCGGGTCGAGGCCGGTGGAGCCGAGGCTGTTGGGTGTGCGGTAGGTGCCGGATGCGTCGATCACCGCGCGGGCCGTCGACCTCCTCGACGCCGTCGGCGTCGCGCACCCGCAGCAGGAACGGGGTCTGTGCGCGGCCCGCCGTGCGGGTGCGGTCCATGCCCTCGCGGCGTGACCGCGTCACCTCGACGCCGGCGCGGATGCGCGAGGCGATCGCAGGCAAGCGCGGCGAGCGGGGCGAGGTAGTCGTCGACGAGCTCGGCGCCGGTCGGCAGACGTCCGGCGGCGGGCGCGGTCCAGCCCGTCTCTTCGAGCAGGCGCTCGCGAGCCGGGTCGACGAGGTGCTTCCACGGGGAGAACAGCCGGATGTGTCCCCACGGCCTACATGCTGCGCGCCGATCGGTCGCCCGCCTCGTAGACCACGAAGTCGATGCCGCGCTCGACCAGATTCGCGGCGGCCGCGAGACCGATCGGTCCGGCACCGATGATCGCGACGGGCAGGCCCTGCAGGCGCGAGCGGTGGCTGCGGACGGTGCGGCGGTGAGGTCGATGAGGGTCATCAGTTCCTTCATACATCGAAGGTTGTCGATACAGCGAGTATGGCCGACTATATCGATGGATGTCAATATACGGGTAGACTGGACGCGTGACCATCGTCGACCTTCCGTTCTGACCCGTGAGTCGCGCAGACGCCTCGCGGCATCCGCGGTTCCGGAGCCTCGTGCTGCGCACCGCTGACCCGGGAGACTCTCACCGCGGCGACGCCGAAGTGCTCGCCCGCCGCTCAAGGCGCTCGCGCGATCCAACGCGCCTCCGGCTCGATCTCGATCGTCGCCGCATCCGAAGGTGCAAGAGGCGTGCGTCTGCGACCTCACCGAACCGGTCGGACTCAGCCAGCCGACGGTGTCGCACCACCTGAAGATCCTCACCGACGCCGGCTTCCTCACCCGCACCAAGCGCGGCACGTGGGCGTACTACCGGCTCGTCCCCGGCGCACTCGACTCCGTTGCGGCACCTCTCGTGTCGGTGTGAGCGCGCTCCGGCAACCGGGCGCGCGCGCCAACGAGGAATCGACCTCCGCCCTGGGCGACCGCGCCCGCCGCATCGCCGCGGAGTTCCTCGGCAGCCTGCTGCTCGCCGCGATCGTCGTCGGATCGGGCATCGCCGCGACGGGCTCTCACCGACGACGCGGGCGTGCAGCTGCTCATCAACGCGATCGCGACGGCCTTCGGACTGTTCGTGCTGATCACGGTGTTCGCGCCGATCAGCGGCGCACACTTCAACCCGGTCGTCTCGCTCGCCGACGTGGTGCTCGGTCGGCGCCGCATCGTTGAGGTCGGCGGCCTACATCGCCGCCCAGATCGTCGGATGCATCGCCGGCGCGATCCTCGCAAACGTCATGTTCGATGCGCCGGCCGTCTCCATCGCCACGACCGAGCGGGTCACCGCCGGCCACCTCCTCGCCGAGGTCGTCGCGACCGCCGGGCTCGTCCTCGCGATCTTCGCCCTCGCGCGCACGCGACGCGCGCATCTCGCCGCCGCGGTCGTGGCGTGCTACATCGGTTCGGCGTACTTCTTCACCAGCTCGACGAGCTTCGCCAACCCGGCGATCACGATCGGGCGGATGTTCAGCGACAGCTTCGCCGGCATCGCGCCGGATTCCGTGCCCTGGTTCGTCGTCGCGCAACTCGTCGGCGCGGCGGTCGGGGTCGCGCTCGTGCTGGTGCTTCTGCCGCGACCGGAGCAGGGGGCGGTGTCGGCGCCCGAGCGCAAACGCGACCTGCCCGAGCGCAACCGCGATCTGCCCGGTCGCGACCTGCCCGCTCACGCGACGATCACGGCGGACGAACGATGATCGCGCGCGCTCGCCG
>CAWJZK010000023.1:0-18995 GCA_963847285.1 uncultured Actinomycetota bacterium
TGTGGCTCCGACCGGCATCGATCCGGTGACCTTTCGATTTTCAGTCGAACGCTCTACCAACTGAGCTACAGAGCCTCGGGACATCCGCCAGATTACATCGGAACGGTGCCTCGATAAGGAGAAAGCCCCTTCTCTCGTAAGGGAAAGGGCTTGTCGCCTGAGCGACCCTGACGGGACTTGAACCCGCGACCTCCGCCGTGACAGGGCGGCACGCTAACCAACTGCGCTACAGGGCCTCGATCGGTGTCTCGCAACACCGGGCTGTTCAATTGTATGTCGTGCAGTGACCCCAACGGGATTCGAACCCGTGCTGCCGCCGTGAAAGGGCGGTGTCCTAGGCCACTAAACGATGGGGCCGGAAGGTCTTGCCGGGGCATGACCGCCGACAGCCAAGCATACGGGCACACTCGCGAGTTGGCAAAACGAGCGCGACGCGAGCGCGACGGATGCCTCGTGCACGCGGGGCGCGTTCCACCACACGCGCCCGAAATCCCCGGTCGCCGGGGTATCCGTGCCTATCGTGAGGGCTGCCAGTGCCTGAACGAGAGCGAGGAGCGCGGGGTCCAAGGCCCGCGTGGACGGGGAACCATGCACCGCACCACACACCGGACGCCGACCGAACGAGCCCGAGAGGGCTCGAGACCTCGCCGCGCGCGCGGCCTCACTCGACTGCCCGCCCGCCGATTCGTCGCGGGCCTCGCCATCGTCGCCGCCGCGCTCGCCGGGCCCGTCGTCGCGACGCCGCAGAGCGCATTCGCCGCCACCTACCCGACGTGGGACGAGTTGCAGGCGGCCAAGGCCAACACCGCCGCCGGCGCGGCGGCCGTGCAGCAGGTCATCGCCCTGATCGGCCAGCTCCAGACGAACGTCGAGGTCACTCGTGCCGAGGCCGACCGGCGCACCGACGAGCTCTTCGTGGCGCAACAGAAGTACGACGAGGCGGTGCTGCGCGCCGACCAGATCCAGGCCCAGGCCGACGCATCCGCCGCCGAAGCCCTGGCCGCCGAGCAGAATGCCGGCCAGGTCGCCGCGCAGCTCTACCGGTCGGGTGGCAGCGACCTCGGCGTGAACCTCTTCCTCGACGCCGGCAATTCCGCCGCGACCGAGGCGCTGCTCTCCAAGCTCGGCAACATGGAGAAGATGGTCGAGCGCACGTCCGACATCTACGACGCGGCGCAGGAGACGCAGAACACCGCGGCAGCGCTCGGCGCGCAGGCCGAGGTCGCGCAGGCGGAGCGGGAGACGCTGCGCATCGCTGCTGAGGAGGCGCTTGCGGCCGCCCAGGCCGCGCAGGCCGCCGCCGAGGCGGCGCTCGCCGAGTCGCAGGCGAAGAAGATCGAGCTCGACGCGCAGCTCGCGTTCCTCCGCGACGCCGAGGCGAAGACCACCGCCGCCTACCAGGAGGGCGAGCGCATCCGCCAGGAAGAGGAGCGCCGTCGACGCGAGGAGGCCGCGCGCAGCGGGTCTCCCGGCGCGGTGGCGTCGTCGGGCTGGGCGAAGCCCGCGGGCGGCCGCATCACTGGCACCTACGGCCCGCGCGCACCGATCTGCAGCCACGGCTGCTCGAGCAGCTTCCACTACGCGGTCGACCTCGGCACCGGATGCTCCGCACCGATCTATGCGGCCAACAGCGGTGTCGTCACCTTCTCGGGCAGCTCGGGCACGTACGGCAACTTCATCAAGATCGACCACGGCGGCGGAATCTCCACCGGGTACGCGCACATCCGCGACGGCGGCCGCTTCGTCGGGGTCGGCGAGTGGGTGAATGCCGGCCAGAACATCGCGTCGACCGGCGACGACGGGCGCCTCGACCGCATGCCATCTCCATTTCGAGGTGTTCTCGGGTGCGAGTCGCATCAACCCGGTGCCGTTCATGGCCGATCGGGGGGTCTCCCTTGGCTGAGCACCACACGCGTCCGGTGTCGCGGGTGAAGCCCGCGACCGTGTTCTCCACCGTCGCCGTCGGTGCGGTGACCGCTTCCGTCGGGTTGGCCGGCGGGCCGGCGATGGCCGAGCCCGACTATCCGTCGTGGAGCGAGATCGAGCAGGCGAAGCAGAACGAGGCGACGAAGCAGGCCGAGATCGCCAGGGTCGGCGAGCTCCTCGCGGGATTGCAGCAGGCATCGGATGCCGCGGTGCAGGCGTCGCAGATGGCCGACGAGTCCTATCGCGTCGCCGTCGACCAGCGCGACCGCGCGGCCGAACGTGAACGCGTGCTCGGGCAGCAGGCCGGCGAGGCCGACGCCGTCGCCGAGATCTCGAAGATGCGCGCGGGACTCCTCGCCGCGCACATCGCGAGGACGGCCGGCAACGACCTCACGACCGAGCTCGTGTTCTCGGGCGACGACGTCGACGGGCTCCTGCAACAACTCGGCATGGCGACGAAGCTCGGCGAGCAGTCGCAAGCGGTGTACGAGCAGGCGATCGCCGACCGCAACAGCGCCGACGCCCTGCGACAGCAGGCCGCGAGGGCAGCCGCCGAGCGGGTGCGACTCGCGACGCTTGCCGAGACACGCGCCGACGAGGCGCGAACGGCAGCGGATGCCGCGCTCGCCGCCGTCGCGGCGCAGGAGCAGCGCTCGACCGAGCTCTACGCCCAGCTCGCGACGCTCAAGGACACGACGGCCGAGCTCGAGCGGGAGCGCGTCGAGGGAGTCGCACGCGAGGCCACGGCGGCGGCGCTCGCCCGCGCTGCACCGGCACCGGCTCGGGGTCCGGCGCCGGCACCGGGTCTACCGCCGGCTCCGGGTTCCGCGCCTGCACCGGGCTCCGGTGGCGGCGCAGCCCCCGCCCCGAATCCCGACCCGGGCCCGCCGAATGCGAGTGCAGTCGAGACCGCCATCTGGTTCGCGAGCCAGCAACTGGGCGAGCCCTACCGACTCGGCGGAGCCGGCCCCGACACGTGGGACTGCTCGGGTCTCACGAAGGCCGCGTACGCATATGCCGGCATCGGCATCGGCTCGCACTCGGCGACGAACCAGTACTCCACGCTCGCAGGACGAGGCAAGGCGGTGTCGCTCTCGCAGATCCAGCGCGGCGACCTGCTCTTCTGGGGCAGCGGCGGCAGCTACTCCCACGTCGCGATCTACCTCGGCGGAGGCCGCATCCTCGAGGCGCCGCGAGCGGGCGTGCCCGTGCGCGAGTACTACATCTGGGGTTCGCCCGCGGCGGCGGCACGTCCAGCGGGCTGAGCGCCCGCGCTCGCGGCATCCGCTCGCTTCATGCCCTGCTCAGTGACCGGGGAACGCCGCGATCGCCTTGGCGATGAGCGTCTCGGCCTCGGCCGCGTTCGCCCAGCCCTCGGTCCTGACCCACTTGCCGGGCTCGAGGTCCTTGTAGTGCTCGAAGAAGTGCTCGATCTCCTTGCGGGTGAAGACGGGGATGTCCTCGACGTCCTGGATGTCGTCCCAGCGCGGGTCGCCCGCGGGCACCGCGATGATCTTGGCGTCTCCGCCGCCGTCGTCGGTCATGTTGAAGACGCCGACCGGGCGCACCTTCACGCCCACGCCCGGGAAGAGCGGGTACTGGGTGAGCACGAGCACGTCGAGCGGGTCGCCGTCGTCGCCGAGGGTGTTCTCGAAGAAGCCGTAGTCGGTGGGGTACACGAAGGTCGTGTAGAGCACGCGGTCGAGGAAGACCCGGCCGGTCTCGTGGTCGACCTCGTACTTGTTGCGGCTCCCCTTCGGGATCTCGATGATGGCGGCGTACTCGCCCATGCTGGTTCTCCTTGGTTGTGGAAGCACTGTCTGGAAGCTTCGCCCGCAGCCCTCGGAATCGGGCACGATCGGCGGAATAAGGTTACTTGATGCCTTCCGACGAGCAGTCGGGCGCCCGCCGCCCGCGTCTCACGCCCGCGATCGCCGACATCCGTCGCGCGGTGCGCGCGGTGCTGCCGGCTCCAGGGCTCGCCGGGCGGGGCGCTTCGACGGGCTCAGCGAGCGGGCCACTGGTGCTCGTCGCGCTCTCGGGCGGCGCCGACTCGCTCGCGCTCGCCGCGGCCACGGCGTTCGAGGCGCCGCGTGCGGGGCTCCGGGCGGGCGCGGTCGTCGTCGACCACGGCCTGCAGGAGGGGTCGGCGGATGTCGCGGCCGCCGCAGCGGCAACCGCGCGTGAACTCGGGCTCGAGCCCGTGCTCGTGCGGCGCGTCGAGGTCGCGGGTGATGGCGGGCCGGAGGCATCCGCTCGCGCTGCCCGCTATGCCGCGCTCGACGCGGCCGCCGCCGAGACGGGCGCCACCGTCGTGCTGCTCGGCCACACCCTCGACGACCAGGCCGAGACGGTGCTGCTCGGCCTCGCACGCGGCTCGGGTGCGACGAGCCTCGCGGGCATGCCCGTGCGCGCGGGCCGCTACGCGCGGCCGCTGCTCGGCATCCGTCGCGCGACGACACGACAGGCCTGCCTCGACGCCGGGCTCACGCCCTGGGACGACCCCCACAACATCGACGACGCGTACGCCCGGGTGCGGGTGCGGGAGCGGGTGCTTCCCGTGCTCGAGGCCGAACTCGGGCCGGGCATCGCCGAGGCGCTCGTGCGCACCGCCGCGCAACTGCGCGAAGACGACGAGGCGTTCGCCGAGCAGATCGACGAGTTCATCGAGGAGATCTGCGAGCCCGCGGAAGCCGGCATCGCCGTCTCGGCCGGCGCGCTCGCCGCGAACCCGGCGGCACTGCAGGCAACGCGTCATCCGACACGTCGTGCAGAGCGAGTTCGGCGTCTCACTCACGCGCACGCAGACGCTCGAAGTCGCCCGGCTCGTGACCGACTGGCACGGTCAGGGCCCGATCGATCTCCCCGGGCTGCAGGCGGCGCGCACCGGCGGGCTGATCGTGTTCACGGCGGTCTGAGCCGCTGCCCGAGGAGCCGGGCGGCGCGGCGGGTAGGCTCGTGGCATCCGTTCGCCGTACGACAGCAGGGAGCACCGGAATGGACGCGCGCGAGATCGAGGCCGACCTCACCGAGGTGCTCGTCACCGAAGCCGAGATCCACGCGAAGCTCGCCGAGCTCGCCCGGCGCATCGAGGCCGACTACGAAGGCAAGAACCTGTTGCTCGTCGGCGTGCTGAAGGGCGCCGTCATGGTGATGGCCGACCTCGCCCGCGAGCTGCGGTCGCACGTGAACATGGACTGGATGGCGGTGTCGTCATACGGCGCGGGCACCCGGTCGAGCGGTGTGGTGCGCATCGTGAAGGACCTCGACACCGACCTCACCGGTCGCCATGTGCTCATCGTCGAGGACATCATCGACTCGGGCCTCACCCTGAGCTGGCTGCTCGGCAACCTCGAGTCGCGCGGTGCCGAGTCCGTCGCGATCTGCACGCTGCTGCGAAAGCCCGACGCGGCGAAGGTCGACGTGACCGTGAACTACCTCGGCTTCGACATCCCGAACAAGTTCGTCGTCGGCTACGGCCTCGACTACGCCGAGCGCTACCGCAACCTCCGCGACGTCGCCATTCTCGCGCCGCACGTCTACTCCTGCCACGGTTCGACGTGGCGCTGCGCGCCCACAGCGGCTGTGCCAATGGTTCGTGTGGACGCTGCGCGCCCACAGCGAACATGAAGCCGACCTCCAGCGCCGCCGCGATAGCCTTGCAAGACCATGAACATCAAGAAGATCCTGCGCGGGCCGATCATCTATATTCTGCTCGCGATCGTCGCCGTGTGGATCGGGTCGAGTCTCATCACCGCCTCCGGGTTCCGTGAGGTCTCGACGCAAGAGGGCCTCCAGCTCCTGAAGGACGACAAGGTCGCCTCGGTGAAGATCGTCGACGGCGAGAATCGCGTCGACCTCACGCTCACGGAGGCAGACGGAGACCTCGGCACGCAGGTGCAGTTCTACTACGTGACGCCCCGCGGACCCGACGTCGTCGCGGCCGTCGACGCGGCCGATCCGGCTGATGGCTTCAACGACGAGGTGCCGCAGCCGAACTGGTTCCTGTCGATGCTCGGCATCCTGCTTCCGCTCGTGCTCATCGGCCTGTTCTTCTGGATCATGCTCTCGGGCATGCAGGGCGGCGGCAACCGCGTCATGCAGTTCGGCAAGTCGAAGGCGAAGCTCGTCACGAAGGAGAGCCCCAAGGTCACCTTCGACGACGTCGCAGGCGCCGAGGAGGCCATCGAAGAGCTCCACGAGATCAAGGAGTTCCTGAAGGAGCCGGCGAAGTTCCAGGCGGTCGGTGCGCGCATCCCGAAGGGCGTGCTGCTCTACGGCCCTCCCGGAACCGGCAAGACGCTCCTCGCCCGCGCGGTCGCGGGTGAGGCGGGCGTGCCCTTCTACTCCATCTCGGGTTCCGACTTCGTCGAGATGTTCGTCGGTGTCGGTGCCTCCCGCGTGCGGGACCTCTTCGACCAGGCGAAGCAGAACGCGCCGGCCATCATCTTCGTCGACGAGATCGACGCGGTCGGCCGTCACCGCGGCGCCGGCCTCGGCGGCGGGCACGACGAGCGCGAGCAGACGCTGAACCAGCTGCTCGTCGAGATGGACGGCTTCGACCCGAAGACCAACGTCATCCTCATCGCGGCGACGAACCGTCCCGACATCCTCGACCCCGCACTCCTGCGCCCGGGCCGTTTCGACCGCCAGATCGGCGTCGACGCACCCGACCTCAAGGGCCGGCAGAAGATCCTCGAAGTGCACTCGAAGGGCAAGCCCCTCGCGAAGGGCGTCGACCTCGAGGTGCTCGCGCGCAAGACCCCGGGCTTCACCGGCGCCGACCTCGCGAACGTGCTCAACGAGGCCGCGCTCCTCACGGCGCGCTCGAACGCGCAGCTCATCGACAACCGCGCGCTCGACGAGGCGGTCGACCGCGTGATCGCCGGCCCGCAGCGGCGGAGCCGCGTCATGAAGGACAAGGAGAAGCTCATCACGGCCTACCACGAGGGCGGACACGCGCTCGCGGCGGCGGCGATGAACTACACCGACCCCGTGACGAAGATCACGATCCTCCCGCGCGGCCGTGCCCTCGGTTACACGATGGTGCTGCCGCTCGAAGACAAGTACTCGGTCAGCCGCAACGAGCTGCTCGACCAGCTCACCTACGCGATGGGCGGCCGTGTCGCCGAAGAGATCGTGTTCCACGACCCCTCGACCGGTGCGTCGAACGACATCGAGAAGGCCACCGCGACGGCTCGCAAGATGGTCACCGAGTACGGCATGAGCGCGACCGTCGGTGCGATCAAGCTCGGCCAGTCGGGCGGCGAGGTCTTCCTCGGCCGTGACATGGGCCACCAGCGCGACTACTCCGAGCGCATTGCCGAGCGGGTCGACACCGAGGTGCGCGCGCTCATCGAGCAGGCGCACGACGAGGCGTGGCAGGTGCTGAACGACAATCGCGAGATCCTCGACGCGCTCGCGGCCGAGCTGCTCGAGAACGAGACGCTCGACCACAAGCAGATCGCCGAGATCTTCAAGAACGTGAAGAAGCTGCCCGAGCGCCCGCTCTGGCTCTCGAGCGACAAGCGCCCGGTCTCCGATCGCCCGCCGATCTCCTTCCCCGCCGAGAAGATGCCGATCGACCAGGGTGCCGTCGACGGCGGCGTCGACTCCGGGCAGCTTCCCGTCGACGAGACGGCCGCGTCGCGCGCGCCGCGCAGCAAGCCGCGCCCCGCGACGGCGTAGTCGTCCGTCGACTCGAAGAGGGGGAGTCATGGTCGGAGTGGACGCCGAGCGCATCCAGCGCGCGGTGAGCGAGATCCTGCTCGCGATCGGTGAAGACCCGTCGCGACCAGGCCTCGAGCGCACCCCGCAACGGGTCGCCGAGGCGTACGCCGACTTCTTCGGGGGGCTCGACGTCGACCCGTTGAGCCACCTGGCCGACACCGTGCCGATCGGCGCGACAGAGGCCGGCGTGCCCGCGACGTCCGATGTCGTCCTCCTCCGCGACCTCTCCTTCCGATCGGTCTGCGAACACCACCTCCTGCCGTTCGTCGGCACCGCCCACGTGGCCTACCTGCCCCGAGACCGGGTCGTGGGTCTCGGCCGCATCCCCGCGGTCGTCGATACCCTCGCGCACCGTCCGCAGTTGCAGGAGCGGCTCGCCGAGGAGATCGCCGACACCCTCGAGGCCGGTCTCGAGCCGAAGGGCGTGCTCGTCGTGCTCGATGCGCAGCATCGCTGCGTGACGACGCGGGGTGCGCGGCAGGAGCGCAGCTCGACCGTGACCATCGCGAGCCGTGGCGCGCTCGCCGACCCGGCGGCGCGGGCGGAGATCATCGCCATGATCGGATCCCACTCGGATGCCTGAGTCCGAGTCGGTCGCCGAGCGGATGCTCGTCATGGGCGTCGTGAACGTCACGCCCGACTCGTTCAGCGACGGCGGCCGCTGGTTCGACGCCGATGCCGCCATCGCACACGGACTCGAGCTCGTCGCCGAGGGAGCCGACCTCGTCGATGTCGGCGGTGAGTCCACGCGCCCCGGGGCGACACGGGTCGACCCCGACGAGGAGCTGCGCCGGGTCGTGCCGGTCGTCCGAGAACTCGCCGGGCGGGGCATCCGGGTGAGCGTCGACACGATGCGCGCCGCGACCGCGCTCGCGGCCATCGAGGCGGGCGCCGAGATCATCAACGACGTGTCGGCCGGGCTCGCGGATGCCGCGATGGGGCCGATCGCCGCCGAGACCGGTGTGCACTACGTCGCGATGCACTGGCGCGGTCATTCCGACCGCATGGACTCCCTCGCCGAGTACGACGACGTCGCCGTCGAGGTGCGCGACGAGCTCGCGGCCCGTGTCGACGCGCTCGTCGCGGCGGGCGTGGAGCCCGAGCGACTGATCCTCGATCCCGGCCTCGGGTTCGCCAAGCGGGGGGAGCAGAACTGGCAGCTGCTCGGCCGTCTCGACGTGCTCGCGGAACTCGGGCTGCCGATCCTCGTCGGCGCGTCGCGCAAGCGGTTCCTCGGCGCGCTCCTGCCCGAGCACGCCCCCATCGAGGCGCGCGACCTGCCGACCGCCGTCGTGAGCGTGCTCTCCGCCGAGGTCGGCGCGTGGGGGGTACGGGTGCACGACGTCCGCGGAACGCGGCAGGCGCTCGACGTCCTTGGAGCGTGGCAGAGTGGACGACGTGGCTGAGACTCGCGACCGCATCACCCTCACGGGCGTCCGCGTCCGCGCGCATCACGGCGTCCTCGAGTTCGAACGCGTCGAAGGGCAGGAGTTCGTGATCGACGTGTCGGTCGCGGTCGATCTCGCCGCCGCGGCATCCGCCGACGACCTCGACCGCACGGTCCACTACGGCGAGCTCGCCGAGGCCGTCGCCGCCGCCGTCGAGCGCGACCCGGTCGACCTCATCGAGACGGTCGCCGAGCGCGTCGCGGCCGTGGCGCTCGGCTACCCGGCGGTCGAAGAGGTCGAGGTCACGGTCCACAAGCCCCAGGCGCCCATCAACGTGCCGTTCGCGGATGTCGCGGTCACGATCGTGCGGGGGCGGGCATGACGCGCGCCGTCGTCGCGTTCGGCGCGAACCTCGGCGACCGCGAGGCGACGATCGCCGCGGCGACTCGCGAGCTCGCCGCGGCCGACGGCGTCGAGCTCATGGGTGTCTCACCCGTGTACGAGACCCCGGCGATCAAGGACACCGGCGTCGACCACGACGCGCCCGCCTACCTGAACGGGGTGATCATCGTCGAGACCGCCCTCGATCCGCACGCCCTGCTCGACGTGCTGCAGGGCATCGAGTTGCGCCACGGTCGAGTGCGCGCAGAACACTGGGCCGATCGCACCATCGACCTCGACCTCATCGACGTCGGCGGCTCCGAGGTCGCCGACGAGCGACTGGTGCTGCCGCACCCCCGGGCCTGGCAGCGCGCATTCGTGCTGCAGCCGTGGCTCGACCTCGAACCCGACGCGGTGCTCGCCGGCCGCGGTTCCGTTGCCGGGCTCCGCGTCGCGGCGTCCGACGAGGTGGTGCGCCGATGAAGCGAACGCACGTCTCGACGCTCATCGCCTTCGCGCTCGGCGGACTCGTCATCGGCTACCTCGGCGATCTCGCGATGGTCTCGGCCGGTGCGAAGGCCATCGTGCCGCCCATCTCGCTGCCGATCACGCTCGTCGGTGTGGCGATCATCGTCGTCGCACTCGCGTGGCCGATCCGCCGTGCGGTGAAGGGCAAGGCGACGAAGCACCTCGACCCGTTCCGCGCCATGCGCATCGCCGTGCTCGCCAAGGCCTGCAGCGTGAGCGGGGCACTCGTCTTCGGCTTCGGGCTCGGCATCACGCTGTTCCTGCTCACCCGCAGCGTCGTACCCGCAGCCGCGACCGTGTGGCTCGCCCTCGCGACCGCGATCGGCGCCGGGCTGCTCCTCGCGGGCGGACTCGTCGCCGAGCACTTCTGCACGCTGCCGCCCGACGACCCCGAAGCAGAGAAAGAGGAGCACGCGCATGCCTGAGATCCGCGACGACGGCCCCGACGAGCCCGCCGAACCCGCCGAGACCGTGCGCCACGGCGTGACGGATGCCGCGGCATCCGCTCCCCGTGACACGGGCTGGCTGCGCGTCTCGCCGAAGTACCTCGTGGTCGAGATCATCGGTTCGATCATCGCCCTGGTGATCTTCGTCGGTGCCTTCTCCGTCATCTATGCTGCTGTGGGGGCAGTGGTGGGCGCTCGCGGCGGCGATCGTCATCGGCGTGGCCTCGCTCATCGGCATCGCGTTCGAACCGCGCCGCGTGCGCTCGATCGCCTACCGGCTGCGCGAAGACGACCTGCTCTTCAAGCGCGGCATCATGTTCCAGCGGCAGGTCGCGGTGCCATACGGCCGCATGCAGCTCGTGGACATCACACGCGGCCCGGTCGCGCGGGCCCTCGGGCTCGCCGACCTGAAGTTCGTGACGGCGGCGGCGGCCACCGCGGTCACGGTGCCCGGCCTGCCGATGGAGGAGGCCGATCGGCTCCGCGACGAGCTCGTCGCCCTCGCCGAGACCAGACGGGCGGGATTGTGACCGCACCAGTTCGTCCGCTGCGAGTCACGAACCTCGCCGACGGCGAGTGGCACCGGCTGCACCCCGCGAGTCCCCTGCTGCGCGGTGGTCTCGTCTTCATCGCCGTGCTCGGGTTCATCATCGCGAACCTGCGTGAGCGCGTGATCGAGTTCTTCCTCGTGGTCTTCGCGCCCGACGTCGGCGAGGGCATCGACGCCGAGTACCGCGCCTGGCAGGGCGACTGGGCCAACGACCCGATCGGCGGCATCGTGTCGCGCGGCCTCGTCGGCTGGGCGCTCGGCGGCGTCGCGGTGGTCATCCTCCTCGTGATCTTCGGCTTCTGGTTGTCGTGGCGCATGCACACCTTCCGGGTGACGCAGGAGGCCGTCGAGGTGCGCAGCGGCATCGTGTTCCGCTCGCATCGCAGCGCCCGGCTCGATCGAATCCAGGGCATCAACGTGACCCGGCCCGTCTTCGCGCGGCTCTTCGGCACGGCGAAGCTCGAGGTGTCGGTCGCGGGCCAGTCGGCGAACGTGCAGCTCGCATATCTCGGTTCGGCGCTCGCCGACGGCCTGCGGGCCGACATCCTGCGGCTCTCGTCCGGTGCACGGGCTGAGAGGGCGGCTTCGGTCTCCGCCGGTGCGGCCTCGAGCGCGGCTTCGGCAGAACTTCAACCCGGCGGCTCCGCATCGGTCACCTCCGAGGCCGGCGAGGCGCCGCGCGCCGGCGCCCGTGCCCGTGCCGGCGCGCTCGTCGGCCAGCGGGTCGACGAGTTCCTCGCGCCCGAGCTCGACCCCGACCTCGCGCCGCCCGAGTCGGTCGTGCACCTGCCGCTCGGCCGCGTGATCGGTTCGACGCTCCTCGGCGGGTCGACGATCTGGGCCGCGATCCTCATCGTCGTGATCGCGGTCGGTGTCACGACCGGGCAGGTCTGGGTGCTCTTCTCCTTCGTGCCCGCCGCGATCGGTCTCGTGGGCTACACGTGGTCGCGCATCACGAGATCGCTGCGCTACTCGATCGCGGGCACCGCCGACGGCGTGCGCATCGGCCACGGCCTGCTCTCGACCGGCAACCAGACGATTCCGCCCGGCCGCATCCACGCTGTCGAGGCCACGCAATGGGTGTTCTGGCGCCCGTTCGGCTGGTGGTCGATCCGCATCAACGTGGCGGGCCAGTCGGTGTCGACCTCGAACGACGCGGCGCAACGCACGATCGTGCTGCCGGTCGGCACCGTCGCCGATGTGCATCGCGTGCTCGCGCTGCTGCTGCCGGATGCCGCATCCGCCCTCGACCCGCTCGTCGACGCCGGCCTGACCGGACGCGACGGGGCGGGCGGGTTCTCACGCGCCCCGAAGCGCGGCGCGTGGCTCCGGCCCTTCTCGTGGCGACGCATCGGCTGGGCGGGCGTCGAGGGCGTCGCCATGATCCGCCGCGGCGCGATCGTGCGCAGTCTCGCCCTCGTGCCGCTGGCCCGTATGCAGTCGGTGGCGCTCATGGTCGGGCCGATCGAGCGGGCGCTCTCGCTCGCGTCGCTGCGCATCCACACGGTCGCGGGTCCGGTCGCGGCCCTGCTTCCGATCATCGAGCAGGCCGACGCCGAGGCGTGGTTCGAGCAACTCGCCGACGAGGCGGTCGAGCGAGCCACGAGCGACACGTCGGACCATTGGGGTGTCGCCCCGCCCGCTGAGCATGTCGAAGCGAGCCCGGTAGAGGATTCCCTTCGACAAGCTCAGGGCACCGAGGCCCGCGATGCCCGCTGAGCGGGCCGGACGCCTCGGGGTCGGCACCATCGGCGCCGGTCGTGTCGGTGCCGTGCTCGCCGCGGCGTTGGCCGGTGCTGGGCACGCGCTCACGGGCATCGCCGCGGTCTCCGCGTCGAGCCGTGAACGTGCTGCGGCCATGCTGCCCGCCGTGCCGGTGCTGCCGATCCCCGAGATCATCGAGCGCAGCGAGCTCGTGCTGCTCGCGGTTCCCGAGGCCGAGCTCGAGCCCCTCGTCGCCGGACTCGCCGACGCCGGCGTGTGGCGACCCGGGCAGCTCGTGCTGCACACCGCGGCGCGGTTCGGCACCGCCGTGCTCGACCCGGCCCGCGGTGCCGGCGCGATCCCGCTCGCGGTGCATCCGGCGATGACCTTCACCGGTACGACCATCGACCTCGCGCGGCTCCCCGGCACCTGGTTCGCCGTCACCGCGCCGGCCCCCGTGCTGCCGATCGGCCAGGCGCTCGTGGTGGAGATGGGCGGCGAGCCGTTCGTCGTCGCCGAGGCCGACCGAGCCGCCTACGGCGAGGCGATCGACACCGCGGTCTCGTTCTCTCGCGCGATCGTCGACCAGGCGAGCGACCTGCTCGACGGCATCGGAGTGGCCCGACCGGGGGCCGTGCTCGCGCCACTCGTGCGAAGCGCGGTCGAGAACGCGCTCTCCCGGCACGACCGCGGACCCCTGCCCGAGGGTGCGGATACGATCTACGAGGCCGGAGACGATCGGCCGCCGGGAGGTATCGAGTGACGCAGGCCGAGGTGCGCATCCGCACGGTCGCGACCATCGCCGAGCTGCGCGAGCGGCTTGCGGAGCGGCGCCGCGACGGGGCATCCGTCGCCCTCGTGCCCACCATGGGCGCGCTGCACGACGGGCACCTCGCGCTCGTGCGGCGGGCACGTGAGCTCGCCGACGTCGTCGTCGTGTCGATCTTCGTGAATCCGCTGCAGTTCGGCCCGGGCGAAGACCTCGAGCGCTACCCGCGCACGCTCGACACGGATGTCGCGGCGCTCGCCGACCTCGGCGTCGAGTTCGTCTTCGCCCCCACCGTCGCCGAGATGTATCCCGACGGCGAGACCGGCACCCGGGTCACCGCCGGACGCGTCGGCTCGCTCTACGAGGGCGCCTCGCGGCCCGGGCACTTCGACGGCATGCTGACCGTCGTCAGCAAGCTCCTGCACATCGCGACCCCCGACATCGCGGTCTTCGGACAGAAGGACGCGCAGCAGGTGTTCCTCGTGCGCCGCATGGTGCGCGAGCTCGACGTGCCGGTGTCGATCGCGGTCGTGCCGACCGTGCGCGAACCCGACGGACTCGCACTGTCGAGCCGCAACCGCTACCTCGGCCCGACCGAGCGCGCGGCTGCCCTCACGCTCTCCGAGGCACTGCGAGCGGCGGATGCCTCGGCCGGCGACGGGCTCGGCGAGGTGCTCGCCGAGGGGGCCGCCGCGTTCGGCGACCACGACGACGTGACGCTCGACTACCTCGTCGTCGTCGACCCCGAGACCTTCCTCCCCGTCGGCGACGATGCGACCGGCGAGGCCGTCGTGCTCGTCGCCGCGCGCGTCGGCGCCACCCGGCTCATCGACAACGCGACCATCACGCTCGGCTGAGCAGGGCGCGACGCCCGACGACGCAGGGCCCGACGTTGCAGGGCCTGACGATGCAGGGGCCGCACAGTTCGGCCCAAGTAGGCTGGTGTTCGCACGTTTCCGCGAACCGAGAGTGAACGATGGCCGAGACCCAGACGGATGCCGCTGTCCGAGCCCACCCCCGAGGAGATCGGTACTGCGGAGATCGGCGCTGCGGAGCTCGCCGCCGCCGAGATCGACGCCGCGGAGGTCTCGGAGCAGAAGGCCGTGCGGCTCGCCAAGCGCGAGCGGCTGATCGCGGCATCCGACGACCTCGGTCTCGGCGCCTACCCGGTGCGCCTGCCGATCACGGCGACGATCCCCGAGGTGCGCGACCGGTTCGTCGGCCTCGCGGTCGACGAGGCGAGCGGCGAGACGGTCGGTCTCGCGGGCCGCGTCGTCTACTCCCGCAACACGGGCAAGCTCTGCTTCGCGACGCTGCAGTCGGGTGACGGCAGCCGCATCCAGGCGATGGTCTCGCTCGCCGAGGTGGGCGAGGAGTCGCTCGCCGAGTGGAAGGAGCTCGTCGACCTCGGCGACCACGTGTTCGTCGCCGGCGAGGTCATCACGAGCCGTCGCGGCGAGCTGTCGATCATGGTGAAGGAGTGGCGCATCGCCTCGAAGGCGATCCTGCCGCTGCCGAACCTGTACAACGAGCTCTCCGAAGAGACGCGGGTGCGCAGCCGCTACCTCGACCTCATCTCGCGCGAGCAGGCGCGGCGCAACGTCATCGACCGCGCGAAGGTGAACGCGAGCCTCCGCAGCACGTTCGACGCGCTCGGCTTCATCGAGGTCGAGACGCCGATGCTGCAGGTGATGCACGGCGGGGCATCCGCTCGCCCGTTCGTGACCCACTCGAACGCGTTCGACACCGAGCTCTACCTCCGCATCGCCCCCGAGCTCTACCTGAAGCGCGCCGTGGTCGGCGGCATCGAGCGGGTGTACGAGATCAACCGCAATTTCCGCAACGAGGGCGCCGACTCGACGCACAGCCCCGAGTTCGCGATGCTCGAGGCCTATGAGGCCTACGGCGACTACAACACCATCGCCGACCTCACGCAGAAGCTGGTCCAGGATGCCGCGGTCGCCGTCTCGGGCTCGCATGTCGTGACCTGGGCCGACGGCACCGAGTACGACCTCGGCGGCGACTGGGCGCGCATCTCGATGTACGACTCGCTCTCCGAGGCCGTGGGGGAGCAGATCACCGCGGCGACGCCGATCGAGCGCCTGAAGGAACTCGCCGATGCCGAGGGCATCGAGATCGACCACCCGCTTCCGGGCAAGTACGTGGAGGAGCTCTGGGAGCACCACGTGAAGACCGGCCTCGAACGGCCGACGTTCGTGATGGACTTCCCGCTCGACACGTCGCCGCTGGTTCGCGGACACCGTTCGATTCCGGGCGTCGTCGAGAAGTGGGACCTCTACATGCGCGGCTTCGAGCTCGCCACCGGCTATTCCGAGCTCGTCGACCCGGTCGTGCAGCGTGAGCGCTTCGTCGAGCAGGCGAAGCTCGCCGCGGGCGGCGACCCCGAGGCGATGCGACTCGACGAGGAGTTCCTGCGCGCCCTCGAGTTCGGCATGCCGCCGTCGGGCGGCCTGGGCCTGGGCATCGACCGCCTGCTCATGGCGCTCACGGGCCTCGGCATCCGCGAGACGATCCTCTTCCCCCTGGTCAAGTGAGCCCGGGTGAACCCCCCGAACATGAACAGAGTCCGCACATGAACGACTACCTCCCCAAGAAGGACCTCGAGCCCGAGCAGGATCCGAAGCGCCCCTCGAACGCGCGCCTCGCGATCTGGATCGTCGTCGGCGCGATCGGCCTGTACCTCGTCGGCTCGGGCATCTGGGGTCTCATCACCGGCGGCTGAGCGCCCCCACCCCACCCGCCCCACCCCACCCCACCCCACGAAAACAGGAAGACACGCCGAGGCGGCGTCGAAAACAGGCGCTCCGGGCTCCTTTTCGCCGGCATTTCCTGTTCTCGAAACGCTGTCATCCCTCCTGCACAGTGCCGGGCGGGTCGAATGCCTCCACAGTGCGGCCGTGTCCCTCCGAGCGGATGCCCCAGCGCCACGATGCTCGATCCATGCGCGACCTCACGTTCGACCTCCGCCGGCACGGCGGCATCACCACGCGATCGCGCCTCCGGGCGGGAGGCCATTCGGCGCAGAGCATCCGCACAGCGCTCGACGCCGGCCGAATCGCACGGATCGGGCGCTCATGGGTGGCCCTGCCCGACGCGAACCGTGAGGCCATGCGAGCGATCGCCCTGGGCGGCATCCTCGGTGGTGAGGGTGCCTTGCGCAGCTACCATGTCTGGGTCTCGCAGTTCACCGGCATCTGCGTCGCGACGTCGCGTACCGCCAGCAGGCTGCCAGCGCTGGGTGACGGTGAGTTCCGGGTGTGGAGTGAGGGCGCATCCCGAAGGTCGGGCGAGTGGCGGGTCAGCGTGGTCGATGCGCTCGCGCAGTACCTGCCTTGCGTCGGCGCGCATGATGCGATCGCCACCCTCGACAGCGCGCTCAACCGTCGACTGCTTTCGCCCGCCAACCTCGAATCGCTCATGAAACGGATGCCACGACGCATCCGTCGACTCGAGCGCCGACTCGATCGGGCCGCCGAATCCGGCCTCGAGTCGATCCTTCGCGTTGCGATCACCTCAGAGGGCTGGCGGGTCGAAACACAGGTGGAGGTAGACGGGGTGGGCCGGGTCGATCTGTTGATCGACGGGTGGCTCGTCATCGAAGCCGACGGCTCCAAGTGGCACGACGATCACGAGGCCATCGAGCGCGACCGAGAGCGCAACGCTGCGCTGGTGTTGCGGGGCTACCGATGGCATCGATTCGGCTACCCCCAGGTCATGGGCGATCTCGACACCTGCATCGCCGTGATCCGGGAGCTTCTGGCGTCCGGTGGGCCGCGTCGCGTCGCGTGAGCGTTGCGAAAACAGGAACCGATGCTCGTGGATGACCGCTCGTTCCTGTCTTCGAGGCCACCGCGGCGTGTCTTCCTGTTCTCGCGACGGCGCGTATCCTGAAGAGACTATGAACGACTTCTGGGTGAACGCGATCTGGTCGATTGCGCCGACCGTGCTCATCGGCCTCATCTTCTGGTTCGTGATGCGTGCGATCTTCCGCGCCGACCGCAACGAGCGCAAAGCCTACGCCCGCATCGAAGCCGAGGAGCGCGCGAAGCTCGGACGCGAACGGCCCGCGAACTAACCCCGTATGACGCTTACCGGGGAGCAGACCGGCCTCATCATCGCCGGCGTTCTGCTCGCCATCGACCTCGTCGTGCGCATCATCGCGATCATCGTGGTGCCGCGCAATCGCCGCCCGACCGCGGGCATGGCGTGGCTCCTCGCGATCTTCTTCATCCCGTACCTCGGCATCCTCTTCTTCCTGCTCATCGGCAATCCGAAGCTCCCGAAGCACCGCCGTGAGAAGCAGGCCGAGGTCGACCGCTACATCCGCGAGTCCACGCACGGCGTCGAGCGGGTGAGCGACAGCACGCAATGGCCCGACTGGTTCGAGGGCATCGTGCGGCTGAACCGCAACCTCGGCTCGATGCCCCTCATCGGCTCGAACAGCGCGAGCCTCATCGGCCACTACCAGGGATCGCTCGACGCGATGACGTCGGCGATCCGCGGCGCGAAGCGCTACGTGCACGTCGAGTTCTACATCTTCGCGCCTACGACCAGACGACGGCGCCGTTCTTCGCCGCGCTCGGCGACGCGGTCACGCGTGGGGTCGAGGTGCGGGTGCTCCTCGACCACGTCGCGTCCTACCGGGTGAAGGGATACCGGAAGACGCTCAAACGCCTCACGAAGATGGGCGTCGCGTGGCGGCTCATGCTGCCCGTGAAGCCGTTGAAGGGCAAGTACCAGCGTCCAGACCTCCGCAACCACCGCAAGCTCCTCGTGGTCGACGGTGTGGTCGGGTTCATGGGCTCGCAGAACATCATCGACCGCAGCTACAACAAGCGCGGCAACATCCGTCGCGGGCTGAAATGGAAGGAACTCGTCGTGCGCGTCGAGGGGCCGATCGTCTCGGGCCTCGATGCGATCTTCGCGACCGACTGGTACCTCGAGACGGGCGCGCCGCCGACGCGCGACCTCGCGGCGGCGTTCGACCAGCCGGGCGAGGCGCAGGACCTCGACTGCCAGGTCGTGCCGAGCGGCCCCGGTTACCGCAACGAGAACAACCTGAAGCTCTTCCTCGCGCTGCTCTACGCCGCGCAGGAGCAGATCATCATCACGAGTCCCGTACTTCGTTCCCGACGAGTCGATGCTCTACGCGATCAGCGGGGCGACGCAGCGCGGCATCCACGTCGAGCTCTTCGTCTCGGAGATCGGCGACCAGGCGCTCGTCTACCACGCGCAGCGTTCCTACTATGAGGCGCTGCTGCGCGCCGGCGTGAAGATCTACATGTACAAGGCGCCCTACATCCTGCACGCGAAGCACTTCACGATCGATGACGACGTCGCCGTCATCGGCTCGAGCAACATGGACATCCGCTCGTTCGAGCTGAACATGGAGGTCTCGCTCCTCGTGCGCGGCGCCTCCTTCGTGCGCGAGATGCGCGCCGTCGAAGACGGGTACCGCCGCGACAGCCACGAGCTCACGCTCGACGAGTGGATGCGGCAGCCGCTCCGTTCGACGGTGCTCGACAACCTCGCGCGGCTGACTTCGGCGCTGC
>CAWJZK010000024.1:0-77600 GCA_963847285.1 uncultured Actinomycetota bacterium
CGCGGAGAACTCGAGAGCGTTCTCCTCGTCGAGGTCGCCACCGGCTTCATGGCCGTTGTAGGGCCACAGCACGATCAGCTTCTCCCCAGAGTAGGCGGTGAACGCGGGAAGGACGGATGCCGGAGGCGTGATGCCGTCGCGAAGACCGGTGCTCAGGAGGGCGGGGGCCATCACGCGTTTGGCGTGATTCACGCCGGTCGAAGTAGCGGAGCGTGTCGAGAGCGTCCGCGGCGTCGAGTCGGCGGTCGGCGAAGTACTGGGCGAGCAGCGCGTACGGGAACTCGGTGCTGAGGTCGGACACCCGATTCAGCTCGCACAGGAGCGGTGCCTGCAGATCGCGACGGCTAATCGGGGACGAGGCCCGCGATCGCCAGCGCAATCCCGCCGCCCTGGCTCGCGCCGACGACCGCGACCCGCGCCGAATCGACGCCCTCGAGCACCGCACGGCCTCGACCGCTCGGACGGCGTCGGCGAACACGCGCCGGTAGTAGAAGTCGTACGGTGAACGCCCGCGCGTGATAAATCCGCGGCCGAGGGTCCGCCGTCGGGGTGTCCTCGTCGGAGTCGCCATGCCTTGGCCGCGCGCGTCGATCACGAGGTGCGCGTAGCCGGCGGGACCGCGACCGCAGGTCGCCCAACGCGTGCCCACGACCATTCGCGTAGCCGAGGTACTGCACGAGGCCGGGAAGCGGACCGGAGCGCCGCGCGGCACACGCAACCATGCGGTTGATCCGAGTGCCGTCGAATCCGCGGAAGTTCACGTCGAAGACGTCGATACGGCGCAGGCGGGTCTTCCGCGGCTCGATCGTCACAGTCGAGCGGGTGTTGCCGGGTCTCGTCGAGCGTGTCGCGCCAGAAGGCGTCGAAGTCGGCCGGCTCGGTCTCGTGGTGTGGTTCGCCCAGCGTGAGGTCACCGGCCTCGTGGTCTCCGATTGCCGGGGCGTCGTCATCCGCGAACGTCCATCGTCGGCCGTAGACGCTTTTCGCCCCCGGCACTATCTCCGCGGTGGCGCCCGGCGTATGCGCGGTACGACGCGGTCCTCCCGCAGCGGTTGTGCAACGGTGCGGAGGCGAGTTTCCCTCGCGCCAGGCGAGATCCGCCGCGATACCGGTCCACCCGCCGCGGCCATGAACGTCCCCTCGATCCCGTCGAGGGCAGGGCGGGCAGCAGCCGGACGACGCCGCCGTGGCTCTGCACCAGCATCTCGGCGATGCCGGCGGGGAAGCCGAGGTTCCCGTCGATCTGGAACGGCGGGTGCGTGCTGAAGAGGTTCGGCAGCAGCCCGCCCCACGCGAGCCGTCGACCGGACCGTGCCGGGTGTCGTCGCCGTCGAACGGGGTGAGCGCCTCCGGAGCAGCGTCGCCGCGCCGTCGCCGTCACCGAGTCGGGCGCGCAGCGCGATCTTCCACGCCCACGACCAGCCCATCGCGCCGGGACCGCGGGCGTCGAGCCGGCGCACCGCCGCCGCGGCGAGCTCGGGCGTCGCTCGCGGGGCGATCACGTCGAGCGGGTACACGCCGACCAGGCGACAGGTGCCGGTGCGCCGGCTCGTCCTCGACGACCTCCGCCGACCACTCCGGAGCCGCCCGTCGGCGCGATGCCGACGGGGGGAGCCGCGGCGAGCGCCGGCTCGATCTCGGCGCGATCGGGTCGTCGAGGCCGAGCGCCTCGATGGCGGCAGCAGCGCGTTGAACAGACACGGATCAGGTGCAGTCCATCGTGGTGTCGCGGTCAGGGCGATCGTGGTCGCTGGCCTGCGGCCAGATGAACAGGTTCTCCGGCGAGGTCGACGGCGAGGTGTCGCAGCGTCCCGTCCGATCCGGCGACGAGCCAGTCCAGGCAGAACTCGGCGGCTCCGCGCAGCAGCGGCCAGATGCGGGTGCGCAACAGATCGAGGTCGCCGGTGAACTCGAATGGTCCCAGAGGTGTGGGTGAGCCAGACGCCGCCCATCATCCAGATCGCCCAGCTCGGGGCTCCCGTGGCCCATGCCGACCGGGAGGCTCCAGCCCCACAGGTCGGTGTTGTGATGGGCGACCCAGCCGCGCGCACCGTACAGCTCGCGCGCGCGCGTCGGCGCCCGTGCGCGCGAGCGTGCTCCACGAGGTCGAAGCAGCGGCTCGTGCGCACTCGGCCAACCCGGCGACTCGGCCGCCCAGTAGTTCATCTGGGTGTTGATGTTGATCGTGTAGTTCGACGACCACGCGGGGCGCAGCTCGTCGTTCCAGATGCCCTGCAGGTTGGCCGGCGGCCGCCGGCCCGTGACGACGACGCGAGCAGGTACCACACCGTACTCCGCGGCGACGGTCGCCCGGAGCTGCGTCGTCCGTGCCGTGCGGAGCATGTCGCGGTCCACATCCCACGTGCCCCCACGGCGACCGCCGATCGCGAACCGCGCCCGGGCGACGCGCCGCGGTCGGCGTCGTACTCGGCGAGCGGGTCGACGGGTCGCGGCGTCCGCGGCATCCGCTCGCTCTCGGGCGCGGTCCGGATCATCTCATGGGAGACAGTCCGCCATCTCGCCGTCCTCGTCGGCCCACCACGACTCGGCGCGGGTCGATGTCGAGAGTGCGATCAGCAGCCGGCGGGCTCGTGGACGGTCGCGCCCCACGGGCGAGGTCCACAATACCGTCGGTTCGCGCGACCGCGACGGTCGCGAGGCGTCGAAGTCGGGGTCGTCGTCGGCGTACCTCAGCGGCGGCTCCACCGAGGGCTCGTGGAGCGGCGCGCCCGTCGACCGGGCGCCACGATGTCGAACGTCAGCCCGTGCGGCCCGCCCCAGGGAATCACGGCACCGTCGTTCAGCTGTGTCGTGAGCGCGACGGATGCCGCGAACTCGGTGTCGGCGGTGAGTTCGACGAGCAGCGCCTGAGCGGGGGCGGACACCCACGAGCGACGCCGCACCGTGCCGCCGGGTACGCTCAGCGTCTCGGTCAGCACGGCGCTCGTCGAGGTCGAGTACGCGCGCGGGGTTGCCGGGTGAGGCATTCATGGATCCGCAGTTCGAGGTCGGCGAGCGGCAGGAACTCCTGCGAGTAGGGCCCTTCGAATGTCATCAGCAGGCTCTCCGCGGTGCGGACGGCGTCGGCGTCGAGCGCCGCGCGCACCTCTGCCAGACGCGCGGGTCCCGCGCCCGCTGCGATCACGTCGCGCAGCGCCTGGGCCGGACCGTCGGGCGTTCCCGACCACACTGTGGCGTCGTTCAGCGCGTACCGGCCTGAAGCGCCGCCGAATGCCATCGCCCCGATACGGCCGTTGCCGAGCGGAGCCGCCTCTTCCCATCGGTCGGCGGGAGTCGGCCACGACAGCTGGAGGGTGTGGGGCATGTCTCGTTCCTGGGTCGTGTCAGCCCGTGGATCAGGTCCGGCGCAATGATCCGTCGATCGCAGACCTCAGACCTTTACTTGCGCTGTCAGCGTAGGCATGATTAGTTATCGCTGTCAAGAAACTCGACGGGAGGGGTAATGTTCAAGCGAGCGGACACGGTCCACGCATTGCGGGCCGCAGGTATCTCGCTGGTCGTCGATCTCGAAGGCGCCCTGCCGCGTGTGCTGCACTGGGGCGCCGACCTCGGTCCGGTCGACGCGCGGACTGCCGCCGCGCTGTACGCGACATCCATCCCGGCCGTGCTCAACAACTCGCCTGACGTGCCGCGCGCGTTCTCGGTGTGGCCGACCGAGCAGGACGGCTGGGCGGGCACTCCCGCGCAAGTCGGCAACCGTGGCGGCACTGCGACCACACCCGTCCTCGTCTGGTCGATGCGGTCGTCGAGCACGACGACGAGGGTGGCCGCATCGTGCTCGAGCTCGACGACGACGTGGCCGGCACGCGCGCCCGCGTGGAATATCGACTGGATGTCGCGGGCGTGCTGTCGGCGGACATGTCGGTCGAGAACGCCTGCTGCGGCATCCGCCGGCCCCTACCTGGTCGACGGGTTGCGCGCCCTTCTGCCCCTGCCCGATCGTGCGACGGAGGTGCTGGACTTTCACCGGCAAGTGGTGTCGCGAACGGGCTCCCCAGCGGATGCCCTTTGCGTTCGGGACGCACGCGCGTCGTGCGCGGCGCGGCGAACCCCAGGGCACCATTCGCCGTATCTGCTTGCTGCCGGCACTGCGGGCTTCGGGTTTGCGCATGGCGAGGTTTGGGGCGTGCACCTCGCCTGGAGCGGCGATAGCGGTACCTCGCCGAACGGCTGCCCGAAAGTCCCGGCGTTCTCTCGCGCGTGATCGGCGCGGGCGAGCTGCTGCGGTCGGGCGAGCTGATCCTGCACCCGGCGACCGCTACGACGCGCCGACAGTGCTGTTCACCTGGTCCGACCGCGGATTCGACGGCGTCTCGGCTCGTTTGCACCGCCGCCTGCGACGCGCGGTCACCCCGGCCACGCCACGACCGCTCGCGCTCAACACGTGGGAGGCCGTCTATTTCGACCACGACCTCGACCGGCTCGTCGAGCTCGTCGACCGAGCCGCCACGGTCGGGGTCGAACGGATCGTGCTCGACGACGGCTGGTTCCATCGGCGCCGCGACGCGACGCGGGCTTGGGTGACTGGCTGGTCGACGCGACCGTGTGGCCGACGGCCTCGACCCGTTCGTCGCAATCGTGCGCGCTCACGGCATGCAGTTCGGCCTGTGGTTCGAGCCGGAGATGGTCAACCCGGACTCCGATCTCGCCCGCGCCCACCCCGACTGGGTGCTCGCGCCCCGCGAGGGCGCGGGCGCGACGGCGCGGAACCAGCAGGTGCTCGACATCGCCAACCCCGACGCGTACCACCTGGTGCTCGAACGCATCAGCGCACTCGTCGCGGAGTACGACATCGACTATCTGAAGTGGGATCACAACCGCGACCTCATGGAGCCCGTCGCGCACCGCAACGGGGGCGACCGTCCGCTCGTGCACGCGCAGACGGTCGCGCTCTATCGCATGCTCGACGAGCTGCGCGGCGCGGCATCCGCGGCTGGAGGTCGAGACCTGCTCGGGCGGCGGCGGGCGCGTCGACCTCGGCATCCTGGAGCGCACCGACCGGGTGTGGGCCTCGGACTGCAACGATCCCGTCGAGCGCGCCCGCATCGAGCGCTGGACGCGCATGCTGGTGCCGCCGGAGCTCATCGGCTCGCACCTGGGCTCGCCCCGCTCCCACACCACGTCGCGTGAGACCGACCTGTCGTTCCGGCTCGCCGTGGCGCTCACGGCGCACGCCGGCATCGAGACCGACCTGACTGCCGCCACGGCGGCGGACCTGCAGACGATCACCGCGTGGGCGGCGGCTGTACCGCGAGCTGCGCGGGTTCCTTCACACCGGCGACGTCGTCAACGCCGACCTCGCCGATGACGCTGCGATGCTCACCGGCATCGTCGCGCCCGGCGGTGACAGGGCGCTGTTCACGTGGGCGCGCCTGGCGACCTCGCCCGACGGACAGAGCGGTCGCGTGCGTTTTCCGGGACTCGACGCCCGCGCGCGCTACCGGGTGCGGGTGCGCACCGAGCTGGGAGCGACGAGCCGGCACGAGGCATCCGACCCGGCATGGATCCAGGATGCCGTCGCCGACGCCGGGATCGAGCTTCCGGGGGCCGTGCTCGCCGTGGCCGGCGTACCGCTGCCCACGCTCAATCCGCAGCAGGCTCTGCTGTTCGACGTCGAGAGGCTCGCATGAGCCGCTGACGTCCCGCTGCTTCTGGGAACCGCGCGATGGGGCGCGGGGTTCACCGTCGAACCCACCGCAGAGAGGAAACCATGAACACCAGGAATCGCCATGCCCACGGGCAACGGTGGCGTGCGGCGTTCGCTGCCGCTGCCGCCGGAGCGCTGACCCTCGGGTTCGGGGGTGCCGCGGCGAACGCGGCCCCCCCGGTCGAGGCATCCACGTCCGTTCCAGCCGCCGCGCCCGCCGCGGCGACCCCGGACGAGGAGCTCGGCGCACGTCCCTACATGGGGTGGAGCAGCTACAGCATGCAGGTCTACGCGGGCAACGGCTCGACGTGGATCACGGCCGACCAGATCATCGCGCAGTCCGACGCGATGCACGACAAGCTGCAGTCCGCCGGCTACGACTACATCAACATCGACGCCGCGTGGAATGACGGGTTCGACGGCTACGGCCGGCCGACTCCCAGCGCGACGCTGTACCCGGACGGCCTGCAGGCGGTCATCGACCACGTCCACGACAACGGCCAGAAGATCGGGCTCTACGCGATCCCGGGCATCTCGCCGGAGGTCTACGAGGCCGACCTGCCCATCTTCGGCGCGCCCGACTGCTCGACCGGCGACATCGTCGAGCAGCCGATCCAGCAGGCCGACTACTGGGGCATCGGCTACCGATCGACTTCTCGAACCCGTGCGCGCAGGCGTACGTCGACTCGATCGCCGACATGTTCGGCGAGTGGGGGATCGACTTCCTCAAGTTCGACAGCGTGACCCCGGGCTCGGGGATCGGCGACCTGTCGCTCGACGCCCGCGACGACGTCGCCGCGTGGTCGCAGGCGCTCGAGCGCAACGGCATCTGGTTCGAGCTGTCCTGGGCGCTCGACATCCGCTACGCCGACTACTGGGCCCAGCACGCACAGGGCTGGCGTGTCGAGTGGGACGTCGAGTGCTACTGCGAGGGCGTGGCGCTCACCACGTGGCAGAACATCGCGCGCCTGTTCCCGCGCGCGGCGAACTGGTGGCGCTACGCCGGCCCCGACCGCGGGTGGAACGACTTCGACTCCCTCAACGTCGGCAACGGCAAGATGGACGGGCTCACCCGCGACGAGCGGCGCACCGCCACCACCCTGTGGGCGGTGTCGTCGGCGCCGATGTACGTCGGCAACGACCTGACGCAGCTGGACGACTACGGCATCCAGCTGCTCACGAACCCCGAGGTCATCGCGGTGAACCAGGCGGGGCGCCCCGCGCACCCGGTCTCGACGGCATCCCCGCGCCAGACCTGGTACGCCGCGAACCCGGACGGATCGGTGACGGTCGCCGTCTTCAACCTCGGCCAGACCGACGCCGACATGAAGGTGTCGTTCGCCGACATCGGTCTCGACGGCTCGGCGAAGGTGCGCGACCTGTGGGCCCAGAAGGGCCTCGGCAGCTTCGACGGCGAGTTCGTCGCCGAGAGCGTGCCGATCCACGGGACGCGTCTGTTCACGTTCACGCCCGCCAAGGGTGCGGCGGTCACGCTGAACGACGACGACGCGCGACTGTCGTACGACGGCGCGTGGTCGCGCAACGGCGGCGAGGAGTCGGTCGCGGCGTCGCAGGCGCTGACCGTGTCGGTGTTCGACTCGTCGCAGGGCGGCTCGTCGCCCGGCACCGGCTCGTCGCGCGTTCTCGCCGTCAACGACAGCGACTCAGGGATCGTCTACCACGGCAACTGGGGCCACAGCACCGGACGCGGGCTCGGCGACTATCAGGACGACGTGCACTACAGCGAGCCCGACGGCTCCGCGTTCGAGTACACGTTCGTGGGCACCGGAATCGACTGGGTGACCGAGACGCACGAGTCGCAGGGCGACGCCGAGGTCTACCTCGACGGCGTGCTCGTCGACACCGTGAGCACGTACCTCGACCCGGCGCAGGGTCGCGGGGTGCAGCAGGTCGTCTACAGTGCGCGCGACCTCCCCAACGGCAGCCACACGATCCGCGTCGTGAAGAAGTCGGGGCAGTTCATGCTGCTCGACCGGCTCGACGTCGTGCAGGAGAGCCTCATCGACGTCGACCGTGTCGCGTTCGATCAGGCCGAACCGGCCGACGCGACGGTGCGCGTGCTGCGCGATCCCGGCGAGCTCGTCGGGATCTACCGCGACGGCACCGCACTGAAGGCCGGTACCGACTACACCGTGGAGGGCGGATGCCGTGACCTTCGCTGCCACGTACCTGTCGACGCTTCCGGAGGGCGACACGGCGCTGGAATTCCGGTTCCGCGGAGACCTGCGCGACGACGTTCACTGGACCGCCGACGACGGTGCAGCCGTCGAGCTCGCGTTCTCGGGCAGGGCGATCTCGGTCACCGGTCCGGTCGGTCCCGACCAGGGCACGCTCGAGGTCTACATCGACGGTGAGCTCGTCGACACCGTCGACGTGCACGGCGACGCCCGGCTGACCCAGCAGCCGCTGTTCTCCCGCACCGACCTCAAGAAGGGCGAGCACACCATCCGCCTGGTGAAGGCGTCGGGCGACGTGCTGCGCGTCGACGCGATGACCTACGTCGCCGGGTGAAGACCGGGTGGCGGGGGCGACGGCTCCCGCCACCCGCGAACGACCCAGCGCTGTCTGCCCTCACTCGGGAGGGGGGAGTCTAGCGCGGGCCGTAAGTGGCGCGACGAGACGCGGGCGGGCACGACGTGACCTGGACTCGACGTCCTGCTCGCCTCGGCACGGTATCGCCGCACGAGCACGCTGACACATTGCCCGGGTCACCCCGAACCTGCGTGCGGCGTCGGCGGCGGACAGGCCCCCGTCGATGACGGCGTGGACGATGACCTTGTTCCGATTCGCAGGCGGCCGAATGCTTCGGACCGGGCGGGTCGGCATCACGGCTGCTGCGCCCCCACCCGGCCGTGAACTTTGGGTCGGCGCTCGGCCGTCCGTCGAGCCCCGAGGCGAGTGGCCGCTGCTTCGCGACCGGCGGCGGATCTCGGTGAGGTCGCCGACATGAGGGCTTGGGGAGGGGCGTACGCTGCGGCATCCGCCTGATCGTTGGCCCTCGCGGTGACGGAGAATCGAAGGATGACGACGCCGGCCGAGTTCATCGACCGCACGCTCCGGGCCGAGGGCAGCGAAGTGCGGGCGGATGCGGACGCCGACCGGATCGGGGTGGGCCTGAGGTTCTACGGCGCTTCGGTCGGCGCGGTGCGCGGCACGGTACGGGACGCGGATCGGCGGTATCCCGGGATGTCGCACGACGAGGTCACGGCGCTCGCCGCCGAGTTGTGGTCGGAGCCGGTGTACGAGCGCCGGCTCGCGGCGATCGTGCTCCTGCAGCGCTATCTGGCGGTGTTGCGAGGGAGCGACCTCACCCGGGTCGAGCAGTTCCTTCGCGACGCGCGCGTCCCGGAGCTTGTGGACCCACTCGTCACCGACGTCGTCCGTCCCCTGCTCGAACGGCTGGATGACCCGGAGGCGACGCGCGCACGACGGATCATCGATCGGTGGTCGGTGGCGGACGACTCGAGCCTGCGCCGTGCCGCCGGGTTGCTCTGAGTGCGGATGGAGGTCGCGGTCGCGCGAGCTCGTTATCGGTCGCCGACCGAGGCTGTTGCTAGATAACGGAGAGAGCCGCTCCTCCGACGAACATCCCGCCAGAGATGGCACCGGAGATGCCCGCGAGTGCCACCACGAGCTCGCCGCGCACATGGAACCAGGCAACATCGAGAGGTGGGACGTTGGTCGCCAGCCACTCGACGATCGGGCGCCGGGCGATGATCAGGACCGGTGCGATGCACAGCTGGGCGATCCCGGCAATGATCATTGCGGTCGGCGACATGGTCAGGAGTCTAGGGTCTGCCTGACCCTTCGAAGCGTGATGGGAGGCTCGACATCATCCGCTTCATGCACGGCGCCGATTTCGCTGGCAGGTATGGCTCTGAGCCGCGGCCACCAGCACCGTACTGACATCCGGTAGCGACGATACGCATCGTCGAAACGTGCCTCGAGGTCGGATTCCTCGAGCGGACGTATCACGTAGTTCCACACGAGCGACCCGGCGATGGAGTAGGCGATGACCAGCCACGACGACAGCATGAGGCCGACGGCGACGCCCTGGCTGATGCCGGCCATCGCCATCGGATTGCGGACGAAGCGGTAGGGGCCCGCGATCACGAGACGATTCGGCATAGCCGCCGGAAGCGGAGTGCCACCGCCCCTCGTTGACATAGCGGCCGCCGACCACAATCCCAGGGCGCTCGCGAGCAGGAATACTACGAAGCCGCTTGGCCCCGAGGTCGGCGGGAACGGTATCGTCAGGCCCCAGCGCTGCTCCACGAAGGCCAGCGCGAGCGGGACCGCGCCGAGGAAGAAGCCCCAGAAGATCACGATCTGTACCACGGTGGCCGCTAGATGCGAAGATGCGGATGCCCGTGCATCGGCAGGGCGGAACGCGAATGGGCCACGGGAGACGATCCATTCGGTCGGCAGCCTTCCGAACAACATCAGGCACAGTGCAATCGTCGCCCCCGCGGCGGCGGCCGCCATCAGAAGTACGCCCCAGACCGCCTCAGTCGTCACAGTGGCGTAGACCGCCAAGCCGCTCGCGACGATGAACGTCCAGCCCGTAGCGATGATGGCAGCGACACGCGACCCGAGCGCGGCCGCTGCTGAAACGCAGACGAACAACGGGATGTCGAAGATCGCGACGATAACGGGATCGAGGCTTCCGAGCGTTGCCTCGCGCACCGCGGGCGAAATGAACACCGCGACCCACCAGGCGCCGCCGGCAATCGCCTGCGCGGCGAAGTACAGGCGACTCCACATGGCCGAACGATAACACCGGCGGCGCCGAGGCCGTGCACCCGTGCCAGACTGCCCGGATGACCACCGACATCGAGCTGACACGCATCGCGACCGGCACCGTCACGCTGCACGACGCGCGCCGCAAGGTGCGGTGGAGCGTCGACCTCGAGCCGTTCGAGATCGGGGTGTACCCGGTGACGCAGGAGCAGCTCGCCGAGATGATCGGCGAGACGGCGTCGCATCCGCGCCGGCCGGCGACCGACGTGAGTTGGCTGCGTGCGATCCGGTTCTGCAACGCGGCATCCGAGTGGGAGGGGCTCGACCCCGTTTACACCTTCGACGGCGAGGATGTCACGTGGCACGTCGACGCCGACGGGTACCGCCTGCCGACCGAGGCGGAGTGGGAGTTCGCGTGCCGGGCCGGGTCGACCGGTCCGCACTACGGGCTGCTCTCCGAGGTCGCTTGGACGAGTGCCGACGGGGTGACGACCCCGCAGGAGGTCGGTGCCAAGCTGCCGAACCTCAACGGACTGTTCGACACCCTCGGGAACGTGTGGGAGTGGTGCTGGGACCTGCTCGATCCCGCCCGCTACGACGACTACCGCGTGTTCCGCGGCGGCGGGTTCGCGGATGACGCCTGGAGCGTCAGGGCGTCGACCCGGCGGGGCGGTGCTCCGCGCATGCATCACGAGGACGTCGGGTTCCGCGTCGCGCGGGGTGGCTTCGATGCGACGGATGCCGCGCAGGGATGGTCCGCGGAGGCGGACCGGGAGCGGGCCGCGATCGACGGCCCGCTCCCATCCGGGTGGACACCGCGACGCTGACGGCTCCGTTGCCGACCGTGCGACCTCAGCGAACCGATAGGTGACTCTATTGACACGTGACAGATGGATCACCTATGGTCGAAGAATGGATGACGACGGACTGGCCTTCAAAGCACTAGCCGACCCAACGCGGCGGCTCCTGCTCGATCGCCTGTTCGTTCGCGATGGGCAGACCCTCGCCGATCTCGTGAGTGGAATCGAGCTCACCCGGTTCGGCGTGATGCGCCACCTCGGTGTGCTCGAGGAGGCCGGGCTGATCACGACGCGGAAATCGGGGCGATGGAAGCTGCACTTCCTCAACCCAGTACCCATCCGGCAGATCCACGACCGATGGATCGGAAAGTACGCCGAGCGGGGCGCGAAGGCCCTGGTCGAGCTGAAGCGAGAGTTGGAGACCGAGATGACTGAGACGATGACCACGACGCAGGTGCAACGCGTCTACATCAAGGCGATCCCCGAACGCGTGTGGGCCGCCATCACGACCCCCGAGTGGACCGCGCGCTACGGCTTCGGCGGGGCCGTCGAGTACGAATTGCACCCGGGGGGCCGATTCACCGGATACACGAACGAGGGCGCGCGGGCTATGGGAGCGCCGGATGTCGCGATCGAGGGCGCGGTGCTCGAAGCCGACGCGCCCCACCGGCTCTTGCAGACATGGCACGTGGTCATGGATCCGTCGATGGCGGCCGAGCCGCCGTCCCGCGTCACCTGGGAGCTCGACGAGCGGCCGGGCGGCATGACGCGGCTCACGGTGACGCACGAGTTCCCCGCCGATTCGGCGGTAGCCGTCATGATGTCCGGCGGCATGGAGGACTTCGGTGCCGGCGGCGGGTGGAGCTGGATCCTCAGCGGGCTGAAGACCGTGCTCGAGACGGATGCTCCGATGGAGAGTCCGAGCGAACAATGACCAGTCATTACCGCATCCCGCGCAGCGACGTGATCACGGCGCCGATCCCCAAGGCCACGCGGCCGCTGGCGACGGCATCGGCGATCACGGCGGCGGCCTTCGTCGCGATCCTCGTGGTACTGCACCCGATCGAACCGGAGTTCGATCCCTCGTGGCGCTTCATCAGCGAGTACCAGCTGGGCGCGTGGGGATGGCTGATGTCCGTCGCCTTCCTCTGCCTGGCGGCCAGCGCGGCCACGCTGTTGTTCGCGGTGCGGACCCAGATCCGAACGGTCGGCGGCCAGATCGGGCTTGGCCTCCTGGGCCTGTGTGCGCTCGCCTTCGTCGCGGCCGCGGCGTTCCGCACCGACCCTCTGCTCGCCGAGACCGGGTCCATGCCGGGCCTGATCCACAACACCGCCGCGGCCCTCGGGGGATTCGTGCCGCTCGCGGCGTACCTCATCGCCTGGAGCCTCGCCCGCAACGTCACCTGGCGACCGTACCGACCGACGCTCTGGTGGGTGACGCTCCCGGCGATCATCGGCAACGTCGCCGCACTCGCGCAGAACGCGATCATCGCGTCAGCCGGCGCCGAGTTCGGGCCGACGACCGCCATCGGGTGGCCCAACCGTGTGCTCATCGTCGGGTTCGCTGTGTGGATGCTCGGCGCGGCCCTCCTCGTCCGCACCGCGGCCGAGGTCAGCGCCGCGCCGCTGACGACTCAGGCGCCCCGGCCGTCTCGGGCGTGGGTCGACTGAGGTCGCGGTGTCGCAGGTTCACGTGCGGAGGATCAGTCGTCCGAACCCGCCGCGGAGCGGCTGCATGCTCGCGCGCATCCCCGACTCAAGTGCGAGTGCCAGAGCGTCACGCAGGACGGGTCGAGCATCGTAGATCAGGGCCTGGGCGCCCGGCCTGAGCACGCGCCGAAGTTCACCGATGCCCGCTGGCAAGTCAGCCCAGTGATGCGCACTCGCGGTCGAAACGACCAGATCGACGGAGCCCGCTTGGTAGGGGAGCCGTGCTGCGTCGGCCACCCGAAATGTCGGGCTTCCTTTCGCTCCGTTCGCCATCCGCTGGGCATACTCGATCATTTCGGGCGACAGGTCCACACCCTCCACCTGAACGCGTGGGAGCACCCTGGCGAGCGTGATCGCCAGCCGTCCCGGGCCCGTGCCGATGTCGACGACCAATGCGTCGTCGGGCAGAGGCACGACACACGCGTCAAGGACAGCGCGACGGTGAATTCCGCCTGCGGCCCACCGCGCGATGCTGTCGTAGAGTCGCGCATGCCGCGCCATGCCTGCCATCTGCTCGTCGCCGTGCAGATGACCCACCAGTCGAGTCACCGGTATCTCCTCTCCGTTGCACTGAAGATCGTCGCCGACGGATGTCGCCTGTCCTCAGCCGTGGCGTTCATCGACTGGGGGTGGAGGTTGCGGCGAGGGTGAAGCTGTCGAGGTTCGAAAGTGCGCGGCGAAGGTGCGCTTCGGCGTGGCGGCGGATCGCATCGACGTCCTCGTGGCGAGCTCCGGCTCCCATCTTGACGATGATCGAACCGTTGCCGTGGAGCCGATGGCCGACCCAGCGGAGTTGCAGTTGCTGGATACTGTCAACGCCGTCGGTGTCGATGAGGGCGTGCTCGGCGCGGTGGAGCAGGTCCGGTTCGATGCCGTCCATGAGCCGGCGTCCGAGGCTTCGGACGGTGCCCCAGAGAAGGACGATGATGGCGGCGCTGATGAGGAGGCCGATGATGGGGTCGGCGAGCGGGAAGCCGGCCATGACTCCGAAGGCGCCGATGACGACGGCGAGGGAGGTAAAGCCGTCGGTGCGGGCGTGGATGCCGTCGGCGACGAGCGCGGCGGATCCGATCCGTCGTCCGACCCGGATGCGGTAGACCGCGACGGCTTCATTGCCGGCGAAGCCGATGACGCCGGCGGCGACGACCCACCACAGATTGTCGAGTGGCTGCGGATGAATGAGGCGGTCGATGGACTGCCAGGCGGCGACGACGGCAGATAGGGCGACGACAGCGATGATGAACAGGCCGGCGAGGTCTTCGGACCGGCCGTACCCGTAGGTGTAGCGCCGGGTCGCGACGCGACGGCCGAGCACGAACGCGACCCACAGCGGCACAGCGGTCAGCGCGTCGGAAAAGTTGTGCACGGTGTCAGCGAGCAGGGCGACGGATCCCGAGATGAGCACGACGACAAGCTGCAGCACCGTCGTGCCCAACAGCACGAACAGGCTGATTTTGAGGGCACGAACGCCTTCCTTGCTCGCCTCGAGGGCGTCATCGATGGAATCCGACGGATCGTGCGTGTGGGGAACGAAGAACTCCTTCACGACCCCCCGGAAGCCGTGACCGTGCTCGTGCTCGTGGTCGTGGTCGTGGCTCGTGCGGGCGAACCGGCGAGCGGTCGTTGGCGGTCATGTGGTCTCGCCTGAAGCATGGTGGCGGGGCGTGCTGCCGAGGGAGTGCTCAGCCTGCTCGATGGCGTCGGTGACGAGACGCCCGGCGTGCTCGTTCGCCAACCGGTAGAACGCCCGGGTGCCGTCCTGGCGGGCGACGACGATGCGCGCGAGCCGCAGCTTCGCCAGATGCTGGGAGACTCCGGCCGACGTCTTGTCCACGAGGTCGGCCAGATGGTTCACCGACAGCTCGCCATGCTCCTGGAGCGCGAGAATGATCCGGACGCGGGTCGCGTCCGCGAGCATCGAGAACACTTCGACGGCGAGTTCGACGTACTGACGATCGGTCTCCGCAATCATCGACTGCGTATCTGCATCCATACGCAGATACTTTCAGACTTACCGGGCCGGCGCAAGGGAGAGCGACTCAGCCATACGGTGGAGACTGCGCGTCAAAGGGGATGCCCGCTTCATCCATGACACGAAGGGGCCACCTTGATCACGCTTGCCGCTGCGTTGGGCATCGCCCTCGTCGAGTTGGGGATGGCCCTCACGCCCGGGCCCAACATGGTCTACCTCGTCTCCCGCAGTGTCAGCCAGGGGTGGCGCGCCGGCATGGTGTCGATGGCCGGCACAGCAGTCGGGTTCGTGGTCTACATGACGATGGCCAACCTCGGGCTCGCTGCGGTGTTCATCGTGGTTCCCTGGCTCTACACCGCGCTCAAGGTGGCGGGGGCGATCTACTTGCTCTGGCTGGCGTACAAGACGCTCCGCCCGGGTGGCATGGCGCTGTTCGAGACGCGAGACCTTCCCCGAGATTCCGCCGGCAAGCTCTTCCGCATGGGACTCCTGACGAACCTGCTCAATCCGAAGGCGGCGCTCATGTACCTGGCGCTGATCCCTCAGTTCGTCGATCAAGCCGCCGGCAACGTGGTCGCCCAGGGGTTCCAGCTGGGCGCCATCCAGATCGCGGTGGCCATGGTCGTGAATGGGGCGATCATCCTCGCGGCGGGGTCGATCGCGGTGTTCCTCCAGCGCAAGCCCACGTGGATTCGCTGGCAGCGCTGGGTCACCGGAACCCTTCTTGGAGCGGTGGGCGTGAAGCTGGCACTGGATGCCCCAGCGCCCGCGGTGTCGGCATAGGGGTCTCCTCGGAACCTGGGCGGCTGTTGGTCGCTACAGTTCGATGGAGTAGTAGAACGCGCGTTCGCCAGTGTCGGGGTCTACCCCGCTGAACCCATGGCGTTCATAGAAACGCTGCGCGTCGACATCTCTCTAGGTCGGCGGTCGCCGTCGCAGTATTTTCAGTCGGCCGCGGCTTCTCGGGGCGGGTTGTACATGAACTCGATGCGGATGCCGTTGTCGTCTTCGATGAAGGACGCGTAGTAGCGGTCGTTGAATCGCGGGTACAGCTTGGGCTCGCGCACTGCCGTCCAACCCGCGTCGAGCGCGATCGCATGCAGGCGATCGACCTCGGCGCGCGAATCGACGGCGAAGGCGAGGTGCTGCCAGCCGACGCGGCCGTGCCGGTGCGGGCCGGTGCCCGCCTCACGGGCTGGGTGAAGGATCAGCTCTTCCTCGCCCTTGTACCAGGACACGCCGTTGTCGGCATCGAGCCGGGTGCAGCCGAGCGCCTGCATCACCGGATCGAACTGTTCGATCGAGCGAGGCAGGTCGTCGACGGTGATTCCGATGTGGTCGAAAAGAGACACCCGGCCATCCTATGGGCGAGCCGCTCGACCAAGTCGTTCGCAGCCGCCGTAATCGTCGGACAGGGGCCGAATGTCACGCGCTGCGACCGCGTCCGGCTGCCATGATGTGAGCACGTTTCAGCTCATGATCGGGGGACATGTGAAGACAGATCGCGCGAGGATGTCCGGGACTCCTCGCAACTGCTGTGGTGTCGATCGTCGTCGTGGTGGGGCTCGCCGGATGCGCCGAGGGCGCCAGCGAAGTTGACCGGGCCAGGGCGCAGGTCACCGCGAAGGAGGAGGCCGTGGCGAGCGCCCAGGCCGAGTTCGATGCCGCGTCGAAGGAGTTCTGTGGAGCGAGCCGCGACTACATCGACGCACTCGATCGGTACGGCGACGTGCTGAACGACACCGCGCCCACCGTCGGTGACGTCCAAATGGCGGGTGCCGATCTCGCCGATCCCCGCGACGACGCGTTCGACGGCGCAGAAGCCGCGGTCGAGGCGCAGCAGGCCCTCGTGGTCGCCCAGCAGGAACTCGTCGAGGCGCAGGCGGCCCTGGCCGCGGCCGAGGCGGGGCCATCCGGAACGCCCTCGGTCGCCGCGCCGACCGCGCCGCCCGACCAGCACGCCGCTGGCGCCGGCCTCCTCCGTCGATCGGGTGAAGCAGGCCGACGCCGACTTCGATGACGCGCAAGCCGCCGTCACCGAGCAGACGACGCTGGCCGACGCATCCGAGCAGTTCAACAGCGCGGTCGTCGCGCTCGAGATGGCGTGGCTCAGGCTCTTCGCCGATGCCGGATGCCTCACCGACGACCAGCAGGTGCAGGCCGAGGCGGCCGTCAGCGCGTACACGTTCGCGCTGCAGCAGGACCTCGCCACGGCCGGGTACTACACCGGTACCGTCGACGGAGTTTCGGGGCCGCTGACCGTGCAGGCGGTCGAAGACCTCCAGGAGGCGAACGGGTTGCCGGTCACGGGCACGGTCGACAAGGCGACGGCTGCAGCGCTCCAGGCCGAACTGGTCGCGCTCGGCGGCGCTGCCGCACAGGAGTCGCTGGCGTCGACGGCGGCCGTGCAGCAGACGCTGAAACTCGTCGGCTTCTGGGACGGAGAGGTCGACGGGGTGTGGACGGATGCCCTCACCGAAGCAGTGCAGGCGTTCCAGACCGAGCTCGGCGTCGAGCCGACGGGTGTGGTCGATGCCGCGACGATCGCCGCCTTCGAGCGCGCGATCGCCGAGCTCACCGCGCCGGATGCCTCGCCGAACCCATCGGCGACGCCGACGAGCCCGCCCGCAGGCTGACCCGTCGGCGTCATCGTCGCCGGAGCGTGGCAATAGGCGATTGGGGCGCCCACCCTTTCGGGCGAGCGCCCCAATCATGGGTCGTCGGGTTGAGAGCTAGTTCTTGGCGACCTTCTTGACCTTGACTGTGCCGTCCGCAGTGATCGAGGACCCCGCACCCTCGGCAGCCACCGTCAGAGCACCCTTCGGCGTTCCCGCAGGGATGACGAGGTTGATCTTCACCGATCCGTCGGCGCCTGTGACGGCGCTGCCGAGCACGGTGTCGCCGGCCGTGACGGCCACCGACTCGCCGGCTCGGAACCCCTTGCCGGTGATGGTGAGCTGCTCGCCCGGAGCGACGGGCTTGTTCGGAATGGACAGCGAAGCGCCCTTCGCGCGAGCGGTTACCTCGGCGCAGGCGTCCTCGGCGACACCGACGAGCGGAAGCTCGCTTGCATCGATGACACCGTCGTCCTCGCGGACGACGACCTGACCGAACGCGTCGGATCCCATGACGACCCCTCGTGTGTTGGTGACCGCGACCGTGTACACCGTCGAGGCGGCAGTTGCAGCTGTCGCGTCGCCGTAGGTGGGGACGGTCACGGCTTTGCAGACCTCACCAGGGGCAAAGGTCACCTTCTGCGCGACAATTCCGACCTTCGAGGTCGCGGCGGTGGAGCCCAGCACGGACACATACACCTCGGAAGTGGTCGTCGCCGGCGCGGAGAGCACGACCGGAACCTGCACCTCGTTCGGGCCGACGCGCTCTTCGACGTACGTGGTTGCCGTGTCGACGGCCACCATCGTCTGCGGTGTCGCCTGACCGAGCGACGGTCGGTCGAATGACAGGTCCGACACGTATGCAGCACCGTCGGCTGTGCCCGAGACGCCAGTGGCGCCTGCGAGCCGCACCTCGCGCAGATCGGTGACATCGAGCCCCGCAGCGGCGAGGTCCGCAAGTGGCAGGCTCACCTTCTGCAGCACGATCTTGCCCAGCGTCGTCGCGTTCTGCGTGCTCTGCGGCAGACGCAACAGCGCAGCCGCGTTCAGCTCCGACGCCGGAACGCTGAAGGTCGCTCCCGCTCCGTCGATGACCGAGACCACCAGGTCCGTCCCGCCGCCGTATGGGACCGACTCGTCGGCCGCCGTCCGGAACGAGAGACTGGTGTAGTCAGAGGCGTCGCGCTGTGCTGCGGGCACTGGCACGCGCACCTCGCCCGATGCATCCGACCATTGCATGCGTCCGACAGGCGTGGCCGGGACGTCGCCGGCGAACCGGACGTTCGTCCAATGCGGCACCTGGGCCGATGCGAGCGTCGAGCACGCGGGAAGCTCCTGCGGCACGACTCGCCCGGCCAGGCTCGCACACACCGACAGAGAGGCACTCCCGTAGGTGCGCGCCGTCGTCGCCGGTCCTTCGAAGGTCTCGATGTCAGCCCGAGCCGAATCCGGTTGGGTCGCGACCGTCCGCACGTCGACATCCGCCGTCGTTGCGGTCTTTGCGCCCGAGCCGTCGAAGGGTGCCAGGAACTGCGCTTCGCCACCCACTGTCGCTCGGAACCAACCGGCCATCAGGGAGGTGCCGACGTCGTACTGCACCGACGGCGACAACCGGATCGTGGTGTCGACAGCCGCTCCTGCGGTACCGCAGACACTGTCCACCGCGCGGGCGGAGGTGGTGCTGGTGCCCGACCAGTCGTCGCTCACGTTGAAGTCGTAGAGACCGGGCGTCCAGACCGTGTTGAAGAAGTTGTGGTTCGCGCCCATGACCCACACGTCCGAGCGGAGCACGTCGTCGCCGAACGCGTAGCGCGCATCGTCGTTCATGTGCTGGCCCTGCTGATTCGAGACATCCCCATCGCAGTACGGCAGGATGACGAGGTTCGGCACGTTGGGTACCGTCATCCGACCGAAGTCCACGGGCGCGAGCGGCAGGGTCGAGACGATGTTGAACGGCTCGGCAAGGGCCTGGTTGAGCGTCGCGGCGGAGGTGACGCCCTCGCCGCCGCGCGAGTGGCCCATGAGGCCGATGCGCGAGAAGTCGAAGCGTCCGATGAGGTCGTTCGGCGTGACCTCCACCACCCCGGGATCGATGCGCGCTGCCTCGGTGCCCTCGTTGCCGGTAAGAGCGTCAGCGAGCGTCACGTCCACACCTGTGGCAGCGTCGTGCAGAACGACCGACTCGCCCGCGTTGGCCTGCCGGAGCAGCTCGAGCGTGTCGAGGATCAGCTGGCCGCGGGCACGCGCGCCGAAGTCGAGCGCGAGCTGGTTGTCGTTCGAGTTGATCGCGTTCGCCGAAATCGACACGACGGCGTACCCGTTGCTCGCGAGCGACTCCGCTGTGCCGTCGTAGCCGGCGTAGCTCGGGATCGAAACCTGGCTCGACGAGCAGGGCCACCGAAGCGGGTTGGCAGGGGAGCCCGCGCACGAGCTGTGACGTCCGTGAAGCAGCACGACCATGGGCCGCGCGCCGCCGGTCGAGGGCAGGTAGATCTTGCCTTCGACCTCTCCCCGAATCCCGCCGATACCCGCGAGGTCGATCGCCTGGTCGCCGAAGCGGTAGATCGACTCGGTGTAGGCGTAGTCGCCGTGCTCTGCGGGATCCGCGCCAAGCTCCGACGCCTCCGTGGGAGTCGACTGGACCGCGGGCGCCTCGGAGACGATCTCCTCCGTGGAGCCGGCCTCCGCGAACCACCCGGCCTCGACTTCTCCCGGGTCGAGGACGATCGGGTCGCTCGTCAGCACGGTCAACGTGTTGCCGTCGGCCGACTCTCGAGCAAAGCCGACCGCCTCGCCGTCGACCTCGATGGTGGGAGCATCCGACCGCATCTCGAGGGGACGGTCAAGCTCGACCTCGACCTCGTAGACGCCGCCGAGGTCAGTGACCGACCAACCATCACCAGAGGCGACAACGGGGTCGTCGGCCGGGGCTGCTGCGGCGGGAAGCGCGAGCGCCGGAGCGATCAGGAACGCCGTGGTGACGCCCACGGCGAGACTCGCAGCGGCGCGGCGACGCCACGCGGTGCGCGAGATTGGTGCATTCATTCAGAGTCCTTCGTTCTCGAACGGATGGGGGAGCCAGGGCTGACTGCGGCCCTGGTCGCCATCCGACCAGAAAGCGGTTTCCGTCAGATGCCGCGCACATTTCGCGCGTGAGAAGAAGTCCTCACGTGATGAGAAGGCGCACTCTCACCGGGTGAGCGGTCGATGCCGCGACGCTCGCCGCCTTCGAGCTGACGCAGGAGCGGATTTCGTCGTGGCTACAGTTCCAGCGAGTAGTAGAACGCGCGCTCGCCGGTGTCGGGGTCGACGCCGTTGAACCCGTGACGCTCGTAGAAACGCTGCGCATCGACATCTTCCGCGTCGACGTTGATCTCGATCGCCGAGATGCCCTGCTCCTTGGCGTCTGCGATCAGCAGGTGGATCATCGCCGTACCAAGGCCACCACCCCGGCGATCCGGCGCGACGTAGAGTTCGTCGAGGAGGGCCACCGGGCCGTCGTACCAGACATTGCTCCGCAGCGTCACGAGAGCGACTCCCACCGCTGGTTCGCCGGCCAGGTACGCGATCGTGCTGGGTTCGGCGAGCAGTGACCGCAGCCGTCTGGTCAGAATCGCCGTACCGGGTGAGGGAGTGTCGAATTCGGTATTGAAGTCGTGCAGCAACTGCGCCACCGTTCCGGCGTCGTCTGGCGCGGCGCGGCGAGGATCAAGATCCGCCGAATGGTCCGACATGACCGCAAGACTATCCGGGGCGAACGAAGCACAGACTATCGAGCGGCGCGAAGCACGTGGGTTTTCGCGCGTCTTTCGCGTCAGAGCCCCCAGTAGAAGGCGGCAGCAGACCCGTTCGGGTTGCTCGCAACGGCTTTGACGGTGATGTAGGAGTCGTCGGCCGGCGCGGCCCGACAGGGCACGCCACCGGGATGCTGACGGTGCCGGATGATCCGGGCCGGACGCGAGCAGCCATGAAGCCGCCCGTCGCCTGGTAATCGCCGTCGGTGAGGGCGTAGAAGATTTCGACGGTGTTGCCCTCGCGGGCTTTCCAGCCGAAGTCGCGCGTGACGACCTGGCCAGTCGGGTTCTCGCCGCAGCTCCCGCGCTCGCCCGGCTACATCCCGATGATCGCGGGGTCAGTCGGGAAGCTCCGACCGAGCCGCTGCCGTGGAAGGGTCTCCGCCAGGTGAACCGCCGCCGTTCGAGGCATCCGCTTCCGCCTCCGCCTCCTGCTTCGCGGCGGCATCGGCCGCCGCCAAGGCGGCCTTCTGAGCGGCGACGACGACGTCCGAGGCGGCCTTCACTCGGGCGAGTGCTGCCGCAACGTCGTCGGCGGTTGCGAGGTCGGCGACGGTCTGGGCGAGAGAATCTCTGGAAGCGCCGGCGAGCGGGCTCGCGCTGATGAGCGCTTCAGCCTGCGCCTCGGCGCTGGCGACGAGGCCGTCCAAGGCTTCGGTGACGGCAGTGACGGCCGCCGACACCTCCTCGAGTTCGCCGTCGGCGATGGCGAAGGCGAGCTTCACGCGTGCGGCTTCGAACGCCGCCGCGGCGTCCGGATGTACTGCTGCAACGAGTGAGATGGTGAGTCCGTCGAATCCTGCGTTGAGTCGGGCGGCAGCGTCCTTCGCCTCGGCGAGCGCTTCCGCAGCCTCCGCCGCGGCCTTCTGCTCAGCGGCCGCCTTCGTCGCCGCGATCTCGAGGGACAGTTGCCGGTTGTGCTCGTCGACGGCGACCGCGGCGACCGGGATCGAGACGGCGCCGAGGACGATGACCGCGCCGGCGGTGAGCGGCCGCGACCCTCGCCCACGTCGGAAACGCCATGAATCGACTGACGATCTTCACAGTGGACGTCCTCCTCATCGAATCCCGATTATCGCGTCAAGCATGCCACCCGCACGACGTCGGGCATGACGCCGCGGGAGAGCCCGACGGCTGAGCGCTGCACAGTGGTACCGAGCGACGGGGGTCACCGTGCGAGCGGGCGAGATTCGATGGTGCAGGCGGTGTTCTCAGCCGTTGGCGCTCACTCGACGAGCTTGCCGGCCACCGAGACGTCGCGCATGAGCGCCGCGATCTCGGCCGGGATGGGCGGGATCGCCTCGCGGGTCACGCCGGTCGAGGGCGACCACACGAGGTTCACCTGCAGCGCGGCATCCGTCTCGGGGAAGTCGCTGCGGTTGTGGCATCCGCGGGTCTCGCGCCGTTCGAGCGCTGCCTCGAGCGTGGCGCGGGCGGCCAGGGCGGCCGACTTGAGGTCGAAGGCGTGGGCCAGGTCCTGGTAGCCGGCGATGTCGGGGTGGACCCCGATGTCGCCCATGCGGGCCTCGATCGCGTCGAGTTCGGCGAGTCCGGCGAGGAGGCCGTCTTCGTCGCGCACCACTCCGGCGTGCTCGGTCATGGTGTTGCGGATGGCACGCTGCAGGGCGCGCACGTTCTCCGAGCCATCGGATGCCAGCAGCGCAGCGATCTCGGAGCGAGCCACGTCCACCGCGGCCGCAGAGCGCTTCTGCGCGTCGAGCGACGCCGAGTACGCTGCAGCGGCCTGCCCGACGATGCGTCCGAAGACGAGCAGCTCGATGAGTGAGTTGCCGCCGAGGCGGTTGGCGCCGTGCAGCCCCGAGGATGCCTCGCCGATGGCGTAGAGCCCCGGGACATCCGTGCCGTGGTCATCGGGCCGCACCCACACGCCGCCCATCGAGTAGTGCGCGGTCGGCGCGATCTCGATCGGCTCCTTCGTGATGTCGAGCATCTGCAGCTCGAGCATCGTCTGGTAGACGCGCGGGAGGCGCTGCATGATCGTCTCGCGGGGCAGGTGCGAGACATCCAGCCAGACACCGCCATTGGGGGTGCCGCGCCCTTCCTTGATCTCGGTGTAGCAGGCGAGGGCCACGCGGTCGCGCGTGGAGAGCTCCATGCGCTCGGGGTCGTAGCGGGCCATGAAGCGCTCGCCGAGGGCGTTGGTGAGGATGCCTCCTTCGCCGCGGGCTGCCTCGCTGATGAGGGTGCCGGCCGCGCTCTCGGGCTCGATGATGCCAGAGGGATGGAACTGCACGAGTTCGGGGTCGCGCAGGCGTCCGCCCGCCTCGACGGCGAGTCGGAACGAGTCGCCCGTGTTCTCGTCGCGCCGCGACGAGGTGCGACGCCAGATGCGGTTGTGGCCGCCGGCGGCGAGGATGACGGCATCGGCGTGGATGAGGTAGCGCGTGCCATCCTCGAGGTCGAAGCCGTAGGCGCCGAAGACCGCGCCGTCGTCGTTCACGAGGATGCGCGTGACGTAGACCGTGTCGAGGATCGGCACGTTCAGCTGTGCGGCCCGGTTGATCAGCGTGCGCTGGATCTCGAGGCCCGTGTAGTCGCCCGCGAACGCCGTGCGGCGGTACGTGTGGGCGCCGAAGAAGCGCTGCGAGATGCGGCCGTCGTCCTCGCGGGCGAACGGCATGCCGTAGCGCTCGAGGTCTTCGATGCCGCGGGCCGCGCCCGAGGTGACGATCTCGACCGTGTGCGGGTTGGCGAGCAGGTAGCTCTCCTTCAGCGTGTCGGCGGCGTGCTGCTGCCAGCTGTCGTCGGCATCCATCGTCGCGAGGGCCGCGTTGATGCCGCCGGCTGCGAGCGAGGTGTGGGCGTCGGACTTGGGGCGCTTGCCGAGCGCGAGCACGTCGACGCCCGCCTCGGCGAGCTCGATGGCGGCGCGCAGGCCCGATCCGCCGGTGCCGATCACGAGGACGGTCGTGGAGATCTGGCGCTCTGAAGTGGTGCTGCCTGAGGTGCTCATGCTTCAACGCTAGGCAGCGTCATCCGATTACTCCAATGCATATTGATCGTGATGACGATGCGCGTAGGCTATCGATGTGAACCTCGAGCAGCTGCGCAGCTTCGTGGAGGTGGCTCGGTTCGGCAACTTCACCCGTGCCGCCGAGGAGCTGTACCTCGCCCAGCCTTCGCTGAGCCGCCAGATCGCCGCGCTCGAGCAGGATCTCGGCGCCGAGCTGTTCCACCGGGCCCGCGGTGGCAGCACGCTGACGGTCGCAGGCGAGTCGCTGCTGCCGCTCGCGCGCCGCATGCTCGCCGACGCTGAGTCGGTCAGGCGCGAGCTCGCCGAACTCGCCGGCCTCGAGCGCGGCCGGGTGCGACTCGGCGCCACCCCCACGCTCTGCATCAGCCTCGTCGCCGAGGTGCTCAGCGCGTTCCACGCGGAGCATCCGGCCATCGAACTGCACCTCTCGGAACAGGGCTCGCGCCGACTGCTCGACGAACTCGCGAGCGGCGAGCTCGACCTCGCCCTGGTCACCACGTCGGATGGCACGACCGCCGAGCGATTCACGGTGACCCCGCTGCTCGTCGAAGAGCTCGTGGTGATCTCGTCGGCCGGCGCACCGCCGGTCACCACTCGCGACACCATCGAACTGGCGGATGTCGCGGGGCTGCCGCAGATCGTCTTCAGCTCGAGTTACGACCTGCGCAGCGCGACGGATGCCGCCTTCCGCGAGGCGGATCTCACGCCCGAGGTGGTGCTCGAGGGGGCGGAGATGGACGCGGTGCTGCGGTTCGTCGAGCGCGGTCTCGGCGTCGCGATCGTCCCCGCGATGGTGCTCATCGATCGCCCCGGGCTGCGATCGGTGCGACTCGAAGGCCCGACGCTCGAGCGCACGATCAGTGTCGCCCGCCCCGCAGACGTCGCGCCGACCGCGGCGGTCGAGGTCATGCGGCACACCATCACGGCCAGCGCCACAGCGTTCGCGGCACGAGCGGGGGCGACCATGCGGCTCGCCGATGCGAGAGTGTGACGCTCGAAGAGCATCCACGGCGCTCTCTCGGTTTGCGGATCGCAGCGCGGCGCGTAGCCTGAGGACGGGTCGGCAACGTGGGTCTCGAACGAGACCGCGCCGGTCGACCCGACAGGCAGCCTCTGAACCAACGCCCGAGCGGAGCGGCTCACCGATGTCATGGGACGATGATTCCCACGCCGACGAGTACGGCGAACGTCGCCCAGCCCGCGAGCCTGGCACGAGGTGGCGGGACACGGACGGTGGGCTGCTCGACGGCGACACCATGTGGGATCGAGCGGTCGGGCCGATGCAGTTCATCCCGTCGACCTGGGTCGAATGGGCGAGCAACGCGAACGGCGATGACGTGGCGGACCCGAACCAGATCGACGACGCCGCTCTGACGACGGCACGGTACCTCTGCGCGTCCGGATCGATGACCAACCCCGAAGGGTGGCGGGCGGCGGTGTTCTCGTACAACCACGACAACGATGTACGTCGACGACGTCGCGACGATCGCGAACAGGTACGCGGCCTCAGCCGGCCCGACATGAACATCCCCACCCTGATGACGAAGGTCGCCGCGCTGACCCGACATCCGATTCCGATCTCGAAGCAGCCGGCCCCGTACGACGCCGACAACAGCGTCGTGATCGCCGCGGATGCCGCGGGGCAGATCGGTCGGGTCGGAAGGCTGCGTCAGCACCGGAATCGCGCCTTCGCCCGCCACGACGGGTCCGGTAGGGGCGGCGCTGAGCTGGTGCTGCGGACGGACATCCTGGTTCCTGAAGGGGCGGGTGCGCATCCGCTCGTGGTGTTCGTGCCGGGCGGCGGGTTCGTCAGGTCACCCAAGGTGGCCGGCGGGCGGATGCGTCGCGCGCTCGCCGCTGCCGGCTACGTCGTCGCGAGCATCGAGTACCGCACCACCCGTCACGGTGCCACGTACCTCGACGGGCTCGCTGATGTCAGGGCGGCCGTGCGGTTCCTGCGTGCGAACGCCGAGGAGTTCCACATCGACCCGGCGAAGGTCGCGCTCTGGGGTGAGTCCGCCGGCGGCTACCTCGCGGCGCTCGCCGGGGCGACCGACGGCGACCGCCGCTTCGACCCCGACGGCGATGCCCGAATCCAGGCGGTCATCGACAAGTTCGGCGCATCCGACCTGCGCCGACTCGCCGACGGTTTCGACCAGGCCACGATCGACGCTGTCTACGCGCCGGGGAACGCGATCGCGCGATACGTGCACGGACCACACGCGGTGAGCCTCGACGATGATCCTGCCGCCGTCACGGCCGCCGACCCCACGACCTACGTGAGCGCATCGACGCCGCCCTTCCTGATCTTCCACGGCAGCGACGATCGCATCATCTCTCCGGTGCAGACCGAACTGCTCCACCGGGCACTCGTGCGCGCCGGCGCGGACAGCGTCCGTTACCTCGTCACGGGCGCCGGGCACGGAGATATCGCGGTCAAGGGCGGCGAGGAGAAGTACTGGACAACTGCCTCGATGCTGACGCTCATGACGGACTTCCTCGCCGTGCGTCTCTCCTCGACATCATCCGACGGCGATTGAACTGCGATGTGCTGACCGGATCGCCGACGCAGAGACTTCTGGCTTCAGGATGCCCCGGGCTTCAGGATGCCGCCGGCAGCTTCGCGTGCCCGAAGTACATGAGCTCCCAGATGGCGTCGTCGGCGTACTCCTCGATCTGCTCGCCCGAGCGGAACACCGACACAGCCATCGGGCCGGCGAAGCGCAGGTACGCGCCGTCGAACCGCGCCAGTTTCGCCATGAGACGCCGCACGCGCGGCAGTTCGTCGACCATGTGCGCCCGGACGAGGTCGCGCTCGCGGGTGAACGAGACCACGACCGTGTCGACACCGCGCTCGTAGACGTAGCGAGTGACGGATGCCACCGGCTTGCCGGTGACGTCGTCGGTGTACACGCCTTCGGCCTCGAACCTGACCAGCGACGCGTCATCCGCCACGATCTTGCCATCGCGCGCGAGCATGAAGACCGGGATCGGCTGGCTGCCGAACTTCTCGACCGACGTGATGTACGACGCGATGACGCTGTACGGACCGGCCTGGCCACGCGCCCAGTACCAGTCGTGGATGATCTTCACCGGGCTCACGTTGCCCCAGTTGTGGTCGTGATACCCGACACCGGTGATCTGCGTCGCCACACCGTCGACGGTGTAGGTGCCCGTCACGGCGCCTTGCGGCACGGCAGGCAGCCATGCGAACTGGAGCTCACGGTTCGCGCCGAAGAGCAGGTGGCCGGTGCCCGGCCGCCAGGGGCGGATCTGGCCGGTGAGCGTCACGTCGACCGACACCTCGTCGGCCGTGGCCGTGATGCGGTAGGTGTGCAGGTCGCCCTCGAACCGGTTGTCCGCGAGCCGCACGTCGGCCCGGTCGGTCGCGGCAGCCCACGATTCGGCCGGCAGGTTCACGAGCTTCTCGAACGAGCGGCCGTCGGGCAGGTCGAGGCTCAGCCGCAGCAGCGGCGACAAGGGCTGGTCGGGGTTCACTGCGTCCTTGTTCTGGAACACCACCACGAGCTTCGCCCCATCATCGAGGTGCGCGTCGAAGTACCACCACTCATACGTGCCCGGCCGGTTGACGGTGCGAGCGCCGTCCTCCCACTGCGCGATCGTGGTCGGGTCCAGCCCGAAGCGGGCGTAGTCGGCGGGGCGGTTCGCGACGAACGCCGCGATCGTGTCGGTCATGAGAGGCTCCTTCGTCGAGCACTGACCAGGAGTGTGATCGGATGTCGCACTTCCACTGTGCTCCTCGCGACCGGGCGTGTCGAGCCGAACGCCCGCTGACCAGCGCATGACGGCCGGAATCCGGCCCGGGAAGCGTTTTCTCAATTCTGTTGACGCACATAGTCGCCATCCGTTAGACAGAAGCCATGCACCGGCCGGCCCCGCAACCGCGAGGCCGGTCGGTGCAGTCGGAGTGACGCCCCGCATCAACCCCCCGTATGACTCCGGCTTCAACCTGCACGACATTTGCCACCACAACAAGGAGGAAATGCCTGATGTATAAGGTGAGAAAAACGAGAGTACTCGGGGGGTCGGTCGCCTTGGCCGCGCTCCTGGCGCTCGCATTGACCACGGTGACGCCGATCGGATCCGCGGCTGGCACGGAGCCGTTGCCCGAGCTCACGCGCGACGCCGATGAGCAGGTCAGCGTCATCGAGGTGACACTGGCGGACCACACCGAACTCGACCGACTGGTCGACACCGGGGTCGACCTCGATCACGCCGCCCACTTGAATCCCGATGGAACGCTCACCGCGCATGCGGTGATCAGCGCCGGCGAGGTCGATGCGCTGCGGGCGCGCGGGTTCGCCGTCGGCGACACCCTGTTTGATGACGAGGACACCGAGGCGGTCCTCGCCGAGCGCGATGCGACCATCGATTCCGCGGTCGACGAGAACGAGCAGTTCGCCGCAGCTTCAGAGGCTTCAGCGGTCGCCGACGTCAAGATCATCCGCGCCGACTACTACACCTCGTTCGGAGTGGGGTATCTCTCGGTCGAGGCGAAGTGGGCGAACGGCCAGACGGATGCCTCCCAGCTGATCGTCGAACGCGACAGCGGACCGGGCACCGAGATCGGCTCCGGCGGCACGCAGAACATCAGCCGCTTCGTCGACGCCGGCGTGTACCTGTATCACCGCGGTGCCGCCACGGTCGACTCGCGGCCCGACCAGATCCGGATCACCAGCCCGACCGGTGATGTCGTCACCGCCAAGGTCAACGACTGGCTCCCGATCGATGGCGACGCGACAGGGGGTCCGAACTATCAGACCGACTTCATCACGTCGTACCTCACGCCGACCGAGCTCTACGACCGGATCCAGGCCTTGGCGGCCGAGTTCCCCCAGATCGCCGAGATCGTCGAGCTGCCGAACCAGACCAATGGCTACCGGCGCCACGCCCAGGCGGTCCTCGGCAGCAGCAACGCGAGTCGCGTCGCGATCGACTCCTTGGCTTGGGGGCACGAGGGCGGCAACGAGATCACCGTCGCGCTGACCGGCCCCGGAACCGCCGATGCGCCCCTGTCGGTCGCGGTCGACGGCACGAGCATCGCAGTGTCGCTGGCCACGGACTCCGCTGGCACGGTCACGAGCACCGCGGCACAGGTGGTCGCCGCGCTCAACGCCTCGCCCGAGGCATCCGCGTTGATCGTCGCCTACACCTACCGGGGCAACGCCGGAGCCGGTGTCGTCGCACCCACCTCGGCCGCGCTGAGCGATGGACTCTCCGCGCCTGAGACCGTTTCGCGGGACCCGCACCCGGTGTACGCGATCCGAATCGGCACGACTCGAGACGGATCGAAGCCGGGTGTACTGGCCTACGCCCAGGAGCACGCGCGCGAGTGGGTCCCGCCGCTGGTGGCGATCGAGTCGGCTGAACGGCTTCTGCGCAACTACGCACAGGACGCCGACACGAAGCAGCTCGTGAACAACCTGGACATCTGGATCGTCCCGTCCGTCAACCCCGACGGTGGTCATTTCTCGTTCTACGACTTCGCATCGCAGCGCAAGAACATGACCAACTACTGCGAGCGCAACGGCAACGCCGACTTCCTCGCCCGCACGAGCTGGGGCGTGGACAACAACCGCAATTACGACACCTACAGCCTGTTCGACGGTTACAGCGGGGCGTCCGCATCGTGCACCAGCGGCACCTACGCGGGTCCGGCCGAGCTGAGCGAGCCCGAGAGCGCGAACATCGACTGGATCGCCGGCGCGAACCCGAACATCAAGTTCGCGATGAACCTGCACAGCTCGGGCAACTACTTCATGTGGTCGCCGGGCGCCTACACCACGCCGGATCGGTACTCGTCGCCGCGTCCGACGCTCGAGGAGGAGTCCTACTTCTGGGGCGCTTCCGCGAGGATCCTCTCCGAGATCAAGCGCTACCGCGGCATGTCGGTGACGCCGGCGCGAACGGGTCCGATTTCCGATGTGCTGTACTCCGCGGCCGGAAACTCCGGTGACATGCTCTGGTACAAGCACGGGGTCTATGCATGGAACTTCGAGGTCGGAACGCAATTCCAGCCTCCGTTCACCGACGAGGACCCGAACGGCGCGTCGGCGCACGCCGAGTCGCAGGAGTTCGCCAACGGGTTGATCGAGCTCATGCGCGTGGCGTACGACTTCGACAAGGACAAGCAGCGGCCGACGAGCTCGGTCACTGTGTCGACGAGCAACCAGCCGGGCATGGCAGACATCACGTTCGAGGTATCCGAGCCGGCGGCGGTGTTCTACACCCTCGACGGATCGAATCCCACCTACGAGTCGACCCTCTACGGCACGGCCGGCATCCGGGAGGGCGCCGAGGTGCTCGCCGTGCCTGTCGGCACCGAGATCCGCTGGTTCTCGGTCGACTCGGCCGGGAACGTCGAGAAGAACTACCGCCCCGACGGGAACGGACAGAACTACAGCAGCACGACGGTGACCGCTCCGCGCTGATCCGGCCTCTCGCACGGCTGCGGTCGCGGTATCCCTCGGGATGCCGCGGCCGCAGTGCGCCGCCGGCGCCCAGTTCGACGATGGCAGTGGCACGCCAGATCGGCACCACTTCAACGCGGGGGTCGATGGTGTTCCGGCAGGCCGCCGTGGAGTTCTTCACGCAGCGCAGCTGACGTCGGCTGCGCCCCTGACGCCTTCGCACCACCTGCGAATCTGGCGCAAAGGCTGCCGCTCGAGGCGAATCGGGCGTATCTTGGCGACAGATCGCGTTATATCGCGTCTCGCCGCGGGCGTCGAGTGAGCAGGGGGTGATGCTGGTGACCGGCATTGAAGCGGTGCTGATCCTGCTCGGGGGCATCGTGCTCCTCTCGATCTGCGTCATGGTGACGATCGTGCTCATCCTGCGCTCGGTCTATCGGCGTATTCGGAACAATCGTTCGGTCGGTGGCGCAGCGCTGCGAGCTCGTGCGCGCGTGAGCAGAGGCCCGCAGCGCACCGTGCTGACCCTTCGAGTGCGGCTCGACGCTTCGCTTCGCAGCGGGCAGGCCGCCATCGACCTCTCGGCCGGCGGCAGCGGACCCCGAGGCGAGTTGCCGCGACTCTTCCGCCGGCTCAGCGAGGAGGCAGCGACTCTCGACCTGCAGCTGAGGTTGATGGAGAGCGAGACGGATGCCGCGGCGCTCACCTCGGAGCTTCCAGCGGCCAGTCGTCGCGTCGAGCAGGTCGAGGGACTGGTGCGAGGGGTGCGCACGGCCGTGGCATCCGGGCTCTCCGGATCGACCGATGACGCGCTCTCGGCGCTCGGCTCGGATGTCGAACGCGAGGTGGCGGCGCTGTACGCGGGCATCCAGGAACTTCAGGCGCTCAACCGGCGTGACGGTCACGCCGCGGCGGCCGCGCCACCAACCAGCGCTTCCACCGTTCGAAATGAGGAGAATCGGCCATGAGCAACAACACGTCGCGGATGAAGACGATCTTCCGGAGCAAGACCTCGAAGGCGCTCGACAGGGTCGAGGACCCGCGCGAGACGCTCGACGACAGCTACGACCAGCAGGTGAAGCTTCTCCAGCAGGTCCGGAAGGCCGTCGCGGAGGTGGCGACGGCGAAGAAGCGCATCGAACTCCAGGGCGAGGAGATGGGTGCGCGCTATCAGCGCTTGGGCGCACAGGCCGCCGAGGCGCTCACGCAGGGTCGGGAGGACCTCGCCCGCGCCGCGCTCGAGCGCCGCGCAATGCTCGAGGGCCAGGTCAGCCAGCTCCAGCGGCAGTTCACCGCCCTCGATCGCCAGACGGCGCAGCTGCAGGAGCGCGAGCGTCGCCTCACCGATCAGGTCGCCGCCTTCCGCATCGAGAAGGAGACGATCAAGGCGACCTACACGGCGTCCGAGGCGCAGGTGCGGGCGAACGAGGCTGTGTCGGGCATCAGCTCCACGATCGAAGACGTCGGCTCGAGCCTCGACCGCGCGCGCGACCGCGTCGCCCAGATGCAGGCGCGGGCGGCCGCGACCGACGAGCTGCTCGCCAGCGGCGCCTTGACCGACCTCACCGCCACACCCGACGCCGACATCGAACGGCAGCTCGCCGCGATCTCGGCGCAAGCGGATATCGACCGGCAGCTGCGGGCGATGAAGGGCGATTCCGGATCGGCCGCGAAGGGCGCATCGGCGCGAACCGACGAGCCCGGGGGATGGTTGAGCATCGGGCAGTCAGGCGGATAGCGCGTTACCCGGCTGCCGCCGCGTACTCGTTCGCGAGCGTCGCGACCCTGTCGACGTAGTCATTGTCGTGGTTGTACGAGAACACCGCCGCCCGCCACCCTTCCGGGCTGGTCATCGGCCCCGACGCGCACAGGTACAGTGCCGCAGCCTGAGCGGCGTCGTCGATCTGATTCGGGTCGGCGACATCGTCACCGTTCGCATCGATCGCCCACTCGGCCCAGGTCGAGGGGATGAACTGCATCGGCCCGACCGCCCGGTCCCACTCGGCGTCACCGTCGAGGACGCCGCCGTCGGTGTCCTCGATCTCAGCGAGGCCGTCGCCATCGAGTGCCGGGCCGATGATCGCCGGCAGGGCGTAGCCGTTCTCGTCGAGGATCGCATCGCCATGGCTCCCGTGGTCCGACTCGATCCCACCGATCGCGGCGATGGTCGTCCAGTCGAGGCCGCAGTCGGGCTGATCCGCGGCGATCGAGACGTGCGCGAACGCATAGGCGGACAGCGCGCGTACCGGAATTCCCGTGGCCGCAGCGATACGCGACGTCCACTCGGGATCGATCTGGGGAATCGACGACACTCCCGAGCCTGACAGCGCCGACGGCTCCTGCGTCGTCTCGAGATCTTCGCCCGGCGCCTCGACGTGTTCGGGCGGCGAGACCAAGGGTGGCAGCGCGACGCTCGGGCCCTTCACGGTCGGCGCCTCGAATCCGGCGGGCTTCGCTGCGAGCCCAACCGCGGTGACCGCGTAGACCGCTCCGGCCGCCAAGGCGACGACTCCTGCCACGAGGCCCGCATACCCCGCAACCCGGCGGGCGACGTGCCACCACCTGGCGGGCGCCTTCACCCGGGCGCGGAGACGCTCGCCGTTGTCGTCGGCGTAGGAATCGTCATCCCAGGACATCGGTGGCCGCTCCGTTCGGGCGTTTGGTTCGAAGGTTGCCCGCTGGGTCCACGTAGCCGTCTCGTTCCCGAGATCCGCCCGGCGACCCGTGCCCTCAGACTACCCAGTTCGGCGTGAACGGCCTACAGAACGCTTGCGTACGCGGGCCGCGACGGTCTGACAGTCAGCCGCCCACGGAGCCGGATGCCGCAGCCCGCGCCGCCGCGGCGGCCCGCTCCACCCACTTCGGGGTCTCGCCGTACCGTTGGAAGGGCACCACCCGACCGGCTGCGCTGTCCTCGATGAGCTGCGAGAGTCGTCGTTCGCGCGTGGCCTCCTGCTTGGCCGTGAGCACCCAGTGGGTGGCCTGACGGCGGTAGGTGGCGGTCGCCGCATGCCAGAAGGCGGATGCCGCGGCATCCGTCGCCAATCGAGCCGCTGCCTCGGGCGGCAGCTCGTTGACGGGGTTCTCGTGCGAGTACACGCCCGACCGGTCGTCGCGCCGCCGCTCGAACGCGGCCACGCCGGCGGGATGCATGCGCCCCTCGGCGGTGAGCCTCTCGACGAGCGCGATGTTCACGCTCGACCAGTTGCTCGACGACTTGCGCGGCGTCCAGCGCTGGCGGCGCGAATCGTCGTCGATGCGCTGGGACACCGAGTCGATCCATCCGAAGCACAACGCTTCGGGCACCGCCTCTTCCCAGGTCAGCCCGCGGTCGGGCACATGCCTCTTGAAGAGGCCCATCCACAGTTCGGGCTCGGTGTCGTGGTTCGCCTCGAGCCAGGCGCGGAACTCCTCGGGCCCGGAGAAGAAGACGGCGGGCCGCTCGGGGGTGCCGCCCGGAGTGCCGATCCTCGTGGTCATGACACGAGTCTGCCAGCGGCCACCGTCAGAAGCGACGTCGTGCCGGACTCTCGAAACACCCGATGCGGCCCGGGCCGCCGAGCGCTACATTGGCCCCGTCGAGGCAACGAAGGGGGCGTCATGTCGGATGCCGAGCTCGCGTACCTGCGGGAACAAGCCGCACGAGGCGACGACGACGCGGCCGCTGAGCTGGTGGAGTTGGCCGGTGAGCGGGCCGACGCGTACGAGCTGCAGCTGATCGCGGAGAGCGGCAGCACGGACGCGATGGAGCAGCGAGTGCAGCGTGCGACTGAAACGGGCGACCTCGACGAGCTCCGACGACTCGCGGCGGGTGGCAATCGAGATGCGGCCGTGGTGCTGGACGAGCTCTACGAGAAGGATCCGACCGACGACGGCACCTGAGCATCGCTCGCTTGGCGTCGAGTACCCAGTCCTACGATGGAGTATCCACGCCCGATGGTCTGACGGGAGGCGCTATGGTCCAGGTTCGCGTCCTCGGCGTTGCGCTCGGTGCTACGGGGCAGCACATCGTCCTGTTGAAACCGCTGCTCGAGGGGCCGGGCGTCGGGCGCGTGCTGCCGATCTCGATCGGCGAGCAGGAGGGGACATCCATCCTCATCGCCATCTCGGGTGAGCGGGCGCCGCGTCCGCTGTCGCACGACCTCATGAAGCTGCTGCTCGACACCCTGGGCGCCGAGGTCGAGCGCGTCGAGGTGACCCGCATCGATGAGGGCACCTTCTACGCCGAGATCGCGCTCAGCTCGCTGTCGGGCCCGTATGTCGTCGATGCGCGCCCGTCAGACGCGATCGCGCTCGCCGTGCGCACGGAGTCGCCGCTCTTCGTCGCCGACGAGGTGCTGGACCAGGAGGGGATCCCCGCCGAGATGGCCGAGCCGCGCGATGACGACGATGAGGCGGAGGTCGACGAATTCAAGCAGTTCCTCGATGACGTGGATCCCGAGGATTTCCAAGGCTGACGAGCCGCGTCGCTCGCGCGCGCCGTGGCAACCGGAAGAATGGCTGCCATGAACGCCTCCGCTCCAGCCCTGACGGAGATGCCGTCGCCGCAGTACGTGATGTCGGCCGACGGGCGCCGCATCGCCACCTACCTGTGGGGCGACGAGGATGCCCCGACGGTGCTGTGCGTGCACGGGTTCGCGTCGAGCTGCCGCGACAACTGGGTCGACACCGGCTGGGTGCGCGGCCTCACGCGCGCGGGATTCCGCGTGCTCGGGGTCGACCAGCGCGGCCACGGCGCGAGCGACAAGCCGCACGAGGCATCCGCGTATGGCATGGACGCACTCGTCGACGACCTCGTCAGCGTGCTCGACACCTATCTGCTCGACACCGTGCATCTCGCGGGGTACTCGCTCGGCGCGCGGGTCGGCTGGCAGGTCGCGGTGCAGGTGCCCGACCGCATCGAGCGCGCGGTGCTCGGCGGCATCCCCGACGGGCGCCCACTCGCCCGACTGCGGATCGAGCAGGTACGCGCCTACGTGGAGGACGGCACGCCGGTCGACGATCCGGTGACGCGCAACTACGTCGCCGTCGCCGAGCGCGTAGCGGGCAACGACCTGCGCGCGCTCCTCGCGCTCGCCGAGGGCATGCGCCTGGGCGACGCGGACCCCGATCCGGAGCATCCGCCGACCCAGCCCATCCTGTTCGCCACCGGCAGCGACGATGCGATCCTCGAGCGGTCGCGAAGGCTTGCGGATGCCACGCCGCGGGGCACATTCGTCGAACTGCCGGGCCGGCACCACTTCAACGCGCCGGGGTCGCGGGTGTTCCGGCAGGCCGCGGTGGAGTTCTTCACGAGCGCTGCAGACGTCAGCTGACGAGCACGGGATACCGTGGCGATATGCCACCCAGCACGAGTGATCGCGATGACGAGGTCGACCTCATGATCGACGCGTGGTCACGCCGACTCCCCGATACCGACTTGACGCCACTCGACGTGATGTCGCGGCTCCGGCGTGTGTCGAACCGACTCGCGCGGCTGCGCACGAGCGCCTTCAGCGGTGCAGGGCTCGCGGCGTGGGAGTTCGACGTGCTTGCGGTGCTCCGGCGAGCGGAGCCTCCCCATGAGCTCAACCCCGCCCAACTGATCGAGGCCACGATGATCGGCAGCGCGGCGATGACGAATCGACTCGACAACCTCGTGCGTCGCGGCCTCGTGGAGCGACTCCCGAACCCGCGTGACGGGCGCAGTGTGCTCGTTCGCCTCGCACCCGATGGGGTGACGCGTGTGGACGAGGCCATGCGGCGACTCGCACACCGTGAGGCTGAGGCACTGCGCGGCCTCACCCGCGAGGAGCAGGCGACGCTCGCCGCATTGCTGCGGCGCCTCGTGCAGGACTCCGACTGAAGCGCGTCGTGCAGGACTCCGACTGAAAGCTCAGACCGAGATGAAGTCGTACTCCTGGAAGTCGACCACCTCGCGGTTCCACCGGTCGGACACGAACGCCACATGCGTCGGATGCACGTTGTAGCCGTCGTATGCGGCCTGGTCGTCGAAGACCATCGAGAACTGGAACGCGTACTCGCTCTTCTGGCTGACCTGTCGGCTCACCGTGAAGTCACGGACTCCGGGGATCGAGGTCAACTCGCGCCGCCCGGCGTCGAGGAAGTTCTGCTCCTCAGGCGACGCATCGGCGTGCGCGAGTCGGAAGACGACGGTGTGCTGGATCGGCATGGCTCTCATTTCCTACAGGCTGTGCGATCGAACCTAGTCGATCCCGGCCCGTGGAATCGGATGCCGGGCCCGCCGGTGCGGGCCCGCCGACCGTGCCGCAGGGGCGCTCAGCCCTGGTGACCCTTGAATCGCGGGTTGCGGGGGTTGATGACGTAGACCTTGCCGTGACGGCGCACGACCTGCGCTCCCGTCTGGGCCTTCAGCGACTTGATGGATGCGCGGACCTTCATGATTCCTCCAGTTGTGATAACTCTTCTCATCAACAACGTGGAGCACGAACGTTATGCCCGCCTCGGCGAAGCTCCTCAGCGCGATGCGACCGTGATGGGCGAGGGCTTGAAGCCCTTGACGATGAGATAGACACCCAGCGAGAACTCCCACGCCGCGATCAGGAGTGCGCCGATTCCGGACAGCACGGACACTGGTCCCCAGAGGCCGAACATCGTGCCGACAACGGAAGCGACGAGCAGGGGCGCACCGATGAAGCCCAGCACGGGAAGAACCCGCGGCACCAAGCGCGACTTGTACATCAGGTAGCCCAGCAACAGGGCGTTCATGGCCGGCAGGAAGCCTTGTCCGAGGAGCGTCGTCCAGGTATGCAGGGCGACCAGCGCCTGGCCGGTGACGAGCGCATCTTCTCCGGCTCCGGCCTGCCGCAGGGTCACGACCGACAGGAGGCTCACGACGCCGGCGACGATGGTGGCAGCTTCCAGGACCCGCACGCTGACGAAGCCCAGCGCGACCCCTTCGTTCTGCCGCTTGATCACCGGGTACAGCGCGACGCCGGTGCCGATGCAGGCGAGGGCGACGATCATCTCCAGGACGCCGCCGAAGATGATGGCTGTGTCGGGGCCGCGCCGGCGATGTAGTTCGCGTCGGTTCGGACCGGACCGTAGAGAGCGAGGGTCGGGATCGAGACGAAGGTGATGAGGTAGAACACGCCCGCGACGAGCGCGGTCTTTCGCAGCGAGTCCATCGGGACTCGTTTCGTTGCTGCTCTGGGTTGGATATCGGCGGTCATGTCGTTCTCCTTTGCGGATTGATGAGCTGTCGTCGGCCTGATCGAACGGTAGAAGGCGATGTGATGACCACGCATCACCACATGTGGTGATTGATGGGGCCGAGCCCGCGCAGAGCCGAACTCCGCTGCGATAACGTGAGACATGCTCAGGAATGCCGAGAGTGCGATTCCGTGTTCGTCGCGACGTGGGAGGGCCGGAGCATGACGATGGTCGGGGGCGGTTCGTTCGATCGGGTGCCGATCGCACCGCAGACCATCGACGCGCCGTTGAGCCGATCCGCCGTCTTCCTCGTGCTGATGGTCAGCGATGCGGATGACGCCGTCGACGTCATTCGGTCGGTCCTCGCGGATCTCGACGGGTTGATCAAGACGGTCGGATTCCGTGACCTGAACGGCAGGCTGTCGTGCAACGTCGGAATCGGGAGCGATGCGTGGAGCAACCTGATCGGGCGAGAACCGCCGGCGGAGCTGCATCCGTTCCGCCCGATCAGCGGCAGTGTCCATACGGCCATCTCGACTCCCGGAGATCTGCTGTTCCATATCCGCGCCGAGCGCGAAGACCTCTGCTTCGAGTTCGAGCGCCTGCTGTTGAACAGGCTCGGCGGCGCGGTGACGGTCGCCGACGAGGTCCAGGGCTTCCGCTACTTCGACACGCGAGACCTTCTCGGCTTCGTCGACGGCACGGCGAACCCGCTCGGGCTCGATCTGCCGGCATCGTCCTTGGTCGGCGATGAGGATCCTGCCTTCGCCGGTGGAAGCTACGTGGTGGTGCAGAAGTACACGCATCCGATCAGGGCTTGGCAGGCGTTGGACACCGGCGAGCAAGAGGCGATCATCGGTCGAACGAAGCTCGACGACGTGGAGCTCGACGACGCGGTGTCCGGCCAGAAGTCGCACAAGACCCTCACGACGATCACCGATGAGAACGGCGTGGAGCACGACATCCTGCGCGACAACATGCCCTTCGGCCGCCCCGGTCAAGGCGAGTTCGGCACGTACTTCATCGGCTACGCCCGAAATCTCTGGGTGATCGAGCGGATGCTGCAGCGGATGTTCATCGGCGACCCCCCGGGTGACCACGACCGGCTGCTCGACTTCTCGACGCCGCTCACGGGGACGACCTTCTTCGCGCCCCCATTCAGCGTGCTCTCCGGTCTCGACTCGCTCGCCACCGACGACGCCACCGACGTCGCCACCGACGTCGCCACCGACGTCGCCACCGATGTCGCCTCAGCGGAGCCGAGTACGACCGAAGGCGCGGGCGACACGTCCCTGGGGATCGGCTCCCTGAATCTTCCCTCGAGGGAAAGGCAATGATGATGATGTCAAACCACCTGCTCCGCGAACTCGCCCCGATCACCGACGACGGCTGGACCTACCTCGACGAGGAGGCGACCGCACGACTTTCCGTCGCGCTGGGGGCGCGAAAGCTCGTCGACTTCACCGGACCCTTCGGCTGGGACCATTCGGCCACGAACCTCGGCCGCGTGGGGCCGGTCGTCGCCGCGCCGGCCGATGCAGTCATGGCGCGCACGAGGACCGTGCTCGCGCTCGCCGAGGTGCGTGCCGTCTTCACGCTCGACCGCGCCGAACTCGACAGCCGCGAGCGCGGCGCGGTCGATGTCGATCTCTCCGCACTCGACCGGGCCGCGCTCCGCATGGCGATGGTCGAGAACGCAGCCGTGTTCAACGGCTGGGATGCCGTCGGCATGACCGGCATCACCCAGGCGACTCCGCACACGCCCATCTCTCGGACCGAGGACTCCGCTCGGTTCGCCCAGCAGGTGGCGGTGGCGGTCGCCGTCCTCAAGGACGCCGGGGTCGGGGGCCCATATGGCCTCGCGCTCGATCGCGATGCCTGGGTGAACGTGCTCGGTGGCAACGATGCAGGCGGCAGCTCCCTGATCCACCACCTTCAGCGCATCCTCGACGGACCGATCGAGTGGACGCCGGGCGTGGATGGTGCCGTCGTGCTCAGTCTGCGCGGGGGCGACTACATCTTCGAATCCGGCGAGGACCTCTCGATCGGCTACGCGACGCACGACGCTGAGACAGTCGGCCTCTATCTCGAAGAGACGTTCAGCTTCCGCGTCGCCACGGCAGAGGCTGCGATCGCGTTGACGTAGGCGAGGCGGCGAGAGCGGATGCCGGGGCATCCGCTCTGCTCATTCACATGCGGGCTTCGAGTTGCAGCCAGTGCGCGAGGCTCTGCACCTCGTCGTGCACGGCGAGTCGGATGTCGCGGCCGAACGGCACGTCCTCGTGGATCGCGTTCACGGTGAGCGTGCCGGCTTTGCGATCGGCGGATGCATCGAGCTTGCCGACGAGGCGGTCGCCGTGGAGGATCGGCAGCGCGAAGTAGCCCCAGCGACGTTTCGCGGCGGGCTTGTACATCTCGAGCACGTACTCGAAGTCGAAGAGCTGCTGCGCCCGCACGCGGTCGTAGGTCAGCCGGTCGAATGGGGAGAGCAGCGCGGTGCGGCCGGTGAACGGCTGGCCGAGTGCGGCGGGGTCGACGCGCCAGACACCGGGCACGCCCTCGACGACGGCGGGCTCGCCGGCCTGGCCGACGTCGATCGGTTCGAGCGGCATGGCCGTGCTCTTCTCGCGGGCGATGCCGAGCGCGGTGAGGCGACGCTCGTTGCGGACGCTGCGGGCCTCGTCGGCCGGGAGCACCGGCTGGTGCAGCGGATAGACGCGGTCGGCGAGATCCCACAGGCGTTCGCGTCCGCGTCGCGCGGCGATCGCGATCTCGCCACGCAGCATCATGCACTCGAGCATCTGGCCGACGTTGCGGTTGTGGGTCCAGCCGGAGGACTTCCACGGCACGACGCTCGTGTCGGGGATGTCGCGAGAGAGCAGCGGTCCGGGCGCGTCGCCCAGTCGGTTCAGGATGTCGCGGCGGAAGGCCTCGTTCACGTCGAGCCACTCGCGCGTCCGCTGCCATTGCGGCCACGTCGCCATGTCCGCCCGGTAGAGGCCGAGGTCCTCCATCGGTCGGATGAGCGCGTCGAACTCGAAGAGGCTGCGCTCCTGCTCGAGGGCGTGCACCAGATCGGCCGGTCGGTAGGCGGAGCCGAGTCGGCTCCAGGCGACGAGGTCGGCATTCGGAGCTATGGCGGCGGTCGGGTCGACTTGCAGCAGGGTGAGCCGGCGCACGACGTCGATCAGGTCGGTCGGACGGGATGCATCGAGCAGCTGCGCCCGAACGCGATGCGTCGCGCCGTGGTTCGGTCGAGGCGATGGGGTTCGGAAGGCACGGAAGTAGAGTAGCGACCATGTCCGAGCTCACCATGCCGCCGGCGATCAGAGCCTTCGTCGACACGACCAACCGCGGCGATTCCGCCGGGTTCGTCGCCGCCTTCACGGCCGACGCCTACCTGAACGACTGGGGACGCGAGTTCCACGGCCACGATGGCGTCGCGAGCTGGAACGAGACCGACAACATCGGCAAGCAGGCGCACTTCACCGTGCACGGCATCCGGCAGGGAAGGATCGACGGTCAGTACATCGTGACGTTGACGGTGTCGGGCAACGGCTACACCGGGCCGGGGACCTTCACGTTCCAGCTGACCGACGGGCTCATCTCGCGATTCCTGATCGCCTGAACCGCGCGCGGCGCAGGTCGAGGTCAGTGAGCCTCGACGTGGTCAGGTTCAGTGTGGGCGATCGACGCAGCCTCGTACCAGCGCAGCACCCGCAGCGCACGAAGGGTGTTCCACTTGCTGGGCTCACCTTCGGCGGCGTCGAGGGCGAAGTAGACGTCGCCTGGCCAGGTCACTCCGGCCAGCCAGCGCCCGTCTTCGCCGCGCTTCGCGAGCACCATGTCGATCGCGTCGGCCAGGCGCGGGTCGGGCTGATCGCCCGTGGAGCGGAAGTAGTCGAGCGCCCGGAGCACGTCGTAGAACCAGTACGGCGGGAACGAGAAGTTCGTGTAGCGGGGGAGTGCGATCTCGCCGGTCGACCGTCGGCGGAACAGGCTGCGCTGCAGCAGGTACTCCTCACCGCGTCGACGGGCCTCGGTGATGGCCGGCGGGACGTCGCCGACCGCCTGCTCGTATGCCAGCAGCCCCTCGACCACGCAGAGCGTCGTGTCGAACGACGACACCTGCGAATCGGGAGCATCGCAGTTCCACCCGCCGTCGTCGAGCTGCTCATCGAGAAGGAGCCCGATGAGGCGGTCGCTGCCGTCGCCGAGCACGCCGAAGTACGCGCCGAGCGCGAGGACGCCGCCGTTGATGCAGGGCTCGACCTCGCCGTGGAAGAACGGCCGCAAGTCCCAATAGCGCCAGGTCACGCCGTCGCGAGTGCGGACGACGGCCGATCGGGTCTGCGGGGCATCGGGATCGATGCCCAGCCGGCGAAGCGAATGCAGCGTCCAGAAGACGCTCGTGCGCTCACCCTCCATGCCGTACTCGTCGCCGCTCCAGTAGCCGTCGTCGGTCTGCAGGGCGAGAAGTCGGGCGCCCCAGCCCTCGGTGGCGACACGGGAGCGCTCGGCCGTGACGGCGTCGGCGGGTGAATCGAGCAGGTCGTTCATGACCTGCCAGCGGAGGGATGGATCGGAATCGAGCAGCCAGTCGGTGACATCCATGCGCCCATGGTTCCGGAAACCGCCGACAAAGACCAGACCTTCGTTGGCGAATCGCGAGCGTGGGTGGCCGCGAGTGCGAAGCGGGGCCGGCGGGATCCCGGAAACCCATCGCATCGGCCCATGCCTCTCGTTACGCTGAACGAGGACGCAACGAGAGGAGGAGGGAATCCTATGACGATCAACGACGACGACATCACCCTCGAGCCGGGTGCTGACGAAGAGGGTCCCGCCGACGGCGGAGCCAACCCCGGCGGTCACGACGGCGGTGCAGACGGATCCGCCGCTGAGGGGGAGGGAACCGCCGACGGCGGAGCCAACCCCGAAGGACACGACGGCGGTGCCGACGGTTCTGCCGACGAGGGCGAAGGTACCGCCGACGGCGGAGCCAATCCCCGCGGCCATGACGGCGGCGCCGACGGTTCCGCAGTAGTGACCGGCGCGGAGCGCGGGCCGGGTAGCCGGCCTGCACTCTCCCGCTGCATCCGGGTCCCGGCCGACGAGTTCGCCGATCGTTACTGGGGTCGCGAGCCGCTCCTCTCCACCGCAGACGACCTCGCTGTCGGGTTCGATGACCTGTTCTCGGCCGAAGCCGTCGACGAACTCGTCTCTCGCCGAGGAGTGCGCACCCCGTTCATCCGGATGGCGTACGAGGGCTCGGTGCTCGCGGCATCCGCGTACACCGCATCGGGTGGTTTCGGCGCAGAGATCGCCGATCAGGTCTCGAGCGAGAAGGTACTCGCGGAGTTCGCCGGCGGTGCGACCATCGTGCTGCAGGGACTGCATCGGCTGTGGCCGCCGATCATCGACTTCACGCGTGCGCTCGTCGACGATGTCGGCCACCCGGCACAGGTGAACGCGTACGTGACCCCGCCATCGTCGCGAGGGTTCGACGCTCACTTCGACACCCACGACGTCTTCGTTCTGCAGATCTCGGGCGAGAAGCACTGGCGCATCCACGCGCCCGTGCTCGTCGATCCGCTGCGTACGCAGCCGTGGGACGAGCACCGCGCCGCGGTCGCCCGCGCGGCCACGCACGAGCCGGTGATCGACGCGGTGCTGCGGCCGGGCGACGCCCTGTACCTTCCGCGCGGATGGATTCACTCGGCGACGGCGCTCGGCGCGACATCCGTGCACCTGACCGTGGGCATTTCGGCCTACACCCGTGCCGACATCGTCGAGGCGCTGCTCGGTCAGGTCGGCGACAGCGCCGCCTTGCGCGCGTCGCTGCCGCTCGGCGTCGACCTGCGCGACTCCGAGGCCCTCACGCCGATCGTCGAGCAGACCGTGCAGGCGCTCATCGAGACGCTGAAGCAGACGGATGCCTCGCGGCCGGCCGCCATCCTCAGCAGTCGCTTCGACGCCGACACGCGCCCCGAGCCGGTCGCTCCTCTCGCGACGCTCGACGCGCTCGCGACGCTCGACGCGTCCACCCCGGTGCGGTGGCGCAGGTCGCTGCGGGTGCGCATCGTGACGGTCGACGACCGGGTCCGCATCGTGACACGCACCAAGACGCTCTCGCTGCCGGTCGAGGCGGAGCAGGCCGTGCGCCGACTCGCCACCGGCGACGTCGTCACGCCGGGGGAGCTCCCGGGTCTCGACTCCGAGAGTGCCGTCGTGGTGGTGCGCAGGCTCGTGCGCGAGGGTCTGGCGGTGGCGCCCGCGTGACCCTGGCCGCCGAGCACTGGGCACCGTGCAGCGATCGCGCTCGCGAGCGGGGCGACCCGCTCGTCGGCACCGCGCCGCGCGGGGAGCGCTGGTTCCTCATCGAGGTGGCGGCGAGCTGGGGCCGGAATGCCCTGCTCGACGAGCCGTTCGACCGCGAGCTCGGACGCGCCCTGGTGCGGCGCATCGAGGGCGCCGGCATGCGACCGCTCGCGATCCGTCGCACGGGCCGCCGCATCACTCCGACGACGCAGCGGTGGGCGATCGTCGACTCGCGGCCGGGTCACGAGAGCGTGCGGTGGGGCGAGGTGTCGGATGCCGCGGCCCTCCTCGAGGTGCCGCTCGATGGTTCGACGGGGGTCCCGTCGTCGCGGCCGCTCTACTGCGTCTGCACCCATGCCCGTCACGACCAGTGCTGCGCGGTACGCGGTCGGCGTGTGGTCGCAGCGCTCGCCGAGGCGCGCCCGGAGGAGACGTGGGAGTGCTCCCACCTCGGGGGCGACCGGTTCGCCGGAACGATGGTGGTCTTTCCGCACGGCCTCTACTACGGCTATGCCGACGACGGCGACCCGGTGCGGATCGCCGACGCCTTCGACGACGGTCGCATCGTGCTGGAGAAATATCGCGGGCGCAGTTCGCTGTCGCATCCGGTGCAGGCTGCCCAGCACTACGCGCGTGAGATGTTCGGCGACGACCGGATCGAGTCGTTTCCGCCGGTAGCCGAGGAGGCGGCCGGCGGGCCGCCGCCGCCGGCGGCGACGGATGGCGGGTGCGCCTCGAAGGCGCGGATGGTGTCGTCGTCGTAGAGCTGGAAGAAGCCCTTTCCGACCCGCTTCTGTCCACCTGCGCCGCGACCCGATTCGTACAGGTGCGGGAGTACGCGCTTCGTTCGATCAGCGTCGAGCGTTCCTGAGCCGCGTGGTGGTCGGTGCATCCGCCCCGCTTCGCGAACTGGGAGTCGAGTCCGACGGCGTCGATTAGGGTGACTCAGATGACAGGAGTTGCCGACGACCATGCCAGCGGACCGCGCCCGGGACCTCTTCCTCTGGGCGCTTGGAGTGCTCGGCGTCGGTTTCGTGCTCGCCCTCGTCATTCGAGTCATCCCGAGCGACGCCGTGCACACCGCAGGGATCATGTTCATTCCGCTGCTCATCCCTGTCGCCGTCGTTCTGGCGATCACGTCGATCGTGTTCGCGGGTATCGCGCTCGTGCGGATGCGGCGTCGGCCGGGTGCTCCGCTGCGCCGCGCGCTGGTTCCGCTCGGCGGATCGGTATTGCTCCTGCTCATCCTCCCGGCCCTGGTGTTCGCGGTGCAGGTGCTGCTCGTGGCGATCGGCGAATTCACCGGCTGAGAAATGGGGGATCGCTCCAACAGAAAACGATCCCTACGCGACATAGTCCTCGCTATCGGTCCCTGAAATGTTAAGTTGACAACACTTTTTGTGAGTGTTTCAATGGGGTCACTCGACGGGGAGCAGTCCTGCGGCTCCCCAAGCCAACCTCACCCAGGGAGTTCGCTCAATGAAGATCCGAATCCTCACAGCAGGCGTCGCAGCACTGGCGCTCGCGGCCGGACTGGCCGGCTGTGCGTCTGGCGGCGAGGCCCCGGCCTCGACCGACGCCAGCAAGCCGTACGCCGGCACCACGCTCAAATACTGGGCAACGAACCAAGGCCCAAGCCTCGATGCAGACACCGAGATCCTCCAGCCCGAGCTCGACAAGTTCGAGGAGGAGACGGGCATCACGGTCGACCTCGAGGTCGTGCCGTGGAGCGACATGACGAACAACACGCTCGCGGCGGCCGTCTCCGGACAGGGTCCCGACGTCGTCAACATCGGCAACACCAACGCCACCACGCTCAACACGACCGGTGCGTTCCTGCCGTTCGAGGGCGCCGACCTCGAGGCGATCGGCGGTGAGGACAAGTTCCTCGAGTCGGCGTGGCAGTCCACCGGGCCCGAGGGCGTTCCGCCCACCTCGCTGCCGCTGTACAGCCAGGTCTACGGCCTCTTCTACAACAAGGCGCTCTTCGAGGAGAAGAACCTCGAGCCGCCGACGACGTGGGAAGAGCTCGTCGACGCCGCCAAGGAGCTCACCGACCCCGATGCCGGTACGTGGGGCGTCGTGGCCGCCGCCGGCACCGTGAACGTCGCGATGCACCTCCAGTACGTCTTCACTGCCCAGGACGGCGGCTCGCCGTTCGACAGTTCGGGCGAGCCCGACTTCGAGACCGACGCGAACGTCGCGGGCGTGCGTCAGTACATCGACCTGATGTCGAAGGACAAGGTCGTGAACCCGTCGAACGCGCAGTTCACCGACGGCACGCAGGCCACTTCCGAGTTCGCGAGCGGCAAGATCGGCATGTACATGGCGCAGACCGGCAACGTCGCGGCGCTGCAGGCCAACGGCATGGACCCGTCGCAGTACGGCGTCGTGCCGATCCCGGCCCCGCAGGGCGGCGACCCGGTCGGCAGCTTCATCGCCGGCACGAACATCTCCGTGTTCAAGAACACGAAGAACAAGGAGGCCGCGCTCGAGTTCGTCAAGTTCATGACGAGCCCCGAGGAGTCCGAGATCCTGAACAAGGCCTACGGCACGCTGCCGCCCATCAAGGACGTGCCGGCGTCGGCCTACGCGGACTACCCCGAGCTCATGGACATGTGGACGCAGATCCTCGCCGACAACGCCATCCCGATGTCGCAGGTGCCGACCGTCTCCGCGTACCAGGCGAACGTCGGCGGCGGCGTGGTCGGCCTCTTCGGCAAGGCCGCGACCGGGAGCACGATCACCGACGACGACATCAAGGCCATGCTGCAGGAGGCCCAGCAGAAGATGGCCACGAGCTGATCCGGATGGCGCCGGTTCCGACCGGCGCCATCCCCACCGGCACCACGGCGCCGCTCCGGCCCCGACCGCTCGGGCCGGGGCGGCGCCCCTGCAGAGGAGATCGAATGTCCAGCACGCTGATCGAAATCGAGGCCGCGTCGACGGCGCCGCGCCTCGCGACCGGCGCACCGCCGCCCCGGCGGCGACGCCTTTCCTGGGGGCGGATCACCCCCTACCTGCTCATCATCCCCGCCATCCTGTTCGAACTGCTCGTGCACGTCATCCCGATGGTGGTGGGCGTGTGGATGAGCTTCATCGAGCTCACGCAGTTCTACATCACGAACTGGTTGCAGGCCCCATTCGTCGGCCTGAACAACTACACGATCGCGCTCGATTTCTCGAACCCGCTCGGCGCACAGCTCGCGCAGTCGTTCGGCATCACGATGGTGTTCACCATCCTCACGGTCGGGTTCTCGTGGCTCTTCGGCATGGCCGCCTCGATCGTGCTGCAGAAGAAGTTCCGCGGGCGCGGGGCGCTCCGCACCCTGTTCCTCATCCCCTACGCCATCCCGGCCTACGCGGGCATCATCACCTGGAAGTTCATCTTCCAGCGCGACACCGGCCTCCTGAACGAACTGCTCGTCGACAACCTGCACCTCGTGAACGAGAGCCCGTTCTGGCTCATCGGCGACAACGCGTTCTGGTCGCTCGTGATCGTCTCGGTGTGGCAGCAGTGGCCGTTCGCGTTCCTGATGACCATGGCCGGCATGCAGGGCATCCCCGAGGAGCTCTACGAGGCGGCGGCCATCGACGGCGCGAGCGTGTGGCAGCAGATGCGCCACATCACACTCGGCATGATGCGGCCGATCAACGCGGTGCTGCTCCTGCTGTTGTTCCTGTGGACGTTCCGCGAGTTCAACACGCCGTTCGTCCTGTTCGGCGCGAGTCCGGCCGACAGCGCGAACCTCCTGGTCGTGAACATCTACCAGAGTTCGTTCATCCAGTGGAACTTCGGCCTCGGAGCCGCCATGAGCGTACTGCTCATGCTCTTCCTCATACTCGTCGCCGCCGTCTGGGCGATCTGGAACAGAAAGGTGCGCCGCGATGCATGAGCCACGTTCGTTCAAGCTCTTCCGCTGGGTGGTGCTCGTGCCGCTCGTGCTCTTCACGGCCGTGCCGCTCTACGTCATGGTCTCCTCGTCGGTCAAGCCGCTCGGTGACGTGCAGGGACCGTGGGAGTGGTGGCCGAGCGAGTTCACCATCCAGCCGTTCATCGACATCTGGTCGACCGTGCCGCTCGCGCACTACTTCTGGAACAGCATCGTGGTCTCGACGGTCGCGACGGTGTGCAGCGTGATCATCGCGATCTTCGCCTCCTACGCGATCTCGCGGTACCGCTTCCGCGGCCGCGGCGCGTTCGCGGGCGTGGTGCTGTCGACGCAGATGTTCCCCGGCATCCTGTTCCTGCTGCCCCTGTTCATCATCTTCGTGAACATCGACCGGGCGCTCGGGTTCCAGCTGTTCTACCAGACGCAGTTCGGCCTGATCGTGACGTACCTCACCTTCACGCTGCCGTTCTCGATCTGGATGCTCGCGAGCTACATGGACGGCATCCCGCGCGACCTCGACGAGGCGGCCCGCGTCGACGGCACCACGGCCATGGGAGCACTGTTCCGAGTGGTGCTGCCGTCGGCGCGACCCGGCATCATCGCGGTCGCGGTGTACTCGTTCATGACGGCCTGGGGCGAGATCCTGTTCGCGTCGCAGATGACCAACAACGAGACGAGGACGCTCTCGATCGGGCTGCAGGCCTACTCGACCGAGGTGAACGTGTACTGGAACCAGGTGATGGCCGCCTCACTGGTGGTGAGCGTGCCGATCGTGGTCGGCTTCCTGATCCTGCAGCGCTACCTCGTGGCGGGACTCACGGCAGGTGCGGTGAAGTGATCCGCCATGCCGAGGTCGTCTGCGTGGGAGCCGCGACGATCGACACGATCGTCGTCGTCGACCGCCTTCCCGGCTCCGACGAACGAGTCGTCGCAGACTCGTTCGTCACGGCCGGTGGCGGCCCGGCAGCGACGGCGGCTGTCGCACTCGCGCGTCTCGGCGTACCCGTCGCGTTCTGCGGCGTCGTCGGTGACGATGAGGCCGGATGCCTCGTGCGCGCCTCGCTCGAGAGCGAAGGCGTCGACGTGGAACGGCTGCGGGTCGACGCGTCCGCGCAGACCGCCCGGAGCGTGATCCTGGTCGAGCGGAGCACCGGTGCGCGCACGATCGTGACGATGACCGCCGCCGCGCCGGTTCCCGAGGATGTACCCGCCGGCTCGGGTTGGCTGCACGCCGATCAGACGGGCTATCGTGCCGCGCGCGCCGTCTCGGCCGACGGCTCCCGCTTGCTGAGCATCGACGCGGGCAATCGCATCGACGGGCTGCAGGTGCGCGGACTCGACCTCTACGCACCGACGGTGTCCTCGCTCGCTGAGCTCTTCCCCGGCAGCGTCGACGCGGGCCTCCGCAGCGCGCGAGACGCGGGCGCAGGCACAGTGATCGCCACCGCGGGCGCGGACGGCGCGTATGTGCTCGACGGCGACGAGGCCGTTCACGTGCCGGCGTTCCCAGTGGAGGCCGTGTCGACCCTCGGAGCCGGCGACGTCTTCCACGGTGCGCTGCTCGCAGCGCTGGTGGGCGGATCCCGCCCGGTCGAGGCCGCGCGATTCGCGGGGGCGGCCGCAGCACTGTCGTGCCGTGGCGTCGACGGCCGCAGCGCCATCCCGCGCGCAGACGAAGTCGAAGAATTTCTGGCCGGCGCCATGCCGGACAGCGTGACCCTGTGAAGTCGAAACGGAGAGCAATGTCTTCCAACCAGGTGAGCACCGCTGAGTTGCTGCGGCCGCTCGAGCTCGACGGCGGAGGATTCGCGATGCTCGCGCTCGACCAACGCGAGTCGTTGCGTCGAATGTTCCCGCTCGTGCACGGTCGCGAGGTGGACGACGAGACGCTGCGCTCCTTCAAGGAGGCGGCGATCGCGACGCTCTCGCCGCTCGCCTCGGCGGTACTGCTCGACCGGCCGTACGCGGTGACGCACAGGCGGCCGCCGGAGCTGGCGAGCGACACCGCGCTGATCCTCGCGGCCGACGTGCTCGAGCAACCCGCCGGCGAGCCGGTGCTCACGACGAGCCTCGACCCGCTCGTGACCGCGGAGTTCGTGGCATCCGTCGGAGCTGCCGCGCTCAAGTTCCTGGTCATCTGGAGAAACGACGGTCAAGAAGCCCAGCGCGAGGCGCTCGTGGGCTCGTTCCTCGAAGTGGCAGAGGAGGCGGATGTCGCGAGCCTCGTCGAGGGCATCGTGCGGCCCGTCGTGGGCGACGACTGGGCGAACCATGCCGAGCGTCACGAGGCCATCCTGCGGGCTGCGGCCGAGCTCTCCTCCTATGGCGGGACGATCTACAAGGCCGAGGTACCCGGATACATCCCGGGCGACCTCTCCCTCGTGCATGAGCAGGCCGAGCGACTCAGCGAGCTCGTCGCCGGTCCGTGGGTCGTGCTCTCCAACGGGGTCGCGCAGGCCGACTTCGCCGAAGCGGTGCGCGAGTCGGTACGCGGCGGGGCGAGCGGATTCCTCGCCGGCCGAGCCATCTGGGCGGACACCGTGGGCGAGTCCGACCCGGTGCGCGCCCTCGAGGAACGGTCGACGGAACGACTCCGGGCGCTGACGCTCATCGTGGCGGAGGGGCTGCAGTCGTAGAGTCGCCACAAGCGATGAACCCCTGCGCGCCGGAAGTAATGAGAAAGGACTGAACGGTCGTGACTGAGGAGAATTTCCGCTACACCTCCGCACCCGAACGCCGTGAACGGCTGCTGCAGTTCATCGGTGATCAGGGATACTGCACCATCGGGGAGCTGTCGAAGGCATTCGCAGTTTCGGAGATGACCATCCGGCGTGATGTCCAGAAGCTGGTCGAGCAGAACAAGGTGCGGGCCTTCCGCGGTGGGGTCGGTTCGCTCGCCCGGCAGGACCTGGGGGGGACCGATTACCGGTTCCGAGACATCGCCATGGCCGAGGCGAAGCGCGCCATCGCACTGCGCGCCATCACCATGGTCGGCCCCGATTCCGTCGTGGCCATCGACGCGGGAACGACGACCCACCAGATCGCCGCGCTCATGCCGACCGACCGGAACGTGTGCGTGGTCACGCACTCGTTCCCCGTCGTGTCGAGCCTCGTCGGCAACACCGGGGTCGAGGTGATCTGCCTCGGGGGAACCCTGCATCCCGAGTCACTGTCGTTCGACGGCCCGGCCACGCTCGCCGGAATCGCGAACCTGCACATCCAGACCCTGTTCCTCGCCGCCAGCGGCATGAGCGAACGTGGCGCATTCTGCGGCAACGGCTTCGACGCCATCACCAAGCGCGCACTGATCGAGGTCTCCGAACGCGTGATCCTGCTCGCCGATTCGTCGAAGTTCGACAACTCGGCCATGGTGAAGATCTGCCCTTGGGACGTGATCGACCGGATCATCGTCGACGACGCGATCACCGCCGACCAGCGACGTATGCTCGAGCAGCAGGGCGTCGACGTCGTCACGGTCACGCCCGAACCGCTCGACGCAGCCGTCCAGTCCGGCGTCGCTTCGTGAGCGCCCGGATCGCGGTCATCGCGGGCGATGGCATCGGACAGGAGGTGATGCCGGCGGGCATCGCGGCGGTCGAGGCTGTCGCGGCAGTTCACGGCATCGACCTCGACTGGCATCATCTCGAATGGGGCTCGGACTACTACCGCGTCCACGGGAGGATGCTCCCGGTCGATGGTCTCGACACCCTCGCCGAGCACGACGCGATCTTCCTGGGTGCCGTCGGCGTTCCAGAGATCCCCGACGTCGAAACGCTCTGGGGGCTGCTCATCCCGATTCGCCGCCGGTTCGAGCAGTACATCAACCTGCGGCCGGTGAAGACGCTGCCGGGGGTCCGGCCGAGCCTGCGCTCGGATGAGCACATCGATCTCGTGATCGTGCGCGAGAACAACGAGGGCGAGTACTCCGAGATCGGCGGACGCATCTTCCGCGGGCTGCCCGAGGAGATGGCCGTGCAAGAGAACGTCTTCACGCGCCGAGGCATCGCCCGGGCGGCGCGGTTCGCGGCCGAACTCGCTGGAACGCGCAGCGGCCGACTCACTTCCGCCACCAAGAGCAACGGCATCGTCCACACGATGCCGTTCTGGGACGAAGTGGTGCGCGAGACGGTCGCCGAGTACTCCGGTGTCGAACTGCGCAGCGAGCTCATCGACGCGCTCGCGGCGAGCCTCGTGCTGCACCCCGAGCGGTACGACGTGATCGTGGCGTCGAACCTGTTCGGCGACATCCTGTCCGACCTGGCCGGTGCAGTGACGGGCTCGATCGGATCCGCGCCGAGCGCGAACCTCAACCCCGAGCGACGGCATCCCTCGATGTTCGAGCCGGTGCACGGGTCCGCGCCCGACATCGCCGGGCAGGGAATCGCGAACCCGATCGGCCAGATCTGGAGCGGGGCGATGATGCTCGACGCCCTGGGGCATCCGCGGGCCGCCGCTCACCTGGTCGCCGCGTTCGAGCTGGCCCTCGCCGACGGTGTGCGCACCCGCGACCTGGGCGGAAGCGCGTCGACCACAGAAGTGGCGGATGCCGTCGTCGCACGCGTCACGGCACTCGCCGATGACTTCGCGTCGACCGAGAGGATCGCGTAGTGACCCGCGAGCAACTGCTCTACATCGACGGGGAATGGGTCCCCGGAGTCGCCACGCGCGAGGTGCGCGACCGCTGGACGAACGAGGTCATCGGCCGGGTGGCGGTGGGAGGAGCGGATGACGCTCGCGCAGCCGTCGACGCGGCCGAGCGGGCGATGAAGCGGGGCCTCTCCATTCCCGAGCGCTCGCGCGTGCTCGCATCGGTCGCCGCGATCATCACGGAACGCTCGGTCGACTTCGCCCGCGCCATCACGGCTGAGACGGGCAAGCCGATCACGGCCGCCCGCGGCGAGGTGGGTCGCGCCGTGGAGACCATCACCTGGGCGGCCGAGGAGGCGAAGCGGCTGCCGGGCGAGGCGGTTCGCCTCGACGCCATCGAGTCGGGGCTGGGCACGATCGCCCTGACCGTCGCTGAGGCGCGCGGCATCGCCGCCGCCATCACGCCGTTCAACTTCCCGCTGAACCTGGTGCTGCACAAGGTCGCCCCGGCGCTCGCGGCGGGATGCGCCGTGGTGCTGAAGCCGTCCGACAAGTCGGTGCTCGTCGCCGGCCTGCTCGCGCAGGCGTTCGCCGATGCCGGCCTGCCGGCAGGTTGGCTCAACCTCGTGACCGGACCTCCGGCCGACGTCGTCGAGGCGTGGCTCGCGGACTCGCGAGTCGCGATCGTCACGTTCACGGGATCGAGCCGGGTGGGCTGGGACCTCAAGGGGCGCTCGCCCGACAAGCTGCACGTGCTCGAGCTCGGTTCGAACACGGCCATGGTCGTCACCGACGACGCCGACATCGATCGCGCCGCAACCGACGCAACCACCGCCGCCCTTGCGAACTCGGGCCAGGCCTGCGTCTCGTTGCAGCGCATCTACGTGACGCGCGGCGTCGCCGACCGTTTCCTCGATGCGCTCTCGGAGCGCTTCCAGGCTGCCGAGGCGGGGGATCCCCGTGAGGAGGCGACGATGGTCGGCCCGCTCATCACGACGGATGCCACGGCTGGCCTGAAAGCATCGATCGACGCCGCGGTCGCAGCCGGCGCGACCCTCCTCGCCGGCGGAGACATCGTCGACGGCGTTCTGCGGCCGACGCTGATCACCGACATCGCCCAGAGCGACCCGCTCGTCTGCGAAGAGGCGTTCGGGCCGGTGGCGAGCGTTCTCGTCGTCGACGACCTCGACGCGGCGATCGAAGGCGTCAACGCATCCGACTACGCCCTGAACACGTCGATCTACACGGCGAACCTCGCCGACGCCATGGCGTACGCGTCGAGGGCCGAGGCCGGCAGCGTGCTGGTCAACATGCCGCCGTCGTATCGGGCCGATCACATGCCGTACGGAGGCGTGAAGGGTTCAGGTCAGGGCACCGAGGGTGTCAAGTACGCCATCGAGGAGCTGCTCCACCACAAGCTCGTCGTGCTGAAGCCGTAGCGTCCTGACGCCAGAGTGCGCCGAGGCGGCGAGGGCGGCGCGTGCGCCGCCCTCGCGCTGGTCAGTCCTCCTGCGCGAACACGGAGTCGAACGCCGCGGCGGGCTGGTCCCACAGCAGCGAGCGCACGTGGGCCAGGGCCGACGGTGCACCGTGCAGGCGACTCATGCCGGCGTCTTCCCACTCGATCGAGATCGGTCCGTCGTAGCCGATCGACTCGAGCGCACGGAACGCGTCCTCGAACGGGACATCGCCGTGGCCCGCGGAGACGAACGACCAGCCGCGTCGCGGGCTGTCCCATGGCAGGTGCGAGCCGAGCCGGCCGACCCTGCCGTCGCGGGGCCGGATGCGGGTGTCCTTGCAGTCGACGTGGTAGATGCGGTCGGCGAAGTCGACGATGAAGTTCACGGGGTCCACGTCCTGCCACATCATGTGGCTCGGATCCCAGTTGAGCCCGAACGCCTCTCGATGATCGATCGCGTCCAGGGTGCGCACCGTCGTGTAGTAGTCGTACGCGATCTCGCTCGGGTGCACCTCGAGGGCGAACCTGACGCCCTCGGAGTCGAAGACGTCCATGATCGGGTTCCAGCGTCTCGCGAAGTCCTCGTACCCGTCGTCGATCACGGTCTGCGGCACGGGCGGGTACATCGCCACGTACCTCCAGATCTTCGAGCCCGTGAATCCGGTCACGACGTCGATGCCCATCCGGCGGGCGAGGATCGCGGTCTTGGCGAGCTGTTCGCTCGCGCGGGCGCGCACCCCTTCGGCCTCGCCGTCGCCCCACGTGCGCGGCCCGACGATCGATCGGTGGCGGAAGTCGAGCGGGTCGTCGCAGACGACCTGGCCCTGGGCGTGGTTCGAAAGCGCCCAGACGCCGAGGCCGTTGCGCTTCAGCACGTCGAGCCGGTCGTTCAGGTATGCGTCGTCTTCGAGCGCGCGGTCGACGTCGAGGTGCTGGGTCTTGCATGCGATCTCGAGGCCGTCGAAGCCCCACTCGCCGGCGAGGCGGGCGACCTCCTCGAAGGGAAGGTCGGCCCACTGCGCGGTGAAGAGGGTGATGGGATGCGTCACGGTGCCTCCTGCAGGAACTCGAGCTGATTGCCGAAGTGGTCGTAGGTGTGGAATCGCGCATGGCCGGGGAAGCGGCCGTCGCGTTCGACGGAGATGCCGTGCAACACGAGCGTGGCCGCGAGCTCGTCGAGGTCTTCGACGAGGATCGCCGGATGCCCCAAAGAGTTGGGGTGGAAGTCGGCGTCGGGGATCGCGTGGATCTCGATGCCGCCGCCCGCGCCACCCGGGTGGTCGGGGTCGGAACGGAACCAGGCGCCCACCGCCCGGTTCATCGTCTCGGGCTTCGGAACCTCCACGAGCCCGAGCACGCCGACGTAGAAGTCCCGGGCCCGGTCCTCCTGGCCGACCGGGTGCGTGAACGACGCGTGATGGAGCCGCCGGAAGGTCGTCATTGCGTGACCGGCGTCGCGTGCACGCGCGCGATGGCGTCGGCGAGGATGCGCGGCATGTCGCCTTCGGGGATCGTGAACGAGGTCTCGTCGTCGATCGCCAGCGGGGCGCCGAACACCACGACACCCGCCCCGATGGTGGGGCAGCTCACGGCCTGGTCGATGCTGAGACCGCCCACCGCCTGCACGGGAACGGTGGTGGCCGCGACGATGCCGGGCAGGTCGGTGAGCGGCGAGAGACCCGAGTTCGCGGTGCATGTTGCGGTGGTCGTGGCCGATGTGGTGCAGCACCATCCCGACGCCGAGTCGCTCGAGGCGCTGCGCCTCCGCCACGCGATCGGGAGCGGCGATGTCGTCACCCATGACGAGCACGCCGTAGGCCTCGCCGGCCTCGCACACCCGCTGGATGGTGGCGTCGTGGGCGCGGCTCATGACCACGACGGCATCCGCCCCGGCCTCGGCGTACATGGCGGCCTCACCGAAGCCGCCGTCCATGATCTTGAGGTCGGCGATGAGCGGAACGTCGGGGTACTCGGCACGGAGTCTGCGCACGGCATGCGCGCCCTCGGCCATGGCGAGCGGCGTGCCGATCTCGAGCCAGTCGGCTCCCGCCTCCATGGCGATCGCCGCCATGCGCAGCGCGTCGTCGATGTTCTTGAGGTCGAGTGAGACCTGGACGATTCCGTGGGTGAGGTCGGAGCGTCGGAGGCCCCGGATGCTATGCGACATGCGATCCTTTCGAGCGGTCGGTGAGAGCTTTCGAGCGGTCGGTGAGAGTCAGAGGGCCCGAGCGCGGGCCTCGTCGAGAGTGCGCACCTGCACGGCGCGGGACCCGCCGAACCAGCGCTCGCGCGCGTCGAGCAGGAAATCGGCGGAGGCCTTGAGCTCGTCGAAGCCGTTGACCCCGTCTTCGATCGAGATCCAGCCGTCGTAGCCGGCGGCGACGAGGGTCGCGAAGATTCGCGGGTAGTCGTTGAGGCCCTGCCCGATGACGCCGTGCTTGAGGGCGGGGGAGTACCCGAGGGTGCCGTCGGCCTGCCGCAACTCGTCGAGGCTCGTGCCCGGTTCGAGGTAGCGGTCGGATGCCTGCATGGTGATCACCCGGTCGATGACCGTCTCGAGGAAGTCGGCTGCATCCACGCCGGCGGTGATCGCGTTGGACGGGTCGAACTGCACGCCGAAGTTCACGCGGTCCTCGATGGCATCGACGATGCGATGGAAGACTTCGGGACGTTGGGCGAACTCGGGATACTGCCAGGTGCTCGCCTTGTAGTGGTTCTCGATCGCCAGCCGGATGCCGAGCTCTTCGGCCAGCGGCAGCAGGCTGGTGATGGCGTCCACCACCCACTCCACGCCCTGGTCGACGCCGACTCCGGGGTGTGCCTGCCCGCTCACCACGCGGCAGGTCGCGCCGCGTCCGCCGAGGGCCGCGGTGATCCGCATGAACTCGGCCTGCTCGTCGATCTCGCGGCTGCGCTGGGCGGCATCGGGATGCGTGAAGTCGGGTGAGGCGCACATCATCGGCATCTCGAACCCCGCGGACCGGATCGCATCTCCGAGGCGCTCGATGGCCGAGGCATCCGTCTGCCAGAGGAATCCGGTGTGCAACTCGAGCCCGTCGACGCCGAGCGCACGTGCCTCGTCGATCCACTCGAACACAGTCTTCGTACGGCGAAGGACCATAGCCTCGAGATACCCCTTGGGGAACGCTGCGATGCGCACGTCTCTCCTCCTCATCAGTGAGCGGCCGGTTCCACGAGGCTAGCAAGAATGAGCGCAAAGCGACAAACTTTGATTAGAATGTAACGTCTCTCGCAATCGACAGAACTTCAACGTGGAAGGATCGCCAATGAAGGCGCTGGTCAAGTACGCCAATGAAGACGGTGCACTCGAAGTTCGAGACCTCCGCGAGCCCGCCGCCGAAGCGGGCACCGTGCTCGTGCGAGTGCACACGGTGGGCGTGTGCGGTTCCGACATCCACATGTGGCACGACTCGCAGTCGAAGAGCTCCAAGGGCGTACTGCCGGTGACGCTGGGCCACGAGTCGGCCGGCGTGATCGCGGCCGTCGGCGACGGGGTCACCGCGTGGAGCGTCGGCGATCGGGTCGTGTGCGAAACAGCCGCGTCGATCTGCGGGGTGTGCGCGCTCTGCCGGAGCGGCCGCTACAACCTCTGCCCGTCGCGTGAAGGATACGGACTCAAGCGTGACGGCGCGATGGCCGAGTACGTCGTCGCCGAGCCGCGAGTGCTGCACCGCATCCCCGATGACGTGAGTTTCGAGGCCGCCGCCATGACCGAGCCGTACGCCGTCGCGTACAACGCCGTCATCGAGCGGGCGGGCGTGAAGCCCGGCAACCTCGTCGTGATCCAGGGTGCCGGCGCCATCGGCATCAACGCACTGCAGTTGGCGATCCTCGCCGGCGCCGGCACGACCGTCGTGCTCGGCACCGATGTCGACGCCCATCGTCTCGCCCGGGCACGCGAGTTCGGAGCCGATCACGTCGTCAACATCTCGCGGGAGGATGCATCCGCCCTCATCGCCACCCTGCATGACGGGCTCGGCGCCGACCTCGTCGTCGACGCCACCGGCGTCAGCATCGCCCTGCAGCAGAGCATGGAGCTCGTGCGTCCGGCGGGGGCGATCGCCAAGGTGGGATGGGGCCCTCAGCCGCTCGGCTTCACACTCGACCCGCTCGTCAAGAAGGCCGTCACGCTGTACGGCTGCTACTCGCACACCTGGTCGACCTGGGAGTCCGTGCTGCGCCTGTTCGCCTCGGGGAGGATTCGACCCGAGCTCATCATCGGCGGCGCATATCCCGTGGAGGAATGGGACGCCGCGTTCTCGGCCATGCAGCGCGGCGAGAACATCAAGTCGGTCCTGCGCATGCCCTTCGGCCTCGAGCAGAGCGCGCAGGGCGTGCGATGAGCGCACCCGTGCGCGTCGGTGTCCTCGGTCTCGGCGCCGTCGCCCAGGCCGTGCACCTGCCGCTGCTGGCTCGGCGGCCCGACCTGTTCGCGATCGCGGCGATCTGCGACATCGCCGACGAGGTGACGGATGCCATGGGCGACCGGTTCGGCATCCCGGCGGCGCGGCGCTTCCACGACTACGACGACATGCTCGCCGCCGGTGGGCTCGACGCCGTCATGATCCTCTCCCGCGGCTCGCATGCGCAGCCCGTGCTGCAGGCATGGGACGCGGGTCTTCCGGTGTTCTGCGAGAAGCCGCTCGCCGCCACTCTCGCCGAGGTCGACGAGCTGATCGCCCGTGAGCCGGCGGGCGCTCCCTCGATCCTGCTCGGCTACATGAAGCAGTACGATCCCGCGGTGCTCGCCGCGGCAGAGCTCGTCGCCGCGATCGACGACGTGCGCAGCGTCGAGGTGACCGTGCTGCACCCGCCGAGCGCGCCGCAGTTGGCGATCGCCCACATCGTCACCCCCACCGCACCGGCGCCCGCCGAAGCGGTCGAACGCTCGGCCGCAGAGGATGACCGCCTGCGCCGCGTCGCCGTCGGCGACGCCGACCTCGACGTGTGGCAGACCTACCGCGTGCCGCTCGTCGGCAGCCTCGCCCACGACCTCTCGGTGATGCGCAGCCTCGGCACCATTCCGGCCGTGTTCGAGCACGCGGACGTCTGGCGGCAGACGTCGGCCACGCAGGTGCGCGACATCAGCCGCGACCAGCGCTCGATGGGCGAGGTGCCGCCGCAGCTGACCGCTTCCGGCATTCTGGGCAACGGCGGCCGCTTCCGGCTGGCCTGGCACTACCTGCCCGACTTCCCGGCCTACCGCGAGACCGTGCGCGTCATCCACGGTTCCGGCATCATCGAACTGGTCTTCCCGTCGCCCTACCTGCTGCATGCGCCGACCGAGCTGATCGTCACCACGTCCGACGGCGGTTCCGAACGCCGCATCGTGCAGCGCAGCGTCACTGAGGCGTTCGAGTCGCAGCTCGAGGCCTTCGCCGCCATGGTGCGCGACGGGACCCCGCCGCACACCGGGCTGGACGGCGGCCGCGCCGACATCCTCGATTGCCAGCGCTTCATCGCCGCGTGGGCCGGTCCGCGCGGGATTCCCGTGGGCGGCGAGATCGGCGCGCTGATCGAAGGGTCGCGCTGATGGCCTTGCGGGTCGGCATCATCGGCTACGGGCTCGCCGGGCGCGTCTTCCATGCGCCGCTCGTGAACGCGGAGCCCCGGCTCGAGCTTGCGGCGATCGTCACGTCGGATGCGGGGCGCGCGGCCGAGGCATCCGACCGCTACCCGGGCGCGGCCATCGTGCCCGGCGTCGACGCCCTCCTCGATCGCGGCGATCTCGACGCGGTGGTGGTGGCGGCGCCGACGCCACGCCATGTCGAGATCGCCGAACAGGTGATCGCGGCGGGTCTCGCGACCGTCGTCGACAAGCCGCTCGCGGTGCGCGCGGCCGATGCCGAGCGCCTGATCGTCCTCGCCGAGCAGCGCGGCGTCGCCCTCACCGTCTTCCAGAATCGGCGCTGGGACGGCGACTTCCTCACGGTGCGTCGCCTCATCGACGAGGGCGCACTCGGCGACGTGTGGCGCTTCGAATCGCGATTCGAGTGGATCAGCTCGCGGCCCCGTCCGGAGTGGAAGGTGGGCACGGCGGGCGCCGAGGGCGGCGGTGTCGCCTACGACCTCGGCGCTCACCTCATCGACCAGGCGATCCAGCTGTTCGGGCCCGTTGCCGACGTCTACGGCGAGCTCGACGTGCGACGGCCGGGCGGCGTGAACGACGACGACTCCTTCATCGCCATCACGCACGCCTCGGGGGTGCGCTCGCACCTGGCCATGGCCAGCCTCGTCGCTCAGCGCGGATTCCGCTTCCGGGTGCTGGGCTCCGGCTCCGCATACACGAGCTGGGGCCTCGACCCGCAGGAGGCGCAGCTCGCGAGCGGCCTGAGCCCGCTCGACCCGGCGTTCGGTGTGCTGCCGCCCGACGCGTACGGTCGCGTCGGGCGCGACGGCGAGACCGAGGCCGTTCCGACCGAGCGCGGCGGCTATCGCGAGTTCTACCGGCGGCTGGCCGACGCGCTCGAAGGTTCCGGCCCGCTCCCCGTGGACCCGCGGGACGCCATCGCCCCGATCCGCATCATCGAATCACTCCATGCCGCCCGCTGACGTGCCGGCACGAAAGGCAGACATGCACGAACGAAACGCCGGACGGATCGTCGTCGTCACCGGCGGTGCCGCGGGTATCGGCCGGGCGATCACGTCGGCGTTCATCGAGACCGGTGCGATCGTCGGCGTGCTCGACGTCGCCGTCGACGACCTCCCCGACGGCGCGGTTGCGCTTCCGGCGGATGTCACCGACGACGCGGCCGTGCAGCGGGAGATCGACGGCTTCGGCCGGGAGCACGGATGCATCGACGTGCTCGTCAACAACGCCGGCGTGAGCTACCCGGCGACGGTCGTCGACGGAGAGTTGGCCGACTGGACCCGCGTCTACGACATCAACGTGCTCGGAATGGTGCGCGTGACGCGGGCCGCATTGCCGTGGCTGCGCCGGTCGCAGGCCGCGAGCATCACCCTCATGGGTTCGTGCACCGTGCACACCGGACTGCGACGCCGGGTGCTCTACGCCGGCACGAAGGGCGCGATCGAGGCCATGTCGCGCGCGATGGCCGCCGACCTCGTCGAGGAGGGCATCCGGGTCAACTGCGTGGCACCCGGCACCGTCGACACGCCGCTCATCGGCGCGCTCATCGATGTCGCCCCCGATCCCGAGGCCCAGCGCAGGGCGTACGACGAACGGCAGCCGACCGGAGTCATGGTGCGGCCCGACGAGGTGGCGCGAGGTGTGCTGTACCTCTCCGATGCCGACGCCACGTCCATCGTCGGGAGCGTGCTCGCGATCGACGGCGGACTCACGAGCCTGAAGCCGCTGCCGCTGTGACGGCGGAGACCGCTGCCGCTGTGACGGCGAAGAAGGGAGAAGCGTGAACACGCCTGAGAATGCGTTCAAGCGGCGCCTGCGGGAGGGCCGCCAGCAACTCGGCATCTTCGCGACCATTGCGGATGCCTCGCTCCTCGAGCTTCTCGCCGGCTGGTCGTTCGACTGGATCCTCATCGACACCGAGCACGCTCCGACGGAGCTGCCCGGCGTGATCGACCGGCTCCGGGTGCTCGATGGCGAGCACACCGAGGCGATCGTGCGGCCCGCATGGTCGGACGCCGTGCTCATCAAACGCCTTCTCGATGCCGGCGCGCGCACCCTGCTCATCCCGTCGGTGGGCACGGAGGAGGACGCCCGGCGGGCCGTGAGCTTCACGCGATACGCGCCCGAGGGAGTCCGCGGCGTTTCGGGCGTCACACGCGCCGCCCGGTACGGGCAGGATCCCGGCTATCTGCGGAGCGCGGCAGACGAGCTCTGCGTGATCGCCCAGATCGAGTCCGTCGAAGGCCTGGCGAATCTCGAGGCGATCGCGACGACGCCCGGCATCGACGCCGTCTTCATCGGCCCGTCGGATCTCGCCGCGACGATGGGTCACCTCGGAGATGCGCAGCATCCCGAAGTGCAGGCCGCGGTCGACGACGCATTCGAGCGGCTCGAGCGGCTCGGCGTCCCACGCGGCTACCTCACCCTGCGCCTCGAGGAAGGCCGGCGCAGGCTCGGCGAGGGGATCGAGATGGTGGGCGTCGCGACCGACACGTCGATCGTGAATCTCGGACTGGCCTCGCTGGAGCGAGAACTCGATCGACTCCTGATGAACAGAGGTACAGCATGACCGAATGGCAACCGAGTGCACGCCTGCCCGACCCGTCCGTGCGCGTGCTCGACGAACGGTTCCGGCCGTACGTGCTGGAGCTCGCCAAGGTGGAGCGGATCGCGACCGGATGCCGCTGGGCCGAGGGTCCCGTCTGGTTCGGCGATCATCGGGCGCTGCTCTGGAGCGATGCCCCGAACAACCGCATTCTCAAATGGGACGAGCAGACCGGCCGCACGAGCGTGTTCCGGAGCCCGTCCGACTACGCGAACGGCAACACGCGTGACGAGCGAGGCCGGCTGGTCACGTGCGAGCACGGCACGCGTCGCGTCACCCGCACCGAGTACGACGGCAGTATCACCGTGATCGCCGACCACTTCGACGGCAATCGGCTGAACTCCCCGAATGACGTCGTGGTCTCCTCGGATGGCGCGATCTGGTTCAGCGATCCGACCTTCGGGATCCTCACCGATTACGAGGGATACCGCGCCGAGCCCGAGCTGCCGACGCACCTCTATCGGGTCGACCCGGCCATCGGGCGAGCTCGAGGTGGCGGACTCGGAACTCCTGTCGCCGAACGGGCTGGCCTTCTCGCCCGACGAGTCGATCCTCTATGTCGTGGAGTCGCGGGCCCTGCCCCGACGCCGGATCGTGGCGTTCGACGTCGTCGACGGCCGTCTGCACGACCGACGTGTGTTCGCCGACGCCGGCGACGGCATCCCCGACGGCCTGCGCGTCGACGAGGACGGCAACCTGTGGTGCGGCTGGAGCGGCGGCCCCGGCCTCGACGGGGTGCAGGTCTTCGCGCCCGACGGCACCCTGATCGGACGCATCGACCTCCCCGAGCGCTGCGCGAACGTGGCGTTCGGCGGGCGGTCGAAGAATCGCCTGTTCATGGCGGCCACTTCCTCGATCTACGCCCTGCACGTGAACACGCGCGGAGCGCGATAGCGCTGCCACCTCCACCGAGGCGGCCCAACCGGCCCGCCCCCGGTCCGGCCCCACCGGCCCAGCCCCACCGAAAGGAACCTGTCATGCCCAAGCAGAAGATCGCCGTCCTCCACACGAGCTTCGTCTTCGTGTCGGTCGAACCCATGATCAACGAGCTCCTCGCCGAGCTGCTCCCCGACGCCGAGATCATCCACTTCGTGGACTCCGATGTGCTCGCCACCGTCGTGCGCGAGAACGGCATCTCCGAGGCGAGCGCCGAGCGCATGGTGCACCTGGCCGAAGCGGCCGAGTCCGCCGGTGCGGACCTGATCTTCTCGGCGTGCTCGTCGCTCGGGCCGGCGCTCGACGTCGCCGCACAGCGCGTGCACACGCCGATCGTCAAGATCGACGAGGCGATGGCGCGCCGCGCGGCGCTGCAGGGGCAGCGCATCGGAGTGCTCGCCACGGTGCCGACAACGCTCGGCCCGACATCCGACCTCATCGCCAAGCACGCCGATGAGCTCGGCCGTGACGTGCAGCTCACGCAACGGCTCACCGAGGGCGCATTCGACGTGCTCATGAGCGGCGACCGGGAACGGCACGACGACATGGTCGTCGGCGAGGCCCTCGCCCTCGCGCCGGACGTCGACCTCATCGTGCTCGCGCAGGCGTCGATGTCGCGTCTCGCCGAACGCATCGAACTCGAGACCGGGCGCCCCGTGCTCGTGAGCCCGCGCATGGGAGTCGGCTACCTCGCCGAGCAGGCGCACGCGCTCACCGCATGAGCGGGCCCTTCGGGGATCCGGAGGCGAACGCCGCACGTCGCGCCCTCATCCGCAGCGAGCGGCTGCGTCTCGGGCGCACGCTCGTCGTGCTCGACGACGACCCGACGGGAAGCCAGTCGGTACACGGGATGCCCGTGATCACCTCATGGGAGCCCGATGACGTCGCGTGGGCGTTCGAACAGCCCGGTGATGCGTTCTTCGTCCTCACGAACACGCGCTCCCTGCCGCCTGAGCAGACCGCCCGTCTCATCGCCGGCGTGGTGGACGTCATCGAGGAGGTCGCCGGACGTCTCGGCCGCCCGGTCGACCTCGTACTTCGCGGCGATTCCACGCTGCGCGGCCACTATCCGCTGGAGTCCGACCTGCTCGCCCGCCGGGCCGCCGAACACGGCGAGCCGTACCGTGCGCTCCTCCTCGTGCCGGCATACCTCGAGGCGGGCCGCATCACCGTCGACGACGTGCACCTCGTGCGACGAGGCGACGAGTACGTGCCCGTCGCCGACACCGACTACGCCAGCGACGCCACCTTCGGCTTCGCGAGCTCCGACCTGCGCGACTACGTGGTCGAGAAGACCGCCGGCGGCGTCCCGCGCTCGGCGGTCGCCTCGCTCTCGCTCGACGACATCCGCGTCGGCGGTGCCGAACGCGTGCGCGACGTCATCGTCGCCGGCCGCAACGCCCAGCCGATCGTCGTGAACGCAGCGCAGGCCGCCGACCTCGACGTCGTCGCGCACGGCCTGCTGCTCGCCCAGGCCGCGGGCGCCAGGGTGCTCGTGCGAACGGGTCCCTCGTTCGTGGCTTCGTTGCTCGGCCTCGAGAAACGCGCGCCCCTCACGCAAGCGGACGTCTTCCGCGGAGGGCGGCGGCCCGGTCACGGAATCGTCGTCGTCGGCTCCCATGTGGCCCTCACCACGGCGCAGGTGCAGCGGCTCCGGAGCCAGCGCGCCGGGCTGCCGGTCGTCGAGCTCGACGTTCCCCGCCTCCTGGGCGCCGGGTGGGCCGACGAGGTTCAGCGAGCGACGGATGCCGCGACGGCCGCGCTCGCCCACGGCAACGTGCTCCTCGTGACCAGTCGTCGACGTGTCGACGCCGACGACGGGGCGGCCAGTCTCGAGCTCGCCCGCTCGGTGTCCCGAGCCCTCGTGACCGTCGTCGCGCAGGCCGTCCGCACCGTTCCCGTCTCGTGGGTGATCGCGAAAGGCGGGATCACGTCGAGCGATGTCGCAACCGGCGCCCTCGACATCCGCAGGGCCGAGGTCCTCGGTCAGCTCTTCCCGGGGGTGGTCTCCGTCTGGTCGCACCGCGGCGGCGCAGACGCGGCTCTCGAGGGGCTGCCGTACGTGGTCTTCGCCGGCAACGTCGGCGACGAGTCCTCGCTCGCGGAAGCGGTCGCGATCCTCGATCCGGCATCCGGCTGACGTGCGCCCACGGCGATTACAAGGTCGCGGCGTACGGATCCCAGTCCTCGGGAACGGCCGGGGTCGACGGCACCTCGCTCGCGATGTCGACCCAGGCGTGCGCCTCGATCGATTCGGTGACCGATGCCATGACGTCGAGCACGTGATAGGCGAGGAGCCCCGACGCCCGGTGAGGCACGCCGGCCGCCACCGAACGTGCGATGTCGAGCGGTCCGAGGCCACGCCCGCCCACCGCGCCGGTCGCCGGCACGTCGGTCCAGTCGTCGTCGCCCTTGCGCTTGATGCGCAGGGTCCCGTCGAACTCGTTGGGGTCGGGGAGGACGATCGTCGCCTCCGTTCCGACGATCTCCACGTGACCGACGCGACGGTGCGGCGAGTCCCAGCTGAGGGTCGAGACTGCTTCCGCGCCGCCGGCGAAGTCGGCGAGCACGCTCACATGGGTCGGAACCTGGACGTCGAAGGACTCGCCTGCCTTGGGGCCCACCTGGAGGGTGCGGCGCGGGCGCGCGGTGCGGGCGGATGCCACGACCGATGAGAATGAGCCGAAGACCTGGCTGAGCGCCGTGAGGTAGTAGGGGCCCATGTCCCAGAGCGGACCGGCACCGCGGGAGAGCAGCACCTCGAGGTTGCGGTGGTCGTCGACCGGCCCCGGCACCTCGAAGAGGGTCAGGCCCGTGAGCGGGGTGCCGATGTCACCTCGCTCGATGAGCCGGCGCGCGGTCTGGAGACCCGCACCGAGGAAGGTGTCGGGGGCGCCGCCGATGCGAAGCCCCGCGGCATCCGCCTGCTCCAGCAGGGCCAGACCTGCTGCACGACTCGTCGCGAACGGCTTCTCGCTGAACACGTGCTTGCCCGCGGCGAGAGCGGCCGAGGAGACCTCGGCGTGCGCCTGCGGAATCGTGAGGTTGACGATGAGATCGACGTCGGGGTGGGCCAGCGCCCGCTCGGGCGAACCCGACTCGGGAACGCCGTAGGCCGCGGCCTGCTCGGCAGCCTTGTCTTCGAAGATGTCGGCGACGATGACGACCTCGAGGTCTGGGAACGCCGTCATGTTGCGCAGGTACTGGTTGCTGATCGTTCCGGCGCCGATGACGCCGATGCCGAAGGTGCCGCTCATGCCTCGACCTTCGCATCCGTCACGAGGGCCTGCAGGTAGGCGAGGCTCTCGGCGACCGCCGCGAACACGTCGCCGTCGTACTCGTCGAACTCCACGACGCCGGCCTCGAGTGCCGTCGCGGCCTCGACGAGCGCTGGGATGGGCATCGACCCCGTGCCGGCCGGACGCTGCTCCGCGTTGACGCGGTTGATGGGGCCATCCTTGAGGTGCAGGAAGTGCACGCGGTCGGCGTGCTCGCTCACGAACTGCACGGGGTCGACGCCGCCGACCGCAACCCAGTAGGCGTCCACCTCCAGCACGATGCGCGGGTCGAGGCGCGCGATGAGCGCGTCGAAGGCCGTCTCGCCGTCGAAGCGGGTCTCCAGCTCCCACCAGTGGTTGTGGTACGCCACGCGCAACCCGTGCTCGGCGGCCTCGGCGGCCGAGGCGTTGAGCTCGTCGGCGATGTGGTCGACGTCGGCCAGGCTCGTCCAGTGCTGCTCGGGAATGTGGGTCTCGGAGACCGTGCCGGCTCCGAGCCGTTCGGCGAGTTCCCACACGGGTGCGCGATCGGCCACCTCGAAGAGGGGGGAGGTCATGGTGGGGGTGCCGAGACGGTTGCGGTGGATCGCCTCGAGCAGCTCCGGATGCTGCGTGAGGTACTTGAATCCGGCTTCCACCTGGGTGAAGCCGATCGCTGCGAGCCGGTCGATCGTGCCCGATGGGTCGGACTCGAGGGCGTTCCGCACGCTGTACAACTGGACTGAGACTGATCGAAGAGCCACGGGAACCTTTCGCCATTGATGGATCCGAGGCCGCTACACGACCTCACGCGTAGGCAGTCTACGCAAGTGTTACATTCGGCACAAATAAGTGTCGGATTCGCGACATCGACTTCGAGCGTTCAGAGGTAGTCCCGGGCTGGGCGCCGGTATTGGAACGCCTCGTCCGTCACGCGCCACTGCCGGGCGAGCTCCTCGTCGAGGTCATGTCCCATTCCTGGCCGCTCGCTCGGCCAGAGTCGGCCGTCGTGCCAGTCGAGCGGGTCGACGAGCAGCTCCGCGTACGTGCCGTCGTAGACGCCGTTGCCTTCCATGATGAGCAGGCTCGGCAGGGTCAGCGCCAGCTGCAGCGAGGCGGCGGCGACCAGCGGCCCGCCGAAGACATGCGGTGTCACCTGCACGCCGTTCGCCTCGGCGAGGGCGGCGATCTTCTTCGACTCGAGGAGCCCGCCCACCTGCGTGACGTCCAGGTTGAAGATGCCCGCCGCGCCGTGCCGCACGAGCTCGGCGAAGCCCGCTTTCGACCCCAGCCTCTCACCGGCGGCGATCGGAATCCGGGTCGCCTGGGCCACCTTCGCCATCTCGGCGGGCAGCTCCGGCGGAACCGGCTCCTCGAACCAGAGCGGGTCGAATCGTTCGATGCGCCGCGCCACTCGCACGGCGCCCGACGCCGTGAACTGGCCGTGGGTGCCGACGATGACGGATGCACGGGAGCCCACGCCCTCCCGCACGGCGCCGATGATGCGCTCGGCCTCGTCGAGCTGCGACTCGGTCGGTTGCACCGGAACGAACTGGCTCGCAAGGGATTCGTCGCTGGTGAGCAGTGGGAACGGGTCGAGCTTGAGGGCGGTGAATCCCGCGTCGTCGACCAGCTGGGCGCAGCGCCGGCTGATCGCCTCGGAGTCGGCCCAGAAGTCATCGGAGGCGACCCCGTCGGGGGCCGAGATGTAGCTGTACATGCGCACGCTGTCGCGCATCCGGCCGCCGAGCAGGGCATGCACCGGGCGGTCGAGCGACTTGCCGAGGATGTCCCACATGGCGATCTCGATACCGCTCGCGATCGCCATCTTCGACAGGTCGGACGAGCGGGTGAAGTGGCTGTTGTACACGCTGTGGAAGAACGCCTCGAGGTTCGCCGGATCGCGTCCGATCGCGAACTCCTCGATGAAGTCGCCGATCGTCTGGGCGACCGTGAGCGGAGGTGAGAACAACGACGAGGTGAAGACCTCGCCGTAGCCGGAGTGGCCGGTGTCGGTGTCGAGCCGCAGGAACATCCACACCGGTCCGCCGATGTGCGGAGTGGGGTTCGCGACGGGGAACACCTCGTAGCCGGTGATGTGCATCGGTCCTCCTCGACTGAGTGTGAGCACGAAACTAACACAAATGTGAACTTGAACACATTTTGGCGTAGCGTCGGTCCGGTGACCCCTGGAGCCGCGCCCCTCGCCGCAGGAGAGACCGAACCCATACCCGTGGTCGATGGGCGTCAGAGCTGGGGCGACGTGTTCTCCGTCCTGCGTGCGTTCAACTACCGGCTCTATGTCACCTCCCAGATCTTCGCAACGACCGGTGGGTGGATGCAGCGGATCGCGATCGATTGGCTCGTCCTCGAACTCACGGGGAACGTCGCGCTCGTCGGACTGACCGTCACGCTGCAGTTCGCGCCAGTGATCCTGCTCGGTGCCTGGGCGGGCGTGCTCTCGGATCGCCATCGGCGCCGCGTCATCCTCATCACCACCCAGACCGCTGCGGTGATCGTGAACGCCGTGCTCGCAGCGCTCGTCCTCCTGGGTGTCGCAGCCGTGTGGCACGTCTTCATCGCCGCAGCCCTGCTCGGCGTCGCCACGGCGATCGATGGACCCGCACGCGCAGCGTTCATCGCAGAAATGGTCGGCACACGTCGTCTGGGCAAGGCCATCAGCCTCAATGCGAGCGTCTTCCACCTCGGCGGCCTCGTCGGCCCGGCCATCAGCGGCGTGATGATCGTGCTGATCGGGTCGGGCTGGTCGATCGCCGTCAACGCCCTCACGTCCGCCGTCGCCGTGACGGCGCTCGCGCTCATGCGAGTGCGGGAGCTGATCCCGGCACGGCGACCGCCGGCCGGTAGGGGACAGATCCGCGAGGCGATCCGCTACGTGGTGCGCAAGCCCTCGATCTTCTGGCCCCTGATCCTTCTCGCCTTCGTGTCGGTCTTCGGCATGAACCTCCCCGTGCTGCTGGCGGCATCGGCGGATGAGACGTACGCAACCGGGGCGGCTGGGTACGGCCTGTACTGCTCGCTCGCCGCGCTCGGCGCGTTCGCCGGTGCGCTGCTCTCCTCAGCGCGACGCTCGCTCAGCCTGCGCAAGATCATCCTGTGCGCGGTCATCTTCGGCCTGGTCACAGCGCTCGCCGGGCTCGCGCCCTGGTACGGGCTGTTCCTGGCCTGCCTCGTCGGCCTCGGGATGGCGCGCCTCCTGTTCGCCACCGCGGCCGAGTCGATGACCCAGTTCTCCACCAACCTCGCGATCCGCGGGAGGGTGATGTCGTTCTACATCATGGTCCTGCTCGGCGGGCAGGCGATCGGAGGTGTCCTCGTCGGCTGGATCGCCGAGCATGCGGGCGCCTCGGTCGCGTTCGTCGTCGCCGGTGGAGTTCCCGCCCTCGCGGCGGTGGTGGTCGGGTTGGTCCTCGCCCACGTCCGGCGGTTGCGCGTGCGCGTCGACTTCCGCAATCCACGCGCGCCGCTGCGACTCGTTCCGCGCGGGCTCGACGGGGCCGGCTGACGGCAGACCGCCTGGTTGTGTTCGCGCCCGTGGGCCGTGGACACGAGCGCCATTCGGCGGAATGCTGGGGGCATGGCCACCACGAGCGGGGGCAGCGTTCGCAGCGGCCGGCGCCTGAGCCACGGTGCCGGATTCATCGTGATCGCGCTCGCGTTCACGACCGCCATGGCGTTCTCCACGCTCCCGACCCCGCTCTACGTGCTCTACCAGCAGCGCGACGGCTTTCCGACGTACATGATCACGGTGATCTTCGCCGTCTACGCCGTGGGCGTCGCGGCGAGCCTCTACTTCGTCGGGCACGTGAGCGACTGGCTCGGTCGGCGACGGATCATCATCGCGGCACTGCTCGTCGAGCTGCTCGCCGCCCTGATGTTCGCCGTCTGGAACGACACCGTCGGGCTCATCGCCGCGCGCGTCGTCTCGGGCATCGGCATCGGTGCGCTCACCGCATCGGCGACCGCCCACCTCAGCGAGCTGAATGCCGTCGACCGACCGGGGAGTCCTGGCAGGGCGAACGCCGTCGCGGGCCTCGCGAACATCGGAGGTCTGGCGCTCGGCCCGCTGATCGCGGGGCTGCTCGCGCAGTTCGCGCCGCAGCCGCTCGTGACGCCGTTCGTCGTCTTCGCTGTGCTGCTCGCCATCGCGGCGCTCGCGGTGACCGTCGTGCCCGAGACCGTCGATCGCCCGGATCCGCTGCCGAAGTATCGCCCGCAGCGGGTGGCGGTGCCGTCGGACTCCCGCGCACAGTTCGCTGCGGCAGGCGTGGCCGCGTTCGCCGCTTTCGCGGTGTTCGGCCTGTTCACCGCGCTCACCCCGAGCGTGTTGGTCGCCGTCATGAACGAGGACTCGCGGCTGGCCGCGGGGCTCGTGGCATCCGCCGTCTTCGCCTCGGCCGCGCTCACGCAACTCGCGACGGGCCGTCTGCGGCTGCGCACCCAGATCTGGCTCGGAACCGGGCTCATGCTCGCCGGCTCCGCGCTGCTCGCAGTCTCGGTGCTGGTCGCCTGGCTGCCGCTGTTCGTGGCCAGTGCCGTGGTCGCCGGTGCCGGCACCGGCGTGATGTTCCGTGTCGCGATCTCGATCGCGGGATCCCTCGCGCCAGCAGGAAAGCGAGGCGAGGTGCTCGCCGCGATCTTCCTCATCGCATACATCGGCCTGTCGATTCCCGTGCTGCTGATCGGCGTCGCGGAGCTGTGGTTCTCGCTCACCGCGGTGCTGCTCGTGTTCGCCGTGCTCGTCATCGTGCTCGTCGCGGCGGTCGCGCCGAGCCTCGCGCGACGTGCAGCCTCGATGCGCTGAGAGAGGAGAAGACGGTGTCGGCGACGCGGGGAACGAATGCGCCGGATGCCTCCACGACCCTGTTCTGGCGCCGCACCGACGTGCCAGGCCTCGAACGGCTGGTGCTGACCGTGTCGCCAGGCGAGATCGTCGCGGAGTCCACGGTGCTGTGCCTCGAGGACGGCGGATTCCGGCTCGACCACCGGTGGCGGCTGACGCCCGAGTGGCGAGCGCGATCGCTCGAGGTCGAGCGATGGGGCGCGAGTGAGCATCGACGGCTCGTGCTCGAGCGGTCGGGCGACGGATGGCTCGTCGACGGCGAACCGCGGGCCGACCTCGACGGCGCCGAGGAACCGGATCTCTCGATCACGCCGTTCTGCAACACGTTCCCGATCAGGCGCACGCCGACCGCAGTCGGCGCGAGCCTGACGCTCGACACCTGCTACGTCGAGGCTGCCGCGATGACGGTGCAGCGCTCGCGGCAGCGGTACGACCGACTCGGGCCGAACCGGGTGCGGTACGTCGACCTCGGCGTCGCGGCTGGATTCGAGGCGGAGCTCGACGTCGACGACAACGGGGTGGTGCTGCGGTACGAGCACCTCTTCGAGCGCGTGGAGCCCTTCGAACACGTGGAGCCCGGCGCGCCCGAGATCGGGTCGCGCATCGTCGGATCGTCCAGATGATGCAGCGGATCGATGCTACCGATGCCCGCGGGGCATCCATACGATCCTTCGTATGCTCGATGATCCTGCCCTGCTGCGGCTGCCCGACGCCCCCGAAGACCAGCGCGAGCTCGCCGTCGCCGCGTGGTCTGCGCCGGTCGACATCCGCACGTACGAGCCGGGGGAGCCCGGAGGCATGCCGGCGTTCCTCGAGACTCGCGTGTATCAGGGTTCGTCGGGGCGCGTGTATCCGTTGCCGTTCATCGAATCGGTCTCGCACCAGCCACACCTGCGGCAGTGGCAGGCGGTGCATCTCGAGAACGAGTACGTCCGCCTCATGATCCTTCCCGAGCTCGGCGGGCGCGTCCACGTCGCCGTCGACAAGGCGAGCGGCAACGACCTCTTCTACCGCAACAACACGATCAAGCCGGCCCTCGTCGGGCTGGCGGGGCCGTGGATCTCGGGCGGCATCGAGTTCAACTGGCCGCAGCACCACCGCCCGGGCACGTTCCTCCCGATGGACTGGACGATCGAACGCGAGCCCGATGGATCCATCACCGTCTGGTGCTCCGACCACGACCCGTTCGAGCGCATGAAGGGCATGCACGGAATTCGCCTTCGACCGGGGAGCGCGCTGATCGAGGCCCGGGTGCGACTGTTCAATCGCACGCCGCTCACCCAGACCTTCCTCTGGTGGGCGAATGTCGCCGCGCGCGTGCACGACGACTACCAATCGTTCTTCCCGACCGACGTGCGCTTCGTCGCCGACCACGCCAAGCGCGCGGTCACCGCGTTTCCGGCAGCCGACAGGCGGTACTACGGCATCGACTATCCGGCGCGCGCAGACCCGCAGAGCTCCGAGTTCGCAGGCACCGACGCCGACCGAATCGACTGGTACCGCAACATCCCCGTGCCGACGTCGTACATGTGCGTCGGCAGCGCCGATGACTTCTTCGGCGGCTACGACCACGCGAGCGGCCTCGGATTCGTGCACGTCGCCGACCATCACATCGCACCCGGCAAGAAGCAGTGGACGTGGGGCGATTCCGCGTTCGGGCATGCGTGGGACGCCAATCTGAGTGACGGCGACGGACCGTACGTCGAACTCATGGCGGGCGTCTACACCGACAACCAGCCCGACTTCTCGTACCTCGCCCCAGGGGAGACGAAGTCGTTCAGCCAGTACTGGTATCCGTTCCACGACATCGGGCCGGTGCAGCAGGCGAACACCGAGGTCGCTGTTCGCCTCAGCCTCGACGACGATGCGGCAGGGGGTCGCGCGGTCGAGATCGGCGTCGCGACCACCCGCGCGCGCCAGGCGCTGCGGGTCGCGCTCCTCGACCGCAGCGGGCACGCCGTTGTGGGAGACGACTGCAGCGACCGCGCCCGGCACGCCGCTCCTCGCGCGCGTCGAGCTCGCCTCGACCGGCCCCGTCGAACTGGTGGTCTCCGACGCCGGTGTCGAACTGCTTCGCTGCTCCACCGCCGAGCGCCCCGCCGCCGAGCCGATCGAGCCCGCGACCGCGCTACCGGCGCCCGAGGAGATCGACTCGGCCGACGAGTTGTACCTCGCCGGGGTACACCTCGCCCAGTATCGCCACGCGACACGCTCGCCGGAGCCCTACTGGGAGGAGCTGCTCCGCCGTGACCCGCTCGACTCGCGCGGCAACGTCGCGCTCGGCGAGCGACGGTTGCGGGCGGGGCGGCTCGACGACGCCGAGCGACACCTGCGGGCGGCGATCGCCCGCGAGACGCGCCGCAATCCGAATCCGGCGTCGGGCGAGGCGCACTACCTGCTCGGGCTCGCGCTCCAGGCCACCGCGCGCCCGGATGCCGCGTACGACGCCTTCGCGAAGAGCATGTGGAACGCCGCCTGGCGCGTGCCGGCGCACCTCGCCCTCGCCCGCCTCGACGCGACTGCCCGACGCTGGGAGGAGGCGCGGGCGCACGCGGAAGCGGTGCTGCGGCTCGACTCCGAGCACCTGCAGGCGATCGCGATCGCGGTCATCTCATTGCGCCAGCTGGGGCGGGAGGCTGATGCCGAGCGATTGAGGGAACGTGCCAGGGCGTTCGACCCGCTCGACCTCTGGATTCGCGATCTCGCTGGTGAACCGCTCGACGTCGAGGCCCACCAGCTCCTCGATCTCGCCGGCGAGTATGCGGCCATCGGTCTCGAGGACGAGCGGCTACGGGTGCTGGATGCCGCCGTCGAAGCCGCCGAGCGTCGACCCGTGCCGGGTGCCGGGAACGCCGTCCCGCTCGTGCACTACCATCGCGCCGAGTCGCTGGAACGACTCGGCCGCGATTCCGACGCGCGAGCCGCCCGAAACGCCGCGCGACAGGCGGACGCGGCTGGGTGCTTCCCGGGCGGGCTCGTCGACGCGCTCGTGCTCGAAGGTGCGCTCGCGCGCGACGAGGCCGACGCGAGGGCGCACGCCCTGCTCGGACACTGGCTCTACTTCCACCGCCGCTACGACGGATGCCGCGCGCCACCTCGAGACCTCGGCCGAGCTCGACCCGGGCGAGGCGATCGTCTGGCGCGGGCTCGGGCTCGCCGCGTACAACGTGCAGCATGACGGCGCCGCGGCGGCGGAGTTCTACCAGCGCGCCCTCGCGCTCGCGCCCGACGATCCGAAGCTGGCCTTCGAGGCCGACCAGCTCGCGCGACGCATCGGCGTGCCGCCCGAGGAACGAGTGCGCCCGCTCGACGACCGGCTCGACATCGTCGCTCTACGTGACGACCTCACCATCGTGTACTCGGAGCTGCTCACGCTGACCGGACGCGCCGATGAAGCGGTGCGCATCATGTCGACGCGGCGGTTCAGCCCCTGGGAGGGCGGCGAGGGCGAGGTGATTCGCGTCTGGTCGCTCGCGCAGCAGGCGGTCGCCCGGCGCGCCGTCGCCGACGACCGGATCGAGGATGCGATCGCCGCCGTGCACGCGGCACTGATGCCGCCGGCGAACCTCGGCGAGGCGAGGCATCCGCTCGCGAACTTCTCCGATCTGCTGCTCGCGTACGGCGACGTCCTCTCGCTCGCCGGCCGTGTCGATGAAGCGCGCGCCGCGTGGTTCGACGCGGCGTCGAGTGCCGGAGACTTCACGACCATGCTCACCGTGCCGTACTCGCCCATGACGTACTTCTCGGTGCTGGCGGCCCGCCGACTCGGCGACGACCGCACCGCGGGGCGGCTGATCGAGGGCCTGCGCACCTACCTCGCGGCCAAGCGCGTCGAGGCGCCGTCCATCGACTACTTCGCCACGTCGTTGCCGAGCATGCTCACCTTCGTCGACGCGCCGGACGTTGCGCACGCAGCGTTGCTCGACGTGCTCGATGCGCAGCTCGCCCTGCTCGAGGGCCGCACCGACGATGCCGACCTCGTGCTCCATCGTCGACGAACGATCGACCCCTCCGACCCGCTCGTGGCCGCCCTGCTCGAAGCGACCACGACGTCACGTGACGCCGGCCTGACGCCGGCCTGACCCCGGCGTGAGGCCGCCAGACCGGCGACCGGCGCGACCGCGCGCCGGCCGGGGTCAACCCTTGTGCTGGTTGCGGTAGTCGCGCGGCGTCACGCCGTGCATCTTCTTGAACTGGCGCGCGAAGTAGAACGAATCGGGGTATCCGACCTCGGCCGCGATCGCCGCCACCGTGCCGTTCGTGGTGTCGAGCATCTCTCGCGCCTTCGCCATGCGAAGCATCGACTGGTACTGCAGCACCGGGGAGCCGATGTGCCGCCGGAACAGCGCGCTGAAGTGCGAGGTGCTGAGCGAGGCCATCGCGGCGAGCTGCGCGACACCCACGTGCTCGGTGAGGTGCGTGCGGAGGTAGTCGGCGGCCTGCTCGACGACGTCGACCGAATTCGCGGCGCCCTGTCGGTCCGCGGCAAGGAGCGTGAGCACGTGCCATGCGGCGCCCGCGCCCGCGAGCAGGCTCGGTGTCGTCGAGTCGCGCTCCATCCACGCGACGACCTCCGTCATGAGCGAGACGACGTGGTAGAGGTTGCGCACGCGGCGCACCGGGTTCTGCGCCGTCATGCCGGCCGCGCGGAGGAACGCGTCGATGTCGGCGCCCGTGACATGGAACCACCACAGCGTCCACGGGTCATCCTCATCGGCGCCGTAGGCGTGGGGGTCGCCGGGCGGGAGGATGACCACTTGCGACGGGCCCACGTCGAAACGTCCAGCCGCAGTTTCGCACCAACCGGTGCCCTCCACGCAGACGAGTACGACGAGCTGGGTGATCGGCGATTGCCGCATTCGTCCGTGCGACTGCGCCTGGGGGAAGTACCCGCAATCGGTCACCACCAGATGCGCGGTTCCCGACTGCTGGAGGAACTCGCGCACTCGCGGGCGCGGGAGCACGAGCATTCGCTGGCCGGGGAATCCGTCTGGGATGAGCACCGCTCGATTGTGCGCCCTGATCGTCGTTCTGTCCAGATAGATCGACGGAATCTTCTAACAGGACACTCCGGCGGCTGGCGTAGCGTCGACATGAGCCACCAAGCCGCCACCCGGCCGAACGGCCGAACGGCCGCCGCCACGCAACCTGGCGCACAGCCCGATCACATTCAGAAACGGAGTCGAAGATGACCCTCACCCCACGACGTCGCGTCGCCGCATTCGGCGCGGCGATCGCCGCGTCCGCGCTGCTCGCCGGATGCGTCTCGACCGGAGGCGGAGACCAGTCCGCCTCGACCGGAGAAGACGCAGCCGGCTCCCTCATCCTCCAGTCCCGGTTCACCGACGCCGAGAAGGGCGGCATCGAGGAGCTCGTCGAGAACTTCAACGCCCTCGGCGAGGGAACAGTCGAGCTCAACACCATCCCGACGGATACGTTCAACTCGCAGCTGCCGACCTACCTCACGGGCTCGAACCCGCCCGACGTGTACACGTGGTACGCGGGGCAGGCCACGCGCGACTTCGCCGACCAGGACCTCCTGCTCGACCTCCCCGAGGTGTGGGAGGGCATGGGCGACTTCCCCGACGCGCTCCACGAGCTCAGCCAGACCACCGACGGCACCGAGGTGTTCGTGCCGACCGGGTACTACTGGTGGGGCATCTACTACTTCAAGAGCGACTTCGAGAAGCTGGGCATCACGCCGCCCGAGACCTGGGACGAGTTCCTCGCGGCCTGCGAGAAGATCAAGGGTCAGGGCGTGAACCCGATCACGATGGGCCTCAGCGACAACGCATGGCTCGCGTCGGCGTGGTTCGACTACCTCGACGTGCGCATCAACGGCGGACAGTTCCACCTCGACCTGCTCGCCGGCAAGGAGTCCTACGACAGCCCCGAGGTGCGCGCTGTCTTCGACGAGTTCGCCAAGGTCGTGCCGAACGTCGACCCCGCCACCCTCGGCACGACGCAGAACCAGGCGATGAGCGACTTCGCCCAGGGCAAGTCCGCGATGTACCTGCTCGGGGCCTGGGCGCAGCCCTCGGTTCCCGAAGACCGCCGCGACGACCTCGCCTTCTTCCAGTTCCCGATCCTCGACCCATCGGTTCCGGTCGTCGAAGAGGCGCCGACCGACGGCTTCATCGCGAGCGTGAAG
>CAWJZK010000025.1:0-77479 GCA_963847285.1 uncultured Actinomycetota bacterium
CGGGTTCGACAACTTCGTCTGGGCGTTCACCCAGCCGGCCGGCCTCGTCTCGCTGCGCAACACGATCATCTGGGTGATCCTCGCGCCGCTGATCTCCACGACGATCGGACTCGCGTACGCGGTCTTCATCGACCGGTCGCGCGGGGAGAAGATCTACAAGGTCCTCGTGTTCCTGCCCATCGCCATCTCGTTCGTCGGCGCCGGCATCATCTGGCGTTTCGTCTACGAGTACCGCGGACCCGACGTCGAGCAGATCGGCCTGCTCAACCAGATCGTCGTCTGGTTCGGCGGCGAGCCGGTGCGCTGGATCCAGGAAGCACCCTGGAACACCTTCTTCCTGATCGTCGTGATGATCTGGATCCAGACCGGGTTCGCGATGGTCGTGCTCTCCGCGTCGATCAAGGCGGTCCCGACCGAGCAGATCGAGGCGGCCGAACTCGACGGCACGAACGCGTGGCAGCGGTTCCGCAACGTGATCCTGCCCGGCATCCGCGGTGCACTCGTCGTCGTCGTGACGACCATCTCGATCGCGACGCTCAAGGTGTTCGACATCGTGCGCACGATGACCGCGGGCAACTACGAGACGAGCGTGGTCGCGAACGAGATGTACACGCAGGCGTTCCGCGCCGGTGAGCCGGGCCGAGGTGCCGCGCTCGCCGTCGTGCTGTTCATCCTGGTCTTGCCGATCGTCATCTACAACGTGCGCGTGCTGCGCCAGCAGAGGGAGATCCGATGAGCGACAACGTGGTCGACCTCCCGGTTCCCGGGGCGAAGACGAAGAGTGAGGAGACGTCCTTCGAAGTGGCCGCCACGGGCACGAAGACCGCCCGCGTGAAGCGCCGCCTCACTTCGCGCACCGCGACCGTCGTGGCGCTCGTGATCGCGGTCGTGTGGACGATCCCGACCTTCGGCCTCTTGATCTCGTCGTTCCGACCGGAGGAGGAGATCAAGACCACCGGCTGGTGGACGATCTTCCAGAATCCCGGGTTCACGCTCGCCAACTACAACGAGGTGCTGTTCTCGTCGTCTCCTGCGGCGCCACAACTCGGTCAGTACTTCGTCAACTCGCTCGCGATCACGATTCCGGCGACGATCTTCCCGCTCGTGTTCGCGACGATGGCCGCCTACGCCTTCGCGTGGATGAAGTTCAAGGGCAGCGGAATCCTTTTCGTGCTCGTCTTCGCGCTGCAGGTCGTGCCGCTGCAGATGGCGCTCATCCCGCTTCTGCAGATCTTCTCCTCGTTCCTCCTCCCGATGCAGCGGCAGTTGCACGACGCGATCCCGATCATCCCCGACGCGACATATCTGCCGCTGTGGATCGCGCACACGATCTTCGCCCTGCCGCTCGCGATCTTCCTGCTGCACAACTTCATCAGTGAGATCCCGGGTGAACTGATCGAGGCTGCGCGGGTCGACGGCGCCAGCCACGGACAGATCTTCTTCAGCATCGTCATCCCGCTCGCACTGCCGGCGATCGCCTCCTTCGCGATCTTCCAGTTCATCTGGGTCTGGAACGACCTGCTCGTCGCCCTGATCTTCTCGGGCGGCACCCCAGACGTCGCGCCGATCACGCAACGATTGGCCGAGCTCACCGGATCGCGCGGGCAGGAGTGGCAACGCCTCACGGCCGCAGCGTTCGTCTCCCTCATCGTCCCGCTCATCGTGTTCCTCAGCCTGCAGCGGTACTTCGTACGCGGCCTGCTGGCCGGTGCGACGAAGGGCTGAGCGCTCGTACGTCGAGCACGGCGAGCGGATGCCGCACGCGGGGCGTGTGGCATCCGTCGCGTGTGGCATCGGCCGGGTGTGCGGCATCCGCTTGCGCTCCGCTGCCCGCGAACACGCGGGAGGGTCGCTCCGCGGAGGGCCCGTCCGCAGCCCGACATAGGGTGAATCCATGAGCATGCAAGGGGGCGCGCCGGGCGGGCGCGGCGGAGGCGGAGGCGGTCGCGGCGGCGGGGCCGGCGGCGGCGTGGCGGGCGGCGGCGTGCGACGCGGCTTCTCAGTCAACGAAGAGGCACAGCGCGCCGCCAACGCCGAAGCGCCGAAGATCCCGCACCTCCTGCGCCGCATCTCCGCGCTGTTCACGCCGCACAAGACCGAGCTCATCACGACGGTCGTGCTCGTGCTCGTCGGGGCGGCGCTCAGCGTCATCCCGCCGCTCCTCACCCAGCGCGCGTTCGACGAGGGCCTCTTCCCACCCGAGGGCGGCCCGAACCTCGAGGTGCTCGCCTTCATCGTCGGGGCGATGATCGCCGTCTACATCGTCTCCGCCCTGCTGGGCGTCTGGCAGACCTGGCTCACTGCGACGATCGGCAACAAGGTGATGGGCGCGCTGCGGGTGCGACTGTTCACCCATCTGCAGTCGATGGAGCTCAGCTTCTTCACCCGCACGAAGACGGGCGTCATCCAGTCGCGGCTGCAGAACGACGTCGGCGGCGTCGCCGGGGTGCTCACGAACACCGTGTCGAGCGTGCTCGGCAACACCGTGACCGTGATCTCCGCGATCGTGGCGATGCTGATCCTCAACTGGCAGCTCACGATCATCGCGCTCGTGCTCATGCCCTTCATGGTGATCGCGCAGCGCCGGGTCGGCCAGGTGCGGGCGCGCATCGCGGGCAAGACGCAGGAGTCGCTCTCCGAGATGACCGCGATCACGCAGGAGACGTTGAGCGTGTCGGGAATCCTGCTCTCCAAGAGCTTCACCCGCCAGCGCAGCGAGATCGACCGCTACGCCGACGAGAACCAGAACCAGATCGGCCTGCAGGTGCGCCAGCAGATGACCGGTCAGTGGTTCTTCGCGATGGTCACCATCTTCATGTCGTCGATCCCCGCGATCGTCTACCTCGTCTCGGGCTGGCTCGTCACCGGCGGCGCGGCCGACATCACGGCGGGCACGATCGTCGCCTTCACCACGGTGCAGGCGCGCCTGCTGTTCCCGCTCATGGGCCTCATGCGCGTGGCACTCGACCTGCAGACCTCGAGCGCGCTGTTCGCGCGCATCTTCGAGTACCTCGACCTGAAGCCGGCGATCACGGATGCCCCGGCCGCTCGCGACGTGCCGACGAGCTCCGACCTCGGGCGGATCGAATTCGACGACGTGAGCTTCCGCTATCCCGACGCCGACGACGATTCGCGCCCGACGCTCGACGGCGTGAGCTTCGCGATCGAGCCGGGCCAGTTCGCCGCGTTCGTCGGGCCGAGCGGTGCGGGCAAGACCACGGTGTCCTACCTCGTGCCGCGGTTGTACGAGGCATCCGCCGGCGCCGTTCGATTCGCGGGCGTCGACGTGCGCGAGCTGAACCAGGAGTCGCTCATCTCGCACATCGGCATCGTGAGCCAGGAGACCTACCTCTTCCATGCCACGATCGGCGAGAACCTGCGGTACGCGAGACCGGATGCCACCGACGCAGAACTCGAGTCGGCGGCGCGCGCCGCGAACATCCACGAGACGATCGCGTCGTTCCCCGAGGGCTACGACACCGTCGTGGGCGAGCGCGGCTACCGCCTCTCGGGCGGCGAGAAGCAGCGCATCGCGATCGCCCGGGTGCTCCTGAAGGACCCGGCGGTGCTCGTGCTCGACGAGGCGACGAGCGCCCTCGACACCATCTCGGAGCGGGTCGTGCAGCAGGCGCTCGACGACGCCGCTCGCGGCCGCACGACGATCGCGATCGCCCACCGCCTCTCGACGGTGGTCGCGGCGGACGTGATCTTCGTCGTGGTGGCCGGCCGCGTCGTGGAGCGCGGCACGCACGCCGAGCTCGTCGGCGCCGAGGGCGTGTACGCGTCGCTGTACCGCCAGCAGGAGGAACGGCCGGTGCTCGAGACCTGAGGCGCGCCGGTCGCGCCGGGACGGTCGCGCTCGCCTATTCGACCGGGGAGCTGCGCTCGGCGAGCATCTCGGTCATGAGCGCGATCTCGGCGGTCTGGCTGTCGACGATCGCCCGGGCGAACGGCACGACGACGTCGTTCGAGGAGCGCTCGAGCGCGGCATCCGCCATCTCGACGGCGCCTTCGTGGTGGGCGATCATGAGCTCGAGGAACCGGCGCTCGGCCTCGACGCCGCTGAGCGTGCGCAGTTCGGCGATCTGTGCGGGCGTGGCAAGCCCGGGCATCGGCGCCCCGGGCACGTGCGCGGTGGCATCGTGCTCGTCGTGGCCGGATCCGCCGAGTACCGGCCGCGCCATCCAGGTCATCGAGGGCTCGCGGCCCGCTTGCGAGAGACCCCACTCGTTGAGCCAGCCGTGGAGTTGCCCGGCCTGCTGCGCCTGCGTCAGCGCGATGTCGTAGGCGAGCAGCCGCACCTCGGGGTCGTCGGTGGCGTCGCGCACGATCATCGCGAGCTCGGCGCCCTGCTGGTGGTGCACCTGCATGTCGCGGGCGAAGCCCGCCTCGACGCTCGCGTCGGCGGGCGTGGGCTCGGCGAGCGTCGAGAGCCGTCCGATCGAGAACGCGGCGATCGCGACGACGACGAGGGCGACGGATGCCGCGACGATCGCCGCAACCCGGCCGCCACGCCGGCTCGTCTGCGCCGGCCGCGCGGTCTCCTCGAGCGGTTCCTCGCTCACGACACCTTGCCGGGCGCGTCGAACGCGCCCGTGCAGGGCGCGCCGGGCTCGGGCGCGTTCTGGCTCTGCCAGTACTCCTCGAAGAACTCCGCGATGCGCGGGTCGTCGGCAGCGTCGAGCTGGAGTTGCGTGTTCCACCCGCTCAGCACGATCGGCGACGGGAGTCCGTCGAAGGGGGAGAGGACGACGTAGGTCGACGGCAGCTTCGCGCGCAGGGCGTCGAGTTCCGATGCCTCGATCTCGGGGTCGTAGGTCACCCAGATCGCCCCGTGCTCCAACGAATGCACGGCATTCTCGTTCGGCACCGGCTGCTCGTAGATGCCGCAGTTCAGCCACATCTGGTTGTGCTCGCCGCCCGCTGGCGGGGTCTGCGGGTAGACGACGGCGCCCTCCACGTGACCGGCGGCGTTGTCGAAGGTCTCCACGCCGTCGATCACGGCGCCCTCGCCACCCACGGTGTACGACGGGGGCTGCGGGGTCAGGGCGATCGCGGTGACGAGCAGTCCGACGACGGCGACGACGACGGCGACCGACGACCAGATGACGATGCGGCGGATGCGCCGGGCCCGCGCCTCCCGCTTCTTGAACTCCTCGAGCTTCCTCGCGCGCTCGGCGGCGCGCTGCTCCCTGAGGCTCTGCTTCTTCACGGACGGAGGAACGGGCGGGGTCGCGGTCACGCGGAGGCCTCTCTCGAACGGGGACGTTGCCAATACGAACGTATACGGCTGGGAGAATGCCGGGTAGGGGCATCCACTCCCTGAGCTTGTCGAAGGAACGGCTCCTTCGGCGGATTCAGGGAACCGGCTAGAGTTGGCACGTGGTCCCCTCGCTGTGTTGTCGTCGACGCTGACGTCGCGCGACCCGCCGCCCCCGATCGTCCGCCGCCCGTCACGCCGCCGGCTGAGCGGCACGAGCCGAGTACTGAAGGACACCGCATGAAGTACGCAGAATCCGTCGTCGACCTCGTCGGCGACACCCCGCTCGTGAAGCTGCACCGAGTCACCGAGGGGGTGACGGATGCCACGGTGCTCGTGAAGCTCGAATACCTGAACCCCGGCGGCTCGTCGAAAGACCGCATCGCCACTCGCATCATCGACGCGGCCGAGCGCGACGGGTTCCTGAAGCCCGGCGGCACGATCGTCGAACCGACGTCGGGCAACACCGGTGTCGGGCTCGCGCTCGTGGCGCAGCAGCGCGGCTACCGCTGCGTGTTCGTGTGCCCCGACAAGGTCGGCGAAGACAAGCGCAACGTGCTCACTGCCTACGGCGCCGAGGTGGTCGTGACGCCGACCGCCGTCGCGCCCGACAGCCCCGAGTCGTACTACGGCGTCTCCGACCGACTCGCCCGCGAGATTCCCGGAGCGTTCAAGCCGAACCAGTACGCGAACCCCAACGGTCCGCGCTCGCACTACGAGACCACCGGCCCCGAGATCTGGCGCGACACCGACGGTCGCGTGACGCACTTCGTCGCCGGAGTCGGCACGGGCGGCACGATCTCCGGCACCGGGCGGTATCTCCGTGAGGTGTCCGGAGATCGTGTCCGCATCATCGGCGCCGACCCTGAGGGTTCGGTCTTCTCGGGCGGCACCGGTCGTCCCTACCTCGTCGAGGGCGTCGGCGAAGACTTCTGGCCTGCCGCGTACGACCCCGCGGTTCCGCACGAGATCATCGCGGTGAGCGACGCGGAGTCGTTCGAGATGACGCGTCGGCTCGCGCGCGAAGAGGGCATCCTCGTCGGCGGCTCGAGCGGCATGGCCGTGGTCGCGGCGCTGAACGCCGCGGCATCCGCTGGGCCCGACGACGTGTTCGTGGTGCTCCTGCCCGACGGCGGCCGCGGCTACCTCGGCAAGATCTTCAACGACAAGTGGATGCGCGCCTACGGCTTCTCGAATGCGCCGGCAGGGCACACCATCGCCCAACTCCTCGCCGCGAAAGCCGACCGCATGGCGCCGCTCGTCTACGTGCACCCGAACGACACCGTGCGCGAGGCGATCGACCGGATGACCGAGGCGGGCGTCTCGCAGCTGCTCGTGCTCTCGGCCGAGCCGCCGGTCGTGCTCGGCGAGGTGGCGGGCGCCCTGCACGAGGAGATGCTCCTCGACCTCGTGTTCTCGGGGCAGGTGAAGCTCACCGACAAGGTCGGGGGAGTCGTGGGGCAGCCGCTGCCGCTCATCGGGGTCAACGAGCCCGTGGCATCCGCTCGCTCCGCGTTCTCGACGACGCCCGCGATGCTCGTGACCGACGGCGGCAAGGCGCTCGGCGTCATCACCCGCACCGACCTGCTGACCTACCTCTCGGCCTGACCGACGCAAGGAAGTACCGCACCATGCTCCACGACGATGCCCGCTTCGACACCCGCGCGATCCACGCCGGGCAGGCGTTCGACCCCACCACCGGCTCGATCATTCCGCCGATCTACGCGACCTCCACCTATGTGCAGGACGGCGTCGGCGGCCTCCGCGGCGGCTACGAGTACTCGCGCGCCGGCAACCCCACGCGCACCGCGCTCGAGACCCAACTCGCCGCGCTCGAGGGCGGCGCGCACGGCCTCTCGTTCGCGTCGGGCCTCGCCGCTGAAGACGCCCTGCTCCGAACGGTGCTCGCGCCCGGCGACCACGTCGTGGTCGGCAACGATGTGTACGGCGGCACGCACCGGCTCATCCGCCGCATCCACGGCGCCTGGGGCATCCGCCACACGACCGTCGACACGAGCGATCTCGACGCCGTGCGCGCCGCCATCGAGCTCGGCACCACCAAGGTGCTCTGGGTCGAGACGCCGTCGAACCCGTTGATGAAGATCTCGGATGTCGCGGCGCTCGCCGAACTCGGTCAGGAGGCCGGCGTGCTCGTGGTCGTCGACAACACCTTCGCGTCGCCCGCGCTGCAGCAGCCGCTCGGCCTCGGCGTCGACGTCGTCGTGCACTCGACGACCAAGTACCTCGGCGGCCACTCCGACGTGCTGGGCGGTGCGCTCGTGTTCGGTTCGGAGCAGGAGGAACTGCACGAGCGGGTGAAGTTCACGCAGTTCGCCGCCGGGGCGGTCTCGGGGCCGTTCGACGCGTTCCTCACCTCGCGCGGCATCAAGACGCTGGGTGTGCGGATGCAACGGCACAGCCAGAACGCCCTCGCGATCGCGCGCCGCCTCGACGAGCACGCCGGCATCGAGCAGGTGTACTACCCCGGACTCGAGTCGCACCCCGGGCACGAGCTCGCCGCGCGGCAGATGTCGGGCTTCGGCGGCATGCTGTCGATCTCGCTCGCCGGCGGCGGCGAGGTCGCGCGACGTTTCGCCGAGTCGATGACCCTGTTCCAGCTCGCCGAGTCGCTCGGCGGCGTCGAGTCGCTCGTGAACTATCCGTCTGAGATGACGCACGCCTCGGTTCGCGGCACGGAGGCGGAGGTGCCCGAGTCGGTCGTGCGCCTCTCGGTCGGCATCGAAGACGTCGACGACCTGCTCGACGACATCGACCAGGCGCTCGAGCGGCTGTAGGGGCATCCGCGGGTCGACTGAGGATCCGTCATGGGCAGCAACGGAGGGTCAGGACCCCAACCGGTGGAGCATGGTCGTCAGACCACAACCGGTGGGACAATAGGGACGAAGGCGTGCGGCACGTCACCGGCGCCGGGAGATGAACTCTCATGACCGCTCTCATCGTCACCCTGATCATCGTCGTCGTCATCGTGATCATCCTGTTCTTCATGTCGGTACGCATCGTGAAGCAGTACGAGCGCGGCGTGGTGCTGCGGTTCGGCCGCCTGCACAACACGCGCGAGCCGGGAATCCGGTTCATCATCCCGATCGTCGACCAGATGACCAAGGTGTCGTTCCGGATCATCACGCTGCCGATCCAGTCGCAAGGAATCATCACCCAAGACAACGTGAGCGTCGGGGTTTCGGCGGTCGCCTACTACCGCATCGTCGACCCCGTGAAGTCGGTGATCGCGATCGAGAACGTGGGCTCGGCGATCGACCAGATCGCCCAGACGACGCTCCGAAAGGTCGTCGGGCAGCACCACCTCGACGAGACCCTCGCCGAGACGGCGAAGCTCAACGTGAACATCCGCGAGATCCTCGATGAGCTCACGCTCGAGTGGGGCGCAGAGGTCACGCTCGTCGAGCTGAAGGACATCATTCTGCCCGACAGCATGAAGCGTGCCATGGCGAAGCAGGCCGAGGCCGAGCGTGAGAAGCGGGCGAAGATCATCGCAGCCGAGGGTGAGGCGCTCGCTGCGGCGAAGTTGGGCTCGGCGTCGGACACGATGATGGCGCATCCGCTCGCCCTTCAGCTGCGCACCCTGCAGACGCTCGTCGAGGTCGGCGTCGACAAGAACACGCTCGTACTCTTCCCCGCGCCGCTCATGGCCTCGATCGGAGAGCTCACGAGCTTCGTCGACGGCGAGGCGGCGACCGCCGAAATGCGAGCGCCGACGCCGACGCCTCGGGTGCGCAGGGCGACGACACGAATGCCGAAGCCGACGGCTGAAGTGCAAGGGCCGACGGCCCAGGTGCCGGGGCCCTGAGGGCTATGACGCCCGCCTGCATTCGTGGCAGGAATTACACGAAGGGTGGCAACCCTGCCAGCGATGGCAGTCGGTGGGATGCCCCAGAATGAGCGGGTGACTTCGAACGAGACCCGCGCAGCGACCGGTACCGACCACCGGCCGCGCGGTCGTACGACCGGTACCTCGCGCCGCGCCGCGAGGGCGGCACCCTCGCTGCCGACCCCAAGCCGCACGGCGGTACCCTCGGCCTCGGCCAGGGCACGGCGCTCTACATCGCGAGCGTGCTGGGCACCGGCATCCTCGTACTCCCGGGGCTCGCGGCAGCCGCTGCCGGCCCGGCGTCCATCGTGGCCGTGGCCGCCGTGCTCGTGCTCTCGATCCCGCTCGCGGGCACGTTCGCCGCCCTCGCGTCGCGCTACCCCGACCCGGGCGGTGTGGCGAGCTACGTGCGTCGCACGCTCGGCGACACGGCCGCGCGCATGACCGGGTACTGGTTCTTCTTCGGCGTCAGCATCGGCGCACCCGTGCTCGCCGTGCTCGGCGGTGAGTACGTCGTCGCCGTGCTCGGCGTCGACCGGGCCGCGGTGCCCATCATCGCTCTGGCGATCTTCGTGCCGCCGTTCGTCGCGAACTGGTTCGGCGTGCGCGTCGCCGGATGGGCGCAGTTCGTGCTCACCGGACTGCTGATCACCACCGTCGTCGGCGTCGTGGCCGTGACGTTCCCGGCGGTCGAGGCCTCGAACTTCCAGCCGTTCCTCCCCAACGGTTGGGGTGGCGTCGGCACCGCGATCAGCCTCTTCGTCTGGGCCTTCGCCGGTTGGGAGGTCGGAACGCATATCGCCGGCGAGTTCAAGAACCCTCGCCGCATCATCCCGCTCGCGACCGGCATCGCGATCGTGGTCGTCGGCGCGGGCTACCTCGCCCTCCAGGTGGTGACGGTCGGCGTGCTCGGCGATCGGGCGGGTGCGGGTGTGGTCCCCCTCCTCGACCTCGTGGACACGACGGTGCCCGGCATCGGATCGACGCTCGTCGCGATCGTCACTGCGATCGTCTGCCTCGGCGTGATGAACGCGTACCTGCCCGCGTTCGCGAAGCTGGGCGCGGCGCTCGGTCGCGACGGTGACCTGCCGCGGTACTTCGCGAAGGGCGCCGCCGCAGGCGAGGTCCCGCGTCGCGCACTCATGCTCACCGCCGTGGTGGTCGCCGTGTACTTCGGGCTGATGCTCCTCAACGGCATGAACCTGTCGACCTTCATCCTCATCCACACGAGCAACATGGTCGCGATCTACTCGGCCGGCATGGTCGCGGCGACCCTGCTCCTGCGCCGCTGGAGCTTCGGCTGGTGGCTCGCCGTCGTGGCGACGATCATGACGGTCGCGCTCCTCGTGCTCGCCTGGGCGAACCTCATCGTGCCGCTCGTGCTTGCGGCCGCTGCCGTCGCCGTCACGATCGTGCGCCGGGTGCGGTTGCGGCGCGCACCGCCGACCGATCACGACGCCGTCGAGTTGACCGAACCTGCGGAGATTCGGGAAACTCGGTGAGGGCACACACCGCAACCGCAGAGGACTCCCCATGACCGAGTACCGCGCCCATTTCGACGCCGAGATCGCCTTCGTGAACGGCGGCGGTCTTCGCGCCGACTCCTTCCGGCTCGACGTGCCGTCGGCGGGCCTCTCCGAGGCCGAGGTCGGCGAGCTCCTCGTGCGCCACCTCGGGCTCACGCTCGTCGGCAGCGTCGCGCTCTCGAACCTCGAGATCGTCGAGGAGGCGCACCGCGGCTCGCGCGGGGTGTTGCCGGATTCGGGGATTCACTACGACACGCCGCCGAGCGAAGCCGAAGCCGCGGCGCGTCGCCGGGATCCCCGAATCCGGCAGCAGTCCGGCGAGCTCGTCGACCTCAGCCACACGATCAGCGCCGGGCTCATCACGTACCCCGGCATCCCGGCTCCGACGATCACGCCGCACCTCACGCGCGAGGCATCGCGCGAGCACTACGCACCGGGCACCGAGTTCGAGATCGACATCATCACCATGGCGGGCAACACGGGCACCTACCTCGACAGCCCGTTCCACCGCTACGCCGACGGCGGAGACCTCGCGAGCCTGCCGCTCGAGACCCTCGTCGGTCTGCCCGCAGAGGTCTTCCGGTTGACGGATGCCGCGAGCCGCGGCATCCCCGCCGAGGTCTTCTTCGACCGCGAGCTCGCGGGCACGGCGGTGCTGCTGCACACCGGCTGGAGCCGGCACTTCGGGCGGCCCGAGTACCTGCAGGGCTCGCCGTTCCTCACCGAGGCGGGTGCGCAGCACCTCGCCGACGCGGGCGTCGCACTCGTGGGCATCGACTCGCTCAACATCGACGACACCGAGTCGGGCGGCACGCGACCCGCGCACTCGATCCTGCTCGCCGCCGGAATCCACGTGGTGGAGCACCTCACGGCGCTCGACCGGGTTCCCGTGCGAGGGGCGCGGTTCACGGCGGTGCCGCCGCGGGTCGCCGGCTTCGGCACGTTCCCGGTGCGGGCGTTCGCCGAGCTGCCGACCAGCTGAACGCGCACCGGTGTGCGGCGCGGGCCGCGTGCGGCGCGGCGGTGCGGCACGGCCGTGCGGCGCGGGTTGTGGCATCCGCCGCCCTCGTGCGTGAGGATGGAGCAATGAGCGCACCCGCGTACTCCCTCCGCGACGGCAACTCCATCCCGGCGATCGGGCTCGGCACATCCGGGATGAACGGCCAGGTGGCCATCGACGCGATCGTGTCGGCCACGGTCGAGGGGTATCGCCTCATCGACACCGCCTACAACTACGGCAACGAAGACGTCGTCGGCGAGGCGATCCGGCGCACCGACGTCGATCGCAGCGACCTCGTGATCACGACGAAGCTGCCCGGCCGGGACCACGGATTCGACGAGACGCTCGCGAGCTTCGAGGAATCCCGCAGGCGCCTCGACCTCGACTGGGTCGACCTGTACCTCATCCACTGGCCGAACCCGCGGGTCGACAAGTACCTCGAGAGCTGGCGGGCGATGATCCAGCTCCGCGAGAAGGGCCTCGTGCGCTCGATCGGCGTCTCGAACTTCACGCCGCCCATGCTGACCCGGCTCATCGACGAGACCTCGGTCGCACCGGTCGTGAACCAGGTGGAGCTGCATCCGTACTTCCCGCAAGAGGAGCTGCGGGCGTTCCACGACGAGTACGAGATCCGTACCGAGAGTTGGAGCCCGCTCGGCAAGCGCTCGGCACTCCTGCAGGAGTCCGTTGTCACGGCGATCGCCGAGGAACACGGCGTCACGCCGGCGCAGGCGGTGCTGCGGTGGCACGTCGAGCTCGAGACCGTGCCGATTCCGAAGTCGTCGGATGCCGCGCGCCGCCGCGAGAACCTCGACGTGTTCGGGTTCACGCTCGCGCCGGAAGAGGTCGACGCGATCTCGGCGCTCAGTCGCGGGCGACTCTGGGGCGCCGATCCCGATACGCACGAGGAGCTCTGAGACCGCGTCCGGACCTCAGCAGCGCCCGGTGTTCTAGGCTCGATGGAGTGAGTGAGCCGACGGCAGGGACGCCGAGCTCGAGCGACGACCAGCGGTTCGTCGGCGAGGCGCGCCCGGCGACCGGTGCGGCGCCGGCGGCGACCGGTGCGGCACCGCCGGCGACCGGGGCGGCGCCGGCTGCGGCATCCGCTCTCTCGGCTGATGCTGCCGTTCGCCGGCCGGCCAGGGGTCCGCTCTCGAAGCCGTACCGGTGGCTGAGCATCGGCATGTTCTCACTCGTGTTCCTCGCGGCGTTCGAGGCGCTCGCCGTCACGACCGTGATGCCGCTCGTCGCCGACGATCTCGACGGGCAGTCGCTCTTCGCCATCGCGTTCGCCGTGCCGCTCGCGGCCGGTGTCGTCGGGCTGGTCGTCGCGGGCAACTGGACCGATCGGTCGGGTCCGTTCCCTCCGCTCATCGCCGCCGGAGCCCTGTTCGTCTCGGGCCTCGTGATCGCGGGCACGGCGACGAGCATGGAGGTGCTCGTGGTCGGGCGGTTCGTGCACGGGCTCGGCGGCACTGCCGTCACCGTGCCCCTCTACGTCATCGTCGCGCGCGTCTACCCCGACGCGTTGCGCACCCGGGTCTTCGCCGGGTTCGCTGCGGCGTGGGTCATCCCGTCGATCATCGGACCGGCGATCGCGGGGTTCGTCGCCGAGTCCATCAGTTGGCATTGGGTGTTCCTCGGCGTCATCGCGCTCGTCGTGCCCGCAGGCGCCATGATGCTCGTGCCGCTCCTTCGGGTGCGAGCGGATGTCACGGGCGACCCCTCGGTGAAGTGGAGCGTTTCCCGGCTCGCGTGGTCGGTGCTGGCCGCCGCGGCCGCGCTCGCGCTCGGGCTCGCCAAGGAACTCGACGAGCCATGGCGTTGGATCGCCGCCGTCGGCGGGATCGTCGTCGTGGGGATCGCTGTGCGCCCACTCCTGCCGAGAGGCACGCTCGTCGCCGCGCGCGGCTTGCCGGCGACCGTGCTCGTGCGGGCGCTCGTCTCGGGCGCCTTCCTCGGTACCGAGATCTACCTGCCCTACCTCTTCATCGAGCGCTACGACTTCGATGCCGCGCTCGCGGGGGCGGTGCTCACGGGCGCCGGCATCTCGTGGGCACTCGCGTCGTGGGTGCAGGGTCGGCTCTCCGGCCTGTCGCACGCGGCGGCGGTCTCGATCGGCACGGTGCTGCTCGCCGTGGCGCTCGCCATCGTGCTCGCGGTCTCGGCGTTCACGCTCTCACCGGTCGTCGCCTTCGCAGCGTGGACACTTGCCGGCGCCGGCATGGGCTTCATGTACCCGCGCATGTCGGTGGCGGTGCTCGAACAGTCGAAGGTCTCGGCGCAGGGCTTCAACAGCGCGGCGCTCTCGATCGGGGATACGCTCGGCGCGGCGGTGGCGCTCGTCGTGACGGCGCTCGTCGCGAGCGCGGTCGTCGGTGTGGCGTTCACGGCGGAGTTCGCGGTGACGGTGGCGGTAGCCGTGGTGGCGGTCGTGGTCGCGCCGCGCGTGCGGCCGCGCGCCGGGGCGTCCGTCTCCGGCTGATCGCACGTCGCCCGTCGGCGCATTCGTCTCCGGCTGATCGCATGTACACCGCGTGCACGTCGGCGTCGGTGTCCGTCGGCTGTCGCAACCGCATCGTCTCCCGCCGCGGCGACCTTCGCGATTCGGTATGCCAGTTCCGCCTCATCGGTGACGTGGGAGGTGTCGCGATGAGGGGGAACTGGCATACGGAAAAGGAGGGCGGCGTTCGGTCTGCAGTCCCGCATCGATGTGGTGGGAGGTGTGGCGGTGAGGGGGAACTGGCATACCAAGAAAGGCAGTCGGGCGGTCGCGTCGATGCGGTCGCGTCATCGATGTGGTCGGAGGTGTGGCGGTGAGGGGGACTGGGGGTGCGGTGAGGGGGAACTGGCATACCGAACGGAAGGGGTCGGTCGGCGGTCCGTCATCGATGTGGTGGGAGGTGTGGCGGTGAGGGGGAACTGGCATACCGAACACGGAAAGGGGGTCGGTCGGGCAGTTCGCGTCATCGATGCGGTGGGCGGTCTCGCGATGAGGGGGAACTGGCATACGGAATATCGAACGGGAGTACGTCCGGCAGTTCCGCCTCATCGATGACGCGTTCGGCTCCTCGCGCTCGGTCCCGCATCGTCGTGTGTCACCGGCTTATGGGGTGTGCGCGCCGCATCCGTTGGCCGCCTGAGTCCCCCGCATCGCCCCGCGACACCCCGCGGCGCCCCATTGTGACTGTCACATGGCGTGGCGCGGCGGCATCGCGGCGAGCCGTGCATAATGGAAGGACTTCCGCATGTGAACGTGCACATCGGCGTGGAACGGTCTGGCAGTGAGCACTGAGATTCCCAAGGGGCGGGCGCCCAGCATCCGGGATGTCGCGCGCCTCGCGGAGGTGTCGCACCAGACGGTCTCGCGGGTGCTGAACGACCACCCGAGCATCCGCCCCGAGACGAAGGAGCGCGTGCTCCAGGCGATGGAGACGCTGCAGTATCGCCCGAATCGTGCGGCCCGCGCGCTCGTGACGAGCCGGTCGAAGATCATCGGCGTGCTCGCGTCGACGAGCACCGAGTACGGTCCGGCGACGAGCATCGCGGCGATCGAGGACGCCGCCCGCGAACACGGCTACTACGTGAACACCGCGAATCTCGCCGACTCCACGCCCGAAGGCATCGCCGACGCGATCGAGCACCTCATGATGCAGTCGATCGAGGGCCTCGTCGTGATCGCCCCGCAGGTGCGGGTGTTCGACGTCCTCGCGGCGGCGTCGATCGGCGTGCCCTTCGTGAGCCTGCAGTCCACGGGACGCAGCGACCACCTGGCGCTCTCGGTCGACCAGGTCACCGGTGCCCGGAGTGCCACGCAGCACCTGATCAACCTCGGGCACCGCGAGGTCGTGCACCTGGCTGGGCCGCAGGACTGGATCGAGGCGGAGGCGCGGATGCGCGGCTTCCTCGATGCGATCGGCGACGCGGAGCTCAACCTCCATCCGCCGATCCTCGGCGACTGGAGCGCCGACTTCGGCCACTTCGCCGGGCGCGAGCTCATGCACAACCTGGACTTCACCGCGGTCTTCGCCGCGAGCGACCAGATGGCGATCGGCCTCATGCACGCGTTCCGCGACGGCGGGCTCGATGTGCCGGGCGACATCAGCGTCGTCGGGTTCGACGACATCCCGGTGGCGCAGCACGTGTGGCCGCCGCTCACCACGGTCGCGCAGGACTTCCGCGAGATCGGCCGCCGCGCGGTCGCGCTGCTCCTCAACCAGGCGAACGGCGACCAGCTCGAGATCGAGGAGATCGTTCCCAGACTCGTCGTGCGAGGATCGACCGCCGAGGCATCCACTCGCCCACGCCCGCCCGTTACACAAGCGTGACCGTTCGAATTTGACAGAGAGGAACGGCAGATGCACGATTGGTGTCGATGTGAACGGTCACACGTGGCCGTATCCAAGTACCACCCCGTACGAATGACATCGAGGTCGCCCGTGAACCACCAGTCGCCGAGGACTTCCAGCGAGACATTCTGCTCGCCCGGAGCCGTCGTCGTCGCGCCCCTGCTGCGCCGATCGACGCGCCGCTCGCCGGCCGCCGGAGGCATCCGATGAGCGCGTTGCCGATTCTCGAGATGCGCTCGATCACCAAGGAGTTCCCCGGCGTCAAGGCGCTGGCGGATGTCTCGCTCACCGTCATGCCCGCCGAGATCCACGCCATCTGCGGTGAGAACGGCGCGGGCAAGTCGACCCTCATGAAGGTGCTGTCGGGCGTCTACCCGCACGGCACCTACACCGGGCAGATCATCTTCCGCGGCGAGGAGATGCAGTTCCGCGACATCCGTGCCAGTGAGAACGCGGGCATCGCGATCATCCACCAGGAGCTCGCGCTCATCCCCGAGCTGTCGATCACCGAGAACATCTTCCTCGGCAACGAGGTCAACCGCGGCGGTCGCATCAACTGGGTCGCGCAGAAGGCGCGGGCACTCGACCTTCTCGCGCGCGTCGGCCTCTCGGAGAACCCCGACACCCAGATCAAGCACCTCGGCGTCGGCAAGCAGCAGCTCGTCGAGATCGCCAAGGCGCTCGCGAAAGACGTGAAGCTCCTGATCCTCGACGAGCCGACCGCCGCGCTCAACGAAGACGACTCGCAGCACCTGCTCGACCTGATCCGGGGCCTCAAGGGCAAGGGAATCGCGTCGATCATCATCTCCCACAAGCTCAACGAGATCGAGGAGATCGCCGACTCGATCACGATCATCCGCGACGGGCACACGATCGAGACGCTCGACGTGCACGCCGGCGGCGTCGATCAGGACCGCATCATCCGCGGCATGGTGGGCCGTTCGCTCGAGAGCCGCTTCCCCGACCGCACCCCGCACATCGGCGACGTGTTCTTCGAGGTGAAGGACTGGACGATCCAGCACCCGCAGGTGGCCGAGCGACTCGTGGTCAAGGGGTCCAGCCTCAACGTGCGCCGCGGCGAGATCGTCGGGCTCGCGGGCCTCATGGGTGCCGGCCGCACCGAGCTCGCGATGAGCCTCTTCGGCCGCTCCTACGGCAACTACGTCTCGGGCACGATCGTGAAGGACGGGCAGGAGATCGTGCTGCGCGACGTGGCATCCGCGATCGACCACGGTCTCGCCTACGTGAGCGAGGACCGCAAGCAGCTCGGCCTGAACCTCCTCGACACGATCAAGCGCTCGATCGTCGCGGCGAAGCTCTCGAAGATCTCGAACGGGCGGCGTCATCGACGACTCGCGGGAGTTCGGCATCGCCGACGACTACCGCAAGCAGCTGCGCATCAAGACGCCGAGCGTCGACGCCGGCGTCTCGAAGCTCTCGGGCGGAAACCAGCAGAAGGTCGTGCTGGCGAAGTGGATGTTCACCGACCCCGACCTGCTGATCCTCGACGAGCCGACCCGCGGCATCGACGTGGGGGCGAAGTACGAGATCTACACGATCATCCAGACGCTCGCCGCGCAGGGCAAGGGCGTCATCCTCATCTCGAGCGAACTGCCCGAACTCCTCGGCATCGCCGACCGCATCTACACGGTGTTCGAAGGCCAGATCACCGACTGCATCCCCGCATCCGACGCGACCCCGGAGACGCTCATGCGCAGCATGACCTCCGCGAACAAGAAGGCACACGCATGAGCACGGCACGCGACATCCCCGCGAAGAAGGGCGGACTCGCCGACATCCGGAAGGTCTTCGGCGGCGGCCAGTCGAGTCTTCGCCAGTTCGGAATCCTCGGCAGCCTCATCGTCATCATCGTGATCTTCCAGATCTGGACGAACGGGCTGACGCTCTCGCCGACGAACCTGATCAACGTCGTCAACCAGTACTCCTACATCCTGATCCTCGCGATCGGCATGGTGATGGTCATCATCATGGGCCACATCGACCTCTCGGTCGGTTCGGTCGCGGCGTTCACCGGCATCATCGTGGCGAAGTCCATGATCGAGTGGAACCTGCCCTGGCCGCTCGCGATCGTGCTCGGCCTCGCGGTGGGCGCCGCGATCGGCGCCTGGCACGGCTTCTGGGTGGCGTATGTCGGAGTACCTGCGTTCATCGTGACCCTCGCCGGCATGCTCATCTTCCGTGGCGGCAACCAGTTCATCGGGCAGTCGACGACCGTCCCGGTGCCGCCGGAATTCGGCGTGATCGGCGCGGGGTATCTGCCCGAGCTCGCCCTGCCCCTGCCGTTCAACGTGCTCACGATGGTGCTCGGCGTGCTCGGCGCCGCGTGGATCGTCTACGACGAGGTCCGCCAGCGGCGCGTGCAGAAGAAGATGGGATCCGAGTCGGCGCCGGTCTGGGTGAGCGTCGTCAAGGTCGTGGTGCTCTCGGGTGCCATCCTGTGGGCGGCGTGGCTCTTCGCCACCGGCCGCCCCGGCACGAGCTTCCCGATCTCGGGCATCATCCTCGTGGTCCTCGTGATCCTCTACTCGTTCATCACCCGCAACACGATCTTCGGTCGTCACATCTACGCGGTCGGCGGCAACCGCCTCGCGGCGACGCTGTCGGGTGTGAAGGACCGCCGCGTCGACTTCTTCGTGATGATGAACATGTCGGTGCTCGCCGCGCTCGCGGGCATGATCTTCGTCGCCCGCTCAACGGCCTCCGGCCCCCAGGACGGCAACGGCTGGGAGCTCGACGCGATCGCCGCGGTCTTCATCGGCGGCGCCGCCGTGTCGGGCGGCATCGGCACCGTGATCGGCTCGATCATCGGTGGCCTCGTGATGGCGTTCCTCAACAACGGACTCCAGCTCGTCGGTGCCAGCGCCGACCTGGTGTCGATCATCAAGGGCCTCGTGCTCCTCTTCGCGGTCGGCATCGACGTGTGGAGCAAGCGCCAGGGTCGCCCGTCGATCATCGGCCTCTGGAGTCGCAGACGCCAGACGCGACTCGAGACCGAGGCGCCCGAAGAACCTCCGGCCGTCGTTCCGACGACCGGCACCCCGGAGACGGTCGAGCCGCTCGACGTGGCACGTAACTGACCATCAGCAAGTTCCGACTCCACAACCCGAAGAAGAAAGTGATCGATCAATGAAGAAACTCGCTTTGGCCGCAACGGCAGTTGCCGCGGCCGCAGCACTCGCCCTGTCGGGCTGCTCGTCCGACCGTGGCGGGGACACGGGCGCCGAGGCGGCCGCGGCCGGCTTCGCGGCCGACTCGACCATCGGCGTCGCCCTCCCCGACAAGACGTCGGAGAACTGGGTGCTCGCCGGTGGCCTGTTCGAGGATGGGCTCGCTGAGGCCGGCTTCAAGGCCGACGTGCAGTACGCGCCCGCTTCGAACACGGTCGCCGAGCAGCAGAACCAGATCTCGGCCATGATCACCAATGGCGCGAAGGTCATCGTCATCGGTGCGAAGGACGGCAAGCAGCTCGGCACGCAGCTGCAGCAGGCCGCCGACGCCGGCGTCAAGATCATCGCGTACGACCGCCTGATCGAGAACACGCCGAACGTGGACTACTACACCGCGTTCGACAACTTCAAGGTCGGCCAGCTGCAGGGCCAGGCGCTGCTCGACGGCCTCGCCGAGCGTGCGGGCCACGACGCGCCGTACAACATCGAGCTGTTCTCGGGCTCGAGCGACGACGCGAACTCGGCCGTGTTCTTCAACGGCGCGATGGACGTGCTCCAGCCGAAGATCGACGACGGCACCCTCGTCGTCACCTCGGGTCAGACCGAGATCGGCCAGACCGCGACCGATGGCTGGCTCGCCGAGAACGCCCAGAGCCGCATGGACTCGATCCTCACGTCGACCTACGGCACCGCGACGCTCGACGGCGTCCTCTCGCCGAACGACACGCTCGCCCGGGCGATCATCACCTCGGTGAAGCAGGCCGGCAAGACGGTTCCGGTCGTCACCGGCCAGGACTCCGAGGTCGAGTCGGTCAAGTCGATCGTTGCCGGTGAGCAGTACTCGACGATCAACAAGGACACGACCCTGCTCGTGGCCCAGACGATCAAGATGATCCAGCAGCTCCAGGCTGGTGACGAGGCCGAGGTCAACGACACCGAGCAGTACGACAACGGCGTGAAGATCGTTCCCGCGTACCTGCTCGCACCGGTCATCGTGACCAAGGAGAACGCTGCCGAGGCGTACAAGAACAACCCCAACCTCCTCGACATCGTGAACGCGGCCGGCTAGTCGCTTCTGAGCACGACTGAGAGGGCGGATGCTGCGGCATCCGCCCTCTTCGTCATGCCCGCGTCGCGCGACGCTCGGGCGCGTGGCGCCGATCCACCCAGGCTCGTTCGCCGCCCGCGACCGCCGCAGGGAGTCGGTCTGACATCCCGTTTCGGCACCGCCGAAAAAACCGAAAAGGATTGCGGAACCGTCGCGCTCGCCGATACGTTGCCTTCACGTGCGTCGCGCTCGCCGGTGAGCGTCGACGGGAAAGGGATGGACGAAGTGGTCTGGGTATCGAAGAGACGAAGGCGAGGCGCGCGGGGAGCGCTGGCCGCCGCCGCTATTGCCGCGGTCGTGGGCAGCACCTTGCTGGCCACACCGGCGGTCGCAGACAACAGTGACATCGGGTATCCGAGCTTCGCCGGGAGCCCGACGCCCGTGCCCGACACCGGAGTGGAGTACACGCCGGCCGGGCAGCTGCAGGCGATCTTCGACGCCGATGTCGCCGCTGGTGCCGGCTCCAGCACCGAAAACGATTTCTGGATCGACGAAATGCTCGCCCGCACCGGCACGGCCGGGAGCCACGGTGACAACAACCAGTGGCTGTTCACCCGCGGACGCGCCGCGTTCATGAAGGAGCACTCGCCGGGCACCCTCGGCTTCGGCGGCCAGCTCGCCTACTGGGAGTCGATCGACGGTCGTGGCGGCTACACCATCACGGTCGACGTCGCGGGGGCCAACGTGCCGCTCACCGAGGACACGACCCTGCGCAAGCAGACTCCGAGCTACTGGCGGAGCGTTCACCGCAACGCGGCCGCCGGGCTCGAGGTCGTGCAGACCAAGTTCATCACCGACGCCGACGTGCTCGTGACCGACCTCGAACTGCGCTCGACCGGGCCGGCACTCGATGTCACCGTTCGCGCGACCTCGCCGTACGCCGTGACCGTCGAGGGCGACGAGCTCACCGGCACGGTGGACTCGCTCAACGACCTCACGATCCTGCACCCGCGGTTCTCGGGTGACGGCTTCGCTCCTGCCGACGGTGCGCTGGAGGCATCCGTCGCGATTCCCGCCGGAGGCAGCGCGACCACGAAGGTGCAGCTCGGCCTCGTGACCGACGAGATCGCGGCGTCGCGAACGGAGTACGACACGGTTCGTGCGGCGACGCCGACGGCGGCCTACTCGGCGCACGTCACCGCCTACAACCGGTGGTGGGCCGAGAATGTGCCCTACCTCGACACGCCGGAAGACAACATCGACAAGACGCTGTTCTACCGCTGGTGGCTCATGCGCTTCAACTTCCTCGACGCCGACATTCCCGGCAACACGTACCAGTTCCCCACGTCGATGGAGGGCGTGCTCGGCTACAACAACTCGATCGTGCTCACGACGGGCATGTTCATCGACGACCTGAAGTACTTCCGCGACCCGATCTACTCGTACGGACCGTGGGTCTCGGCCGGCGAGACCTCGAAGAGCTACAAGTTCGTCGACAACCCGGGCGACCCCGCCAACTGGTCGAACAGCTACACGCAGTACATCTCCGAGGCCGCGTGGCGCTCGTATCAGCTGCACGGCGGGCCGACCGCGATCGCCGAGAACCTCGCCAAGTACGCGGAATACGACGTCAAGGGACTCGTCGACGCCTACGACTTCAACGACAACGGCCTCATCGAGTACAACTGGGGCGCCATGACGGGCAACGACGCCGATGCGGTGTCGTTCCACTGGAAGCCCGGCTACATGGACCGCGCCGAGAACGCCTACCTGTACTCGAACGCGAAGGCCGCGGCCGGGGCGTACCGGCTCGCGGGCGACGACGCGAAGGCCGACGAGATGGACGCCTTCGCCGAGAACGTCAAGTCGCAGGTCATGGACCTGCTGTGGAACCCCGAGACCAAGCTCATCGAGCACCTGCACGAATCGGGCGAGCACGTGCCGTGGAAGGAGATCAACAACTACTACCCGTTCTCGGTCGGACTCGTACCGAAGCCCGGCGATGAGGACTACGACGACGACTACGTCGACGCGTTGCGCCTGTTCGCGGATGACTCGGAGTACCCGATCTTCCCGTTCTACACGGCGAACCAGGCCGACCAGGCCGAGTACGGCGGACCGGGAAGCAACAACTTCTCGGTGATCAACTCGACGGTCACGTTCCGGATGCTCTCCCGAGTGCTCCGCGACTACCCGACGGACGCGATCGACGCCGAGTGGTACAAGAAGCTCCTCTACTGGAACGCGTGGGCGCACTACCAGAACGGCGGCGACAACCGCCTGCCCGACCAGAACGAGTTCTGGGCCGACGGTTCGGCGGACCCGCAGTCGATCGGCTACCGCTCGTGGATCCACCACACCATCCTCGGTGCGACGAACTTCACGATGATCGAGGACGCGATGGGCCTGCGCCCGCGCAGCGACGCGAAGATCGAGCTCGACCCGATCGACATCGGATGGGACCACTTCACGGCGAACAACATCCGTTACCGCGACCGCGACCTCACCGTCACCTGGGACCAGCCCGGCGGCACCGACCACTACGGCGCGGCCGTGCCCGACGGCTACTCCGTGTTCCTCGACGGCGAGCTCGCCTTCTCGGTGAGCGACCTCGCGCACGTCGTCTACGACCCCGCCACGGGTGAGGTCGAGGTCGACGGCGACGCCGAGGTGAACGTCGAGACCGAGTCGGACGTGCAGGCGCCCGGCGAGGTGCGGTTCGCCGACGGCGCCCGCGTCGTCGACCTCTTCGCCAAGGCAGGTGCCGACGTCTCGACGGCGAGCACCGGCTCGGCGAACCTCGCGGCCGGTGGCGAGGCATCCGCCACCTTCTCGGCCGACGGCCGCGCACCCGATGCGGCGGTGAACGGCACGACGATCAATGAGCCGTTCTGGGGCACGGCGGGCTCGCCGAACGCCGAGGACTCGCTCACCGTCGAGCTCGACGGCGAGCAGTCGTTCGACGATGCGCGCGTCTACTTCTACGACAGTTCGTCGAGCGCGACCGTCGCGGGCTACCGCGAACCGGCGCTCTACACGCTCGAGGTGCGACAGGACGGCGAATGGTCGCCGATCCCGCTGCAGGCTCGCACGCCGGCGTACCCGCGGGCGAACCTCAACCACGTGCAGTTCCCCGAGGTCACCGGCGATGCCGTGCGGATCACCGTCACGCATGCGGGCGGCGAGAAGACCGGCGTCAAGGAGCTGCAGGTCTTCAGCACGGGCGTGGATGCTCCGGCCTCCACGAACCAGGCGCCACTCGTCACCGCGTGGCAGGATGCCGCGGCATCGACTGCCGGTGAGGCCGTGCTCGTCGGCAGCGCGAAGGACGACGGCCTCCCCGCCGGCGACCTGGCGGTGGACTGGTCGATCGTGAGCGCACCGGAGGGATCCACGGTGCTCTTCGACGACGCGCACGCGGCCTCGACCACCGCACGGTTCTCGGGCGAGGGCACCTACGTGCTGCGCCTGACCGCCGCCGACGGCGAGACCTCGAGCTCGGTCGACGTGACCGTGCAGGGCGAGGCGGCGACGCGTGGCCTGAACGTCGCCCCCGACGCGAGGCCGACGGCCGAGTACACGGCCGGCTGGAACAACGTCAACGCCGTCAACAACGGCACCATCCTGCACACCGGCGGCGCCTCGAGCGAGTTGTGGGGCACGTGGTCGGGGAACCATCCCGCGACGCGCTGGCTGCAGTACGAGTGGACCGAGCCCGTGCGGGTGTCGGGCATGGAGACGAGCTTCTGGCGCGACCAGAACAACGTGAACTCCACGGCGGGCGTGAATGTGCCGAAGTCGTGGAAGGCGCAGTACTGGGACGGCGGCGCGTGGGTCGACGTGCCGAGCCCGAGCGGCTACGGCGTGCTCCGCGATGAGCCGAACACGACCGACTTCGCCGCCGTCACGACGACGCGTCTCCGTCTCGTGCTGAGCGCGATGGGCTCGGGCACGACCTATGCCGCGGTCGGTGTGAGCGAGTGGAAGGTCTTCGCCGACGCGCCCGTCGCGATCGAACCGATCGACGTGCGAACCGGCGTGGGCGCGATCCCCGAGCTCCCGGCGACGGTCGACGGCACGTTCTCCGACGGCAGCCACGGCGACCTCGACGTGGCGTGGGCCGCGATCAGCGCCGAGCAGGTCGCCGGCGAGGGCGGCTTCACCGTCGCGGGCATCGTGCCGGGTTCGCCGGTCCCCGCTTCCGCGACCGTCTGGGTGCGGGCCACGCCGCCCGGCCAGGTGAACGCGGTCGACGAGGTCTCCGTGCGAACCGCCGCGGGCGTCGAACCAGACCTGCCGGCGGCAGTCGGCGTGCTCTACAACGACGGCTCCCGCGAGGACCTGCCGGTCGAGTGGAACGCGGTCGACCCGGACGACTACGCGACCGACGGCGAGTTCACCGTCGACGGCGAGGTGCAGACCGAGCTGCCCGGCGTGACGGCTGCGACCGCGGCCGTGACCGTCGGCAGCGGTTCGGGCGGTCCCGATGCGCAGGCGCCGACGGTGTCGCTCACGACGGCTCCCGAGGCTCCGGCGTCGGGCTGGCACACCGGGGCGGTCACAGTGTCGGTCGCCGTGACCGACAACCGTGATCCCGCGCCGGTCGTCGAGGTGCGTGTCGACGGCGGCGGCTGGGTGGCGTACACCGAGCCGGTCGTCGTGTCGGCCGACGGGTCGCACACGGTCGAGGCGAGGGCGACGGATGCCGCCGGAAACGTGTCGGCCGTGCCCGAGACGGAGTTCCGCATCGACCAGGTCGCACCCACGCTCGCGATCGTCTCCGATGCCGTGGCGCGCACGGTCAAGGCGACGGCCGCAGATGGCGGATCGGGGGTTGCATCGGTCGAGTACCGCGTCGCCGGCGAGACCGAGTGGCGTCCGGTGACGGGCACGATCCTCGTCGGCCTCGACGAGGTGCGCGTCGAGCTGCAGGCGACGGATGCCGCGGGCAACGTGAGTGCCGTCGAGGAGCGCACGGTGCCGGCGAGCGACGGCAACCACCGTCGCAACGTCGCCCTCCTCGCAACGCCGACGGCGTCGGTGACGGCCGGCTGGAACCGCGTGACCGGGCTCAACGACGACGTGCAGCCGACGTCGTCGGGCGACGTCACGCCGAACGACAACACCAACGTGTGGGGCGCGTGGCCCGAGATCGGCGAGCAGTGGGTGCAGTACGACTGGGCGGAGCCGGTCACGGTCGGCGAGCTCGGGGTGTACTTCATCTCGAACCTCGACGGCGCGGGCGCCGGCATCGACGTGCCGAAAGCATGGAGTGCCGAGGTCTGGAACGCCGAGGCCGGTGACGCCGGCGAATGGGTGCCGGTCGAGGCATCCGGCGCCTACGGCGTCGAGCTCGACGGCTACAACGTCGTCGAGTTCGCCCCGGTGACCACCACGAAGCTGCGCCTGCGGCTCGAGGCGGCGGGCACCGAGTCCGGCGCCGGCAGCCTCGGCATCAAGGAGTGGCAGGTCTTCGAGGCGCCGCCCGTCGACGTGCCCGACACCGAGGCGCCCGTCGTGACGCCCACGATCGACCCGGCGACGCCGGCGAGCGGATGGCACACGGGCACGGTCACGGTCTCGGCGAGCGCGCTCGACAACCGTGACGACGCTCCGGCGATCGAGGTCCAGGTCGGCGACGGTGACTGGGCCGCGTATTCGGCAGCCCTCGAGGTCGCGGACGACGGTGCGCACGTCGTGCGATTCCGGGCGACGGATGCCGCGGGCAACGTGTCGGAGCCGGTCGCCGTCGAGGTGCTCGTCGACGCGGGCGCTCCCGAGGTTTCGGTCTCGCTGGGCGCGAAGAAGCGGGTCGTCGTGGAGGCGACGGATGAGCTGTCGGGCGTCGCCCGGATCGAGGTCTCGACGAAGAAGAACAAGAAGCCGGCGTCCGAGTGGGCCGAGTACACAGGCCCGATCGACGTCGACGGGAAGACCGTGGTCTTCATCCGTGCGGTGGACGCGGCCGGCAACGTGAGCGAGGTGCGGGAGGTCATGCGCAAGGACCTCGATTGAGGGCTTGACTGGGCCCCGCCTCCCGGTTCAGTCCGGGAGGCGGGGCTCCGCCGTGCCGCCCGCGTGATGACGGAGGCCGTGCGCACGGGCAACAACGCGCCGGCGCGAGAGCCGACAGCGGCGACGAGATCGAGCGGGTCGACGATCCCGAGGCGCTGCCGACGACCGGTCAGCGCCTCGGGATCGTCGACCCGCGGATCACCAGACGCACCGGCAGGTACTCGGTGCCCGAGCGCGTCTCGTCGGCGAGGGCGGTGAACACGCGCTTGGCGGCGAGCCGGCCGAGTTCCTGCAGGTTCGCGTCGATGCTCGTGAGCTCGGGGCGGGAGTTCGTCGCGAGCACCTCCCAGTTGTCGTAGCCGATGACGGCGACGTCTTCGGGCACGCGGCGGCCGAGGTCGCGAAGCGTGTCGAGCGCGCCGCGGGCGATCTGGTCGGAACCGCAGACGATGCCGTCGACCTCGGGATGCTGCGCGAGGAGCATGGCCGCGGCGTCGCGACCCCAGTGCTCCGACCAGGCCGAGAACATCGCCTCGCCGACGAGATCGAGGCCGGCGGCCTGCAGGCCGTCGCGAACGCCCAGGAGGCGGTCGCGGGCTGCGGCGTATGCGGGATCGCCGCTGATGTGCGCGATGCGGGTGCATCCGCAGGAGATCAGGTGCTCGACCGCGAGTCGACCACCTGCGCGGTTGTCGGGGGTGAGCGAGACTTCGGAGGGGTCGTCGGACGGCGCGTACGCGTAGACGACCGGCACCGGCAGGTCTTTGCCGAGCGACGGCCTCGGATCGGTCTGGCGACCGACGACGATGATCCCGTCGACCCGACGGTTCAGCAGCGCCTTCAGGTGATGCTGCTCACGGATGGTGTCGCCGCGCGCATCGCAGAGGAACACGTTCACCTGGCCCGCACCGAACGCGTCTTCGGCGCCCATGAGGATCGGGATCACGAACCGGCCCTCGAGGTCGCTGGTGAGCAGGCCCACCGTGCCGGTGCGGCCGGCGAGGAGGCTCCTCGCGAGCTGGTTCGGCGTGAACGAGATCTGCTCGGCGGCCTCGAGCACACGGCGCCGGGTGGCCGGTGCCACTTCATCGCGCCCGTTGATCGCCTTCGACGCGGTCGCGATGGAGACGCCGGCGAGCTGTGCCACGTCGCTGAGCGTCGCTTGCCGACCGCTTGCCGCACCGCCATCGACCCGCACCATCGCGACCCCCTTCGTGTTACGCAAACGTTACCGGACTTGGCTCTTGACGCCGCCTGAATCCCAAGGGTAACGTACCGAAAAGCATTTCGGTAGTTTCGAGGTTCTGCACCGAACTGCGCAACAGCACCCGGGCTCACCCGTAGCCCGCTCAACGACGAGTCAGAGGAGAGACCATGAGCACCAAACGCCGGATGCGAACCATCGCCGGTGTCCTCATCGCAGGCGCATTGATGGCCGGTGTATCGGCCTGCGCCAGCGGAGGCGGCGGCGGCGCCGCGGCACCCGAGAGCATCGGACCCGAGGGCGTCGACGACGGGTCGACTCTGACCCTCTGGACCCGCGCACCGCTCGAGAAGCAGGCCAACCTCCTCGTCGAGGCGTACAACGACTCGCACGAGAACCAGGTCGAGCTCACCGTCGTGCCGAACGACGACTACGTCGCGAAGGTCGGCGCGGCCGCAGGCTCGGGCGGACTGCCCGACCTGTTCGCCGCCGACATCGTCTACGTGCCGAACTGGGTCGAACAGGGCCTCTTCCAGGACATCTCCGCCCAGATCGACGGCTTGGACTTCAAGGACGAGATCAACGCCGGCCACCTGTCGGCGGGCACCGTCGACGGCAAGGAGCACGTGCTGCCGTTCGTGCTCGACCTCTCGATGCTGTTCTGGAACAAGGAGCTCTTCACCGAAGCGGGGCTCGATCCCGAGAAGGCGCCGGCCAACCTGCAGGAGTTCGCGGATGCCGCGAAGGCCATCCAGGCCCTGAACAAGCCCGACACCTACGGCACGGCCACGGGACTGAACTGCGGCGGATGCCTCCTCTTCACGTGGTTCCCGAGCGTCTGGGCCGACGGCCAGGAGGTGCTCTCCGAGGACGGCACCGAGTCGCTGCTCGCGAGCGACACCGCGAAGGAGATCTACTCCACGTGGAAGGACCTCTGGGATTCCGGCGCCGTGCTGCCCGCCTCGCAGGACGAGGCCGGCCCCACCTGGACCGCCGGCTTCACCGAGGGCAAGGTCGGGCTCATGTTCTATCCGGCGACCCTGCTCTCGTCGACCCCGTTCGACGCGGGCGTGGCCGGCATTCCCGGACCCGAGGGCGGCGCTTCGACGTTCGTCGGCGGTGACGGCATCGGCATCTCGAAGGACTCCGAGAAGTCCGCTCAGGCGTGGAACTTCCTCAACTGGATGATGTCCGAGGACGCGCAGGTCGGCGTGCTCGCCCAGAACAAGGACGTCGTGTCCCGCGGCGACCTCGCGAGCAACGAGTTCTCCGAGCAGGACCCGCGGCTGGTCGCGATCAACGAGGTCGCCGCCGAAGGCGACACCCCGGTGGCGCTGAACTTCCAGCAGGCGTTCAACGCGCCGAACAGCCCGTGGCTCACGCTCGTGCGCAACGCCGTGCTCGGTGACGGGGCATCCGTCGACGCCGACAACGACGAGATCACCGCGGTGCTCTCGCAGTAATCGGACTCGACGGGCCGGCACTCGGTTGACCACCGGGTGCCGGCCGCCCGCCCCTCGGAAAGGCTCCACCATGACTGCAACGCTCCGCACCGCTGCGCCACCGGCCGCGCAACGCGATCCCAGACCGCGGGCGTCGACGCCGACGCCGCACCGGCGGCGCCCTCGCCGGATGGCTCTACGCGACGCCGACCACGCTGTTCGTGCTGCTTCTCTTCGTACTGCCGCTCCTGCTCGTGCTGCAGATGTCGGCATCGGACTGGCCGCTGCTCGGCGGCAACCAGGGCGTGAACTTCCCCGAGAACTACTCGGACGCGGTCTCGAACCGGTTCTTCTGGGACTCCGTCGTCTTCACGTTGCAGTACACGGTGCTGACGACGATCATCCTGCTCGCCCTGAGCCTCGGTCTCGCCCTGCTCGTGCAGGAGTCGAGCCGCTGGAAGGGGCTGCTGCGCACCTCGTTCCTCATCCCGAGCGCCCTCGGCCTGGCATCCGCTTCGCTGCTCTTCTACGTGCTGTACTCGCCGATCGCGGGACCCTTCGCCGACCTCATGGCCTCGTGGGGGTTCACGTTCCTCGGCACGCCCGAGGGTGCCCTGTGGTCGACGATCTTCCTCATCGTGTGGCGGTACGCCGGGTTCTACATGCTGCTCATGCTCGTGGGGCTGCAGGGCATCTCCGACGACGTCTACGAAGCGGCCCGCATCGACGGGGCATCGCGCTGGCAGACCTTCCGCGACGTCACGCTGCCGCTGCTCCGGCCGACGCTCGCGCTCACGACCGTGCTCTGCGTGACGGGGTCGCTGCTCGCGTTCGAGCAGTTCTACATCCTCACGAAGGGCGGCCCCGACAACTCCACGATCACGATCGTGCAGCTCATCTACAACGTGGCCTTCCAGGGGCAGAACGACCTCGGCGTCGCCGGCGCGCTCTCGGTGATCGTGCTGCTCGCGCTCGTCGTGATCAACATCGCGCAGATCCGCGCATTCGGCCGGAAGGTGGAGGACTGATGAGCATCGACACCGCACCGCCGTCGACGCGGGCGATCGTGACGGATTCCCCCGACAGGGGCTCGCGCGGGGGCCGCCGCGTGATGCGGAGGCATCCGCCGACCTCGTTCGCGGGCATCGCCCTGCGGACCCCGGGCTGGGTCCTCACCGGCGCGCTCGCGTTGATCTTCCTCTACCCGCTGATCTGGACGGCGATCTCGTCGGTCTCGCCGCGCGCCGGCACCAACCAGGTCGACGGCTGGGGCATCGGCAACTACGCGACCCTCGCGAACTACCAGGCGGGCATCTGGGTCTACATCGGCAATTCGCTCTTCGTCTCACTGCTCACGGTGGTGCTCACCCTCGGGGTGTCGCTGCTCGGCGGGTACGCGTTCGCGCGGTTCCGGTTCCCCGGCAAGGACGTGCTGTTCCTCGCGACCCTCGCGATCCTCATGGTTCCCTATGCCACGCTGCTCATCCCGTTGTACGTGCTGCTGAACATCGTGGGCCTGTCGAACTCCCTCGTCGGGCGTCGCGCTCGTGCTCACGATGTTCCAGCTGCCGTTCTCGACGTTCATGATGCGCATCTCGTTCGAGTCGATCCCACGCGAGCTCGACGAGGCCGCGATGGTCGACGGATGCTCCACCTTCGGCGCGCTGTGGCGGGTGCTGATCCCCGCGGTCAAGCCGGGCCTCATCACCGTCGGGCTGTTCGCGTTCCTCGCGGCGTGGAACGACTTCATGGCGCCGCTCATTCTCATCACCGATTCGAACCGGATGACGCTGCCGCTCGCGATCTCCAACCTGCGAGGCCAGGTGCAGGGGGTCGTCGACTACGGCGCCACCGAGGCCGGCGTCGTGGTGCTGGCGCTGCCGTGCATCCTGCTCTTCCTGATCCTCCAACGACACTACGTGCGCGGCTTCATGTCCGGCGCCTTCAAGGGATGAACATGACCGTCACCATTCGCACACCGTCGGCGCCCGTCGCGCCGTCCCGTTCGCGCCTGCGGCCACTCGGTCTCGACGAGGTCGCCATCCGCGGCGGCTTCTGGGGCGAACGCCAGGACGTGAACGGCCGGGCGACGCTCGCGCACATCGCCGGATGGCTCGAGCGGGAGGGCTGGCTCGAGAACTTCGACCTCGCGGCATCCGGTCGCCTTCCCGAAGGCCGTCGGGGGCGGGAGTTCTCGGACTCCGAGGTGTACAAGTACCTCGAGGCCGTGGCCTGGGAGATCGGGCGGCTCGGCGGCGCCACCAGGGGTGCTGCCGGCGGGGGTGCTGCCGGCGGGGGTGCTGCGGCGACTGCCGCCGACGCTGCCGCCATCGACGACCTCGAGTCGCGCGTTCCGCGCCGTCGTCGCCCGGGTCGCCGCTGCGCAGGAGCCCGACGGCTATCTGAACACGCGGTTCGGCCGGCCGGGGCAGGAGCCGCGGTGGACGAACCTCGAGTGGGGCCACGAGCTGTACAACCTCGGGCACCTCTTCCAGGCGGCCGTGGCCCGGGTGCGCACTCGTCCCGATGCCGACGACGGGCTCATCGACATCGCGCGTCGCGCGGCCGACCTCGTGTGCGAGGTGTTCGGCGAGGGCGGCATCGAGTCGGTGTGCGGTCACGCCGAGGTCGAGGTCGGGCTCGTCGAGCTCGCCCGCGCGACGGGCGAAGACCGGTACCTGCGTCAGGCGCAACTCTTCGTCGAGCGCCGCGGCACGGGGGTGCTCCGCGACATCGAGTGGGGCCGGTCGTACTACCAGGACGACATCCCCGTGCGGGACGCCGACGTGCTGCGCGGCCACGCGGTGCGCGCGAACTACCTCGCCGCCGGCGCCGTGGACGTCGCGGTGGAAACCGCCGACGAGGGCCTGCTCGGCGCGCTCGAACGGCAGTGGACGAACACGATCGCCCGCCGCACGTACGTGACGGGCGGCCAGGGCTCGCACCATCAAGACGAGGCGTTCGGCGACGACTTCGAGCTCCCGCCCGACCGCGCGTACTCCGAGACGTGCGCGGGCGTCGCGTCGGTGATGTTCAGCTGGCGGATGCTGCTCGCCCAGGGCGATGCGCGCTACGCGGACCTGATCGAGCGCACGCTCTTCAACGTCGTCGCCACCTCGCCGTCGGCAGAGGGCACGGCGTTCTACTACGCGAACACGCTGCACCAGCGCCTGCCCGGCGAGCCCGCCTCGGCCGACGCCGTCTCACCGCGTGCGTCGTCGTCGCTGCGGGCGCCGTGGTTCGACGTGGCGTGCTGCCCGCCGAACGTGGCGCGCACCTTCGCGAGCCTTGCCGCGTACGTGGCGACCGTCGACGCCGAAGGCGTGCAGCTGCACCAGTACGCACCCGCGACGATCCGCACGACGCTCGACGACGGTCGCGAGATCGCGCTCGAGGTCGAGACGGAGTACCCGCGCGAGGGTTCCGTCCGCGTGCGGGTGCTGACCGACGCCGCGGAGCCGTGGACGCTGTCGCTGCGGGTGCCCGCGTGGGCGGAGTCGGCACGGCTCGTGCTGCGTCCCGATGGCGGCGAGCCGGCGCAGACGTGGTCGGCGGCGCCGGGCACGGCCTCCGTCTCGCGCGCATTCTCCGCCGGCGACGTCGTGGAGCTCGAGCTGCCGATCACCCCGCGGTTCACGTCGCCCGACCCCCGCATCGACGCCGTGCGCGGCTGCCTCACGGTCGAACGCGGCCCCGAGGTCTACGCGCTCGAGTCGATCGATCTGGTCGACGCAGGCATCGGGGCGGCGGATGTCGCGGACGTGCTGCTCGACGCGACGGTGCCGCCGCGCGAGTCCGACGGGCGCGTGCTCGTCACCGTGCGCGAACGGCACCCCGAGATCGGGCCGTGGCCGTACGGCGACGAGGTCGACGCGGCGCCGGTCGGGGCATCCGTGCGAGAGGTCGCACTCGTGCCGTATCACGAGTGGGCCGAGCGTGGACCGTCGACGATGCGCGTGTGGATCCCGGTGTACGCAGCTCGGGGTCAGGCTTCCGGTACCCTTCCGGGGATGAGAAAAGGGACTCGATCGTGAGCACGACCCGATTGTGCTCATGGGCGCTCAGGACAGGACGAAGGAGTCACACGTGACAGCGAACCCGGCCGATCACGAGCAGTACGTGATCGGTGTCGACTACGGAACGCTCTCGGGCCGCGCGCTCGTCGTGCGGGTCTCCGACGGAGCCGAACTGAGCAGCGCCGTGCACGAGTACGAGCACGGCGTCATGGACACCGAGCTCACAGCAGGGCCTGCAGCGGCATCCGCCACACCCGTCAAGCTCGCGCACGACTGGGCACTCCAGAACCCTCGCGATTACGTGAGCGTGCTGCAGCGCGCGGTGCCGGCCGCCGTCGCGGCCGCCGGAATCGACCCGGCCGACGTGATCGGCATCGCGACCGACTTCACCGCCTGCACGATGGTGCCGACGCTCGCCGACGGCACGCCGCTCAGCGAGCTCCCCGAATTCGCGGACACCCCGCACGCCTACGTGAAGCTGTGGAAGCACCACGCCGCGCAGCCGCACGCCGACCGCATCAACGCGCTCGCGCACACGCGGCAGGAGCCCTGGATCAATCGCTACGGCGGGCTCATCTCGAGCGAGTGGGAGTTCGCGAAGGGCCTGCAGCTGTTCGAGGAGGCGCCCGACGTCTACGCCCGCATGGACCGCTGGGTCGAGGCCGCCGACTGGATCGTGTGGCAGCTCACCGGTGAATACGTCCGCAACGCGTGCACCGCGGGCTACAAGGGCATCCGCCAGGACGGCGTCTACCCGAGCCGCGAGTTCCTCGCCGCGCTGAACCCCGACTTCGGCGGCTTCGTCGAGCAGAAGCTCGACCAGCCGATCGGCGAGCTCGGGGCATCCGCAGGCACGCTCACGGCCGAGGCCGCCGCGTGGACGGGCCTGCCCGAGGGCATCGCGGTCGCGGTCGGCAATGTCGACGCCCATGTCACGGCCCCGGCCGCACAGGCCACCGCGCCCGGCCAGATGGTCGCGATCATGGGCACGTCGACGTGTCACGTCATGAACCACGAGCGTCTCGTCGAGGTGCCCGGCATGTGCGGCGTCGTCGACGGCGGCATCATGGCGGGGCTCTACGGCTACGAGGCCGGCCAGTCGGGGGTCGGTGACATCTTCGCCTGGTACGTGAAGAACCAGGTGCCGCAGCGGTACTTCGACGAAGCGGATGCCGCGGGGCTGTCGATCCACGAGTACCTCACGAATCTCGCCTACGCCGAGCCCGTGGGCGCACACGGACTCGTCGCGCTCGACTGGCATTCGGGCAACCGCTCGGTGCTCGTCGATCATGAGCTCTCCGGCCTCGTGCTCGGCACCACTCTCGCGACCCGCGCCGAGCAGGTGTACCGCGCGCTGTTCGAGGCCACCGCCTTCGGCAGCCGGGTGATCGTCGAGACGTTCGCCGAGTCGGGGGTGCCGGTGACCGAGTTCATCGTCGCGGGCGGACTGCTGAAGAACCCGCAACTGATGCAGACCTACGCCGACGTGCTGCGACTGCCGATCTCGACGATCGCGTCGGAGCAGGGTCCGGCGCTCGGGTCGGCGATCCACGCGGCCGTCGCCGCGGGCGCATACTCCGACGTGCGGGCGGCCGCGGCGGCCATGGGTGCGCTCAACCGGGCGGTGTACGTGCCCGACGAGGCATCCGCTGCAGCATATGACCGCCTCTATGCCGAGTACCTGACGCTGCACGACCTGTTCGGCCGCGGCGGGAACGACGTCATGCACCGCCTGCGGGCGCTCAAGCGCGAGGCGGTGACGTCCCCTGAGCCTGTCGAAGGGGACGGGGTCGAAGGGGACGCGGGTTCTCCCTTCGACAAGCTCAGGGAGCGCTACGGTTCTCCCTTCGACGAGCTCAGGGAGCGCCGCGGCGGTGACGGCGTGAGCGGCTACGGACCCGAGGTCGACGTCGCGATCGCGCGCGTGCGTGCGGATGTCGCGAAGCTGCACGCCGAGCTCGTGCGGTACGGACTCGTGGTGTGGACCGGCGGCAACGTCTCGGGTCGCGTGCCGGGCGCCGACCTTTTCGTCATCAAGCCCTCGGGCGTGGGCTACGACGAGTTGACGCCCGAGAACATGATCCTCTGCGATCTCGACGGCACGGTCGTCCCGGGCACTCCCGGCTCCGAGCGGGCACCCTCTTCGGACACCGCGGCACACGCGCACGTCTACCGGAGCATGCCCGAGGTGGGCGGCGTCGTGCACACCCACTCGACGTACGCGACGGCATGGGCCGCCCGCGGCGAGGAGATCCCGTGCGTGATCACGGCGATGGCCGACGAGTTCGGCGGGCCGATCCCGGTCGGCCCGTTCGCGCTCATCGGCGACGACTCGATCGGCCGCGGCATCGTCGAGACGCTCACCGGCCACCGCTCCCGTGCGGTGCTGATGCGCAACCACGGCCCGTTCACGATCGGTGCGACCGCGAAGGACGCAGTGAAGTCCGCGGTCATGGTCGAGGATGTCGCGCGCACCGTGCACCTCGCCCGCGAGGCGGGTCCGCTCGTCCCGATCCCGCAGGAGTCGATCGACCGGCTCTACGACCGCTACCAGAACGTCTACGGCCAGGCGAACCAGAAGAAGAAGGCAACGACAGCATGACCCGAACCCCGCTCACCACCTCGCTCGACGCGTACGAGGTCTGGTTCCTCACCGGAAGCCAGGGTCTCTACGGCGAGGAGACGCTTCGGCAGGTCGCCGCGCAGTCGCGGCAGATCGCGGCGACGCTCGGCGAGGCATCCGACGTCCCGGTCACGGTCGTCTGGATGCCGGTGCTGACGGATGCCGCGGCGATCCGCCGCACCGTGCTCGAAGCGAACGCCGCCGACCACGTCATCGGCCTCGTCGCGTGGATGCACACGTTCAGCCCCGCGAAGATGTGGATCGCCGGTCTCGACGCCCTGCAGAAGCCGCTCCTGCACCTGCACACCCAGGCGAACGTCGAACTGCCGTGGGGCGAGATCGACTTCGACTTCATGAACCTCAACCAGGCCGCACACGGCGACCGGGAGTTCGGCTACATCCAGACCCGCCTCGGCGTGCCGCGCAAGACCGTGGTCGGGCATGCGTCCGACCCGCGCGTCACCGCCGAGGTCGGCACGTGGCAGCGCGCGGCGGCCGGTCTCGCGGCATCCCGCAGCCTGAAGCTCGCCCGGTTCGGCGACAACATGCGGTACGTCGCGGTGACCGAGGGCGACAAGACCGAGGCGGAGCTGCGCTTCGGCGTGCAGGTGAACACGTGGGGCGTGAACGAGCTCGCCGACGCCGTGCACGCGGCATCCGACGCGGAGATCGATCTGCTCGTCGCCGAGTACGAGGACCTCTACGACGTCGTGCCGTCGCTGCGCACGGGCGGCGACCGACACGAGTCGCTCCGCTACGGTGCCGCGATCGAGCTGGGCCTGCGCTCCTTCCTCGAGGAGGGCGGCTTCGGCGCGTTCACCACGAGCTTCGAAGACCTCGGCGCGCTCCGCCAGCTGCCGGGCCTCGCGGTGCAGCGGCTCATGGCCGAGGGGTACGGCTTCGGCGCCGAGGGCGACTGGAAGACCGCCGTGCTCGTGCGCGTCGCGAACGTCATGGGCGCGGGGCTGCCCGGGGGCGCCTCCCTCATGGAGGACTACACCTACGACCTGACGCCCGGCGACGAGCTCATCCTCGGCGCGCACATGCTCGAGGTCTCGCCGTCGCTGACGACCTCTCGGCCCAGCCTCGAGGTGCATCCGCTCGGCATCGGCGGCAAGGAGGATCCGGTGCGGCTCGTCTTCACCGCCGACCCCGGGCCCGCGGTCGTCGTCGCGATGAGCGACCTGCGCGACCGGTTCCGCCTCACGGCGAATGTGGTCGAGAACGTGGCGCCGAGGCATCCGCTGCCCAACCTCCCCGTCGGCCGCGCCGTGTGGAAGCCCGCACCCGACTTCGCCACCAGCGCCGCCGCGTGGCTCACCGCCGGCGCCGCCCACCACACGGTGATGTCGACCGCGGTCGGCGTCGACGTGTTCCGCGACTTCGCCGAGATGACGAAGACCGAGTTGCTCGTCATCGACGAGCACACGACGCTGCGCGAGTTCCAGCGCGAAGTGCGCTGGAACCAGGCCTACTACCGGCTGGCGCAGGGCATCTGAGCACGACTGAGAGGGCGGATGCTGCGGCATCCGCCCTCTTCGTCATTCGTGTCTCTTGGTCGTTCGCTACTGCGCCGCGGACCAGGCGGGCAGCTCCTGCAGCGTCCAGCGGTTGCCGTCAGGATCCTTCAGCGTGACGAAGCGGCCCCACGCCTGCTCGTCGACGCCCTCGGCCTCCACACCGCTGGCCAGCAGGTCGGCGAGTGCGGCGTCGGCGTCGGGGATCACGACCTGGATCACATCGAGCGTGCCCGGCTCGAGCGTGCCGCCGAGCCCGGTGCCGATCGCGATCGAGCAGGCTGAGCCGGGCGGAGTGAGCTGCACGAACCGCAGTCCCTCGAACGGCGTCTGGTCGAAGTCGGCGTTGAAGCCGAGCTTGTCGACGTAGAACGCCTTCGCGCGGTCGACGTCGGTGACCGGCACGTGGATGAGTTCGATCTTCCAGTCCATGGTTCGCTCCTCGGTAGGGTGTACGCGATCTGTCTCATCTGATCGCCCTGCGACGATTCTCGCCAACAATCCGGTCAGTTCGTGTCCGGATTCATGGTCCGGATTCGTGGGTCGGATTCAGTCGGATTCAAGATGACGGATGCCCCGGGCCGATGCGAGGATGGGACGCATGGCTTTGCACATCACAGGTGATTCCGCTGCCGACCAGTTGCTGAGTGACGACGCGTTCGCGCTGCTCACGGGAATGCTCCTCGACCAGCAGGTGCCCATGGAGACCGCGTTCGCGGGTCCCGAGAAGATCCGCGCACGCGTCGGGTCTCTCGACCCGGCGACGATCGCGGGCTACGACCCCGACGCGTTCGTCGAGGTGTTCAAGCAGCGACCGTCGGTGCACCGGTTCCCTGGCTCGATGGCGGCGCGGGTGCAGGGGCTCGCCGAGGCGGTGCAGAACGACTGGGGCGGCGAGGCATCCGCCATCTGGACGCAGGGCGACCCCTCTGGTGCTGAAGTGCTCGCGCGGCTGAGGCGACTGCCGGGCTTCGGCGAGCAGAAGGCGAAGATCTTCCTGGCGCTGCTCGGCAAGCAGTGCGGACTCGAGGCGCCGGGCTGGCGCGAGGCCGCCGGCCACTACGGCGAGGAGGGCTCGTTCGCCTCGGTCGCCGACATCGTCGACCCCGAGTCGCTCGCGAAGGTGCGCGTCTCGAAGCAGGCCGTGAAGGCCGCGGCCAAGTCCGCGCAGGCCTGAGCAGCGCCTCAGCCGACGAGGAACCCGGCGATCACGAGCGCCATCGTCTTCGGGTCCCACTCGTGGTCGGCGGCGGGGATCTCGCGCCGCTCGGCGTTCGGAAGGTTCGCGACGAGCGAGTCGGCGGCCGGCCCCATGAGATCGAGGGTCTGCTCCCCGACGAGCACGAGCGTCGGCTGCGTGATGCCGCGCCAGAGCTCGGCGCGCGGGGCGCTCTGCGTCCAGGCGAGCGACTCGGCGTCGGGCTCGAGGCTCGGGGCCATCGCCGTCATGATCGGCCAGCCGGGTCCCGCCTTCGATGCTTCGAGCCACTCGGGCGGCATGTCGGTCATGAAGTACTCGATGGTGCCCGCGCCGTCGCCGAGGGCGATGCGCTCGCGGAGACCCGCGAGAAACTCCGCGCCGGTGGCACCCAACTCCTCGTCGAGCGGTGCCTCGAACAGCACGAGCTTCGAGATCGGCAATCCGGATGCCGCCGCCGCAAGCGCGATCGAAGCACCCGACGAGTTGCCGAACAACGCGACCGCGTCGTCGGCGCCCTCGGTGACCTCGTCGACGAGGGCGCGCAGGTCGTCGATCGTCTGGGCAAGGGTGATCGGGGCATCCGCCGGGCTCTCTCCGCGTCCGCGCCGGTCGTAGTTGACGACGTCGAAGCCGTGGCTCGCGAGCATCTTCGCCATCTCGATCGTCGTCGGGTCGAACCCGCGGAACTGCATCGCGCCGCCGACGAGGATCACGGGCGGTCCCGATCCCTCGCGGTCGTAGGCGATGCGCGTGCCGTCGGCGGATGTCACGAACTCGGTCATCAGGCCACCCCTCCTGCTGCTCGCCGACAGGCTACCCCGGATCTCCGACCTCCCGTTCGGGTTTGCAGGACTTCGGCCGCTTTGCAGGACGGATGCCGCGGCGAGCGTCCTACAAAACGGCAGAAGTCCTACGAACCGCGCGAGCTCGCCCGCCGTCGGCGGCGCGGGGCACCCGCTCGAATGTCAGTGGGTGGTGGCATCGTGAGAGGTACAACACCATATGTAGGGGTCGGCAGGGCGAGGCTGCCCCAAGGGGTGCGGTTCGCGACACGCGGCGACACGCCCGGCGGCTGTCCACAGGCGAAGAGATTTCGATTTCGGCGGCTGTGGATAACCTCGACGGGAGGCCCGTGAATCCGCCGATCACCGAGGCATCCGCTGTTCATGGATTGTGGAGAAACCGGTGGATAACTACACGAATGTAACTACAGCATCTAGTGGCAGTCGAGTTCCGCAAACACTAGATGTAGTATTGGAAGACCAAAGAGAACACCGGGGGACGGGCTCCTCCAGAGCCTGAGAACGAGGGGAAAACAATGACGGTCACGGTCTACACCAAGCCATCTTGCGTCCAGTGCAACGCGACCTATCGCGCCCTCGACAGCAAGGGCATCGAGTACAACGTGCTCGACGTCTCTGCCGACGAGAACGCGCTCGCGCAGGTCAAGGAACTCGGCTACCTGCAGGCCCCGGTCGTCATCACCGACGAAGGTCACTGGTCGGGGTTTCGCCCCGACAAGATCGCCGAACTCGCCGCCCGACTCGCCTGAGCTCCCTGAGCTTGTCGAAGGGAGCAGCTGTTCGCGCAAGCTCAGTTCGCTTCGACAAGCTCAGCGAACGAAGGATGCACCATGACGAACCTGGTCTACTTCTCGAGCGTTTCGGGTAACACGAAGCGCTTCATCGAGAAGCTCGGCCGCCCCGCGACCCGCATCCCGGTGCTCGCTCGTGAGGAAGCACTGCACGTCGACGAGCCGTACGTGCTCGTCGTACCGACCTACGGCGGAGGCGACGGCAAAGGCGCCGTGCCGAAGCAGGTCATCCGCTTCCTGAACGATCCCGAGAACCGCTCGAACATCCGCGGCGTGATCAGCGCCGGCAACACGAATTTCGGTTCGGCCTTCGGCCTCGCCGGCGACATCATCGCCGCGAAGTGCCAGGTGCCGCACCTCTACCGCTTCGAAGTATTCGGAACCCCAGACGACGTTCGCGCCGTCGACGATGGATTGGACGCATTTTGGTCTCAACAAGCACAGCGGCGAACCCAGCCGCAGACGGCGTAGCACTCATGGACGCGACCCGCCTCAGCACGGCGATGGACTACCACTCGCTCAACGCGATGCTGAACCTCTACGGCGAGAACGGCGAGATCCAGTTCGACAAAGACCGTGAGGCGGCGCGCGAGTACTTCCTCCAGCACGTCAACCAGAACACCGTCTTCTTCCACTCGCTGAAGGAGCGCCTCGACTACCTCGTCGAGAAGGAGTACTACGAGCCCGCGGTGCTCGCGCAGTACGACTTCGCGTTCATCCAGAAGCTCAACGACCTCGCCTACTCGAAGAAGTTCCGCTTCGAGACCTTCCTCGGCGCGTTCAAGTACTACACGAGCTACACGCTGAAGACCTTCGACGGCAAGCGCTACCTCGAGCGCTTCGAAGACCGCGTCGTGATGACCGCGCTCGGCCTCGCGCAGGGCGACGAGCAGCTCGCCACCGACCTCGTCGAGGAGATCATCGGCGGCCGCTTCCAGCCGGCCACGCCCACGTTCCTCAACACGGGCAAGGCGCAGCGCGGCGAGCTCGTCTCCTGCTTCCTGCTCCGCATCGAAGACAACATGGAGTCGATCGCCCGCGGCATCAACTCGGCACTGCAGCTGAGCAAGCGCGGCGGCGGCGTCGCACTCTCGCTCAGCAACATCCGTGAGTCCGGTGCGCCCATCAAGCAGATCGAGAACCAGTCGTCGGGCATCATCCCCGTCATGAAGCTCCTCGAAGACAGCTTCAGCTACGCCAACCAGCTCGGTGCACGCCAGGGCGCCGGCGCCGTGTACCTCAGCGCGCACCACCCCGACATCCTGCGCTTCCTCGACACCAAGCGCGAGAACGCCGACGAGAAGATCCGCATCAAGACGCTCTCCCTCGGTGTGGTCGTGCCCGACATCACGTTCGAGCTCGCGAAGAACAACGAAGACATGTACCTCTTCTCGCCGTACGACGTCGAGCGCGTCTACGGCAAGCCGTTCGGCGACGTGCCGATCACCGAGAACTACCGCGCCATGGTCGACGACGCGCGCATCAAGAAGACGAAGATCAACGCGCGCGAGTTCTTCCAGACCCTCGCCGAGATCCAGTTCGAGAGCGGATACCCCTACATCGTGTTCGAAGACACGGTGAACAAGGCCAACCCCATCAAGGGCCGCATCAACATGTCGAACCTGTGCTCCGAGATCCTGCAGGTCAACACGCCGACGACCTACAACGAAGACCTGTCGTACAACCAGATCGGCAAGGACATCAGCTGCAACCTCGGTTCGCTGAACATCGCCCTCACCATGGACTCGCCCGACTTCGGCAAGACCGTCGAGACCGCCATCCGCGGCCTCACCGCCGTGTCGAACATGTCGCACATCACGTCGGTGCGCTCGATCGAAGACGGCAACGACAAGTCGCACGCCATCGGCCTCGGCCAGATGAACCTGCACGGCTACCTCGCCCGCGAGCGCATCTTCTACGGCAGCGAAGAGGGCATCGACTTCACGAACATCTACTTCTACACGGTGCTGTTCCACGCGCTGCGCGCCTCGAACCGCATCTCGATCGAGCGCGGCGAGACCTTCGACGGGTTCGCCGAGTCCAAGTACGCGTCTGGTGAATTCTTCGACAAGTACACGGATGCCCCGTGGGTGCCCGCCACCTCGCGGGTGCAGGGGCTGTTCGAGGCATCCGCTGTGCACATCCCGACGCAGGCCGACTGGCTCGAGCTGAAGGCATCCGTGCAGGAGCACGGCATCTACAACCAGAACCTGCAGGCCGTGCCGCCCACCGGGTCGATCTCGTACATCAACAACTCGACGGCGTCGATCCACCCGATCGCGTCGAAGATCGAGATCCGCAAAGAGGGCAAGCTCGGCCGCGTGTACTACCCGGCGGCGTTCATGACGAACGACAACCTCGAGTTCTATCAAGACGCCTACGAGATCGGCTACGAGAAGGTCATCGACACCTACGCCGCGGCGACGCAGCACGTCGACCAGGGCCTCTCGCTCACGCTCTTCTTCAAGGACACGGCGACGACCCGCGACATCAACAAGGCGCAGATCTACGCGTGGAAGAAGGGGATCAAGACGATCTACTACATCCGCCTGCGGCAGATGGCGCTCGAGGGCACGGAGCTGGATCTTTGCGTCAGCTGCACGCTTAGTGACGTCACCGCTCGCTGAGCTTGTCGAAGCGAGCACGCAACCACGAGACATCCGCCCGAGACATCCGCTCAGAAGGAACTGACATGACCCTCACAGACCCGGTGAATTCGGCCAACAACGACCCGGCGCACGCCGGCAAGATCAAGCTGGTCTCGCACGTCAACGCGATCAACTGGAATCGCCTGCAAGACGACAAGGATCTCGAGGTCTGGAACCGTCTCGTCAACAACTTCTGGCTGCCCGAGAAGGTGCCGCTGTCGAACGACGTGCAGTCGTGGAACACGCTGACGCCCGACGAGCAGACGCTGACGATGCGCGTGTTCACCGGCCTCACCCTGCTCGACACGATCCAGGGCACGGTCGGCGCGGTCTCGCTCATTCCCGACTCGCTGACCCCGCACGAGGAGGCGGTGTACACCAACATCGCGTTCATGGAGTCGGTGCACGCGAAGAGCTACTCGTCGATCTTCTCGACGCTGTGCTCGACGAAGGAGATCGACGACGCCTTCCGCTGGTCGGTCGAGAACGAGAACCTGCAGAAGAAGGCTGCGATCGTCATGGAGTACTACCGTGGCGACGAGCCCCTGAAGCGCAAGGTCGCCTCGACGCTGCTCGAGTCGTTCCTCTTCTACTCGGGCTTCTACCTGCCCATGTACTGGTCGTCGCGGGCGAAGCTCACCAACACGGCCGACCTGATCCGCCTCATCATCCGCGACGAGGCCGTGCACGGGTACTACATCGGCTACAAGTTCCAGAAGGGGCTCGAGCTCGTCGACCAGGCCAAGCGCGACGAGCTGAAGGACTACACGTTCTCGCTGCTCTACGAGCTGTACGACAACGAGGCGCAGTACACGCAGGACCTCTACGACGGCGTCGGCCTCACCGAAGACGTGAAGAAGTTCCTGCACTACAACGCGAACAAGGCCCTCATGAACCTCGGCTACGAGCCGATGTTCCCGAAGTCCGTCACCGACGTGAACCCGGCGATCCTCTCGGCGCTCTCGCCGAACGCCGACGAGAACCACGACTTCTTCTCGGGGTCGGGCTCGTCGTACGTGATCGGCAAGGCCGTGAACACCGAGGACGAGGACTGGGACTTCTAGGCAGGCTGGCGAACCGGCGGACCCGAGACACTCGGGCAATGGCCCGCTCGGAGCCCGGAGTCAATTGACCAAGATCGCCTCGACGATCGGACCTTGGTATTCGGACTCACTTCGGGCCGCGATCATGCTCGCACGATTAGGGTTTCCAATGACCGACCCGTTCAACCTGCTGTCAATTTCGGGCGGTCAGATAGCGAGATTCACGGCGTGATGACCCTTCAGACGCGTGTCGTCATTGCTGTCCAACGCCACATGGAGAAGCAAGGGGTCGGCATCGATTCGAGACGATTGCGTCGGGTCATGTACTCACCGGGTTTCACAGAGAACTGGCGAAGTCCCACGCCAGAAGAACGTGTCGAATTGAATTCCGAACCTCAGTCCGCCCCTCGACCGCCCAGACCTTGACCCAGCACCGGTCCGACGAGTTACGAACGCTCCTTCTCGTCGCGTTTACCGCTCGAGACTCGGGGGAGTACCCCCTGCGTCGGACTTCGCCGACGAGCGGCAGGACGCACGAACGACTCTCATTCTCGACGCGATTCAGGACGACGCCACCGATGATTCGTTGTTCGAACATCGACTTAGCGAGCGTCGACCCGCTGCGAGCTCGCGAGTTCCGGGCCATTCGGCTCGAATGGCCGCGCACGACGCGAGTACTTGGAGCGCTTGTCGAGTCAGTAGACCGCGATGAATTGCTCCGTCGTTGGGCGGAGCAATCGGCAACACTGCTGAGCGACGCGCCGGCCGAGCTGTTCGGTCTTCTCGCCGATGTTGCATCCGACTCCGTGCGCGCCGATGACTCCGCGATAGTCGCAGCGAGATTCATGCGCACGGCACTCGTGAAGGGTATCGAGCCCCGCGGCTACTGGAAGCTCCGGCTGGTTGGACTTGAAGATCTTGATGCGGACGCGGTAGTTGCGGCCCTTGAGGAAGTCCGGGGATACCCGTTGGTGGAGGCGGCGCTCCATGATGATGGGCAGGCCCGTGCCATCGAATTGCTCGAGGGATGGCACGGCCCAACGCTTCGCGAAGAGCTACACAGGCGTCTGTTGCTCGCGGACTTGTGTTCCAAGATGCTTCGCCTGGATGATGCCATAGCCCTCGCACGCTCGGCGTTCGACGATTACCAATCGACAGGCGGGGCATTGCTTGCCGCGAAGTGCTACTCGCACCGACACATGGTGGATGCTTCAGTCCTCAGCCGAGGAGACCTTCCAACAGCTCTCTCGCTCACGGTCACGGCCCGAACCTTACGGAGAAAATGGGGACTGGACTCGGGTGACGCGTTGGCACTCGAATTCCGCCTCCGCCGGATTCTTTCTGACTATCAGGGGGTCCATTCGATCTTGCCAGTGGCGCGGGCGATGTTCCCGCAACGGCCTCAGAATTGCGTCATCCCGACGTAGTCGTCGAACTCGCCAAGATTCAGGCGGACACGGGACCTCGAGGGGGTAGCTCAGAAGGCTGCTGTCAGAGGTCGACGTCAGGCGTCGGCCTCATGTTGCCGCGCTGATAGCGGAGCGTGAAGGCCGGGCGGATGATGCGGCCGCCTTCTGGGCAGACGCAATCGAATCTACTGATACTTTGGCGAGAAGCGGACCTCGCGGTTCGACTCGCTTTGCAAGGAGTGCGGTCTCCTTTTGTGGACGAACTCGTCCCCGATAATCCATCGGTCGCAGGGGAGATCACGTTGATCGCGCGCGCTTTTTGGACATCAACCTGGGGCGGTCGAAGAGTTTCGTCTATTTGCAAACGCGGCCTATCGAGGCGCCTTGTTTTTCTACAACTACCTCAAGGATGAGGACGACCCTGGCGAGGCAGGCCGTTTCGCGAGGGAATCAGGCGAGCGTTGGGGTGATGCGGATCTCTGGCTCGAGTCCGCGCGGTATCTCAGGGCATCGGGCGATACGAAGATGCCAGTGCGGATGTCCACGGCGCTCTCGCGGTTGCACCAGTGAACTGGGGAGGCAAGCGCCGAGCGTATCAACTTCTCGTAGAGACGGCTTCAACAGCGGGAATTGGATGGAGGCGCGAAACGCACCGCTGGCTTGTGGCAAACGAGCCCGACAGCTCGTCTGCCGTATGGGCGTTGATCGTCTGCCAGCTGCGCCTTAACGATTTGCCCGGTGCGTTTCGCGCTTGGCGAGCCGGAGGTGCACCCGAGCCCGGCGATGAGATGCAGATGGGGCGTGGGTCGATTGCTTGGTGCCTTCGGAGCGCAGGTGGGCACGCCACGTGACGCGTTGCGTATCGCGAATCGCTTCGCCCAAAACGAGCCATTCGGCGCGCTCTTCTAGGCATCCTGTTCCTGCGTCCCAATTCTCCGGACAGCGCAGATCCAGAAAATGTCGAGAAGACGCTGATACCGATCTGGACGAAGAGTCGCCCGACCCAGATCGTGAAGCGTTTTCGAGCGATGTTGGCGGACTATTTGCACGATTTTCCCAATGGTGCGATTCGGTCGGTGGCGGTTGACTTTGACGACGTTCTGGGGTCGTTGCACGCGGCGATCGGTGATGTGCCCGACACGAGCGAGATGGATGAGCGCGTCGCGACCGGTGCCGTTCCCAGTTGGCGTCGCGGGAGAGGTGCACGGGAAAACCTACTGGAGGTGCTCGTTGCGCAGGAAGATGGCCCTGTGTTTGCTGGCACAACGGACGTCAACCGAGATCAAGAAGCTGTGGACGCCGCTCACGGAGCCGGCACCGTTCTCGATCTCTCCGCGCTCGTTACGATAGCGCGGCTTCCGGAGGTAGTTCGCGCTCAAGTCGCGGGGCATTTTGGGAACGCACGCGTAGTGGCGGAACAGCACCGCGACGCTGCCACAGCACGAGCTCGAGTGGATCGAGCGAGTGCGATGAGTATTGAGCCCGGCCGGAATGGTTCAGCGCCAACGGTGGACATCATGGGGCCTGAACAACTCGTAGAGCGGCGCAGGATCGCACAGGCAGTCGAGGCCAGCTTCGCCAACTACGCCAACAGTTCGCATCCCAGCGCAAGCTCTTTTCAGGAATCCGGTGATCTCACCATCGACTGGGCGTTCTTGCTCGCTGCAGACTTTGCGCAGGACAGCGGACTTCCGATGTGGGCTGACGATGGCGCGCTTTGTGATATGGCGCGGGCGGCGGGGGCGGATGCCTTCAGCACACCTGAGGTCCTGCACCACATGCGTAGTCATTCCGACATGAGTCCAGAACTGCTTGATCTCGCCGAAGCCACGTTGATTGCGGACGGGTACAGCGGATTTCGCTTCGACACGGCAGTCTGGACGCTTGCATCGTCCTTAGGTTTATCGCCCGTTGGAATGATGAACGCGATCACTCATGCCGGATCGGATCAAATCCCACAGCGGGCTCAATTCGCCCTCGCGCTGGCGGATGAACACGTACATGAACCCACCGTGCTCGCCGGCTTTACCCATGCTCTCGCTCAATGGTTGCTCCACATCGCGCCAACAGAAGAGCAGTCAACGGCGAACATGAGCACACTCGCCAAGCAGGTACTACACCGCCCTTGGATGTCGTCGTCAACACTCCCATATTGCGTCTCCGCCTTTCGCGCGGCCAGCGGGCAAACCGACGCGGCCACGGCTCTTCTCCGAGAGGTCTATCGGGGCTACGAGATGCTCGTGGCTCAGACCGCTCCTCAGACGGCTGCGGCGTACTACTTCGAGCTTGTTAGTCGCCTGGACTCGGCGGACGGGATAAGGGTCCGCAGCGCGATCGTTTCCGGGACCTTCGAGTAAGCGCTCGCTCGTACGTCGACGTATAAGGCAGCCTTCGGCGACATCGACTCGATTCGACGAGCTTGGATTCGTGGGTCACGACGCCGCGCTGGAATGGTGTTGCGGATGGCGCGCTGCAGGGCGCGCACGTTCGCGGGTGCCGTCGGAGGCGAGCAGCGCCGCGATCTCGTCAGGCGCGGTCTGCACCGCGGCCGCTTCTTCAACTCGCTAGGTCGTTAAGAAAATGAGCGAGGGTCGAGCCCCCACGCTCATGCGATTCCTCGAAGGGGCGACACTAGTTCGCAAGAGTTGCATTCTTGCTTCCGACGTGCAAAGTCTGTCCGGGTCAGGCCACGGCAGTTCTGCCGGAAATGTCCGGATCGCTGACTATGCTCGCGCCACCCGAAGCCTCGAGAGCCAAACGCCGTTGCAGGAAGTCGTCATCATTCTGCGCCAGCCATGTGCGCAGCGCGACTCTAGTGACTCCGATCGCACGCCGGTGGACCCGGCAATACGCCACCCAGTCCCCGCTCGAGTGGCGCGGGTATGAGGCGACTAACCGGTGCTGGTCATCCGGCACTCGACCACTGCGTAGCTCGACCGACGTGCGACCACGGTTCCCACAACGATCTCTCCGGGCGACGACTGTTTGATGGCGCCTTCTGATGCGGAAAGTTGGAGCCTAGCCCCGCAGTTCAAGCAGACTCGAGTGAGCATCCCACTGAGAGGGGGCTTCTCGGGGTCAAAGCGCGCCTTCACGTCTTCGCCACAGTGCGGGCAAGCAACGGAGAATGAAGTCTTCGGATCCTCTGGTGGCACGGCCCGCAGTGAGGGACCGGCCGCCTGAGGCTCAGTCTCCTCGGACCCTGACTCTGTCGAACTATGAACGCTCTTTGGCGGACTGGAATACACCGTCAAATCAGCGCGGCGGTGGATGTTGAATCTCGAATCACAGTGGCGGCAGAACACACTCGCCGTCCATCCGGCGCGCATCGCCAGGGTGGCGGCGACACGCGAGTCACACGCTGGACATTTGATTGCGACTGGCTCGCCGGCTGGCGCGACGGGCGCCGATACAGCCGTCGTTTGGATATCTTCTAAGAAGATCAGACGGCGAACCTCGTCCAAGTCGCGCTTGCTCTCTTGGAAGGCACCGCTCTATATCGACCCGCTCAGCCTGGTAACACTATCGAACTGAGCCAGAACCGAGCTCGCACTCAGAGGATGAGTTCCTGGTACGTCTCTTCATGTGCGTAGGCGTGGCTGCGGCGTTGCGCCGTCGCCTGATGGAGTGCGGAGTACACATGCGCGAGACTCCGGGCAATCCCGTCGAGCACTCCCGTGTACTTGCGCTCGACGTCCTGCACTGTGGTCGCGCGCGTCATCACGTACGCGGCCGCCACACCCGCCAAGGAGGTCAGAAGTACACCTGCGGAGGTCGTCACGATCCGGGGCAGGAAGCAAATCAGCTGCTGTGGGTAGGACAACTAGGTGCTCACCCCGTTGTCAGTGCAGCTCGGCGACGACGAGGCCGCCCGCGATGACCCAAAGACTACATCGCGACTGCGTGAGTCCCCGGCGTGCCCGTGCAATGCCTGCCCCGTTGCCGCGTCGTCGACCATATGGATAACATAGTGACCGACCCGCCATAGCGGGTATTTGGAATCAGCCAAAGTAGGCCGATCCGCTTCAACAAGCGCTCCAATCTCTAGAGGTTGGAGCGTTTGTTCATTTCTATGGATCTTCCGCTCAACTTGCGGGCAGCGGGCCAGAAGAGTGGCTGGGGTCTGCCGTGCTGACCAGGAGCGGCGAAACCCCCCGTGTCTACCTGGTCGGGGATTCATTCTGGACGCAGTTGTCTGCCCTCTACGTTCCATCGTGACGGGATTGACGAATTAGTGCACGTCGAAGGTGCACCGGCAAGTCGGCGCGTCATAGGCTCCGATCATGTCGAATCCCGCACATGAGTTGCATGTCGTCTATTCCGACTGGCGCGCCCGCGCGTCCTCGCCGATGACGATGGCGCAGATTGTGAATCCGGGCACTCCCGATGGGTACATGAGGTGCTGAAGGTGACTCGACTGCTCTCACGGATCGACAGCGTCCTCACGGAGTACGAGCGTGCCGGGCGACGGGTCGCTCTCTATAGGCGTCAATACACCGGGTGGTGGATGGGAGTGCTGTCCACGCAGTTGGGTGGGCTTCGAATCTCGGCCCGGAGAACATCATCGACGCAGTGAAGCTCGATCAGATCGAAAGCTTCGCGAACTACCTCGATGGAAAGGTGTTTGAGCTTCGGGGCTTCGATGAAGGAGACCCTTCGCTCCGTCCTCGATCAGGCGCGGAAGCTGCTCGAGACCGACGACTCCATCGGGAACGAGTTGCGAGTTTTCATCCATCGGCTGCTGCAGCAGATCCAGGATGCGCTCGACGACGACGCAGTGGGTGCGAGCTTCGATTTCTCGGAGGCATCGGCTCGGATGTGGGTCGCCTTCCAGACCGCGGAGACACGCAGCCAGGACTCGAATAAGCGGCGAGGTTGGGGCGAACTGTGGCGACAGATTGGGGTCGCGTTGTGTCCGGCGGAGTCATCGAAGCAGCAAGCCTCACGATCGCGATTACGACCGGCGCCTAGCGGTGGGCCGACGGATGCGGGATCGCCTCGCGGGTCACGCCGGTCGAGGGCGACCAGACCAGGTTCACCTGCAGCGACTCGTCGAGCTCGGGGTAGTCGCTGCGGTTGTGGCATCCGCGGGTCTCGCGTCGTTCGAGCGCAGCCTCGAGGGTCGCCCGAGCGCGTAGGGCAGCCGACTTCTGGTCGAAGGCGTGAGCCAGATCCTGGTAGCCGGCGATGTCGGGGTGGACCCCGATGTCGCCATGCGGGCCTCGATCGCGTCGAGTTCGGCGAGCCCGGCGAGGAGGCCGGCTTCGTCGCGCACCACTCCGGCGTGCTCGGTCATGGTGTTGCGGATGGCGCGCTGCAGGGCGCGCACGTTCTCCCAGCCATCCGAGGCGAGCAGCGGCGATCTCGTCGCGAGCGGTCTGCACGGCGGCCGCCGACCGCTTCTGCGCACGGAGCGAGGCCGAAAGGGCCTGGGGAGGGGCGTACGGTCCGGCATCCGCCTGATCGTTGGCCCTCGCGGTGACGGAGAATCGAAGCATGACGACGCCGGCCGAGTTCATCGACCGCACGCTCCGGGCCGAGGGCACCGAAGAGCGGGCGGATGCGGACGCCGACCGGATCGGGGTGGGCCTGAGGTTCTACGGCGCCTCGGTCGGCGCGGTGCGCGGCACGGTGCGGGACGCGGATCGGCGGTATCCCGGGATGTCGCACGACGAGGTCACGGCGCTCGCCGCGGAGTTGTGGTCGGAGCCGGTGTACGAGCGCCGGCTCGCGGCGATCGTGCTCCTGCAGCGCTATCTGGCGGTGTTGCGAGGGAGCGACCTCACCCGGGTCGAGCAGTTCCTTCGCGACGCGCGTGTCCCGGAGCTTGTGGACCCACTCGTCACCGACGTCGTCCGTCCCCTGCTCGAACGGATGGAGGGCCCGGAGGCGACGCGCGCACGACGGATCGTCGATCGGTGGTCGGTGGCGGACGACTCGAACCTGCGCCGTGCCGCCGGGTTGCTCGGAGTGTGAATGAAGGCGAAACTGCCCGGATGACCACCGACATCGAGCTGACACGCATCGCGACCGGCACCGTCACGCTGCACGACGCGCGCCGCAAGGTGCGGTGGAGCGTCGACCTCGAGCCGTTCGAGATCGGGGTGTACCCGGTGACGCAGGAGCAGCTCGCCGAGATGCTCGGGGAGACGGCGTCGCATCCGCGCCGGCCGGCGACCGACGTGAGTTGGCTGCGTGCGATCCGGTTCTGCAACGCGGCATCCGAGTGGGAGGGGCTCGATCCCGTTTACACCTTCGACGGCGAGGATGTCACGTGGCACGTCGACGCCGACGGGTACCGCCTGCCGACCGAGGCGGAGTGGGAGTTCGCGTGCCGGGCCGGGTCGAGCGGTCCGCACTACGGCCTGCTCTCCGAGGTCGCTTGGACGAGTGCTGACGGGGTGACGACCCCGCAGGAGGTCGGTGCCAAGCTGCCGAACCTCAACGGACTGTTCGACACCCTCGGGAACGTGTGGGAGTGGTGCTGGGACCTGCTCGATCCTGCCCGATACGACGACTACCGCGTGTTCCGCGGCGGCGGGTTCGCGGATGACGCCTGGAGCGTCAGGGCGTCGACCCGGCGGGGCGGTGCTCCGCGCATGCACCACGAGGACGTCGGGTTCCGCGTCGCGCGGGGTGGCTTCGATGCGACGGATGCCGCGCAGGGATGGTCCGCGGAGGCGGACCGGGAGCGCGCCGCGATCGACGGCCCGCTCCCATCCGGGTGGACGCCGCGCCGCTGACGGCGCAGGCGCCCCGGCCGTCTCGACGCGGCCAGCGTCGCGACCGCGAGGTTCAGTCTGCGGCCGATTCCCGGGGCGGGTTGTACATGAACTCGATGCGGATGCCGTTGTCGTCTTCGATGAAGGACGCGTAGTAGCGGTCGTTGAATCGCGGGTACAGCTTGGGCTCGCGCACCGCCGTCCAACCCGCGTCGAGCGCGATCGCATGCAGGCGATCGACCTCGGCGCGCGAATCGACGGCGAAGGCGAGGTGCTGCCAGCCGACGCGGCCGTGCCGGTGCGGGCCGGTGCCCGCCTCACGGGCTGGGTGAAGGATCAGCTCTTCCTCGCCCTTGTACCAGGACACGCCGTTGTCGGCATCGAGCCGGGTGCAGCCGAGCGCCTGCATCACCGGATCGAACTGTTCGATCGAGCGAGGCAGGTCGTCGACGGTGATTCCGATGTGGTCGAAAAGAGACACCCGGCCATCCTATGGCGAGCCGCTCGACCAAGTCGTTCGCAGCCGCCGTAATCGTCGGACAGGGGCCGAATGTCACGCGCTGCGACCGCGTCCGGCTGCCATGATGTGAGCACGTTTCAGCTCATGATCGGGGGACATGTGAAGACAGATCGCGCGAGGATGTCCGGGCTCCTCGCAACTGCTGTGGTGTCGATCGTCGTCGTGGTGGGGCTCGCCGGATGCGCCGAGGGCGCCAGCGAAGTCGACCGGGCCAAGGCGCAGGTCACCGCGAAGGAGGAGGCCGTGGCGAGCGCCCAGGCCGAGTTCGACGCCGCGTCGAAGGAGTTCTGCGGAGCGAGCCGCGACTACATCGACGCACTCGATCGGTACGGCGACGTGCTGAACGACACCGCGCCCACCGTCGGTGACGTCCAAACGGCGGGTGCCGATCTCGCCGATCCCCGCGACGACGCGTTCGACGGCGCGGAAGCCGCGGTCGAGGCGCAGCAGGCCCTCGTGGTCGCCCAGCAGGAACTCGTCGAGGCGCAGGCGGCCCTGGCCGCGGCCGAGGCTGGGCCATCCGGAACGCCCTCGGTCGCCGCGCCGACCGCGCCCCCGACCAGCACGCCGCTGGCGCCGGCCTCCTCCGTCGATCGGGTGAAGCAGGCCGACGCCGACTTCGATGACGCGCAAGCGGCCGTCACCGAGCAGACGACCGCTGGCCGACGCATCCGAGCAGTTCAACAGCGCGGTCGTCGCGCTCGAGATGGCGTGGCTCAGGCTCTTCGCCGATGCCGGATGCCTCACCGACGACCAGCAGGTGCAGGCCGAGGCGGCCGTCAGCGCGTACACGTTCGCGCTGCAGCAGGACCTCGCCACGGCCGGGTACTACACCGGTACCGTCGACGGAGTTTCGGGGCCGCTGACCGTGCAGGCGGTCGAAGACCTCCAGGAGGCGAACGGGTTGCCGGTCACGGGCACGGTCGACAAGGCGACGGCTGCAGCGCTCCAGGCCGAACTGGTCGCGCTCGGCGGCGCTGCCGCACAGGAGTCGCTGGCGTCGACGGCTGCCGTGCAGCAGACGCTGAAGCTCGTCGGCTTCTGGGACGGAGAGGTCGACGGGGTGTGGACGGATGCCCTCACCGAAGCGGTGCAGGCGTTCCAGACCGAGCTCGGCGTCGAGCCGACGGGTGTGGTCGATGCCGCGACGATCGCCGCCTTCGAGCGCGCGATCGCCGAGCTCACCGCGCCGGATGCCTCGCCGAACCCGTCGGCGACGCCGACGAGCCCGCCCGCGGGCTGACCGGTCGGCGTCATCGTCGCCGGAGCGTGGCAATAGGCGATTGGGGCGCCCACCCTTTCGGGCGAGCGCCCCAATCATGGGTCGTCGGGTTGAGAGCTAGTTCTTGGCGACCTTCTTGACCTTGACTGTGCCGTCCGCCGTGATCGAGGACCCCGCACCCTCGGCAGCCACCGTCAGAGCACCCTTCGGCGTTCCCGCAGGGATGACGAGGTTGATCTTCACCGATCCGTCGGCGCCTGTGACGGCGCTGCCGAGCACGGTGTCGCCGGCCGTGACGGCCACCGACTCGCCGGCTCGGAACCCCTTGCCGGTGATGGTGAGCTGCTCGCCCGGAGCTACGGGCTTGTTCGGAATGGACAGCGAAGCGCCCTTCGCGCGAGCGGTTACCTCGGCGCAGGCGTCCTCGGCGACACCGACGAGCGGAAGCTCGCTTGCATCGATGACACCGTCGTCCTCGCGGACGACGACCTGACCGAACGCGTCGGATCCCATGACGACCCCTCGTGTGTTGGTGACCGCGACCGTGTACACCGTCGAGGCGGCAGTTGAAGCTGTCGTGTCGCCGTAGGTGGGAACAGTCACGGCTTTGCAGACCTCACCCGGTGCAAAGGTCACCTTCTGCGCGACAACTCCGACCTTCGAGGTGGCGGCGGTGGAGCCCAGCACGGACACATAGACCTCGGAAGCGCTCGTCGCCGGCGCGGAGAGCACGACCGGAACCTGCACCTCGTTCGGGCCGACGCGCTCTTCGACGTACGTGGTTGCCGTGTCGACGGCCACCATCGTCTGCGGTGTCGCCTGACCGAGCGAGGGTCGGTCGAACGACAGGTCCGACACGTATGCAGCGCCGTCGGCTGTGCCCGAGACGCCAGTGGCGCCCGCGAGCCGCACCTCGCGCAGATCGGTGACATCGAGCCCCGCAGCGGCGAGGTCCGCGAGTGGCAGGCTCACCTTCTGCAGCACGATCTTGCCCAGCGTCGTCGCGTTCTGCGTGCTCTGCGGCAGACGCAACAGCGCAGCCGCGTTCAGCTCCGACGCCGGCACGCTGAAGGTCGCTCCCGCTCCGTCGATGACCGAGACCATCAGGTCCGTCCCGCCGCCGTATGGGACCGACTCGTCGGCCGCCGTCCGGAACGAGAGACTGGTGTAGTCCGAGGCGTCGCGCTGCGCTGCGGGCACTGGCACGCGCACCTCGCCCGATGCATCCGACCATTGCATGCGTCCGACAGGCGTGGCCGGGACGTCGCCGGCGAACCGGACGTTCGTCCAATGCGGCACCTGGGCCGATGCGAGCGTCGAGCACGCGGGAAGCTCCTGCGGCACGACTCGCCCGGCCAGGCTCGCACACACCGACAGAGAGGCGCTCCCGTAGGTGCGGGCCGTCGTCGCCGGTCCTTCGAAGGTCTCGATGTCAGCCCGAGCCGAATCCGGTTGGGTCGCGACCGTCCGCACGTCGACATCCGCCGTCGTTGCGGTCTTTGCGCCCGAGCCGTCGAAGGGTGCCAGGAACTGCTCTTCGCCACCCACTGTCGCCCGGAACCAACCGGTCATCAGCGAGGTGCCGACGTCGTACTGCACGGACGGCGACAACCGGATCGTGGTGTCGACAGCCGCTCCTGCGGTACCGCAGACACTGTCCACCGCGCGGGCGGAGGTGGTGCTGGTGCCCGACCAGTCGTCGCTCACGTTGAAGTCGTAGAGACCGGGCGTCCAGACCGTGTTGAAGAAGTTGTGGTTCGCGCCCATGACCCACACGTCCGAGCGGAGCACGTCGTCGCCGAACGCGTAGCGCGCATCGTCGTTCATGTGCTGGCCCTGCTGATTCGAGACATCCCCATCGCAGTACGGCAGGATGACGAGGTTCGGCACGTTGGGTACCGTCATCCGACCGAAGTCCACGGGCGCGAGCGGCAGGGTCGAGACGATGTTGAACGGCTCGGCAAGGGCCTGGTTGAGCGTCGCGGCGGAGGTGACGCCCTCGCCGCCGCGCGAGTGGCCCATGAGGCCGATGCGCGAGAAGTCGAAGCGTCCGATGAGGTCGTTCGGCGTGATCTCCACCACCCCGGGATCGATGCGCGCTGCCTCGGTGCCCTCGTTGCCGGTAAGAGCGTCAGCGAGCGTCACGTCCACGCCTGTGGCAGCGTCGTGCAGAACGACCGACTCGCCCGCGTTGGCCTGCCGGAGCAGCTCGAGCGTGTCGAGGATCAGCTGGCCGCGAGCACGCGCGCCGAAGTCGAGCGCGAGCTGGTTGTCGTTCGAGTTGATCGCGTTCGCCGAAATCGACACGACGGCGTACCCGTTGCTCGCGAGCGACTCCGCTGTGCCGTCGTAGCCGGCGTAGCTCGGGATCGAAACCTGGCTCGACGAGCAGGGCCACCGAAGCGGGTTGGCAGGGGAGCCCGCGCACGAGCTGTGACGTCCGTGAAGCAGCACGACCATGGGCCGCGCGCCACCGGTCGAGGGCAGGTAGATCTTGCCTTCGACCTCTCCCCGAATCCCGCCGATACCCGCGAGGTCGATCGCCTGGTCGCCGAAGCGGTAGATCGACTCGGTGTAGGCGTAGTCGCCGTGCTCTGCGGGATCCGCGCCAAGCTCCGACGCCTCCGTGGGAGTCGACTGGACCGCGGGCGCCTCGGAGACGATCTCCTCCGTGGAGCCGGCCTCCGCGAACCAGCCGGCCTCAACTTCTCCCGGGTCGAGGACGATCGGGTCGCTCGTCAGCACGGTCAACGTATTGCCGTCGGCCGACTCTCGAGCAAAGCCGACCGCCTCGCCGTCGACCTCGATGGTGGGAGCATCCGACCGCATCTCGAGGGGACGGTCAAGCTCGACCTCGACCTCGTAGACGCCGCCGAGGTCGGTGACCGACCAACCATCACCAGAGGCGACAACGGGGTCGTCGGCCGGGGCTGCTGCGGCGGGAAGCGCGAGCGTCGGAGCGATCAGGAACGCCGTGGTGATGCCCACGGCGAGACTCGCAGCGGCGCGGCGACGCCACGCGGTGCGCGAGATTGGTGCATTCATTGAGAGTCCTTCGTTCTCGAACGGATGGGGGATCCAGGGCTGACTGCGGCCCTGGTCGCCATCCGACCAGAAAGCGGTTTCCGCCAGATGCCGCGCACATTTCGCGCGTGAGAAGAAGTCCTCACGTGATGAGAAGGCGCACTCTCACCGGGTGAGCGGTCGATGCCGCGACGCTCGCCGCCTTCGAGCTGATGCAGGAGCCGATTTCGTCGTGGCTACAGTTCGAGCGAGTAGTAGAACGCGCGCTCGCCGGTGTCGGGGTCGACGCCGTTGAACCCGTGACGCTCGTAGAAACGCTGCGCATCGACATCTTCCGCGTCGACGTTGATCTCGATCGCCGAGATGCCCTGCTCCTCGGCGTCTGCGATCAGCAGGTGGATCATCGCCGTACCAAGGCCACCACCCCGGCGATCCGGCGCGACGTAGAGTTCGTCGAGGAGGGCCACTGGGCCGTCGTACCAGACATTGCTCCGTAGCGTCACGAGAGCGACTCCCACCGCTGGTTCGCCGGCCAGGTACGCGATCGTACTGGGTTCGGCGAGCAGTGACTGCAGCCGTCTGGTCAGAATCGCCGTACCGGGTGTGGGAGTGTCGAATTCGGTATTGAAGTCGTGCAACAACCGCGCCACCGTTTCGGCGTCGTCTGGCGCGGCGCGGCGAGGATCAAGATCCGCCGAATGGTCCGACATGACCGCAAGACTATCCGGGGCGAACGAAGCACAGACCATCGAGCTGCGCGAAGGACGTGGGTTTTCGCGCGCCTTTCGCGTCAGAGCCCCCACCAGTAGGCGGCAGCCGACCCGTTCTCGTTGATCGCGACGGCTTTGACGGTGATGTAGGAGTAGGAGGCCGGCGCGGCCGCGTTAGGGCACGTCACCGGGATGCTGACCGAGCCGGATGATCCGAGGCCGGACGCGAGCAGCCAGAAGTCGCCCGTCGCCTGGTAATCGCCGTCGGTGAGGGCGTAGTAGATGTCGACGGTGTTGCCCTCGCGGGCTTCCCAGCCGAAGTCGCGCGCGACGACCTGGCCAGTCGGGTACTCGCCGCAGCTCCCGCGCTCGCCTGGGTACATCCCGATGATCCCGGGATCAGGAAAAACCCCGATCGAGACGCTGCCGTCGGAAGGGTCTCCGCCAGGTGAACCGCCGCCGTTGGAGGCGTTCGCTTTCGCTTCCGCCTCCGCCGCCTGCTTGGCGGCGGCTTCGGCCGCCGCCAAGCCGACCTGCTGAGCGGCGACGACGGCGTCCGAGGCGGCCTTCACTCGGGCGAGTGCTGCCGCAACGTCGTCGGCCGTTGCGAGGTCGGCGACGGTCCGGGCGAGAGAATCTCTGGAAGCACCGGCGAGCGGGCTCGCGCTGATGAGCGCTTCAGCTTGCGCCTCGGCGCTGGCTACGAGGCCATCCAAGGCTCCGGTGACGGCAGTGACGGCCGCCGACACCTCCGCGAGTTCGCCGTCGGCGATGGCGAAGGCGAGCTTCACGCGCGCGGCTTCGAACGCCGCCGCGGCGTCCGGATGTACTGATGCAAGAAGTGAGATGGTGAGTCCGTCGAATCCTGCGTTGAGTCGGGCGGCAGCGTCCTTCGCCTCGGCGAGCGCTTCCGCAGCCTCCGCCGCGGCCTTCCGCTCAGCGGCCGCCTTCGTCGCCGCGATCTCGAGGGACAGTTGCCGGTTGTGCTGGTCGACGGCGACCGCGGTTACCGGGATCGAAATGGCGCCGACGACGATGATCGCGCCGGTGGTGAGGGCTGCCACCCTCGCCCACGTCGGAAACGCCATGAACCGACTGACGATCTTCACTGTGGACGTCCTCCTCATCGAATCCCGATTATCGCGTCAAGCATGCCACCCGCACGACGTCGGGCATGACCTGAGGGAGAGCCCGTCAGCGAGCAGCGACGTCGACGTAGCGGAGGGCCACGATCACATGGTCGACTCTCGTGCGGAGCTCATCGTCGTCGGGCATGTCGAGGTGGTACGCGAGGCGGTGGTAGATGGGGCCGTAGAAGAGGTCGAGCGCGACCCCGAGGTCGGCGTCGGCGGGAATCTCGCCCGCGCGCTGTGCGGAACGCATTCGCTTCTCGAAAGCCTCGATGCGCGGGAAGACCTGCTCGCGAACCGCGATGGCGAGGGCGGGATCGCGGTGCGCCTCGCCGATGAGTGCGGCGAACAGCGAGGAGTCCTGCGGGCTGAACATCCGCACGACGGCGGCCAGCTGTTCGTGCATGTCGTGGGCGAGGTCACCCGTGTCGCCGTGGGGCGTGAGTACCGTCGCGGCGCCGACGGCGGCCTCGAACACGACCGCGCCCTTGGAGGGCCACCACCGGTAGATCGTCTTCTTGCTGACGCCGGCACGCTCGGCGATCGCCTCGATCGTGAGCTGGGCGAACCCGAACTCCTGGCACAGTTCCAGCGCGGCGTCGAGCACGGCGACGCGCGCGCGCTCGCTGCGTCGGGCCGGATTCGGTGGGCTCGCCATCGCCTCAGGCTACACGATACGTGTCGTGTTGCGCAGGTGGCAAGCCGAGTGATAGCTTCCAACAACACGACACGTCGCGTGTCGTTGGTCGCTGTGTCGTATGTGCCGCGGTGGCCCTCAGCAAGGGAGCAGCATGAGCGTGGCAGCGACGTGGCTCGGTGTGGTCGCCGGATCATCTGACGCGAAAGAGGGATACGAGCAGTACCGGACTCGCAAGCTTCGGCTGCCCTCGAACTACCGTGCGGCGGCCGATGCCGTCGAACGGTACCTCGTTCACCGGGGGGCTTTCACAAGCGGTGACATTCTCGTGAACTTGCTCGAGGACCTGGCGGACCTGTTCGAGCAGAGCGCATCCGACGGTGTCGCGGTCCGGGCCATCGTGGGCGACGATCCGGTCGAGTTCGCCGAGTCGTTCCTTCGCAACTATGCCGAGGGCGAATGGATTGCCGAGGAACGGAGTCGGCTATCCACGACGATCGATGCGATCGTTTGCGGCCAGACTGTCTCAGCTACGACGGAGTCCGTCCTCCTTCTCGCGAATGAAGGGTGGATGCCTCGCAGCATCCACCCTTCGTCGTGAAGCGCCACGCGTGAGACGATCCTGGCCGGACATGTACTGACCACATGCAGCCAAAGTGCACGTCGCACAGTGACGAACCCGCAGTGGGTTGGCTTGACTGGCATCAGCGCTCCGTCACGCTTTCCGGAGGTGCAGGGGGCGGAGAAGAGAGGATCAGCATGTCTTTCGAAGCGACCGTGCTCAGGAGCTGGACCGGCTGGATCCGTTCAGCGGACCGCGAGCCCTACCGCGAGTACTTGGAGCGCACGGGCCTGCGGGAGTATCGAGACACTCCGGGCAATATCGGTGCCGTGCTGCTGTACCGCGACATCGATGATGATCGCACGGAGGTTCGAACCCTGTCGCTCTGGCGTTCGCGCGACGACATCGTCGCCTTCGCGGGGCGGAACATCGAGGCTGCAGTGTTCTACCCGGAAGACGACCACTACCTGATCGACCGACAGACGACCGTCGAGCATTTCGACGTGCCCTGGTCGGACCTGCGCACGGAGTAGCGCTCGCCCGCACGCATGGGTGGACCTCGCGGTGGCTCCCCGCCGCGAGCCCACCTCACGTAACGGGCGCTTTGGAGTTGCGGGAGTGTAGGCGGGTAGCGATGGGGCTTTCACGCAGGGCCGGAATGTCGAACCTTCGCCTGAGGTTGTTGATGAGGTGAATCTTCGCGACATCCCCTTCATGACCATGGAGGGCACTGAGACCTCCCTCGCCGCGTTCGACGGAAAGGCGCTGTTGATCGTCAACGTGGCCTCCCGATGCGGGCTCGCCCCGCAATACGCGACGCTGGAGACGCTGCAGCAGCAGTACGGCGAACGAGGACTCCAAGTTCTGGGGTTCCCGAGCAACCAGTTCCTGCAGGAACTGGGTTCGAACGACGCCATCAAGGAATACTGCTCCACGACGTACGGCATCACGTTCCCGATCTTCGATCGTGTGCGAGTGAACGGGCGTCAGGAGCACGCGCTCTACACCGAGCTGAAGAAGACCCCGGATGCGGACGGCAAGGCGGGCAAGGTGCAGTGGAACTTCGAGAAGTTCCTGGTGACTCCCGCCGGTGAGGTCCGCCGCTTTCGCCCGCGCACGGTGCCCGACGCCCCGACCGTCATCGCGGCGATCGAGGCGAGCCTGCCCTCCTGAACCGACTGCGCATTCAGCAGCGGTGTGAGTCGCTGTGTCCGGGCTACTCGACGAGCTTGCCGGCGACCGACACCTCGTCGCGCATGAGCGCCGCGATCTCGGCCGGGATCGGCGGGATCGCCTCGCGGGTCACGCCGGTCGAGGGCGACCAGACGAGGTTCACCTGCAGCGCGGCATCCGTCTCGGGGTAGTCGCTGCGGTTGTGGCATCCGCGGGTCTCGCGCCGTTCGAGCGCTGCCTCGAGCGTGGCGCGAGCGGCCAGGGCGGCCGACTTGAGGTCGAAGGCGTGGGCCAGGTCCTGGTAGCCGGCGATGTCGGGGTGGACCCCGATGTCGCCGATGCGGGCCTCGATCGCGTCGAGTTCGGCGAGTCCGGCGAGGAGGCCGGCTTCGTCGCGCACCACTCCGGCGTGCTCGGTCATGGTGTTGCGGATGGCGCGCTGCAGGGCGCGCACGTTCTCCGAACCATCCGATGCCAGCAGCGCAGCGATCTCGGAGCGCGCCGCGTCCACCGCGGACGCAGAGCGCTTCTGCGCTTCGAGCGAGGACGAGTACGACGCCGCGGCCTGCCCCACGATGCGTCCGAAGACGAGCAGCTCGATGAGTGAGTTGCCGCCCAGGCGGTTGGCGCCGTGCAGCCCAGAGGATGCCTCGCCGATGGCGTAGAGCCCCGGGACATCCGTGCCGTGGTCGTCGGGTCGCACCCACACGCCGCCCATCGAGTAGTGCGCGGTGGGCGCGATCTCGATCGGCTCCTTCGTGATGTCGAGCATCTGCAGCTCGAGCATGGTCTGGTAGACGCGGGGGAGGCGCTGCATGATCGTCTCGCGGGGGAGGTGCGAGACATCCAGCCAGACGCCGCCGTTCGGGGTGCCGCGGCCCTCCTTGATCTCGGTGTAGCAGGCGAGGGCCACGCGGTCGCGCGTGGAGAGCTCCATGCGCTCGGGGTCGTAGCGGGCCATGAAGCGCTCGCCGAGGGCGTTGGTGAGGATGCCTCCTTCGCCGCGGGCTGCCTCGCTGATGAGGGTGCCGGCCGCGCTCTCGGGCTCGATGATGCCAGACGGATGGAACTGCACGAGTTCGGGGTCGCGCAGCCGCCCGCCCGCCTCGACGGCGAGTCGGAACGAGTCGCCCGTGTTCTCGTCGCGCCGCGACGAGGTGCGCCGCCAGATGCGGTTGTGGCCGCCGGCGGCGAGGATGACGGCGTCGGCGTGGATGAGGTAGCGCGTGCCATCCTCGAGGTCGAAGCCGTAGGCGCCGAAGACCGCGCCGTCGTCGTTCACGAGGATGCGCGTGACGTAGACCGTGTCGAGGATCGGCACGTTCAGCTGTGCGGCCCGGTTGATCAGCGTGCGCTGGATCTCGAGCCCGGTGTAGTCGCCCGCGAACGCCGTGCGGCGGTACGTGTGGGCGCCGAAGAAGCGCTGCGAGATGCGGCCGTCGTCCTCACGGGCGAACGGCATGCCGTAGCGCTCGAGGTCTTCGATGCCGCGGGCCGCGCCCGAGGTGACGATCTCGACCGTGTGCGGGTTGGCGAGCAGGTAGCTCTCCTTCAGCGTGTCGGCGGCGTGCTGCTGCCAGCTGTCGTCGGCATCCATCGTGGCGAGGGCCGCGTTGATGCCGCCGGCCGCGAGCGAGGTGTGGGCGTCGGACTTGGGGCGCTTGCCGAGGGCGAGCACGTCGACTCCCGCCTCGGCGAGTTCGATGGCGGCGCGCAGGCCCGATCCGCCGGTGCCGATCACGAGGACGGTCGTGGAGATCTGACGTTCTGAGGTGGTGCTACCTGAGGTGCTCATGCTTCAACGCTAGGCAGCGTCATCCGATTACTCCAATGCATATAATCTGTCATAACGATGCGCGTAGGCTATCGATATGAACCTCGAGCAACTGCGCAGCTTCGTGGAGGTGGCTCGGTTCGGCAACTTCACCCGTGCCGCCGAGGAGCTGTACCTCGCCCAGCCCTCGCTGAGCCGCCAGATCGCCGCGCTCGAGCAGGATCTCGGCGCCGAGCTGTTCCACCGCGCCCGCGGCGGCAGCACGCTGACGGTCGCGGGCGAATCGCTGCTGCCGCTCGCGCGCCGCATGCTCGCCGACGCGGAATCGGTCAGGCGCGAGCTCGCCGAACTCGCCGGCCTCGAGCGCGGCCGGGTGCGACTCGGCGCCACCCCCACGCTCTGCATCAGCCTCGTCGCCGAGGTGCTCAGCGCGTTCCACGCGGAGCATCCGGCCATCGAACTGCACCTCTCGGAACAGGGCTCGCGCCGACTGCTCGACGAACTCGCGAGCGGCGAGCTCGACCTCGCCCTGGTCACCACGTCGGATGGCACGACCGCCGAGCGATTCACGGTGACCCCGCTGCTCGTCGAAGAGCTCGTGGTGATCTCGTCGGCCGGCGCACCGCCGGTCACCACTCGCGACACCATCGAACTGGCGGATGTCGCGGGGCTGCCGCAGATCGTCTTCAGCTCGAGTTACGACCTGCGCAGCGCGACGGATGCCGCCTTCCGCGAGGCGGATCTCACGCCCGAGGTGGTGCTCGAGGGGGCGGAGATGGACGCCGTGCTGCGGTTCGTCGAACGCGGGCTCGGCGTCGCGATCGTCCCCGCGATGGTGCTCATCGACCGCCCCGGGCTGCGATCGGTGCGACTCGAAGGGCCGACGCTCGAGCGCACGATCAGTGTCGCCCGTCCTGCCGACGTCGCGCCGACCACGGCGGTCGAGGTCATGCGGCACACGATCAGCGCGAGCGCCACGGCGTTCGCGGCCCGAGCGGGAGCGACCATGCGGCTCGCCGGTGCGAGCGCGTGACGCTCGGAGCGTCGCCGCGGTGAGAACGGAGATCAGCAGCAGGTCAGATTAGGCCCTCACCCACAGATGTGCCCGGCGATCGACGTCGCCGGGCACACCCCTCACAGGCTTCAGCGGAAGGTGTCTGCTAGCGCAGTTATCGCATCCACCAACGCCGCACTCGACTTGCCCTTTCGGGCAGCGTTGTCGAGCTGGGCGAGAACCGCCCGGTCCGCCGCAGGCGACTCAGCCAGGTGCTCTGCCTGCGCAATGTGCTGACGCACCTGTGCCGCAGTTGCGCTCGTGATCTCGCCGATGCTCTCTGCGCGATCGACGTGCCATGAGACGTTGGCGAACCCGACGCCCTCGGGCTCGAAGGCGATTGTGTAGGTCTGCCCGTCGATCGTCTCGAAGGCGATTTCATCCGAACCGTCGGCTGTCACCGCGACGAGGTTGCCATCAGCGTCCTTCACCGTTGTTTCGGCGATTCCCGGGTAGTTGCCGGTGAACGTCCCTCCATTGCGAGCCGTCACCTTGAACGCTGTGGCGACGCCGTCGGCCCACTCCATATCCAGCACGAAGTTTCCCCGAGCGACGAGGCCTTCGACGCTGCCGTCCTTCCACGCGCTGGGGAGCGCCGGGAGGAACTGGGTGTACCCGAGCTGGCTTTGAACGAGCATCTCGGTCATCCCGGCGGTCAGCCCGAAGTTGCCGTCGATCTGGAACGGCGGGTGCGAGTCCAACAGGTTGTCCATCAGGCCGTTCCTGTTTCCGGCGAGCATCGCTCGAACCATGGAGTACGTGTCCTCGGCGAGGCCCGTCCTGGCGTACATGTTGATCTTCATCGCCTTCGACCAACCCGTGCCGTTGAGGCTGCGCTGCTCAAGAGACTTGACTGCGGCATCCATCCACTCCGGGGTGTCCTTGCTGATCAGCGTGCCCGGGAAGAGCCCGACGAGCTGCGAGGTGTGGCGGTGCACGGAACCCTGGTTCGCGCTGCCACCGGCACCGAAGTTCCAGATGCTCTCCTCGGGGAGGTCACCGGCTTGTGCCCTTCCTAGCGTGGTCTCTTCGAACCACTCCTTCACCTGACTCTGCTGGCCGACCAGGATCGGGTCCAGCTGGGACTGCTTGTTCTGCCACACCGTGCGCAAATCCTCATCGACACCAAGCCTCTCCGAGGCCTCGATCGCCATCCGATAGAGCTCCCACACCAGAGACTGGTCATACGCAGTTCCGACTGCCGTAGGTCCGTGCTCGGCTGAGACGCTCGGCGCCACGGTCAGACGCTGCTGGGAGGGGCTGTACCAGAGGTACTCGTTCCAGAACGCCGCCATTTCCTTGAGCATGGGGTAGGCACTGTCGCGCAAGAAGTCCTCGTCGCCTGTGAAGAGGTAGTAGTCGTAGAGGTTCTGCATCGCCCACGACGATCCGCCGATGTTCCAGCCATACTCCTGGGAACCGATCGGGGCCGTGTGTCCGAACGGGTTCACCTGAGTGTTGATCAGGAATCCCTTGCCGGTTCCGAGAGGTGCATTCGCGAAGTCCTCGGTCTTCACGGCTGCAGACCGCTCAGCCGTCAGGCGACCGGGAACCACGAGCGACTCGACGTATTCGTTGAACGGCACCTGGGTCTCGGCGAGGTTGGTGATCATTGCCGGCCAGTAGTTCATCTGCACGTTGACGTTGAAGTGGTAGTCCGCTCCCCAGAACGCGCTCGCGCTGCCGATCATCCACAGGCCGCAGAGGTTGGTGGGAAGATCGCCGGTTCGCGAGCCCGCAATGCTGAGATAACGACCGAATTGGTACGCCAGCTGATCGACGGCGAGGTCGTGGGATCCTTCGCGGTAGTTGCGCATGAGCTGATCGGTGGGGATGTCCGGCACGGTAGCCCCTACATCGAACTGCACGCGAGAGAATAGCTCCTGGTAGTCGTCGAGATGCCGGTCGAGCAGCGTGCTGTATCCGCTCGTGATGGCCGAGTCGACGCGCTGCGTGATCTCGCTGTGCGGGTCTTCGCCTCGGTAGGTCGGGTACTCGTTCTCGTAGTTCGTGCCCGTCGAGTAGACGAGCGTGACAGTGTCCGCAGCGGTGACCGTCAGCGTTTGACCGTCGCTGCTCGAGACTGTTCCGCCTTCGTTCTCCAGTTTGAGCTGCATCTCTGCCCTCATCTGGTTGTCATTCACTTGACCGGCGAGCGTGATCCGCTTGTCGTTCGGGTCCGCAGTGGCGCTGGTCGTCAGCCCGCTGGCCGCCTCCGTTGTCGCCGTGAAGGTGAGCTTGCCCGGCTCGGAGGCGCTCAAGCGGACCACGGCGACCTGATCGGGGTAGCTCACGAAGTACTCACGCTCGTAGTGCACGCCCGCGTGGTCGAAATTCACCGATGAGACGGCGGTGCTCATGTCGAGGTCCCGGACGTAGTTCGACGCCGAAGCGTCGGTGATGCCGGCGGCGCCGAAGTCGAGGAAGAGGTCACCGAAGTCCTGGTACATCCCCATTCCACCGGTGTTGCCGAACATGAGGTTGGTGAGCTGCCGGTTGGCGCCATTGGTGCCGGTGGCTGGAAGGCCGAAGACGTTCGTGGCCTTGTTGTCGAGGGCCTGACGGTAGGTGTTCAGCTGCTCCGGCGTGAGTGCCGTGGCCTTGTTGCCACCGAGGTAGGTTCGCCCGTTGGCGGGCCCGCCCCTCCACAGGGTCTTCTCGTTGAAGTGAAGGCGATCCCGGCCGGGATTGCCGAATGCCATCAGGCCGGTCGTGCCGTTGCCCTGCACCAGTGCCTGGTTCTCCCAGTCGGACACCGGGGTGGTGTACCACATGCGCAGGGGATTCCCGTCAGAACCAGGACGATCTGAGTCCACGAACTGTGCGGTGGCCGCAGTCTCGTTCAGCGGCGCGCCCAGAGCGCTGGGTGCGTGAACGGCGGAGCCCAGCAGCGGAAGCGCCAGCAAGGTTGCCAAAGCGGGTAGGAGCTTATTTCTGATGATCATGTCGACCTCTTTCGGTGTGGCTATGGCTATCAGGGAATGACCGACGTGCTTGGCGCGGCATGGAGCGGGCGCTGGTGCGCCCTGAGTGGGGGGCGCCTGACCGGTTGGTGCCGGCGGCGGCGATGCGTAGCAACTGCTCACCTCCTCAAGAGATCTCTTCATTGAGCAACTGGGAGTGGAACGAGAGAGGTCCGATGAATCATCCGTACGACATGGATATCGAGCCTTGGAAAACGGCTTCCTGCACTGGAATTATGCACGAGGCGTATGGACTCGTCAATGACTTCGACCGAGGCGAATTGCTAAAGATCCGATGTATTAGGTGATTTGGGCGGCAAGAACCTGATTGGCATGCGAGCGGGCGCGACCATGCGACTGGCCCGGGCGGAATCGACGTAGTTCAGCGGTATTACTGCAGCCACCGGCAGGGCCGGGAGCGTCTACCGGTATCCACGCACGACTCTCCCTTTTCATACGCCGTCGAGTAGCGGGAGGGACAGCTCCCAGAGACGTTCGGCGTTGGCCTCGTCGACGGAATAGGGCGCGACTGCGTTGACGAGATCGGCGATCGCCGCCGGACGGTGGTCGACGAGTATGCCTTCCTGGTTGTCATTGAAGTAGCGACCGCCGATCCCGTTCAACAGGGGCGTTGTCGCGACCAGGACGGTGGTCGACGCGCCCTGCTTCGGGGATTTCTGCAGCTCGACCGGCGTGGCGAGCTTGCCGTCGACGTGACGCTGCAAAGGGGTTGCGATCGCGCCCGGGTTGACCGCATTGACCGTGATCCCATCGTCTGCCCACCGCTTGCTGGCTTCGACTGCAAAGAGATTGACCGCCGTCTTCGACTGCGCGTAGGCCTGCTGCGGGTCGTAGGGACGGAAACGGAAGTCGAGATCGTCGAAGACGACCGGGCTGAACAGGTGTGCGCTGGAGCTCAGGGACACCACGCGGCCGGAGCCGGCGTTGTCAGCGCCTTCGGCCAGCGCATCACGCAGGCCGTGCGTGAGGCGGAAATGACCGAGGTAGTTGGTTGCCAGCTGCGTCTCCCATCCCTTTGGAGTGAGGGTGCGGTCCTGGATCGCCATGACTCCGGCATTGTTGATGAGCAGGTGCAGCGGTCCGGCCCAGGCTCGGACGAAGTGGCGAATGGATGCGGCATCCGTCAGCTCGAGCTCGGCGACGGTGATCCTGGCGCCGGTCGAGTCCCGCACCTCGGCGAGGGCTTCCTTGGCTGGGGTGGTGCTGCGGACGGCGACCGTAACGTCGGCTCCGAGTCGGGCGAGGGTGCGAGTGGTCTCCAGACCGATGCCGGATGCGCCGCCGGTGACGATGGCACGCTTGCCGGTGAGATCGATGCCTTCGCTGACTTCGTCGGCGGTTGACTTCGCCGTGAACGGAGTTGTGATCCGTGGGGCTTCAATGATGCTCATGAGTCGGTTGACTCCTTCCGGGTTCGGCGGCGCTCATGTTTCTGCGCCGTACCCAGACTCGCCCGCCTCATGGATCGGAGGAAGTCCCCCGCTCATACTGGGTACTGATGAACATTCCCACCCTGATGACGAAGGTCGCCGCGCTGCGCGGACATCCGATTCCGATCTCGAAGCAGCCGGCACCGTACGACGCCGATGACAGCGTCGTGATCGCCGCGGATGCCGCGGGGCAGATCGGTCGGGTCGGAGGGGTGCGCGAGCTCCGGAATCGCGCGTTCGCTCGCCACGAGGGGGCCGGCAGACGCGGCGCTCCTCTGGTGCTGCGGATGGACGTGCTCGTGCCCGAAGCGCCGGGCGCGCATCCGCTCGTGGTGTTCGTGCCGGGCGGCGGGTTCGTCGTGGCGCCCAAGGTGGCCGGCCGGCGGATGCGTCGCGCCCTCGCCGCCGCCGGCTACGTGGTTGCGAGCGTCGAATACCGCACCACCCGGCACGGTGCCACCTACCTGGACGGGCTCGCCGATGTCAGGGCGGCCGTGCGGTTCCTGCGTGCGAACGCCACGGAGTTCCGCATCGACCCCGCGAAGGTGGCGCTCTGGGGTGAGTCGGCCGGCGGCTACGTCGTCGCGCTCGCCGGGGCGACCGACGGCGACCGCCGTTTCGACCCCGACGGAGACGCCCGCGTCCAGGCGGTCATCGACAAGTTCGGCGGCTCCGACCTGCGCCGACTCGCCGACGGATACGACCGGGCCACGATCGACGCCGTCTACGTACCGGGGAACGCGATCGCACGGTACGTGCACGGACCGCAGGCGGTCAGCCTCGACGACGATCCGGAGGCCGTCACCGCCGCCGACCCGGCCACATACGTGAACGCATCGACGCCGCCGTTCCTGATCTTCCACGGCAGTGACGATCGCATCATCTCGCCGGTGCAGACCGCGTTGCTCCACCGGGCTCTCCTGCGCTCCGGCGCGAGCAGCACCCGGTACCTCGTCACCGGCGCCGGACACGGAGACCTCGCAGTCAAGGGCGGCGAGGAGAAGTTCTGGACGACGGCGTCGATGTTGAGGATCATGACGGACTTCCTCGATGAGCGCCTCTCGGCGACATCACCCGACGACGAATGAGCTGCGGGGAATTCGCCGAACTGCGCTGCGGTCGCGCTGTCGCTTGGCGCGAGTGACGAACTGGCTTCAGGATGCCGCCGGCATCTTCGCGTGCCCGAAGTACATGAGCTCCCAGATGGCGTCGTCGGCGTACTCCTCGACTTGCTCGCCCGAACGGAACAGCGACACCGCCATCGGGCCGGCGAAGCGCAGGTACGCGCCGTCGAATCGCGCCAGCTTCGCCAGCAGACGCCGCGCGCGCGACAGTTCGTCGACCATGAGCGCCCGGGTGAGGTCGCGCTCACGGGTGAACGAGACCACGACCGTGTCGACACCGTGCTCGTAGATGTACCGAGTGACGGATGCCACCGGCTTGCCGGTGACGTCGTCGGTGTATACGCCTTCAGCCTCGAACCGCACCAGCGACGCGTCATCCGCCACGATCTTGCCATCGCGCGCGAGCATGAAGACCGGGATCGCCTGGCTGCCGAACTTCTCGACCGACGTGATGTACGACGCGATGACGCTGTAGGGTCCGGCCTGGCCACGCGCCCAGTACCAGTCGTGGATGATCTTCACCGGACTCACGTTCCCCCAGTTGTGGTCGTGATAGCCGACGCCGGTGATTTGCGTCGCCACGCCGTCGACGGTGTAGGTGCCCGTCACGGCGCCTTGCGGCACCGCGGGCAGCCACGCGAACTCGAGCTCACGGTTCGCGCCGAAGACGAGGTAGCCGGTCGCCGGCCGCCACGGAGGGATCTGGCCCGTGAGCGTCACGTCGACCGACAATTCCTCGGCCGTCGCCGTGATGCGATACGTGTGCAGGTCGCCCTCGAACCGGTTGTCGGCGAGCCGAACGTCGGCCCGGTCGGTCGCCGCAGCCCACGATTCGGCCGGCAGGCTCACGAGCTTCTCGAACGAGCGACCGTCGGGCAGGTCGACCCCGCATAGCGGCGGTAGATGCCGACAGCGGAGTCCCGATCGTCTTCGACCGGGCGTCAGGAGCTTCGGTCATCTGATGCCGTGAGGCGAGCTCGGCGGTTCCGGGCACCTCGCGCGTGTCGCGGTGGTGGGACACCGGCACACGTCGGGCATGCGCGAGCGGCGCGGGGCTCCGCGAGGTCGACGCGGCGACGACTTCGCCGCCCGCGCGCACGACGATCGACCGCCTCATCCGACTGCGTGACATCACCCGCTCCGGCCCTCGATCGAGGGCTGAGCATCTTCTGATCGAGGGCTGACCGCTCTTCGCCGCTGCGTTCGCGCGCCATCCGCTGCGCTCGTGCGCGATCGCGCGGCGAGGCGTCAGCCTGCCCACCGAGCCTCACATGGCCGACGCATCCGCAACCCCGAGGAATCCGAAATGATCACATCCACTCGTCCAACCGTCGTCGTGACTGGCGCCGACGGCGCCATCGGCTTCGAGACCGCGCGCCAGCTGACCGCGACCGGCGCGCTCGTCGTGCTGCACGCTCCGACCCGGCAGCGCGCGCTCGACGCCGCGGCACGGCTCATCACGGAGGGCGCCGACCAGCCGCAGCTCCACACCGTCGCGGCCGACTTCGCCGTGCTCGCCGACGTCCGCGCCATGGCGCGGCAGCTCGCAGAACAACTCGACCGCATCGACGTGCTCGGCGGTTCCGGGCATCTGGCCCGTAGTCCCGTTGGCGGGACACCGGTACATCGACGGCGGCATGCGCACGATCGCGAACGCGGACCTCGCAGCAGGCTTCGACCCTGTTCTTGTGCTGATCCCGCTGCCTGAGCGCACCCCAATCGGATACGCCATCGATCCTGCGGAACTCGAGTCGCTCGCCTCGTCGCGCGTGCACGTCATTTACGCCGACACTGCTGCGGTCGCGGCGTTCGGCACCAACCTGCTTGATCCGGCCGTGCGCAAACCCTCTGCCCTCGCTGGTCGCGAGCTTGGACGACGCATCGCGCCGCACGTTGCCGCGTTCTGGAGAGGCTGAATCGCGCCGCGCCTAGGCCCCGGCTTCTTCATATCGATTCCGCTCTCACGTCAGTCTCTTCCCGTCGCTCGCCAAGGTGAAGCCGTGATGGATGGCGAAGGTTCGCGCCACCTGCGAATCTGGCGCAAAGGCTGCCGCTCGAGGCGAATCGGGCGTATCTTGGCGACAGATCGCGTTATATCGCGTCTCGCCGCGGGCGTCGAGTGAGCAGGGGGTGATGCTGGTGACCGGCATTGAAGCGGTGCTGATCCTGCTCGGGGGCATCGTGCTCCTCTCGATCTGCGTCATGGTGACGATCGTGCTCATCCTGCGCTCGGTCTATCGGCGTATTCGGAACAATCGTTCGGTCGGTGGCGCAGCGCTGCGAGCTCGTGCGCGCGTGAGCAGAGGCCCGCAGCGCACCGTGCTGACCCTTCGAGTGCGGCTCGACGCTTCGCTTCGCAGCGGGCAGGCCGCCATCGACCTCTCGGCCGGCGGCAGCGGACCCCGAGGCGAGTTGCCGCGACTCTTCCGCCGGCTCAGCGAGGAGGCAGCGACTCTCGACCTGCAGCTGAGGTTGATGGAGAGCGAGACGGATGCCGCGGCGCTCACCTCGGAGCTTCCAGCGGCCAGTCGTCGCGTCGAGCAGGTCGAGGGACTGGTGCGAGGGGTGCGCACGGCCGTGGCATCCGGGCTCTCCGGATCGACCGATGACGCGCTCTCGGCGCTCGGCTCGGATGTCGAACGCGAGGTGGCGGCGCTGTACGCGGGCATCCAGGAACTTCAGGCGCTCAACCGGCGTGACGGTCACGCCGCGGCGGCCGCGCCACCAACCAGCGCCTCCACCGTTCGAAATGAGGAGAATCGGCCATGAGCAACAACACGTCGCGGATGAAGACGATCTTCCGGAGCAAGACCTCGAAGGCGCTCGACAGGGTCGAGGACCCGCGCGAGACGCTCGACGACAGCTACGACCAGCAGGTGAAGCTTCTCCAGCAGGTCCGGAAGGCCGTCGCGGAGGTGGCGACCGCGAAGAAGCGCATCGAACTCCAGGGCGAGGAGATGGGTGCGCGCTATCAGCGCTTGGGCGCACAGGCCGCCGAGGCGCTCACGCAGGGTCGGGAGGACCTCGCCCGCGCCGCGCTCGAGCGCCGCGCAATGCTCGAGGGCCAGGTCAGCCAGCTCCAGCGGCAGTTCACCGCCCTCGATCGCCAGACGGCGCAGCTGCAGGAGCGCGAGCGTCGCCTCACCGATCAGGTCGCCGCCTTCCGCATCGAGAAGGAGACGATCAAGGCGACCTACACGGCGTCCGAGGCGCAGGTGCGGGCGAACGAGGCTGTGTCGGGCATCAGCTCCACGATCGAAGACGTCGGCTCGAGCCTCGACCGCGCGCGCGACCGCGTCGCCCAGATGCAGGCGCGGGCGGCCGCGACCGACGAGCTGCTCGCCAGCGGCGCCTTGACCGACCTCACCGCCACACCCGACGCCGACATCGAACGGCAGCTCGCCGCGATCTCGGCGCAAGCGGATATCGACCGGCAGCTGCGGGCGATGAAGGGCGATTCCGGATCGGCCGCGAAGGGCGCATCGGCGCGAACCGACGAGCCCGGGGGATGGTTGAGCATCGGGCAGTCAGGCGGATAGCGCGTTACCCGGCTGCCGCCGCGTACTCGTTCGCGAGCGTCGCGACCCTGTCGACGTAGGCATTGTCGTGGTTGTACGAGAACACCGCCGCCCGCCACCCTTCCGGGCTGGTCATCGGCCCAGACGCGCACAGGTACAGTGCCGCAGCCTGAGCCGCGTCGTCGATCTGATTCGGGTCGGCGACATCGTCACCGTTCGCATCGATCGCCCACTCGGCCCAGGTCGAGGGGATGAACTGCATCGGCCCGACCGCCCGGTCCCACTCGGCGTCACCGTCGAGGACGCCGCCGTCGGTGTCCTCGATCTCAGCGAGGCCGTCGCCATCGAGTGCCGGGCCGATGATCGCCGGCAGGGCGTAGCCGTTCTCGTCGAGGACCGCATCGCCATGGCTCCCGTGGTCCGACTCGATCCCACCGATCGCGGCGATGGTCGTCCAGTCGAGCCCGCAGTCGGGCTGATCCGCGGCGATCGAGACGTGCGCGAACGCATAGGCGGACAGCGCGCGTACCGGAATTCCCGTGGCCGCAGCGATACGCGACGTCCACTCGGGATCGACTTGGGCAATCGGCGACACTCCCGAGCCTGACAGTTCCGACGGCTCCTGCGTCGTCTCGAGATCTTCGCCCGGCGCCTCGACGTGTTCGGGCGGCGAGACCAAGGGTGGCAGCGCGACGCTCGGGCCCTTCACGGTCGGCGCCTCGAATCCGGCGGGCTTCGCTGCGAGCCCGACCGCGGTGACCGCGTAGACCGCTCCGGCCGCCAAGGCGACGACTCCTGCCACGAGGCCCGCATACCCCGCAACCCGGCGAGCGACGTGCCACCACCTGGCGGGCGCCTTCACCCGGGCGCGGAGACGCTCGCCGTTGTCGTCGGCGTAGGAATCGTCATCCCAGGACATCGGTGGCCGCTCCGTTCGGGCGTGGGTTCGAAGGTTGCCCGCTGGGTCCACGTAGCCGTCTCGTTCCCGAGATCCGCCCCGGCGACCCGTGCCCTCAGACTACCCAGTTCGCGGTGAACGGCCTACAGGGCGGTGCTCCCGGAGAACATCGTCCCGCGTGGGCTGCGCTCTCGGAGAACGGAGCCCCGCTGGGCTGCGCTCCGCGGCGGCTACCTCGTCGCCGAACGCGACGTGTTCGCCGTCACAATCTGCGCGCCGATTTCGTGTGTGCGGTTCCATTGCTGCGTGTCGGGGGTAGAGCAATGATCGTTCGGTAATCCCAAACCGGACAGATCGGATCGGACCCCCTTTTCATGAGCATCCTGGCACCAAGCCCTCTCGTTGCCGTCGCGAAGAGACCGGGCACTTCATGGTGGGCGCCGGTGATCGTCGGAATCGGCTGGATCGTGATCGGCTTCGTCGTGCTGCAGCTCGACAGCTCGACCATGTCGATCGTCTTCGGCATCCTCGTCATGCTCTCCGCTATCGGCGAGATCTTCCGAGCCGTCGACACGACAGGTGGGTGGCGTGTGTGGCACGTCATCTTCGCGGTCCTGCTCCTGATCGGCGCGGCGATCACGTTCGTGAACCCGGGCGCGTCGTTCACCTCGCTCGCCCTCGTGATCGGCTTCCTGTTCGCCGGCGCCTACGACATCATCACGAGCCTCTTCAGCTTCGACCCCAGTCCGGTCTGGTGGCTTCACCTGCTGTCCGGCATCGCCGAGATCTTGCTCGGCTTCCTGGCTTCGTCGTCGTCGTTCTCGTCGAGCGTGGTGGAGCTCGTCACGTATGTCAGCGTCGTCGCAATCTTCCGTGGCGTCGCCGAGATCGCGGCGGCGTTCACCGCGCACCAGGCCGCGGACGCTGCCACCTCCTAGCTGTATATCTGTCCACCCATCCGGTGAACAAAAAGAAAGGAACACATCATGGCACTCTCGGAACACCTCGAGAAGCTCTCCAAGCAAGCGAAGTCGCTCGAGGACTCGATCGCCTCGTTCAACCAGGACACAGAGCAGACGATCGCCGCGAAGCGCGTGGAGGCGAAGAAGTCTCTCGATGATGCGAAGGTCAGGATCGGCGATCAGATGAACGCCGACGCCGACGAGTTCACCGCATCGTGGGCCGCCCTCCAGAAGGAGGTCTCCGACAACTTCGACTCACTGCAGGACGACATCGCCAAGAAGCGCGCCGATCGCGCCGCGAAGAAGGCGGAACGCTCAGCCGAGTACGCCGAAGGCGATGCTGAGGACGCCGTCGACTGGGCCATCTACGCACTTCAGGAGGCGGAGTACGCCATCCTCGACGCCGCCTATGCGAGGGACGAAGCCGGCCGGCTGCAGAAGAGCTGACACGAGGCCGGGTGGGCGTGCCAAGCTCGAGGTATGTCCACCCGTCCACCCCCGCTTCGACGCTCGCGCCGGCCATGACCGAACCAGGGCACCCGCCTGAGCGGCTGCTCCCGGCGTTGGCGTCGACGCTGTTGCGCGCATCGCCCGACCTGCCCCGGCAACTGGCCGAATCGATCAAGCACAGCGTGCCCGAGTATCGGCCGCCGTCGCCCATCACCGACCAGGAACTGCACGAATCGTGCGTCGCCCATATCGAGTTCATTTGTGTCCTGGGCACGAACGATGCCGAACGCGACGAACAGACGCGAGCCGTTGGCGGCATCCGGGCTCGAGCGGGTGTGCCATTATCGGCGATGCTCGACGCGATCCGGGTGGGCTCGGAGTTCATCTGGAGCGCGATCCTCGAGTACGCGCGGTCGTCGGGGCAAGCCAGCGATGCCGAGCTGGTGGCCGTGGCCAGCCAGGTTTGGCGGATGAACGATGCCTTCGTGAGACTCATGAGCGACGGGTACCGCTACGAAGAGCAGCTCCGCATCATCGACGGGCAACGTGAACGATTCGCCCTCATCGAGACGGTGCTCAGCGGAAGCGACCAGCCCAACGCATCGCTCTGGCAGGCGATAGACCTGATCGGCTTTCCTCGCGAGCGACCGTTCGTCGTCGTCGCCGTGGATACCCAGAGCGCACCACGCGTCTCGACACCGCGTATCGACCAGCTGCTGCTGAAGGAGAACATGGAGTCGGCCTGGCTCCTGCGTGCCGACGTCGAGCTCGGCATCGTCTCGTGCTCTCACGAGCAAGTGCGTTTCGTCCGTAGCGCACTCGAGCACTACGGAGTCCGCGCCGGGATCAGTCCCGTGACCCACGACTTCGGTCACATGCCCCAAGCCGTGAGACTCGCACGCACATGCCTCGCCGCCGCCGGTCACAGTCAGGTGAACGCCTTCGCGGACTTCGCGATCGACACCGTCGCTGCGGGTGCGCCCGACGTCGCCTCCGAGCTTTCGATGATCGTGCTCCATGACGTGCTCGACCTGCCGGAGACCGAGCGCGGGATCGTGCTCGACACCGCGCAGACCTGGTTCGAGACGGGCGGCTCAGTCGCTGAGACGGCGCGGACGATGTTCGTACACCCGAACACCGTGCGCAACCGCCTGCGCCGCCTCGAAGCCCTCACACTGCGAAGCCTCTCCGACCCTCGCCAGGCAGCCGAGACGTCACGCCGCCCACGGAGGCGGATGCCGCAGCCCGCGCCGCCGCGGCCGCCCGCTCCACCCACTTCGGGGTCTCGCCGTACCGTTGGAAGGGCACCACCCGACCGGCTGCGCTGTCCTCGATGAGCTGCGAGAGTCGTCGTTCGCGCGTGGCCTCCTGCTTGGCCGTGAGCACCCAGTGGGTGGCCTGGCGGCGGTAGGTTGCGGTGGCCGCATGCCAGAAGGCGGATGCCGCGGCATCCGTTGCCAACCGAGCCGCTGCCTCGGGCGGCAGCTCGCTGTCGGGGTTCTCGTGTGAGTACACGCCCGACCGGTCGTCGCGCCGCCGCTCGAACGCGGCCACGCCGGCGGGATGCATGCGCCCCTCGGCGGTGAGCCTCTCGACGAGCGCGATGTTCACGCTCGACCAGTTGCTCGACGACTTGCGCGGCGTCCAGCGCTGGCGGCGCGAATCGTCGTCGATGCGCTGGGACACCGAGTCGATCCATCCGAAGCACAACGCTTCGGGCACCGCCTCTTCCCAGGTCAGCCCGCGGTCGGGCACATGCCTCTTGTAGAGGCCCATCCACAGTTCGGGCTCGGTGGCGTGGTTCGCCTCGAGCCAGGCGCGGAACTCCGCGGGTCCGGAGAAGAAGACGGCGGGCCGCTCGGGGGTGCCGCCCGGAGTGCCGATCCTCGTGGTCATGACACGAGTCTGCCAGCGGCCACCGTCAGAAGCGGTCTGGGAGCCGCCCACTCGTCAGACCCTCTGGGTCTGAGTCACCTCACGACACGGAATCGGAGGTGCGTCGCGGCATCCGTTCGTACGACGTCGATGGTCTCGAGCTTGACGTGTGCGTCGAGCGAATCGCCGTCGCCGAAGAGCGGGGTGCCGCTGCCGAAGAGCACCGGGATGAGGTGGATCGAGATCTCGTCGAGCAGCCCCGCGCGGAGGTACTGCCGGGCGATGTCCGCGCCGCCCATGACGCCCACGTCGCCGTCGCCGGCGGCCGACCGCGCGGCGTCGAGCGCCGAGCGGATGTCGCCGGCGAAGGTGTAGACGCCGGCCTCGGGCACGTCGTCGGGTGTGCTGTGGCTGACCACGACGAGCGGGACGCGAGCAGCGCCGGTCGGGCCATCCGCTCCCCACCACCGGATCGAGTTGTCGTACGTGCGACGGCCCGAGATGACGGCCCCCAGCGCCGCCCCGGCCCGCTCGAGGATCTCGCGATCGCGTTCATCCCCGCGAAACGCCCAGTCGTGCAGCACCTCGCCGCCGACGCCCATGCCCTCGTCGACGGTCATGCCGCTCGCCGCGATGAAGCCGTCGAGCGACATGCTGATGTCGAAGATGACCTTGCCCATGATCCGCCCCTCTCGTGCGATGGAATTGCTCTCACCCAAGCGTCGAACGAGTGGGGTCCGAAATCGACACGAGGGGCAGACACACCCGGCGAAGGCAAGC
>CAWJZK010000026.1:0-37537 GCA_963847285.1 uncultured Actinomycetota bacterium
AGGCGCGGGCGAACGCCGAGGAGGTGCTGCGGCTCGAGTCCGAGCAGCTGCAGGCCATCGCGATCGCGCGCGATCGCGCTGCGCCGGCTCGGCCGCGATGACGAGGCCGAGCGGATGCTGCGCCGCGCCGCCGCGCTCGACCCCCTCGACCTCTGGATTCGCGACCTGCTCGGCGAACCGCCGGTCGACGCCGAGGCCCACCACCTGCTCGACCTCGCGGGGGAGTACGCCGAGCTCGGACTCGAGGACGAGCGCCTGCGCGTGCTCGACCTGGCCGCCGACGCGGCCGCCTGCGGCATCCGGTGCCCGGAGCCGGCAACGCGCTGCCGCTCGTGCACTACCACCGCGCCGAGGCGCTCGACCGGCTCGGCCGCGACTCCGACGCCGACGCCGCCCGCGCCGCGGCGCGCGAGGTCGACGCGGCGGCGCGCTTCCCCGGCGGGCTCGTCGACGCCCTCGTGCTCGAGCGCGCCCTCGCACGCGACGACGCCGACGCGCGGGCGCACGCGCTGCTCGGGCACTGGCAGTACTTCCACCGGCGCTACGACGACGCCGTGCGGCACCTCGAGGCCTCGGCCGCGCTCGACCCCGGCGATGCCGCCGTGCACCGCGGGCTCGGCCTCGCCGCGTACAACGTCGCGCACGACGGCGCCGCCGCGGCCGCGCACTACGAACGTGCGCTCGCGCTGGCGCCCGACGACCCGAAGGTGCTCGTCGAGGCCGACCAGCTCGCCCGACGCAACGGCGTCGCCCCCGACGACCGGGAGCGGCGCCTCGCCGCCCGCCCCGAGGTGGTCGCGCTCCGCGACGACCTCACGATCGCGTGGGCCGAGCTGCTCACGCTCACCGGCGACGCCGGAACGCGCCGTCGCGCTCATCGCCGACCGGCGGTTCAGCCCGTGGGAGGGCGGCGAGGGCGAGGTGCTGCGCGTCTGGACGCTCGCGCAGCAGGCGGTCGCCCGCCGCGCGATCGACGAGGGCGGAGCGGATGCCGCGGTGTCGCGTTGCGCGCCGCACTCGAGCCGCCCGCGAACCTCGGCGAGGCGCGGCATCCGCTCGCGAACTGCTCCGACCTGCTGCTCGCCCTCGGCGACGCGCTCGACCTCGCCGGCCGAGCCGACGAGGCGCGCGCGACGCTGGGTCGACGGCCGCGTCGAGCGCCGGCGACTTCACGACGATGCTCACCGTGCCGTACTCGCCGATGACGTACTTCTCGGTGCTCGCCGCCCGCCGACTCGGCGACGACGCGACGGCGGAGCGGCTCGATCGACGGGCTGCGCACCTACCTCGCCGCCAAGCGCGAGGAGGTGCCGTCGATCGACTACTTCGCCACGTCGCTGCCGACGATGCTGACGTTCATCGACGGCGCCGCAGGTCGCCCACGACGCGCTCGTCGACGTGCTCGACGCGCAGCTCGCGCTGCTCGAGGGCCGCACGACGAGGCGCGACCGCGATCCTCGACCGGCGACGCGCGATCGACCCGGCCGATCCGCTCGTGCTCGCCCTGCTCGAGGACGTGGTCGGCGCCGGCCTGACGCCGGCCTGACGCCGCGGCGCGACGGCCGCCAGCCGTGCGCCCGGCGCGCCCGCGCGCCGGCCGGGCTCAGCCCTTGTGCTGGTTGCGGTAGTCGCGCGGCGTCACGCCGTGCACCTTCTTGAACTGCCGGGCGAAGTAGAACGAGTCGGGGTAGCCGACCTCGGCGGCGATCGACGCCACGGTGCCGTTCGTCGTGTCGAGCAGCTCGCGCGCCTTCGCCATGCGCAGCATCGTCTGGTACTGCAGCACCGGGGTGCCGATGTGCCGCTTGAACAGCGCGCTGAAGTGCGAGGTGCTGAGCGAGGCGACGGCGGCGAGCTCGGCGACCGTCACGTGCTCGGCGAGGTGCGTGCGGAGGTAGTCGGCGGCCTGCTCGACGACGTCGGTCGAGTCGGCCGCGCCCTGCCGGTCGGCGGCCAGCAGCGTGAGCACGTGCCAGGCGGCGCCGGCGCCCGCGAGCAGGCTCGGGGTCGTCGAGTCGCGCTCCATCCACGCGACCACCTCGGTCATGAGCGAGACGACGTGGTAGAGGTTGCTCACGCGGCGCACCGGGTTCTGCGCGGTCATGCCCGCGGCCTGCAGGAACGCGTCGATGTCGGCGCCCGCGACGTGGAACCACCAGAGCGTCCACGGGTCGTCCTCGTCGGCGCCGTAGCCGTGCGGCAGGCCGGGCGGGAGGATGACGACCTGCGAGGCGCCCACGTCGAAACGTCCAGCCGCGGTCTCGCACCAGCCGCGGCCCTCGACGCAGACGAGCACGACGAGCTGGCCGATCGGCGGTGTGCCGCACTCGGCCGTGGGACTGCGCCTGTGGGAAGTATCCGCAGTCGGTCACGACCAGATGGGCGGTTCCCGACTGCTGGAGGAACTCGCGCACGCGCGGGCGGGGGAGCACGAGCATGCGCTGGCCGGGGAATCCGTCTGGGATGAGCACCGGATGATTCTGCGCCCTGATCGTCGTTCTGTCCAGATAGACCGCGGAATCTTCTATCGGGGCACTCGCGGCCGCTGGCGTAGCGTCATCACCAGCCACCAAGCCGCCTGCACCGGCCGACCGGCTCGAACGGCCGCCGGCACGCATGCCGACGCACAGCCCGATCACCCCCAGAATTGGAGTCGAAGATGACCCACACCCCACGACGCCGCGTCGCCGCCATCGGTGTCGCAATCGCCGCATCCGCGCTCCTCGCCGGATGCGTCTCGACCGGCGGCGGCGACCCGCCGCCTCGAGCGGCGAAGACGCCGCCGGCTCGCTCATCCTGCAGTCGCGGTTCACCGACGCGGAGAAGGGCGGCATCGAGGAGCTCGTCGAGAACTTCAACGCGCTCGGCGAGGGCACGGTCGAGCTCAACAGCATCCCCACCGCGACGTTCAACTCGCAGCTGCCGACCTACCTCACGGGCTCGAACCCGCCCGACGTCTACACCTGGTACGCCGGGCAGGCCACGCGCGACTTCGCCGACCAGGACCTGCTGCTCGACCTCTCCGAGGTGTGGGAGGGCATGGGCGAACTTCCCGGACGCGCTCCACGACGCTCAGCCAGACCGATCGACGGCACCGAGGTGTTCGTGCCGACCGGGTACTACTGGTGGGGCATGTACTACTTCAAGAGCGACTTCGAGAAGCTCGGCGTCACGCCGCCGACGACCTGGGACGAGTTCCTCGCGGTCTGCGACAAGATCAAGGCGCAGGGCGTGAACCCGATCACGATGGGCCTCAGCGACAACGCCTGGCTCGCGTCGGCGTGGTTCGACTACCTCGACCTGCGCATCAACGGCGGCGACTTCCACCTCGACCTGCTCGCCGGCGAGGAGTCCTACGACAGCCCCGAGGTGCGCGCGGTCTTCGACGCGTTCGCCAAGGTGCTGCCGTACGTCGACCCGGCCGTGCTCGGCACCGCGCAGAACCAGGCGATGAGCGACTTCGCCCAGGGCAAGTCGGCCATGTACCTGCTCGGCGCGTGGGCGCAGCCCTCGGTTCCCGAGGACCGCCAGCGACGACCTCGCCTTCTTCCAGTTCCCGATCATCGACCCGTCGGTCCCGGTCGCCGAGGAGGCGCCGACCGACGGCTTCATCGCGAGCGTGAAGACGACGAAGCCGGACCTCACGAAGCGGTTCCTCGAGTACGTCGCGAGCGCCCGAGGCGCAGTCGGCGCTCGATGAAGGGGCAGCAGGGCACCGCGCTCGCCGCGAACCCTGACGCCGAGCAGACAGCTCGACCGCGCTCGCCCAGCAGGGCAAGGAGATGCTCGAGTCCGCCGACGCAGGTCACGCAGTTCTACAACCGCGACGCCGGCGACGCGCAGCAGGGACCGGCCGACACCGCACTGACCCAGTTCATCGCCGACCCCGGCGCCGTCGACCAGATCCTGGCGGAGTGGCAGGCGGCGGCCGAGAGGGTCCGGGCAGGTCAGTGACCAGCACCACCGCACACGCGGTCGGCGGCGGGTCGGGTTCCCGCCGCCGATCGTGTTCGTCCTCGTCCTCGTCCCGTTCCTCATCGAGGCGGTCGGCGTCTTCTGGCCCGCCTTCCAGGGCATCGGCCTCTCGTTCCTGCGCTGGAACGGCATCGCTCCCGCCGAATCGGTCGGCGTGCAGAACTACGTCGACCTGGGCAGCGACCCGATCTTCCTCACCGCGCTGAAGAACACCGCGATCTGGATCGTGCTGTTCGGCGGCATCTCGTTCGTCGCCGGGCTCGGCGTCGCGATGCTCTTCCAGTCCGAGCGGCGCGGCGTCGGCATCTACCGCACCGCGCTGTTCCTGCCGATCGTCTTCTCGCTCGTCGTGACGGCGCTCATCTGGAGCGCGTTCTTCCAGCCGACGGGCGTGCTCAACACCACGCTGCAGAGCCTCGGGCTCGACGACCTGCACCCGGGTCTGGCTCGGCGATCCCGACACCGCGCTCTACGCCGTGATCGTCGCGGCCCTGTGGCGTGAGATCGGCTACGTGATGGTGCTCTTCATCGCGGGGCTCAAGGGCATCGACCCGGCGGTCATCGAGGCGGCCCGCGTCGACGGCGCCACCGCCTGGCAGCGCTTCTGGCACGTCACGTTCCCGCAGCTGCGCAGCGTCAACCTCGTCGTGCTGAGCGTGCTCGTCATCGACTCGCTGCGCTCGTTCGACATCGTCTGGGCGATGACCCACGGCGGCCCGTTCCACTCGACGCGAGCTGCTGAGCACCTACATGTTCTCGACCGCGTTCGAGACCCGGGCGCTCGGCTACGCCTCGGCGATCGCCGTCGTCATCTTCGTGCTCGCGCTCGCGGTGATCATCTCGTACCTCGTGCGAGCGCTTTCCGAGGAGAAGGAATCATGACCACCATCGATCGCGCCGAGCCTTCGCGCCCCGAGTGCGGCTCCCGCCGCCGCACCGGCACCAGCGCGGCGACGGCGCAGTCGACGCCGGGCCGCGCGGACGGCCGGGTTCCACAGCGTCGCCGTGCTCATCTCGCTGGCATGGTTCGCCCCGATCCTGCTCATCGTCGTCACCTCGTTCCGCACGTTCGACGACGTGAGCGCGAACGGCATCGCGAGCCTGCCGCAGAGCTTCACCCTCGAGACGTACGCGCAGGCCTGGAACCAGGGCGGCATGTTCCAGGCCCTCGTGAACAGCCTCATCGTCACGATCCCGACCGTGGTGCTCTCGCTCGTGCTCTCCGCGGCGGTCGCGTTCGGCCTCAGCCGCTTCCGGATCCCGTTCCGGCGCACCATCCTGCTCGCTGATGCTCGCCGGCAACCTGCTGCCGGTGCAGATGCTGCTCATCCCGGTGACCCGCATCTCGCAGCAGTTCGGGTTCTACGACACGCTGCTTCGCGCTCATCATCGTGCAGACCGCGTTCGGGATCGGCTTCTACACCTTCGTGCTCTACGGGTTCATGCGCACCGTGCCGAACGAGCTGCAGGAGGCGGCGACGCTCGACGGCGCCGGGCCGTTGCGCATCTTCTTGCAGGTGATCCTGCCGCTCACCCGGCCCGCGCTCGCCGCGCTCGGCGCGCTCTCGTTCACCTGGATCTTCAACGACCTGCTCTGGTCGATCACGCTGCTGCAGACCTCGTCGAAGCTCCCGATCACCGCGGCGGTGCTGTCGCTTCAGGGCCAGTACGTGTCGTCGTGGTCGGTGATCGCCGCCGCGACGGTGATCGCGGCCATCCCGTCGACGATCGTGTTCCTCGTGTTCCAGCGAAGCTTCGTCGGCGGGCTGGCACTCGGGGCGGTGAAGTAGGAGCGGCGTGAGCGAGCAGACCGTAGTGCACCTGTCGGCGGGCGGCACGAGCCTCGTCGTCGACGTCGGCGACCACCGGCTGCCGCGCATCCTCCACTGGGGCGAACCGCTCGGCGAGCTCGCGCCGGCCGACCTCGCGGCGATCGCGACGGCCGCCCTGCCCGCGATCGGCGACAGCCCGGTCGACCTACCCGCAGCCGGTGCCCGTGCTGCGCGCAGCTCGGTGAGGGATGGCTCGGCCGCCCGGGCTCGTCGGCGACAGCGACGGGCGGCGTTGGGCCGCGGTGTTCCGCAGCGACGCGCACGAGATCGTCGACGATGCCGAGGGGCCGCTGCTGCGCGTGCACGCGGTCGACGAGGCGTACCGGCTCGAACTCGACCTCGAACTCCAGGTGCTGCACGGAAGCGGGCTCGTGCGCCAGCGCGCGACGCCTCGACGAACGGTCGTCCGAGCCGTTCCGCGTGCGAGCGACTCGAGCTCGCGCTGCCGGTGCCCGCACGAGGCCGATGAGGTCCTCGACCTCACCGGCCGCTGGTCGCTCGAGCGCGTGCCGCAGCGACGCGCGCTTCGACGTGGGCGAGTGGGTGCGCGCCTCGCGCGGCGGCAAGCCGGGGCTCGAGCACACCATGCTGCTCGTCGCCGGCGCGCCCGGATTCGGCTTCCGCTCCGGCCGGGTCTGGGCGACGCATCTCGCGTGGAGCGGCAACCAGGTGCTCGCCGCGGAGCGGACGCCCGCGAACACGCGGCACCTGGCCGCGAGCGAGTCGCTGCTCGTCGAGCGAGGTCGTGCTCGGGCTCGACGAGACCGTACACGACGCCGTGGCAGTTCGGTTCGTGGGGTGACGGCCTCGATGCCCTCGCCGCGCAGGTTCCACCGCCACCTGCGCGATCGGCCCCGACGGCCGTCGTCGCCGCGACCGGTGGTGCTCAACACCTGGGAGGCCGTGTACTTCGATCACGATCCCGCGGCGCTCGCCGAACTCGCCGAACTCGCCGCCGCGATCGGCATCGAACGGTTCGTCGTCGACGACGGGTGGTTCACCGGCCGCCGCGACGACACGAGCTCGCTCGGCGACTGGGAGGTCGACCGCGACGTGTGGCCCGACGGACTCGGCCCGCTCGCGCGGCGCGTTCACGAGCTCGGCATGGAGTTCGGGCTGTGGTTCGAGCCCGAGATGGTCAACCTCGACTCCGAGCTCGCTCGCGAGCACCCCGAGTGGCTGTTCGACGCCGGGCACGGCCCCGGGCTGCCGTCGCGGTACCAGCACGTGCTCGACCTCGGCCATCCCGAGGCGTTCGAGCACGTGCTCGAGCAGGTCTCGCGGCTCGTCGCCGACCTCGGCATCGACGCGATCAAGTGGGACCACAACCGCTACCTGCTCGACGCCGGGCACACTCCCGATGGGCGACCCGGCGTGCGCGCGCAGACGCTCGCGGTGTACCGCATGATGGCCGAACTGCGCCGTCGTCACCCCGAGCTCGAGATCGAGTCGTGCGCGAGCGGCGGCGGTCGCATCGACCTCGGCGTGCTCGAGTACTGCGCCCGGGTCTGGCCGAGCGACTGCAACGACCCGCACGAGCGCCTCGAGGTGCAGCGCTGGACGGGGCTGCTCGTGCCGCCCGAGATGCAGGGCACCCACATCGGCGCCGAGGTCTCGCACACCACGCACCGCTCGCATCCGCTCGACTATCGGGCCGAGAAGGCGATCTGGGGCAACCTCGGCGTCGAGATGAACCTCCTCGAGGCCGACGACGCCGAGCGTTCGGTGCTCGCTCGGTGGATCGAGTTCCACAAGGAACACCGAGCCCTGCTGCACTCCGGTGTCGTCGTGCACGCCGATCTCGCCGACGACGCGCTCCGGCTCGAGGGCGTGGTGGCCGACCGACCGTTCCGAGGCGCTGTTCGCGCTGAGCCTCGTCGAGCGACCGCGCACCTGGCCGCCCGGACGCATCGGGTTGCCCGGGCTCGACGACGATCGGCGATACCGGGTCGAGGTCGTGCACCCGGGGGAGCCGTCGGCGACAACGACTGCGCAGCCGCCGTGGCTCGTCGACCGGCTGGCAGGGCACCGGCCGCGTCCTGCGCACCGTGGGCCTCGAAGCACCGACCCTCGATGTCGATCGATCGGTGCTCGCTCCGCGTCGTCGCGACGGCCGGGTGATCCAGCTCGCCGCCGCGCGCGCGGTGGCCGCGACGTCCGAGCGACGGTGTCTCGCCGGTCGGCGCGTCGCTGCGGGCGCTCGCCGTCGACGACGTCGAGCTCGTGCGCAACACGCTCGACGAGCATCCGCCGCTCTCGGCGGGGGTCATCCTCGTTCCCTGGCCCAATCGCGTCGACGGCGCCGCGTGGTCGCTCGACGGCACGACCGCAACGACTCGAGGTCACCGAGCCGGCGCTCGGCCATGCGCTCCACGGACTGCTCGCCGAGCGGCGCTACGCGGTCGCCGCGCGAGCCGAGCGACTCGGTCGTGCTGATGGCCGGAATCAACGCGCCTCCGGGCTACCCGTTCCGCCTCGACACGAGCGTCGCCTACACCCTCACGCCGTCGGGAGTGCGGGTGGTGCACCGCATCGCCAACCGCGGCGCGCACCGCGCACCCGTCGCGATCGGCGCTCATCCATACCTTCGCCTCGGCGATCGCCGCGTCGCCGACCTCGAGTTCACGACCTCCGCGCGGCGCGCACTCCGCCTCGACGACCGGCACATCCCGGTCGGCTCATTCGCGACCGCGGGCACCGAGTACGACCTCGTCCGCGGGCCGCGTGTCCGGGACATCCCGCGCCACGCCTGCTACACCGACCTCGACCTCGACACCGGTCGTGTCGAGCATCGGCTCGGCGATCCCGTCGACGGCAGCGCGGTCGTGCTCGAGGCCGACGCCGCGTTCGCCTGGCTCCAGACGTATGTGACCGACGAGTTCCCCGGCGCCGGCGCCCGGCGAGCTCGGCGATCGCGATCGAGCCGATGACGGCACCCCCCGACGCGTTCAACAGCGGCGAGGGGCTGCGCTGGCTCGAGCCCGGGGACATCTGGGAAGCCCGCTGGGGAATCCGATTCGAGGATTCCCCAGCGGGCTGAGCCGTGCGTCGTCAGCTGCAGGCGATCGTCGGCGCCGCCCAGTCGGCGCGGTCGTTGTACCCGCCGTCTCCGGCATCGCCGACATGCAGCACGAGTTCGCGGATGCCGGTGACGTCGACGTCGAAGGACGCGGCCGTGCCGCGCTCCACGACGCCGCTCTCCCACAGCGTCACGCCGTCGCCCACGAGGTGGAACGTCGCGGTGCCGCCTTCGGGTCCGACATTGTTCGACGACGTCGTCGATGCCGGCCGCACCGGTCAGCGTCGTGCACGCACCGCCGAGGTAGTAGCGGATGTCCGACGGACTCGCCACGCCGATGCCGGTCTCGTAGACCGTGCCTGCGACCGAGATCGGGTTGCCGCCGCCGACGCTCTCGTCGATCGTGGGCTCCATCCATCCGCTCGTCGCATCGACCCACGGGTGATGCGACAGCGGCGAAGTCGGGCCCGGTCGGCGGGGCCGGCGCCACGGCCACCACGAGCGGTGCCGACGCGACGGTCACCTCCTGCGGAGCGGTCGTGAGCGGCCGGAACGTCGCCGTCGCCGTCGACTCGAAGCGACCCGCCTCGGCGGCAGTCGGGCACCGTGATGGTGAAGGTCGCGTCAGCTGACTGTCCGGGGGCGACGAGGAGCGGCGAACGCCCCGTCGACGTCGCCGTCCATCCTTCGGGAACGACGAGCGCGACCTTCGGGCTGATCACGGGTGTCGTCCCATCGTTGCGGAGCGTGACCGTCGCCTGCAGCGTCGAGCCTGCCGGCAGCGAGCAGCTCGCCCGTCGGCGGGATCGCCGAACCGTCGACGCCGGTCACCGTCGGCGCGCCGACGACGAGTCGCGGCACGCCCGGGATGCCACGGGTCGACTCCACGCGGAGCAGTGCGGTGCCGTGCGCCGGCACGGCGGCTCGCAGCGAGCCCGACGACTCGGTGACGGTGTCGTTCCACGCGTCGCGCACTTCGAACCGCGAGCCGCTGAGACCCACCGCCGCGGCGGTCGTCGCCACCTCGGCGGGCGCTCCGCCGCGGTTGAGCAGCGCGACCGCGACGGAGCCGTCGGCGAGCGGCTTGACCCAGGTCTCGGTCGCGCCGGGCTCGCCCACGCGCGTGGCCTGCTTGCCGAGCGGGTCCTGGTTGATGGCGAGCACGTCCTCGTCGAGCAGGGCGTTCATGGATGCCTCGCTGAGGGTGCGCGGGTCGCTGGCGATGACCAGGGGCGCCGCCGCGACCGACCAGAGCGTCATCTGGGTGCGGAACTCCTCGTCGCTCATCCCCAGCTCGGGACCGAGGTAGTCGGGGTCGTTCCAGTGGCCGGGTCCGGCAGCTTCGGGATGACGTGCGTTGGCGTCGTAGTTGCGGAGCACGTCGCTGTACTTCATGAGGCCGACGAACCCGGCATCCGTGTACGTGCGCCACGATTCGGCGATCTCGGGCGCGTAGCTCCACGAGTACGTCGACTGCTGCTCCTCGGGGTAGTTCCCCCAGTCGGGCGAGGTGACCGGGTTGCAGAGGTTGAAGATCATCGGTCGGCCGCTGCTGTTGTTGCGCAGCGCCTCGGCGAACTCCGTGAACGCCGTCTTGGGATCGAGGTCGGCCGTGATGCCGCAGAGGAAGTCGACCTTGACCGCGTCGTAGCCCCATGATGCGAACGTGTCGGCGTCGGTCTGGTAGTAGCCGCCGCCGCTGCCGAGGCCGCAGCTGCCCGGGATGTAGGGTCCGGCGTCCGTGTAGATGCCCGCCTTCAGGCCGCGCTCGTGGATGGCATCGGCAAGGGCGGCCATGCCCCCGGGGAACCGCTCGAGGTCGCTGTTCAGGATCCCATCCTCGCCGCGGGGCACGTCGGCCTGCCATCCGCCGTCGAGCCAGACGATGTCATAGCCCGCATCGGCGAGGCCCGACGACACGAGGAAGTCCGCAACGTCGAGCACCTCCTCAGCGCTGAAGTCGCCGCCGAGCCCGTAGTACGTATTCCACCCCTGGTATGGAGTGGGGCTCAGCGATGGATCGGATACGGACATCGGCGCTCGCGCCGCTGTGTGCTCCGCCGGAACGGCTGATGCTGCCGTCACCGGCAGCACCGCCGCGGCGGCGGCGACGACGGTCGCGAGGACCGCCCCCGTAGTTCGTGCTAAATACATGCCAACTCCTGACTTCGTCGTCGATCTGCGTCGGGTCGCAATGAACATCAACAGCCCACCAGCACCGACTCCGCACGGGTATGCACATGCTGATTCAGTATCTGGACGTTCTGACGACGGTGCCCAGCGCACCCGTGATCAGCGCAGGTCGACGCCCAGCGCACCCTGATCAGCGCAGGTCGAGCCGCATGAGCACGCGCGGGAACCCGTTGAGCACCGAGTCGGTGTCGGCCGCCTTCGTGAACCCGGCCTTCTCGAACAGCCTGCGGGTGCCGACGTAGGCCATCGTGAGGTCGATCTTCTCGCCCTCGTTGTCGAGTGGGTAGCCCTCGATCGCGGGTGCGCCGTAGTCGCGTGCGAACTCGACGGCGCCCGCGAGCAAGTGGTGCGAGAGTCCCTCGCCGCGATGACCGGGACGCACCCGGATGCACCACACCGACCACACATCGAGGTCGTCGACATGCGGGATCTTACGGTTGCTTGCGAAGCTCGTGTCGGCCCGCGGGTGCACGGCCGCCCACCCCACCACCTCGTCGCCGTCGTAGGCGAGGACTCCGGGCGGCGGGTCCTGCCGGCACAGTCGCTGCACGAGTTCGCCGCGCGCCGGTCCCTTGAGGGCGAGATTCTCCTTCGAGGGGATGCGGTAGCTCAGGCACCAGCACACATTCGCGTCGGGCCGCTTGGGCCCGACCATCGCCTTCACGTCGACGAACACCGTCGCCGGGCGCACCTCGATCGCCATGTCGCCACCCTGCCACCGGCATCCGACACGGGGCAACATCGACGTCGTGCGCCGCTTGCGCCGCTCCGCCGACGCGGGTATATTCACCCACATGGGTGAATATCAGATGGATACCGTGCTGAGCGCGGTCGCCGATCCCACGAGGCGGGCGATCCTCGATCGCCTGCTCGTCTCCGACGCCCGGGTCACCGACCTCGCGAGCGCCTTCCCGATCTCGCTGAACTCCACGAGCAAGCACATCAAGGTGCTCGAGCGCGCCGAGCTCGTGCAGCGCTCGGTGCGCGGCCGCGACCACGTGCTGTCGCTGCGCGCCGAGGGGCTCGCGGAGTCGGTCGCGTGGATGCAGCAGTACCGCGAGTTCTGGGAGCAGCGCCTCGCGGCGCTCGAGGCGTTCGTGCTGCAGGATGCCTCGGCCGAGGCATCCGACGACGATGACGACGCCGACATGGCGACGGGCGGTACGGCACGATGACCGCGACCGTGACGGTGAGCCGGCGCATCGCGGCATCCGCTGAGCGCCTCTTCGACGCCTGGCTCGACCCGGCGAGCCTCGCAGTGTGGATGCGCCGCGACGGCGGCGAGGCATCCGACGCGGTGGCCGACCCGCGGGTGGGCGGCTCGTTCACGATCACGATGCACGACCGCTTCGGGTCGGTCGTGCACGCGGGCACGTACACGGTGATCGATCGCCCGCGCACCCTCGAGTTCACGTGGCGCTCGCACGCAACGAACACCGCCGACTCGCTGGTGCGGGTCACCTTCGAGCCCGACGGCGACGCCACGGTGGTCGAGGTGCGGCATGAACGGCTGCCCGATGCCGAGGCGGTGCGCAGTCACACGGATGGCTGGACCGAGATCATCGGCCGGTTCGCACGAACCTACTCAGGAACGGAGGCGGCGTGATGCTGCTCGAAGACAAGGTCGCCGTGATCCACGGCGGTGGCGGATCGATCGGGAGCGCAGCGGCGCGCGTGTTCGCCCGCGAGGGCGCCCGGCTGTACCTCGCGGGGCGGAGCATGCCGCGGCTCGAGGCGGCGGCATCCGCTGCTCGTGCGCTCGGTGCCGACGTGTCGATCGCCGTGGTCGACGCGATGGACCAGGACGCGGTCGACCGGCACGTCGACGAGGTGGCGGATGCCGCGGGCCGCATCGACATCGCATTCAACGCGGTGGGCTTCGACCACGTGCAGGGCCTCGCGATCGGCGACACCTCGCTCGCCGACTACCTGCACCCCGTCACTGGCTACCTGCAGACGAACTTCGTGACGGCGAAGGCCGCCGCGCGGCACATGATCGCGCGGGGGAGCGGCGTGATCCTCACGATCTCGACGCCCGGCGCCCGACTCACGGGCAAGGGCTTGATCGGGAACGCGGCGCAGAGCGCCGGGCTCGAGGGGTTCTCGCGGGCGCTCGCCGGAGAGCTGGGGCCGGCGGGCGTGCGGGTCGTGTGCGTGCGCCCGCACGCGATGGCGGATGCCTACGACACCTCGTACACCGGTGAGATGTTCGGGCGCATCGCCGCGCTCAGCGGCACGCCGCGCGACGAGTGGCTCGAGGGGCTCGCGTCGACCACGCTGCTCGGCCGCCTGCCGACGCTCGACGAGGTCGCCGAGTACCTCGCGTTCGCGGCATCCGACCGCGCTCGATCGATGACCGGGTCGATCGCGAACCTGACGGCAGGGGCGCTCGTCGACTGAGTCACCCGCGCCGGTTCGACGTCGAGGGTTTCGTGTGGTCGCACATACGCTGACAACACTTCACGGACGAGCTTCGACGGGCGGATGCCGCGGGATGCGGCAATCGCCTCGACCTTCGCGCGAACGTCATCGGGCAGACGCACGGACAGAGGTTTCGAGTGGGACCCGTCGGGATTGAGTGACTTACCGCCTGGGATCAGATTCGCGCGCCGGACATCTTCGACGATCTGGTCGACTCGATCGTCAGTCAGAGGTTCGCCTTGGTAGATCACTTCTTCGGTCTCGACCGAACTCGACCCTCGGATCGGCGGGAAGTTCGAACTGCCGTCTCGTCTGTGCAGTCATCGGTTCCTCCTGTAGTTCGTCGGCATCGCGTGGATGATCGTCCAGCCGTCGCGGCGGTCGTCGGGGACCAGAACGAGTTCGAGTTCGATGTCCCGGTCATCGATGCCGATGATGCGCACCGCGTCGCCTTCCTCTGCTCTAGCTGTTTCATTCGCGAGCGCGGCGATCATGTGCGCGACGCCGACCCGATGCTTGCGCGCCGACCTAGCGACTCGAAGGGGCTGGTCTATGTTTCGAGTATGTCTTACACCACCGACACTACTCCGTCACGAGGTCGTCGACAAGGCGCGACCGCGCTTCGGCATTTCTGCGTGTTCACGCGCGTGTACGCTCTACGGCCCGCTCGCTCACGCTCAGCGGACCTTCTCGGAGCTTCCTCGCGCGTGCTCCAGCGACGCGGCGATGCCGTCGGCATACGGTGTGGGGGCGATGCCGAACTCGCGCTCGAACGCCGTGGAATCGAACCGATAGGGCTCGGTGTTCTGGTACGCCAGCTCGAGGGAGCCGCGCGCAGCAGTCGAGAACACCGCGCCGATTCGCATCGTGGTCATCGACATCGTTCGGTGCGGCAAGGTGCCGCCGGTCGCGAGGCCGAGGTACTCGTCGCCGGTGAGTGCCGGTGCCGTCGGCAGGTGCCAGGTGCGGCCACGGGCCCGGGGGTCGGTGCCGAGCACGGCGAGCGCCCTGCCGATGTCGGGGGTGTACGTCATCGAGTGGGGCTGGGTGCGGTCGAAGAACCAGCTCGGCGGCTTGCCCGCGACGACGCGATCGATGGCGAACATGTTGAAGACGCTCGTCGTGGCCCCCGGCCCGTAGAAGTCGGCGCTGCGTCCGACCGTGTAGCCGAGCCCCCGCTCACGCGCGGCGGTCGCGAGCGTCTCGAGCAGGGCCGCGCGAATCTCGCCCTTGCGGCTGCTCGGCCGGATCGGTGTCGCCTCGGTCATCGGGCGTCGGTGCGACCGTACGCGTAGACGTTGTCGAAGTAGACGAGGTGCGTGCCGTTGGCGATGCAGGCGTCGATGGTGTTCCGCAGGATCACCGGCCAGTCGCGCTGCCACGTTCGCGTCGAGTAGGGCAGTCCCACGGTCAGGTAGGCGACGTCGGCTCCCTGCAGTGCACGAACGGCGGATGCCGCGTCGCGGAGGTCTGCGCCGATGCGCGGCACCGCGGCATCCGCTGACGGCGTGCGTTCGACCGAACTGACGGAGTGGCCCGCGGAACGCAGCGCCGAGATGGTCTCGCGGCCGACGACGCCTGTTCCTCCGAGCACGATGTGTGTAGTCATTTCTGGTTCTCCTCGGATTCGGATTCGGGTTCGGGTTCGGATTCAGGTTCGGGCAGTGGGAAGAACTCGGCGGTCGCCTCCTGTTGCGCCAGCCGTCGCAGGCCGGCGGCGAGGGCATCGCCGAGCACCGTGCCGACGATCATCAGCTCGGCCGTGAGGTCGGGGTCGTCGCGGGTGAGCAGCGCGGTGAGGTCGGCGCGAGCCATCGAGGTCGCCGCGGACGCGTAGGCCGCCAGGTAGTCGTCGGAGGGCTCGAACCCGATCGCCCCCAAGCCGTCGAGGACACGAGCGGCCACGTCGAGCCCGGGGTTGTCGTTCGTGATGCGCCACGAACTGGCGTCGGCGAGTTCCGAGACGCGCCGGCGTGCGTCCGCGGACGCGGCCGCGGTGGTGGCGCCGCCGACTCCGAGGGCGTGCTGGGCCGCCTCGAACGCGTAGGGGAGCGGGGCTTCGGCGTCGATCGTCGACAGCACGCGCTTCGCGGCCGCGATCGACAGACCGCCGGTCTCGAGCAGGGCCCGCACGAGCCGCACTCGCCGCACGTGCGCCTCGCCGTAGGCCGTCTGGTTGGGGGACAGTCGTTCGCCCTCAGGTACCAGGCCCTCGCGAAGGTAGTACTTCACGGTCGAGACCGTCGCACCGCCCTGTTCGGCGACTTCCGAGATCTTCATGCACTGATAGTAACACTACTGATAGTGATACTTCCAGTGCGAGCTCGCTCAGGTTGTCGTTCTCCGGCGCGATCGCGACGGCGTCATCCCGTGCGTCACTCGGGCTGGTTGCCCGCGTCGCCGTTGATGGTGAACGGCGTCGTGACGCCCTCGTACATGACGTGGGCGATGAGGCCGTCGACCGCGTGGGGGAGGGTGTGGCAGTGGTCGCTCCAGATGCCCGGGTTGTCGGCGACGAAGGCGATCTCGTACGACTCGCCGGGGTGCACGTCGAGCGAGTCGACGATCCAGGGGCTTCCGGATGCCGCGATTCCGTCGCGTGAGAGCACGACGACGTGGTGGCCGTGCAGGTGCATCGGATGCACCTCGCCCGAGTCGTTGCGGAGGTGCATCGCGACGACGTCGCCCTCGCGCACATGGAACATCGGCACATCGGGGAACATCCGTCCGTTGATCGTCCAGAAGTTGCCGGGACGGCCGTCGATGATGCCGAACCGGCGACCGATCACGTAGTCGAACGAGCGGTCGGGCGATGACGGGTCGAATTCGAGCGGGGTCGGCGTGCCGTAGGCGAGCAGGTCGAGGGTCTCCGACGGCTGGCGTGCGGCGGGCGGTGTCGGATGCCTCGGGGTCGCCGATGATCATGCTGCGGGCGCCGCCGACGTGCAGCCGCACGGCATCGCCCTTCGCGGGCGCCTGCACCGTGACATCCGCTCGCCCGCCGGCCGGGATGAGGAGTCGCTGCCCCTCGACGTCGGTGGGCCCGTTCACGTCGTGGCCGTCGGTGGCCACGACCCGGAACGGTGCATCCGACCACACGGCGGCCGTGCCCTGGTCGGTGTTGATCACGCGGACGCGCACGGAGGATCCCGGCGGCGCCGCCACGGGCTCGTCTTCGGCGCGGCCGTTGAGCGTGTGCTGGCCGCCGTAGACGTGCAGCAGGGCGGTGACGTCGAGCGCGGCGGCATCCGTCGATGCAGCGGATGCCTCGGCAGGCGCGGATGCCTCGGCCGGCTCGATCACGATCGCGCCGAGCAACCCGCGCTCGACCTGCACGTGCGACACCTGGTGCGAGTGGTACCAGTACGTTCCGGCATCCGTCGCCTCGAAGCGGTAGACGTGGCGGCCGCCGACCGGGACCGCGTCCTGCGTGATGCCCGCGACCCCGTCGGCCGCGTTCGGCACGTCGATGCCGTGCCAGTGCAGCGTCGCGCCATCCGTCACCGACTCGTTGACGAACTCGACCTCGACGAGGTCGCCCTGTCGGGCGCGGATCTCGGGACCGGGAGACGTGCCGTTCACGGTGTACCCCTCGATCGAGCGGCCGCCGGGCACGTCGATCGTCCCCTGCCGGGCGACGAGCTCGACCCGCACGTCGGCCGGGCGGTCGGGGTCGGCGGTCAGCGACGTCACGCTGACCTCCTTCGCCGTGCCGTCGGCTCCGGATGCCTCGCCCTCGCCCGACCCGGCCGCTCCGTGCGCGGCGTGGCCGGCGTCGCCGTGCCGGCGTGCCCGTGCCCGCCGCCGTCACCGCCGCCCATGTCCATCACCGAGTACTCGCCGAGCAGCGTGGAACTCCACGCGAGCGCACCGGCGCCGAGCGCGGTCGTGACCGCGACGCCGACGACGGCGCACCGCAGGAGATCACGCCGCGACGGCATCGGAGGTCGCCCCCTCGGCGGTTGAGCCGGTGCCGGCGCGCGGCGCCTTCCGGACGCGGAACGCGCCGATGACCGCGGCGAGCACGATGGCGAGCGCGTTCGCGCCGTGGATGAGACCGAGGTACGGCATGTCGGTGATCGAGAAGCCGAGCACGACCTGCAGCACCACGAGTCCGAGCGTGATCGCCGCCCAGAGCTTCGCCCCGCGTGCCCGCACGAAGAACGAGACGATGAGCAGCGCGACCGCGAGCAGCGGGATGACGACGCCGCCGACGATCCCGTGGATCCAGAAACCGAGCTCGCCGGAGCCGCCGGCCCCACCGCTCTCGAGGAGCGCCTTGTCGACGACGTCGCCCTCCGACACGCGGTTGAGCACGCCGCCGAAGGCGAACGCGATGGCGGCGGCCTGCACGACGACGCCGCCGGCGATGATCCAGGCCAGAGCCGAGTAGACCTTGCGCATGATGTGACTCCTTGTTCGTGCGGCGCGCCGTCGTGGCATCCGCTCGCCCTCGAGGTTCGCGGAAACGCGAGGGCGCCGGAACGCAGCAGACCGGATGCCGCGTGGGGGAGCGCCGCACACTCGATGGGGGCCAGCCTCCAAGGGAAGGTACGGATATCCCTCTCCCGCCCGCGTCGCGCGAGGAGGACTATGGGAGGGTGGACCGCAGATGGGTGTGCCTCGCGACGCTCGGCCCGATCGGGGTCGCGTCACTGGTGTACATCGTCGTCGTGCAGGGGTTCCTCTACCCCGGTGTCGATCACCAGCTCGCGTGGCCGCTGCTCGGCGCGCTGCCGCTGTTCGTGTTCGGCATGTGGCTGCTCACCGTCTCGTCATCTCGTACCGCCCTGCTCGTCGCCCTCGCGTCGACGGCGATGCTCGTCGGCTCGGCGTACGAGACGTTCGTGCAGACGAACCTCGACGTGCTCGCGCAGCCGTGGTTCCCGCTCTTCAACGCGCTCGGACTGACCGCCGATGCGACGGCGACGTCGGCGTTCCTGATCGTATTCGCGACCTTCCCCGACGGGGTGCCCGAGCTGCGGTGGCAGCGGATCGCAGTCCTCTTCCTCTGGACTCCGATGCTCGTGGGGCCGCTCACGCTGCTCACGACCCCGCACGTGGTGACCTCGCCGTACCTCGGCGTCAGCGGCGACGGGATCCCGAACCCATACGTCGTGCCCTGGCTCGAGTGGGCCGCGCCGGCGGTGGAGTACCTCTTCGTGCAGCCGTGGCCGGCGGTCGCGCTCAGTTTCACGGTGCTCGGGACTCGCACGCTCTTCGGCTCGCCGTCGGTGCGGGCGCGCACTCGGGTGACCGCCCTGACGGTCGGCGTCGCAATGGTGGCGTTCGCGCTGTGGACGTTTCTCCCGGACGTCTGGTTCATCCAGATCCTCGTGCTCGCGTCGCTCTTCGCCCTGCCGATCTCGGCGATCCACGGCATCCTCCGCTACGGCGCCTTCGACATCGCCCCCGATGATCGCGGGCAGGTCGTCGCCCGTTCGTCGAGCCTGCTCATCACGGTCCTCTACGGCATCGCCGTCGCGACGCCCGCGGTGCTGCTCACGCCGCAACTCGACGTGCTCCCGGCGGTGCTCCTCACCGTGCTGTTCGCCATGGTGCTGCTGCCCGTGCGCGGGTGGGCGCAGCGGCGTTTCCATCGCGCCCTCTTCGGCGATCGCGAGCGCCAGTTGGCCATGCTCAGCGAGCTCGGCGCCCAATTCGAGCAGGCGGGCGACCCGCGCGAACTGCTCACCCGCCTGGCCGAGGCGGTCCGAGAGGGGCTCGACGCGTCGTGGGTGCGGATCCGGCTGGTGTCGACGGATGGCGCGCTCGCCGCGGTCGCCCGCGGGCTTCGCGGGCGACGTGGCCGGTGCCGACGAGCCGGTCGAATCGTGCGACCTCATTCGCGGCGACGAGACGCTCGGCCGCATCGAGGTCGGACCGCGGCGCCGCGGCGAGTACAGCGATCACGAGCGCACCCTGCTGCGCACGGTCGCGGGCCAGGCCGCGGCATCCGTCGCCAACGTGCGCCTGACCGCGCAGCTCGCCGAGCAGCTCGACGAGCTGACCGCGTCGCGCGAGCGACTCGTCGCCGCGCAGGACGACGAGCGCCGACGCCTCGAGCGCGACCTGCACGACGGCATCCAGCAGGACGTCGTGGCGCAGATCGCCGGGCTTCGGCTCGCCCGCAACCGGCTGCAGCGGGGCGAGCTCGAGCCGTCGGAGCTCGAGGAGTTGCAGGACCAGGCCCGCGAGACGCTCACCGACCTGCGGGAGCTCGCCCGCGGCATCCATCCGCCGGTGCTCAGCGACAACGGACTCGTGGCCGCAGTCGAGTCGGGCGTCGCGAGGTTCCCGATTCCGCTCACGGTCGAGGCGGATGCCGCGGTGCGGGCCGAGCGGTACCCTGACGACGTGGAGACGACCGCGTACTACGTCGTGCGCGAGGCGCTCGCGAACACCGCCAAGCACGCGAACGCGACACACGCGACGGTCGGACTCGGGCGGAACAACGGGCACCTGCGGATCGCGATCACCGACGACGGACGCGGCATCGGCACGCTCGCGCCCGGGTCGGTGACGAGGGGTGGCCTCGCGAACATCCGCGACCGGGTGGCGGCGCTGCGGGGAACGGTCAGCGTCTCGGAGGCGCAGCCCTCGGGCACGACGGTGCTCGTCGAGCTGCCCGTCGACCGCGTCGATCGCAGTGCCGACCGTGAGGCCGACCCCGTTGGATGAATCGGGCGCGCTGCGGGTCGTGATCGCCGAGGACAACTACCTCGTGCGGGAGGGGGTCCGTCGTCTGCTGGAGGATTCCGGCGAGATCGACGTGGTCGCGGGCACGGGCGACGCCACCGAGCTGCTCGACGCCGTACGGCGGTTCTCGCCCGACGCGGTGCTCACCGACATCCGGATGCCGCCGGGCCACCACATGGAGGGCATCGAGGCGGCCCGCGCGATCCGCACCGCCCACCCCGACACGGGCGTGGTGGTGCTGTCGCAGCACGCCGACGAGAGCTACGCGCTCGCCCTCTTCGCCGACGGCTCGGCTGGGCTCGGCTACCTGCTGAAGGACCGCATCGGCGACCTCGAAGACCTCGTGCACGCCCTGCGCGAGGTGCGCGCGGGCGGTTCGGTCATCGACCCGCAGATCGTCGACACGCTCGTGCGCCGCCGCAGCGCCGGCGCGGCGAGCCCGCTCGCGGGCCTGTCGCCGCGCGAGCTCGACGTGCTGCGCGAGATGGCGCAGGGGCGCACGAACGCCGGCATCGAGCATTCGCTCTACCTGTCGTCATCCACCGTGGAGAAGCACGTCAACGCGATCTTCACCAAGCTCCGCCTCCCCGAGACGGGCGTGCACCGCCGGGTTGCGGCGGTGCTCGCGTTCCTGCAGAGCGACGGTGGGTAGGTCGGGTCGCCCGGGTCGGCCGGGTCGGCCTGGGTCCCCGCTGATCCTTGAACACCTGATCCCATATTCAAGGATATTCGCGTATCCTTGAATACATCCAGCGGGACTCAAGGATCGAGGTCAGACCGTGTCTCAACCCCTGTCGCCGGCTGAAGCCGCGTGGCCTCCGCTCGAGTACGAGACGCTCCAGTGGAAGTCCAGGGTTGCCGGAGGCATCAGCCTCAACCGACGGGCGCGGCTGAACGGCCCATTTCAGGCGGCCATTCCGCCCGCAATCGCCGGTCGCACGATCCCGTTGTCGTCGGAGCTCATCGGCATCGTCGTCGACGCGACCGCGGAACTGTCACGATTCGATGCCGAGGTGGGCGGGGTGCCGGCACCGCTCAGCTCGATCCTGCTCCGCAGCGAGTCGGCGTCGAGTTCGCGGATCGAGAACATCAGCAGCGGTGCACGAGCGATCGCGGAAGCGGAGATCGGTGAGCTCGCCAGCGGCGACGCGACCGAGATCGTCGGGAACGTGCACGCGATGGAGGCAGCGGTCGCCCTCGCCGACGATCTCTCGTCCGACACGATCATCCGCATGCAGCGGGTGCTGCTCGAGCACACCCACCCCGAGCTGACCGGAAGATACCGGCAGATGCAGGTGTGGGTCGGCGCGAGCGCATCATCACCGCGCGGGGCGAGCTTCGTGCCCCCGGCTCCCGAGCGCGTGCCCGGCGCGATGGACGACCTGGTGACGTTCGCGCGCGAGCTGCAGCCGCTGCCGCTGGCTCAGATCGCCATCGCGCACGCGCAGTTCGAGACCATCCACCCGTTCCCCGACGGCAATGGCCGCACCGGGCGCGCGCTCGCGCAGTCCATGCTGCGCAGGTCCGGGATCACCCGCACCACCACGGTGCCGATCTCTGCCGGCCTGCTGTTCGAGCGCGACGGCTACTTCGACGCGCTCGGCGCCTACCGATCGGGGGACGTCGAACCGATCGTGCGGGTGTTCAGCGAAGCGGCATACATCGCCACGGAGAACGGTCGAGTACTCGCCAGCGACCTCCTCGACGCCCGCCGTCGGTGGGGCGAGCAGATGGCCGGCGTCCGTCGAGATGCCGCCGCGCACCGGGTGCTCGACCTCGCCCTCGGTCAGCCGGCGCTCACCGCAGAGCTCGTCGCGAGCACGCTCGGGGTGTCCCCGCAGGCCGCCTACACGGCGCTGGCGACGCTCGTCGACCGCGAGGTCCTGCAGCCGGCCAAGTCCCAGAAGCGGAATCAGGTCTGGCTCGCGGGCGCCGTGATCGCCGCACTCGACGCCTTCGCCGAGCGGATGTCGCGACGCCGCTGACGCTCGATGCGCTTGCTGCGCGCTCGGGTGGCTGAATCGATGCCGCGGCATCCGCACCCGCATGGGCACGGATGCCGCGGCTGCGCGCTACTCGGCGGCGTCGAGGATGACGTCGGTCACTTCACCCGGGTGGCTCATCATCACGACGTGCGAGCTGTCGATCTCGACGGTCGTCGACCCCGCGCGCTCGGCCATCACCCGCTCCGCCTCGGGCGGGATGGTGTGGTCCTGGAGGCAACCACGTACCAGCTCGGGATGGTCTTCCAGGCGGGCTCGCCCGAGGGCGTGAACAGCGCCTGCAGGGCCGCCGGCCGCTGTGATGCCGCCATCACGGCCGTCTGCTTCTTGGGCAGGTCGGCCGCGAACAGCTCGCGGAAGAACGCCGGATCGATGTAGCCGTCGGCATCGCCGTCAGGTGCGCCCGGGTACGGGCGGATCACGAGGTGCTCGGCGAGCTCGGAGTGACCGCCGCCGAGCTCGTTCGCGTCGATGAGTCGCTCGCCGGCGTCCAGCGCGTACGCCGCGACGTAGACGAGCGACTGCACGTTGGGGTTGCCGGTCGCCGCGTTCGTGATGACGGCGCCGCCGTAGGAGTGACCGACGAGCACGACGGGTCCTTCGATGGTCTCGACGATCGACTTCACGTACTCCGCATCGGCCGCGAGGCCGCGGAGCGGGTTCGACACCGCAAGCACGGTGTATCCGCGCTTCTGGAGGCGTTCGGTCACCTCGTTCCATCCCGAGGAGTCGGCGAACGCGCCGTGCACGAGCACGACGGTCGGCTTCGGGTCGGGCGCGGTACCTTTGCGCTCGTCGGCTGCGGCGGGCAGCGCAACCGAGACGGCGGTCACCGCGACGACTCCGGCGAGAGCCAGCGCGATGCGCAGCGGACGGTTGCGCCCTCGAGCGCGCGTGGTGTGCATGATGGGTCTCCTCACATTCGGTGGACGACGGCGACGGATGTCCCGGCTCTGCCGTCTCCCTCAATGTGGCGTGCGCGTCGACCGCGCGAACCACGCGCTCCGCGTAGTCCTCGCCGAAGCTGGGCGGGTCGCACCTGCCTGGGCGGTTCATGTACGGTGAGTCCATCGACGCCCAGACTCCCGCGATCATCGGCCGCTCGGGCGAACTCGACCGCCTGGGCGCACTCGTCGCAGGCGCACGGAACGGGCGCGGCGGCGCCCTCCTCGTCCGCGGCGATCCCGGCATCGGCAAGACGGCGCTCCTCGACGAGGGGACTTGCGGCGTTGTCGGGCATCCGCGTGGTCCGATCCGACGGGTACGAAGCCGAGTCCGCGATGCCGTACGCGGCGCTGCAGCGCCTCGGCGCCCCGTTCACCGAGCATCTGCCGAAGCTGCCGCCGCGGCAGGTCGCGGCGCTGCGCATCGCGGCCGGCCTCGACGAGGGGCCACCGCCCGACCGTTATCTCGTCGGCCTCGGGATGCTGTCGCTCCTCGCGGCCGCGGGCGAATCGGAGCCGCTCGTGTGCGTCGTCGACGATGCGCACCTGGTCGACGCCGAGTCGCTCGAGGTGCTCGCGTTCGTCGCCCGCCGCCTCGAAGCCGAGTCGATCGCGCTGCTGCTCGGATCGCGCCCCGACGCGCGCGTCGACCTGGTGGCGTCCGGTGTGCCGGTGCTCGACCTCGCGGGCCTCGAACGGCGCGCGGCGGTAGAGCTCCTGAACCGGACGGCGGCTTCGATCGATCGACCCGTACCTCGCCACGCGGATCGCTGAGGAGACCGGAGGGAATCCGCTCGCGCTGATCGACCTCGCGGCGCGAATTCACGGCCCGTCAGCTCACGACCTCCTCGATCGCGCCGGTGCCGGGGCCGGTCGGGCCGCGGCTCGAGGCGCACTACCTCGCGCAGGTGCAGGGGATTCCGCGTGATGCGCAGCTCTGGCTGCTCGTCGCAGCCGCCGAGTCCACGGGTGATCCGGTGCTCATCGGCGAGGCGACCGGCCGGCTGGGTCTGCCGGCGGATGCCGCAGCCGAGGCCGAGCGCGCCGGCCTCGTGTCGGTTCGCGACACGGTGGCGTTCAGGCACCCGCTCGTTCGGGCCGCCGTGTACAACGGCATGCCCGACTGCCGACCGCCGTCGCGTGCACGAAGCGCTGCGCGCGGCCGCTGCCGCACACGGACGAGCGGATGTCGCCGTGTGGCACGCTGCGGCAGCAACTGTCGGCACCGACGATGCCGTCGCGCACGACCTCGAACGCGCGGCCGATGCGGCGGGCGGCCGCGGCGGAACCGCGTCGCGTGCCCGACTGCTGACCCAAGCGGCGGACCTCACGACGGCGGGACCCGCCCGCGACGCCCGCCTGCTCGCAGCTGCCGAAGCGGCGGCGACCGCCGGAGCGGCTCACCTCGCCCTCGACCTGCTCGACCGCATCCATACCGACAGCATCGACCCGGTGCCCCTGGGGCGCGTACTGTCGCTGCGCACGATGCTCGCAGTCTTCGTCGCCGACGCCGGCGGCATCACCGGGGGGACGGCCGCCATGCTGCGCGCAGCCGGCCTGTTCCATGAACTGGTCCCCGAGCTCGAGCAGCGCACACTGGTCCGCGCGTTCGAGTTGGCGCTCTCGGCCGAGTGGGCGATGGAGGGAGCCACGCTGCCCGAGCTCGGGCAGCGGCTCGCAGCGGGCACCGAGGTGGCCGCCGGTCCTCGAGCGCTTGCGTTGCGCGCGCTCGCCGCGCACATCCTGCGAGCCGTACGAGCTCGCCGTGCCGGTGATGCGCGAGGCGGTCGCGATGCTGCGTGAATCGGATGACGCGCAGCTGCTCGACCTCGGCCTCTTCGGAGTCGCCCTGACCATGGCGCTGTGGGACGAGCGCGCGTGCGTCGAGCTCCTCGAACGCACGGCTCGGGCCGCGCGCGACGCGGGCTTGCTGCGTGATCTGGACACGACCCTGTGGCTGCTCGGACTCGTCGAGCTCGTCCGTGGCGACCCCGGGGCATGCGGCCGCTACGTCGAGCAGGTGCGCGAGCTGCGCCGTGCGATCGGCTACGACGCCGAGCAGGTCGTCAATGCGTCGTACCTCGCATGGGCCGGCGCCCCGACCGAGCAGGTCGAGCTGATCGCGCGAGGCGATTCTCGACACCGGGTTCGCCGGGGCATGGACGGTGGCGATGAGCGGGCTGAGCACCAGGTCGATCGCCGACGGCCACTACCGCGATGCGTTCGAACGGCTACGGCCGATGATCGATCGACCCTTCCTGCAGGTGACGTACCAACAGTTGCCCGACTACGTCGAGGCCGGGGCGCGGAGCGGCAAGCCCGAGGCGGTTCGCGCCGCGGCCGAGCAGCTCGCCGTGATGGCCGCGGCGAGCGGCACGCCGTGGGTGCGGGGCGTCTCGGCGCGATGCGCCGCGCTGCTCGCGCCCGACGACGAGGCCGAACACCACTACGTGCAGGCGATCGAACACTTGCGGCAATCGACGACGTCAGGCGACCTCGGTCGCGCGCACCTCGTGTACGGCGAGTGGCTGCGGCGCGCGAAGCGCCGTCGTGACGCCCGCGAGCAACTCCGGCTCGCGCTGGCGATCTTCGAGCGGCGTCGGAGCGCCGGCGTTCGCGGATCGCGCGCGACGCGAACTCGAAGCGACGGGCGAGCGCGTCGCGCGGCATGCGCCCGGCGACCGCGACGCCGACGACCTCACGCCGCAGGAGGCGACGATCGCACGTCTGGCCGCCGGCGGCCAGACGAATGGAGAGATCGGCGCGGCGCTCTTCATCAGCGTGAACACCGTCGACTACCACTTGCGCAAGGTGTTCCGGAAGCTCGCGATCACGTCGCGCCGCCAGCTCGCGGAACGATTCCCCACGCGCTGAGGCCGTCACGACTACGCGCGGCGCGTGATTCGAGCGGGCGGTTCACGGCGCGAGCATCGAGGCATCCGCGAACTCACGCACGGGAGGCGCCTATGCCCTACATCACCGCCGATGACGGCGCGCAGATCTTCTACAAGGACTGGGGCACGGGCGGCACGCCGGTGATCCTCAGCCACGGCTGGCCGTTGAATGCGGATGCCTGGGACGCCGCGGCCCGGTTCCTCGCCGAGCACGGCCACCGGGCGATCGCCCACGACCGGCGCGGCCACGGCCGGTCGAGCCAGACCTGGCACGGCAACGAGATGGACACGTATGCCGACGACCTCGGTTGCCTCATCGAGCACCTCGACCTCACCGACCTGACCCTCGTCGGGCACTCGACAGGCGGCGGCGAGATCGTGCGCTACCTCGGTCGGCACGGCAGCGGCCGGGTCGCGAAGCTCGTGCTCGTCTCGGCGGTGCCGCCGCTGATGGTGCAGGGCGACGACAACCCTGAAGGCGTGCCGATCGAGGTGTTCGACGGGATCCGCGCCGGCGAGGCATCCGATCGCTCGCAGCTCGTACCGCGATTTCGCCGACGGGCCGTTCTTCGGGAACAACCGCAACAACGACGTCTCGCAGGGCGTGCGCGACGCGTTCTGGCTGCAGGGCATGGCGTCGGGTCATCGCGGCGCCTACGAGTGCATCGCGGCGTTCTCGGCCACCGACTTCCGCCCCGACCTCGCCAAGGTCGACGTGCCGACGCTCGTGATCCACGGCTCCGACGACCAGATCGTGCCGTTCGAGGTCGGCGGCAAGCGCTCGGCGGCGATGATCGCGGGCGCGACCCTCATCGTGTACGAGGACGGCGCGCACGGCCTGCCCGACACCGAACGCGAGCGGCTGCACGCCGATCTGCTCGCATTCATCGATTCCTGAGCGGATGCCGCGGCATCCGCTCGTCCCAACTCAGGAAGGAACCCCATCATGACCGACCAGACCAACCCCACAGCGCCCGACACCATCGTGCTCGTGCACGGCCTCTGGATGACCCCGCGCAGCTGGCGCGGGTGGAAGGAGCACTTCGAGGCCAAGGGCTTCACCGTGCTCACGCCCGGTTACCCGGGCTTCGAGATCGAGGTCGAGGCGCTCCGTGAGAACCCCGACCTCATCGCGAAGCTGACCGTGCCCGAGACCGTCGACCACATCGCCGCGCAGATCGAGGCGCTGCCGAAGCCGCCGATCATCATGGGGCACTCGTTCGGCGGCACGCTCACCCAGCTGCTGCTCGCTCGTGGGCTCGGGGCATCCGCCGTCGTGGTGGACTCCGCGCCGACCGAGGGGGTGCGCGTGAACCCGCTGTCGCAGGTGAAGTCGCTCTTCCCGGCGCTGAAGAACCCCGCGAACCTCCACAAGGCGGTCGGATTCACGCCCGAGGAGTTCCACTACGCGTTCGCGAACACGCTCTCGCGCGAGGACTCCGACGCCGTGTGGCAGGAATTCGCCATTCCCGCGCCCGGCAACTGGGTGTGGGCGTACGGCCTCATCGCGAACTTCAAGCCCGGCAAGCAGGAGACCTGGGTCGACTACTCGGCCGACCGCGCGCCGCTGCTGTTCATCGGCGGCGAGAAGGACCACATCATGCCGCCGTCGGTGAACAAGTCGAACGCGAAGCACTACGACAAGTCGCCGGCGATCACCGAGTACCACGAGTTCCCGGGTCGCTCGCACTGGATCTGCGCTGAACCGGGATGGGAAGAGGTCGCCGACTACGCCCTCGACTGGGCGCTGGCGCACGCGACGCCCGTCACGGTGCCGACGGTATAGTCCACGCCATGCGGTTGACGAGGATCGGCGGGCCGACCGTGCTCGTCGAGTTCGACGGATGGCGCATCCTCGTGGACCCGACGTTCGATGCCCCCGGCCGGCGGTATTCGTTCGGCTGGGGCACCGCCTCGACGAAGACGCTCGGGCCGGCGGTCGCCGTCGATGAGCTCGGACCCATCGATCTCGTCCTCGTCAGCCACGACCACCACGCCGACAACCTCGACGACGCCGGCCGAGCGCTCCTGCCCTCGGCCGGCGCGGTCGTGACGACGGCAAGCGGTGCCGAGCGGATGTCCCGGCGGATGCCGCTCGCGAACGTGCACGGTCTCCGGGCTGGTGAGCGCGTGGTGATTCCGCCGCCGGCGCAGGGCGGACCCGCCCTCGAGATCACCGCGACACCGTGCCGCCACGGCCCGCCGCTCAGCCACCCGATCGTCGGCGACGTGGTCGGCTTCGCGATCAGCCGACGCGGCGAGACACGGGTGTCGCTCTGGGTCACGGGCGACACCGTGCTGTACCCGCCGCTGCGGCGCGTCGCCACGAAGCTCGACATCGACGTCGCGATCGTCAACGTCGGCGGAGTCCGCTTCGGCATCACCGGGCCGCTGCGCTACACGATGAACGGCCGCGAGGCAGTGGAGCTCATCGACCTCGCGGCCCCCCGCGTCGCCGCGCTCGCGCATTACGACGGCTGGTCGCACTTTCGCGACGGCGAGCGGGGACTGCGGAGCGCGCTCGATGCGGCCGGGGCATCCGCTCGCGACCGCGCGCTGTGGCTCACCGACGCGGTCGCCGTCGAGGTATGAGCGGTCATCTCGTCGCCGTCGCCCGCCATGCTCAACGGTTCGGACCGGCGCCACTGGTGTCGGCGTCGCCCGCGAGCCCGGCCTCGTATCCGATGAGCGCGGCCTGCACGCGATTCGCGACACTGAGGGTGGCGAGGATCGAGCTGACGTAGCCCTTCACGGTGCCCTCGGTGAGGTGCAGCGCCGCGGCGATCTCGGCGTTCGAGCGACCGTGGCTGAGCAGGGCGAGCACCTCGGTCTCGCGGTCGCTGAGGTCGTCGAGTTCGGCTCGACGGCGACGTGGGCGGCCCAGGTCCTGGAAGGACGACAGCAGGAACCGCGCCACCCGAGGAGCGATGACGGCGCCGCCGTCGGCGACGGCATGCACCGCGGCGATGAGGTCGGCCGGAGGCGAGGCCTTCAGCATGAAGCCATCGGCGCCCGCCGCAAGGCAACGGCGCAGGTTCTCGTCGGTGCCGAACGTCGTGAGGATCAGCACCCGCGTCGGGAGGTCGGCTCGCCGGATCTCCTCAGTCGCGGCGACCCCGTCGAGGCGGGGCATCTGGATGTCCATGAGGAGCACGTCGACCCGGTGTCGGCGTACGAACTCGACCGCGTCGTGTCCGTCGACGGCCTCTCCGACGACCTCGATGCCATCGCCGGCGGAAAGGATCGCAGCGACGCCGACGCGGATGAGTGCCTCGTCGTCGGCGACGGCAACTCGTACGGTCATTCGATCCGATCCTTCGAAACGAGCTCGCCCTCGGCGAAGCAGAGCCGCACGTAGGTGTCGGCGAGCGAGATCCAGCTGTCGGAGCCACGGTAGAACCAGCACTCGGCCCCTCGTGGCGCGACGGATTCGGTGAACACCGGCGGCAGTTCGTCGAGATGGCTCGGCGGCAGCAACGGCTCGAGCTCGGCGGTGGTCATGCCGACCCGGATCGCGTCGTATGCCTCGGACGAGAGCCCGAGGCGCTCCGCGGTGATCGCGTTGAAGGCGAACAATGTGCCGGCGACGAGGACGAGCCCGGCCAGTGGCACGACCGCGATCCGCCACCGCCGGGCGGCCGGCGAGGGGCCGACCCGTTCGGCCGGCACGGCGGTCGCAACGACATCCGCGACCTCCGCGTGATCGACGGTCGTCGGGGATGACCCCAGCGGCGCCAGCGGCAGCGTCACGCACACGTCGAACCACCGCGCATCCACGGTGACGGTCGACCGGCCGCCGAGGGCTCGGGCACGCTCCCCGACGCCGAGCAGGCCGGACCCGGACCCCGCGACAGCCCCGCGGCGGGCGGGCCGCGGGTTGCGGGCGTGGATCGTCGCCGTTCGGGTGGAAGCCGACACGTCGAGTTCGAGCGGAAGCCCCGGCGCATGCTTGCCCGCGTTCGCCAGCAGCTCCTGGACGATGCGGTAGGCCGCTCGACGCACGATGGGCGGCCAGTCCGACGGGTCCGCGTCGAGGTGAGCGTCGACGGTCGCGCCGCTCGCGCGGGACCGTGCGACGAGTTCCTCGAGTGCGCCGGACTCGGCCTCGTCGGGCGAACTCGTCGGATCGCAGCAGCCGAAGCACCTCGTGCAGCGAATCGACCGCGCGCACCGCGGCCTCGCGCACGCGGGTGAACTGCGCGCGTTGCTCCGGCGTGTTGGCGGCATCCACCTCGGCGGCGCCCGCGGTGAGCGCGAGCACGCTGAGTTCGTACCCGAGCGCGTCGTGCATGTCCGCGGCGACGAGGTTGCGTTCCTCGTGGCGCGCCGCGGAGACGACGAGTCGTTGCTCGCGTTCGAGGCGCGAGGCACGATCCCAGCCGGCACGCACGAGCTCGTCGCGTACGCGCGCGTCCGACCCCACCCACCACGGAACGAGAACCGTGCCGACGATCGCGAGCAGCGTGAGGAACGCGTCCGCCACCGTCGCCTGCGCGAGCCAGATGGCGAGGGCGGCGACCACCGCCCCGCCGACGACGGCCCACACCCACCGGCCGGCGGATCCAGTGCGGCCGGCGACGAAGGACACGACGATCACGGCCAGCGCCGACCACCCACCCTGGCCGGTCGGCGTGGCGATGAGCATCGCGGCGGATGCGGCGGCGAGGGCGATCACGGGTCGTCGCCGGGCGACGATACCGGTGGCGACGAGGACGGCGACTGCGCCGGCCGCGATCGGGGCGCGTGCCAGGAACTCGCCGGCGACGAGCATCGGCACCACGAGGGTGGCCCAGAGGGCTGCCGTGCGCGCTGCTCGCCAGGTTCGAGGAGACATCCCGTTCATCGTCGCACGGGGTCCACGCCCGGAACACCTGACGAAGGTCAGGTCGCGCCCTGCCCTTCGACCGTGATGCGCGGGCCGCGCCGACGCATAGCTTCCAAGGGTCTCGACCGATCCAGGAGGATGCATGGACGTCATCAGCTCGATCTCCGACACCATCGAATCCGTGGTGGTCGGCCTCGTCGACTCGCCGATCATCCTGCTCGTGATCCTGGCAGTCTGCGTGCTCGACGCCATCTTCCCGCCGATCCCGAGCGAGACCGTCGTCATCGCCGCCGCGACGGTCGCGACCGCGCAGGGCGGCCCGTCGGTGTGGGCGATCGCGCTCGTGGCGATGATCGGAGCGTGGGTCGGCGACAACCTCGTGTTCCTCCTCGGGCGCAGGGTCGGCACCGATCGCTGGGCGTGGATGCGGCGCCGGCGGGTCGCGCGCGCGATCGACGTCGCCCGCCGCTCGCTCGCCCGCCGTGGGGCGCTGTTCATCATGACGGCGAGGTTCATCCCGGTCGGCCGCGTCGCGGTCAACCTCACCGCCGGGGCGACCGGATACCGCCGCGGCGCCTTCATGATCACGAGCGCGCTCGCCGCGATCGTCTGGGCGGCCTACTCGGTCGGCATCGGGGTGCTGTTCGGTCACGTGCTGGGCGACCAGCCGTTGCTCGCGACCGTGCTCGGAATCACCACCGCGATCATCCTCGGCGTGATCGTCGACGTCGTCATCAGCCGTGTGCGCCGTCGCGGTGAGCGGGCGAACCAGGTCGACTCGGACGGCACGCTCACCCTCACGCGGTGACGGGCCTCCGCTCCACCTCGGCGTATCGAGGGCGGTCATCGGATGGAGTCCACGATTCAGTGCTAGTGTTGATGTATCCGCAAACGAAACGGAGGTCCCCGTGACTCGAGCCGGCACCCTCTTGCGCCTTGCGCGCACGTCCGCTGGTCTCACCCAAGCGGATCTCGTTCGCCGATCCGGCGTCGACAAGTCGACACTGTCGCTCATCGAGTCGGGCCGGCGGAACCCTTCCGTCGAGAAGCTCGACCACTTGCTGCGCGCGACCGGTCGGAGGGTCGGCATCTACCCCACGTCGCGTAGCGGCGCAGCCGAGGCAGGGGACATCATCGGGCAGTGGGTCGCCGACGGCGACGAGGAGGCAGCGTTTCGGGCGTTCCTCAGGTACAGCGACAACCTCGCTGCGACTGAAGGAGTCGATCGGGTGGTGCTCGCGGCCGCTGAGCCGCCGCCCACAGGATCCGCTCGGTGGGATGCCGCGCTCGCCGCGGTCACCGAATACTGGCTCGACCTCGATCGGCTGCCGAAGCCCGCGTGGGTCGACGAGTGCATCGCGGACCCTTCACGAGGCGGCGCCGCTGATCATCAACAGATGGACGTCAGCGCGAACGCTCCGGAATATCCCCGACGCCTTCCGGCGGCACCGCATCCTCGTCGATGAGTCCACCCTGCAGAGCGCATGATGAACCTCACTCGCGACGACATGATCGATGGCCTACGGGAGCTGGTTCGCGAACTGCATGCACGCGGCGAGTCGGGAGGAGTCCGCATCGTCGGGGGAGCGGCAATGCTGTTGCGGTACTACGTCGACCGGCGGGTCACCCCAGACATCGATGCCAAACTCCACCCCGAGGGGCCAGCGATTGGGATCGCCGAGGAGATCGCGCGCCGACGTGGTTGGGACGACGACTGGCTCAACTCGAAGGCGGCGACGTTCATCCCGATCGCCACCGACGTGGGGTGGGAGGCACTGTACGACGACGATGACGTCTCGGTGTGGGTGATCTCGGCCGAGGCTCTGCTCGCCATGAAGATCCGCGCGAGCCGTCCTGCACGAGACGATGCCGACATCGCGGTGCTTCTCTCCCTGACGGGTATCACGACGGTTGACGATGCCGAGGCGCTGTACGAGCGGTTCTATCCGGGCGAGCTGCCGAAGGACGTTGCCTACCTCATGCTCGAGGACATCTTCGCCGTCGGGCTGCCCGAGCCGCCGCCCGCGCCGCCGCGGCCCGACCTCGCGCCCCGAGATTCGACGCGCGGCTGATGCTTCGCGCTCGATCGGCCGAGCCACGAGCGTAGGCTGATCGCACCCATCATCCGCCGAGGCGCGGGATGCCGCGCGGGAGGGCAGGCCAGGCCCATGGACCTTACGACCGAGGAGATCGCCCGCGCGTTCTCGAGCCATCGCTTCGACGCCGCGCTGCCGCGGCTCGCCGACGACATCGTGTGGACGCTTGTCGGCGGCGAGCCGGTGATCGGACCCGAGGCCGTGAGGCAGGCCTGCAAAGTCTCAGCCGACTACCTCGCCGATGTCACGACCGAGTTCCAGCGCTTCCGCACTGTGGTCGGCGACGACAGCGTCGTGGTCGACAGCATCGCTCGATACACCGAAGCTGGGGGCGACGTCTCGGTCGTCGCATCGTGCGACATCTACGACTTCATCGACGGACGCGTCACCGAGATCGTCTCCTACACCGTCGAACTGCCCAGCTGACTGCCCAGCTGAGGCATCACACACCACGTCGCCGCTCGAAGCGCACGCGCGCGGCTTCATGAGCGTCGCGCAGCAGCTCGATCGCGGTGTTCGTCGTGCGCTTCCCGGGGTTCACGATCGCGACCCAGCCGAGCGCTCCATACACGGGGTGCGGGTTGATCTGATCTGCGGCCGCGAAGTCTCGAAGACGCCTGAGATCCCGAGGCTCTTCGCCCGTGAGCCTGCGGAACGCTTCCCCGTCGACGTGGATGTTCACGCGCCAGCGCCCTTCCTCGTCGAGGCGAGAGGCCGAGTCGTCGGGGTAGTCCTTCGTGACGATCGTTCCGAACGGCTGGACGTTCTGCGGCACCTGCCCGTCAGGCGCGTAGTAGAAGAACGCATCGCCCCAGGCAACCTCGGGGAACTCGCTTCCGGCTTGCGGGGCGAGCACGAGCACGCCGTCGAGGGCACGGACGGCGGAGAGAATCTGTTCCATACTCATAGTTCAAGCATCACCGACACCAAGTCATCGAGGCACCACCGGCGACGCCGTGACCGCGCTGGGCCTTGCGCCTCCGATGAGTTCGGCGGCGCGCCAGCAGTACCACGAGAGCACGCTTCGATAGGGCCGGAACGGCTCGCCGAACGCCTCCAACTGCGTCGGCGTCGGCGTCGGGATGCCCCACGCGAGTCCGTATCCCTTGCGCACCCCGAGGTCACCGGTGGGGAGCACGTCGAGTCGCCGCAGCTTCACGAGGAGGAAGATCTGCGCCGTCCAGGTACCGATGCCGCGCACCTCGGCGAGTCGTGTGACGATCTCATCGTCGGTCGACCGCGCCAGCGCCGGTCCGTCGATGATCACGGAGCCGTCGAGTACCTTCGCGGCGAGGTCGTGAACCGACGCCGCCTTCGCATGCGAGAGTCCGGCGGAGAGCAGTTCGTCGGGGGAGCGGGCGAGGATCGCCTCGGGCGTGACCTCACCGCCGAGCAGGTCGACGAGGCGCCCGTGGATGGCACGAGCCGCGGCGCCCGCGAGCTGCTGGTAGGTGATCGCCTGCACGAGGGCGGAGAAATTCGACCCGGTCACCTTGGGAAAGCGCACCGGACCGGCTTCCGCCACCAGCCGGGCCAGCACCGGGTCGCGCTCCGCGAGGATCACTGCGGCACGCCGGTAGGAGATCGCGCTCATGGGCAGCACCTCCTCAACGGTGATTCCAGTGGGCGAGCTTGTCAGCTGAGGTCGTCAGCCAGAGCTCGCCGATCGAGCCGGAGGGGTCGAGGTCGATGGCGAGTACGCCGATGACCTCCTCGTCGCGCTGGCGCAGTACGAGCCCCTGCCCGCCATTGACGCGTGCAGTTACGAACGCGGCATCCGGATGCTGTGCCGGCAACTCCCGGAGCGCATCGGCGACGCGTGCGCGGCCGTGCAACTCGCGCCCGGAATGGTCACCGGTGTCGACGAGCATGCGGGCGTCGGGGTTCAGAAGGCTCCCCAGCGCGAGGTCGTCGCCTCGTTCGAGGGAGAGGAGCAAGCGCGCGGCGATGTCGTCAGGCTGCATGAGACGACACCGCCGCGAGCTTCTGGGGATTCATCATCATCCCCTAGATATCGACCGCCGACCCGCCGCCCGCCTCGAGCCATTCGTCGAATCGAGTCGGGGCGATCACCGCCTCGGCGCCCGGAAGCAGCTCGCGCTCGTCGAGGTCGGTTCCGAAGTACTGCGCGAGCGGGTCTTGGACCACCTCGCGCGGGTCCCTCCGTATCGTCAGTTCTCGCTGAACGATCTCCTCGAGCCGGAACTGCTCGGGGCCGCCGAACTCGACGACTCCGTTCACCGGCGAGCCGACTGCGGTCGTGGCTACCCCGGCAGCGACATCATCGGCTGCCATCGGCTGGATGAACGCATGTGAGAGTCGTACCGTGTTCTCGCTGGTGGTCGCGGCATCTGCGATGTCCGCGATGAACTCGAAGAACTGGGTCGCGTGCACGATCGTGAAGGGTCGACCCGATTGTCGGATGAGTCGCTCCTGCGCCGCCTTCGCGGCGAAGTAGCCGCCCTCGGTGCGCGCGAGCCGGTCGGTGCCGACGACCGAGAGCGCGACGTGGTGTCGCACGCCCGCCGCAGCGCCGTAGGTCAGCAGGTTGAGGGTCGACCCGTAGAAGAAGTCGTTCGCCCCCTTCTCGTCGAAGTATCCCGAGTTCGAGACGTCGATGAGGGCCTCGACGCCGGCGAGGGCCTCCGCGAGGCCCTCGCCGGTGTACGAGTTGACGCCGGTCGCCCGCGACGCCGAGACGACGTCGTGGCCGTCGGCGAGGAGTCGCGCGACAAGTCGTGTACCGATGAGGCCGGTGCCGCCGATGACCGCGATGTTCATGGCGACCTACTTCGCCGTGGTCGACTGGGCGGCGAGCCACTGGGCGAACGTCGTGGTCGACAGCTGCGCGTCGGGGCCGGGCACGAGTTCGGCGCCCGAGAGCTTGGTGCCGAAGTACTTCGCATCGGGGTCGGCGATGACGGTGCGCGTGTCGCCCTTCGCCGCGAGGGAGGCGCGGACGAGCTCGTCCTGGCCGATGCGCTCCGGTCCGCCGATCTCGAGGGTGCCGTTGATCGGGTCGCCGGCTGCGACGCGGGCGACGGCGGCCGAGACATCCGCTGCGGCGATCGGCTGCATGAGCCCGGTGCTGAGGCGTGCGGTGCCGTCGACGGTCGCCTCATCGGCGATGCGCCCGACGAACTCGTAGAACTGGGTCGCCCGCACGATCGAGTACGGCTGGCCCGACTCCTCGATGAGCTTCTCCTGGGCGACCTTCGCTCGCAGGTAGCCGCTGTTCGGCAGGCGGTCGGCGCCGACGATCGAGAGCGCGACGTGGTGGCCGACCCCGGCCTCGCGCTCGGCCGCGAGGAGGTTCTTCGTCGAGGTCGTGAAGAAGGCGAGCACGTCGTCGTCGGCGAACGACGGCGAGTTCGACACGTCGACGACGACGTTCGCGCCGACGAGCACCTCGGCGAGCCCCTCGCCGGTGATGGTGTTCACGCCCGAGTTCGGCGACGCGGCGACGGCCTCGTGGCCGTGGTCGCGGAGGTGCTCGACGACCTTGGATCCGATGAGGCCGGTGCCTCCGATGACGACGATCTTCATGTTCGGTGTTCCTTTCGTCAGGGCCGCGGCGATTCCGCTCCCGTCACCAGCTCTGACCGAGTCGGGCGACGAGTTGTGACATCCGATTCGAAAACAGTTGTTGCGGGTCGTCACGCGGCACGGGATGTCACGGCGGCGAGCTTCTCCGGGTTCATCATCCACAGCACCTGGTCGATGCCCTCGTCGGAGGCGACGACGGTGACCACCGCGAACGTCGTGCCCTCCTTCGAGAGGAGCACAGACGGCTGACCGTTGACGTCGGCTTCGGTGAGCTCCACGCCGTCCCAGAAGTGCGTGTGGAACGCGCGCACGAACTTCGCGACTCTCATGCGGCCCACCACCGGGAACTTCGAGGCACGCACCTTGCCGCCGCCGTCTGAGTACGACACGACGTCCTCGGCGAACAGGCGCTCGAGTTCGTCGAGGTCGCCGGTCTTCGCGGCGCTCAGGAACGCCGTGAGCAGTCGGCGCTGCTCGGCCCGCGGCACCTCGCGCCGGCGTTCGCCGGCGAGGTGCTTGCGCGCGCGGCTGACGAGCTGGCGTGCGGCGGCCTCGGAGAGCTGCACGATCTCGCAGATCTGGTCGTAGGGGTAGGCGAACGCCTCGCGCAGCACGTAGGCGGCGCGCTCGGTCGGCGTGAGCCGTTCGAGCATGACCAGCACGGCGAATCCGAGGGCCTCGGCGCGCTCGGCGCCGAGCGTGGGGTCGGCGCTCGTGTCGACGGGCTCGGGCAGCCACGGGCCGATGTAGGTCTCGCGGCGGGCGCGGGCCGACTGCAGCGCGTTGATCGCGAGACGGGTCGTGGCCGTGGCCAGGAACGCGGGCGGGTCCTGCACGACCGAGCGGTCGGTGCCCTGCCAGCGCAGCCACGCCTCCTGCACGATGTCCTCTGCCTCGCTGGCGCTGCCGAGCATGCGGTAGGCGATGCCGAAGAGCCGTCCGCGCACGGCTTCGAAGACGGCGAGCGCGTCGTCGAGGTTCGCATCCATGTCGTGTTCCTGTCCATCGACGGAGCGGGCCGCATCCGGCCCTTGCAACGTGAGACCGGATCGAACCTACGGATGAAATGGCATCCGGAGAAATCCTCCAC
>CAWJZK010000027.1:0-171857 GCA_963847285.1 uncultured Actinomycetota bacterium
GCAAACGAGGTCCGCACTTCGGCAGCTGCCTCTGGTTGGTGAGGACTCTGCGGGTCCTCTCGGCTCGGGACTTCTCGCGTCGGGCATCCTCGGGTCGATCATTCGGGAGATTCAAGCCGCGCTGAGTGGTACCTCGCCGCAGAACGGTGTCGGGTAGGCGATCGGCTACGAGTCGACGTCGTCGAGTTCACGCCGCAGATACTTCGGAGCCTGCACACGCCACGCCTCGGTCACCAGCTCGGCGAGATGGTCTTGGTCGATGCCGGCCATGCGGAATGCGACCTTCGGCTCGCCCCAGCGGGTCGTGGTGCGCAGGAAGACGTCGGGCGCCATTTGGATAAGGGCGAGCGTGTCCAAGCGCTCGGCGACCTTCACCCCGACGACGAGCTCGGCCGCGATCGTCTCGCGTATGTCTGCTGGGATGCTCGGCCAAGGATGGCACTCCCACGCGTACGGCTTGCCGCGAACGAACCAAGCGGCGCCGCCCGTCGTCGCGCGCTCCTCGCTACCGGGCAGCGCGACGGTGGTGCGGCGCAGGTCGTCGAGGGTGGCCACGATCTGAGCATAGGCCGCACTCCCGACAGGGATGCATGAGCCAGTGACGATCCGTCGGGTCCCGTCTGATGGTCAGAATCGGCGGTCACGCAGATCGCATGATGTCGCGCGTAGTCGTGCAACGTACGATCCGACCGACGCATCTTGGGGGACGCGATCCGCTTCGCCCTCGACTGTTCAGAGGAGAAGGATCGTGTCTGAGGAAAAGAATCGCGCTTCGATCGACCGAACCGTGCTCCCCGTGCCTGACCCGTCGTTCCAGGGTGAGATCGCGATGTCGTTCGAGGAATCCACTCCCGATTTCCCTGAGCCGCTCGCCGCTCCGGATGGGGCACCGAATGTGCTGCTGATCATGGGAGACGACATCGGATTCGGGCACATGAGCGCGTTCGGTGGACCGGCGCGGACGCCGGTGTTCGACCGGCTCGCCGCGCAGGGGCTGAGCTACACGAACTTCCACACCACCCCGGTGTGCGCGGCATCGCGTGCCGCGCTGCTCACCGGCCGCAACTCGCACGCGGTTGGCATGGGCAGCGTGCCGGAAGCATCTGCCGGGTTCCCGGGCTACAACTCGTCGATTCCGCGGAGTGCGGCGACCGTGTTCGAGATCCTCCGGCAGAACGGGTACGGCACGGCGTGGATCGGCAAGACGCACCTGACCCCGATGCACGAGATCACACCGGCGGGCCCGTTCGATCGGTGGCCGGTGGGGATGGGCGCGGAGTACTTCTACGGGTTCTTCGGACCGGGGGTCAGCCAGTGGAATCCACCCCTCTGGGAGAACACGACACCGAAGCGAAGCGCCGAAGACGCCCGAGGAGGGCTATCACCTCGAGGCGGACATGGCGGACAAGACGATCGAGTGGATCCGCCGTGAGAAGTCGATCCATCCCGACGCCCCGTGGTTCGCGTACTACGCCCCGAACGGGCACAAGCCGCCGGTGGGTGTGCCGAAGGAGTGGATCGACAAGTACCGGGGCGAGTTCGACGACGGCTACGACAAGCTCCGCGATCGCATCCTCGCCCGCCAGAAGGAGCTCGGCATCGTGCCCCCGGAGACCCGGCTGTCGGTGTGGCCAGAAGCGCTGCCCTCGTGGGACGAGCTGAGCGACCTGGACAAGAAGGTCGGCGCCCGCTGGATGGAGGTGTTCTGCGGCGCAGTGGAACACACCGACTACCAGGTCGGCCGTCTCATCGACGCCGTCGCCGAGACCGGTGAGCTGGAGAACACGCTCATCGTCTACATCGCCGGCGACAACGGGCCGACGCCGGAGGGCGGCCTGCACGGCATCATGAACAAGCTGAGCTACTACAACGGCCTCACCGAATCGCTCGAAGACCTCGCCGAGCGCATGGACGAGTTCGGCGGACCGACCTCGCACGGTTGCTACCCGGCCGCGTGGGCGTACGCCACCTCGACGCCGTACGCCTACGGCAAGATGGTCACCTCCGGCGGCGGCTGCAGCACCGCGACCGTCGTCAGCTGGCCGGCGGGCATCACCGACCAGGGCGGCAAGCGCCGGCAGTTCCACCACCTCATCGACGTGACGCCGACGATCCTGGAAAGCGTCGGCGTGCCCGAGCCGACGCGAGTGAACGGCATCGACCAGCAGGCGATGGACGGCGTCAGCATGGCGTACACCTTCGACGACGCCACCGCTGCGGATCGACGCACCACGCAGTACTTCGAACTGACCGGCAGCCGAGCCATCTACCACGACGGCTGGTGGGCCGGCACCCGACACGGCCTCGACGGCGTGACCGCCACCACCGAGGAGATCGTCCCGTTCGATCAGGACATCTGGGAGCTCTACGACCTCCGCAGCGACTTCGGGCTCGCGAACGACCTCGCGGCAACGCACCCCGAGAAACTCGCCGAGATGCAGGCCCTCTTCGACCGCGAGGCACGCGCGAACAACGTCTACCCGATGGTGAACAACTCGTTCGAACTGCTCACCGCCAAACGGCCGAGACTCATCGACGGCGACGAAGCAACCTACCTTCCCGGCACGATCCGGCTCCCCGAGGACGCCGTCGTCGACATCAAGAACCGCTCATTCGCCGTGATCGCCAAGATCGACAACCCGAACGGGAACGCCGAAGGCATGCTCGCCACCCTCGGCGGGGAGACCGGCGGATTCGCATTCTTCGTCCTCGACGGCAAACCCACGTTCCAATACAACTGGGTCAGCTTGGAGGAGTACACCATCACCTCCACCGAGCCGTTGCCGACGGGCGAGAGCACGATCCGCTTCGACTTCGCGTACGACGGCGGGGGCATGGGCAAGGGCGGCACCGGCACGCTGTCCATCAACGGCAGGCCGGTCGCCGAAGGCCGGATCGAGAAGACCGTGCCGATCTACTTCTCCACCGACGACACCTTCGACGTCGGTGAAGACTGGGGCACTGCCCTCACCTCCGCCTACAAACCGCCATTCCGATTCACAGGCACCCTCAAGGACGTCACCATCACCGCCGGCTAGCCCCGAGCACCGACGAAGCTGCCTGCTCAAGGAAGGAGAGGCCGATGTCAAGCTCGATGGTGAACGACCTCCGGTTCGAAGCGCGACGGGCGACTCAGGCGTGCAGCGCCGCGGTGATCTGCTCGACGGTCGGCAGTCCGGCGAGGCCGGTCGGCGTCACGTAGACCCGGCAGGCGAGCTCGCCGATCGCGCCGGCAGTCGGGAACAGGTCCTCGCCGTCGACCGCGATCGTCGGCGACCCCCCGAAGGCCGTCGCACTCGCCTCGTCGGGCGTGGTCAGCAGCACGTACTCGACGGCGGTGCCTGTGAACCCCGCTGCGTCTAGCGCGGCGCGTGTGCGCGCACTCGCCTCCACCCAGTTCGGGCAGTCATCGATGTGTAGGATCTCGACGCGCACGACTCAGTCCGCTCCCGCGTGCGCCGGGTCGGGGCGCAGTCGGAGCGCCACCCAAGCGCCGCAACGTCGGCAGATGAACACGTCCTCGCCGAGGGCGTGCACCGACCGCCGCGGTTTCGAACGCCCGCAGCATGTGCAGGTCACTACCTCGTCCATGCCTTCATTCTCCTCCCGCTCAGTAATCGTGGTGCGGGCACCCATCGCTAGAATTGCTCCATGGGCGATGCTCGATGGCGATGGTCGACCAGATGTAGGGCCGCGCGCCCCAGAGAAGCGCGAGCCTCCGTATCAGGCGCTCTTTCCGAATCTGGACCGTGTCTCGCGGTCGTCGTTCGACAAGGGGACGATCAGCCGGCGTCGCATCAATCGAGCCCTCGTGATCCTCGCTCTCATCCCGATCATCGCGCTCGCGATCATTCTCATTCCTCTCCTCGCACCGAGGTGAGGAAAGCGCGATGCCGACGCACTGGTCCTGCAGAAGCATCCCGACCTGCGAGTTCTCGCATCAGAACGACGCGTCCCTCGCGGCTGGAGGTACGTGACATGACTGAAGAGTTCGACCTGCTCGTGATCGGCACCGGGATGGCGGGCTCCGCGGCCGCGAACAAGTGCGGTTCCCACGGGTGGCGTGTGGGCATCGTGGATGCCCTCCCCTACGGCGGGACCTGCGCCCTGCGAGGCTGTGACCCGAAGAAGATCCTCCGCCGGGGAGCGGAGGTCATCGAAAGCGCCCGACTGATGCGCGGCAAGGGCGTCGACGACGCCGGCCTCGCGATCAACTGGAGCGACCTGATGCGGCACAAGCGGGGCTACACCGACGAGGCGCCGAAACGCATGGAGGATGAGCTGTCCCGGAACGGGGTGAGCACCCTGCACGGCACCGCCCGGTTCGTCACTCCGAGCAGCCTCGACGTCGACGGGACAACCTACGAGGCGAAGCGCTTCCTGATCGCGGCCGGCGCGCGACCGCGACCGCTGGACTTCCCCGGATCACGAGTACCTGATCGACAGCACCGAGTTCTTGGATCTCGACACTCTGCCCAGTCGAATCGTGTTCGTCGGCGGCGGGTTCATCTCCTTCGAGTTCGCCCACATCGCTGCCCGTGCCGGGGCTGCCGCGTCATCATCGATCACGGCGAGCGCGCGCTCGACGAGTTCGATCCAGACCTGGTCGAGCTGCTGATCAGCCGAGGCGCACAGGTCGGCATCGCCGTGCAGCGCGACACCGAGGTCGTGGCCGTGGAACGCATCGGCTCCGAATACCGGTCAGCGTCGAGCGGGCCGGCCTGAGCTCGACCGTCGATGCTGACCTGGTCGTGCACGGAGCCGGACGCATCCCCGACCTGGACGGCCTCGATCTCAACGCCGCAGACGTCGCCTGGGGAGCGACGGGAGTGACCGTGGCCGGACACCTGCAAAGCACCACCAACCCCAGGGTCTTCGCCGCCGGCGACGCGGCCGATACACCGGGGAGACCCATCACCCCCGTGGCGGTGTTCGAGGCCAAGGTGGCGGCTTCCAACATGCTCAAAGGGACGACCACCGTTCCCGACTACACGGGCGTTCCCACCGTTGTCTTCACGATCCCCGAGCTCACTCGTGTCGGGATGCTCGAACACGAAGCGCGCGACAGCGGGCTGAACGTCTCCGTCCGCTACGCCGATACCGGCGGCTGGTACTCGAACTACCGCATCGGCGAGACGACGGCAGCGACGAAGATCCTGATCGATCAGGCAACGGACCGGGTCGTGGGGGCTCACCTGCTCGGCCCCGGCTATGCGGAGCTGGTCAACTTCCTCGCGCTTGCGATGAAACTCGGCCTGACCACCCGACAGCTCAATTCGATGGTCGCCACTTACCCGTCGATCGGATCCGACCTCGGATCCATGCTCTAGGCATCGTCTTCCCGTCAGTCGTGCTGCGGGAACCCCAGGTTCAACCCGCCGTGGCTCGGGTCGAGCCAGCGTGAGGTGATCGCCTTCTCCTGGGTGAAGAAGTCGAACCCGTGCGCGCCATACGCCTTCGCGTCGCCGAAGAACGAGTCCTTCCAGCCGCCGAACGAGTGGTAGGCCACCGGCACCGGGATCGGCACGTTGATGCCGACCATGCCGACCGTCACCTCGCGCTGGAAGCGCCGCGCGGCGCCGCCGTCGTTCGTGAAGATCGCCGTGCCGTTGCCATAACGCGAGGCGTTGATGATGCCGAGCCCGTCTTCGTAGCCCCCGACGCGCAGCACCGAGAGCACCGGGCCGAAGACCTCGTCGCGGTACACCGCCGACGAGGTCGGCACCTTGTCGACGAGCGTCGGGCCGAGCCAGAAGCCGTCGGGCTCACCGTCGACCTTGCACGCCGCGTCCGTCGACCACCACGGTGGCGCCGTCGGATGCCGCGACGTCGAGGTACCCCGCGACCTTGTCGCGGTGCTCGCGGGTGATGAGCGGACCCATGTCGCAGCCGCGGGTGCCGTCGCCGATCGTGAGCCGCGACATCCGCTCGGCCACCTTCGCGACGAACTCGTCGGCGATCGAGTCGACCGCGAGCACCGCGGAGATCGCCATGCAGCGCTCGCCCGCGGAACCGAAGCCCGCGTTCACGGCAGCGTCGGCGGCGAGGTCGAGGTCGGCGTCGGGCAGCACGAGCATGTGGTTCTTCGCGCCGCCGAGCGCCTGCACGCGCTTGCCGTGGGACGTCGCCGTCGCGTAGATGTACTTCGCGATCGGGGTGGAGCCGACGAACGAGATCGAGCGGACCGTCGGATGCTCCAGCAGCGCGTCGACCGCGACCTTGTCGCCGTGCACGACGTTCAGCACGCCGTCGGGCAGGCCCGCCTCCTGCATGAGCCGGGCGAGCCAGACGGCCGCGCTCGGGTCCTTCTCGGATGGCTTCAGGACCACGGTGTTGCCCGTCGCGATCGCAAGCGGGAAGAACCACAGCGGCACCATCGCCGGGAAGTTGAACGGGCTGATGATGCCCACCACGCCGACGGGCTGGCGCAGCGTATAGACGTCGATGCCCGTCGAGACGTTCTCGGAGTAGTCGCCCTTGATGTACCCCGGCATCGCGCAGGCGAGCTCGACGACCTCGAGTCCGCGCGCGATCTCGCCCGCGGCATCCGACGTCACCTTGCCGTGCTCGCTCGTGAGGATCGCGGCGAGCTCGCCCGTGCGGGCGTTCAGCAGCTCGCGGAACGCGAACATCACCTGCTGGCGTTTCGCGATCGAGGTGTCGCGCCACTTGGGGAACGCGCGCGCCGCCGCCTGCACGGCGGTGTCGACGTCTTCGGTCGAGGCGAAGTGCACGCGCTTCTGCTCGACGCCGAGCGCGGGGTTGTAGACGGGGCCGCTGCGGTCGGAGTTTCCGGCGACGGATGCCCCGTCGATCCAGTGCTCGATCGTCACGAGCTCGGCGGCCGGCGGCTGGGTTTCGGTCAGTGTCTGACTCATGAGTCAGCCCTCTCTTTCGAGCGCGGTGCTCAATACTTCATCGTAGATCGCCATCGCGTCGGCCACCTCATCGGCGGTCACAACGCACGGCGGCACGACGTGGATGCGGTTGTCCTGCACGAACGGCAGGAGCCCGCGCCCGACGAGCGCGGACTTGAGGCGGCCCATCGCGGCCGCGGGGAGCGGCTCGCGAGTGGCCCGGTCGGCGACGAGCTCGATCGCCCAGAAGACGCCTTCGCCGCGCACCTCGCCGATGACCTCGTGCCGTTCGGCCAGCTCGGTCAGCGCGGGCGCGATCGACTCGGCGCCGATCTCGCGCGCGTGCTCGACGATGCCCTCCGACGACATCGCGTCGAGCGTCGCGACGATCGAGGCCATCGCGAGCGGATGCCCCGAATACGTGAGCCCGCCCGGGAACACCCGCTCGTCGAACGTCGCGGCGATCGGGTCGGAGATGATCACTCCGCCCGCCGGCACGTAGCCCGAGTTCACGCCCTTCGCGAACGCGATCAGGTCGGGGCGCACGTCGTAGCCGTCGAACGCGAACCAGCGCCCGGTGCGACCGAAGCCCGCCATGACCTCGTCGAGGATGAGCAGGATCCCGTGCCGGTCGGCGAGTTCGCGCACACCGGCGAGGTATCCGGGCGGCGGCACGAGGACTCCGGCGGTGCCGGGGATCGTCTCGAGGAGGATCGCCGCGATCGACGACGGCCCCTCCGCCTCGATCACCCGTGCGAGATGGCGCAGCGCGCGCGCCGACTCCTCCTCGGGGGTCGTGGCCCAGAACTCGGTGCGATAGAGGTACGGCCCGAAGAAGTGCACGTGGCCGCGGGCGAACTCGTTCGGCACCCGGCGCCAGTCGCCCGTCGCGACGATCGCGGCCCCCGTGTTGCCGTGGTACGAGCGGTAGGTCGAGAGGATCTTGTCGCGCCCGGTGTGCAGGCGGGCCATACGCACGGCGTTCTCGATGGCATCCGCTCCGCCGTTCGTGAAGAACACCTTGTTGAAGCCGGCCGGTGCGCGAGTGACGATGCGCTTCGCCGCCTCGCCCCGGGCGAGGTTCACGGTCGACGGGGCGATCGTGGTGAGGAGCTCGGCCTGCTCGCGGATCGCCTGCACCACCGCCGGATGCTGGTGGCCGATGTTGACGTTCACGAGCTGGCTCGAGAAGTCGAGGTACTCGCGGCCGGCGTGATCCCACACGCGGGCTCCGCGCCCGCTCGCGATCACGAGCGTCGACGGCTGGGCCTGTGCCGACCAGGAGTGGAAGACGTGTTGACGATCGAGTTCGCGGGCGAGCTCGTCGAGGCCTTCGGTGAGGCTGTCGGTCATGGCAAGGTGCCTTTCTGTCTGTGACGGATGCCGCCGGCCGAACGGGATGCGCCCGCCGGCGGCATCCGCTCGTTAGTTGCCGCCCTCTTCGAGGGTGACGTCGATGGGCTCGAAGTTCTCGCCCGTGAGGTCGAGGTCCTCGCCCTCGAGAGCGTCGAGCGCCTGCTGGATCCAGTCGTTCGTCCACGCGGTCGCGGGCGGCTCCTCGGTGATGAGGTGCGCACCCGATTCGTTGACGGCGGCGAGCGCGCCCGCCACGGTCTTGTCGAACGCGGCCTCGTCGATCATGCCGATGCCGGCGGCCGCGGCCAGATGAGCTTGTTGGTCTCGTTGACCATCCAGAGCTCGTGGCTCGGACCCCACCCGGAGCCGGCTGCGATCGTGATCTCCGACGCCTCCTCAGGGTTCTCGGCAGCGTAGATCCAGCCCTTGATGACGGCCTTCAGGAAGGCGACCGTGGTCTCCTGATACGCCTCGTCGCTCGCGAGCCGTTCGGTGTCGGCCCAGATCGCGTCCTGGAGCATGGCGCCCTCGGTGTCCTCGTAGCTGATGACGTTGAAGTCCTCTGGCTGGTAGAGCGCGTTCGTTTCGGGATTGATCGTCTCGAGCAGCTGCGCGTACTCGTTGTACGTCATCGCCTGGGCGGCGTCGATGTCACCCTGCAGGAAGGCGTTCATGTTGAAGTCCTGCGTGATGATCTGCACCGTCGTGGAGTCGAGGCCCTCGTCGGCCATCGCCGCGAAGATCTCCCACTCGTTGCCGAAGCCCCATGAGCCGATCTTCTTGCCCTCGAAGTCGACGACCGAGTCGATGCCCGAATCGGCCCGCGCCACCTGCAGGGTGCCCGACCTCTGGAAGATCTGCGCGATCTCGGTGAGGTTCGCGCCCTGTTCGATCGACCCGAGCACCTTCGGCACCCAGGCGATCGCGTAGTCCACGTCGCCGTTGGCGAGCGCGTCCTGCGGCACGATGTCACCGCCCGAGGGGATGATCTCGACATCCAGGCCCTCGTCTTCGAAGTAGCCGAGCTCCTGGGCGGCGAAGTAGCCGGCGAACTGGCCCTGCGGCAACCACTGGAGCTGGAGCTTCACGGGCGTGAGTGCGCCGTCGGTGGCGTCGCCGCCGGACGTGTCGCCGGATCCCGAGCATGCGGTGAGGGCGAGCGCCGCTGAGAGCGCGAGCGCTCCGATCGTCGCGAGACGACGTCTGCTGTGGTTCATGTCGGTCCTTTCGTGGTGCGATGCGGTGTTGGTGCGGGTTCCGCCAGGCCGAGGCGCTGGTGGTCTGGAGGCTGGTGGTCTGGGTCAGAGGCGTCGTTGCTCCCGCGGGACGTGGCGCTGCAGCAGCCGTTCGAGGCCCAGCGTCACGAGGTAGAAGAGGAGCCCGAGGGCGATGGATGCCACGACGTACGCCCAGGCGCGGGCGTACGCGCTCGACGCGGCCGAGGTGGAGATCAGCCCGCCGAGGCCGCCGCGCGGGCCGCCGAAGTACTCGGCGACGAGCGCCGAGATGACGGCGAGCGACGACGCGATGCGGATGCCGGTGAGGATGAACGGGCGGGCCGTGGGCAGCGTCAGGCTGCGCAGCACCTGCCCGGACGTCGCGGCGTAGGCCTTCATGAGGTCTCGATGCACCGGCGTCGTCTGCCGGAACCCGCGGAGCGTGTTGATGAACACCGGCACGAACGACGCAAGCGCCGCGATCGCCTGGCGGGCGAACTGGCTGTCGGCGCCGAACATCGAGTTGAGCACCGGAGCGAGTGCCACGATCGGGATCACCGCGAGCGACGCCACGACCGGTGCGCTCATCTGGTCGATCGGATGCCAGCGCGCCGCGAGCGCCGCGAGCAGGATGCCGAGGATCGAACCGACGACGAGGCCGATCAGGGCGTTGGTTCCCGTGATCAGCATCGCGGACGCGATCGACGGCCAGGACGCGATGAACTCCTCGACGATCGACGCGGGGCTCGGCAGCAGGTAGTCGCTGACGCCGACGACGCTCACGAGGAACTGCCACGCGCCGAGTACGAGGAGCCCGACCGCGATCGGCGCCACGATGCGCAGCGTCGTCTCGGTGCGGGGGCTCATCCGCGTCGCAGTGGCGGTCGTCATCAGCGCGTCTCCACTCCTCGCGGGCCGGCCGCGACGGACGAGCCGCCGTGCAGCGCCTCGCGCACCGCGGTGACCATGTCGAAGAACGCGCGTTCCTCGCGGAGCTCCTCGGTGCGGGCGGCGCGCTGCGCGTCGGCGCCGAGCCGCATCGGCACGATCTGCTGGATTCGACCGGGACGCGGCGACATCACGACCACGCGGTCGGAGAGGAACACCGCCTCTGGGATCGAGTGGGTGACGAACACCACGGCCGCACCCGTCTCCGCCGAGATGCGCACGAGTTCGGTCTGCATGCGCTCGCGCGTCATCTCGTCGAGCGCGCCGAACGGCTCGTCCATGAGCAGCAGCCGCGGCTGTTCGGCGAGCGCACGGGCGATCGCGACTCGCTGCTGCATGCCGCCGGAGAGCTGGTCGGGGTAGCGGTCGGCGAAGTCGGCGAGGCTCACCATGTCGAGCAGTTCGGCGACACGCGAGGTGCGAGCAGCGGATGCCACGCCGTGCAGTTCGAGCGGCAGCGCGACGTTGGCGGCGACCGTGCGCCACGGCAGCAGCCCGGCCTGCTGGAACGCGATGCCGTACTCCTGGTCGAGCCGTGCCTGCTTCGCCGTCTTGCCGAACACGGCGACGGTGCCCGCGCTCGGCTGGTCGAGGTCGGCGACGAGGCGCATGAGCGTCGACTTGCCGCATCCGCTCGGACCGATGAGCGAGACGAACTCGCCCGGCGCGACGGTGAGATCGATCCCGTCGAGCGCCTGCACCTGCCCGGTGCGCGTCTCGAAGGTCTTGTCGACGCCGCTGATCTCGACCGCGGGGGCATCCGTTCCCTGAGCGTGTCGAAGGGTGCCCGCTTCGACTGGCTCAGCGAACTCGTCTGGATCGGTCATGCGGTCTCCTCCGCTCGTCGGTAGTTCCTGAGGATGACGCCGAGCAGGGCGACCGAGGCGGCCGCGACCAGTCCGAGCACGATCGCGCCGAAGATCGGCCCCCAGGCCTTCGCGGGGTCGCCCGAGGCCTGCCCGGCGAACTGGATGAGGAGGCGGCCGATACCGCCTTGCAGCCCCGTCGACACCTCGGCGACGACGGCGCCGATCACGGCATTCGCGGCGCCGAGCCGGAGGGCCGGCAGGAGGTAGGGCACGGATGCCGGGAACCGGAGCTTCACGAGCGTCTGCCAGTAGCCCGCGGCATAGCTCTGCATGAGCTCCTCGTGGCTCCGCTCGGGAGATTGCAGCCCCTTCAGCGCGCCGATCGCGATGGGGAAGAACGCGAGGTAGCTGGCGATGAGCGCGACCGACATCCAGTCCTGCCACTCGAATGCGCCGATCTCGACCCGCGAACCCCAACTCTTCACGACCGGGGCGAACGCGATGAGCGGTACGGTCTGGCTGAGCACGATCCACGGGAGGAGCCCCCACTCGGCGAGGCGCCACCGCTGCATCACGAGGGCGAGGCCGATGCCGACGACGACGCCCACGAGCCAGCCGACCGCCGCGATGCCGAGTGTCGTGAGCGCGCCGAGCAGGACGACCGTCCACAGCGGTTGCGCCGAGGGCGACCGGGTGACGGGCTCCGCGAGCCGCGCCGATCATGTCCCAGACGTGCGGCATCGCGAGGTCGGTGGTGCGCGGCAGCACCCGGGCTCCTCCGATCACGACGCCGTCGGCGGGACCGACCAGCTTGTAGCCCTCCCAGAGCAGGGCGACGGCGAGGATGCCGGCAAGGCCCCAGAGCACGCGACGCATCCTGCGGGTCGATGAGCGCGGGGCTGCTCGCTGAGCCGGTCGAAGCGAGTCGGCGGCGACATCCACCGCCGTCCCCTTCGCCAGGCTCAGGGAACGATCGTCCTCGCGCGCACCGACATCGGTCATGTGGTCACGCCTTCGCCGTGATGTGCTCGGAGAGCGCCGGGATCACGGTCTCCCCGTACACCCGGAGCGTCTCCTCCTTGTTGTCGTGCTGCAGGTAGCCCGCGAACTGGTCGACGCCGAGCGCCTTCAGCTGTTCGAGCTTCTCGATGTGCTCGGCCGCGGTGCCGAGCACGCAGAAGCGGTCGACGATCTCGTCGGGCACGAACTGGGTGTGCACGTTGCCCGCGCGACCGTGCTCGTTGTAGTCGTAGTCCTCGCGGTCCTTGATGTAGTCGGTGAGCGCCTCGGGCACATCGCCGTGCGTCGCCGTACTTCGCGACGATGTCGGCGACGTGGTTGCCGACCATGCCGCCGAACCAGCGGGTCTGGTCGCGCATGTGCGCCCAGTCGTCGCCGATGTACATGGGCGCCGCGACGCAGAACTTCACCGACATCGGGTCGCGGCCCGCCGCCTCCGCGGCGTCGCGCACCGCCGAGATCATCCACTTCGCGATGTCGACGTCGGCCAGCTGCAGGATGAATCCGTCGCCGACCTCGCCCGCGAGCTTCAGCGCCAGCGGGCCGTACGCCGCGACCCACACCTCGAGTTCGGAGCCGCGGCTCCACGGGAACTGGATGGTCGAGCCGTGGTACTCGACCGGACGCGAGTTCGCGAGCTCGCGGATCACGTGGATCGCCTCGCGCAGCTCCTTGAGGGAGGTCGGCTTGCCGTTCGTGACGCGCACCGCGGAGTCGCCCCGGCCGATGCCGCAGACCGTGCGGTTGCCGTACATCTCGTTGAGCGTCGCGAACACGGATGCCGTGACCGTCCAGTCGCGGGTCGCCGGGTTCGTGACGAACGGCCCCACCTTGACATTGCGGGTCTCGGCGAGGATCTGGCTGTAGATGACGTACGGCTCCTGCCAGAGGATGTGCGAGTCGAACGTCCACACGTGCGTGAACCCGTGGTTCTCGGCGAGCTTCGCGAGCTGCACCGTGCGAGAGGCAGGCGGGTTCGTCTGCAGAACTGCTCCGAATTCCATGACTGCTCCCTTGGATCAGGTACTGGCTGAGGCTAGATCAGGTACTGGCTGAGGCCGCGCTTGAGGAACCGGCCGTCGCCCTTGGCGCCGAGGTACTCGTTGCCGTCGACGACGACCTTGCCGCGGGAGAGCACCGTGTCGACGTGGCCGTCGATCTCGTAGCCCTCCCACGCGGAGTAGTCCATGTTCATGTGGTGGGTCTTCTCGAGCCCGATCGACGTGTGGCCGTTCGGGTCGTAGACGACGATGTCGGCGTCGGCTCCGGGCTGGATCACGCCCTTGCGGCCCGCGAGGCCGAACATTCGGGCCGGCGTGGTGCTCGTGAGCTCGACCCAGCGCTCGAGGGTGATCTCGCCGGTGACGACGCCCTGGTACATGAGGTCCATGCGGTGCTCGATCGAGCCGATGCCGTTCGGGATCTTGCGGAAGTCGCCGAGGCCGAGCTCCTTCTGGTCCTTCATGCAGAACGGGCAGTGGTCGGTGGAGACCATCTGCAGGTCGTTCGTGCGCAGCGCCTGCCACATCGCACCCTGGTGATCCTCTTCACGGGAGCGCAGCGGGGTCGAGCACACCCACTTCGCGCCCTCGAAGGCGCCCCACTCCTCGCTCTTCGCGCCGAGCTGCTCCTCGAGGCTCAGGTACAGGTACTGCGGGCACGTCTCGCCGTAGACGTTCTGACCCTTGTCGCGCGCCCACGCGACCTGCTCGACGGCCTGTTTCGCAGACACGTGCACGATGTAGAGCGGCGCACCGGTCAGCTTCGCGAGCATGATCGAGCGGTGGGTGGCCTCCTCCTCCATCTCCCACGCACGGGCGATGCCGTGGTAGTACGGGTCGGTCTTGCCGGCCGCGACGAGCTGCTCGGCGAGCACGTCGATGGCCGGGCCGTTCTCGGCGTGCATCATCGTGAGCATGCCGGTGTCGCGCGAGACCTGCATGGCCCTCAGCACCTGCGCGTCATCCGAGTAGAAGACGCCCGGGTAGGCCATGAAGAGCTTGAAGCTCGAGACGCCCTCGTCGGGCAGCCGCCGCATGGCCTCGAGCGAGTCGGGCGTGACATCCCCGACGATCTGGTGGAAGCCGTAGTCGATCGCGCAGTTGCCGGCCGCCTTCTCGTGCCACGCGGCGAGTCCGTCCTGGATCTTCTGCCCGTAGGTCTGCACCGCGAAGTCGATGATCGAGGTCGTGCCGCCCCACGCGGCCGCACGGGTTCCGGTCTCGAAGGTGTCGGATGCCTCGGTGCCGCCGAACGGCAGCTGCATGTGCGTGTGCGCGTCGATGCCGCCGGGGATCACGTACTTGCCGGTCGCGTCGATGACGCGGTCGACGGATGCCGCGACATCCGTTCCCAGCAGGGTGCTGCCGGGCTCCAGCACGGCGACGATGCGCTCGCCGTCGATGAGCACGTCGGCCGTGACACGACCGGTCGCGCTGACGACGGTTCCGCCGGTGATGAGGGTGGTGGTCATCAGGACTCCTACGGCTTCGGGATGGACGTGTACGACTCGGGCCGGCGGTCGCGGTAGAACTGCCAGGCGTTGCGCACCTGCCGGATCATGTCGAGGTCGAGGTCGCGCACGACGACCTCCTCGTGCTCCTCGGAGCCGTAGCCGCCGACGATGTTGCCCTGCGGGTCGACGAACTGGCTCTTGCCGTAGAAGTTCACCGCGAGGTCGCCGTACTCGTTGTCCTCGAGGCCGACGCGATTGGCGGCCGCGACGAAGTAGCCGTTCGCGGCAGCGGCGGCCGGCTGCTCGATCTCCCAGAGACGGTTCGAGAGGCCCGGCTTCGTCGCGTTCGGGTTGAAGACGATCTGCGCGCCGTTGAGGCCGAGCTCGCGCCATCCCTCGGGGAAGTGCCGGTCGTAGCAGATGTAGACGCCCACCGGCCCGACGGCGGTGTGGAACACGGGGTAGCCGAGGTTTCCCGGGCGGAAGTAGAACTTCTCCCAGAACTTGTCGAGGTTCGGGATGTGGTGCTTGCGGTACGAGCCGAGGATCGTGCCGTCGGCGTCGACGACGACCGCGGTGTTGTAGTAGACACCGGGCTGCTCCTCCTCGTAGATCGGGAGGATCATCACCATGCCGAGCTCCTTCGCGAGCCCCGCGAAGCGCTGCACGATCGGGCCGTCGGCGGGCTCGGCGTAGTCGTAGTACTTGGCGTCTTCGGTGATGCCGAAGTACGGGCCGTAGAAGAGCTCCTGGAAGCAGATCACCTCTGCGCCCTGGTCTTTGGCGTCGCGGGCGAACTGCTCGTGCTTCCGGATCATCGACTCCTTGTCGCCGGTCCAGGTCGTCTGCGTGATGGCCGCTCGGACGATCGTCATGTTGCCTCCTGAGTCGGTCGGCGCCGTTGCCGCCGCTCGGTGCGCATGAGGTGTTCGCTCACGTGCTCACCGGGCGATGCTGTGACACCGAGAGGGTTGTGCCGAGGGAGTTCCTTTGAGACCGAACGGGACTCGCGACCCGTTCTGTTATTCTTCGGCGTGAACATTTCTCTTGTGTTTCACTCTGTGACGTTGTGGTTACTTATCCTGTCCCTTGCTCCGTGAGGAGGCAATGGTCGTGTCGGGTATTCATTCGGATGCCGTCGGTGTGGATGTCCCTGCGCTGACCGCGCTGACCGCGCTCGCCGAGTTCCCCGACACGACTCCGCGGGGCATCGCAGGGGTCATCGCCCGCCTCGTGAACACCGGCGATCTTGCGGCCGGCAGCCGCCTGCCGACCGTGCGGGGTCTCGCAGCCGCGCTCGGCGTCAGCCCCGCGACCGTGAGCCAGGCGTGGCAGGCGCTCGCCCGCGCCGGGATGATCGAGTCGCGCGGGCGCGCGGGCAGCTTCGTGCGCGGGGCATCCGCGAACCGACTTGCGCCTCGCATGCGCGGCATGGCCGGGCCCGGCGACCCGGTGCGCCTCGACCTCTCCCGCGGCACGCCGGACCCGCTGCTCCTGCCGGCCCTCGGTCCCGCGCTGTCGCGCGTGTCGGCACGGGCGGAGACCGGCAGCTACCAGGCGGAGCCGGTGATCCCTGCGCTCGCGGCGGTGCTGGCCGCGTCGTGGCCGTCGGCGGCGGAGTCGATCATGGTCGTCGACGGCGCGCTCGACGCGATCTCGCGCACCCTCGACCAGGTCGTGCGCTACGGCGACCGCGTCGTCGTCGAGAGCCCCGGCTTCCCGCCGTTCCTCGACCTGCTCGACCTGCTCGGCGCCGAGGCCGTGCCGGTTGCGCTCGACGGGGCCGGCATGCGCCCCGACGACCTCGCGCGTGCCCTCCACCGCCGCCCCGTCGCGGTGCTGCTGCAGCCGCGCGCGCAGAATCCGACCGGCGTGTCGATGACGGTTTCGCGCGCGGAAGAACTCGCCCGGGTCATCCGCACCGCTTCACGGGTCGATGACCTCGTGGTCATCGAGGACGACCACTCCGGGCTCATCTCGACCGAGGGCGACGTGACGCTCGGCACCTCGCTGCCCGGCCGGGTGGTGCACGTGCGGAGCTTCTCGAAGTCGCACGGCCCCGACCTGCGTATCGGGGCGATCGGCGGGCCGCGCGAGCTCATCGAGCGCGTCGTGGCACGCCGCATGCTCGGACCCGGCTGGACGTCGCGGATGCTCCAGACGATCCTGCTCGACCTGCTCACCGACGGCACGTCGATCGATACGGTCGCCGAGGCGCGGCGCCAGTACTTCTCGCGGCAGCGGGCGCTCGGGGATGCGTTGCGCGCACGCGGCGTGGCGGTCGCGCCGGCCGACGGCGTCAACCTCTGGATGCCGGTGCTCAGCGAGCGATCGGCGCTCGTGCAGCTCGCGGCGGCGGGCATCCGCGTCGCCGCGGGGTCGCCGTTCCTCGCGGCGTCGCTTCGGAACGGGGCGGATGCCTCGCCGGCCGGCGGCTCGCGGCCGCGCCCTGCGGGCGAGTTCGTGCGCGTCACCGTCGGCATGGTGCGGGAGGGTGCCGACGAGGTCGCGGACGCGCTCGCCGCAGCGGCGCAGCATCTGGTTGCGGGCGGCTACTGAGGGCTGCTCGCTATCCCTATCCGGCAGGCGGCGCGGGAGCAGCGGCGGCTGCGCGTGCTTCGTCGCGATCGATGACCCGCCCGTTCAGTCCGCCGTTCTGGTGAAGGTCGCCGCCGGGAACCTCCAAGCGGCCCGCGTCTGCAACGCCTCCAGCCGGGACCGGATCGAACCCGGCAGCGATGATCAGGCGTTCGGCTTCCGTCGCGGCAGCCGCATCGTCGGTCGCATAGAACATGGCGGCGCGCCGTGGGGCGCGATCGGCCTCGTCGGCGAACGACCCGGCGTTGAGCGTCCCGAACGCCTTCACGAAGTGAGCGCCGGTCGGGAAGCAGGCCGGCGACGACCGAGCCGGAAGACACTCCGGCGGGAAGGGTCCGGACGGGCTTGCCGTCGTCATAGCCGACGGGATTGGACGGATCGATGACGACCTTGCCGTCGAGAAGGTCCGCGATCTCCGGAACGAGCCCTCTGTCCTGCTCCAGCCAGGTCGCAAGCACGACGGCGTCGCCGGCGGCGATCGCGTCACGGACCGACGCGGCGCTCGCCAGATCGCCGAGCTCATCCGCCAGCGCCTCGGCATGCGACTCGTCCTGAGCGGCGAGAACGACCGGTTCGCCGTGTTGGACCAGGTGACGTGCGAGCGGGCTTCCGATGTTCCCGACCCCGATAATGGTTGTAGTCATCAGCTTCCTCCATTGGGCAATGGTGGTCGGGCGGAAAGCCGGCGGCGCGTGCTCCTACGTGAGTTGCTGCCCCCACGTAGGTCGCTCCCCTGCCGTCGCCATCGGGCGGCTGCTGCCGAATCCCGCTCCCGGCCCCCGGGTATCTCGCCTCCGCATTAATGGTAGGTCGCCGGGTCGATCGAGACCAAGCAGCTTCCTGAATGGGACTGGCGACGAACTGCTGAAGGCGGAAGGACCACGGAACCGAGCTTGAATTCGGAATGTGTTCGGAATAGGATGAACCGCATGCCTCCCGCCGCCCTCGCCCCTCGTCGCCGTGTTGTGCGCTCCTCCGAGCTCTCGAAGCACTCCGCCGCCGTCTTCGCGCAAGCTGAGGCCGGCCCGATCGATGTCACGCGTCGCGACGGCGAGACTCTCGTCTTGCTGACGAAGCATGATGACGAACAGCGCGAACTCGTGCTCCGCCTTGCAGCACAGCTGATCGCCGTATCCCTCGATGAGACCGGGTCTCTCGTCGACCGCCTCTCGGTGCCGTTCCCGTGGATCAAGCTGCTCTCCGAGCGCGATGAGGAGCGGTGCGCGAAGCAGATCGTGGCGACCGCCCGTGGCGCATTCGACGTGAACCAGCCCGGGCGCATCCTCACCGATCCACGTCGTCGGCCGCATGCGCAGGCGGTGAACGTCGGGCTGACGTCGCGGCGACTTGTCCTCCAACAGGTGGCGATTCTGCTCGATTTCTCCACAGCAATCATTCCTGATCAGAGGTGCTTTCTGTCGCGGTTCGAATGTCGGTGGGTGGGTGCAGGATCGAAGCATGGAACAGCCCCTGCAGCCCCTCGAGCGTGATCTCGCGGCGCTGCGTGTGGCGTGGGCTGAGGCGCTGCCGGCGTTCGGGGTGATCGCGGGCGGGGTGCAGGTCGAGGTCGAGCAGATGAGCGACGCCGGGCTCGTGCGCGTCACCGATCTGCTCGCGCGGGTGCGCCGCGATGCCGACGCGCTGCTGGCCCGGGTGGCCGCCGAGGTCGCGAAACGCTCGGGCCCGGAGTTCGGCGACACCGGGCTCGCGAAGGCGCAGGGCTTCCACAACCCGGTCCGCCTCATCGCGGCGTCGACCGGAGTCTCGCGTGGCGACGCGGCGAAGCTGATCGCGGTCGGCACCGCGACCGCGGAACGGCAGACGTTCAGCGGCAGCGGGTGCCGTCGCGGCATCCGCACGTCGCCGCCGCCCTCGAGTCGGGCGAGATCGGTGTCGACGCGGCATCCGCGATCACCGCGATGCTCGACCGGGTCGCGGTCCGCGCCGACCCCGCCCTCGCCGATGTTGTGGAGGCGGCGCTCGTCGACCTCGCCGCACAGGTGCCGCTCGAGCTCCTCCTGCGCGGGGTCCGCGAGGCCGAAGCGCGACTGGACCAAGACGGCGTCGAACCCCGCGAAGACCAGCTCCGCCAGGAACGCTCGCTCACGATCCGGGAAGACGGCAACGGCATGGTGCACCTGCACGCCCGCCTCGACCCCGAGAGCGCCGCCCCCGTGAAAGCCGCGATCGAGGCACTCACAAGCGACGTCCTCCGCCGACGCGAACCCACCGCATGCGAACCGCACCCGGTGCTCGACGACCACCGCTCGATCCCGCAGATCCAAGCCGACGCGCTCGCCGCGCTCGCCCGGCACACCCTCGGCTGCACGCAGACCCTCACCCCGCTCGCGAAGACCACCGTCGTCGTCCGGATGAACCTCGACACCCTCCTCGACGGTCTCGGGCACGCCCGCATCGACGGCATCGAACAGCCCATCTCCGCCGCCACCGCACGCCGGATGGCCGCCGACGCCGAACTCATCCCCGCGGTCCTCGGCGGCGACAGCGTCCCGCTCGACCTCGGCCGTGCCGCACGCTTCTTCAGCCGCGCGCAGCGCCTCGCCCTCGGCGAACGCGACGGCGGCTGCGCCTCCTGCGGCCAGAACATCGCCTACGTCCAAGCCCACCACATCCAGTGGTGGGAACGCGACACCGGACCCACCGACCTCGCCAACGGAGTCCTGCTCTGCAGCTTCTGCCACCACACGATGCACCGCGAAGCATGGGGCATCCGCACGACCGACGGGAAGATCTGGTTCATCCCACCACCACACGTCGACCCGCACACAGACCCCACGACTCGGCGGACGAGCACGATACGAGATACCCGAACTGCATGTTCAGACGGGAGCCGCATGACGCTGCGGCGCGACGCGCGCGGTACGCGGTAGGCGGCGCCCAGCTGGAGTGGATGAGGCACGAACCGCAAGGTTCCGGCCGGTGTGGACCCGCCCTGCATGGATCTTGCGTACTTTGGCACCCGGCTCGAACCGGTCACAGCCGCCGATGACTCACCTCACGCGCCGGGGTAGCGTGACAGGGTGCAGATCACGGTGCTCGCGGGCGGTGTCGGAGGGTCGCGCTTCGTGCGCGGCGTTCGTGAGGAGTGCGCCAGGCGCTGGCCCGACGGGAATGGCGGCACCGAGGCATCCGTCACCGTGATCGTGAACACCGGCGACGACCTCTGGCTCGCGGGTGTCAGGCTCATGCCCGACTTCGACTCGCTGCTGTACTCGCTCGCCGGCGTGAACGACACCGAGCGCGGGTGGGGCCGCGCGGGCGAGACCGAGCGGGTCGCCGCGGAGCTCCGCGAGTGGGGCGTCGGCTGGCCGTGGTTCACGCTCGGCGACCTCGATCTCGGCACGCACCTCGCCCGCACGTCGTGGCTCCGCGAGGGCGCGACACCGTCGGAGGTCGCCGCTCGCCTGCAGACCCGGTGGCCGCTCGGCGTTCGCCTGCTGCCGGCGACCGACACCGAGGTCGACACGTACGTCGAGGTGGCCGACGCCGACGTTCCGGCAGGCGAGCGCGAGCTGCACTTCCAGGAATGGTGGACGCGATACCGCGCGTCGCTGCCCGCCGTCGCGTTCCGGCAGCGGAACATCGACGTGGCGCGTCCGGCACCGGGCGTCATCGAGGCGATCGTCGGCGCCGATCTCGTGCTCGTCGCACCCTCGAACCCGGTGGTCTCGATCGGCACGATCCTCTCGATCCACGGCATCCGCGAGGCGCTCGCCGAGACCTCCGCGCCGGTCGTCGGCGTCTCGCCCATCATCGGCGGCAAGGTCGTGCGCGGCATGGCCGACGCGTGCCTGCCCGCCATCGGCGTCGAGACGAGCGCCGAGGCCGTCGGCCGGCACTACGGTTCGCGAGCGGCGGGCGGCCTGCTCGACGGGTGGCTCGTCGACGAGGCGGATGCCGCGGCGGTGCCGGCGCTCGAGGCATCCGGGTTGCCCGCGGCATCCGTCCCGTTGTGGATGCGCGACCTCGACACCTCGGCCGCGCTCGCGGGCGCGGCCATCGACTTCGCCGCCGCGCGCGGTCGCGCGGGAGGGAACGTGTGATCGGCGGGACGCGGTGCTGCTGATCGTCGCACTCGCCCTCGGAGCAGCGCTGCTCTACGGCGTCGCCGACTTCATGGGCGGCGTCGCCGCCCGCCGCATCCCGGTGCTCGTCGCGACGACGATCAACTACGCGTTCGCCGCGGTGGTCATCGGGGTCGCGACGGCGGTGTCCGGCGGTGAATGGTCGGCTGCCGCCATCGGGGGTGGCGTGGTCGCGGGAGTGCTCGCCGTCATCAGCTTCCTCGCGTTCTACGCGGCGCTGGCGGCAGGGCCGATCTCGCTCATGACCCCGCTCATCGCGTTGCTCAGTTCGGTCGTGCCGGTCGTCGCGACGGTCGTCGTCGGCGAGACGCTGCGTCCGCTCGCCTGGGTCGCGATCGCACTCGCGCTCGTCGCGTCGGTGCTCATCGGCGTCGAGCGTCGGGTACACGTCGGCGGCGTGAAACCGCGCACCGTCGTGCTCGCCGTGATCGCGGGAGTGGGCTTCGGCTTCGCCACCGTCGCGCTCGACAGCGCGCCGCAGTCGTCGGCGCTCATTCCGGTGTTCCTCGACACCGCGGTCGGACTCGTGCTGCTGCTCGCGTTGGTCGCTGCCGTTCGGGTCAGTCCCGCAGTCAAGCGGCTCGTCGGCGTGCTCGACGTGCACGGCTCCCCCGCGGTGCCGGCTCGCCTCGACGCGGCGGCGACTCCGATCACGACGCCGACGCCGACGCCGACGCTGACGCCACGCCAGAGTGACCCCGCCGCATCGATCCGGCGGGCCCGACGACTCGCGGCGCTGGCGGGTGTGCTGATCGGTGGCGCGAACGCGCTGCTGATGATCGCACTCCACGCGGGCAACGTCGCCGTCGTCGCGGTGCTCGTGAACCTCTACCCGGTCGCCACCGTCGTGCTCGCGTGGGCGGTGCTGCGCGAACGGGTGAGTCGCACCCAGGCCGCTGGCGCGGTGCTCGCGATCGCGGCATCCGTGATGCTCGGTTTGGCGTAGCCGGGCAGGGGAGCCGGGCATAGGATGTGAATGACCCGCCGGTCTGGATCTGACCGGTGCGTGTGGCCCGGGATTGGGTCGCGAGTCGCCGACATCGTCGGAACACCACTTGCACACCGTCCCGGAGGCTTCATGCCCATTTCCCGCTTCGCTCGGCGGCGCCCCGCACGCTACGCAGGCCACGCGCGCTCCGCACGCCACGCACGCTCCGCACCGCTCCTCGTCGTTCCGATCGCGGCCCTCCTGCTCGCCGGGTGCGCGAGCGGCAGCGGCGCCGACTCCGGTGACACGGATGCCGCGACCGCGACCGGCGGCGCCGGGGCATCCGGTTTCCCGCTGACGATCGACAACTGCGGCACCGAGGTGACCTTCGAGGCCGCGCCCGAGCGGGTGGTCACCGTGAAGTCGTCGACGCTCGAGCTCATGCTCGCGCTCGGACTCGAGGACCGGGTGATCGGCACGGCGTTCAGCGACGGGCCGGTGCCCGAGGCCTATGCGGATGCGGCATCCGACCTCGTCATGCTCTCCGACAACGTGCCCTCGCAGGAGGTCACGCTCTCGGCCGAACCCGACCTCGTGTTCGCCGGGTGGGAGTCGAACCTCACGGCCGAGGGCGCCGGCGACCGCGACGCACTCGCCGCGCTCGGGGTGCAGAGCTACGTCGCACCCGCGGCCTGCAAGGGCGAGGGATACATGCCGAACCCGCTCACGTTCGACGAGGTGTTCCGCGAATTCGAGGAGGCGGGCGCGATCTTCGGCGTTCCGGATGCCGCGGCCGACCTCGTCACCGAACAGCGCGCCGCGCTCGACGCGATCGAGCCGAACACCGACGGGCTCACCGCGCTCTGGTACAGCTCGGGCGACGACACCCCCTTCGTCGGCGCGGGCATCGGCGCGCCGCAGATGATCATGGAGGCCGCCGGTCTCGAGAACGTCGCGGCCGACGTCGAGGACACCTGGACGTCGATGGGGTGGGAGGCGATCGTCGAGGCGAATCCCGACGTGATCGTGCTCGTGGATGCCGCGTGGAACACCGCCGAGGCGAAGATCGCGCACCTCGAGTCGAACGCGGCGACCGCGGCGCTGCCCGGCGGTGCAGCAGCATCGGTATGTCATCGTCGACTTCCCGTCGACCGAGGCGGGCGTTCGCAACGTCGACGCGGTGGCGTCGATCGTCGACCAGCTGGAGGTCGCTCGGCTCCTGATGACGCTTCCGCCCCGCCTCGCGAACAGGCGGACTCGCCGAGGCGGCACCCGAAACAGGTGTGCCGGGCGGTCGTGAGCTCGGCGGCCTGTTTGAGCGGCCCTCGGCCGGGAGGTCGGGCGAGGCGAGGACGCGGCGGCACCGGCGTGCGCACCGCGACGTGGGCGGTCGCGCTCAGCGTGCTGCTCGTGGCATCCATCGTCGTCGCCGTCACGATCGGTCCGGCCGGCCTGAGCCCTGCCGACGTGTGGGCGAGCGTGCTCGCGCATCTCGGCATCGGCGAGCCGACGCTCAGCCCGCTGCGCGACGGCATCGTCTGGGAGCTCCGGATGCCTCGCGTGCTCACCGCCGCGGCGGTCGGTGCCGGCCTCGCCCTGTGCGGCGCGGTCATGCAGGCGCTCACCCGCAATCCCCTCGCCGACCCCTACCTTCTCGGCCTCTCCTCGGGCGCCTCGGTCGGCGCGGTCGTCGTGATCGTGCTCGGCGTGGGGCTCCTGCTCCCGTTCGCCGCGTTCGCCGGCGCCCTCGTCGCCCTCGTCGCGACGCTCGCCCTCGCGAACGCGGCCGGCGCCCTCACCCCGACCCGCACCGTGCTCGCGGGGCTCGCCGTGTCATCCGTGTTCGGGGCGATCACGAGCCTCGTCATCTTCTGGAGTGCGACCGGCGACAGCTACCGCGAGATCCTCAACTGGCTGCTCGGCTCGCTCGCGGGCACGGACTGGACCTCGGTCGCCATCGCGGGCGGCGCCGTGATCGTGATCGGCGTGCCGCTGCTCGCGAGCGCGAAGACGCTCGACGCGTTCGCGTTCGGCGACACCGCGGCCGCCGCGCTCGGCGTGCATGTCGGCCGCAGTCGCGCGTGGCTCCTCACCGGCACGGCGCTGCTCACGGGCGGGCTCGTGGCGGTGAGCGGCGCGATCGGCTTCGTCGGACTCATCCTGCCGCACGCGGTGCGCCTGCTCGTCGGCTCCCGTCACCGCGCGCTGCTGCCGCTCTCGGCGCTCGCGGGCGCGCTCTTCCTCATCTGGGCCGACACCGGCGCGCGCACCCTGTTCGACCCGCGCGAGCTGCCCGTCGGCATCCTCACCGCCCTGATCGGCGGGCCCGTCTTCGCGGTGCTCATGCTCCGGAATCGACGGCTCTCGTGACCGGCGCCCGCAGCTACCGACGCACGCGGTACCGACGGCCGCAGCACCGACGGCCGCAGCACCGACGGCCTCCGGGTCGACCGCATCCGCTTCTCGCGCGGGTCGCGACTCATCATCGATGGCGTCGACTGCACGATCCCGGCCGGAACGGTCGGCGCCCTGCTCGGGCCGAATGGCGCCGGCAAGAGCACGCTGCTGCACCTCATCGCCGGCGTCGAGCGAACGGATGCCGGGGCAGCACGTTTCGGCGAGCGCGACCTCGCCGCTCTCCGCCGCCGCGAGCGCGCCCGCGTCATCGCGCTCGCCGAACAGGAAGTGCACGATGCTCCCGGCCTCCGCGTCGCCGAGGTCGTCGCCCTCGGCCGCACACCCTATCTCGGCGCGTTCGCCGGACCGGACGAGCACGACCGCACGGTCGTACGCCGCTGCCTCGAGGACACCGGGCTCGTCGAGCTCGCCGACCGCGAGTACGCCTCGCTGTCGGGCGGCGAACGCCAGCGGGTGAACCTGGCCCGCGCCCTCGCACAGGAACCCGAGCTGCTGCTCCTCGACGAGCCCACGAACCACCTCGACGTGCACGCCCAGCTCACCGTCCTCGGACTCCTGCGCGAGCTCGCGCACGGCGGGCTCACCGTGCTCGCGGCGCTGCACGATCTCTCGCTCGCGGCGAGCTACGCCGACCACGTCATCGTGCTCGCGAGCGGTCGCGTGATGGCAGCCGGCGCGCCGCGCGAGGTGCTCACGCCCGCCCTGATCCGCGAAGTGTGGAGCGTCGAGGCGCAGGTGCTGGAGCATCCGTCGACCGGGCGCCCGCTCATCGCCTACTCGACGGTTGCCCGCGCGCCGGTTGACCGCCAGGCGTAGCCTTGATCGCATGGGTGAGCTGAGTGAGAATCGGCGGGCGCTTCTCGACTCCATGGCCGACGAGTTCCTGCACAACTCGTGGGCCGGCCGGCGGCTCGCGGCCGTCGAGGGCGCGTCCGACGAGCCCGCGGCGCGCTTCGCCGACGATCTGGCGACGGTGCTCGGCGAACGGAGGCAGTTCGTCGTGCGGGCCTCGGTGGGCGAGGTCGATGAGGCGATGCTGCGGCGCGAGACCGTCGAGCCGTTCCGCGCCAGTGTCTTTCCAGGTGCCGAGAGCGCCGACACGGTGCTCCTGGTCGACGGACGTCGCCTGCTGAACGACTCGGTGCGAGGCATCTGGCATTTCTCGGTCTGGACGCTCGCGGGAGACGAACTGCCGATGGCCGGCGCGAACGTCATCGTCGACGTCACCGACGAGTCGGCGCCCCGGCGGTACTTCTACGACTACTGCAGGCTGCCGCCGAGCTTCGGCGAGCGTCGTGCCTCGGCGACCGCCGCCGCTGCCGACCTCGCGAACCTCAGGACAGCACGTCCTTCGTGAGGAACCGGCCGATCGCGAGCGCGCCGAACACCACGAGGTAGCCGGCCTGCAGGAGCGCGTTGTCGGCGAACGAGTCCCACACCGGCGGCTGCCGCAGGATGTCGGCGAAACCCAGCCAGTAGTAGGTGAAGAGCCACGGATGCAGCCACTCGAGCTGCGGCAGCGCGCCCACGATCTGCGCGGCGACCGCGAGGATCGCCGTGGCCGCCATCGCACCGACGGGCACCGTCGTGAGCGTCGAGAGGAAGAGTCCGATCGCCGACAGGCCGAGGAGCGACACGGTCACGTACGCGGCGATCGCGAGGAAACGCGCGAGTCCCTCCCCGACGCTCACGGTCGTGCCCGAGAGGAGCGTCACCGGCCCGATCGGGAAGAGCGCCCAGCCGATGAGCGTGCCGACCACGACGACCGTGAGGGTCGCGGCCGCGCAGAACACTGCGGCCGCCGCGTACTTCACGAGGAGCAGACGGATGCGCCCCGCCGGCGCGATCAGGAGGTAACGGAGTGTGCCGTGGCTCGCCTCACCGGCGATCGAGTCGCCCGCGACCACCCCGATCGTGAGCGGCAGGAAGAGCGGGATCGCGACCGTGATCGCCGTGACGCCGACGAAGAGACCGTTGTTCGTGATCTGGTCGAGGAACGCCGGGCCTCGACCGCTCGGAGATGGGCCCGCGACGCGGAGCGCGACGGCGATGAGGATCGGGATGAGCGCGAGCGCTCCGAGCATCGCCCACGTGCGGCGGCGCCGGAACAGCGTGAGCAGCTCGGAGCCGAGGAGCGAGATCGTGCCGCCGCCGCCCGACCTCGTGGCGCTCGCGGCCGCGACCTGCGCACCCGCCGCCTCACTGGACAACGTCGAACCCCTCGCCCGTGAGCTCCACGAACCGCTGCTCGAGGCTCGCCCGCTCGAGCTCGAAGCCGCGCACGCGCACGCCGGCCTCGACGAGCGCCGCCACGATCGCCTCGGGCGGGATCGTGGTCGCGCCGAGGCGCGCTGCGATGAGCGCATCGCCCGCGGCATCCGTCGCATCGGTTGCACGCGTCGCGCCCACCGCATCGCGTCGCATCCGTCGACCCGTCGCATCCGTCGCACCCGTCGCATCGCGTCGCACCCGTCGCACCCGCCGCATCCATCGAGCGGATGCCCCCACCGACCCTGTCGTCGCCCCCGTCAGCCAGCCCGAGCCGGGCGAGCACCTCGCGGGCGCGGCCCGCATCGGGCGTGCGCACGAGCACCCGCGCCTCACCGTCGCTGCGGAACTCCTCGAGCGTGCCCTGCGCGACGAGGCGACCCGCGCTCATCACGCCGACGTGGGAACACACCTGCTCGACCTCGGCGAGCAGGTGGCTCGACACGAACACCGTCGTGCCGTCGTCGGCGAACGAGCGGATGAGCGCCCGCACCTCGCGCGTGCCCTGCGGGTCGAGGCCGTTCGTCGGCTCGTCGAGCACGAGGAGCTCACGTCGCATGAGCAGCGCGTTCGCGAGCCCGAGCCGCTGCTTCATGCCGAGCGAGTAGGCGTGCACCTTCTTCTGCGCGGCGTGCGAGAGGCCGACGCGATCGAGCGCGTCGGCGACGCGCGTCGCGCGAGTGCGGCGCGGGGCGTGCCGGTCTGCGGCGTCGAACCGGTGCAGGTTCGCCGCACCGGAGAGGTACGGCGAGAAGGCCGGCCCCTCGACGAGCGCGCCGACGCGGGGCAGCACCGAGTCGACGTGACGGGGCATGTCGGCGCCGAGCACGCGGGCACCGCCCGCGGTCGCCGCGACGAGGCCGAGGAGCATCCGGATCGTGGTCGTCTTGCCCGAGCCGTTCGGCCCGAGGAATCCGAACACCGCGCCCTGCGGCACCACGAGGTCGAGGCCGTCGACGGCGAGCTGGGAACGGAAACGCTTCGTGAGGCCGTGCGTCTCGATCGCCAGGTCGGGCACGCGCGGCTGCCCGTCAGCTACCGCTCGCGGCGGCGTCCAGAAGTCGGTCGGCGGTCACCGCGCCGGCGAACACGCGGCCGTCGTCGGTGAGGAGCACGGTGACGAGCGAGGTCGAGAGGATGCGTCCGCCGTCGACGGGTTCGGTCAGGGTGTCGAGCATCGCGGATGCCTCGGCGCCGAGGCCTGCGGCACTAGCCGTTCCGGCCGGCAACTCGACCACAGCCGACCAGCCCTCGCCGTGCACGGTCGGCCGCGACGCGCCGTCGGGGCTCGTGCCGGACTCCGCCTCGGCCTTCCACTGCTCGAGCTCGGCCGCGGTCGGAATGGGCACGACCTGCTCGGTCACCGTGGTGCCGTCGGGCGGGGTGAACGCGAACACGGAGGCATCCGGGGCCTCGAAGGAGACGTCGGTGAACGCGACGCTGAAGGCGGGCGTCGTCGGCGCCGCGGGCGGTGACCGATGCGGCGAGCGCCTCACCGGTGTCGCCGTCGATCGCGACCGAGACCTCGCCCACCAGCGTGTCTGCGTCGCGCGGAGTGAGCACGAGCTCGTAGACCTCGCGCCCGGCCACGCGGGCGTCGGTGCCGACCGTGACCTCGGTGGTCTCATCGAGTCGTGCGAGCGCCTGGTCGAGCATCTCTTCGGGCGTCGGCAGCGGCGCGCCGGCCTCGGCTTCGGCGCGGGCTCTCGCCTCGTCGGCATGTTGCTTGGCCTCTGCCTTCGAGCGCGTCGAGATCGGTGCCCTCGGGCAGCGTGACGTGCGTCGCGGCCTCCTCGGCCGAGTCGTAGATCCAGGCGCCCGTCTCGGAGAGGTACACATCGCGCTCTGCGAGCCGGTCGAGCACCTGCAGGCGCGCGTTCGAGCCATCGAGGTAAACTCGCGCGGTATGGCTGCCGGTCGCAAGTGAGATCAGGTCGTCAAGGTCGGCGGCGGATGTCCCCTCCCCGCCGCCGGCCGTCTCTGCGGCGCTGCCAGCGCCGCTCGTCACGCCTGTGAGCCCCGACAGGTCGGGCAATCCCAGCTCGGACTTCTGCTCGATCGTGCCGCTCAGTGCCTCGACCTCGCTCGACGCCGCGAACTCCAGGAGTTCGGCGGGCGTGAGATCGGGGAGGTCGACCGCCGCATTCGCCTGCATCGGCACGAGCACGACCCCGAGGCCGATCACGATCGGTGCGGCGATGGCGGGGATCCAGCGGCCGAATTTCCGTGAAGATCTGGTGCCCTGTGGGCTCATGCTCTCAGGGTACGCCGCGTCTGGCCCACCCGCGAGGTTCCGTGGACAACACTCAGGATCGGGACCACCTCGCTCGGCGAGCAGGCGCACCGACCGTTGCCGGGGGGCACGGCCCGGGTCTACGTTAAGCGGACCGTTGTACCCGGTTCGAGGGAGATTCATGATCAACGTCGTCGTTCGTCGCCGCTCCGCTCTCCGCCGCATGGCACTCGCTCTCGCCGGCACGCTCGCCGTCGGGGCCGTCGCTACGGCGGCGCCGGCATCCGCGCAATCGTTCGCCGCTCCGCCTGGTGCGACCGTCGTGACGGGACGACCGACACCACCGGCACCGTCGACCTCGGTTGGCCAGGGCGGTGCCGTGTCATCCGTCGATGCGTCGGCCAGCGCCATCGGACTCGAGGTGCTTCGCGACGGCGGCAACGCGGTCGACGCCGCAGTGGCAACAGCCGCCGCGTTGGGCGTAACCGAGCCGTACAGCGCAGGCATCGGCGGTGGCGGGTACTTCGTCTACTTCGACGCGGCGACCGGAGAGGTGACCACGATCGACGGACGCGAGACCGCGCCCGCGGGAATGCCGACGAACGCATTCATCGACCCGGCGACCGGGCAGCCGTATCCCTTCGCGAACGCCGTGTCATCGGGGCTTTCGGTCGGCGTGCCGGGCACGCTCGCGACGTGGGAGGCCGCGCTCGACCGGTTCGGCACGGAGTCACTCCGCGACATGCTCAAGCCGGCCACCCTGCTTGCAACGAAGGGGTTCACGGTCGACGAGACGTTCCGCCTCCAGACCCTCGAGAACCGGGCCCGGTTCACGGCGTTCCCCGACACTGCCGAGTTGTTCCTTCCCGGCGGCGACGCACCCGAGGTCGGCTCGACCTTCCGCAACCTCGACCTCGCCCGAACACTGCGGCTCATCGCGCTGCGGGGCACCGAGGCGTTCTACGAGGGTGACCTCGCGGCCGAGATGGCCGACATCGTGCAGGAGCCCCGCATCGACCGCTCGGTCTCGACGTTGCCCGCGCCGGCCGGTTTCATGACGACCGACGACCTCGCCGCCTACGAGGTGCTCGAGCAGGCACCGACGCACGTGGAGTATCGCGGCCTCGACGTCTTCGGCATCGCGCCTTCGTCGTCGGGCGGCACGACCGTCGGCGAAGCACTGAACATCCTCGAGAACCATGATCTTGCCTCTGCCGACGTCGGACAGGCACTGCACCTGTACTTCGAGTCGACGGCACGCGCGTTCGCTGATCGCAACGCATACGTCGGCGATCCGGCGTTCGTCGACGTGCCGACCGAGATCCTGCTCAGCCAGGACTTCGCCGACGCCCGCGATTGCACCATCGACCCGCTCCAGGCGTCGCCGAAGCCGGTTCCGGCCGGCGCGCTCGACGCGGCCGGGTGCGATGCCGTGGCCCTCGGCGAGCGGGAGGGCACCGAGAACCTCTCGACGACGCACCTCTCGGTCGTCGACCAGTGGGGCAACGCGGTCGCGTACACGCTCACGATCGAGTCGACCGGCGGGTCGGCGATGACGGTTCCCGGCCGCGGCTTCCTGCTCAACAACGAGCTGACCGACTTCAACTTCGTGCCCAACCCGGCCGACCCGAACACCGTCGAACCGGGCAAGCGCCCGCGCTCGTCGATGTCGCCCACGATCGTGCTCGACGGCGGCGAGGTGCGGTACGTGCTCGGCTCGCCCGGCGGCGCCACGATCATCACGACGGTGGTCCAGATCCTCATGAACCGCATCGACCTCGGGATGACCCTGCCTGAGGCGGTGGCGGCGCCGCGGGCATCGCAGCGGAACTCCACGACGACCCCGGGCGCCATCACGACCGCGGCCGAGGCAGAGTTCATCGCCGCCTACGCCGACGACCTCGCGCCATTCGGCCAAGGCCTGACGCTGGTCGGCGCAGCCGGCACCTCCGCCTCCCAGATCGGGGCCGCAGCGGCCATCGAAGTCGACTCGAGCGGGCTGATGACCGCCGTCGCCGAACCCGTGCGCCGTGGCGGCGGCACGGGGCTGGTGGTCAGTCCGGCAGGCTGACCGCCGCCGGCGGCGCCGCCCGTCGCGAAGCGGCCCAGCCCGTAGCCGCGACGCGCGCCCGCGGCGTCAGAGCGCGCGCAGGCGCGGCGCGAGGTCGCGCGCGAAGAGCTCCTGGAAGCGAAGCTGGTCGTGCCCCGGCGCGTGGAACACGAGGTGGTTGAAGCCCGCGTCGACGTAGGTCTTGATCGACGCGACGACCTCGTCGGGGTCGCTGCCCACGATCCAGCGCTTGGCGATCTGCTCGATCGGCAGCGCGTCGGCGGCGCGCTCCATCTCGACGGGGTCGGTGATGGAGTGCTTCTGCTCGGGCGTGAGCGAGAGCGGCGACCAGAACCGCGTGTTCTCGAGGGCCGCGGAGGCATCCGTGTCGTAGGAGAGCTTGATCTCGATCATGCGGTCGAGGTCGTCGTACGAGCGAGCGGATGCCGCGGCGCCCTCCTTCACCGCCGGGATGAGCTGCTCGGTGTAGAGCTCCATGCCCTTGCCCGAGGTGCAGATGAAGCCGTCGCCCGCGCGCCCCGCGTACTTCGCCACGGTCGGGCCGCCCGCCGCGATGTACACCGGCACCGGGGCATCCGGCCGGTCGTAGATCGACGCGTCGTGGGTCGAGTAGTACTCGCCCTCGAAGCTCACCTGGTCGTCGTCGGTCCAGAGCGCGCGCATGAGCCGAACGGCCTCGCGCAGGCGCGCGAAGCGCTCCTTGAACTCGGGCCAGTCCTGCTCGCCCGCGCCGCGGAAGCCCGTGGCGATCTCGTTGAGCGCCTCGCCGGTGCCGAACCCGGCGATGATGCGGCCGGGGTAGAGGCATCCGAGGCTCGCGAACGCCTGCGCGAGCACGGCCGGGTTGTACCGGAACGTCGGCGTCATCACGCTCGTGCCGATCCTGATCGTGGACGTGCGCTCGCCGACGGCGGCGATCCACGTGAGCGAGAACGGCGCGTGCCCGCCCTCGTGCCGCCACGGCTGGAAGTGGTCGCTCGTGAACACCGACTCGAAGCCGTTGCCCTCGGCCGCGACGGCGATCTCGACGAGCTCGCGGGGGGCGAACTGTTCGGCGGAGGCCTTGTATCCGAGTGTGAGCGTCATGGTGTTGCCTTTCGGTGGGAGGTCGTGGCGTTCGAAGGTGAGGGCGTCGGCGCCGGCGCGAGCAGCGAGTCGGCGAGGTGTGCGACGACCTCGGCGGTCCGCTCGCCGACCCCGCCGTGCAACACGGCTTGGAGCGCGTCGACGGTGTCGACGTCGCGGGTGAGGCCGCCGGATGCCTCGAGCTCGACGAACCCGGCCGCGGCGTGCAGCGCGGCCGAGTCGGGCCCGAACTGCGGCTCGAACGGGACGCCCGCGTTCGCGGTCGCGAGCGTCGTGCCGGTGCCGTCGGCGTCGCGCACGAAGGCGAGCGGATGCCGCGACGCGGCCTCGAGCGCCGCGTCGAGTTCGTCGGGGTGCAGGGCGGGCAGGTCGCCGAGGAGCACGGCGACGGCGACACCGGTTCCCTGAGCTTGTCGAAGGGAACCCCCCGGGGCATCCGCTCCCTTCGACAGGCTCAGGGAGCTCGACGGGCTCAGGGAGCGAAGCGCATACCGGATCGCCGGCAGCAGGCCGCGCGGCCCCCCGGCCGGCTCGGCGAGGAACTCAGCGCCGCCCGCGAGCGACGGGTCGTCGCCGACGACGATGACGCGTTCCACCGAGCGCGCGGCGAGCGCGGCGGCGATCGTGTCGAGCGCGAACGCCCGGGCGAGCGCCGCGCGCGCGTCGGGCGGCACGGCCGGGCTGAGCCGGGACTTCGCGACGGCGGGCGCCTTCACGGGAATCACGACGGTCCACGACACGGGCGCCGCCGAGGCATCCGCTGCCCAGCTCGCCCCACTCACGCGCGGAGCCTCGGCAGCACCTCGCGGCCGAACACCTCGAGGAACTCCGCCTGGTTGCGGCCCGCGTTGTGCAGGTAGACGCGGTTGAAGCCGGCGTCGAGGCAGCGCTGGATCTCGGCGCGGTGCAGGTCGGGGTCGGCCGAGACGACCATGCGGCCGGCGAAGTCCTCGGGTCGCACGGTGCGGGCGAGCTGCTCGAACTCGAAGGGCGAGCGGATGTCGCTGCGCGGGATGCGCATCCCCCCGTTCGGCCACTCGACGAGCGCGTTGCGCATGGCCTCCTCGTCGGTCGCCGCCCAGGAGAGGTGCAGTTGCAGCACCTTCGGCATCGCGTCGGGATTGCGGCCGCCCTCACGCGCGCCCTCGGCGAATCGGGTGAGCAGGTTCGCGAGCTTCTCGGCCGGCGCGCCGATGGTGATGAAGCCGTCGACGTTGCGGCCCGCCCGACGAGCGGTCACGGGACCGGATGCCGCGACGAGGATCTCGGGCGCGACCGCGGGCATCGTCCAGAGCCGCGTCGACTCGAGCTTGAAGTACTGGCCCGAGTGGCGCACGTCGCGGCCCGCGAGGGAGCCCGCGAAGAGCCTCTTGATGACGTCGACGGCCTCGAACATGCGGTTGATGCGCTCGGGCGCCTCGGGCCAGTAGGGTCCCACGACGTGCTCGTTGAGCGCCTCGCCCGAGCCGATTCCGAGCCAGTGCCTGCCCGGGTAGAGGGCGCCGAGCGTCGCGCTCGCCTGGGCGACGACGGCCGGATGCATCCGGAACGTCGGCGTCGTCACCCCCGGCCCGAGGTCGCCCGTCGTGCGTTCGCCGATCGCGGCGAGCACGCTCCACACGAACGACGACTCCCCCTGCGCGGGCACCCACGGCTGGAAGTGGTCGGTCGCCATCACGCCCCTGAACCCGTGCGACTCGGCGAGCGCGGCGAGGGCGACCGCCTCGGCGGGCGGGAACCGCTCGAGCATCGCGGCATAGCCGATGTGTACTGGCACCCCTCCATCCTCTCGCGAACACGAGGGGCCGTGGTTCAGGGGGCGGCGAGCGGACCCTCGGCCTGCGACTCGTCGAAGCCGTCGCGATAGCCGTCGTTGTACGCCTCGTCGGCTCCGACCCGGAACAGGTCGCGCTCGGCGGGCCGCTGGATCGAGCGCGCGCCGGGCAGGTCGAGGTCGCCCACGAGGTGGCCGAGCCCACGCACGACGGCGACCGGCACGCCCGAGGCCTTGCCCTTCACGAGTTCGGCGGCGCCGGCGAGCTCGTCGGCGACGCACGGCATCGTGACGGCGAGGGGCTTGCCCGCGGCATCCGTCGATCCGCGCAGGTCGTCGAAGACGTGCACGCCCGCGGCGCCGATCGCGAGGTCGGTCTGGCCCTCGCGCCACGGCCGGCCGAGCGTGTCCGAGAGGATCACGCCGATGCGGGCGCCGGTGAGGGCACGGATGCCGGTGGCGAGCGCGCGCGCCGAGGCATCCGGATCCACCGGCAGCAGCAGCACCGTGCCATCGGGAGCGTTCGAGGCGTCGACCCCGGCGGCCGCGCCGATGATGCCCTGCCGGTTCTCGACGATGCGGGTGACGGCGCCGTCGAACTCGCGGGTCGCGACGACGCGTACGGTCTCGTCGCTGATGGCCTGCTCGCGGTCGGCGGCGCTGCACGATGCGGCCCTCGGCCTTCGAGACGATCTTCGACGTGATGACGAGGATGTCGCCGTCGTCGAGGTGCACTGCATCGTCGATGAGCGCCGCGAGGTCGGCCCCCTTCGTGATCTCGGGGAGCCCCTCGACGCCTTCGATGCTGAACTTCACGGCCACCCCCCGGCTCACGGTCTCTCCTCCGATCTTCGCAGCTTTCGGGCAGTGCGTTGCCAGACGGCGTCGAGAGACGGCGGTCCGAAACCGCGGGCCACCCCCTGACAGGGCGGATGCCCCGGCGGTAGCATCGCGTATGGCCACTGATCCCTCGGTCGACGATCCCCGCGAAGGGCGCGACGAGAGCCGCATCGAACGCCTCGACCGCAACTGGGGCGACATCCTGCAGGAGATGCGCGCTGTGCAGACCGGCAGCCAGGTCATGAGTGGCTTCCTGCTGGCGGCGGCGTTCCAGCAACGCTTCACCGAGCTCGACGACTACCAGCTCGTGCTCTACCTGGTGCTCGTGGGCCTCGCCTTCGCGGCGACGCTGCTGGGGCTCGGCCCGGTCATCCTGCACCGGCAGCTCTTCGGCCGTGCGCAGAAGGAGCGCATGGTGCGCGTGGGCAACGGCCTCGTGCTCGCGGATCTCGCCGTCGTCTCACTGCTCGCGGCCGGCGTCGCGAGCCTCATCTTCGACTTCACGCTCGGACGCGCGGCAGGTTTCATCGCACTCGTCGTCACCCTCGTGGCGGTCGGCCTGCTCTGGGCGGTCGTCCCGCGGCTCTCACCGGCCCTCGTCTTACCTGAGCACATCGGCGGGCTGCCATACGCTGGAAGCATGCGCATCGCCACCTGGAACGTCAACTCGATCCGCACCCGCGTCACCCGCGTCGTCGACTGGATGGTGCGCGAAGACGTCGACGTGCTCGCGATGCAGGAGATCAAGTGCAAGCCCGAGCAGTTCCCCCTCGAAGTATTCGAAACGCAGGGGTACGAGGTCGCGATCCACGGCTTCGACCAGTGGAACGGTGTCGCCATCGCGAGCCGCTCGCCGATCGAGCAGGTCGAGACGAGCTTTCCGGGCATGCCGGGCTTCCTCAAGGGCGTCGAAGGCCCCGACCAGCCGCAGGAGGCGCGCGCGATGGGTGCCACGGTCGGCGGCGTTCGCCTCTGGAGCCTCTACGTGCCGAACGGCCGCGCACTCGGCGACCCGCACTACACCTACAAGCTCGACTGGCTCGCCGCGCTCACCGACTACACGCGGGCTGAGACCTCCGCCCATCCCGAGGTGCCGTTCGCGCTCATGGGCGACTTCAACATCGCCCCGTTCGACTACGACAACGGCGATCCCACGGTGGTGGTCGGGCAGACCACGCACGTCTCGCCGCCCGAGCGCGAAGCGTTCTTCACCCTCGAGAACGCGGGCGTCACCGACGTCGTTCGCGATCGTGTGCCCGAGGGCCTCTACACGTATTGGGACTACAAGCAGCTGCGGTTCCCGCGCAACGAGGGCTTGCGCATCGACTTCATCCTCGGTTCCGCCGCCTTCGCCGAGGCGGTGACAGCGGCCTCGATCCACCGCAACGAGCGCAAGGGCACCGCTCCCAGCGATCACGTGCCCGTGCTCGTCGACGTCGCCCTCGGCGAGAGCGACGAAGACCTGCCGATGATCTTCGGCTGAGGCATCCGTTCCCGGAGGCTCGGCTTCCCTGAGGCTGGGCGGCGCTCTCACACGACGGCCGGCGCTCCAAGCCCTGCAGGGGCACTGTCGTCGCCCAGCCACCGCGGCTACCCTCGGGAGAGTGACGACATATTCCGACCGTGTCGCCGGCGACCCGTTCACGGGCGCAACCCTTGACGCGCGCTACCGCCTCGACAGCCTGATCGGCCGCGGCGGCATGGCGAGCGTCTACCGTGGTGAAGACCTGACGCTCGGTCGTCCCGTCGCCGTGAAGGTGTTCGCTGAGGCGGCCGAGGGCATCGACGACACCGAACGACGGCGTTCCGAGATCGCGCTCCTCGCGAGCCTCTCGCATCACGCGCTCGTGCGACTCTACGACGCGTCGCGCGACGCCCGAACCGGTCGCGAGTTCCTCGTCATGGAGCTCGTCGAGGGCGACGACCTCAGGCGGGCGCTCCGCAGCGGCCCGCTCAGCGCAGCGGATGCCGCGGCGCTCCTCGCCGACGTCGCCGAGGCGTTGCACGTGATCCACGCGCGCGGCATCGTGCACCGCGACGTGAAGCCCGCGAACGTGCTGCTCGAGCCCGGCTACCTGCCGACGCGCACCTGGAACGCGAAGCTCGCCGACTTCGGCATCGCCCGTCTCATCGACGATGCGCGGCTGACGCGCAGCGGCCTCCTCGTCGGCACCCCCGGGTACCTCAGCCCCGAGCAGGTCAGCGGCAACGCACCCGGCAGCGCGGCCGACGTGTACTCGCTCGGGCTGCTCGTGATCGAGGCGCGCACCGGCCGGCCGGCCTTCCCCGGACCGGCGGTCGAGGCCGCGAGCGCGCGACTGGTGCGCGACCCCGAGATCCCGGCGAGCCTCGGCGACGACTGGGTGGCGCTGCTCCGCGCGATGACCGAGCGCGAGCCCGGGGCCCGACCCTCGGCGCTCGAGGTCGCGATCGCCGCCGCGCAGCTCGACACCGCGCCGACGTCCGCGGCGGCGGAGCCGGGCGGCGGAGGCCGGGCACCGCGCCGGCGACGGCGGCGGGCGTCAGCCGCCTGACGGCCGCGACCGAGCGCCTCACGCCAGCCGAGGCATCCGGCGCGGCGACCGCGAAGCTCACCGCCCTGGAGACCGCGGATACCCGCGTGCTGCCGGTCGAAGGCCAGGCGCCCGCTGAGGTCGGGCCCGCGACGGCCGGGCGTCGCGCATCGCGTCGCGCACGGCGCCGCTGGGTGCGGCCCGCGATCGTCGTCACCATACTCGCGGCGATCGCCGTCGTCGCGGCGTTGGTGCTCCCGGGCGCGATCGCCGGGATCGCCGAACCACCACCTGCACCCGTACAGCTTCCCAGCGTGCCCGGCGAGTTGGGCGTGCATCTCCAGCAACTCGAGGAGGCGGTGACCCCATGAGCGACCGTTCCCCCATTCGCACTCGTGTCCGTGCGATCATCCCTGCGGCGATGCTCGCGAGCGCTCTCGCGTTCGGCCTCGGTGCCTGCACCTCGACGGGCGCACAGCCGGGCGCCGACCTGCGCTCCTCCGTCGTGCAGATCGCCGAGCGAGCGTCCGCGGGCGATTACGCCGGCGCCCTCGCCGAACTGGCACTGCTCGACCAGGATGTCGCGGCGGCGAGCGAAGGCGGGAGCCTCGACGCCGAACAGGAGCAGGCGATCCGCGAGGCGATGGACCTCGTGCGCGCCGACCTGCTGGCGGCCGAGGTCGCGACGACGCCCACGCCCACACCGACGCCGACGACGACGCCGACGACTCAGCCCGGCGACGACGATGACGACAACAGCGGGCCGGGCAAGAGCGACGACAAGGGCAAGAACGACAAGGGCAAGAACGACGACGACTGAGTCGGACCGCTCGCCCACCCGCGGTGCGCCGGCTCGGTGCGCTCGCGCGGCGCGATGCGTAGTCTCGTGACATGCCTCATCTCTCGGTCCCGGGCGCGGAACTGTACTACGAGACCGACGGGCGCGCCTCGGCGCCCGCGCTCGTGCTGATCCCCGCCGGAATCGCAACGCTGCGCATGTGGGACGAGCAGGTCGAGGCGCTCGCCGAGCGCCATTTCGTCGTGCGGCTCGACCCCCGCGGATTCGGCGCGACCCGCCATGACGACGTGTCGTACTCGAATCGCGACGACGTGGTCGCCGTGCTCGACCACCTCGGCATCGAGCGCGCGACGCTCGTCGGCGCGAGTCGCGGCGGCACGATCGCGCTCGACGTCGCCCTCGACGCGCCCGAGCGGGTCCTCGGGGTCGTCACGATCGGCGCAGGCCCCAGCGGATTCCCCGAGCTGCCGCTCAGCGACGAGGAGCATCGCCGGTTCGACGAGCTCGACGCCGCCGACGAGGCATCCGACGCCCGACTGCTCGTGCAGCTCGAGACCACGCTCTGGGCCGCGGGACCGCAGCGCGTGGAAGCCGACCTCGACCCGGCGTTCGTGCGGCGTGCCCACGAGCTGAACGCGCCGAACGTCGCGCATGCGGCCGATGCCGGTACCGCGAAGCCGCTCGAGCCGCCGGCATACGGCCGGCTCGGCGACATCCGCTCACCCGTGCTCGTCATGGTGGGCGAGTACGACCTCAGCCCGACCCGCGTGCACTACGAGTACCTGCTCGAGGCGTTGCCCGACGCCACGGGTTTCTGCTTCCAGGACGCGGCGCACCTGCCGAGCGTCGAGCGCCCCGCCGAGTTCGAGCACGTGCTGCTCGACTGGCTCGGCGAGCGCGGGCTCTGAGCGGCCGGGACTTTCGACGCGATTCGCCGTCAGCTCCCAGCTTGCGGAGTTATCGTCGCGGCATGACGACGGAACTCTGGCTGCTCGTGATCGCCGCTTCGGGCATGGCGGCCGCACTGCTCGGCATTGCCGTGAGGCGACCGCGTCCTCAGCCGGTGCGCGTTCAGGCGCGCCCGGTGAACCGCTCCATCGAGCGGTAGACGCCGAAGGCCTCGCCGACGAGCCGGTCGAACACCCGGGTCGGCAGGAGGCCGCGCAACGCGCGCGAGAGTCCGACGCTCCACGGCAGTTCGAGGAGCGGCGCACCGGCGAGCATCGCCCGCCAGACCCGATCGACGACGTACTCGGGGTCGAGGATCGGCGCGAGCACCGGCCCGCGCGCCCCCGCGAACATGCCCGTCGAGACGTAGCTCGGCGTGACCGTGGTGACCTTCACATTGCCATGGTCGGCCTGCTCGAGTTCGAGTCGCAGCGAGTCGCTCCACCCGATGAGGGCGGCCTTGGATGCGGCGTAGGCGGCCATGCGCGGATTCGCGAGGGTGCCCGCCGCCGAGGCGACGTTCACGACGCGCGCCGGGCGGTAGGCCGCGGCGATCATGCCCGGCAGGAATTCGCGCGTGATGTACATCGGGGCGAGCGCGTTCACCTGCATGGTCGGGCGGGTGTCCTCGCCGTTGTCGGTCTCCCAGAAGTAGCGGTTGCCCCGCACGATGCCGGCGTTGTTGATGAGCACGTCGGGGTTGCCGACGTCTTTCCGCACCCGCTGCGCGGTCTTCGCGATCGCCCCGAGGTCGCCGACGTCGACGACGAACGACTGCACGCGGCTGCGCCCGCGCGAGACGGCGCCGAGCGCGTCGACGGTGCGCGCGAGCGCCGCCGCGTCGCGGTCCCAGAGGGTGACGGATGCCGCGTGCTCGGCCACGGCCCGCTCGGCGTACATGCGGCCCATGCCACCGGCCGCCCCGGTGATCAGAACCTTCGCGCCGCGCACCGTTCTCGTCATCCCTCCATCTTCGCGCACGGCAGCGCGCCCGGGTTCGCCGTGCACCGCGAGATAATGAAGCATGTCCTCCTCTGTCGAACGCCGCTCCAATCCGACTGCCTGGGCTGCGTTCTGGTTCGCACTGGCCGGCCTCGTGCTCATGCCCATCCCGCTGTTCATCGGGCTGATCCTCGGCGGCGTCCTCTCGATCGTCGCCGCAATCCTCGCCGTGATCGCCCTCTTGAAAGGGCTCGCGCGCAGCGGCAAGGGCATCGCGCCCGTCGTGTTCGCCGCGATCTTCATCGCGCTCACGTGGGGCGGCATCTCGGTCGGAGGCGGCATCGTCTGGTAGGTCGGGTGCCGAAAAGGTATCCCTCTGCGGGGGATCCGTCGATTCTGACTGCCGCCGAGCACGGGCTTCATCATCGTCTTGACGGATGCCTCAGGCGACGGTCAGCTCCTACGCGAAGGCCGGCATGACCCGGTCGTGCACCAGCCGGAGCTGCGTGTCGACGTCGGCGACGCCCTCGACCTCGCGACCCATGAGTGACTTGACGAGGGCGGCGTCGGTGATCGCGAGGATCATGTGGTTGATCCCCGTGGGCGCGATCTCTCGCTGGATCTTCTCGAGGCACTCCTCCGGGGTGCCGGCGATCGAGAGCTTCTCGGCGAGCTCGGGCGACGTCAGCTCGATCCCACGGGCGAGGTCGCCTTCGCCGATCGCCTCGATGATCGGGGCGACCTCCTCGGGCTCGACACCGTTGCGGCGCAGCTGCTCCAGGGGCATCGACGAGGCGTAGAGCCCGACCATGGAGCGCGCCGCATCCTTGGCCGGCGCGGAATCCTCTCCGACCGAGAACACGACCCAGGCGCCGAGGTCGAGGTCCTGCACGTTCTTGCCCGCCCGCTCGGCACCGATCGTGCAATGCTCGATCATGTACTCGTACGCCCCGCGCGTGTAGCTCAGTGCGTGGTGGCAGCCGTCGGAGAACTCGGCGCTGGCCTCGAACGACTTGGGTCCGCGCATCGCGCCCATCTTGACCGGGAGGTGCTCCTGCACGGGTCGCGCGAACGTGAACAGGCCCGAGTACGAGAAGAACTCCCCCTTCGATCGTGATCGCGCCGTCGTCGAGGAAGGTCCGGACGACCTTGACGCCCTCCAAGACCCGCGAGAGCGCCTTCGTACCGGTCCAGTCGATGTCGTACTGCGCGAGCAGGCCGAAGTTGCCGCTCGACAGCACGACCTCGGCACGGCCGTTCGTGAGTTCGTCGAGGGTCGCGACCGCCTGGGCGATCAGCGTCGGCTCGCGCAGGGTGACCCCTGAGGCGCTCGGCCCGAAACGCACGTTCGTCGTCTTGTCGGCGGCCGCGGCGAAGAGGAGCCAGAGGTCCTTGTGCCACGTCTCGTCCGCGGCGTACACGGCGTAGAAGCCGAGCTCGTCGGCGAGCTGGATCGAGCGCAGCGACTGGTCGAGCGGATAGTCGGGAAGCATGACGTAGCTGAACTTCATGATGATCTCCTTCGATCGGGGTGACGAACAGGCGGTGCGATGCAGGGTGCTGCGGGGTGGTGCGATGCGATCAATCTGCGGATGCGGCATCCTCGGCGTCGACCTCGGCGAGCAGCTCCGAACCGGTCACGACCTTCGACGCGAAGTGCGCGTGCATCCAGGCGAGGTGGTCGCCGCGCGCGTTCATGATCCGCAGCGAGTCCCAGTTCGGGAATGTCTGCTGGATGACCCAGCGCTCCATGAGCCGCGGATCCACCTCGTAGAGGTGCTCGTGCGTCGTGATCGCGACATCCGTCACCCTGCGAGCCTCGGGCGGCTGCATCTGCTCGTCGTAGCGGAACGACATCTCAACCCTCCTCGGGGTAGGCCCGGTCGAGCAGGTACTTGCCCGGATTCATGATGTTGTTCGGGTCGAGGGTGCGCTTGATGTCGAGCATGACGTCGAAGCCGCGGCCGAGCTCCTCGGGCACGAGATCCACCTCACCGTCGCGGCACGATCCGTGGCACGCGCTGATCGAGCCGCCGTGGTCGAGCGACACGCGCGCGATCTTCCGCTTCGCGTCGACCCACATGCCCCACGCGCGATCATCGAGCTGCTGCTCCCAGATCCCGACGTCGATCTCGGTGAGGTAGTCGACGCCGGTGCTTCCGGAGGTGTACGCGAACATCCCCCAGTCGTCGAAGACGTCGGTGCGACGTCTCAGGTCGGCGACGATCTCGTGCCAGGCCTTCGAGACCGACGGCACGTCCGAGTAGTTGATGGCCGCGTCCTCGCAGTGCCAGCTCATCGGGATGACCTGGCCGTCCTTCGTGCGGCCGTGCAGGGGGGTCGCATAGCGATCGTGCCGCGCCGCCCAGTCGCCCTCCGAGATCTCGTCCCCGAGGTAGCGCGCGCCGTGCTCCTTCGCGATCCGGAACAGTCGTTTGCCGCCCGCTCTCACCTCGTCCTCCCAGCCGTACATCACCGCGCAGACGAGCGCTCGCACATCGGCGGGCTGCGGGATGTACGCCTCGTCGTCACGCCGCAGGTAGGCCACCTTGTGCTCATCGAAGAGCACGGCCCCCGCGAACGTCGCCACGCCGGCCCGCGCGAGGGCGCCGGTGCACGCGTACGCATCGTCGTAGTTGTCGAACGCCCAGAACGGCGAGAGCTCGGCCTCGGGCTTCGGGAAGAGCTTGAGGGTCGCGCGCGTCGCGATCCCGAGCGTGCCCTGGTGACCCATGAAGAGATGCTTGAGCTGGTAGCCGCTCGAGGACTTCGACACCTTGCGCCCGATGCCGTCGCCGACGTGGATCGTCTCGCCCGTCGGGAGCACGTGGTCGAAGCTCAGCACGAGGTCGCGGGTGTGACCGTAGCGCGCGCCGATGAGCGACCAGCCGCTCGTGCCGATCCGTCCCCCCACGAGCGAGCAGGGGTACGACGCCGGGTCGTCGGGGTAGAAGAGACCGTGCGGGGCGAGATACTCGTTCAGCTTGAGCATGTTGATGCCCGTGCCGACCGTGACCGTGCGGTTCACGAGGTCCAGCTCGTGCACCTGGTTCATTCGCTTGACATCGATCAGGATGCCGCCGCGCAGCGGCACCGCCCCGTCGGAGAGCCCGGTGCCACCGTCGCGCGGAACGACCGGCACCCGCAGCTCGTTCGCGATCCTGACGACCGCGGCGACCTGCTCGGTCGAGGTCGGCAGCACGACGACATCGGGGACACGCTCGGCCCAGCGGTGCACCGGGAACGGCGCCGGGACCCTCGCCCGGTTGAAGCGATCGGCGCGGCCCGTGAGGATCTGCTCCTCGGCGAGCACGGTGCGCAGGGCGCGGACGACCTCGTCGACGTCCTCCTCGAGCATGATCGTCATCGGTGCGCTTCCCCTCAGCCGTCGCCCGCGTCCGAACCGCGGTCGCCCTTGGTGCGGCGCGCGCGTCCCGCGACGCCGGTGCGCTCCTTCGCGAACCGGCGGTCTCCGGTCTCGCCGCGCGAGCCGCCGACGTCGATTCCGAGCGACGTCGCGAGCAACTCGTGGATGTCGAGCACGTCGATGTCGACGTCGTCGCCCGCTTCGGTGAGCGGGCGCTCCGACCACGGACACGCGCTCACGAGCGTGTCGACGTCGAGCCTGCCGGCGTGGCCCAGACGACGCGCGCTGATCGCGGCCGTGAGCTCGGGCTTCTCGACCGGGAGCCCGCCGCCGCCGCCCGAGCAGTACGACCACTGGGTGACCCGGTCGACGTCCTCGAACCGCAGCCCGGGGATCGCGCGGAGCACCTCGCGGGGCTCCTGCCAGATGCCCTTGCGCTTGTTCAGCCGACAGGGGTCGTGGTACGTGATCGCGCGGTCCACCGGAACGTCGGGCACGAGCCGGCCGTCGCGGATCATCTCCGCGAACAGCTCGACGACGAGCACCACCTCGAGGTCGAAGTCCGGCCCGAAGTACTTGGGGTAGTCCTCGGTGAAGGCGATGTAGTCATGCGGGTCGAGCACGAGGAGCCGCTTCGTGCCGGTGGCTCGCCACGACGCCATGTTGTGCTCGGCGAACTCGCGAGCCTGATCGACGTAGCCCATCTCGGCAGCGGGACCACCGCAGCACCATTGCTCCCCCATGAGCCCGAACTCGTACCCGGCCTTCTGGAGTACCTGCGCGACGGCGCGCGGCACCGACGTGCGGTAGAAGGCGGCCTCGCAATCCACGAAGAGAATCGAGTCGCCGCCGACCGGGATGTCGAGACCGTCGGCCCAGTCGCGCACGGTCTCCTGCCCGACGGGCACTTCGCCGAGCACGGGCTCGTGGCTGCGCTCCGCCGTGCGAGCGTTCCACGAGCGGTAGCCCTCCTGGTGGATGCCGGACTCGACGGCGAGCGCGCGCGCCGCCTTGACGACGTCGACCGTGCGCGTGCGGAACCGGTAGAAGTCGCCCGTGTACAGCGTGTTGGGGCAGCGCAACTCGCATGCGCCGCACCCCGTGCAGTTCACGTAGTCGGCGGCGACGTCTTCGATGGTCAGCTCACCGCGCTCCATCGCGACGACGTTCGCATGGAACGCCGTCGGGCTCCACGACTCGTTGCGGGTCTCGGTCACGACGGGGCAGACCTCGCGGCAGAACTTGTGGCCCGACGAATAACAGTTGTACGAGGCGTTGCGCCACTCCTCGACGAACTCGCGGGTCTTCACGTCGGCGACGGGGATGACGACCTGCGGCACGATCTCGTCGTTCCGAGTGAGCTCGGCGAGTTCGGGCGCGTTGCCGCGCATTCCGGGCGTGAACGGCTCCAGCAGCGGATCGGCGGACGACGGTCCGTCTTGGTCGAGGTCAGCCACGGGAACTCCTCGGCGAGAAAGCACGCCCCGGCGTGTGTGTCCGGAACGAGCAGGTGACGTCGGACTGAGATGTGAGTCATCCTCGCGGACGTGGCCCCCCAAATCAAGAGGCCGCCGAGATCGACGAGGCATCCCGCCAGCTGAATCGTCGACAGCCCGGTGTCTCGGCTGCGATCTGCAGTATGCGCGCGATGACGACCGACACGACGCGCTCGTTCCGAAGTCCGACGCTGAGCGACTATTGGCGCTGCCCGTGGCGAGGCCGGTGATGAGAACAGGCGCCCGTCTCGACGCGGGCGACACCGCCGAGCAGGCGGCGACCGCGCGACGCGCCTCGGAGGAGCAGTTCTTCCCCGACGGCACAGCTCGTCGACGGCCACCTGCTCTTCACGATCGAGGCCGACGGCGAGGATGCGGGCTGGCTCTGGATCGGGCCGTCGAACGATCCCAGGAGCTGGGATCGAGGCCGAAGGCGAGGATGCGGGCTGGCTCTGGATCGGACCGTCGAACGATCCCAGGGCATGGTGGATCTGGGACATCGAGGTGCACGAGGCGTTCCAGCGTCGAGGGCATCGGCCGATGGGCGATGCTGCGCGCCGAGGAACTCGCCCGCGAACACGGCGCAACGAGCCTCCGCCTCAACGTCTTCGCGTACAACGAGCCGGCGATCCGGCTCTACGACAGCCTCGGCTACGCGACCGCGTCGATGCACAAGCACAAGACGCTCTGACCGCGACGCGACGCGAACGCGACGCGACGCTCAGCGCCCCGGCTCGCTCGAGGCGCGCGCGGCCGCGGCGCGACGGCCCAGCACGGCGCGCTCCTGGGCGTTCGCGGTCAGGGCGGCGGCACGCTCGAATTCGGTCGCGGCCTCCTCACCACGGCCGAGCCGCTCGTAGAGGTCGCCGCGCACGCTCGGCACGAGGTGGTAGCCGCGGAGCGACGGCAACTCGGCGAGCTGCTCGAGCAAGGTGAGCCCGGCCGCAGGCCCGTACGCGCGGCCCAGCGCGACCGCGCGGTTGAGTTCGACGACGGGAGATCCCGTGAGGCGCGCGAGCTGCTCGTAGAGCTCCGCGATCCGCGGCCAGTCGGTGTCGTCGACGGATGCCGCGCGCGCATGCTCCGCGGCGATCGCCGCCTGCAGCGCATACGGGCCGGGGGAGACGTCCGGGCCGGCAGCGGCCACGAGCGCGTCGGCACGGGCGAGGGCGTCGAGGCCGCGGCGGATGCGCGAGGCATCCCACCGCCTGCGGTCCTGGTCGTCGAGGAGGATCGGTTCGCCGTCGGGCCCGGCGCGCGCCGCGAGTCGCGAGGACTGCAGTTCCATCAGGGCGGAGAGCCCGTGCACTTCGGGGTCGGCAGGCACGAGCGCGGTGAGGATGCGCGCGAGTCGAGCGGCTTCGTCGCAGAGGGCGGGGCGCATCCAGTCGTCGCCCTCGGTCGCGGAATAGCCCTCGTTGAAGAGCAGGTAGACGACGCCGAGCACGGTGATGAGGCGTTCGGCGCGCTCGGCGCCGCTCGGCTCCTCGATCGCCGCGCCCGCGTCGGCGAGCGTGCGCTTGGCACGTGAGATGCGTTGCGCGATCGTCGGCTCGGGCGCGAAGTACGCGCGGGCGATCTCACGCGCCGAGAGCCCGGCGACGAGCTTCAGGGTGAGGGTCGTCTGCATCTCGGGCGTGAGCGCCGGGTGGCAGCAGATGAACATGAGGCGCAGCACGTCGTCTTCGACGTGGTCGATGCCCGCGGTCGGGTCCTCCTCGACCGCCTCGGAGAGGTCGTGCGCGATCGCCGCGGCCGCCCGGTCATGGCGGGCACGACTCCGGAAGGTGTCCACGGCACGGCGTTTCGCGGTCGTCATGAGCCAGGCGGCGGGGTTCTCGGGGATGCCCGAGGCCGGCCATTGCGCGAGGGCCGCGACGATCGCGTCCTGCGCGACATCCTCGGCGAGCCCGACATCGCGCACGATGCGCACGAGGGCGGCGATGAGCCGTGTCGACTCGAGTCGCCAGACCGCCTCGATCGCTGCGCGCGTGGCCTCGTCTCCCACGGGAGCGATCAGACCACACGCGCCGCGACGGGCACAAGCCAAGCGAACCGCCTAGTACTCCGCGATCTGGCGGATCTCGCAGCTGCCCTCCCACCGCGGCCAGTGGTCGAGGTGGATCTGCATGAGCCGGCGGCCGAGCTCGACGGCTTCCTCCCGCGAGCGCACGTCGATCACGGCGTAGCCGCCCACGAGTTCCTTCGCCTCGGTGAACGGACCGTCGACCGCACGGATCTTGCCGTCGGTGAGCGAGACGATCGCGCCTGCCGCGCTCGGCAACAGCCCGCCGAGCTCGACGAGGGTGCCGTTCACGCGCCCCTCCTGCTCGAACGCGCCCATCGCCTCGTAGACGGCGGACGGCGTCTCGCCGAGCCGTCCGCTCTCATCCATCTTGATCATCGTCATGAACCGCATGGTTCATGCTCCTTCCCGTCTCGGCGCGCCTCGGTGGCGTGCGCTCACCATAGCGTCGGCGGCCCTCCCCGGTTCTCGACATCGGTTCCGGAATTCTTTCGAACGGATTTCTTTCGGCCCGATGTCGAGAACCGCCCTCGCGCGGCGACGACTCGGTGAACGACCGAATCGAACCGAATCGAAAGGACCGAATCATGGACACCACCACCGCCTCCGTGAGCACAACGGATGCCCCGCGCCGCCCCGCACACGCACACGGCCGTGTCACCCGCGCCCTCGTCATCGCCGGCGTCGTCGCCGGACCGCTGTTCGTCGCCGTGGGCCTCCTGCAGATCTTCACTCGCGAGGGATTCGACCTGTCGCGGCATCCGCTCAGCCTGCTCTCGCTCGGCGACCTGGGCTGGGTGCAGATCACGAACTTCATCGTGGCGGGAGTGCTCATCCTCGCCTTCGCGGCCGGCGTCGCCCGGAGCCTCGGCGCCGGGCCCGGTCGGCGATGGGCGCCCGTGCTGTTCGCGCTCTACGGCGTCGGGCTCGTGCTCGGCGGCGCGTTCACGGCGGACCCGGCGCTCGGGTTCCCGCTCGGCACGCCCGACGGCTACCCCACCGCGTGGACGTTCCACGGCACCGTGCACGCGTTCGCTGCGCCGCTCGCGTTCCTCTCCCTCGTCGCGGTGACGTTCGTCGTCGCCCACCGGCTGCGGTGGGAGGGACATCGGGCGGCAGCGATCTGGTCGCGCATCATCGGCGTCGTGTGCCTCGTGCTCTGCGTACCGTTCGGGCCGGGCATGAGCGTGCGGCTCTTCGTCGGGGTCGCGCTGGGCTTCGCCTGGATCACGGCGTACGCGATCTCGCTGCTCCGCGAGCGCTCCGACGCCGACTGACGGCGCGCGAGGTGCAAGTGCAGGGTGCAATGCACGCTGGGTGCAACTGCAGGCTGAGTGCAAGTGCGCGCTGGGTGCAAGTGCAGGAGAATCGGCTGTTCGACCCCTCCACGGGTCTCAGAGGGCCGAATCTCCTGCATTCTCGGGCGGATGCCTCAGCGGCAGTCCGGTTCCGCTCGTGCGATGTCGCCCGCTGCGTCACCAGGGCTCGCCGACCCCGGGCAGCAGCGTGCGCACCTTCTCGACCGCGTCGGGGAAGCACGCGTCGAGCACCTCGGTGGCCGACACCTCATCGCCGTAGTCGCCCGTGAGCCGGAGCCCGACGACGGCGTTGATGAGCATGCCGGTGGCCATGAACTCGCGAGTCTGCTCGGGCGTGAAGCCCGCCTCGTCGCGGATGAAACGCCAGATGTCGCTGAAGCCCGCGCGGGCGACCCGGCCGATCTCGGGCTCACCGCCGAGCGCCGTGGAGTTCGCGATGACGGGCAGCATGCCGCGCTCGGACAGAAGGTCCGTGTACGCGGTGCCCATGCGTGCCATCCGCCCCTCGAGGTCACCCGGAAGCGCGGCGCGGAACTCCGCGATCATGCGGGCGTACGCACGCTCGACGACCTCGATGAAGAGCTTCTCCTTGGTGCCGAAGAGTCGCACGACGTAGGGCTGGCTCACACCGGCCGCGCGTGCGATCTCGTCGGTCGTGGTGCCGACGTAGGTCCGGGCGCCGAAGACCGCGGTCGCGGCCTCGAGGATGAGCTCGCGGCGCTCGGCCGCCTTCATCCGAGGAGCGGCCGGGACATCTTGCAGCGTCATGCTTGACATGTTATCAGTCGATTACTACCGTACAAGTAATCATCCGATAACAACCAAGGAGTGCAGTCGTGTCCACCACCCTCGATGCCGCAGTTCCCCCTCCGACACGCGGCGCGGGCGCACGCGGTCCGAGCCCGCTCTGGCTCGTGCTCGTCGCCACCGCACTGCCGATGTTCATGGCCACACTCGACAACCTCGTGATGACGAACGCGCTGCCGGTGCTGCACGCCGAGTTCGGGGCATCCGTCGAAGAGCTCCAGTGGTTCATGAACGCCTACACACTGGCCTTCGCGAGCACGATCCTCATGGCCGTCGCACTCGGCGACCGGTTCGGCCGCCGAACCCTCTTCATCATCGGCATCGCCGTCTTCACGCTGAGCTCGGCGCTCGCCGCGCTCGCGTCCGACCCGGGCCAGCTCATCGCCGCCCGCGCTGCACAGGGCTTCGGCGCCGCAGCGATCCTGCCGCTCTCGCTCACCCTCCTCGCCGGGTCGGTGCCGCTCGCACGCCGCCCGCTCGCGATCGGCATCTGGGGCGGTGTCGCCGGCCTCGGCGTCGCGACCGGTCCGCTCATCGGCGGCGCTGTACTCGAGGGCTGGGCCTGGCAGGCGATCTTCTGGATCAACGTTCCCGTGGGCGTCGTGTCGGTCGCACTCGCGCTCCTCGCCCTGCCCAACAGCTTCGGCGCGCGCCTGCGTGCGGACATCGTCGGGCTCGTGCTCTCGGGACTCGGGCTCCTCGCCCTGGTCTACGGCATCGTGCGCGGAAACGACGCCGGCTGGGACAGCCTCGAGGTGCTCGGCAGCCTCATCGCCGGCGGCATCCTGCTCGTCGCATTCGTGGCCTGGGAGTCGCGAGCCTCGGCGCCCCTGCTGCCACTCCGCCTCTTCCGCGACCGCAGCTTCACCGTGGCGAACCTCGCCGGATTCGGCTTCAGCTTCGGCGCCTTCGGGTCGATCTTCATCCTGATCCAGTTCCTGCAGGTCGTGCAGGGCGCGACGCCGTTCGAGGCGGCCCTGCAGACCTCGCCGTGGACGCTCGCCCCGATGATCGTCGCCCCGCTCGCCGGGATCATCGCGCCGAAGGTCGGCACGCGGGCGCTCATCGTCGCGGGCCTCCTCCTGCTCAGCGGGGCGCTCTTCTGGCTCACGCCGCTGCTCGAGGCGGGCATCGAGTACCCGGCTTACGTGGCACCGTTCATCTTGGCCGGCATCGGCATGGGCCTCGTGTTCGCACCGTCGTCGACCGCGGTGCTCGCGACGATGGTGCCCGATGACCACGCCAAGGCGAGCGGCACGAACTCGATGCTCCGCGAGGTCGGGGTCGCGCTCGGCATCGCGGTCTCGACGGCGGTGTTCACCGGTGCGGGCGGCGCCCTCACCCCCGCCGACTACAGCGTCGGCGCCGAGCCCGCCGTCATCGTGGGTGCGGCCGTGCTCCTCGCATCGGCGCTCGTCGCCCTGCTGCTGCCGTCAGGACGAGCGCCGGCCGTTGCCGCGGATGCCTCGTTGCGCGAGAGCGAACTCGTGCACTGAGCTGAGCCGCCCGTCCACGACACAGCAGAATCCCCCGCCCGGTGAAGCCGGACGGGGGATTCGGACGTGCGGACGCGATGACTAGGACATCGACACCGCTGCGGTCGCGACTGCGAGCAGCCCGAGATGGCGATGACAATGACGATCGTGAGCACGAGCCACACGAAGCCGACGATGACAGCGGCGAGCGCGAGGCCGCGACCGCGCTCACCGGTCTTCTTCACCTGGTTGAGGCCGACGAAGCCGAGCACGATGGCGACGACGTTGATGCCGATGACCGACAGGACGAAGCCGACGATCGACAGGACGTTCCACTTCTCCGACGGCGTCGACTGAGCGGGGGCGGGGGCGGGGGCGGGGGCGGGGACAGTCATAGGGGTTCCTTGCTGTTGGGATTGAGGGATGGCCGAACCGTATACTTCCAGTGCGCAAGGCTCGCTGTCAATGAATCGCGAGGCTCGCTGTCAATGAATATCGCCTGTCAACGAATACAGTCAGGCGCCTGTCGTTCAACGACGCGCCCGGTAGGCGGCGCGCTCCTCGGGCGACAGATGCTCGGTCGCGTACGAGAGCATCGTGCGCGGCATCCGCGGGGCGTACTCGTCGAGGAAGCCGATGAGCACGCTGCGGTCTACGCGCTTGCCCGTCTCGCGGAGCATCCAGCCGACCGCCTTGTGCATGAGGTCCTCGCGGTCGTCGAGCAGGCGCGGCGCGAGCCGCAGGATCGGCCCCGCGTCACCTGCCTTGATGAACGCGAACGTCGAGAGCACGGCGACCCGGCGCTCCCAGAGCGAGTCGGATGCCGCGAGCTCGTCGAGCAGCGAGTCGTCACCGCCTCCCGCCTCACGCAGGTACGCTCCGACCAAGTACTCGGCGGACGCATCGACGAGGTCCCAGTTGTCGACTCGCCCCGCGCGCACTGCGACGAGGTAGGCGGCGTGCAGCTCGGCGCGCGCAGCGTCGTCCCTGGTGCGGGGCCGGCTCGCGACCTGGAACCGCCGCACCATCACGAGGAGCGCGGCGAGCCGGTGCTCGTGCACGGGACTCTCGAGCAGAGCGGATGCCTCAGCGAGCGGCATCCGCTCGAAGCCCTTCACGATCGCCCGGGTCGCGGGCACACGCACGCCGACGAAGACGTCGCCCTCGCCGTACTGGCCGGGGCCGGTCTTGAAGAAGCGCTGCAGGAACTCGGCGTCGTCGGGGTCGCCGGCCGCGTCGATCTCGGCGGCGAGCGCCGCGGCGGTCGGGGTTCGGGGATCGGATGCCGCGGCATCCGTCGCATCGACCATGGCCGCACACTACCCGGACCGTCGCGCGGGCGCACCGGCGGCACGAAAGCGGGGCCGCGCCGTCAGGCGTGGACCCCGCTCGGGTACTCGATCAGCGCTGGAGCTGGACTCGGAGCTCGCGGTCGAGCTGGATGCGTCGAAGTTCCGCCTCGAGGGCAGCCTGAGCCTCGGCCTGCTTGGCGGCACGAACGGCCTCGTGGGTCTGCGAGGTAGCGGCGGAGACCTCCACGCTGCTGCGCGACTCGGCCTGCTTCGCGGCACGAACGGCCTCGTGGGTCTGCGAGGTAGCGGCGGAGACCTCCACGCTGGTGCGCGACTCGGCCTGCTTGACCGCACGAACGGCTTCTTGCGTCTGCGAGGCAGCCGAGGAGATTCCCACGCTGCTGCGCGACTCGGCCTGCTTCGACGGCACGAACGGCTTCCTGGACCTGCAAGGTCGCACTGCTCACGCCCTGCGTCCGTTCGCGGAGCATCGCAGCCTCCTGACGGGTCGTGTCCTGCTGCTGCTGCAGCGACTGCACCACGTTGCTGCGGGCTTGTCCCGCATCGTCGTTGGTCTGCGACCGAACGCCTGCACACCCACTGATCAGCACGATGAGCGCCACCGCGCTGAGGGTTGCAGCGCCGGTCTTCTTGATGTTCATGACGCCCTCCTTCTTTCTTGTTCTTCGGGATCTGAACACTTCAGACGCTATGGAAGGCGGGAAGGCGCGACATCAGGACGGGCACCTCATTCCCGCTCCGTGCAGCCACGACGCGCTCGCGGGTGCAGGCGTGGAGGGCCATCCGTGTCATTGCTGAGGTTTCCTCATCCATTCGGAGCCGCCCCGCGGAAGACAGCGATCTCCGTCGCGGATTCTTGCGTGAACGCAGGAATCCCGCGCCGAGGTGCAAGCAATCGCAGAGGGATGCCTCGTAGCCTTGAGAAGGCGGCGATTCTCGCCGCTCGCACAGCGCTGGTCGGCACAGACCTGTCGGCACAGCGCCGGTCGGCACAGACCTGTCGGCACAGATTCCGAGGAACAGAGGGAGGTTTCCATGTCGAACATCGCGATCGACGCCATCATCGGCGAACCCGAGGTCCCCGAAGACGCCATGACGGCCGGCGACCTCGCGCTCGCGGCGGGCGTCGAGTCCGATCCGGCGTGGCTCCGCCTGAAGGAGGCGGCGACCGCCCTCCAATCGCTGCAGGCCAAAGACGGCTCCGTGCCCGTCGAGGGCGACCGCGCCGAGGCATCGATGTTCGTCGACGCGATCGTCGAATCGATCGCAACGCTGGCCGCGCGGTTCCCGCACCAGAAGGCCTACCTCGCGGCATCCGTCGCCGACTTCCGCCGGTGGCGGGCCGCGGGCTTCGGCGTGCCCGACTTCCTCGACTCGCTCGCGGAGTTCCAGCCCCAGCAGCACCGGGTCGACGGCATCCGCCACCTCGTGGTGTTCCCCATGTACACGCAGAACGGCTCGTCCGACCGGCACGTCGAGGCGCTCGTCGTCGAGACGATCTGGCCCGAGTTCATCGCCGCACTCGAGGCCGGCGACTACTCGAACAAGCTGTTCGTGAGCCTGCGGTTCGTCGACTTCACGCCGGGCTACGACACGAACTCGGCGGTGCTCTTCCCCGAGACCGTCGCGATGCGCGAGGTCCCCGCGTTCACGTGGGGCGCGATCTTCCAGGACCGTGAGGCGGCGCGCTACCGCAGGGTCGTGCGCGCGGCATCCGAGATCACGAAGCTCGAGCTGCCGGCCGACGCTGCCGCGCTGCTCGACGACCAGCAGCTGACCGAGCAGACGTTCGTGATGTGGGACATCATCCACGACCGCACGCACATGCGCGGAGACCTGCCGTTCGACCCGTTCATGATCAAGCAGCGCATGCCGTTCTTCCTCTACTCGCTCGAAGAGCTGCGGTGCGACCTCACCGCGTTCCGCGAGTCGCTGAAGATCGAGCGGCAGCTGCGCAGGCGAGCGGATGCCGGTGAGTTCCTGACCGCCGTCGAGCAGCAGTTGCTCGACCACGCGAAGCTCGTGCAGTACGTGGTGATCTTCGATCGCATCTTCCGCTTCGCGATCACCGGCTCGCGCGTGCGCAACTACGACGGACTCGGCGGCCAGTTGCTGTTCGCGTGGCTGCACCAGAAGCGAGTGCTGAACTGGACCGACACCGCGCTCGACTTCGACTGGGACGCCGTGCCCGACGCCGTCGTCGAGCTCGGCGACGCGATCGACGAGCTCTACTGGAAGTCGATCGATCGGCCGAAGACGGCGCACTGGCTCGCCGCCTATCAGCTCGTCTCGAGCGTCGTCACGCCGAACCCGGCCTCGGTGTGGGCCGAGGGCCTGCCCCGCGAGGTGCTCGCCGGGCCGCCGAAGGGCTACACCGACCTCGTGATGGACGATGAGTTCCCGCTGTCGATGTTCTACGAGGCGCTCGACAGGAAGATGAAGTCGGTCATCGAGTCGACCGTCGGCATCACCGCGGCGACGCCCGATGCCTGACACTCCGCTCCCTGAGCCTGTCGAAGGGGCCACGCCCGCTTCGACCTTCGCAGCAGGGGGTCCAGGCTCAGCGGGCGTTGCCGGCCGCACGGTGCTCATCGCGGGAGCGACGAGTGCCTCCGGCCGAGCCGTCGCGCGCGCCCTCCTCGCAGCCGGCGCCCGTGTGGTCGCGGTCGGCAGCGATGAGGATCGCATCCGCGCACTCGAGACCGAGGTACCCGGTGTCATCGGCGAGCGCGCCGACCTCACCGACGGCGACGACGTGCTCGAGCTCGCCATGCGCGTGCACGCCCGCGTCGGCGACGTCGACGGCGTCATCCACCTCGTGGGCGGATGGCGCGGCGGGGGCGGCATCCTCGGGCAGACCGAGGAGGACTACCGGGTGCTCGAGCGGTCGTTCACGGCGCTCCGGTATGTGAGCCGCGCGTTCTGGGACGACCTCGTCGCGTCGACGGCGGGCCGCATCGCGATCGTGTCCTCGACCACGGTCGAGCACCCCACGGCCGGCGCCGCGAACTACATCGCGGTGAAGGCCGCGAGCGAGTCGTGGATGCGCTCGCTCGCGCAGGGCTTCGAGAAGGCCGGGGCACCGGCGGCCGCGGTCACGTTCCGCGTGCAGTCGCTCGCCGGGCTCGAAGAGCGGCTCGCGGCATCCGTCGTCGAACTCTGGAACACGGATGCCCCGGCGCTGAACGGCACCGTCACAACCCTCTCGGCCTGACGCCGACCGTCAGCCCTCGCCGCGCGGGCGAAGCCTGCGGCTCCCGCGGACGACCACCGTGTGGATCGGCCACGTGAGCAGCAACAGGAACATCGCGTAGTAGCCGATCTCGGGCACGGCTACGGCCACGACGAGCGCGAGCCCGAACAGCCCGACCAGGATGAGGTCTGCAACGAGCCCGCTGAGCAGCTGATCGCGCGGGATCGTGTGCACCGCCGGATGCCGCAGCACGTACACGCGCGCGATGAGCAGCACGAGGCTCGACGTGAGCAGGCTGCCGATGTAGAGCACCTTCTGAGCCGCGTCCTCCGGCATCGCGCCGAGCATCGCGGTCGGCACCGGCAGCCACACGATCGTGAACATCCAGGCGACCGTGAGCCAGAACAACGCCGTCGTCGCCCGCTCGATGCCGGAGTACAGGCGCTGATGGCTCGCCCAGAGCGTCGCGATCAGCGCGAAGCTGAGCGCGAAACTGAACAGCTGGTCGCCATGCTCCGCGAGGTAGTCGGCGGCACCGCGCCCCTCGTCGGCGACCTGCGTGACGCTCTCCACGAGGGGAAGGATGAGCAGCGTCATCGCGATCGCCACGACGGCATCCGTGAAGAACTTCAGCCGCTCGGCGGGGAGTCCGACGGTCGTGCCATCTTCGCTTCGTACGTTCACCGACATTCAGGCATGCTAACGCGGCGACGATCGCGACGGTTCGCGGCATCCGTCGTCAGGCTCTGCAGAGCGGATGCCCCGGCGCCGACGGCACCGCGGCCACGCTCATCACGTGTTCGCACTCACGGCGCCGACGGCGCGTCGCTCGTGGTGTGCGACGCGACGCCCCAGCACCCCGCCTGCTCCCAGGGAACGTCGTCGCCCGTGCCGCCCTCACCGTGGAGCGCGAGCTCCCAGGCGGCGACCTCGTCGCTCGTGAGGCCCTCCGGCATCGCCGCAAGCGTCGATGACGGATCGTGCGGCTCGATGCGCCACCACTCCCAGTGCAGGTACTCCTGACCTGCCTCCGCCATGCAGTCGCGCACGACCTGCTGAAACTCGAGCCACGCCTGCTGCTCTTCGGGGGTCGGGTAGGTTGCATCGGCCGCGCCGCCTGGCGCCTCGGGCGACGGCGTCGGCGATGGCGATGGCGAGGGGTCGGAGCCGGTGCGGCGGTCGAGGGCGGGGTCGGGTCGGGCGCCGGCGCGGGAAGCGGCGCGTCGTCGGACGCGGCCTCGTCGACCGGCGCACGTGGAACTTCTTCAGGGGCCTCGCCGGCCTCGACCTCGAACCCTCCGGCGCCGGTCGCAACGGGCTGCGGCGAGCGGGCGTCGTAGAGCGTCGGCGCACCGGTCGTGGCCGCGGCGATCCCCACGAAGATCGAGCCGACGAACAGCACCGCCACGGCGGCGCTCAGCAGAAGGATCTTCCGCACGTCGCACCCCCGCCCTGCCCACGAACGACCGCTCAGTCGTTCAGGCGTGTCCGGCCATGGTACATGGCCCCCGAACTGGGACCTAGCGTGCGACCTGAATCTTGGCCTCTCGGTTCAGCCGGCGATGAGCGGCCCGACGCCGAGCGTTCCGGTGCGGTCGGCGCAGACCGGGATCGCTTGTGCGACCGCGACGGGCCGCCCGTCGAACGAACAGTCGGTCGCCGCGCGCGCCGCTGTGCGGCAGCTCAGGTGCCCGGAGGACCCGCCGCCGGCGGTGCCTCGGGAGCGGATTCAGGTCAGGCGCGGGCGCGGGCGCGTGGGCTGTGCGCCTGCTCAGGTGCTCGGAGGGCGGAGCGGCCGGAGGCGCCGCCGCGGCGGTGCCTCGGGAGGTCGGTTCAGGTTGCGGTGCGACGTCCGTCGCGACATCCGCCGCCGAACCCTGGCGACGACTGAGCAGGATGAACGGGGTGGCGAGCACTTGGAACGCGCTGCTCACGAGCAACGAACCCGGGTAGCCCCAGAGGTCGGCCGATCGGCCGAGCACCGGCTGGATCACGACGCCGCCCGCGCTGCCGAGCAGGGAGTCGAATGAGAGCACGGTCGCGCGCTGGCTCGACGGGATCATGTCGTTGAGGTATGCCTGCCGGATCGGCCCCGACGCCGCCTCGACGAGACCCCAGACGATCAGCAGCCCGATCGCGAGCCAGAAGCTGCGGTTCAGGCCGAGAGCGATCAGCACTGCGGTGCTCACCACGACCGAGAGGAGGATCGTGGTCGTGCGCTTGCGGAACCAGCGCCGCACGACCGGCGCGAGCCACCCGCCCGCGATCGCCGCGCCCGACAGGATCGCGGCGGCGAGTCCCGCGATCGTGTACGCACCCTCGTCGCCCCACAGTTCGAGCAGGTACGGCTGCAGGGCGTAGAACACGTAGATGCCGACGCCGGTCGTGAAGAACGACGAGAGCATGATGTAGCGGACCGGTGGCCGCCCGAGGCCGTACTTCACGGATGCCGCGAACACCGCCCGCGTCGCGCGCAGCGGGTGCGCCCGGCCCGCCGGCGTGAAGCCGAGGTCGCGCATGAGGATCGCCGCGACGACGAACATGACCACGAGGATGCCCGCGCGTATCAGGAACGGCACTCCGAGGTCGGTGAGTTGGGCGACGACGCCGCCGAGGAGCGAGCCGACGAGCATCGCCCCACCGGCGACCGCCTCGCCACGGCCGAACACGGTCTCAAGGCTCCCGCGGTACCCGGTCGCCGTGAGCGCATCGACGAGCCAGGCCTCCACCGCGCCCGAGAAGAACGTGAAGCCGAGGCCGAGCAGCACCGACACCACCGCCCACGCCCAGAACGGCGCCTCGATCACCCACATCCAGTAGTACAGCGCGGTGGTCACGGCGAGCGTGACGGTGCCGAGCAGGTATGAGACGCGCCGCCCCAAGGTGTCGGCGACGACGCCGGTCGGCACCTCGAAGATCACCATGCCGGCCGTGAAGAAGGCGTTCGCGGCGAACGCCTCGAGGTTCGTCAGCCCGGCATCGAGCAGGAACAGCGTGTTGATGCCCCAGATGAACGACGCGGCGAGGGTGTTGCCGAGCAACAGGGTGAAGTAGACCGCCTGCACCCGCCGTGCCGCGGGGTTCGCCGGTGGTCGTGTCGTGACGTTCTCGCGGCCGTCCGCCATCTGCCCATCATGCTCGATTCACCCGGCTGAGCCAAGGGCACTGCCGACGGCGCAAGTCAGGAGCGTGGACCCGCCCCCGTGACGCCGTAATCGTAGGCGTCAGCCGTGGTGCCGACCCGGCCCGGGCCGGGGCCGCCGGTTCGGCCGCCGGCCGATCGTTCGGACATGCCCTTGCCACGAGCGATCAGGTACACGAGACCGGTGAGGAACGGGACGAAGATGAGGAAGAACACCCACACCGCCTTCGCCCAACCGCTCAACGAGCCGTCGCGGAACAGGTCGACGAAGATCGAGATCAGGACGATCAGGTACGTGATGAAGACGAACGTCCCGAAGAACCACCCGAACATATCCCAGAAGTTCATTGCACGACCCCCATGCGATTGCGGTAGCGGATTGTCCGGACCGGTGGGCTCAAGCTAGCACCGCGGGCGGCACCCGCAACAGGGCGAGGCCGCGTTTTGAGCGCCGCCGTGCCGCAGCGGGCGCGGGTCAGAACTTCCGTGTGAACGGCAGCGGCTTCCGCATGCGAATGAGCAGCACGATGGGGATGAGCACGTACGGCAGGTTGAACGCGAGGAACTTCACCGGGTTCGTCGTCTGCCACTCCGGTTCGCCGAAGAACTCGACGCCGAACACGATGATCCCGGTGATGCTCGAGATCATGGTCGCGTAGATGACGCTCGGCAGTTGGATCCAGTTCCAGCCCTTGATGAGCGAGATGACGAGCAGCACGTAGAACACCGGGTACACGAACGCCGAGAGCCCCGTGACGATGCGCATCCACACGGGCGGGTCCATGAAGAGCGGGTCGGTGTCGTGCGCGTACCACCAGTTCGCGTTCACGATGAAGTTCGACGACGGCTCCGAGAAGTCCACACCGAGCGTCGGCAGCATGTCGCTGATCATGCTCGTCACCGTGAACAGCGAGAACACGACGATGAAGAACCAGTCGAACGGTCGGTCGCGCAGGCGCAGATTCATGGCGGTCATGGATCGAGAGCGTAGCGGTACGGATGCCGCGCGAGCGAGTGTCGATGCCGACACCCCGAGCGCGTCGGTATTGGTGACGGCACGATCGGCGTGCCGTCAGAGAGAGGATGAAGACATGTCCAAGTACCTGATCCTGATCTACCAGGATGCCGCCGCAGCCCAGTCCGCGGGCGAAGCCGTCAACCCGGCCTACCGCGAGTTCATGGACCGCCACGCAGGCTCGCTGCTCGGTGGCGCGGCGCTCGAGTCGCCCGCCGTCGCGACCTCGCTGCGACGCGACCACGACGGCCGCGTCGTCGTGACCGACGGACTGTTCGCGGAGTCGAAGGAGGTCATCGGCGGCTACTACCTGATCGAGGCCGCCGACCTCGACGAGGCGCTCGCGATCGCCGCCGAGGTGCCGGCGGGTGCGGGAGTCGAGGTTCGGCCGGTGCGGGTGGTGAGCTGATGGCTTCGGCCGCCGGCGCGACGCCCGCGTCCGCCGAGGTGGCCACCGCCGTCGCGGAGGCGCACCGGCGGGAGTGGGCGTTCGTGCTGGCGGCCACCATCCGCGTCGCGGGTGACATCGACACCGCCGAGGAGGCGGTGCAGGACGCGTACGCGAGCGCGCTCGAGACGTGGGACGCCCGGGGCATCCCGTCGAATCCGGGCGCGTGGCTCACGACGACCGCGCGCCGGCGGGCGCTCGACCTGCGCCGGCGCGACGCCACCGCACGCCGGGCCCTGCCGAAGCTCGTCGAACCCGCCCCGCCGTCCGTCGACGAACTCGCCGACACCGGCGAGTCCATTCCCGACGACCGGCTCGCGCTCATCTTCACCTGCTGCCATCCGGCGCTCTCGGTCGAGGCGCGCATCGCCCTCACCCTGCGCCTCGTGTGCGGGCTGTCGACGGCGGATGTCGCGCGCGCGTTCCTCGTGCCCGAGGCGACGATGGCGGCCCGCATCACTCGTGCGAAGCAGAAGATCGCGACGGCCGGGATCCCGTACCGGGTGCCCGCGCCGCGCGAGCTCGGTCCGCGGGTCGAGAGCGTGCTCGACGTGGTGCATCTCGTCTACACGACCGGCCACACCGCGCCGTTCGGCGCGGATCTCATGCGCCGCGATCTCGCCGAACGCGGCCAGGAGCTCGCACGCCTGCTGCGGATGCTGCTTCCGGATGACCCGGATGTCGCGGGCCTGCTCGCCCTCGTGGTGCTCACCGATGCCCGCCGCGACGCCCGCGTCGACGACGACGGCGAGCTCATGCTCATGGAGGACCAGGACCGCTCGCGCTGGAACCGGCGGGCCATCGCCGAGGGTGCTGGCCTCGTGCGCGAGGCGTTGCGCGCACGTCCGCCGGGCCGGTTCGCCCTGATGGCCGCGATCGCGGCGGTGCACGACGAGAGCCCGTCGTGGTCGGAGACGGACTGGGCCGAGATCCTCGGCCTCTACGACCTGCTCGTGGAGGTGTGGGTCTCGCCGGTGGTGCGCCTCAATCGGGCGATCGCGCTCGGCTTCGCGGTGGGCCCGGCCGAGGCTCTCGTCGAGCTCGACGAGCTCGCCGCCGACCCGCAGCTCGCCCGCTATCCCTACCTCGCCGCGGCACGGGCGGACATGCTGCGGCGCCTCGGGCGCCCCGACGAGGCGCGCATCGCCTACGAGGAGGCGCAGATCCTCACCGACAACGCCGCCGAGCGCGCCTCCCTGCAACGACGGCTCGACGCGATCGACGACCGGCGCTGATCTCGGCCACGCGTCTCCGCCACGCGGCGGACGCGCGGCCGGCGGCGGTCGCTTACCGTTGAGAGATGACCGATACCGCCGCACCGCCCGTCATCGACGGCGTCGAGTGGGTGCGCCCGCGCCCGGGACGCCGCGGCTACCGCGACGACCTCGTCCTCGCACTCGTGCTCGCAGTCGCCACGGCGGCGAGCGTCGTGCTGTACCGCGCGACCGGGTGGGGCGAGGACACGGGCGAGGGCGAGAGCGCGTCGTGGTGGGGGTCGGCGATCTGGGTCGCGGCGATGACGCTCCCGCTCGCCGCGCGGCGGAGGTGGCCCGAGATCGTCGCGCTCGTGGCATCCGTCGCCTTCGTGGTCGGCTCGGTGACGATGGTCGGCGAGGGCCTGTTCTCGAACATCGCCCTGTTCGTCGCCATCTACACGGTCGGCGCGTGGGGTCGCAACCGTCGTCTCGCGACGATCGTGCGCGGCGTCATCGTCGTCGGCATGTTCGGGTGGCTGTTCTGGAACCTCATCTTCTTCTCGGCGGTGCAGGACTACCTGCCCGACCTGCCGCGAGAGGGCGGCGCACTCTCGCCGTACGTCGCGTTCGGCCTCATCAACGTGATCACGAACCTGCTCTACTTCGGCGGCGCGTGGTACTTCGGCGATGTCGCCTACCGCTCCGCTCGCGCGCGTGCCGAGCTCGAGCAGCGCACCGCCGAGCTCGCCGCCGAGCGCGAGCGCACGCGGGCGCAGGCCGTCGCGATCGAGCGGCTGCGCATCGCGCGCGAGCTGCACGACGTCGTGGCCCATCACGTCTCGGTGATCGGCGTGCAGGCGGGCGCCGCCCGGCGGGTGATCGCGAAGGATCCGGATGCCGCGGCCGCGTCGCTCTCCGCGATCGAGTCGAGTGCCCGCGAGGCCGTCGACGAGCTGCACGGCCTGCTCGGCACGCTGCGCGGCGATGCGGAGGCCGTCGCCGATGCCGGTGCCGCTGCCGACGGCACCGCTGCCGACGTCCACCCCGCGGCCCTGCTCGTCGCGGAGGAGCCCGCCACCACGAGCACGTCGACGCGCGGCATCGACCGCATCGTCGAACTCGTCGCTGAAGCCGACGCGAACGGCCTCCCGACGACGCTCGCGATCGTCGGCGAACCTCGCACCGTCTCGCCGGTCGTCGGGCTCGGCGTGTACCGCATCGCGCAGGAGGCGCTCACCAACGTGCGCAAGCACGCGGGCGCGGCGGCGACCGCCGAAGTGCGGGTGCGCTGGACCGATGATGCGCTCGAGGTCGAGGTGACGAACACGGGCGCGGCCTCGCAGCTCGGGTCACGGTCGTCGACGGATGCCTCGACCGGCGGCCTCGGGCAACTCGGCATGCGCGAACGGGTTGCCGCGGCCGGCGGCACGCTCGAGCTCGGGCCCCGGGCCCGCGGCGGCTACCTCGTGCGGGCTCGATTCCCACTGCGACGGCCCGCGGAGGTGTCCGCGTGAGCAGTTCCGGCGACGTCCGCGTGAGCGGCGCCGCGGACATCCGCGTGAGCGAGTCCGGCGACATTCGCGTGCTCGTCGTCGACGACCAGAGCCTCGTGCGGGCAGGGTTCCGCACCATCCTCGACTCGGAAGACGGCATCGAGGTGGTCGGCGAGGCCTCGAACGGCGACGAGGCGATCGCCGCGGTCGCGGAACTCTCCCCCGACGTCGTCTGCATGGACGTGCAGATGCCCGGCATGGACGGCCTCGAGGCCACCCGCCGCATCACGGCCGACGCGGCATCCGACGCCGCCGTGCTCGTGCTCACCACCTTCAACCGCGAGGATTACCTGTTCGCGGCACTCGACGCCGGTGCGAGCGGGTTCCTCCTCAAGAACTCGAGCCCCGAGCAGCTCATCGAGGCGGTGCAGGTTGTCGCCCGCGGCGATGCGCTGCTGTCGCCGGATGTCACGCGCCGCGTCATCGAGGCGGTCACCGCTCGCGCGGGCGGGTCAGCGCCCCGCGCACGCCCGCGGCGGCACCAGGTGTCGCCGGTCCGGCAGCGCCGAGTGTCACCGCGCGGGCAGCGCCGAGCGTCACCGCGCCGTCAGCGCCGGGTGTCACCGGGCCGGCAGCGCCGGGTGCAGCCGACACGGCGGCGCCGGCCGCGGCATCCGCCGCACCGGGGCTCGCCACCCTCACCGACCGCGAGCGCGAGGTGCTCGCGCTCCTCGCCGAGGGCCTCTCGAACGCCGAGATCGCCGAACGACTGTGGGTCGGCGAGGCCACCGTGAAGACGCACGTCTCGAAGGTGCTCATGAAGCTCGGCCTCCGCGACCGCGTGCACGCCGTCGTCTTCGCGTACGAGCATGGCGTGGTTCGGCCGGCCTCCTGAGTCGAGCGGTCCGATCCTCAGCCGAGCGACCGTCCTGGTCGAGTCGTCGCCGGCCTGAGCCGTGCGGCCCGACTCTGAGCCGTGCGGCCCGACTCGCCGTGATCACGCCGCGTGTGGCGACCGCTCGACCCCGTCGACTCCGGGCGCCGCGGCGTCGGCGCCGAGCGACACGATGCGATTGTCCGCGTCGACGTGCACGATGTGGGGCGTGAATGTGCGTGCGGCGTCGTCGTGAAGCTGCGCGTACGAGATGAGGATCACGAGATCCTGCTCATGGATCAGATGCGCAGCCGCGCCATTGATGCCGAGCACGCCCGATCCGCGCTCACCCTCGATGATGTAGGTCTCCAGGCGGGCGCCGTTCGTCACGTCGACGATCGAGACCTGTTCGCCGGGCAGGAGGTCGGCGGCATCCATGAGGTCGCGATCGACCGTCACCGACCCCACGTAGTGGAGGTCGGCGTGCGTGACCGTGGCACGGTGGATCTTCGACTTGAGCATGGTGCGCAACACCCGTCCACCCTACTTGCGGCCCCAGTCGAGGTCGCGAAGCCTCGAATGAGGGCCGGCTTCCCGTGATGACGATCGAGCGACTGGATACGGCCGCGCGACTGGCCGACGCGACCGGTACGGTCACAGCGAGAGAGTCCCGAATCCGATATGCCAGTTGCGCCTCACTCTGGCGTGTGATGAGGCGGAACTGGCATACCGCATGGCAGGAACACTCGCCCTCAACGGCACACTGAGGCGGAACTGGCATACCGGCAGGCGCAAGACCGCCCACTCAGCGGCGCGATCGAGAACTGGAATACGCAGAGCGAACACCCACCCGGCGCGAGAGGCGACTCCGCCCGCTGCCGTCGCCTGAGACACCATGCCATTCCGTAGCCGGTCGCGCCGATCAGTCGAGCTCACGCAGCGCGGTCGTCCGCCCGCTCGGAGTGTCGCCCGTGTTCGAAGTGCCCCGAGGCTCGATGAGCAGCGCCGAGACCTCGCCGTCGGCGCGCGGACAGTGCTCGACGCCGCGCGGCACGACGTAGACGTCGCCCGGCCCGAGCGACACGTCGCCGTCGCGGAGCTGGATCGTCAGCCGGCCCGCGATCACGAGGAACAGCTCGTCGGTGTCGGGGTGGGCATGCCAGGTGAACTCACCCTGCGCCTTGAACACCTTGACGTCGTAATCGTTCACGCTCACGAGCCGGTGCGGCTGCCAGTGCTCGGTGAAGGAGTCGAGGGCCGCCTGGAGGTTGCGTACGTTGTTCGCCATTCGGTCATTCTGCCCTTGACGCCCGCACCGCGGCATCCTATGGTTAAGCGAATCATTAATTAAGGAGTCGCTTAATTGGCCGATGTGCACGACGAGCTCAGTCTCGTGTTCCAGGCGCTCGCCGATCCGACGCGGCGCGCGATCCTCACGCGCCTCCACGGCGGGCCGACGACCGTCGGGCAACTCGCCGAGCCCTTCGCGATGAGTCGCCCCGCGATCTCGCAGCACCTCAAGGTGCTCGAGCGGGCCGGGCTCATCGAACGCACCGCCACGGCGCAGTGGCGCACGTGCACCCTCCGCACCGAGCCGCTCGACGAGGCATCCGCCTGGGTCGAGCGCCACCGCGGCGAGTGGAACGAGCGCTTCGACCTGCTCGCCGAGCGACTCCACGAGCTGAAAGGACAGACGGATGCCTGAGCAGACCGCCACCGGAGCAAAGCAGTTCACCATCACGCGCGTCTTCGACGCGCCCCGAGCCGCCATCTGGCACGCCTGGACCGACCCCGACGAGGCCGCTGCGTGGTGGCATCCCGCCGGCATCGTGACGCCGCGCGAGTCCGTCGAGCTCGACGTGCGCCCCGGCGGACGCTACCGCTACACGATGGTCGCGCCCGACGGCTCGGAGTACCCGACGGCCGGCGTGTACCGCGAGGTCGTCGAACCCGAGCGACTCGTCTTCACCTGGGCCTCGCCGGGCGACCCCGACGAGAGCGCGCCCGTCATCACCGTGACCCTCGCCGACCTCGGCGAGCGCACCGAGATGACGTTCCACCTCGACGGCATCGCGGGCGTGCCCGGCGACGACAACGTCTACGACGGCTGGGCGAGCGCCTTCGACGTGCTCGACGACCGCCTCGCGAGCGAGGGAGCGAGCTGATGGGCCGCCTCATCGTCGAACAGATCGTGAGCGTCGACGGCTATGCCGCGGACCCCGAGGGCGGGCTCGGGTTCATCGAGTCCGCGACGGGGCGGCAACCCGAACGATCACGACCAGCTCGCCTTTCTCGCGGGCGTCGACGCGATCCTCCTCGGTGCGAACACGTACCGCATGTTCGCCGACTACTGGCCGGACGCCGATCCCGAGGCGGAGGTCGTCGCCGAGCCCATCAACCGGCTGCCGAAGTTCGTCGTATCGAACACGCTCGACGAAGCGCCGTGGGGCGACGGCAGCATCGAGGATCCTGCGCGGCGACGGCGTCGAATCGACAGCCGCCCTCAAGGATCGGTTCGAAGCCATCGTCGTGTGGGGCAGCCTCACGCTCGCCGACGCGCTCTTCGAGGCCGGACTCGTCGACGATCTACGACTGCGCGTCGTGCCCGTGCTCATCGGCGCGGGCGCCCGTTCACCCCGGCGACCCTCGGCGAGCGCCGCCTCGAGCTCGACCACGTCGCCTCGCACCCGACCGGCCACATCGGCCTCACGTATCATTTCGCCTGACAGGCGACACGAGTCCGCCGCACGGCGGAGCGAAAGACCCGTCGTGCGGCGGATGCCTCGGCCACGAGGCATCCGTAGCGTGAAGTCATGCTCGAACTCCACGATGTCACCAAACGCTACGGCGAGCGCCTCGCCCTCGACCACGTGAGCTTCACCGTCGGCGACGGGCGCCTCACGGGCTTCGTCGGCGGCAACGGCGCCGGCAAGACCACGACCATGCGCATCATCCTCGGCGTGCTCTCGGCCGACGGCGGCTCCGTCACACTCGACGGTGCGTCCGTGACCACCGCAGACCGCCGCCGCTTCGGCTACATGCCCGAGGAGCGCGGGCTCTACCCCAAGATGCGCGTGCTCGAGCAGACCGTCTACCTCGCGCGCCTGCACGGCTGGACGCCGGCCGCCGCCCGCCGCAACGCCCTCGAGCTGCTCGAGCGCCTCGGCCTCGGCGAGCGCACGAACGACACCATCGAGTCGCTCTCGCTCGGCAACCAGCAGCGCGCCCAGATCGCGGCCGCGCTCGTGCACCGGCCCGAGGTGCTCGTGCTCGACGAGCCGTTCTCGGGCCTCGACCCGATGGCCGTCGAGACGGTTCAGAGCGTGCTCGCGGATGCCGCGGCATCCGGTGCTCCCGTGCTCTTCTCCTCGCACCAGCTCGACATCGTCGAGCGTCTCTGCGACGACCTCGTGATCATCGCCGGCGGGCACATCGCCGCCGCCGGCACGGGCGACGCGCTGCGCACCGAGCACAGCTCGGAGCGGTGGGAGCTGCTGACGTCGGGCGACGTCGGCTGGCTCAGGCAGCAGCCCGGCATCCACGTGGCGGAGTTCGACGGCGGCTGGGCCGTCTTCGAAGCGGAGACGGATGCCGCCCGGCAGGCCGTGCTCGCCGAGGCCGTCGCCCGCGGCGAGGTCGTCAGTTTCACGCGCGAGCATACCTCGCTCGCCCAGATCTTCAAGGAGGTCGTGCTGTGAGCGGAACGAATCCGGTCCGTGAGCTCGTCGAAGGGCGTCGACGCGCTTCGACCCTTCGACGGGCTCAGGGGAGTCCAGGCTCAGCGAGCGAGAAGCGGGCTCAGTGAGCGAGGCCGAGCGCCACGCGCCCCGGTTCATCGACAGCGTCTCGCTGATCGCCGGACGCGAGATCACGATGCGGGTGCGCAGCAAGTCGTTCCTCTGGTCGACCGCCGTGCTGATGCTCGCCGTACTCGCGTCGGTCGTGCTCGGCAGCATCTTCGGCGCACAGGCCGAGACGACGAAGGTCGCGGTCGTCGCAGGCGCCTCGGCCGTCGTCGACGGGAACGAGGCACTCGAGGCGGTGCCCGCCGCCGATCAGGCGGCAGCAGAGCAGCTGCTCCGCGACGGCGAGGTCGAGGCGGTCGTCGTGCCCTCGGCATCCGACCCGCTCGGCATCACCGTGATCGGACTCGACTCGCCGCCGACCTCGGTCGTGCAGGCCCTGTCGGTGCAGCCCACGGTCGAACTGCTCGACCCGGCCGCAACAGACCCGAGCCTCGCCTACCTCGTCGCGCTCGGGTTCGGCCTCGTGTTCTTCATGTCCGCCATCACCTTCGGCTCCACGATCTCGCAGTCCGTCGTGGAGGAGAAGCAGACCCGCGTCGTCGAGATCCTGCTCTCGACCGTCTCGGCCCGGGCGCTGCTCACCGGCAAGGTGATCGGCAACAGCATCATGGCGTTCGCGCAGATCGTCGCGATCGCTGCGCTCGCGGTACTCGGGCTCATCGTCACGGGTCAGCGGGTGCTGATCGGCGGGCTCGGGACATCCGTCATCTGGTTCATCGTGTTCTTCGCGATCGGCTTCGTGATGCTCGCCGCGCTCTTCGCGGCCACGAGCGCGATGGTGTCGCGCGCCGAAGATGTCGGCGCGGTGACGATGCCGGTGATGATGCTCGTGATGATCCCGTACTTCCTCGTGATCTTCTTCAACGACAACCCGACCGTGCTCGCGATCATGAGCTATGTGCCGTTCTCGGCGCCCGTCGGCATGCCGATGCGCATCTTCCTCGGCGAGGCGCAGTGGTGGGAGCCGTTCGTCTCGCTCGCGATCCTCGTCGCCACGACGGCGGCCGCGGTCGCGATCGGCGAGCGCATCTACCGCAACTCGCTCCTGAAGACGGGCACGCGGGTGCCGCTCGCGGAGGCGCTGCGCGGCTGAGTGCGTGCCGCGCGGCGCGTCGAGCTGAGTGACGCGAGCGGATGCCGCGGGCAGAGTCGTCGCCCGCGGCATCCGCTTGCGTGCGCTCGTCGAGAGTCGCAGATGGCGGGTATCCATGACTACATCCCGACCATCTGCGACTCTCGGTGGGTCATCAGCCGCGGTCGGCGAGTTCACGCCGGGGAGCGAGGTGGGAGGATGGTTCGGTGACCGATCAGCTCCACGACACCTCGATTCGCGGCTTCGCCTCCGACAACTACTCGGGGGTGCATCCCGACATCCTCGCCGCGATCGCCATCGCGAACGACGGCCACCAGGTCGCCTACGGCGAAGACGTGTACACCGAGCGCCTGCAACAGGTGTTCGCCGAGCACTTCGGCGCGGGCGTCGAGGCATTCCCGGTCTTCAACGGCACCGGCGCGAACGTCACCGGCCTCCAGTCGATGCTCCCGCGCTGGGGCGCGGTGATCTCGGCGAAGACGGCGCACATCAACTCCGACGAGGGCGGCGCGCCCGAGCGCGTCGGCGGCATGAAGCTCCTCACCGTGCCGACCCCCGACGGCAAGCTCACCCCCGAGCTCATCGACCGCGAGGCGTGGGGCTGGGGCGACGAGCACCGCGCGCAGCCGCTCGTCGTGTCGATCACGCAGACGACCGAGCTCGGCACCGCGTACTCCGCCGAGGAGATCCGCACGATCGCCGACCACGTGCACGAGCACGGCATGAAGCTGCACCTCGACGGCGCACGGCTCGCGAACGCCGCGGCATCCCTCGGCCTGCCGCTCCGCACCTTCACCCGCGACGCCGGCGTCGACGTGCTGAGCTTCGGCGGCACGAAGAACGGCGCGCTCGGCGCCGAGGCGATCGTGGTGCTGAACCCCGCGGCATCCGAGGGCCTGAAGTACCTGCGCAAGCTCAACATGCAGCTCGCCTCGAAGATGCGCTTCGTCTCTGCACAACTCATCGCGCTGCTCGAGGGCGATCTGTGGCTGCGAAGCGCAGGCCATGCGAACGCCATGGCCCGGCGCTTGCGAGACGCGCTCGACGCCGGCATCGCCGCGGGCGAGCTGCCCGGGCTCGGCTTCACCCAGCCGACACAGTCGAACGGCGTCTTCGCGACCCTGCCGCTCGGCGTCGCCGACCGGTTGCGCGAGCGCTTCCGGTTCTACGACTGGGATGCCTCGCGCGGCGAGGTGCGCTGGATGTGCTCGTTCGACACGAGCGAGGCCGACATCGACGCGTTCGTCGTCGGCATCCGCGAGGAGCTCGCTCGGGCGTAGTGCTGCCGATGCTGAGAGTATGCATCGGCATGGAACAACGGATGTCGTGGTGCGTTGTACGAGGTGGGACGACGGCGCCCCGGCATCCGTTCTCCCACATGAAAGCAGTACTCGAATGACTCTCGTCACCGACCTCACCTCGCGCAAGGCCGACACCTCGGCTCCCCTGATCGACGCGCTCGTCGACCGTTGGAGCCCGCGCGCCTTCGACCCCACCGCCGTGATCGACACCGAGGTGCTCCGCACGATCCTCGAGGCCGCCCGCTGGGCGCCGTCGGCCAGCAACTCGCAGCCGTGGCGGTTCATCGTCGCCCGACGCGGAAGCGATGCCTTCGCCGTGACGCATGCGGCGATGGCCGGCTTCAATCAGGCGTGGGCCGACTCCGCCGCGGCGCTCATCGTGAACGTCGCCGAGACGGTCGACGCCGAGGGCAATCCTCGCCCGTGGGCGTCGCTACGACCTCGGCCAGGCGGTCGCGCACCTCATCGGTGCAGGCGCAGCACGAGGGCCTGCACACCCACCAGATGGGCGGCTTCGACGCCGCGCGAGCTCCACGAGGCGTTCGGTCTCGCCGACAACCTCGAGGTCGTGTCGATCACGACGATCGGCGTGCTCGGCGACGTCGACAGCCCTGCCCGAGGTGCTCCGCGAGCGCGAGATCGCCCCGCGCGAGCGCAAGCCGCTCGATGAGCTCGTGCTCGTGGCGGCGTCGCTCCCGTAGCTCCCGCGCACGAACCGGAACGGCCCGTCGGCTCGCATGAGCCGCCGGGCCGTTCCGTGTGTTGCGAGCCCGCTACCGCCCCTGCTCGGCGAGATACGCGCGCAGGTGCCCGACGACGAGCGAGTGGTCGTCGACCTCGGGGAGACCCGACACCCCGACGGCGCCGATGACCGCGGAATCGCGAATGCGGATCGGCACCACACCGCCGTGCGCCGCGTACTCGCGCGGGTCGAGACGCGAATCGACGTCGAAGTCGCGACCCTCGATGCGGTGACGCTCGCCGACCGCGAGCGACGCCTGACCGAACAGCAGCGCGACCCGGAGCTTCCGCTCGAGCCACAGCTCGTTGTCGGAGCTCGACCCGGGCAACGCGGTGGCGAAGGCCCGCTGGCCGCCGAGCCAGACGCCGATCGCGACGGGCAGGCGTTGCGCCGCGGCATCCGCGCGCAGCCTGCTGCCGAGCTGCCAGGCGTCGTCGAGCGAGAAACGGTCGAACTGCAACTCGCGCTCCTCGGCGAGGAGTTGTTCGTAGAGGGCGGTGGTCATCTGGGGTCTCCTTCGATCGGCGGCCCGACGGGCGCAGTGGTGAGCGCTCAGGGTTGGGCTCAGGGGTGGGCGAGTGGATGCCGCGGCATCCGCTCAGGGCCGAAGCAGCACCTTGATGGCGCGGCGCTGGTCCATCGCGGCGTACGCCTCTGCGGCCTCGGTGAGCGGCAGCTCGAGGTCGAACACGCGGCCGGGTTCGATCGCGCCCGAGAGCACATCGGGCAACAGCTCGTCGATGTAGGCGCGCACGGGTGCGACGCCGCCGTTGACGCCGACGTTCTGGTCGAAGAGTGTCTGCACCGGCAGCTCGGGTCCGCCGTTCGGCACGCCGACGTAGCCGACCATGCCGCCGGGGCGCGTCGAGCGGATCGCCTGGTCCATCGACTCCTTCGTGCCGACGCATTCGAGCACGCGGTCGGCACCGATGCCGCCAGTGAGCTCCTGCACCCGCGCCACGCCCTCGTCGCCGCGCTCCTCGACGATGTGGGTCGCGCCGAAATCGCGGGCGAGCGCCTGGCGGTCGGGATGCCGCGACATCGCGATGATGACGGATGCCCCGAGCCGCTTCGCCGCGATCACCGCGCAGAGCCCGACCGCGCCGTCGCCGACGACGGCGACCGAGTCGCCTGGCCCGACGCCCGCCGACGCCGCCGCGTGGTGGCCCGTGCCCATGACGTCGGAGAGGCTGAGGAGCCCCGGCACCTGCTCCTCGGAGACCGGACCGGGTACGACCACGAGGGTGCCGTCGGCGAGCGGCACCCGCACGCGTTCGCCCTGGCCGCCGTCGGCGAACGCGCCCTTCCGATCGTTGCTCCCCCACGGGCTGCCGTTCAGGCACGAGGTGTTGACGCCGTTGCGGCAGTTCACGCACGTGTTGTCGCAGATGTGGAACGGCGCGATCACGAAGTCGCCGACCGCGATCTTGACCACGTCATCGCCGACGGCCTCGACGACGCCGACGAACTCGTGGCCGATGCGGCGCGGTGCGCGCGTCGGCGTGATGCCTCGATACGGCCAGAGGTCGGAGCCGCAGACGCAGGCCCTGACGACCTTCACGATCGCGTCGTCGCCCGTCGAGAGCACGGGGTCGGGCACGGTCTCGACGCGGATGTCACGGGGCGCGTAGATCATCGTTGCGAGCATGCACCGAGCCTACGCGCACCCGCGAAACGGTGAGGGTAGCAAGTCGCGCGCGTGACGCTGCTCAAGTTGTTCGACACGCCGCTCACAAATAATGCACGCCAGAGATGGGCACAGTTCTTTGTATTTCCGGGATAGAATGTGCATCATTGACAAATAGTGCTGGCAGACCATAAACAAGTTGGGTACACATGACTGACACGAAGTACGAGTTGCCGCGGGTCGACTTCGGTTCCGATCTGGTGCGCTACGCCTTCGAGATCGAACGGCTTCGGGGCGACCTCCGTACTGGCACTACACCCGCGGCCACGATCATCGAGCTGCACGCGCTGTTCCGTGTGGTCATGAGCGTCATCTCCGCGCGCATCGAGGGCAATCACACCACCGTGTACGACGCGCTGAGCGAGCTGGGTCCGAGTTCTCGCGTGGCCTCGGGTGGCTCCTCCGATTCTCTCCGCGAGATCATCAACATCCTTGACGGCATCGACTTCATCGACTCTCTCGAGCCGACGACGCCACTCACACATGTGTTCGTCCGGGAGCTCCATCGCGTCACGGTCTCCGGTCTGAGACGCGAGGGAGACCGAACGCCTGGCGAGTATCGAGCGACAGAGGTCTCGATCAACCACTCGGCGCACACGCCGACCTTCGCACGTCTACGTCCACTCCGAAATGTCGGAGTTGCTCGACTTCGCGAATCAAGAGGTCCCCATGCACGAACAGATGCTGCATGTGGCGATCGCTCACCATCGGTTCGTCTGGATACATCCGTTCACGAATGGCAACGGCCGCGTGTCGCGCCTCTTCAGTTATGCGATGCTGCGCCGTAATGGTTTCGACTCGGCGCCGGGCTACCGCACGGTGAACCCGACGGCCGTGTTCGGCAACGACCGCGACGGATACTACTCGGCGCTCGAAGCTGCCGACGATTTGTCCGGCGATGGAACCGTGAAGTGGTGCGAGTTCTTCGTGCGCGGGTTGCGCGATGACCTCGAGCGCCTCGTGCGGATGCAGGACTTCTCGTTCGTGACCGACGAACTCGTCGGTCCGGCGCTCGACATGCTGCTGGCGAGCGGGGGGGTCACCTCGGCTGAGAACGCGGCTCTGAAGATCGCCATCCAGAACGATGTTGTGAAGGCTGGACATCTGGAGCCGGCGCTCGGAGGCTCGGCATCGCAGCGTTCGGTCGCGATTCGGAGCCTCGTCGAGCGAGGCTTGCTCGTGCATGATGAGCGGGGCCAGCGTTTTTATCGGGTCGCATTGGCTCGAGGTCCGCTCGCGCCATTCATCGTTCGTCGGCTCGATGCGCTCGGATACCTCCCACGCATCCTCAAGGACGATGATCGTGCAAGTTCGCCACGCGGGTCGGACCAATAGCTGAGAGGTTCCGACACCCCCGCGTAATCGCCCGACGCCTCGCGTCGACGATCTCACCTCAGACGTGCGGCACGAACTCCTGCCAGGCGAGCCGCTTCTCGCGCCGCGGGTCGAGCTCGACGCGGTCGTGCCGGTCGAAGATGAGGGTGCGGCGCTCGCGTTCGTCGTAGCGCGGCCACTCGGGCAGGGGAGCGCCGGATGCCGCGAACTCGGTCCAGTGCCGTTGCATCCGTCGCCCGACCGCTCGGAACATCCGTCGGCCGCCGAGCACGGTGAGACCGATGCCGAGCGGGGTGTCGAACTTCTCGAAGAGCGCGAACAGCTCGAGCCCGTGCGTCGCGTCGAGGCCGAGGAGCCGAGCCGTGCGCGTCGCCGCGTCGAAACGATAGAAGTACACGGGTGCGTAGCGCGAGTGGCGCTCGGCGACCTTCACCGTGGGGAACCAGAACGTGAAGTCGCCGCTGAAGTCCGCGGCCGGTCGACGCTCGGGCAGGCCCGGATACTGCCGCTTGATCGCCTTGCGCGACTTCTTCCTCGTGTTCGCGAAGATCGCCCGGATGCGCGGCTTCGTGTTCGGCAGGATGTCGATGCGTCCCTCGAAGAGCGATCCCTCGCGGTCGTTCGTGCCGATGATGAGCGGCACCCGGTGCGCGAGCCCGTCGCGGAAGGCGTCGAGCGGGCGATGGGGGAGGAAGTCGCCGTCGATGACCGGGGCGAGGCTGATGGTGCCGGGGTACTCGTCGGGGGTGCGCACGGTCAGCGCCGTCGTCGCCTCGGCGAGCAGCATCGGGTCTGCGGTGCAGAGCATCGCCGCGGCATCCTCTGGGGACTCGCTCTCGAGGTCGTCGTCGTCGACGACCCGGCTGAGGAGCTGCACGTACTCGCCCGCCCACCGCGCGGTCGTCTCGGGCAGGTACACGGCGTTCGGGGGCGCGCTCTGGGCGATCGCCCGCGCGAGCAGCCCTTCCGCGGCGGGTACGGTGAGCAGCGTGGTGACCGAGTTGGCGCCGGCCGACTCCCCGAAGAGCGTGACGTTGTCGGGGTCGCCACCGAAGGCCCCGATGTTCCGTCGCACCCATTCGAGTGCGGCCACCTGGTCGCGAAGCCCGAGGTTGCACTCGATCGGGCGTTCGGGTCGCGAGTAGGCGCGGAAGTCGAGCCATCCGAGCGCGCCGAGGCGATAGTTCATGCTCACGTAGACGACGCCGTGCTGGCGCACGAGTCGCTCGCCCTGGCGCGGGTACTCCCCCGACGAGCCGACGCTGTACGCGCCGCCGTGGATGAACACCATGACGGGGCGGCCTTCGACCGGCTCGGCGGGTGCGATCACGTTGACGCTCAGGCAGTCCTCGCTCCGCGGCAGGTGATCGGCGGCGCCCATGAACTGCCCCTTGCGCTTCTGCGGTGCGACCGGGCCCGAACTCGGATGCGTCGCGCACGCCGTCCCACCCGGCCGCCGCGCGAGGCGCTCGGAACCGCGCGTCACCGCCGGTCGAGGCCGCGAACGGGATGCCCCGCCAGCACCGCACCCCACGCAGACGGATGCCGCGAACTGCGCCCCCGTCGGTCTCGACGATCAACGGGGCATCCGTGCGAGTCCCCACACCCGACACCATGAGCCGAGCCTATGCGCGTGAGGTGAACTGCGGGTAGCGGCCGGAGGCCGGATGTCGCGAGCGGCGTTGCGCGGACAACATCGGCTGATGCCGGCCGCGGCATCCGCTTCATTCAGCTGAGCGGATGACCGCGGCTCCGAGCCGGCACGCGATGTCGCCGGGGTCCGGCAGAATGAGCACGGTGGTCGGAATCAGGAGCTTTTGGCGTGCACTGCCCACCGAGGGCCGGTGGATGCTGTCGACCGTCGCGATCCAGACGCTCGGCCGCGGGCTGACGCTGCCGTTCACGATCATCTACCTGCACGAGGTGCGCGGCTTCGATCTCGCACTGTCGGGCACGCTCATGAGCCTCATCGCGATCGTCGGGCTCATCGTCACCGGCCCGGCCGGCACGCTCATCGACCGGTTCGGCGCGCGCGCCGTGCTGCTCGCGGGGCTCACCTCGATGATCGCCGGCTGCACGCTGCTCGCGTTCGCCACCCATCCCGCGGTCGCGGCCGTCGCGCTCGTGCTGATCGGCGTGAACTTCGGCGTCTCCTGGCCGGGGTTCAACGCCCTCATCGCGGCGGTGGTCACGGGCGACCTCCGGCAGCAGTACTTCGGGGTCAACTTCGCGCTCGTGAACCTCGGGATCGGCGTCGGGGGCATCATCGGCGGGTTCTTCATCGACGTCGACTCCCCCGACACCTTCACGACGATCTTCCTCATCAACGCCGCCACGAGCCTCATCCCCATGGCGTTGCTGCTCGGGCCGCTCCGTCACGTGCGCACTCAGGCCGAACCCTCCGACGACACCCCGGCGAGCGGCGGCTATCGCGAGATCCTGCGGCAGCCGGCGGTGCTGTGGCTGACGCTGCTGACCTTCCTCGCGGTCTTCATCGGCTACGGCCAGATGGAGGCAGGGTTCCCGGCCTACGCGCGGCAGGTCGCCGAGGTCTCGACCCGCGTGGTGGGCCTCTCGTTCGCGGTCAACACCGCGGTGATCGTGCTGCTGCAGTTCACCGTGCTGTCGAAGATCAGCGGCCGGCGGCGCACCCGGGTGATGTGGGTGATGGCCGGGGTCTGGGCATGCTCGTGGCTGATCCTCGGCGCCGCCGGCCTCCTGCCCGACTCGATCGCGGCCGCGATCGGCGTGCTGGCCTTCATGGGCGTGTTCGCGTTCGGCGAGACCCTGCTGCAGCCGACGGTGCCCGCGGTGTACAACGACCTCGCCTCCGACCACAATCGCGGCCGCTACAACGCGATCAACGCGGCGGCTTTCCAGGGTGGCGCGATCGCCGGGCCGATCGCCGCCGGCCTGCTGCTCGGGCACGGTCTCGACGCGTGGTACATCGCCGTCATGGTCGTCGGATGCCTCGGCATCGGCGTGCTCGCCATCGCGCTCGAACGCCGCATCCCGGCGAGCGCCAACGGCGTACGCGAGTCCGAACCGGTCGGCAGCTGACTTCGTCGGGCCGTGGCCCGACGAAGCATCGGGCGTGACGCCCCGACCGGCCTCCGGACCGGCTATTCGTCAACGATCTCGGCGTCGACGATCTCGTCGACACCGTCCTCGGCACCGCCACCTCACACCGGCACCACGGCCCGCTCCACCGTGAGCGACTCGCCGTCGGGCGCGAGCTCGACCATGACCGTGTCGCCGTCGCGGATCTCGCCGGCGAGCAACGCGCGTGCGAGGCGATCGTCGATCTCGTGCTGCATGAGGCGACGAAGCGGCCGGGCGCCGTAGAGCGGGTCGTACCCGCGCTCGGCGAGCCAGGCGCGCGCATCGGGCGTGACGCCGAGTTCGAGCCGGCGGTCGTGCAGCCGCGCCGACAACCGATCGATGTACAGGTTCACGATCTCGCCGAGCTCCTCCTCGGAGAGCGAGGAGAACACGACGATGTCGTCGAGCCGGTTCACGAACTCGGGCTTGAACGCCTGGCGCACCGTCGCGAGCACCGCCTGCTCCTTCTCGTCCCACGAGAGCGACGGATCGATGAGGTACTGCGAGCCGAGATTCGACGTGAGGATCAGGATGACGTTTCGGAAGTCGACCGTGCGACCCTGGCCATCGGTCAACCGCCCGTCGTCGAGCACCTGCAGGAGCACGTCGAACACCTCGGGGTGGGCCTTCTCGATCTCGTCGAAGAGGATCACCGAGTAGGGGCGGCGACGCACCGCCTCGGTGAGCTGGCCGCCCTGCTCGTACCCGACGTACCCGGGGGGCGCACCGACGAGCCTCGAGACCGAGAACTTCTCGCCGTACTCCGACATGTCGATGCGCACCATGGCGCGCTCGTCGTCGAAGAGGAACTCGGCGAGCGCCTTCGCGAGCTCGGTCTTGCCGACACCGGTCGGGCCGAGGAAGAGGAACGATCCGGTCGGACGGTTCGGGTCGCTGACGCCGGCTCGTGAACGGCGCACGGCGTCGGCGACGGCCGCGACGGCGCGCTTCTGGCCGATGAGCCGCTTGCCGAGCTCGGTCTCGAGGTTCAGGAGCTTCTCGGTCTCGCCCTGCAGGAGCTTGCCGACCGGGATGCCGGTCCACGCGGCGATGACCTGCGCGATGTCCTCCTCGGTGACCTGCTCGTTGACCATGCGACCGCCTTCGGTTGCTGAGCCTGTCGAAGCATCCGCCCGCTCGGCCTCGGCGAGGTCGCGCTCGAGCTGCTTGATCGTCTCGTACTCGAGCTTCGACGCCTTCGCGTAATCGGCCTCGCGCAGCGCTCGGTCGCGCTCGGTGATCGCCCCGTCGAGCTTCTTCTTCAGCTCACCGACACGGTTCAGGGACATCCGCTCGCGTGCCCAGCGCGCCTCGAGTTCGGCGAGCTTTCGCTCCTGCTCGGCGAGCGTCTCGCGGAGCTGCACGAGCCGCTCCTTCGAGACGTCGTCCTTCTCCTTCTTGAGGGCGAGCTCTTCGAGCTTCAGTCGGTCGACCTGGCGTTTCAGCTGGTCGATCTCCACCGGGCTCGAGTCGATCTCCATCTTCAAGCGCGACATCGCCTCGTCGATGAGGTCGATGGCCTTGTCGGGCAGTTGTCGCGCCGTGATGTAGCGATTGGAGAGGGATGCCGCGGCGACGAGCGCGGCATCCGAGATGGTCACGCCGTGGTGCGCCTCGTACCGGCCCTTGAGCCCGCGCAGGATCGCGATGGTGTCTTCGACCGACGGCTCGCCGACGTACACCTGCTGGAAGCGACGCTCGAGCGCGGCATCCTTCTCGATGTACTCGCGGTACTCGTCGAGCGTGGTGGCGCCGATGAGGCGCAGCTCGCCGCGGGCGAGCATCGGCTTGAGCATGTTGGACGCCGCGACCGAGCCCTCGCCGCCGCCCGCACCCATCAGCAGGTGCAGCTCGTCGACGAAGGTGATGATGTCGCCCTCGGCCTCGTTGATCTCCTTGAGCACGGCCTTCAGCCGCTCCTCGAACTGGCCTCGGTACATCGCGCCCGCGACGAGCGCGGAGATGTCGAGCGAGATGAGCTGCTTGCCCTTGAGCGACTCGGCGACGTCGCCCGCCACGATGCGCTGGGCGAGACCTTCGACGACGGCCGTCTTGCCGACGCCGGGCTCGCCGATGAGCACGGGGTTGTTCTTCGTGCGGCGGGTGAGCACCTGGCTGACGCGGCGGATCTCGGCGTCACGCCCGATCACCGGGTCGAGCTTGCCCGCCTTCGCGATCTCGGTGAGATTGACGCCGAACTGTTCGAGCGCCGACTTCTGCTCCTCTTGCGAGCTCGGCGCGCCCTGCATGTTGGCCATGCGAATCCTTCCTTCAAACTTGAGCCTACGAGACTCAATTTTGCAGACCGGGCGAGTACTCCGGCTCCGATCGCCGCCTTCCCCCTTTCCTTCACGCTAGACGGATGCCCCGGCGCGCGCCACTGCCCGGATGTCCGACGATCACCGGATTGACAAACGGACCGAAAGCCCGCGCGGTCGCGCCGACCTCGGCGAAACTGAGGAGATGGCCGCTCCAGACGACATGATGAGTGCGTGGCAGGTGATGTCTGCCGGTGAGATCCAGCGTCAGCCGCGGGCACGCCCGAAGCCTGCGGCCGATCAGCTTCTGATCCGGGTGCTCGCGTGCGCGCTGTGCCGCACCGACCTCCACCTCATCGACCATGAGCTGCCACCTCGCCGCCCGAACGTCGTGCCGGGCCATCAGATCGTCGGACGAGTCGTCGAGGTCGGCGCCGACGTCACCGAGGCATCCGTCGACGATCTCGTCGGCGCCGCGTGGCTCGCCTCGACCGACGGACGATGCCAATGGTGCATCCGCGGGCAGGAGAACCTCTGTCCGAACGCACGGTTCACAGGCTGGGACATCGACGGCGGGTTCGCCGAGTTCGTGGTCGTGAAGGCCGCGTACGCCTACCCGCTGGACCCGGCGGACGACCCGATCACGACGTCGCCGTTGCTGTGCGCGGGCCTCATCGGCTACCGCTCGCTCAAGCGCGCCGTGCTCCCGCCGGCGGGAGTGCTCGGCATCTACGGGTTCGGGTCGAGCGCCCACCTGACGGTGCAGTTGGCGATGGCCCAGGGTGCGAGCGTCTCGGTCATGACCCGCGGCGAGCAGAATCGCGAACTCGCTCGCCGACTCGGCGCCGCATTCGTCGGCGAGGCGAGGGATGTCCCGCCGACGCCCCTCGACTCCGCGATCGTCTTCGCTCCCGTCGGCGACCTGATGCCGGTGGCGCTTCGCGCAGTCGCCCGCGGCGGCACCGTCGTCTCGGCGGGCATCCACATGTCGACCATCCCGCCGATCGACTACGACACCGAGCTGTTCGGAGAACGCGACTTGCGCAGCGTCACCGCGAACACGAGGACCGACGGGCGCGAGTTCCTCGCGCTCGCACGGGCCGTCGGCGTGAAGCCGATCGTCACGGTGTATCCGTTCCGCGAGCTTCCCCGAGCGGTCGACGACATGCGCGAAGGCCACGCCTCGGGAACACTCGTCATCGATGTCACCGACCAGACGTGAGGGGTGCGTCGCATCGGGATCCGATCGACGCGTATCGTCGAAAGGACATCGATTGACGAGGAGACCGGATGCCACTGGAAGGCGAATACGCACCGAGCACGTCGGGCTGGGCGCGCAAGCAGGCCGAGGCGTTCGAGGCGTCGGACGGCGCAGAGGCGAACACCCTGCAGGGCAAGCCCATCATCGTGCTCACCACGATCGGGGCGCAGTCGGGCAAGCTCCGCAAGACCGCGCTCATGCGCGTCGAGCACGACGGTGAGTATGCGGTGGTCGGTTCCAAGGGCGGTTCGACGGAGCATCCGCGCTGGGTCTTCAACGTGCGCGAGCACCCGCACGTCGAGCTGCAGGACGGCGCGGAGAAGCACGACTACGCGGCGCGCGAGGTGTCGGGGGCGGAGCGCGACGCCTGGTGGGCGCGGTCCCTCGAGGTCTGGCCCGCCTACGCCGGGTACCAGACGCGGACGGATCGGCTCATCCCCGTGTTCGTGCTCACCCGCATCGTCGTGTAGCGCGAGACCTGGCGCCGGGCTCCACTGGCTCGCCGTTCAGGCCCCTCGAGGGGCCGCTCCCGTAAACTTTCCAGATGGCCGGACCGCTCGGACGCATGGTCCCGCGTAGCTACGGCAGTCTCATTCGCCGCCGCACGCTTGTTCGGTCGCGCTGGCTCAGGTCGCGACGCCACCTGACGTGGGCCTTCATCGGCGTCCACGCGGTGGTCTTCATCGCACTTTCGCCCGTCATCGTCACCGGGGGCACCGCCGGCGACCTGCCGCTCTACCGCAGCTGGGCGATGACCGCGCTCGAACGCGGCGTCTGGCCGGGCGTCGACTTCGACTGGATCTACCCGGTCGGCGCGCTGCTGCCCGTCGTGCTGCCCGACATCCTCGGCGCGTTCCTCTACCAGCTCCTGTGGCTCGTCCTGCTCACCGCGGCCGACTTCGCCGCCCTGTGGGTGCTCACCGACCGAGGCCGACGCGTCGAGGCCTACCCGGCCGCGTGGTGGTACCTGCTCATCTTCCTGCTGCTCAGCCCGGTGGCGGCGCTGCGGCTCGAGGGATTCACGGCACCTCTCGTCGTCATCGCACTCACGCTGCTCGCCCGCCGCCCCGCCGTGTCGAGCGCGCTCCTCACCCTCGCGGCGTGGATCAAGGTGTGGCCGGCCGCCGTGCTGCTGGCCGTCGTCGCGGCATCCACTCGCCGTTCGCTCATCGCCGCAGCCGCTGCGCTCAGCACCCTCACCGTCGTCATCGCGGTGTGGATGGCGGGCGGGCTCGAACACGTCTTGAGCTTCGTCACCGCGCAGAGCGACCGTGCGCTGCAGCTCGAGGCACCCCTGACGACGCCATGGCTCTGGATGGCGATTCTCCACGTGCGAGGTACGGCCGTGTATCAGAACGCCGCCATCGCGACGCGCGAAGTCATCGGCCCCGGATCCGGGTGGGCCGCGCAGGTGAGTACGCCCCTGATGTTCGCCGCGATCGCGGGGCTCGTGGCGCTCGTGGTGTGGGCGAGGAAGCGGGTGGCGGGGGGAGCAGTGAGTGGGCGGATGGGTCCCGGGGTACCCGCGCCGGAGCCCGCAGGGGCCGCCGAACAGCAGCTCGTGCTCGTGTCGGCGCTCGCACTGACGACGGCGTTCATCGTCTTCAACAAGGTCGGATCCCCGCAGTACATGCTGTGGCTCACCCCCATCGTGACGGTCGGCCTGGTCGCCCATCCGAACAGGTGGCGTGCCCCGGCGGTGCTGCTCGGCGTGATCGCGGCGCTCACGACGCTCGTGTTCCCGATCTTCTACCGGCAGCTCGCCGACCTGAACCCGGCAGTGGCGCTCGGCCTTGCGGCGCGTAATGTGCTGCTCGTCGTTGTGCTCGGCTGGGCAGTGCGCGAGCTCGTGCGCATCGGGCGCGGGCCGGCGCCAGTCAGAGCCAGCGCATCGTGAACGCGTTCGCGAGCAGTGCGCGAAACGGCGGCACCGCGAGCACTCGCACCGCGGCATTGCGGGCGGAGAGGCGGATGCCCCGCGCCGGCGCTCCCATCGCCATGTTGAACGCCGCCTGGCGAATGGCACGCACGGCTGCGCCACGACGCGCCCGGTCGTAGGCCTCGAACGCGTCGAACGGCGCACCGGCGGCAAGGGCGCCGGCGAGCTCGTGGTCGAGGCGCACGGCGTCGAGCCAGCCGAGGTTCATGCCCTGCCCGCCGATGGGACTGATCTCGTGCGCGGCGTCGCCGACCAGTGCCACGCGCCCCCGGGACATCCGCTCGGCGAGGTGCTGCCTCGCCTCGAACGCGCTCGCCGCGCTCGCCGCGTCGACGTCGAAGGCCGCGCCGGTGCGCGCGCGCACGATCGTCGCGAGCTGTTCGGCCGTGGGCGCGGCCGGCGGCCGGCGCACCCACGCGACCCACCGCCTCCCGCCGCCGGGCAGCGGGAACGACTCGACGACTCCGGCGGGCTCGAAGTGCAGCAGCGCCGTCGCGGGTTCGCCGGTCTCGTCGCGGGTGTCGCACATCACGTAGTGCGCACGACCTCGCCGCGGTGCCCACTCGAGCTCGAGCAGCGCGCGGATGCCGCTGCGCACCCCGTCGGCGCCGACGACGTACCGCGCGCTCAGCTGCACCGGCTCGCCGCCCGAGTCGCCCGTGACCTCGACGTGCGTGCCCCGGTCGCGGAGGCCGACCACCTCGACGCCGCGGCGAAGACCGCCGGGGCGCAACTCCTCGAGCCGTCGTTCGAGCAGGTCCTCGGTCTCGAGCTGGGGGAGCGACCGAACGGCTCCCGCAGAGGCGAACGAGAGCGAGCCGAGCACGCGCCCGGCGCACGTGACCCGGCCGTCGCGGATCTCCACGGCGCGGGATCGCACCTCGGACTCGAGGCCGACGAGCCCGAGCGCACGGAGTCCCGGCGGATGGATGCCGATGGCGCGCGATCGCTCCCCGCGCCCGGTGCGCCGCTCGAGCACCACGATGTCGAGGCCGCGGCCGGCGAGGAGGCACGCGAGCAGCAGTCCCACGGGCCCGCCGCCCACGACGACCACGTCGTGCACCGGGGAATCGGATGCCTCAGGCATCCGCGCCCCAGACCACCTCGAGCCGCGACGGGAACGCCCGGCGCACGCGCCACCCGGGCGGGAGTGCGCCGGCGAGCTCGGCCGCGGTGTGACTGCGCCGGATCGACGTCAGCCCGTCGGGCCGGATGTAGGTGCCCGCGAGCATGTTGCCGGCGAACGGCAGGGTGCCGAGCCAGAACCCCGCGTAGCCGAGGCGGCTCCGCTCGATGTCGCCGTGCACCACGACGCCGCCGGGCCCGAGCAGCCGTTCGGAGTCGGCGAGCAGTGCCCCGAGCTCGTGCCCGTCGAGGTGGTGCAGCACGTGGTTCGAGACCACGAGGTCGAAGCGCTCGCCGGCGTGGACGAGGTCGCCGCTCGTGGCTCGCCGAAGCGTGAGGCCCGGCATGGCGGGCTGCGAGGCCGCCCACTCCATGGCCCGCGCGTCGGGGTCGATCGCCGTGATCGCGAGCCGCAGTCCGTCGGCGCGTGCCCACCGCAGCATCCGTCGCGGCAGGTCGGCGCTGCCGCTGCCGATGTCGAGCAGCTGCGTTTGCCACACCGCCGAGAGGCGGGGCCGCACCCAGTGCCGATACACGGCCCGCTCCCCCGACACGACCGCGTTCACGAGCCGGAACCTCGCGTACGTCTTCTCCATGACGGCGGGATCGGCCGCCGGGTCGTCCATGAGTTCGCGCACGCGTTCGTCGCGCGCACCCAAGCCCCACCCCCTCCATGCAGCCCGATTCCGGGATCTCCATGTAGCCGGATTCGGGGATCTGCCTCGAAACGCCGCGTGCGGGCCATCCGCGCCCGGCGTGTCGCTCCCAATCCCCGAATCCGGTGACATGTCGAGCCCTGAATCCGGTGACATGTGTCCCGTCAGGCGCGCACGGTCAGGAGCGCGGTCTCGACGGTGAGACCGGGACCGAACGCCATCGCCGCGACGCGGTCGCCATCGGCGGCGGCCCCCGACTCGAGGATGTTCTTCAGCACGAAGAGCACGGTCGCGCTCGACATGTTGCCGTAGGTGCGCAGGGTCTCACGGGCGGGCACGAGCTGCGCCTCGGTGAGTCGGAGCCGGGATTCGACCTTGTCGAGGATGCTCCGGCCGCCCGGGTGGATCGCCCAGTGCTCGACGGCCTCGCTCGAGGCATCGGTCGCCAGCGCCTCGGTGAGCGACGCGTCGTGCTCGAACAGCGGCTCGAGGGCGCCGGTGATGTGCTCGTCGATGATCGCCGGGATCGCGTTCGAGAGCACCATCTCGAAGCCGTGGTCGCCGATCTTCCACGCCATGTCGCCCTCGCCGACGGGCGTGATGCGGGTCGCGAACCGGTCGAGGTCGAACCCGCGCTCCCCCTCGGCGAGCGGTCGCGCCGTGACCACGCCCGCCGCCGCGCCGTCGGCGAAGAGCGAGGAGGCGACGATCGTGTCGGGATCGTTCGACGAGCGCAGGTGCAACGTGCAGAGCTCGACGCTCACGACGAGCACGACCGCCGCGGCATCCGCTTCGCAGAACTGCGCCGCGAGCCGAAGCGCAGGCATGGCGGCGTAGCAGCCCATGAAGCCGAGGTGGTAGCGCTGCACGCCCGCGGGCAGTCCGAGTTCGCGCGCGATCATGAAGTCGGGTCCGGGCGCGTAGAACCCCGTGCACGAGACCGTGATGACGTGGGTCACGTCGGATGCCTCGATGCCGGGGCTCGCGTCGAGCGCGGCGCGCGCCGCCCCGACGTAGAGCTTCGTCGCCTCGGCGGCGTAGATCTCGTTGCGCGCTTTCGTTCCCGGCAGCAGCAGTTCGCCGCTCTCGACGTCGAAGAACACCGGCGCCTCGGGGTGCACGTTCCAGTTGAGCTCCTCGAGCACGGTGTACCGGGTCTCGATGCCCGAGACGTTGAATGAGGTCGCGATGATGCGCTGCGCGAGGCGGTTCAGCCCCGGTTGCGCCGCGAAGACGTCTCGAACCTCCTCCTGCACGAGCACGGTCGGCGGGACGGCGGTCGAGACCGCTCGCAGCGTGACGGTCATGCCTCAGTGTAGGCAGGCGATCGGATGTCTCGACAGAGGGCTCGCCACGAGGTCGGCGTCGACTTCGGCATCACGGTCAGCCGAGCAGCTTCGCCTTGGCGGCGGCGAACTCGGCGTCGTTCAGGATGCCCTGATCGCGCAACGCCGAGAGCTTCTGCAGTTCGGCGACGATGTCGGTGCCGCCCGCAGGAGCTGCCGGCGGCGGAGCCGGCGCCGCCGCCTGCTGGGCCGCAACCGCCTGTGCCGCCGCGGCGTCCATCTGCGCCTGCTGCTGCTGCGCCGCGGCCTGCTGCTGATCGTACTGGTCTTGGGCTCGCCCCTGCTGGCGCCGCTGCACGTTGCCGCTCACCGCGGTGGCGGTGCCCGCCACGACCGCTGTGCGTGCGGCCATCCCGATGAGGCCCGGTCGCCCTCCTCTTCCCAGTGGCATCTCCTACTCCCCTTCAGCTTCGGCCAGTACGGCGTTGACGACCGGCGCGGGAATGCGCTCGGTCTGCAGGACGACGCCGCCGGAGGCGGCGAACCTCGAGGCGAGCTGCTTCGCCCACACGAGTTCGATGGCGAGCAACGCCGCGGACGTGCCGAGCGGAATCAGGTCTGCAAGGTCCTCGACGTCTTCGTCGCCGACGAGCCCCGACGCCTCGAGGTCGCCCGTGCCGAAGCCGTACTCGTCGCGCACCTCCTCGAAGTCGGTGACCAACACCGAACCGTCTTCCTCGTGCGAGATCACAAGGAAGTCGAGCAACCGGATCTCACCGCCCTCGATGAGCTCCCCGATCGCATCGAGCGTGCCCGGGTCGGGCCGGTCGCCCTCGAACCCCACCAGATACAGATCGACCGGACCGTATTCGAATTCCGCCATGACTCCCCCTTCACGTGTTTGCAGACTAGCTCTGCGGCCCCCAAGTGCGCCACAGTCCCGCCTGAATCTCTGGCGAATCGTCCGCGATCAGAAGCTCCCGATGCCCTTGCCGATCACGACGACGCCGATCACGAGCAGGAGCACCGCCATGACGGTGGCGTTGTTCTGCACGAGCCAGGTGCGCAGCGACTCGAGGGGCGCGACCATGCGCTTCGAGGCGACGAGGTACGCGATCACGGGGATCGCCACCGAGCAGGCGGCGATGAGCGTGAAGATCACGATCGCGAGCGTGATCTCGCCGGCGCTGAGCCCCCCGGTGCCGATGATGACGCCGGCCGCGATCGCCATGAGCAGGTTCTTCGGGTTCACCGCCGAGAGGAGGAAGCCGAGCACGAACCCGCGAACCGCGGTCATCGTGTCGATGGCCGCCATCCACTTCGGCAGCGCGGCCGCTTCGCCGGGCTTCGGTCGGCTGCGCCACTGCCTCACGGCGAGGAAGAGGAGGCCCGCCCCGAGAATGATCTTGATCCAGCCGGCGATCGGCTTCGACGCATCCGGATCCTGCTCGGGGATGATCGAGGCGAGGAGCGTGAACACGACGACGGCGATCACGATGCCGAGCACCCAGCCGATCAGGAACCCGACGCTCGTGCCCTTCGCCTTCGGCGAGAGCAGCATGAGGATCGCCGCGATGATCGGAACCGGGCTGATCGCGATGCCGAGCGCGAGGGGCAGGATGTCCCCGATGACCGAACCCATGATCGCCTGCTCCCTGCGGCACGCGCCGCGATCCCCCGCCCGTACGTCTCGTACCCTAGCGAGCGGATGCCCCGGAGCGCAGTATGCCCGCCGGGCAACAGGTTCGACGCCTGCGCGCGGTCGCCAAGGCCGCCTTCTTGGAATACCGTTAGCGGCATACGTGAGATCGGGATCATGATGGAATCAGCTGTTTCAGGGGCGAACGCAGACGTCGCCGCGTGGTTCGCGCTCGGGCTTGCGATCGTCTCGATCCTCACCCAGATCGGCACGCGCTACCTCGACGGAGGGCGCATTCGGGTGCGGCTGAACCCCGCGTTCGTCGACGCCGGATCGGGAGGCATCGTGACGATCACGTCGGGCGTCTGGCCGGTCGAACCGGCGCAGTACGGAAAGGCCGGCGCTCGCCCGCAACCGGAGAACATCATCGAGCTCGCGGAGGTGATCGTCGAGAACAGGGGACGCCTTCCGGTCACGGTGCACGAGATCGGGCTCGCGTGGACCGGCGACTCGTGGGCAGGAGGGGCATCCGTCAGGCGCATCACCATGTGATACCGCGCTACTTCAAGATCGAAAGCTCTGGCGAGCGGAGGTACATCGACGAGGACGAGGTCCGACTCGAGCCGTACGATCGGGTCAGTTACCTCCTCGACTACTGGGCGCTCCTCGAGCCCGACCGGAAGTCTTTCGGCGGTGTACGCACCGTACGCGCGTCGGCGCAGGTCGCCGGCCGCCGGTTCCCGACGAGGTCGAGCCGCGGCCGGCAATGGGTGATACCGGATGGCGCGGTCTCGGCATTCCTCGGAACGACGAAGCTCACCGTTCGGGGAGTGGTGACGAGTGCCGTCATCCGCGCGACCGGTCGTGATCGCGACAAGATGGCGTTCGTCTCGTACTTCTCTCGGATGCTCGAGTCCTACCTGGGTGGAAGGCTGCCCGCAGACTTCGTGGCCAGGCATGTGCTCTTCGAGCAGTTCGAGGAATCCCACAAGGACCAATTCTGGGCACCCGAATACGTCGCCACTCGGCTGAACGTGATGACGCTGGTCGAGAGCGAACTGGTCAGGAACCGGGATCTCATCGACTGGACCGACATCGCCGCACCCGGCTTGGCGAAGGCACGTGTGAAGGAACCTGCCGAGACGCAACGCTCGGAGGCACCGGTCGGAGGGCGCCTCATGGATGATTTCGGAGAGGTCCCGGCACGCTTCTCAGGGGTCGCGGCAGACATCTCCGTCGAGGCCCCGGCAGACATCTCCGTCGAGGTCCCGGCGATCGTCTCGGCTGAAGTCCAGGCAGACACCTCGGTGCCCGACCGAGTCCATCCGGAGTGACAACCTAGCGAGCGGATGTCTCGTCGGGAGGGGACGTCGGCGGTTTCGCCTCGCCGGGCGCCATGATGCGGAACTCCGGCGCCTGCGACACGAGCAGCCATGCGGGCAGCACGATCACGCAGAGCAACGGCAGGATGCTGATGTCGGCGGGGATCGCGACTCCCAGGAAGATCGCCAGCCATCCGTCCCTCGTGACGACGAGCACGATCCCGAGCACGCCGCACGCTACGGCGAGCCCGATCGGCAGGTCGGGGATCAGCAGATGCCCGAGCAGGCCGATGGCCACGCCGATGAACGTCGCCGGGAACACCCGGCCACCGCGGAAGAGCGCGCTCGCGGCCACGAGCAGGGCGATGATCTTGATGCCGGCGATCGCAGCGAGCTGCCCGCCGTCGTACTGCCCGGGGTTCTGAAGCAGCTCGCCGATCTGGTCGAGGCCCTTGAACATCGTGATCGGACCGCCGATGAGGCCCAGTATGCCGAGCACGAATCCTCCGACCAGCGGAATGACGATCGGGCTGCGCAACGCGTGCAGCAGCCGGTAGACGACGGGGAAGGCCGCAAGCGCGGCGAGGCCCAGCACGGCAGCTCCGCACGCGACGAGCGCGCCGGTGAGCAGGTCGAACGCATTCGGGCTGCCGTACGCGGGCAGGTCGAACTCCAGTGGCGGGGCGCCGAGAACGTGCATGGTGATCGCCCCGGCCCCGGCCGCGGCAACCGGAAGGAAGAGCCGGTCCCAGAGCGATCCGCCGGCCTTCACCGCTGCGACGATGCCGGTGAAGATCAGCGCCGCCGCCACCGGGGTGCCGAACAGCGCACCGACGGTTGCGGCACCGGCGAGCAGCGTCGACATCTGGGCTGGGACCTGTGGCAGGAGCCGTGCGAGCACTGCCACCACGATCGCCCCGTTGATCGCGATGATCGGGTTCTCCGGGCCGAGGCTCACTCCGCCCGCAAGGCCGAGTACGGTCACGACGGCAAGGCCCGGCAGCACGCCGATGGGCAACGGTGGGCCCATGAGTTCCGTGGTCGCCGAATCGGGCCCTCCGTGGCCGGGCAGGAACCGCAGGCAGAGGCCGACGGCGAGCCCGGTGAGGGTGAGCACGAGGACGATCCACCACCCATTGGGATCGACACCGAGCGCGTCGGGCACGGTGTCCCAGAGCACGCCCTGCAACAGGTCCGCCAGCTGGTCGAGTGACCACAGCACGAGCGCGGCGAAGATGCCGATCACGATCGCCGGGATCGCGAGCAGGAGCAGCCGGCGCGGTGACGTCGAGGGATCGGCCGGGGTCGGCGCGAGTGTCATCCCGGGTTCCCCCTTCTCGGCGCGGCGAGGAGGAGGCTCCGGACGTCGAGATCCAGCGACTCCACCCACTCCCCCATGCGCCACCCCCCGCGATGAAGCGTAGCGCCGGACAGTAGTGGACGTCCCGACTCGCCACGCGGTAGGTTCACCTCAGCGGCGCTCATTGGGGGGCGCTCGATACGTATCGAAAGGCTGCACCTATGAATTTCTGGGAGAATTTCGGGAACTTGATCTGGTGGTTCCTCTGGATCTTCGCCTTCACCGCATACCTCTTCGCGCTGTTCGCGATCATCGGAGACCTGTTCCGCGATCACAAGCTGAACGGCTGGTGGAAGGCGCTGTGGGTCATCTTCCTGATCTTCGTACCGTTCCTCACGGCGCTGGTCTACCTCATCGCCCGGGGCAAGGGCATGGCCGAGCGTTCGCAGAAGGAGGCGAGCCAGTATCAGGCCGCGACCGAGCAGTACATCCGTCAGACCGCCGGCACCGCGGCGAGCCCGTCCGATGAGATCGCCAAGGCGAAGGCACTGCTCGACGCCGGCACCATCTCCCAGCAGGAGTACGACCAGCTGAAGGCGAAGGCGCTCGCGCACCCGACTCCGACTCCGACCGCCTAGTCTCCACAACGCGAAGGGGGACCGGATGCCTCGGCATCCGGTCCCCCTTCGCGTGTGCGATGGGTCTCAGCTCGGCTGGAGCACCGCCTCTGCGTCCGCGGCATCCGGACCGTTCGTGGTCGCCGCCGCGGTCTCGGTCATCGCCGTCGCCGCAGGCGCGCGCATCGCATCCGAGTTGCGGATGAAGACGATGATCCAGCTGAAGATCAGCACGCCGGCGACGAGTTCGACCGCGGTGAGGTTGTAGTACCCCGTGATGAAGAACGCCGCGAGCACGACGATCACCGCGACGTACGCGTATCCCAGCAGGAGGAAGACGCGTGGCATCGACGGAATGAACCACCGCAAGCCGATCACGATCACCACGTAGACGAGCGCCATGCCCGACGCAGCGGTGTTGTGCGCCGTCAAGAACTCGTCGACAGGGAAGATGCCGACGCATGCGAGGAAGATGCCGATGAGGATCAAGCCGCCGCGCACGATGTTGCGACCGCGCACCTCCGCCCGGGTCGTCGCCGGCACGCCGGCCGTCACGTAGCGGGCGATCGTCGTGACGATGACGCCCGCGATGATGAGCGTCACGTTGAACGCGAGCGCCGAGATGTCGTCTGAGATGCCGAGGGTGCTCAGGTTCTTCTGCCACCAGAGCGGGTCGGTCGCGCTCAGCATGCTGGCGAGCGCGCCGACGATGACGAACAGGGCGAGCACGAACGAGAGCAGAATGGGCGTGAGGTGCACCGCGGAGAGGAACACGACATAGGCCGTGACGGCCAGCCCCACGCCCGCGAGCACCGCGCCGGACAACGAGAACACGACCGCGCCTTGGAAGCTCTGCTGCAGGAGGTCGGCGGTGCCGACCCAGCCGAGCAGCGCGATGACGGCGTAGGCCAGCGCGACCGCCGCGAGGTCGTACCAGTGGATCTTCGCGCCAGTCGCCTCGAGATCGGCCGGCGGGGCGGGTCGGCTCGCCGCGTCCCGGGCACGCACGGTGAGCCGGCCGACCGCGAACGCGATGAACGCCACGATCGCGGCCCCGATCGCGACGAATTGGCCGAGTGAACCCGGGCCGGCGATCGGCACGTCCTGGCCCCAGAAGAAGATCAACGCGATCAACCCGCCGACCACGAAGGTCGCCGCGCCGATGAGGAGCGCGATCGATTCGGTGGACTCCTCGGTCGCAGCCGGATGCCGAAGCACTCGCAGGATCGACGACGGTTCTCGCACGGCGGTGGATGACGGTCGGCTCACTGGATTCCCCTCACGGCCGCGTGGCCCCAGCGGCCGATGCGGCGATTCGGCATCAGCATGCCAGCCCGGTCGCCGGGTGTCTATGAAGGACGCGTGCGGCACGCCGGGACATCCGCTCGCCTGCTCGCTGAGCCTGTCGAAGCGAGCTTCCCCTTCGACGAGCTCAGGGGACCGACCCAGCTCAGGGCCGGATCGGGTCGAGCACCTCGAGCATCGAGCCCTGCACGAACCCGGCCCACTCATAGGCGGCGCGCAGGTAGTCGTCGCGGGTCTCGGATGCCTCGTCGTCGCCCTCCTCGACGATGCCGACGCGTTCGGCGAGGATCAGCCGCAGGTCGGTGAGGAAGGTGAGCCACCCCCACGCCTGGGCCTGGTCGAGCTCGATCTGCACCACGCCGTCGCGACCGTCTTCGACCGCGGTCGCGTCGCGCACCGATTGCGCCGCGTGGCGCTTGCCGTCGACGAGATTCTCGCGGGTGTAGCGGGTGTAGTCATGTGCGGCCGGGGGGTCATCGGGATACGCGTTCGGCAGGAGCCGGCCGAGCGCCGGATCGTCGGCCTCGCCGAGCAGCAGCACCGAGTCGACCTGGTCGGCGAGCTCCGAGAGCAGCATCGCCTCCTCGGACTCGAGCACGAGCCGCACCCCTTCGCCGCCGCCGCGGCCGGCCACGATCATGTCTCTGCCCTCGACACCGTGGCCTGCAGGCCGTATCCGTGCATCGCCTGCACGTGCCGCTCCATCGCCTCGCGGTTGCCGCTCGCCACGACCGCGCGGCCCTCGGTGTGCACCTGCAGCATGAGGCGCTCCGCCTCCTCGCGCGGGTAGCCGAAGTAGCTGCGGAACACGTAGCTCACGTAGGTCATCAGGTTGACCGGATCGTCCCACACGATCGTGCGCCACGGGAGTTCAGCCGCGATGCGTTCGCGGAGTTTCGTGTCGTGCTGCTCGAGCGTGGAGGTCACCCTTCCAGCCTGACACGACCTCGCGCGAGACGAAACCCGCGCGAGTCATGCGTCGCGTCGTGAAGCCGTGACGGTGAACTTCGGGTTCCTCGCGATCTGGCGGGTCGGCCCGACGAGTCGCTCCAGCAGCGGGCGGTAGCGCAGGTGCGAGTTCCACACGCACCAGAGTTCACCGCCCGGCTCGAGCACGCGCGCGGCGTCGGCGAAGAGGTGCTCGGCGATGCCGGTGTGCAGCGCGGCATCCGAATGGAAGGGCGGATTCAGCACCACGAGGCGCTCGCTCGCGTCGGCGACGAGCTCGAGGCCGTCGGCCCGGGTCACGTGCACGCGATCGGCGACGTCGCTCGCCTCGGCGGTCAGGAGAGCGGATGCCGCGGCCGCCGCCGAACGATCGGTCGCCGTCACCCGCAGCGCGGGGCGCGTGCGGGCGAGGTGCGCTGCCACGACACCCGTTCCGCATGCGAGATCGACGGCGGTCGCGGCATCCGGAACCGCGTCGCCCAGTTGCTCGAGCAGGAACCTGGTGCCGATGTCGATGCCCGTGCCGGCGAACACGCCGCCGTGCGCGGCCACGGTGACGCCGAGGTCGTCGTGCCGTTCGCCGCGCGGCCACCCCGGCGCGCCCGGTTCGCGCTGCGATCGCGGGCCGCGGGCGACGAGCACCCGCGACTTCTGCCGGGCGTGCGAGACGTCGACGCGTTCGAACCACGCGCCGAGCACCTCGTTCATCGCGAGCGACATGTGCTTGATGCGTCCGCCGGCGACGATGACGACGTCGGATGCCGCGTTGCGGGCCACGAGCCCCGCGAGCTCGTCGAGCCGATCGAGCGAGCGCGGCAGCCGGAGGAGCACGAGCCGCGCTCCGGCGACGAGGTCGGCGCCGAGGGGCATCTGCCGCACTGCGCCGGTGAGGCCGACGCGCTCGGCGTTCTGCGCGAGGGCACGCTCGCCGGTCACGAGATCCTGGTGGACGCGGATGTCTCGCGCGCCCGTCGGCGGCGCGGCTCCCGTCGCTGCTCCCGCGCCGCCGCTGCCGCCCCCGCTGCCGACCCGAGGGCGAGCGCGCCGTAGGCGTCGTCGACGACGACGAGCTCGCCGGGCCCGAGACCGGCGGCGAGCGCGGCGGACTCGTCGAGGATCAACCTGTCGGCGGCATCCGACGCCTCGAGACCGCGGCCCTCCACATCGGGATGGCGGCGCAGCGCTCCGAAGTCGAGGGGCATGCCCCAAGGGTACGCGCGAGGCCCACTGGGGTCGCCCGGCGACGTCGTCGGGAGGGTCCGGCGAGGGTCCGCCTTGGGGTTGTACGTGGGTCCACCCGGGGGTCGCACCGCGGGTCGCCGGGTTCACGCCCCGGGTGCGGCTCCCGGGCGCGTTTGCTAGCCTCGGTGCCGCATGCGCAACGCACAGCAGCCAACAGGTCGGCGCGCGGCACCGAACACGGTCGCGGCGCGCGTGCCCCCTGCCCGCAGCCGCACCCGCCGCTCACTCGCGGTGTTCGCGGCGACCGCCGTGTTCGCGATCCTCGCGACGCTGACGCTCGTGCCGGCGCCCCGCGCCATCACCGCGCCGACCGCCGCAGACGGCGCGGGTGACTCGCAGACCCTGGCCGTCGCACCAGGGGCGGACGCGGCGCAGGTCTCTCACGAGTCCTACGTCACGACGACCGGCCCTGCGACGCTCGTCGCGGGCGGCACGAACGAGGATTGGGCGAAGCTCGTGCTCGTCTTCGGTGACTGGCCGCTCACCACCGAGAACGTGAACGCGATGCTGCGCTGGATGCGGCAGGAGAACGGCACCGACAACTGGTGGAACCGCAACAACCCGCTGAACAACGGCTACGGTTCGGGTGGCGGCAGCGGGCTCGGCAGTTACGACTCGCTGGTCTCGGCGGCGCAGTATTGCGCCGACGGGCTCCGCAAGTACGCGTTCTACGACGCCATCGAGGCGGGGCTCGAGGCCGGCACGTCGGCGGATGCCACGGCGCAGGCCATCTGGGCGTCGCCGTGGGCGTCGAGCCACTACGGCAACGGCACCCACTGGAGCACCGCCCCGGTGCCGGTCGTCGAGGCGCCCGCGTCGGCCTGGTAGCCGCGACAGCTCAGCGTGTCGTCTTCTTCGGGCGGAGCGACGTGATGTGCTCGGCGCTGCGGGCGAACATCGGCGCGACCTCGTCGGTGCGGGCGAAGAGCTCGTCGGGTACGGCGACGTACTCCTTCAGGACCCGCCCGTGCTGCTCGACGAGCGCCGTGGGGTGGCGTTCGAGGAATCGGTCGCGCTCGTCGGGTGCGAGTCGCAGCGCGAGGGTTCCGTCGGGCGTGAGGAAGCTGAACATGTGGCCGTTGATCGAGGTGTAGGGCATCGACGCGCCCTTGCGCTCGATACCCGGCCGCGTCGCGATGAGCTCGTCGTAGCGCGCAAGGGCGGCGTCGGGGATGGAATTCTCCGGTCGCGCCATCGGAGCCCTCCTCATCTCGCTTACTGGCGGTCGAGCGGTCGCCAGACGACGACCGAATTCTCGCGGCGCACCCGGGTGCCTGCGCGGAGCGAGACGACCTCGCCCGCCGAACCGGCGGCGAAGACGCGACGGCCGGGCCGGTTCAGCATCTCGTCGGCGAGCGCCGCCTCGAGTTCACGCACCCGCGCCCGGAGCGCGGTCACCTCGTCTTCGAGCCCGAGCACGCGACGGATGCCCTCGAGACTCACGCCCTCGCTCGAGAGCTGGGCGATCTCCCGCAACTGCACCACGTCGCGCATCGAGTACCGACGGGACTTGCCCGCGGTGCGCGTCGGCGAGACGAGGCCGAGCCGGTCGTACTGGCGCAGCGTCTGCGGGTGCATGCCCGCGAGCTCCGCCGCGACCGAGATGACGAAGAGCGGGCTCATCTCGTTCATGTCCATCGGCTAGCCCTTGCCCTTCGCGATGAGCTCGTCGCGCGGGTTCTCGTCGGGAAGCAGGGCCTCGAACTCCGCGAGCTTCTCCGAGGCCTCCTTCGACAGGTGCGACGGCACCGCGACCTGCACCACGGCGAGGAGATCGCCGGTGCCCTTCGAGGTCTGCACGCCGCGGCCCTTCACGCGCAGCACTCGACCGCTCGGCGTACCGGGTGCGACGCGGAGCTTCACGGGGTCGCCGGCGAGGGTCGGCACCTGGATGGTCGCCCCGAGCGCCGCCTCCGCGAACGTGACGGGCACGGTCACCCGCAGGTTGAGGCCGTCGCGCTCGAACACCGGATGCTTCCGCACCGTCACCGTGAGCACGATGTCGCCAGGCTGCCCGCCGTCGGGCGACGGATGCCCCTTGCCGCGCAGGCGGATCTTCTGGCCGTCGGCGACGCCGGCCGGGATACGCACCGTGATCGGCTTGCCGTCGGAGGTCTGCAGCGTGATCTGGTCGCCCTTGGTGGCGGTGACGAAGTCGAGCGTGGTCGACGCAACGACATCCCGCCCCTTCGTGGGTCCGCCGAAGCCACGGTAGCCGCCCGTCGTCTGACCGAATCGCCCACCGCCGAAGATGCCGCCGAACGGGTCGTCGTAGTCGCCGCCCTGCTGGAACGTGTACGACTGACGCCCGCTCGCGCCACCGAACATGTTGCCGAAGACATCCTCGAAGCCGCCGGCGCCGCCCGCACCGCCGGGCGCGGTGAAGCGAGCGCCCGAGCCCATGGCCCGGACCGCGTCGTACTCCTTGCGCTGCTCGGGATCGGAGAGCACCGAGTTCGCCTCGCTGATCTCCTTGAACTTCGCCTCAGCGGCTGCGTCGCCGGGATTCGAGTCGGGGTGGTACTTGCGGGCGAGCTTGCGGTAGGTCTTCTTGAGCTCGGCGGCACTCACGTCTTTGGAGACGCCGAGCACCTGGTAGAAGTCCTTGTCGAACCAATCCTGACTGGCCATCGGCACCTCCTCCTCTGAGTCTGTCTCAAAACCGAAGCGGCCGGGTGACGTCCGGGCTTCGAACGTCACCCGGCCACGGGGATCCGGCTCACGCCGGCGTCTTCACCACGACCTTCGCCACGCGAAGCAGCGTGCCGCCCAGCATGTAGCCGGTCTCGACGACGTCGGCCACCGTGTCGATGTCGACCTCGTCGGACGGCTGCTGGAAGATCGCCTCGTGGCGCTGCGGGTCGAACGGCTCGCCCACCTCGCCGAAGGGCGTGAGGCCGAGCTTCTCGACCGCGCTGCGGAGCTTCGCCGTGATCGTCGCGAACGGAGCGTCGCCCTCGAGATCGCCGTGCTTCTCGGCCCGATCGAGGTCGTCGAGCACCGGCAGCAACACCGCGACCGCCGCGCCGATCGCGCGCTCGCGCTCGATCTCGCGGTTGGCCTCGGTGCGCCTGCGGTAGTTCGCGTACTCGGCGGTGACCCGCTTGAGGTCGGCGAGGTGCTCGTCGGTCGGCTCCCGGACTTCGGCATTCGCCGCGTTCAGGATGTCGTCGACCGTGAGCACGTCGTCGTCTTCATCGGCGAGCGGATGCAGCGGCATCGCCCTGGGCGTCGCTCCCCTCGACCGGCTCGGGAGCGACGCATCGGGCTTCCGAACCTCGCCCGTCTCGGGGTCGATCCTTCGCTTGTCGCGGATGACCGGCTCTTCGTTGGGCTCCCCTGAGCCTGTCGAAGGATTCTGGTTCTCGTCGGCCATGACTACCGGGCCTGCCCTGAGCGCGTCGAGGGGTCTTCCTCGTCGTCGATGACCTCGGCATCGACCACGTCCTCATCGGACGCGGCCTCACCCGCGGCACCGGTCGACGCAGAGTCCTCGCCGGCCGCGGCATCCGGAGCCTGCTGCGGCTGCGACTGCGACTGCGCGTAGATCGCCTCGCCGAGCTTGCCCTGCGACTGCGAGAGCTTCTCGAACGCGGTCTTGACCGCGTCGTCGTCGTCGCCGGCGAGCGCGCTCTTCAGCGCATCGACGTCGCCCTGCACATCGGACTTGACGTCGGCCGGGAGCTTGTCGTCGTTGTCCCTGATGAGCTTCTCGACCGAGTAGGCGAGCTGCTCGGCGGAGTTGCGGGTCTCGGCGGACTCGCGGCGCTTCTTGTCTTCGGCCGCGTGCTCCTCGGCCTCGCGCACCATGCGCTCGACGTCGTCCTTCGGGAGGGCCGAGCCGCCCGAGATCGTCATCCGCTGCTCCTTGCCGGTGCCCTTGTCCTTCGCGGACACGTGCACGATGCCGTTCGCGTCGAGGTCGAACGTGACCTCGATCTGCGGGATGCCGCGAGGAGCCGGCGCGATGCCGGTGAGCTCGAAGGTACCGAGCGGCTTGTTGTCGCGGGTGAACTCGCGCTCGCCCTGGAAGACCTGGATCGCGACCGACGGCTGGTTGTCGTCGGCGGTCGTGAAGGTCTCGCTGCGCTTCGTGGGGATGGCCGTGTTGCGCTCGATGAGCTTCGTCATGATGCCGCCCTTGGTCTCGATGCCGAGGCTGAGGGGGGTGACGTCGATGAGCAGCACATCCTTGCGCTCGCCCTTGAGGACGCCCGCCTGGAGGGCAGCGCCCACGGCGACGACCTCATCGGGGTTCACGCCCTTGTTGGGCTCCTGGCCGGTCTCCTTCTTCACGAGCTCGGAGACCGCGGGCATACGAGTCGATCCGCCCACGAGCACGACGTGCGCGACATCCGACAGCTTGATGCCGGCCTCGCGGATGACGTCTTCGAAGGGCTTCTTCGTGCGGTCGAGCAGGTCGCTCGTCATGTTCTCGAACTGCGCTCGCGTGAGCGTCTCGTCGAGGTTCGCGGGGCCGTTCTCGGTGAGCGAGAGGTACGGGAGCTGGATGCTCGTGCTCATCGAGCTCGAGAGCTCCTTCTTCGCCTGCTCGGCGGCCTCCTTGAGTCGCTGCAGTGCGATCTTGTCTTTCGAGACGTCGACGCCGGTCGAGTCCTTGAAGCGCTTGATGAGCCACTCGACGACGCGCTGGTCCCAGTCGTCGCCGCCGAGGCGGTTGTCGCCGGCCGTCGCGCGCACCTGGATGGTCGAGAAGTCGTCGTCCTTGCCCACCTCGAGGAGGGACACGTCGAAGGTGCCGCCGCCGAGGTCGAAGACGAGGATGAGCTCGTCCTCCTTGCCCCGGTCGAGACCGTAGGCGAGGGCCGCCGCGGTGGGCTCGTTGATGATGCGGAGCACATTGAGGCCCGCGATCTCACCGGCCTCCTTCGTGGCCTGGCGCTCTGCGTCGTTGAAGTACGCCGGCACGGTGATGACCGCATCGGTGACCGTGTCGCCGAGGTATTGCTCGGCGTCGCGCTTCAGCTTCTGCAGGATGCGCGCCGAGATCTCCTGCGGGGTGTACCGCTTGCCGTCGATCTCGGGCGACTTCCAGTCGGTGCCCATGTGGCGCTTGACCGACGCGATGGTGCGGTCGACATTCGTGACGGCCTGGCGCTTCGCAGTCTCACCGACGAGCACCTCGCCGTCTTTCGTGAATGCGACCACCGACGGTGTGGTGCGGAACCCCTCCGCGTTCGCGATGACGGTGGGCTCACCGCCCTCGAGGACCGAGACGACCGAGTTGGTGGTGCCAAGGTCGATTCCTACTGCACGTGACATTGTGTGTATCTCCTTCTTCCCGTCTACTGCCTCGTAGCACGCTTGACATCGCACGCGCATCGAGACCCTTTGCGAGTCGGATGCCGGTTCGGCGACGTGGCCCGCCCTTCGACAAGCTCAGGGACCAAACCGAAGTCTTGCGACAAGACTTGAGCCTTGCCGACTCAAGCGTCGCAGCGCCGCGTGAACGTGTCAAGTCGGCGGGCTGAAACTTGAGTGCAGAAGACTCAACTCTCGCGGACCCAGATCTCTCAGCGGACGCTCAGTATTCCACCTGACCGTCACGCGCGAGGTCCGGTAGCCTCGGGATACCGGGATACCACCTGTCAGGAGGTGCTGTCGGGACATGCTCGCGGTGCCAGTTCGCTCCGACACCCCGAGCCGCACGCTCGGATGGGCTTGGCTGGCGACCTGCGCGCTCTTCGCGGTACTCGCGACCGCGCTGGTGTACGCAGGTTCCTGGATCCCTTCCTTCTGGGCCGACGAAGCCGCAACCGTTCGCGGCAGCTCACTCCCGCTCCCCGAGCTCTTCGAGTTCGTCGGCAGCACCGATGCGGTGCACGGCGCCTACTACGTCGTCACCCATGGGTGGGTGTCGCTGTTCGGCAGCTCCGAGGCGGCGCTGCGGCTGCTCTCATCCCTCGCCATCGGCCTCACCGCGGGACTGCTCGTCCACCTCGGCCGGCTCGTGGCTGACACGAGGGTCGGAGTCATCGCAGGGCTCGTGTTCGTCGCCTTGCCCAGAACCACGTTCTCAGCGATCGAAGCCAGGTCCTACGCGCTCACCGGGCTCGTCGCCGTGCTCGCGACGATCGCGTTCGTCTCCGTGCTCCGTCGGGCGACGGTCGGCCGGTACGTCGCGTACGTGTGCATCTGTGCAGTCGGCGTCTGGCTCTACATCTACCTCGTTCTCCTCGTGCTGGCCCATGCGGTGAGCTTCGCGATCCTGCGCCGCGAGGGGCGAGCGAACTTCCTCGTGCCGGCCGGCGTGATCGCGCTCGTCGCCGCCCCGATCGTCCTCGTCAGCGCATCGCAGCGGCAACAGGTCGAGTGGCTCGGCGAGCAGGACGTGCTGAATCCGTGGGCCGTGCTGGTGGAACCGTGGAGCGAGTCGTCGTGGGCCGTCGGCATCCTCATCTGGATCGTCCTCATCGCGGGTGCGGTGCGATGGCGAACGGTGTGGGCGCGATACCCGACCACGCTCGCCGTGGGCATCCCCTGGGTGGCGGTTCCGACGCTCGCGCTCGTCGCCGTGAGCGTCGTGCTCACCCCGCTCTACCGAGCCCGCTACCTGACGTTCTGCGCACCCGCGATGGCGTTGATCCTCGCCGTCATCCTCGCCTCGCTGCTCAGAACGCGGTTCCAGACGCTCATCGTCGTCCTCCTCGTCGTGCTGGCCGTGCCGACGGCGGTTGCACAGCGCCAGCCGAACGCGAAGAACGGCGGCAGCGACCTTCGCGAGGTCGCCGCGGTCATCGACCAGCGGTCCACGCCCGGAGACGGCCTCTACTTCGAGGCGGCGACGTCCCCGATCGAGTCGAGTCGTTGGGCGCTCTACGCCTATCCCGACGCGTTCCGTGGCCTGGACGACGTCGCGCTCGATACCGCGTTCCCCGAGTCGGGCACCATCGAGGACCGTGTGCATGAGATCACGGAACTCGATCCCGCGCGTCTCCAAGGCCTCGAACGAATCTGGGTGGTCGGTGCATCCGGCCGATGCGATCAGCTCGCGGGCGTTCGAACCCTCGACGAACACTGGGACGCCCGCACGTTCGAGCAGTATCGAACTCATCGAAGCATCGTCTGCGAGGTCGTCCTCGACTGAACTCAGGTGCGGGTTGCGGCGGCGAGCAGCAACCGGAGGGCGTCGGGTATTCGCGACTCGTCGAGGCAGTCGACCATGATCGGTGCGAACCGCGCCTTCCGTCCGCTGTGCGTGCCCATGAAGCGCCGGAGTTGAGCCTCGGCCGGCCGCTCACGCTGCGCGGGCTGGCGTTGGAAGCTGCGGAACCGCGCGAGTTCGCCGTGCTCGGCGAGGAGTTCCTCCATGCGCCCAGCGCCGATGGCACGGATGAGCTCGCCCTCGAGGTCGGGGTCGCAGGCGAAGAAGCCGAGCGCCGCGAGCTCGGCCCGGGTGCCCGCGCGACCGAGGCCGCGATCCTCCACCGCGCGTTGGACGTGCGCGGCCTCCGGTGCGTCGAAGAGGCCGAGAACGCGTCGGCGAAGCGGATCGCTCGCGAGCTCCCCGAGGTGACGGTAGAGGTTGGTCACCCCGCCCATCGACACGATCGTCACCCCGGCGGCGGCCAAGTCGTGCCCCAGCCGCTCGGCCAGGGCCTCGACCGCGAGACGGTCGCTGTGGCCTTCGACGAGCACCACGGTGGCGGATGCCCCGTCGCGATCGTCGCCCGTCATGCACCGACCCTAACCCGTGCGACCGCATCGACAGCTGCACCGACGCCGTGCACCGACCGTGGACACGACAGCCGTGAACGCGTATGCTCGCCTGCGGACCGCGCCACGCGGCATCCGTCGCCCGAGATCGGAAGGAGAGACCGATGAACACCGTCCTTGTCGTGCGCATCGCAGACACCCTTCCCTGTGAGGCCGCCCGCCTGTAGCCGTTCGCGCCGGGCGTTCAGTGGCCTCCGTGATCTCGGAGAACCACCGTGACCTTTCTCTCGTCGTTGAACGACGCTCTACCGAACGACACCGTCGCCGCGCCCTTCGGCGCGGCATCCACCCTCATGTTCCAGGCCGCCGAGCCCGGCGAGGGCCAACGCTGGTCGACCTGGCCGGCGACCACCCCATCCGAGCGCGGCCCCGCGCCGCGCCCCGACTGGCTCGTCACCTCCGCAGCGGCGATCGACACCGAACTCGGCGTCGTGAAGACCGGCAAGGAGGCCGACCTCGACCTCATCGAGCGCGCAGTTCCGGATGCCCCGACCGATGTGGCCGGCAACCGCACCCTGCTGGCCGCGAAACGGTACCGCACGAGCGAGCACTCGAACTTCCACCGCTCCGCGATCTACACCGAGGGCCGCGGCACCCGCCGCAGCCGCGACGTGCGCGCCGTCGCCAAGGGCACCTCGTTCGGTCGCGCGGTGGCGCGGGTGCAGTGGGCCTACGCCGAGTTCGAGGCGCTCACGAGACTCACCGAGCTCGGGGCATCCGTGCCGTACCCGGTGCAGGTGCGCGAGACCGAGGTGCTCATGGAGTTCATCGGCGACGGGCGGGTCGCTGCTCCTCGGCTCGCGCAGGTGCGAACGACGCCCGATGAACTGCGTGAGCTCTTCCAGCAGATCGTCGAGTTCATGCGCACCCTCGCGCGCGGCGGACTCGCGCACGGCGACCTCTCGCCGTACAACCTGCTCGTGCACCACGGGCGCGTCGTCGCGATCGACCTGCCGCAGGTCGTCGATCTCGTCTCGAACCCGCAGGGCCTCGAGCTGCTGCACCGCGACTGCGTGAACGTGTGCGACTGGTTCACGAGGCAGCGCCTCGAGTGCGACCCCGAGCAGCTCTTCGGGGAGCTGGTCGGGGAGGTCTACATCTGAGTCCGCTACGCGGGCTACGCGGGCACGACTCGGTGCGTGGTGCCTCGAGGGAGCGGCTTGAGCATCGGTGCCATGGCTTCCGGTTCGCCCGCGTACTTCGCTCGCAGCGCGTCTTCGTAGCGGCGCTCGAGGTCGGCGTCGTGCACGGCCTCGAGCTCGACGGCGCGCACGCCGTCGGGCGTCTCGAAGCCGACACCGGGATTCCGGGTCGCCCGCCGGTACCACATGGCGTCGGGCCCGTTGACGGAGCGAACGTAGATCGCATCATCGACCGGGACGGCCCAGATGGGCGTCACCATCTTGCGCCCGTCGTGCGTGGTCGTCACGATGTGCACGGTGTTCGCATCGCGGAGATACTCGAAAAGCGTGTCGTCGTTGGCCATACTCAAGTCAAGCACGCGTCATCTCCGCGCGACAGGGGGTTGCTATCGCCGCGGCATCCGTCGGCGTTACAGTGCTCGAAGATCAGTGCAGATCGACGGATGACCCGAGCCGCACCCGGTCTCGTCACTTTCCGTTCACCCGACCGAACGAGGCTTCAGCCATGACCCAGCCCCCCGAGCAGAACGCCGGCGCCACCGACACGCCCGGAACCACCGGCAGCTCCGAGCCGCCGCGCAACTTCCCGCCGTCGCACCTCACGCCGCCTGACGGCGCCGCCGCGACGATCGGCGTGACCGACGCGCAGGTCGAGGCGGTCTCCGAGGCCGGCGCCCGCAGGGGCCGCATCCTCGCGTGGGGCCTCTGGGACTGGGGATCGGCCGCGTTCAACGCGGTCGTCACGACGTTCGTGTTCACGGTCTACCTCACGGGCGAGTCGTTCGGACCGACCGGCACGGTCGAGGCGCAGCTCGGCTGGGCGCTTGCGATCGCGGGCCTGCTGATCGCGGTGCTCGCGCCGATCACCGGACAGCGGTCCGACACGAGCGGTCGGCGCAAGCTCTGGCTCGCCGTGAACACCTACATCGTCGTCGCGATCACGCTCGCCATGTTCTTCGTGCTGCCGGCGCCGGAGTACCTGCTGCTCGGGCTCTTCCTCGTCGCCGCGGGCAACGTCTTCTTCGAGTTCGCGGGCGTGAACTACAACGCGATGCTCGTGCAGGTCTCGACTCCGCGGTCGATCGGCAAGGTGTCGGGGTTCGGCTGGGGCATGGGATACGTCGGCGGCATCGTGCTGCTGCTCATCGTGTACTTCGGCTTCATCCAGCCCGAGGTCGGGCTCTTCGGGGTCACGGGCGACAACGGTCTCGATGTGCGCGTCACGATGGTGGTCTCGGCCGTCTGGTTCGGGCTCTTCGCCCTGCCGGTGCTCTTCGCGGTGCCCGAGTATCGCAATCCGGCGGCGGTCGGTCGCGAGAAGGTCGGCTTCTTCGCGTCGTACGCGCGGCTCGGCCGCGACATCAAGCGGCTCTGGAAGGAGCAGCGCAACACGGTGTGGTTCCTGCTCGCGAGCGCCGTCTTCCGCGACGGGCTCGCCGGGGTGTTCACGTTCGGCGGTGTGCTCGCGGCATCCGTCTTCGGCTTCTCGGCCGGCGAGGTCATCATCTTCGCGATCGCGGCGAACGTCGTCGCGGGCATCTCGACGATCGCCGTCGGCGCGCTCGACGACAAGCTCGGCGCGAAGCCCGTGATCGTGACAGCGCTGATCGGACTCGTCGTGAGCGGCCTCATCGTGTTCTTCCTCCACGACGGCGGCCAGCTCGTGTTCTGGACGGCCGGCCTCGCACTCTGCCTGTTCGTCGGCCCGGCGCAGTCGGCCAGCCGTACCTTCCTCGCGCGGCTCATTCCGGCCGGCCGCGAGGGCGAGGTGTTCGGCCTCTACGCGACGACGGGTCGGGCGGTGAGCTTCCTCGCCCCGACGGCGTTCGCGCTCTTCGTGACGATCGGCGGGGAGCCGTATTACGGCATCCTCGGCATCGTGCTCGTGATCGCGCTGGGGCTCGGCCTGCTCATTCCGGTGAAGGCGACGGCCCCGCGCCCGCTGAGCCTGTCGAAGCGCGCCTGTCGACTCGACCCGCTCGTTGAAAGGGTCGTTTTCGGCCAGGATCGCCCGCGAACGACGAAGCCGGTGGCCGAAAGTGACCCTTTCAAGTCGAGCGGGTGCGCGAGCAGCAGCGCGCACGCGGCATCCGCCCGGCTCAGGCCTTCGTGCGCAGCCGCTCGACGATCTCGTCGAGCGTGCGGCTCACGATGCGGGGCATGTCGATCGCGTCGGGCTCGAGGAGCCACTGCACCTGCAGCCCGTCCATGATCGCGATGAGGGAGGATGCCGCGTCGGCGAGCTCCTGCTCGTCGGTGTTGCCCGACACCTCGCCGAGCACGCCCGCGATCTTCGCCCGGAGCACGAGCATGCGCTCCTGGAAGTAGTCGTGGGCCGGGTGCCCATCGGTCACCGACTCGCCTGAGAGCACCGAGTACGCCTGCACGACGCCGCGGCGATGGGTGTTCTCCTCGACCGTGTCGACGAGGTGCTGCAGGAAGGCCGGGCCCTCGGTCTGGGCGCGGGCGGGGACGCCCGCGACCTCCGCGCCGTCGCGGTACTTCAGCATCGCGACGAGGAGCCCCTCCTTGCTGCCGAAGTGGTGCAGCACGCCGGCGTGCGTCATGCCCGCCTGCTCGGCCACCTCGACGAGGGCGCCCTTGTTGTAGCCGCGTGCGCCGAACACGTTCATGGCGGCCTTCAGCACGGCCTCGCGACGCTCGAGCGTCTTCGCCTGCGGGCGCTGCACTCGCTCGGCCGCCGACTTCGGCGCTCCGTCACGCGCTGTGTCCACCACTGGGATTCCTTCCTGTGCGGGCTGGGCCGGGGCATCCGCTTCGCTGCCGGATGCCGCGGCACCGCCCGCGAGTCGAGTGCAGCACTCGCGGCTCGAGTCGAAAACCCCCCGAGCGCGACGTTACCGAACCGTTACGTATCTAACTTACTTACAAGTCAGTAAGTGTGCCAGCATTGCGATCGTCACTCAACGACGAGCTGTGAATTGGAGTATAGGCGTGAGCTCAACGACGACCGCCCCCGGTGCCCTCGGCTCCGACGAGTCCGTGGCCGGCACCGCGACGATCGCCCCGGCACATGCCGCGAAAGCCACTGCACTCGCCGCCGCACTCCCCCTCGACGAGAAGGTTCGCCTCCTCACCGGCGCCGCGACCTGGGCTCTCCGCGCGATCCCCGAGATCGGCTTGCGCACGATCACCGTGTCCGACGGTCCGATCGGCGTGCGCGGCACCGGCCAAGACGGTCTGCCCTCGGCGCAACTGCCCGCCCCCTCGGCCACCGCCGCGACGTGGGACGTCGACCTCCAGGCGCGCCTCGGCACGCTCATGGCCGCCGAGGCACGACGGAAGGGCGTCGACGTCGTGCTCGCGCCGGTCGTGAACCTGCAGCGGAGCCCGGTCGGCGGCCGCCACTTCGAGTGCCTCTCCGAAGACCCGCTCCTCACCGCACGGCTCGCCGTCGCCTTCATCTCGGCGATCCAGGAGCAGGGCATCGCGGCCTGCGTCAAGCACTTCGTCGGCAACGAGACCGAGACCGACCGCACCGAGTACCTCTCGCGCATCGACGAGCAGACCCTGCGCGAGGTCTACCTCGCCCCCTTCGAGGCGGTGGTCGACGCCGGCGTCTGGACGATCATGGCCGCCTACAACGGCCTCATCCGCGACGGGGTCGACGCGACGGCCACCGCCCACGGCCCGCTCCTGAACGGCATCCTCAAGGGCGAGTGGGGATTCGACGGCATCGTCGTGAGCGACTGGCTCGCCACGAAGACCGCCGTCGAGCCGGCGCTCGGGGGACTCGACCTCGTGATGCCGGGCCCCGGCGGCCCCTGGGCCGAAGGGCTCCTCGCCGCCGTCGAAGACGGTCGCGTGCCCGAGGCCGCCATCGACGACAAGGTCGCCCGCATCCTCCTGCTCGCCGAGCGCGTCGGAGCGCTCAGCGGCACCGCGGGCGAGACGTTCCCCTTCGACGCGAGCGGCGCCACGGAGCATCCGGCCGACGACGAGGTCGTGGCGCTCCTCCGCGAGGCGGCGGCGCGCTCGACGGTCGTGCTCCGCAACGACGGCGGGCTCCTGCCCGTCGACCCCGCGATCCCGGCCCGCATCGCGCTCATCGGCCACAACGCCGTCGAGCCGTTCACCCAGGGCGGCGGCAGCGCGTTCGTCACGCCGCCGCACGTGAGCGAGCCGCTCGCGGCGCTACGCGAGGCGTTCGCCGGAGCCGAAGTCTCCCTCCACCGTGGCGGCGCCACCAGGCTCCGCGCCCCGCTCGCTCCCGCCGAGCTCCTCTCGACGCCCGACGGCGAGCCCGGCATCCGCATCGACCACCTCGATGCCGACGGCGTCGTCATCGCCTCGGAGCAGCTGCCGGATGCCTCGAGCCTCTGGTTCCCGATCGCCGACGATGCGGTGGCATCCGTGCGCCTCACCACCTCGCTCGCGCTCGACGCCCCGGGTCGCCACACGATCGAGCTCGGACCGGTCGGCGCGCACCGCATCGTCGTCGACGGGGTGACCCGGGCGACGTCCGACCGGCAGGTCGGCGTCGAGGTGGTGCTCGACTCGAGCTATGCCAACCCCGCCTCGGTCGAGACCGAGATCGACGTCGAGGTGCCGCGCACCGTGCAGGTCGAAGCCGACCTCCAGGTCATCGACGGCGAGTCGTACGGCCGGTTCGTGCGGCTGCACTTCCGCTACCGCGCGCCGAGCCTCACGATCGACGAGGAGCTCGACGAGGCGGTCGCCGCCGCGGCATCCGCCGACCTCGCCGTCGTCGTCGTCGGCTCCAACCCCGAGACCGAGTCCGAGGGCTGGGACCGCCCGAACCTCGACCTGCCCGGCCGCCAGAACGAGCTCGTGCGACGCGTCGCCGCCGCGAACCCGCACACGGTCGTGGTCGTGAACGCCGGCGCACCCGTGATCCTGCCGTGGCTCGACGAGGTGCCCGCGGTGCTCTGGTGGTGGCTGCCCGGCCAGGAGGCCGGCGCTTCGCTCGCTGCGGTGCTGACGGGCGCGATCGAGCCGTCGGGCCGACTCCCGTGGACGCTCCCCGCCCGCGAAGAGGACGTGCCCGTGCCGCACGGCCGACCCGTCGACGGCGTCATCGACTACGCCGAGGGCGTGCACGTCGGACACCGCGGATGGGACCGGCTCGGCCGCACCCCCGCGCGCGAGTTCGGCTACGGGCAGGGCTACACCGAGTGGGAGTACCGGAGCGTCGAGCTCGTCGGCCGCGGAGCATCCGATGCCGACGAGCTCCGACGACGAAGCATCGCGACGACGCCTTCGCACGTCGCTCGCAGTGACGATCGCCAACGTCGGCCCACGTGCCGGCCGCGAAGTCGTGCAGCTCTATCTCTCGGCCCCCCAAGACCCCCGGCGCCCCGAGCTCTGGCTCGCCGGATTCACCGTCGTCGACGTCGACGCCGGTGGCACCACAACCGTCGACATCCCCATCGAACGACGGTCCTTCGAGACCTGGTCGACGGATGCCGCGTGCTGGATCCTCCCCGAGGGCGCGTATCGTGTCCGCGTCGGCCGCTCCAGCAGGGATCTCCGCCTCGAGGCCGCTCACACGGTCGAGGGCTGAGCACCAGGCACGAACCACGCACCAACCCACACAACAGAAATGCAAGGAGGCATTGAAATGCGAAAGAGCATCCTCGCCGCGGGGGCCGTACTGGTCGCCGCCGGCTTGGCTTTCACGGGGTGCAGCGCCGATACCGGCGGAGGTGGTGACACCAGCACCAAGGTGCTCACCGTCGGCATGCCGAACGGGCCCCAGCAGCCGAACCACAACCCGCTCGCCACCGGCTCCGCGTCGCTCTCGCTCGGGTACGCGTACGTCGTCTACGAGTCGCTCATGCAGGTCAACGACGTCAACCCGACCGACCCGCCCACCCCGTGGCTCGCCGAATCCGTCGAGTGGAACGCCGACTCGACGCAGGCCGTCATCACCGCCCGCGACGGCGTCAAGTGGTCCGACGGCGAGGACTTCACCGCTGAGGACATCGCCTTCTCGATCCAGCTCCGCAAGGACAACCCCGAGCTGAACATCGACTTCCCCGACCAGTACGGCGACATCTCGGTCGACGGCAACACCGTCACCGTGGACTTCACGACCGGCCAGTACGTCAACCAGGCGAAGCTCTACCGCCTCCTCATCGTCCCCGAGCACCTCTGGGCCGACCAGGACGCCGTGAACTGGACCGACGACGAGATGATCGGCACGGGCCCCTTCACACTCAAGTCCTTCACACCGCAGGCCGTGACCCTCGTGCCGAACGACAACTACTGGGGTGAGAAGTCCAAGGTCGGGCAGCTCCGTTACGACGCGTACAACGACAACGCGGGCCTCACCACCGCGCTCACGACGGGTGAGGCGCAGTGGGGCTGGACGTTCATCCCCGACTACGAGACGACCTTCATCGCGAAGGACCCGGAGCACTACGCCCAGGTCGCGGGCGGTGGCTTCGGCGTCGACGTGCTCTACCTGAACCAGGAGACGAAGCCGTTCAACAACCTGGCCTTCCGCCAGGCGCTCAACATGGTCGTCGACCGCGGCGACATCTCGCAGACCGCCGGCTACGGCGTGTGGCCCGAGATCACGAGCGTGACCGGGCTCCCGCAGCCGTCGGGCGACGCGTTCATCTCGGCCGCCTACCAGGGCGAGGAGCTCTCGGTCGATGTCGAGGGCGCCAAGCAGGTGCTCACGGACGCCGGGTTCACCTACCAGGGCGAGACGCTCATCGACCCCGACGGCGAGCCCGTCACGTTCACCCTCACCAACCCGAGCGGCTGGACCGACTACCTCGACGCGCTCGGCATCATCGCCGAGGGTGCCGCGGCGCTCGGCGCTGAGGCCACCGTCGAACCGATCGTGCAGGACACCTGGTTCAACGACACCATCCCGTTCGGCAACTTCCAGGCCTCGCTGCACTGGACCGACGGCGGATCGACCCCGTGGAACATGTACTCGAACATCATGGACGGCGCGTCCTACGTGCCGCTCGGCGAGACGGCGAACTGGAACTTCGGTCGCTACAACAACGACGAGGTCACGCAGGCGCTCGCGACCTACAAGGCCGCGACGAGCGACGAGGACCGCCAGGCGGCGCTCGACCTGGTGCAGCAGCGCTTCGTCGAGGACGTGCCGGGCATCATCATCTGGTCGCGCCCGGCCGTCGCCCAGTACTCGACGGCCAACTACACGGGCTTCCCGACGAATGACGACCCCTACGCGAACCCGCAGCCGACGGGTCCGCAGGCGGCACTCATCCTGTCGAAGCTCACGCCCACCGAGTAACTCGCTCCGTACGGAGCCCATCGCAGCATCCGCGAGGATGTCACGATAGTGCGGCGGGCGCGGATGCCGCGTCCGCCGCACCACTCAACGACGAGCCCCTACCTCAGGTGACACCATGACTTCCCTCCCCACCGATCGGACCCCCGACTCCGACGTGCGGCCCGAAGCGGGCGACGGCGACACGTCGGCGACATCGTCCTCCAAGCGATCGAGCTGCGGAAGCACTTCAAGCTTCGCGGCATCGGCTCGCGCGACGTCGTGCACGCCGTCGACGATGTGACCTTCGAACTCCGTCGCGGACATGTCCTCGCGCTCGTCGGCGAATCGGGCTCCGGCAAGTCGACGATCGCCCGGCTGCTCGCGCAGCTCATGCCGACCACCGGCGGCAGCATCCTGTTGCACGGCGAGGACGCCACCGCGCGCGGCCGCCGCGCCTTCCGCCGCTACGTCAGCCGCGTGCAGATGATCTTCCAGGATCCGTTCGGCTCCCTGAACCCGGTCCACACCGTGCGGTACATGCTCACCCGGAGCATCCGAATCCACCGCGGCCGCCTTCGCGGCGCGAAGCTCGAGGCGGCCCTCGTGGAGCTGCTCGAGCGAGTCCAGCTGCATCCCGCCGAGCGCTACATCGACAAGTTCCCCCACGAGCTCTCGGGCGGGCAGCGCCAGCGCGTGGCCATCGCCCGCGCACTCGCAGCCGACCCCGAGGTGCTCCTCGCCGACGAGCCGATCTCGATGCTCGACGTCTCGATCCGCCTCGGCATCCTGAACCTCCTCAAAGACCTCCGCGATCGCCTGCAGATCGCGATCCTCTACATCACGCACGACATCGCGTCCGCCCGCTACTTCGCCGACCGCACGATGGTCATGTACGCGGGGCGCATCGTCGAGAGCGGCGATTCCGAGTCGGTCACGCAGGACCCGAAGCATCCGTACACCCAGTTGCTCGTGCGCTCCGCACCCGACCCCGACGACCTCGAAGCCCGCGCCCGCGGCGCACGTGGTGAAGCGCCGAGCCTCGTGAAGCCACCGAGCGGATGCCGCTTCAACCCGCGCTGCCCGTTCGCCACCGAGCTGTGCCGCACCGAGGTCCCCCCGCTCATCGCCGTGGGCGAGGGCCGCGAGGCCGCGTGCTGGGGCTACTCCGATCGCCCCGACCGCCCCGAGCTCGGCTCGGTCCTCGAGGCCTTCGGCGACCGGCCCGGCATCGACGACGAGCTGCTGCACGCCGCGATCGACGGCGCGCCGAGACATCCGCCGAGCCCGTGAAGGAGGAGCGCGCATGAGGTTCTTCCTGCGCCGGCTCGTCTTCTACGTCATCACGTTCTGGGCGGCCGTCACCATCAACTTCCTGATCCCGCGCATCATGCCGGGCGACCCCGTGAGCGCACTCATCGCGAAGAACCAGGGGCGCATCTCGACCGACGCGACCGAGGCGCTGCGCACCCTGTTCGGGCTCGACCAGAACGTGTCACTCTGGCAGCAGTACGTCGACTACTGGGCCTGCTGCTGCGCGGCGAACTCGGCATCTCCTTCGCGTACTTCCCCACCCCGGTCACCGAGGTCATCCAGCAGGCCCTGCCCTGGACGATCGGGCTCGTGGGCATCGCGACGATCATGAGCTTCACGATCGGCACGCTGATCGGCACGGGCATCGGCTGGCGACGCGGCACCTGGGCGGACTCGCTGCTGCCGATCTCGACGTTCTTCTCGTCGGTGCCGTACTTCTGGCTTGCGCTCATCGCGATCTCGGTCTTCTCGGTCACGCTCGGTTGGTTCCCGTCGAGCGGCAGCTACGACCGCTCGCTCGTGCCCACGTGGTCCTGGGAGTTCGTCGGCTCGGTGATCTACCACGGCACGCTGCCCGCGCTCACGATCGTGATCTCGTCGATCGCCGGCTGGATCCTCGGCATGCGCAACATGATGGTCACGGTCTCATCCGAGGACTACGTCACGGTCGCCCAGGCAAAGGGCCTCCCCGAGCGCACCGTGATGATGGGCTACGCCGCGCGGAACGCGATCCTCCCGCAGGTGTCGAGCTTCGCGCTCTCGCTCGGGTTCATCGTCGGCGGCACGCTCGTCATGGAGATCGTGTTCTCGTACCAGGGCATCGGGTACTTCCTCTTCACGGCGGTGGCCGCGAAGGACTACCCGCTCATGCAGGGCATCTTCCTCGTCATCACGCTCGCGGTCCTCTTCGCGAACATCGTGGCGGACTTCGTCTACGGGGTGCTCGACCCGCGCACCCGTCAGGAGGGTTGAGATGACGATCGACACGAGCATCGTCGAGGAGAGCGAACGAGCTCGCCAAGCCGTCGCAGGCGCCGAACACCGGCGTCATGGCAGCGGTGCCGCGGACGATCGCGCCGCGGAGGCCAGCGCAAGTTCCTCTTCCTGCGCAACTCCAAGGCGATCACCGGCATGGCGATCCTCGGGTTCTTCTTCCTGATCGCGATCATCGGCCCGTGGATCGCGCCGTACGACCCGAGCGCCCGCAGCGATGACGTGCTCCAGCCCCCATCGTGGGCGCACTGGTCGGGCACCACGCACCTCGGTCAGGACGTGTTCTCGCAGCTCCTCGTCGGCACCCGCGGCGTCATCGTCGTCGGCTTCGTCGCCGGCATCATCGCCACGGCCATCGGCGTCATCATCGGGGTCACCGCCGGGTACGTGGGCGGGCTCCGCGACGAGAGCCTCTCGGTGCTCGCGAACGTGTTCCTCGTCATTCCGCAGCTCCCGCTCATCATCATCATCGCGGGCCAGCTGCCGACGGTCGGCGGCGTGACGGTGGCGCTCGTGATCGCGATCACCGGCTGGGCCTGGGGTGCGCGCGTATTGAGAGCCCAGACCCTGTCATTGCGTCGGCGCGACTTCGTCGAGGCCGCCCGCGCGAACGGGGAGCGCACCTGGCGCATCATCACGGCCGAGATCCTCCCGAACCTCACCGCGATCATCGCCGCGGGGTTCGTCGGCACCGTCGGCTTCGCGGTGCTCTCGCTCATCACGCTCTCGTTCATCGGCATCGGCAACACCGGCGAGTGGAACTGGGGCACCGATCCTGTACCAGGCGCAGTCGCAGCTCGCGCTGCAGCGCGGCGCCTGGTGGTGGTTCGTGCCCGCGGGGCTCTGCATCGCCTTCCTCGGCATGTCGCTGACCCTCATCAACTTCGGCATCGACGAGTTCGTCAACCCGCGGCTGCGCTCGACGGGCCTCAACGCGAAGTCGCTGCGCAAGCGCGGCATCCGGCCCCGTATCGGTTTCACCCCCGTGGTGCACGAGGCGAAGGAAGACCGCGCATGAGCCTCACAAGCCCGGTCGGGCACCCCCAGAAGCTCACGCCGGTGAGCGACCCGGTGCTCGAGATCAAGAACCTCTCGGTCGATTACGGTTACGACGACGACCCGGTGCACGTGCTGCGACAGGTGTCGCTGACGCTCGGCCGTGGCGAGGTGCTCGGCCTTGCGGGCGAGTCGGGATGCGGCAAGTCGACGCTCGCCTACGCTGCGACACGGCTGCTGCCGCCGCCCGGCCTCATCACGGGCGGCGAGGTGCTCTTCACCGACCGCTCGGGCGTGAAGACCGACGTCCTGCGATTGAACGACACCCAGCTGCGCGCCGCTCGCTGGCAGGACAAGGCGATCGTGTTCCAGGGCGCCATGAACTCGCTGAACCCGGTGTACCGCATCGGCCGACAGATCGCCGACGGCATCCGCGCCCATAGCCCCGAGGTGACGCCGAAGCGAGGCGCTCCAGCGCTCGGCGGAGCTCCTCGAGCTCGTCGGCATCGCGCCCGACCGCCTGCGTTCCTATCCGCACCAGCTCTCGGGCGGCATGCGCCAGCGCGTGATGATCGCGATGGCGCTCGCGCTCGACCCCCAGGTGCTCATCATGGACGAGCCGACCACCGCGCTCGACGTCGTGATGCAGCGCCAGATCGTCGAGCAGATCGCCGAGCTCCGCGAGCGACTCGGCTTCTCGGTCATCTTCATCACGCACGACGTGTCGCTCCTCATCGAGATCGCCGATCGCATCGCGATCATGTACGCCGGCGAGATCGTGGAGGATGCCGCCGCCCTCGACGTGTACCACCGGCCGCGGCATCCGTACTCCTCGGCGCTGCTGCACTCGTTCCCGCCGCTGCGCGGGCCGCGGCGCGAGCTCACCGGCATCCCCGGCTCACCGCCCGACCTGGCGAAGCTGGGCAGCGGATGCCCCTTCCGCGACCGTTGCGCGTTCGCCTTCGACGCCTGCTCGAAGGTGAACCCCGAGCTCGTGTTCCCGAACGTGCCGGGCGACGACCCGCGCCGCTCGGTCGCGTGCCTGCGGCACGATCCCGCGGCGGTGCGTGCCGTGGGCGAGGAGCCGCTGCCCGTGCCCGCGGAGCTCTCGGTCAGCTGACCGCGCGACGCGGTGCGCGACGCGCCCGCTGCTGGTCACGCGTCGTGTGGTCCGACGCGGCTTCTGCTGCCACGCTGTGCGAGTCGACACGATCGGCGGAAGTTCTGCGTTTCGCCGGACCGCGGCGCCTCCTGCGACCGAACCGGCGAGGCACGGCGTCAGTCGCGGGGCCACGCCCCCACGAAACGGGAGAGGAGCCGCGCGAGCTCGGCGGTCTCCGCGGGGGTGAAACCTGCCAATGCGGTTTCGACCGCCGTGCGGCGGTTCTCGCGCGCCGACGCGAGCAGCGTGCGGCCCGACGCGGTCAGCACGATCGCGCTCCGTCGCGCGTCGGCCGGGTCGACCGCGCGGCGCGCCTGGCCCCCGTCGACCGCGGCCTGCACGAGACGGCTCGCCCTCGGCTGGTCGACGCCGATCGCGTCGGCGAGTTCGCTCACCGAGAGCGGATGGTCGGCGCCCTCGAGCGCGTCGAGCAGACGGAAGCGTGCCGCGTGCGCAAGCCCGGCGCCCCGCCGGCCTCCACGGTGATGCGGATGCCCCCCGCCGGTGCCGAGGTCGTCGCCCTCCGAGTCCAAGTTGCCGTCGCGACCGTCAGTGTCCCGGCCAGTCGCCGCGACCGCGACCCATCCGGCAAGTCGCCGCGACCGCGATCGTCCGGCCACCCGTCGCGACCGCGACCATGCCCGCGCCCTCTCCGCCGCTCGCCGTCGTCATCACCGTGCTCCGCGCGCCGTTGCAGACGCCGCGCGTTCTGGTCGCGGCGCATCATCACGAGCGCCTGTTCGATGATCGCCACCGGATCGTCGGGACCGACGGCCGGGTCATCCGACCCTGAGTGTTGGCCCGGAGGCACTTGACGCGACCCGTTCATGTATGTCATTGTACATATACATGCTACAGAGCATGCAATTGACCAGGTGCCCGACGCGGGCGTGAGCGGATTCCGCCGCCCGTGCGCACCTGCCGCAACGGTCGAGCCTCCAGCGCCGACCGCGACACCGGCGCGGATCGCGCCACGAAAGGAACACCCATGACCACCAACGACACGAACCCAACCATCCCCACCAGCCCGCGGCCGTTCGGCTTCTGGCTCCGCCTCATCGACCGCCGCATCGACGATGCCATGCGCGAGCTCTTCGCCGCGGAGGGCATCACCCGCCGCGACTGGCGCCGCCTGAACCTCATCGCCGGCACCGTCACCGACCCCCGCATGACCGAGCGTCTCGCCTCGCGCCCCGAGCGCGTCGCGCCGCTCGTGGAACGCGGCTGGGTCGCGGGCGAACCCGGCGCCTGGCGTCTCACCGAGTCCGGCGATGCCGCCCGCGCGGCGCTGCACGAGCGGGTCTCCTCGCTCCGCACGAAGGTCGCAGGAGCCGTCAGCCCCGAAGACTTCGCGACGACCCTCGCCTCACTCGAGGCGATCGCGCGTGAGCTCGGCTGGAGCGAAGACGAGCGGATGCCCCGCCGCCACGGTCGCGGCTTCGGCCGCCGCCACGGCGAGGGCTTCGGCCGCCGACCACGCGCGGCGGGCGCGGACACGGCGAGGACCACCAGGGCGCAGCACGCCCCGGCCTCGCTGACGAGCGCTGAGCCGCGCGCCCAGAGCACGCCATCGCGCCGGAAGCCCCCGCTTCCGGCGCGATGCCTTCGCGGGCTCAGGAACGCGCGCTGGCCGGATCCTCTGCTCCCGCACCGCCGTCGACCGCGCCGGTCGGCACCTCGTACGAGACCGTGGCGAACGCGGCCGGCTCATCGGCCGACCGTTCGATGACCTCGTTATCGTCGCTCACATCGGGTATTGCACGATCGAGGGAATCGAGTTCACGATTCATGGTCGCGGATGCCGCGTCGACGACGATCGTGGCGAACGGCCCCGTTGCCCCGGGGCATCCGCAGGCCTGCGATGCGGCGAGTCATCGCTCACCCTCTCGTGTGATGTCTCGCAGCGCGTCGAGATGACGTGCGAACGCCGCGCGACCGCTCGACGTCAACCGCAACCAGGTGCGAGGACGCTTGCCGGCGTATCCCTTCTGCACGTTCACGTAGCCGGCGTTCTCGAGCAACGCGACCTGCTTGCTCAGCACGGAGTCGCTCACCTCGACGGTGTCGCGGACGAACGCGAACTCGGCCATGTCGCTCGCGGCGAGCGTTGCAACGATCGAGAATCGCACCGCATGCAGGAGCAGCTGCTCGAGACGGTGGCGAGGATGGTCGCCGCCGCCTGGGCCGCCTGCGCCGCCCGCGCCACCCGCGCTGGCCGCGTCGTCGCCATGCGCGGTCGTCAAGCGCGGGACTCCCAGACCGCGCCGATCGCGAGCGGCACGGCACTCGCGACCGCGCCCGGAATCCAGAACCAGAGATTCCCGGGGAAGAACGCGATGCCGAAGCCGAGCACCGCACCGAAGACGAGTCCCCAGATACCCACCGAGAGACCCCATCGAAGGCCGAATCCCCGGGTGGCGACGTACGCTCCCGGCAGAAACCCGACGCTCAGTGCCAGCAGCGACACGCCGAGCACGAGCGAGAGGGCGACGATGCCGATCGGATCGTCCTCCGCGACACCCACGCCGGTGAGATAGAACATGCTGGCCACGGCCGTCCCACCGAGCCAGGCGACGAACCCCGGCGACGAACTCGAATGCACGCGCGCAGCCAAGCGCTCGGCGTCGGCGAGAGAGGTGGCGGCGTCGGATGCGGTCGGTTCAGTCATGGTGGCTCCCAGTCGTCGTGTTTCCATGCCGGTCATTGTGTTTCCATATTGGCAAGTACTTTCCACGCCGTCAAGCCCCGCAAGGCGAGACACGTCACGCCACGACCGCTTTTACGTCTCCCAGCTGTATCCGGATTCGGGGATTCGAGGCGACACGCCGAGAATCCCGACCGATCGAACCGCGTGTCGCGCGAATCCCCGAATCCGGATACAAGACCCGATACTTGCATACAGGCGTAATTACGCTATCCTGCAAATATGACGGATGAGTTGAGCGAGATCTTCGCGGCGCTGGCCGACCCCACGCGCCGTGCGATCCTGGCCCGCCTGTCAGAGGGGGATGCCACCGTCAGCGAGCTGGCGGAGCCGTTCGAGCTGAGCCTGCCGACCGTGTCTCGGCACATCGCCGTGCTCGAACGGGCGGGCATGGTGCACAAGGCCCGACGCGGCCAGGAGCGCACCTGTTCCCTCGACACCGCGCAACTGCGCAACGCCGAGGGCTGGATCGCCGAGTACACGCGGTTCTTCGAGAGCCGATTCGACGCCCTCGCGCGGCAGTTCGATCGCGCCGGCGCCACCGAGATCACAAACCTCACCGAGACCAACCCCACCGAGATCACCAACCCCACCGAGAACACCAACCCCACCGAGAACACCAAGGAGAACAGCTGATGTCCGAGACGCTCACGCGGCAGATCGTCGTCGCCCGCACGTACCCCGTTCCGCGCGCCGAGGTGTTCCGCGCGTGGACCGTGCCCTCCGAGCTCGAGTGGTTCCTCAACCCCGACCAGCCGCGCCCCGACCAGCCGATCGAGGTCGATCTGCGCGTCGGCGGCGCCTGGACCGTACCGATGGTGATCGACGAGGAGACCTCGTACACCACGGGTGGCATCTACCTCGAGATCGTCCCGGATGAGCGGATCGTCTTCGCGTGGGGCGCCGAGGACGGCTGGCCGAAGCTCGATCGCGCCGACCTGACGGCGGGGCCGGTCGCGACACTCGAGTTCGAAGACCTCGACGGCGACCCGTCCGCGTGCCGCGCCATCATGACGCTCGCCTTGCCGGAGCGCATGCCGGAGGACGAGGTCCAGTCGTGGCTCGCCAAGGGGATCGGCAACGGCTGGCGCATGACCGTCGAGCGCCTGAGCCTCCCCGCCTGAGCCTCAGTCGGTCGGCCGGGCTCGGCTGGGACGTGTCACGCCGCGCCCTTCACCGCGTAGCCCATGTACGACAGCGACAGGCCCTTCACCCGCCCGAAGTCCAGCCGTCGGCTGAGCTCGCCGTACGAGATCCGGCCGCGTCGCGCCTCCCACAGGCCCCGCACGATCGTCGGCCATCCGGCCCGCGGCGCGAGTCCCACGACCTCGCCGATGTCCAGCCCGTGCCGGGCGAGCCCATCGGTGAGCTCCTCGGGCGTGATGAACATCGACCAGTCGTGCAGGGCCGCGTCGGTGAGGCGTGTCCACCGCCACTCCTGCATCGCCTTGATCACGATCAGGCGACTCCTCCGCGTGCGGTTGATCGTGTCGAACAGGAAGGTCCCGCCCGGCCGCAGCACGCGGGCGGTCTCGGCGATGACCCGGTCGAGGTCGGCCACGTGCTCGAGCACGTCGCAGCAGAACACGACGTCGAAGGTGGATGCCTCGAAGGGCAGGTCCTCACCGGCGGCGACGAGGTACGTGACCGCCAGCCCCTCCTTCGCCGCGTGTGCCCTCGCCGCCTCGATCGCGACGTCCGAGGGGTCGATGCCCGTGACTTCGAACCCGGCACGAGCGAGCTGCTCCGAGATGACGCCCGCCCCGCACCCGAGGTCGAGCGCCGGCCCAGGCGCGACGCCGAGCCTGCCGAGGACCCCGCTGAAGTACCCCATGCGACCCGGCGTGCAGCTGCCGTGGAGGAAGTTGAGGAAGTTGTCCTCGTCCCACCAGCCCGCGCCGAGCCGGTCGTAGATCTCGTTGTCGATAGGCATGTCGGCCCCTCGTCCGAGGCTATCCCGATCCGCACGTCGAGAGCACGGCCGGCGATACGCTCGATGGATGAAGTCGATCGTCTACACCGAAACCGGCAGCGCCGATGTCCTGCAACTCGTCGAGCGGGAGATCCCCGAGCCCGGAGCGGGCGAAGTGCGCGTCCGCGTCATCGTGTCGGGGGTGAACCCGACCGACTGGAAGGCGCGAGCAGGTGCGAGCGGATCGAAGACGCCGCCCTTCCCGCACGTGGCCCCCAACCAAGACGGTGCCGGCATCATCGACGCCGTCGGCGAGGGAGTCGACGAGCACCGGGTGGGCGACCGCGTCTGGCTCTACCTCGCCCAGCACGAACGCCCGACCGGAACGGCGCAGGAGTACACCGTCGTGCCCTCCGAGCGCGCCGTCCCGCTGCCCGACGGCGCGAGCTTCGACCTCGGGGCGAGCCTCGGCGTCCCCGCGATGACCGCCCACCGAGCGCTCACGGTGCACGAGGACGGACCCGACCGTCTCTCACCCGGCGCCCTCGATGGACTGGTCGTGCTCGTCACCGGCGGCGCCGGCGCGGTCGGACACGCCACGATCCAGCTCGCCCGCTGGGCCGGCGCGACGGTCATCACGACGATCAGCTCGAGCGACAAGGCGACTCTCGCCACCGCGGCGGGCGCGCATCATGCGATCAACTACCGGGAGGGCGACACTGCGGCCCGCATCCGAGAGTTCGCACCAGACGGGGTCGACATCGTGGTCGACGTCGCCTTCATCCAGAACGTCGAGCTCGTGGCATCCGTTCTCAAGCCTCGCGGCACGGTCGCGATCTACGCCAACACCGGCGGCATCGAGGTCACCGTACCGTTCCGCCTCTTCATGGGACTGAACGCGCGACTCCAGTTCATCCTGCTCTACACCGTCGGCCAGCGAGCGCTCGACAATGCCGCAGCGGATGTCACGGCCGCCGTTCGCGACGGCGCGCTCCCCGTCGGTCGCGAACACGGGCTGCCGATCACACGGTTCCCGCTCGAGCAGAGCGCCGACGCCCACCGGGCGGTCGAGAACGACACCGTCGGCAAGGTGTTGATCGACGTGGCCGCGGGATAGAACCCGCGGCGGTGGCGGCCCTCAGCGCCGCTGGCTCCGCCGACCCCGAGAGCCGATATGCAGTGGAGGGAACCCAGTTCTCCTGTGGGCGCCGACACCCCAAAACCGGTTCTCGACTTGCGGTCCTGATCGCCGCTAGCATGCGCTCAACGGCATCGTGGCCTTGGGGGGGTTTTGATGGATCTCTGGCTTGTCATCCTGCAAGCGTGCGTCGTTCTCGGCGCTATCGTGCTCGGCGTCCGGACCGGTGGTATCGGGCTCGGTCTCTGGGGCGTCGTCGGCACGGTCGTGCTGGTGTTCATCTTCCAGCTTCCGCCCGGCTCGCCGCCGATCGATGCGTTCTTCATCATCATCGCGGTGATCACGGCGTCGTCGGCCATGCAGGCGGCAGGCGGCATCGACTATCTGGTGTCGATCGCGTCGAAGATCATCCAGCGCAACCCGCGGCGCCTCACGTTCGTCGCCCCCGTCGTGGCCTTCGTGTTCACGGTGCTCTCGGGCACCTCGAACATCTACTTCGCGCTCGTCCCGGTCATATACGAGACCGCGTATCGCAACGGCCAGCGCCCCGAGCGGGCGCTCGCGTCCTCGACCGTCGCGTCAGGCCTCGGCATCACGTCGAGCCCCGTGTCGGCGGCGATGGCCGCCTACCTCGTGCTCCTGGAGCCCACCGGCATGGGGCTGCCGCAGATCCTCCTGATCACCGTTCCGGCGGCGATCGTCGCCTGCATCGCGGTCTCCTTCGTGCAGCAGCGCATCGGAAAGGAGTTGCTCGACGATAAGGAGTACTTGAAGCGGGTGGCCGACGGCAGGGTCGAGTTGCCGGCCGCGCTCCGGTCGGAGTACGAGGCGAGGGTCGGCGGCACGATCGCGAGCGCGACCACCACGGCGACGACCGCGGAAGCGGTGGGAGACGCGAGCGACGGGGGCGGTACCGGCTCCACCGTCGGGACCGCGTCACTGCCGAAGCCGAAGTCGTCCGCCCCGATCGAGCACTCCGTACCCCAGGGTGGCGCGACGGCCGCGTGGATCTTCATCGTGGGAACGTTCGTGGTCGTGCTGCTCGGCCTGTTCCCGGGGTTGCGTCCGGCCTTCCCCGACGATGAAGGCGAGCTCGTCCCCATCAGCATGGCGACCGTGATCGAAATGGTGATGTTCAGCGCAGCACTGCTGATCATCCTGGTGCGCCGGATCAAGCCGTCCTCCGTCGTCGAACAGCCGCTGCTGCGGGCCGGCTTCGTGGCCGCCGTCGCCCTGTTCGGCATCGCGTGGATGGCCGACACCTTCATCTCCGCGAACGAGGAGACGATCATCGAGCCCCTGGCGCAGCTCATCGAGGCCCAGCCGCTGTGGCTCGCGGTTGCGCTGTTCATCGTCTGCGGTCTCACGACGAGCCAGTCCGCGACGACCAACACGCTCATTCCGATCGCACTCGCGTCGGGCCTCGCGCCCGGCATCATCACGGCGATGTGGCCGTCGCTCATCGGCGTCTGGCTGTTCCCCGCGAACGGCCCGCAGATCGCCGCGGTCGAGACCGACCTGACCGGCTCGACGAAACTCACGCAGGTGCCGGTGTGGCACTCCTTCACGATACCGATGCTGGTCGCGTGGGTTGCCGTCGTGGTGGCCGGCCTGTTGATCCAGCTGGTCGTGCCCGTGTGACGCGCGAGCGGATGCCGCGCCCGGCGCATCCGCTCGCGGCATCCGCTCGCCCACTCGTCGAATCCCCGCTGACCGATCTCGCCCACGCAGGCCTGACATCCACGCAGACCTGACGTCCACGCACACCTGACATCCGCGCACACCTGAAATACAAGGAGGAACCATGCTCGAGGCCGGCCAACGCACTGTTTCGGCGAAGCAGCTCATGCCCGAGGTGATCGAACGCCTCGAAGCGCTCGTGCGAATCCCGTCCGTCGCCTTCCCGGGCTTCGACCCCGAGCCCGTCCACCGCATGGGCGCGGCCGTCGTCGAGCTGTTCGAGGCCGCCGGTGCGACCGGTGTCGAGCTCCTCGATGTGCCGAACGGGTACCCGTGCGTCTACGCCGACCTGCCCGGGCCCGAGGGGTCGCCGACCGTGCTGCTCTACGCGCACTACGACGTGCAGCCGGCACCGAAGAGCCAGGGATGGTCGTCCGAACCGTTCGAACCGGTCACGAAGGAGGACGGGCGCATCTACGGGCGCGGCGCGGCCGACGACAAGTCGGGGCTCGTCATCCACTACGCCACGCTCAAGCTGCTCGGCGAGCTTCCGTGCCGCATCAAGCTGCTCGTCGAGGGCGAGGAGGAGACGATCTCGCACCTCGAGGCATTCGTCGAGTCCGACCCCGAGCGGTTCGCGGCGGATGCCTACGTCATCGCCGACATCGGCCCGCAGGCGGTCGGCCGGCCCGGGCTCGTCACCGCACTCCGAGGCGACGTCGCGTGCACCGTGACGGTACGAACGCTCGCGAATCCGGTGCACTCGGGCATGTTCGGCGGCGCGGCACCCGACGCGATGACCGCGATGATCCGCATCCTCGACACGCTCCACGATGAGCACGGGAACACGGTCATCCCCGGCGTCGACAGCTCCAACTGGACTGGCGCCGCCATGGACGAGTCGGTGTACCGCGAAGGCTCGTCGATCCTGCCCGGTGTCGAGTTCCTCGGCACCGGCGCGCTGTCCGACCGGATCTGGGCCAAGCCGTCCGTGACCGTGCTCGGCATGGACCTGCCGAGCACCGCCGAGGCGTCCAACGTGCTGCTCCCCGAGGTCACGGCGAAGCTCTCCATGCGGATCGTGCCCGGTTCCGATGGCGACGCCCAACTCGAGGCGCTCATGTCGCACCTGCGGTCCCAGCGCCCGTGGAACTGCGAGGTCGAGGTCGAGAAGGTCAAGGTGGGGCAGCCGTTCGCGGTGGATGCCTCGCACCCGGCGATCGTCGCCGCAATGGCCGCGCTCGAAGCGGCGTACGGTGCTCCCGTCGAGTCGATCGGCAGCGGCGCGTCGATCCCGCTCGTGGCGTCGCTGAAGAAGGTGGCACCGGATGCGGCGATCGTGCTGTGGGGTGTGGAGGACACCGCCAAGTCGCGGATCCATGCGTCCGATGAATCGGTCGATCCGACCGAGATCGAACGGATGATCGCGGCCCAGGTCGACTTCATCGAGAAACTCGCCGCTGCAGGCGCCTGAGAAGGGTCGATCGAATGTCTGTCCAGGAATCCACGAAGCGGATGACGGTGCTGCAGGCCACGTTCATCGGCGTGGGCACGATGGTCGGCGCGGGCATCTTCGCCCTGCTCGGCGCGGCCGGGGCCGTTGCCGGGTCGGCCGTCTGGTTGTCCTTCCTCATCGCCGGGGCGATCGCCGCGCTGCAGGGGTACTCGTTCGCGAAGTTCGGCTCGAAGTATCCGTCGTCGGGTGGGATGCTCACCTACCTCGCGAAGGGGTTCGGTGAGGGCCACGTCACCGGGATCGTGTCGTGGCTCTTCTACATGACCGGCGCCATCATCGCCGCGATGGTGGCCACGTCGTTCGGTGGCTACGCGAGCGCCGTCGTCGCCGGTGGCGACCCGACGTGGGCGGTGATTCTGGCTGTCCTGCTCGTCCTCGTGATGACGGCATTGAACATCGTCGGCTCGACGGCTGTGGCCAGGGTGCAGTCGCTCATCGTGAAGGTGGTCCTGGCGATCCTCAGCGTCTTCGCGATCGTGACGATCGCCAACTGGGACCCATCGCTGCTGGACCCGGCCGGGTATCCGGGCGTGCAGGAGATCATCTCGAGCGTCGCACTGACGTTCTTCGCCTTCCTCGGTTTCGGCGTCATCACGTTCACCGCGAAAGACCTCCCTGATCCCTCCCGACAGCTTCCGCGCGCGATGTACCTGGCGCTCGCGATCGCCACCACCGTCTACGTCGCCGTGTCGCTCGGCGTCTTCGGCACGCTCACTGCCGACCAGGTCGTCGAGTACGGGGCGACTGCCTTGGCCGAGGCCGCAAAGCCCACACTCGGCCAAGCCGGATACGTGCTCATGGTGATCACCGCCCTGTTCTCCACCGCCGGGGCCGTGAACGCGAGCCTGTACCCGTCGACCGGCATGACGCGACACCTCGCCGACGTCGGACAGTTCCCGACGGTGTTCGGCCGGAATGTCGGTCGGCGCGCTCCGGTCGGACTCCTGGTGACCGCCGGCCTCACGATCTTCATGATCGTCGCGCTCGACCTGAACAGCATCGCCTCGCTGGGCAGCGCCGTCGCCCTTCTCATCTTCTCCGCGGTGACCACCGCACACTTCCGGGTGTATCGGGAGACGGGGGCGAACCTGATCGTGCTCATCATCGCACTGATCACCACGTTGGGGACGTTCGTCGTCTTCTGCCTGACGACGCTCGTGAACGAGCCGAAGACCGCTATCGCGCTCGTGGTCATCATTGCGGCCGCCTTCCTGCTCGACTTCGTGTGGAAGCGGGTCCGCGAGCGCAGGGGCGACCAGGTACGAGAGAACTGAGCCTCAGCCTGCGCGCCGCCCGGACCCCCGACCACGTCGCGAGCGCGTCAGGATGGTGGAGTGGCGAGAGGGGACGCGCGGATGGCTCAGGGTTCGGTGGCCGCGTTCGTCGAGCGGCTCGCGACGAGCCCCGCCGGCCCGAACAGCGCGAACCAGTTCGACCACTCCCGCCCGGGCAACGCGATCCGGCGACGGAACCTCGAGCGATACCTCGACCAGCTCGCCGACCATCGCCCGACGACGCTGCTCGTCGGCGAGGCGCCCAGCTATCGCGGGATGCGGATCACCGGCGTGCCGTTCACGAATACCGCGATCCTGCAGCAGGGAATCCCGCACTTCGGCCTACTCGGATCCGCGAATGGGTACTCCGTCCCCGATGACCTGCCGGCGGTCGCGGCCGAGCCGACGGCGACCGTCATGTGGCGCGCGCTCGTGGAGCTCGACTTCCTGCCGGCGCTCTGGAGCGCCTATCCGCTGCACCCGCACCGGTCAGGCGACCCGTTCTCGAACCGCAAGCCGTCGGCGGCCGAAGCAGCGGAGTGGTCATGGTCGTGGCACGCGCTCATGGACCTGTTCGCGATCACGTCGGTCGTCGCGGTCGGCAACGTGGCACACGACGCGTTGGAGCGAAACGGCGTGGCGGCCCCACGCGTGCGGCATCCCTCGCACGGCGGCAAGGTGCTGTTCACACGAGGCCTGCGAGATCTGCTCGCCGAGGGCGCCATCGCGTGAGCTCCGAGTCGAGCAGGCCGCGAGCTCGCTCAGCCGGCCGCCCGGTCAGGGAAGCCGGCGCCGCAGGAACTTCGCGACATCGTCGATCTCGTGCGGCGAGACCGAATGGTCGAGGCCCTCGTAGACGTGCGATTCGAGCGCGGTGTGCCGCTCGAGCCAGTCGGCGGTGCGCTCGGTCAACGCAGCGGTGAAGAGCGCGTCGTCGGCACCCCGCCCCCAGAACACGGGCGGCCTGCGCTCGGCGAACAGCGGGTCGGATGCTTGCGCGCCCCGCACGACATAGCCGGCGAGATTGACCGCGAACGCGATGCGTTCGGAGTCGCGCCGGAGCACGTGGGTGGCCATCGCCCCGCCCTGCGAGAAGCCGAGCGTACCGATGAGCGACGGCGTGAACGCAAGGGCGTCGAGCCAGCGGAGCACCGCGTCGGCCGCCTGGTCAGCGTCTTCGGTGAGCGGATCGCCCGACCGACCGCTCGGGTCGAACCACGACCACGTCCCCTCCTCGGCGATCGGAGCACGGAGCGACACGATCACGAACTCCGGAGGCAGGGCGGATGCCATCGCGAACCGATCGGCCGCATCGCCGCGCCGCCCGTGCATGAGCACCAGCAGCGGCCGGCCCTCGCGGTCGCTCGCGTCGGCGTTCCACAGTGCGGCCTCCGGATCGATCGAGGTGCTCATGCGCCAACGCTACCGAGCCGCGACGAAGGCGTCGAAGAGACGCCGACGGGATGCGGCGCGTCAGTCGACGTGCTCGGCGAGCGGCCGCAGCACCTCGGGTTCGGCCCCGGCGTCGAGCAATCGCGACACGAGGGCGCGTCGCGCGAGCCGGTAGGGCTCGTTCGAGCCGGTCATGACCGATCGCGTGTTCGAGGCGTCGAGCAGCGCCATGAACTCGAACGCGAGCTGCGCAGCATCGGCGTCAGCGTCGAGCTCGCCCTGGCCGACGGCGTAGCCGAGCGAGACCCGCACGTAGTCGTTCCAGCTCTCGTACGCCCCGGCGATCGCATCACGCACCGCCCCCGGCTTCGAGTCGAAATCCGCGGCGGCAGCGGCGAAGAAGCACCCGCCGGGGAACACGCGGTCGCGGGAGTACGCGATCCAGGCGTCGAGCAGGGCAACGATGCGACGGATGCCGCGGGGCTCGACCCGCGCGGGCTCGAGCACCGTCGCGACGAATCGCAGGCGCGCCGCCTCCACGGCGGCGAGCTGCAGGCGCTCCTTCGTGCCGAACAGCGTCGCGACGCCGCTCTTGCTGACGTTGGCAGCTGCGGCGAGGCGCCCGATCGAGAGGCCGTCGAGCCCTTCGACCGACGCGAGGTCGGCAGCGCTCGCGAGCACCACGCGCCGCGAGGCATCCCCTCGCTGTCGTCGTCCGTCGGTCTGCTCCATGTCTTGTATTTTACGCACGATCGTTCGTATAGTGTACGTACGACCGTTCGTATTCATTGAACGGATGCCCCGGAGCATCCGCGATCGGAGACACCATGCACCCCCTCGTCCGCACCCAGGTCGCCGCCATCCGCGCCGCTGACCGCGTCTCCCCCGAGGTCGCCGGACGCCTGGCGATGCCGCTCTTCCGGCAGGTGCTGCCCAAGCTCCCGCTGCGCCGTGAAGACCGCGCCGTGCACGAGGGCGCCGAGCGCGGCGCCCTGCGCGTGCGCGGCCGCGACATCGTCACCTATTCGTGGGGCTACGGCCCCGACACCGTGCTGCTCGTGCACGGATGGCGCGGCCGCGCGTCGCAGTTCGGTCCGATCGTGCGCGAACTCCGCGCCGAGGGGTTCCGATTGGTCTCGTTCGATGCTCCGGCGAACGGCGAATCCGCGGGTCGCCACACCGACATCCGCGACTACCTCGCGGCGATCGACGCCCTGCAGTCGCGCCACGGTATGTTCCGCGCGGTGATCGGGCACTCGTTCGGGGCGCTCGCTGCGCTCACCGCGGTTCGCGAGGGCACCGCCGCGGGTGGCGTCGTCGCGATCGCCGGCATGGCCGACGCCCGCTACCTCGTCGATTCCTTCGCCGAACGACTCGCGCTCAGTGCCGCGACCGCTGACGTGCTCGCACGCGAGTTCGCGCGCCGGGTGCTGCCCGACGTGAGCGATCCCTACCGCCGCGTCGACTCGGTCGCCGCTCCCCTTCCCTCCGACACACCGCTTCTCGTCGTGCACGACCGCGGCGATCGCGAGGTCGCCGTCGGCGAGTCGCTGCGCCTCCACGCCGCCCACGGCGAGCGCTCGCGTCTCGTGCTCACGAACGGCTCGGGGCACACGCGTGTGCTCGGCGCGGATCCGACCCTTGACGCCGTCACGGCGTTCGTCACGGGCGGGCTCGACGCGCTCGACGCCGACGGGCTGGGGAGCGTCGGCGCCGCGGCATCCGTTCGCTGAACCTGCCCGGCCTGTCTGAGGAGCGTCGACGCCGCGGCATCCGTGCGCTGAACCTGCCTCGCCGCAGCGCCCGTCGCCAACCGGCGCGCTCGGCCGTGCGTGTCAGCTGCCGTGCGAACCGGCGTCGGTGATGCCGACGTCGGTGCGGTGGAAGTTATGGAACGATCGTGAGGCGGTCGGCCCCCGCTGCCCCTGGTAGCGGCTCGCGTACTCGGCCGATCCGTAGGGCCGCTCGCTCGGCGAGGAGAGCCGGAAGAAGCACATCTGCCCGATCTTCATGCCCGGCCAGAGCTTGATCGGCAGCGTCGCGACGTTCGAGAGCTCGAGCGTGACGTGGCCGGTGAACCCAGGGTCGATGAAGCCGGCTGTCGAGTGCGTGAGGAGGCCGAGCCGGCCGAGCGAGCTCTTGCCCTCGAGGCGCGCGGCGACGTCGTCGGGCAGCGTGACGGCCTCGAACGTGGAGGCCAGCACGAACTCGCCGGGGTGCAGGATGAACGCCTCGTCGGGCCGCACCTCGATGAGGTGCGTGAGCTCGGGCTGGTCTTCGGCCGGATCGATGAACGGGTACTTGTGGTTGTCGAAGAGCCGGAAGTACCGGTCGAGCCGCACGTCGATGCTGCTCGGCTGGATCATGCCCGGTTCGTAGGGTTCCAGGCGGATGCGCTCGCGCTCGAGTTCGGCCCTGATGTCACGATCCGAGAGAAGCACGGTGTCAGCGTAGCAACGCGTGCTCAGGGCGGCTCGCCTGACGCGGCGACGGGAACGCTCGGTTCGCGACCGGCACGCGACACCCGTTCACGACCGGCACACGACGCTCATTGAACGGTCACCGACAGGGTGCTGCTTCGCGTGGCGCCGAGTGCGTTGGTGAATTCGACGACGTAGTCGTAGGTGCCCGTGGGCTTGCCGGTGACATCGAGGATCGCCTGCTGTGCGCTGGGGGTCGCGGCGGCGAGGTCGCCCCGCAGCCACCTCGACTCCGTTCTCGAAGAAGCGATACCCGGTCGCGTTCGTGCCCCACCACATGTTCGCGCGAACGGTGTACGTGCCGTCGTGGTCCCAGTTGTCGTCACTGATCGAGGGTGCGCCGGGATTCGCATCCTCAACGGTCACCACAAGCGGCGAGATGATGCGCGTCCCCTTCGAGTTGATCAACTCGCCGGTGTATTCGTACGTGCCGTTCGGTCGCCCCGAGATCGCGATCGCGGCGTTCTGCGCGCCGGGGGATTGCATGGCCAACGGCGTGACGCTGATGAGCTCGCCGTTCTCGAAGAGCCGGAACTGGGCGGCGTTCTCACCCCACCAGAGGTTCATCGAGATCGTGTAATCGCCGTCGTGCAAGCCGGTGTCCCAGCCGTTGTCCGAGCTCAACGAGGCGCTGGCCGGAAGCTTCGTCGCGCCATCGTCCATGTCGGTCACCGTCCAGCGATCGAAGTCGTAGACGACGGTCGAGCCGTCCACCGATGCGGTGAAGGTGGAGCCCGAGCTTGTCCTGCTGCAGCCACGGAGTGTCGAACAGCTTGAACGCGTCGTAGTCGATCGGCGTGCCGTTGACGAGGTGGGCCGCACCGGGCGCTTGGGATGCCGCGTCGAACGTGATGTCGAGGTCATCGCCGTTCAGGCTGCGGTAGACCAGCCGGGGGTTCGCCTCATCGACGTGGCTGGTGTCAAGGCTCGTGGTGCCGGTGATCGCGCGTTCGAATGCGTCGAGGTCGGCGTAGTCCGAAGAATCAGCCGTCTCGAGGACCCAACCGTTCTTGTCGGCCTGACTTCGGAGGATGTCGTAGCTGTAGCTGAGGCTCGCGGTCGGGTGCGTCTGCGAGGTCGTCTTCACCTTGTTCGCGGGGTCGTTCGGCGTCTGGTGGTACCAGGTCGCCGGCTTCACCATCTTGAACGCGAAGTACATCTCGCCCGTGTCGGCGATCGTCCACCCATCGACGTCTCGGCGCTCGATGATCGAGCCCTGGGTCGGGAACAGCGCGTTGATGTAGTTCGACGTCTGATCACCCGACGACTTGTAGACGCCGACCGCGGTCGGCCCGCTCTGCATCACCCGCTGGTTCGCCGGCTGGCTGTACGTTCCGATCGGAGCGTTTCCCTGGTCGACCGACAGCCTGAAGAGCGGATTCACCGCGTCGGAGTGCCAGCGGAGGACGACCGGAAGATCCTCGATCCAGTTGTCCACCCGTCGGTACTGCACCTCGGTGCCGAGTCCCCAGGTGGGCTGCACGTAGCTGGTGCGATAGATGTCCATCGCCCGCCCGCTGGAGTTCTGCAGGTTGGTCTTGTGCGACGTGTACGACTTGTCGGTCTTCCGTCCGAGCTGCACCGCCAGGTCCGGTGGCGTGTACGTCATCCCGGGCCAGGCGATCAAGCCTGCATACTCGAGGTTCGGACGGTACGCCGACGGCGCCGGGTTGTCCGACTCCCCGACTCCGAGCTGGGCCCGGTGCGCTCCGAAGTAGGTCCACGCGAGAGTCGAGTGCTCAGCCGCACGCCACGTGGGGTCGTTGGCCGCGTGCGCGTCGCCCTTGGCACGACTTTCGGAGGAGATCATGTAGCCGTCGATCCAGTCGTTGGCCCACTCGAACCACATCACGTCCATCGCCATCTTGACCTTCTGCCGAAGGTCTTCGTCATCGGCCCACTGGTAGATGGCGTTCAGGCAGAAGTAGGTCATGAAGGTGTACTCGGGACTCTGGTACTCGGCCCAGCCTCGGTGCACCGCGGCATCCACCATCTCCATGATGTTGGCCTTGTTCATCGCCTGGAGCTGCGCGCCGGAGTTGCCGTTGAGATCGACGAGGTCGGGGAAGTACTGCCCGACGAGATAGCCGGTGGCGTAGTTGCTCATGCGAAGGTTCTCGGTCTGGGCGAGCTTCTTGTAGCCGTAGGAGGCGAAGTAGCCGCGAACGTGGTCGAGCATCTCGGGGCTGAACTCGTCGCCGACCATGAGGTAGGCGTACATCTTCGCCATGGTCTTGTACTGCTCGTAGTCGTAGTTCTGGAACTGCGTGTCGAGCTTCGCGAGATTCGCTGCCACGTTCTCGTCATCGGCCAGCAGTGCCGCGTACTGCGCCACGTTGATGGCGCCGCTCTCCTCCTTCATCGTCTTCGTCTTGTCCCACAGCCAGGCGAGACGGGTCTCGGTCGTCCCCGGGAACGGGGCGGGAGACGCAGGCACGTACGGTCCGGTCGAGGCATTCAGCGGTGCTGTTGCGGCACTCGAGTTGCCGGACGCGTCTTTCGCCAGCACGGTGAACGCATAACTCGTGTCTGGCATGAGGCCGTTGACGACGGCCGAAGTCGTGCTGCCGCTCACCGAAGCGGTCAGGTAGCCGTCGCGGTAGACCTCGTATCCCGTGACACCGATGTCGTCGGTGGACGCCGTCCAGCCGAGCGAGACACTGCCTGCCGTCGTGCCGGTCAGTGCGAGCGACGTCGGCGTCGTCGGCGGCTGGGAGTCGGCCGGGGACTGGACTTCGTAGATCCCGATGTCGTCGACGACGATCGCCTCGTCGGTGCCGCCGGTGTCGACACGTACCGAGAAGCCCAGCTCGACCGTCGAGATGATCCGCTGCCCGCCATTCGGGACGATCGTGAACCGGTACTGCGGCATGTCGGTGTCGTCGACCCGGGTGAGGGCGCCGGATGTGTCGGTGTACGCCGACGTCGTGGTGATGGTCGCGGCCGGAATCGGGAACCGCGGCACCAGCGTGCCGTCGAAGTTCCCGAACGCGAGCTGGGCGTAGATGTCTTTCGCGACCACCTTGTCGCTGGCCGCGCTCCGTCGCAGGTCGTACTGCAGTGTGAACTGCACAGCCGGGCTGCCGACCGGTTGGCGGTAGATCGCATTGATGCGATCCTTCAACGCTCCGCTCGACCAGCGCTGGACGAAGTAGCTCGAGAGATTCGTGCCCTGAGCGGCGTCACGCAGCTCGAGCGCGTTGTCGCCGGCAACGGACACGATCTGCTGCGTGCCGCCGGAGGCTGCGTTCTGGAGCATCAGCGAGCTCGTGCCCCCATCGAACCCGACGTCCATGTTCGCGGCGAGGAGGTTGACCGGCGGGGTGTCCGTGTCCGCCGCTGCGGCGGAGATCCCGGGTGAGGCGAGGAGCACGGCGATGCACAGGGACGCGAGTGTCCCGGTGAGGGCTTTCATGAGTGGTCCTTTCACGTGGCTGATGCTGGTCGATCGCGTGCGGACGGCGAGTCACTTGACGGCGCCGGTTGCCAAGCCCTTGCTCCAGAACGACTGCAGCGACAGGAACATCGCGATCACGGGTACGACCGAGACGAGTGCTCCCGTGATGACGGTGCTGTAGCTGATCGGGAATCCCTGCATTTCACGCCACCCCACCAGCCCGACGGTCACCGGCTGGAGGGAGTTGTCGGCGAGCATGAGCGACGGCAGGAGGAAGTTCGTCCAGATCGCGACGAACTGGAACAGGAAGATGGTGACCATGGCCGGCGCCATCAGCCGCACCCCCATGCCGAAGATGCGCAGCTCGCCGGCCCCGTCGATGCGGCCGGCCTCGAGCAGCTCGTTCGGGACCGATGACGCCGCGTAGATCCGGCTGAGGTAGACGCCGAACGGACTCACGATGCTCGGGATGAACACCGCCCAGAACGTGTTGATCGTCCCGGTGGCGCTGAAGATGAGGTAGAGCGGTACCGCGAGCACGGGCATGGGCAGGAGCACCGCGGCGAGCACCGTTCCGAAGATCGCCTCACGCCCTGGAAAGGTGAACTTGGCGAGCGCATACCCGCACATCGCCGCCAGCAGCGTGGAGACGATGCCGCCGCCGACCGCGTACAGCAACGAGTTGAGCAGCCACCGAGAGTAGATCCCGCCCTGCGCCTGGAAGAGCGTCTGGATGTTCTCGACGAGGGCGAAGTCCTCACCGAACCAGAACCCGTTGCCAGAGAAGGTCTCGCCGCTTCCCTTGGTCGCCGAGACGACCAGCCACCATACGGGCAGCAGGAAGTAGATCGCGAACCCGATCATGACGGCGAGGACGAACAGGCGCGAGATCGGGCTCACGGACGTGAACGGATTCGCGTCGCGGCGACGCCGTCCGCGCGAAGCCCGTGCAGCGCCGGCTTCGGCGGCGTCGATGAGGGTGGGTTGTTGCAGCGTGGCGGTCATCAGTCGACGCTCCTTGCCGATGCGCGGAAGACGAGAACGGACAACACGCAGATCACGGCGCCGAGGACGACGGATTGTGTTGCCGCGTAGTTGAAGTCATTCGCCGAGAGCGACCGGACCGCGGCCATGATCGGCGTGTAGGTCGACGAGAGGTTCGGGGCGATGGCCTTCATCGTCACCGGCTCGTTGTAGAGCTGGAACGTGCCGATGATGGAGAAGACGAGCGTGAGCAGGAGCGCCGGACGGATGAGCGGCACCTTGATCAGCAACGCCGCCCGCCATCCCGAACAGCCGTCGAGAGCCGCGGCTTCCATCGTCTCCTCGGGGATCGCCTGCAATGCGGCGAAGATCAGGATCGTGTTGTACCCGGTCCACGCCCACGTCAGGATGTTCGCGATCGAGAACGGCAATGCGGCATCCGTCACGAAACTGATCTCGACGCCGAACGACGCGAAGAACTGGGTGATCGGGCTCAATGTCGGCGCGTACAGGAACGACCAGACGAGCGCGGCGATCACGCCCGGCAGACCGTAGGGGATGAAGTAGGCGACCCGGAAGAACTTGCGTCCCCTGGAGACCGCAGAGTCGATGAGGAGGGCGAGGAGGAGCGCGATGCCCAGCATGACCGGCACCTGGATGATGCCGATGAACCCCACCCGCCCCAACGAGGCGAGGAAGTCTCCGTCCTGGAACACGCGCAGGTAGTTGTCGAAGCCTGCGAAGACGGTCTCTCCGCCGCCGAGACCGAGCCCGGAGCGCTGCACCGCGAAGAAGCTCTGAACGACCGAGTACACGGTCGGGATCAAGTACACGATGACGAAGAGCACGAGGAAGGGCAGAACGAACGGGGCGGCTCGCCTGAGCTCGCCGAGTCGGTTCCGCCGCCGGGTCGTGACAGAGGACACGGTCACCTTCTTCTTGGAGGAGCGGGGTGCGGATGCTTCTGGAGGAGCAGGGTGCGGATGCTCGGGGGCCGCGTGGTGCGGCCCCCGAGGAACGCTACTTGCTGACCGAGAAGCCTTGCGCTTCCAGCGCGTCGACGGTCGCGGTCTGCGCACCGGCGAGGGCATCCAGGAAGGTGCCGCCGTTGGTGGAAACCTGACCGAGACCGTCACCGAGCTCGGCGGCCGTGATGGACATCACCGGACCCCACTGCCAGTTCGGGCTCACCTTCGCCGCCTCGTCGCGGAACAGCTCGTAGATGGGCTGGCCCCCGTAGTACTCCTGCGGAGCGTCCAGCGCGGGGTTGGTCAGACCCGACTCGGAAGCCGGGAGGATCGCCGCGGACTCGATCAGGTTCGACACCGACGCCTCATCGGACGACATCCACAGGGCGAACTCAGTCGCCTCCTCGGGGTTCTTGCAGTCCTTCATCACCGCGGTCGACGATCCGCCGGAGTTGCCGACCGAGTCGGTCGTTCCCCAGCGCGGCATCGGTGCGACGGCCCAGTTGCCCGCGGAACCTGCAGCGTTGTCGCGGATGAGCGAAGCCGACCAGACCGGTCCGACTTCGGCCCAGACCTGGCCGTCGCTCCACGCCGAGTACAGGGCGGCGTCGAACGCGGGGTAGGCGGTGACGAGATCTTCGTCGAACAGGCCCTGCCAATACGACGCGACCTCCGCGTTGGCGTCGCTGTCCAGCGAAACCGTCCACGCGTCACCGTCGACACCGAACCACGGCGCCTCGTTCTGCCACGCGAATCCGGAGTACAGGTAGGCGTCGGTGGGGAGGTTCATGATCCGGGCAGTCGGGTCGGCGGCCTTCACCGCAGCGGCGGCCGTCGTGAACTCCTCCCACGTCGTCGGAAGAGCGATGCCGGCCTGCTCGAACAGGTCGGCCCGGTAGAACATGCCCATCGGGGCGGTGTCGACAGGTACGCCGTAGACGTCGCCGTTGATGCCGACATTGCCCCACACCCAGTCGGCGAAGTTGTCCCGATCGTCTGCGACGTAGTCGGAGACATCCTGGAGCGCTCCGGCGGCAAGGAAGCTCGAGAACGTCTCATATCCGATCTGCGCCAGGCAGGGCGCTGTGCCCGCCTTCGCGGCAGTGAGCATCTTGTCGTAGCCGCCGGCGCCGCCGTCGGTGATGGCCTCGTAGTTCACCTGGATGTCGGGGTGGGACTCATTCCAGAGTTCGACGGACTTCTCATACCCCGCCGCCCACCCCCAGAACGAGATCTCGACTGGGCCGTCGCCGCCGTCTCCACCGGCGGCACTGCATCCCGTCAGGGCGATGCCGGCGGCGGCGATGATGGCGGCAGTGGTGAGCCTCTTGGTTCGCTTGACCATGACTTCCTCTCGATTCTCCGTTGAACGATCGCCGCCACCGCCGTGCCGGAACGGGCTGTGAGTCGGTGGGGCGAAGACCACTCTAAACAACGTTGTCTCAATTCGCTAGTCTGGTGACGGAGTCGGTGGTCCGACCAGTGAGGAGCGCGTTCGTGACGGCAGAATGGATTCGATGGCCGGCCGGTGTCGTCGCCCGGTTCGGTGGCGAACCCGTCGCCTTCGGTGGCGACTACAACCCTGAGCAATGGGACGAGAGCGTCTGGCGCGACGACGTGCGCCTGATGCGCGAAGCCGGCGTGAACCTGGTCACCGTCGGAGTCTTCGCGTGGTCGACACTGCAACCGGAGCCCGATCGATGGAACTTCGGGTGGCTCGATCGCGTGCTCGATCTGCTGCACGCAGCCGACATCGCCGTCGACCTCGCCACGGCGACCGCCTCCCCGCCGCCGTGGCTCACCACGCGGTTCCCCGAGGTGCTCCCCGTCGACCGTGACGGGCGGGTGATGTCCCAGGGCGGGCGACAGGCGTGGTCGCCGTCGTCGCCGATCTTTCGCGAGTACTCACTCGCGCTCGTGGAGCGGATGGCGCAGCGCTACGGCGGACACCCCGCGCTCGCGCTCTGGCACGTGTCCAACGAGCTCGGCGGTCACAACTCGCGTTGCTACAGCGATGCCAGCGCCCTCGCCTTCCGGCGCTGGCTGAAGGAACGGTACCGCGACTCGCTCGAGGACTTGAACGCCGCGTGGACGACAGCCGCATGGAGCCAGGGGTACTCGGATTGGACCGAGATCCTCCCGCCGCGCACGACCTTCACCGACCCGAACCCCACCCAGGCCCTCGATTTCGACCGGTTCAGCTCCGACCAGCTCCGCGATCAGTTGCGGGCAGAGTCCGCGATCCTGCGGCGGATCACGCCGAACGTGCCGGTCACCACGAACATGGTGCTCTTCGACGCCGGGAAGAACATGGACTACCGCTCATGGGCCGACGACGTCGACCTGATCGCGAGTGACCACTACCAGCGGTCGGAGCCCGACGCCCATGTCGAGCAGTCCTTCTCCGGCGACCGTGCACGGGGCCTGTCGGCGGGTGCGCCATGGCTGCTCATGGAGACCGCGGCCGGTGCGACGAGTTGGCGCCCGGTCAATCCGGCGAAGCGCCCGGGGCAGTTGCGACGGGATGTGTTCTCCTACGTCGCTCGCGGGGCCGATGGGATCGGCTTCTTCCAGTGGCGGGCCGCCCGAGCGGGTGCCGAGCGGTTCCACTCCGCGATGCTTCCCCATGCCGGGGCCGACAGCCGCAAGTTCCGGGAGGTCGCCGCGCTCGGCGCGGAACTCGCGTCGAGCGCCGAGATCCTCGGAACGCGAGTGGTCGCCGAATGCGCGCTGCTGTTCTCCGAGGAGGTGTGGTGGGCGGCCGACCGGGATTCGCATCCGCACAACGGGCTCTCGTACATGGAGGTCGCCCTCGGCTGGTATCGGAGCCTCTGGGAGGCCGGCATCACGGTCGACATCGTGGCGCCGTCGGCCGACCTCTCGAAGTACCGGATGATCGTGGCGCCGATGCTGTACCTGGTCTCCGATGAGGACGCCGCCGCGATCGCCGACGCGGCGGCGGGTGGGGCATCCGTGATTCTCACGTATTTCTCCGGCATCGTCGACCCGCTCGATCGCGTGCGGCTCGGAGGATACCCCGGAGCGTTCCGCGAGTTGCTGGGGGTGCGAGTGGAAGAGTTCGCACCCATGGGTGGCGACGATGTCGTCGACATCGACGGCGTGACCGGGCCGGCACAGGTGACGACCTGGCACGAGCGGATCGACCTTGCAGACGCGGTGGCCGAAGCCACCTACCTCAGCGGAGACTTCGTCGGTGCACCCGCCATCACCCGGGCGGACCGGGGGGCGGGACACGCGTGGTACGTCGGGGTCGAACTGGACGCCGGAGCCCGTGCGCGCCTGGTCGAGTCGATCGCGCACTCGATCGGCCTCGAAACGGTCTCCGCTCAGGGCCTCGAGGTCGTGACCCGCCGTTCGGCGGAACACGACTATCTCTTCGCGATCAACCACGGCGAGGTCGAGCGGGTCGCTCCGGGGTCGGGAACGGACCTGCTCGACGGGTCGGTTCACGAGGGAACGATCCCGATTCCCGCGGGCGGGGTGCGCGTGATCCGGCGCACACGCTGAGCTGACGGCCGCCACGGTCGATCACCGCTCGCGCGGCGGCGGCATGGCTTCCCGAGGGAGATCAGATGCGAATCGCTCGCTGTTCATCGTGCGAACGGATGGCGGCGCGGTAGATCGCGTGCGTGAACGCGGCCTCCTCCGGCCGAGCGGCGCCGAAACGGTCGCCGAGGCTGCCGTGCCGTTCGGCGAGGAAGGCGGCCCACATCTGGAGGATGGAGTCGGAGAAGCCGGCCTCGAAGTTCGGCCCGGTCACCGTCGGCCACACCGACTGGCTGCCCGCGTCGATCTGCTGCCAGCTCTGCTCGCGCCCGATTCCCGGCACGTCGATGACGGTGAACACCTCGACGAGCTTCGGGTTCTTCGTGCTGAACCGCACCCCGCCGTCGAGGCCGACGGCTTCGAACTCCCAGGTGTTCTTCTGTCCGGGGGCGATGCGTTTCGTCTCCGTCGTCAGCGGGAAGCGGATGTCCCGGTGGTATGCCCAGCTGTGCAGCACGGCGTTGTCCCAGGTGTCGCAGGGAACCATCGTTCCGTCGGGTCCCGGTCGTTCGGTCACGATGTCCTGCAGCACGCCGTACACCGTCTCGGGCCTCCAGCCGAGTCGCAGGGGAACGTGCCAGGTGTGCAGCCCGAGGTCGTTGAGCACGCCTGCTTCGCCGCAGAACTGTGCCTGCCGCTTCCAGTTGATCGGCTTTCGTACGTCGAGGTCGCTCGAATGCAGGAAGCTGTTGCGGGCCTCGACGATGGTCCCGAGCGCACCCGATCGCACATAGTCGATCGCCCACTGCGCACCCGCGAAGAACGGCATCTCGCTGGATACGCGCACGAAGCTCTCGGGGTGCTCGGCGATGGCCGCGAGCACCGCGTCCGCGGCATCCGCGTCGATACCGAACGGCTTCTCGGCGAGGAGGCTCTTGCCTGCCCGGATCACGTCGCTGTAGATCTGCTCGTGCAGGTCGTGCCGCACCGCGACGTAGACGACGTCGATCGTGTCGTCTGCGAGCAGCTCGGCGTAGTCGGTGGTCGTCGTGACCACCGTGTCGATCTCGTCGAACCACTCGAGCGCGGCGGGGTTGATGTCGCAGACTGCGGTGAGCCGCGGGCGAACCGGGTGATCGATGAGGGCCGGCCAGCGCTGGATGGCCGCCGCGATCTCACGACCCATGAGCCCGCCGCCGATGATGGCCACATTGACACGTTCGGCGTTCACGACCGGACCTCCTCGATGATCGCGAGCGCTTCGTCGACACCCGCTCCGCCGTGGAGCACCGCCATCAATGCGGCGGTGATGCCGGCCGGGTTCTCGTGCTGAATGATGTTGCGGCCGTAGACGATGCCCGAGGCGCCCTGCTCGAGCACCGCCACGGTCCGCTCCAGCAGGGTGCGGTCGTCGACCCGGCCGCCCCCACGAACGAGAACGGGGATGTCGCCGGCGACCTCGATGACGCGGTGATAGTCCGTGATGTCGTCGGTCGGGTCCGCCTTGATCAGGTCGGCGCCGAGCTCGCACGCCTGCCGCACCAGGGCGACGATCTTGTCGGTGTCGCCGTCGACCATGTAGCCGCCGCCGGCCTTCGCGTTGTCCTGCATGACGAGCGGCTCGATCATGAGCGGCATGCCGTAGCGCGTGGCCTGTTCACGGAGCGCCATGATCGAGCGGATGTTCGCCTCGCGGATCTCGGAGTGACCCGGCAGCTGCATGAGGTTCGCACACACGGCGACGGCGTCCAGGCGCACCGCCTCCTCGATCGCGTCGGGCACGTGATGGCTGAAGATGTGGTCGTCGAGCGGGTTGCCGTAGACATTGGCGACGTCGCTGCGCAGCACGAGCGCCGGCTTGTTCCGCCCCGGCAACGCCTGGAGCAGTCGCGCCTGCCCGAGGGTGAGCTGGATCGCGTCCGGTCCGGCGGCGACGAGCGTGTCGACGACCGCGCGCATGTTCTCGATGCCGGTCAGGAACGACGGCTCGCCGAAGAAACCGTGGTCGACGGCGACGTCGAGCGCCCGCCCGGAGGTCGGATTGAAGAGCCTGTTGAGGCGGAACAGCGACATCGCAGTGACTCCTGGGTTGATGTGGTCGTCGTGTAGACCAGTGTGTACAGTAAACCGTAGAAACAACGTTGTCTAGCTTGGCTGCCGCCGTCAAACGTGGCGGAAGGAAAGGTTCGACCAGTGCCAAGACTTGCGGTAGTCGGACACATCTGCATCGACTTGACGCCGGCGATCACGGATGCCGCGCGGCTCGCGCCCGGGCGACTGATCGACGTGGGCCCTCTCGCGGTGAGCCTCGGCGGGTGTGTCGCGAACACGGCCCGGGCCCTCTCGAACCTCGGTCTCTCGTCGCGGATCCACGCGACCGTCGGCGACGACGATCTCGGCAGACTCGTCGCCGACAAGCTGGCGGAGATCGACGGCGTGGTGGGCTCGCCACGCATTGTGCGCGGCTCATCCACCTCGTACAGCCTCGTGCTCGAACCGGCCGGTTCCGACCGCACGTTCTGGCACCACACCGGGGCGAACGACCTGTTCGACGGCGCCGACGTGGACCTGAACGGAATCGATGCCCTCCACATCGGCTACCCCTCGCTGTTGCCGCGGATGCTCGACGACGACGCGGAACTCCTGCTCCGACTGCTGAGGCGGGCCCGGGCCGCCGGCGTCACCACATCGATCGACCTCGCCGTCGTCGACCCCGACGACACCGGCCGTGACTGGGAGTCGATCCTCCGCGCCGTCATCGCCGAAACAGACGTGATCAGCCCGAGCCTCGACGACCTGACGTCGGCTCTGGGCCCATCGTCCGCTGCGGGTGGCGGTCTCGCGGAGTTCGCGGCGCGGCTGCTCAGCTGGGGCGCGGCGGTCGTCGCGGTCTCCGACGGATCCGCGGGGATGCTGCTCAGGACCGCGGATGCCGCGCGCCTCTCGCGCGCCGGCCGGCTCCTCGCCCCGCTCGCCGACGCCTGGGCAGACGCGACGGTGCGGATGCCGCCGGTCGCCGTCGAGACGGTCGTCACCACGAACGGCGCCGGTGACGCCCTCACCGCCGGGCTTCTCTCCGCGATCGCCGACGAGTCGTCACCGCAGGTCGCCTGCTCGGTCGCCACGGCGGCCGCCGCGGCTGTCGTCAGCGGCGCGGAGCCCACGGTCGAGACGATCGCCCGGCTCCGCCCCGAGCTCGCGATCGGAATCGGCGCCGCTGCAGGAGTCGGCGCCGCTGCTGGAGCGCGCCGAGTCGACGCCGCCTTCGTGCCAACGCGCCCGACGATCACGCTCCTGCAGCCGAACCGGCCGAGCGATCGCTTCTATCGCGGAGGCGCCCGCATCGACGAGTTCCGGTCCGACGCTGAGCACGCCGAGTACACGCCGGAAGACTGGGTCGCATCAACCACCAGCGTTCGGGGGCAGAACGCAACGGGCCAGACGCGGCTTCCCGACGGCCGACTCCTTCGCGACGCCATCGCGGACGATCCCATCGGATGGCTCGGCACCGACCATGTCGACTCCTTCGGGTCCGACACGATGCTGCTGGTCAAGCTCCTCGACGCAGGACAGCGACTTCCCATTCATGCGCACCCCGACCGCGAGTTCGCGCGCCGCGAGCTCGCGGCTGCTCACGGCAAAGCGGAAGCCTGGTTCATCCTCTCCCCAGGGGAGGTCCTTCTCGGACTCACGCGCGACTTCGACGGGGCGGAGCTGCTCGACCTCGTCGCCCGGCAGGACACCGAGGAACTTCTCGGCTCGATGCACCGAGTCTCCGTATCGCGAGGCGACCGCATCTTCGTCCCCCCGGGGCTGCTGCACGCCATCGGCGAAGGCATCCTGCTCGCCGAGGTCCAGGAGCCCGAAGACCTCTCGATCCTGCTCGAGTGGCGGGGCTTCGAGCTCGACGGCGCCCAGGAGGGGCACCTCGGCCTCGGCTTCGAACGCGCGTTGCGGGCCGTCGAAACTCGTCGCCGGAGCACGGAGGAGATCCAGCAGCTCGTGCGACCGGCCGCGGCAGGCACGACACGCTGCCTTCCCGAGGAGGCCGACGCGTTCTTCCGTCTCGATGAAGTCAGGATCACCCGACGGGTCGAGTTGGAGGCGGGCTTCGCCGTCGTGATCGTCGTCGAAGGATCACTGCAGTTCACTGGAGGGCCGGAGACGATCGAGGCCGCGGCCGGGAGCACCCTCCTCATCCCGGCATCCGCGGGCTCCGTCGCCCTCACCGGTGACGGGATCGTCCTCATCGCGCGCCCGCCGGCGCCCAGGTGAACCCGTGAGCGCGTGAGCCCGAGGCGGTGAGCGGGTGATCCGTTGAGCGGACGAGCGCGCAGAGTACGATCGGTCCACGACCGTCCGCGACTGGAGACCAGGTGGCACTGAACCCGACGATGAACGATGTCGCTCGCGAAGCACGGGTTGCCTTGAAGACCGTCTCCCGGTACGTCAACGGGGAGACGAACATCGATCCCGCGCTGAGCGAGCGGATCGGCACGGCGATACGCAAACTCGGGTATCGCCGCAACCTCGCCGCGGCGAGCATCCGGCCGGGGTGGACGAGCAAGACGATCGGTCTCATCATCAGCGACCTCGCGAACCCGTACTACTCGACGCTCGCCCGAGCCATCGAGAGCGTCGCCGACGCCGCCGGGTTCCTCATCACGATCGCAAGCTCGGAGGAAGAGGGAGTCCGGCACGACCGCCTCATCGATCGGCTCATGGAACAGCGCGTCGACGGCCTGATCGTGGTGCCACCGCGAAACCCTGCCCGCGATTGGGCGGACGTCGCCCCGCCCATTCCACCGATCGTCTTCCTCGACCGGCCCGCGGCTCACGCTGATGCCGACGTCGTGCTCGCCGACAACGCGGGTGGCGCGACTGAGGCCACCCGCACGCTCGCCGAACTCGGCGCACGCCGCATCGCATTCGTCGGCGACTCGCTCGACATCTACACGATGCGGGAGCGGCACAACGGATACGCCACGGCCCTCACCGACGTCGGCCTCGACCTCGACGACTCGCCCGTGATCACCTCGGCCCGCACGACCGAGGACGCCGAGCGTGAAGTGACCGCCCTCCTTCGAAGCGGGTCGGCCGACGCGATCTTCGCGGCCAACAACCGCTCGACGATCGGTGCCCTCCTCGCATTCCAGAGCGCCGGCACCCGCCTGCCGCTCATCGGGTTCGACGACTTCGAGACGTCGAGCCTCGGGGACCCGCCGGTCTCGGTGGTCAGTCAAGACATCGAGCTCATGGGCCGGACCGCTGCCGAGACCATCCTTCGCCGCCTCGCCGGCGGAACCTCGGAGGCCACGACACGCGTCCTGCCCACCCGACTCATCTTGCGCGGCTCCGAGAGACCGCCCGCCGACGCAGAGCGGTAGCGAGCTCAACGCGATGATCACCTTGCGAAACAACGAGCTGCGGGTAGTCGTCGACCCGGGCCGCGGATGCGACATCCTGTCGATCGTCGAGGTCCGCACAGACTCTGACATCCTCTTCACGACCCCATGGCGCTCCCACGCCGACGCGATTCGAGCCGGACAGCGACCGGTCTCCGTCGAGCCCATCGCGGGGTGGCTCGAGGCGTATCGCGGTGGCTGGCAGACCCTCTGCCCGACTGCAGGAGACCCGCACCGCATCAATGACGCACCAGTCGGCTACCACGGCGAAGTCTCCGTCGCCACCTGGACCGTTGACACACAGGCACCCGATGTGCTCCGTCTTCATGTCGATCTCTTCTCGGTTCCTGTGCGCGTCGAACGCGTTATACGGCTCGTTGGAGCATCTATCGAAGTGGTCGATCGGGTCAGCAACCTCAGCGACGTCACGGTCGCAATCGACTTCGCCTATCACCCGGCCTTCGGCGGTGCACTCATCGACGGCTCGGTCACGATCGAGTCGGGTGCACGGTCCTTCACGAGCGACGCCGGAACCACCACGCGCTGGCCCGCGGGCGAAGACAAGAGCGGCACCGTGATCGATCTCAGCACGGTCGACGAGGCGGCGAACCACGGGGTCTACGGATGGCTCGACGATTTCGACGATCGATGGGTGCGTATCAGCAACACGACGTCAGGGTTGGCCGTGCTTCTCGAGTGGGGCGGCGACCACCTCTGCTATGCCTGGATCTGGGAGGAACTCGGGTTCACCGAGACATTCCCGTGGTACGGCCGGGCGCGAGTCATCGCCGTCGAACCGGCGACCATGCCGACGACGCGCTCCGGCTCCGGGTCCGGCTCGATCGAACTCGGCCCTCGCGAAGCGTGCAAGCTGTCACTCCGCATGACGCTCGAACGCTGACGGCGAGATCACCTTCTCGCCCCCACGTCGAGCACGAGTCGCTCGCGCCCGGCACATCAGCGCTGCGGCACTTGCTAGCATGGTCACCATGCATCCGGCGACGGATGCCCCACGCGGATGTAGTTCAATGGCAGAACTTCAGCTTCCCAAGCTGATAGCGCGGGTTCGATTCCCGTCATCCGCTCAGTAAATACCCTGATCAGGTGAACTTCTGCGACTCCCACGCCAGTCGATGCGTCGCGTGACGACAGGTGGGTCAACTCCCCGAGGTGAGACGGCGCCGTTGAGTTCGCTCGCGGCGCCGTTCCAACCCTGGAGCGCGGCGGGCCCGCCGTCATCGACCGTGTGCTCGCTCGCGGGACTCATCACAAGAATCCGCCGGGTCAAGACGACCGGTCGTCTACAATGAGCGCCATGGTACGTGCAAGTCTGAAGGAGCAACTGGTCGACCGCTCTGCAACGGTGTTTCTCGAGCGCGGTTTCAACGCCGCGAGCGTCAACGACATCGTGCAGGCCGCGGGCGTTCCCAAAGGATCGTTCTACAACCATTTCGCCAGCAAGGAGGCCTTGGCGGTCGAGGTGCTGGGGCGATACGTGGACGACCTCGGGCTTGGCGAGCTAGCCGATACGCACGCTTCCCCGCTGGCGCAGATTCGGGCGCATCTGACGGCGAGCATCGCGGCGCGGGAAGCGGCGGGCATCGAGTATGGATGTCTGCTGGGCAACTTCAGCACCGATGCCGTCGCGCTCAACGAGGGCCTCCGGGAGGCCGTGACCCAGGGCTTCGCGCGTTGGATCGACGCCGTTGCAGCCGCGATCGCACGCGCCCAGGCAGCCGGCGAGATCCAGAACAACACAGATGCCCACACGTTGGCGCGATACCTCATCTCCAGCTTCGAGGGAGCCGTCGCTCAAGCCAAGACCCTGCGCACCGGCGGTCCTGTGGACGACTTCCTCGCGGTGAGCTTCGACACCGTCCTGCACTAGCCCGAACCTCGGACTTGTCTCGAATGGCTGCTCGAGCTTAGAGTGAAGACGACCGGTCATATTGATCGATCCGAAACACCGAGGGGAAGACGACAGTGACGAACACAATCGATCTACTCGCAGCCGAACTCCAGCGTGTGGATGGCGCCAATGGTGTGAGTTACGCGTATCGCCGCCTTGGCCGTGTCGGGGAGGGAGTACCGCTGGTCTTCCTGCAGCACTTCCGCGGTGACATCGACAACTGGGATCCGGCATTGATCGATCCGATCGCGGCCGAACGCGACGTGATCCTGTTCGACAATGTCGGCATCGGGGCAACCACCGGCACCGCGCCGAGCACCGTGCAGGAGATGGCCAAGGACGCCGTCGCATTCATCGACGCGATGGGGTTGGATCAGGTCGACCTGTTCGGTTTCTCGCTCGGCGGGTTCGTCGCGCAAGCGATCGCCCTCGGCCGACCCGACATGGTGCGCCGGCTGATCCTCGCCGGGACCGGTCCCCAGGGCGCCCCCGGCATGGGTCCCTGGGCGCAAGACGTTACCGACCGCCTCGTGCTGCGTGACCAGCCCGGTGGCGAGGAGCTGCTGTATGTCTTCTACGCCCCCACGTCATCGAGTCAGGGCGCCGGCCAAGCGGCCCTCGGCCGGATCTTCCAGCGCCAGGAGGGACGCGACGTGGGCGTCACACTCGAGGCGAGGGACTCGCAGTACCGTGCGGTGCTGGCTTGGGGACAGGGCGAGGGTGACCTCGTCGCACGGCTGACCTCAATCACGCAGCCGACGCTGATCCTTCAGGGCGACAACGACATCATGATCCCAACGAAGGCCAGCCACACGCTCGCCGGGCTCATTCCGAACGCGCGCATCACCATCTACCCGGACGCCTCGCACGGCTCGATCTTCCAGTACGCGACCGAGGCGGCAGCGGAAACCGTCGCCTTCCTGGCCGGGTGATTTCAAGCCTGTCGAACGGCGCCGCGACGGGCGACGGGCGATCCGGCGGCAGGAGCGTCGCACGCGATGCGGAGGGGGAGCACGAGATGACGCTCACAGACCTTGCGGAACGCACTCGCTTCGCGATCTACACTCACTTCGCCACGGACGGGACCCTACCCTCCCGAGAGGAGCTCTCTCGGGAGCTCGACATCACACCCGAGGACTACGACACGGCGCTGGACGAGCTTGCCGCCACGCGCAACATGGTCGTGAAGGACGGTGAGATCGAGATGGCGCACCCCTTCGCGACCCGCTCCTTCGGGTTCTCAGTCATGGGCCCACACACCCTGTGGTGGGGCGGCTGCGCCTGGGACTCGTTCGCGATCCCGAACCTCGTCCCCGACTCACCGGAAGTCCTCGTCGCGACCACCTGCCCCGCCTGCGCCACCCCGCACGCGTGGACCGTGACGAACCAGGGCCCACCCGAGGGCGACCAGGTCGCGCACTTCCTGACCCCCGCCGACCGGATCTGGCCCGACGCCGCTCACGCCTGCGACAACCAGCTCATCTTCTGCTCCGAAGTCTGCGTCGACACCTGGCTGAGCAGCACCGGCAACGACCGCGGGTACGTCATGTCCCTGGAGACCCTCTGGCAGCTGGCCGCCCATTGGTACGAGGGACGTCTCGACACGCCATATGTGCGCCGCGAGCCGACGGCAGCAGCCGACTACTTCCGCAGCGTCGGCCTGCACGGGCCGTTCTGGGGCCTTGCCGATCACGACGTCGAGCGGCACGGATCGAGTCTTGGGTGATGACGCGTTTCAAATAACGCGCCCGTCGGAGCCGGTCAACTCGATGCCCTGCGCCTGTGCCTGCGCGAGCACATGCTCACGCCAGCCGACCTCCGGAGACGGATGCCGCACGCGGATGTAGTTCAATGGCAGAACTTCAGCTTCCCAAGCTGATAGCGCGGGTTCGATTCCCGTCATCCGCTCCGTCGATTCATCCCTGGTGTCGCCTCGGAGCAGCCTCACAATCGGTCACGAGCGCGGAGCGCCCGGTTCGCCATTGATTCCGGGTGGCGGTGATCTCCGCCCTTCCCGCGCGGCAATCGCGTGTGCCTGGAACCTGGCACTTGAATCGCGGCGGCGGCAGGCGCAGAGTTGGAGGGAGCGAGGGAGATCCCATGCGCAACGCGATGGCTTACCCGGATGTCATGCCGATCCTCTCCCCGGGCCGGCACCGATCCCCACGGCGCGGGGCCTGCTTCATGGAGTTCGCGTCGTATCTCGCAGGCGAGCGCTGGAGCGACCATCCCGCGTGTACGCACGCCACCCTCGCGCATCTGGCACGGATGGTGAACGACCGGACGAGCGACGCCGGTCGCGCCCGGCTCACACCGCTCATCCCGACGGTCATCGGCCTGACGAGCGACGACCCGCTGCTCGACGTCCTGCTCGCCGTGCGGTCCGCCCACGCCGGCCTGCCTATCGTCGCCGAGGAGCGCCAGCGTTCGCTGGCCGTGGGGCTGCGCGTCGTGCTCACGGTCCTCGCGGAACGCGACGACGAGTTCGCCGCCGAGTCACGCGAACTCGCGGAAGCCGCCCTCCGCGCCGCCCCCGCCGCCGACGCCTGGGCAATCCAATTCATCGAGGAAGTCGGTCCGCTCCGCCCGGGCATGACGGTGCGGCAGTGCCGGGACATCGTGACCGGCGCGGTCGACGGGATCGCGCGGGCGTACGTCGGGGACACCGACGATCGACTCGTCGCGCTGCTCACCGCCGCCGTGTCGGACACGGCCCGCTTCGTGGGCGTGTCACGTGAGGCGGCGGATGTCCCAGCCGAGGCGGATGCGCCCATCACCCCGTAGGCGCAGGCATGGGCTGCCGTCGGAGGTGCCCGCAGGCAGCGGCTCGCGAGGTCCCTCGGCGCACGGACATCCCCTCGGACTCGGTGCCCGTCAGCGTGGCTCGGTTGTGGGCGTCCCCGAGGTCGACGGCTGCCAGACGGGTTCGCCCGCGGGGCCGTCGGGGTCAGGCTGCGCGACGGGTTCGGGTTCTTCGGCGGGCTGGGGCAGGCTGCCGAGGCGGTCGACCTGCTCGGTGAGAGCGTCGAGGACCGAGCGCAACTGGATCTGTGCGACCTGGGCGTAGGTGCGTACGTACTCGATTTCGGGGATGGCTGGACCGTGGTGCACGGCGAGCGTCGCGGTCGCCTCACCGGCGCTGCTCTCGGCACGTTCCAGGATCCCCCGGTACTGGTTGCGAGCGGTGAGCACCAGGTCGCGGGCATACCGCTCGGCGTCTGCGACCGCCTTGTCGGCGATCAGTTGCGCCTGGGTGAGCAGCCCGACCGCTCCGGACGTGATCTCCTCCTCGTCTACGCCGGACGCGCGGAGGTTGGCGTTCTCGGACCGCAATGAAGCGAGCTCCTGTTCGCCGCTGGTCATGGCCGCCCGGACCTCGGCGATCGCCTGCGAGAGCTGACCCATGAACCTGTCGACTTCGAGTCGGTCGTATGCGCCGCCCCTCATCTTCATGGTGAAGGACACGGATTTGGGGTCTGGCAGGTGGCTCACAGCGACGGCCAAGGCGTTCTCGGGCGCGGTGCCGGGCATGTCAGCAAGGCTGTCGGGGTCGGTCCCGTTCTGCGTCATGCGTGGTCCCCCTATTCGCTTTGCGGCAGCCCAGACGGCTGCAGGTCATGGGTGTGGTGGTGCAGGGCGTGACTGTCTTCGTCGAGGGTTGCGAACTGCTCGAAACGGACGTCCGTGTGCGCGATCCCTGCTGCACGGAGACGGGAAACCGTGTGCCGCACCATTTCGGGCGATCCGCACACCAGCGCGAGGAGTCCCCGCAATCGTCGCCCTCGGCGGCGACATCGCCGATCAGACCTTTCCGGCCGGGGTAGCTGGGGTCGTCGGAGACCACCGGTGTGTAGGTGAACCACGGCCGGCCGGCCAGGTTCTGGAACAACCGGTTCTCGTAGAGGTTCCACGGCAGCCGCGCCCCGTGGAACAGCTGCACGCGAGGTGCCCTCCCGGTCGACTGCCAGTCCCGGTCGATCTGCTCCAGGTGGGCTCGCAGCGGAGCCAGGCCGGTGCCGCCGGCGACCATGATCAGGTCGCGCTCGCGCTCGCCCTCGTCGAGGGTCAGCTCCTGACCGACGGGGGCGCCCAGGCGGAGGGTTTCGCCGACCTGGAGGGAGCGGACGATGTCGTTGCTCACCTGCCCACCGGGCACCATCTGGACGTGGAACTCGATGCTGCCGTCGGCACGGGGTGCGTTGGCCGGGCTGAGATAGCGCCACAACCGCGGCCGGGACGGTACTTCCACCGCCACCGACTGGCCCGGCACGAAGGCAAGGGCAGGTTCGGGACGGACCTGGATGACCGCGATGTCGAGGCTCCGTCGCTCCACCGCGGTCACGTGACCCATCCAGTATGCCGGGCTGGTCAGTTCGGATGCTTCGGCCGCCTGGACCATGACCGTGGCGATCACCCCGTAGGCCTCGGCCCAGCCCGCCGCGACCTCATCCGTCCACCGCTCACCCAGGAAATGCTTCAGGGTGGCGAGCAGGGATGCGCCGACGGCGTTGTAGTGCGCCGCGATGACTTCGAAGCGCCGGTGGTCGCGGCCCAGCTGCTGAATGAACCCGACCACCTCGTCGAGTTGATCGACGCTCGACACGATTCGGCCGAGCGCGCCGACGAGCCGATCGCGCTGTGTGGCCATCGAGACCGGGAACATGCCCCGCAGCTCGGGGTGGGACACGAACAGGTGCGAGTAGAAGAACAGAGGCACCTCGTCGCCGAGACTTTCGGCCAGCGCCCACGTCTCCTTCAGTGCGGCGGTGTCCACCGCGTCAAGCGCTCGCCTGCTGGGCTTCGACGATGTCGGGCTCGGTGCCGGCGATCGCAGCCAACACCCGGTCGATGATGGCGCTCTCAACGCCGGCGTCCGTCAGGGCTGTCACGAGGTGGGCGGCGACTGCCGCGAAATCCTCGTGTGAGATGCCCATGCCCGCGTGCGCCGCGCGCAGGTCGCGGCCGGCGTAGACGACTGGCCCGCCCATGACCTGCGACACCAGCGCTACCTGGTGACGCTTGAGCCGGACCATCTCGACCCCGTCGAAGAACCCACGGAGCCGGTCGTCGGCGAGCACCAGCTCATAGAACCGGTCCACCACTGCGGTGATCGCGGGTGCGCCGCCCACCAACTCGTAGTCACTGCGCTCTTCAAGGTCGGGTTGATTCATGACGCTGATCCAATCGCTGGCAGGGCAGGGGTCTACCCTTCTTAGCAGAATCGAACCTCCGGAGCAGAATCGAATTCCGGAGGCTGCGTGCCTGCCGACCGGCAGCAGTGCGCCGTTCCCGTATCCGGCGGGCGCCGGTCGCATGGGGCCCGGGCGACGACGACGTTGGAGAACTCCAGATGACGGCTCGAAAGCACCTCGATGGCGACGCCGCATGGGAGTTCCGCGGCGGGCTCGACGGCGACACCGCCGCGTTCGCCAACGTCCTGGCCAACCTCGGTGTGGTCGCGCCGCACACGGGCGAGCCGCTGACCGAGGCGATGGTGCTCGGGGTCGGCGGCGGGCTCGGCGCGGGCTACATCCTGTGGGAGTTCGACTCACTCCAGTTCCGCTCGCGCGTACTCACGCTCGGCTTCCGGCGCCAGTGGCAGTACCCGGACCGGTGGGCGCGCGGGACCGCCGAGCGGCTCGGGCTGCACGCCGAGTTGCACGAGACCGGCAGCGCGAAGGTCGCCGCGGCGGCGCTCGACGCACAGCTCGACAACGGCTTGCCGGCGATCGCCTGGATCGACACCTACACGCTCGGGCACCGCATCGAGCCGGAGTGGCGCGATGGCTACGGCGGTCCGCCAGTGATCGTCTACGAGCGCAACGGCGACTCCTACGCGGTCGACGACCGCTCGACGGGGCCGATCGTCGTACCTGGCGACCGGCTGGCCGCGGCGCGGGCGCGCGTCGGCTCCTACAAGCACCGGCTGGTCACGATCGATCCGGACCGGATCGACCTCGACCTGCGTCCGGCTGTCGAGGAAGGGCTCCGGCTTCAGGTCGAGCATCTGAGCGACAAGTCGGACTCGTTCTCGCTGCCCGCGTGGCGCAAGTGGGCTCGGATGACCGCCGACACCCGAAACAAGAAGGGCTGGCCGAACGTGTTCGCCGACGGGCTCGGCATCGGCAGCCTGCGCGCGTCGATCTACACCGACGCCGCCCACGGCGCGCACCTCCGCGGGCTCTACGCCGACTTTCTCGATGAGGCGGCCGAGCTGCTGGGACGCGATCTCGGGGCGGACGCGTGGAAGGCCGCCGCCGACGCATGGGCTCCGATCGTCGATGCCGCGCTCCCGCCCGGAGATGAGCTGCGGGAGCTGATCGACGGCGGTCCCGAGACCGCCGCCGCGCGCTGGGAGCTCCAGCGCGCCCGCGACGAAGCCACCGACGTGCCGCCGCAGGTCGGCGAGCTCGTGATGGCGATGTACGAGGCCGAGACCGCCGCGCTCGAGCGGCTCAGGTCTGCAATCTGAGCGGATGATCCATCAGGATCCGAATCACCCGAATTTCGGGCTGCCGCTGGATGGCGTGGGCCCATAGACTTCGGCTGAACCGCGGATCGCAGACCGCCGGTCGGCGATGAATACCGCTCAGGACGACGGGAGTTCGTGATGGCTGATCAGCCCTACATCGCGTTGGCAGCGCAGTATGCGAGTGAAGACGGGGCGGTGGCCGACTTCGATCTGATACGCGCACACTACAGGGAGAACGACGACCACGAGCATGGGTCGTTCGATGCCGCGGTGATCAATCGCGGAGTGGATGGCGAACTCTCCATCGTGAAGCGCGATGACGGCGGGAAGAGCCACGCAACCCGGAAGGGCCTGTCCATCGGTCTTGCCGGCGGGCTCGCCGTTGCGCTGTTCCCGGCCGTCGCGCTCGGTGGCGCGCTCCTGGTGGCCGGCGGGTCAGGGGCCGGCATCGGCGCCATCGCAGGACATATCACAAAGAAGACCCCCTCGAAGGATCTCGAGGCGATCAGTGAGACCTTGGATGCCGGAGCTGCAGGGATCGTCATCGTCGTCGATCCGGCCGACGCCGACGAGGTCGAGCAGTTGCTGGCGAATGCCACGAAGGTGACCAGGAAGGACCTTGCCGTCGATCGTGAGGAGCTGGACGACGACGAGGTCGACCCTGCCTACGAGTAGTCACCGGCGATCTGATCGAAGCCGCGAGCTCGACCCGGGGCTCAGGGCGTGACGACCACCTTGCCGAGCGTGCGTCCCTCACCGACGCGGGCGAGCGCCTGCGGCACCTCCTCGAGCGGGAAGGTGCGGTCGATGTGGATGCGAAGGTCACCGGCGACGCAACGCTCGGCGACGGGCGTGAAATTCTTCGGCCCTTGCATCACGACGAGGACCCCCAGGCGGCGCCCGGTGAGCAGACCGAGCGCAGCTCCGAGGGTCACGACTCGCAGCAGCGTTCGTACGGTTCCGCCGACGCAGAGGTAGCGGCCGCCGCGAGCGAGCGCCCGCCGGTAGGCGAATACGGATCGATGCGCGACGAGATCGAGCACGAGGTCGTACGGTTCGAGCCGGGTGAAGTCCTCGCTGCGGTAGTCGACCACTTCGTCGGCGCCGAGCTCCCGCATGAAGTCGAGCTTGCCCGCGTTGTCGACGCCGGTCACGTGCGCCCCGGCGAGCTTGGCGAGCTGGATCGCGAGCGAACCGGCACCGCCGCCCGCCCCGTTGATCAGCACTCGCGACCCGCGGCGTGCGCGGGCGGTTCCGCGAAGCGCGATCGAGCCCGCTTGAGGGAGCGCGGATGCCTCGGCGAACGTCAGTTCCGCAGGCTTGTGCGCGAGCGCCGTTTCGGGTGCCACCGCGAACTCGGCGAAGCCGCCCATGAGGCCGATATTGTCGCCGTACACCTCATCGCCCGGGCGGAACCGGGTGACCCCGGAGCCGACGGCTGTGACGCGTCCGGCGATGTCGGAGCCCAGCACCCGGCGCGCCGGGGCGCGCAGCCCCCCGATCCGCGCGTACCCCGGACTTCCCGTCAGCCCCTCCCAGTCCGAGAGATTGACGGATGTCGCGGCGACCTCGACGAGCACCTGCTTCGCGCCCGGCGACGGCACCGGGACATCCTCGACCCTCAATACCTCAGGAGGACCGTACTGGTCGTAGACGACGGCCCTCATGTCGATCGGCCGTCAAGGGCGGGACGCAGGGACCTGGACACGTGAGTCAGCTTACGCACGAGGCGCGATGGGAGCTGCGGGGAGGCGGCTGCCTTTGATGAGCAGCCAGAAGATGATGGCGACCTCGCCGCGAAACACGTGCTCCAGCCCGGATACACCTACGCCGACGAGTTCGTCTTCGGTCTCGACATGCTCCTCGACGGCCTCGAGCGAGCACGAGACGTGCAAACGGCTCCCTCGGATTGAGCAGCACCGGTCACCGCAGGAGGCGCCGAGCTCACCGGTAGACTTGTCGAGAGCTGCAACCGGCGGCAGCTGAGGGGGTTCCATGTCGGACGCCGAACTGAACGATCTCAGGATGCGCGCCGCCGACGGCGACAGCGACGCGATCGCCGAGTTGGTCGAACTCGCCGGCGAGCGAGGGGATGCCGACGAGCTCCGCCGCCTCGCCGACCAGGGCAGCCGCGACGCGGCCGACGAATTGGTCCAGTTGGCCGCCGATCGAAGCGATCTCGATGAGCTGCGCCGTCTCGCCGCCACCGGAAACCGCGACGCGGCCGACGTCCTCACGGAGCTTGAAGAAGAGTCCGGCTCCGCCGGTTGAGTCGAGCTCCCTGAGCCTGTCGAAGGGACGACGCCCGCTTCGACAAGCTCAGCGAGCATGTTCATCCGCCCGACACTACGGCGTCACGATGTCGAACGACGGGTCGCCGGTCTCGAGCACGCCGAGGAGCGTCTGCAGCACCCCCGCGTCGCCCGAGATGTCGAGGCCGTCCGACGTGGTGTCGCCTCCGACGAGGGCGATCATGCGCGGCTTCGTGGTGGTGATGGTCGCGTCGGCCGACGAGGCATCCGCTGCCTTCTCGACAGCGATGAACACGCCGTTGCGAAGGGTCGCGCGGTAGTTCGTGCCGAGGTCGGTGAACGTGACGTCGAGCGCGATCGTGAGATCCCATGCGGCAGGCCCGTTGACGGAGATCGCGATCGCATCGAAGAGCTGCTCGGGGGTGAGCTGCGCGACGATCGCGGGTGCACTCGTCGCCGCCGGCGTGCCGAAGTTCTCGCCACGCAGCTCGGTCGCGCCCGAGAGGAAGAAGTTGCGCCAGGTCCCGTTCTCCGACCCGTACGCCAGTTGCTCGAGCGTGTCGGCGTAGAGCGCGCGGGCCGCGGCGTGCGACTCGTCGGCGAAGACCGCGTGGTCGAGCAGGGTCGCCGCCCAGCGGAAGTCGCCGGCATCGAAGGCATCCTGAGCGAGCTCGACCACGCGGTCCATGCCGCCGATGGCGTCGACGTAGCGTGTCGCGAGCTCCGACGGCGGATGCGGCCACAGCCGGGCGGGGTTGCCGTCGAACCAGCCCATGTAGCGCTGGTAGATCGCCTTGACGTTGTGGCTGACCGACCCGTAGTACCCGTGGGTGTTCCACGAGTTCCGCAAGGCGGGTGGCAGCTCGAGCATCTCGGCGATCTCGGTGCCGGTGAAACCCTGGTTGAGGAGCCGGAGCGTCTGGTCGTGCAGGTAGGCGTAGAGATCGCGCTGCGTCGCGAGGAACTCCACGACGCGCTCGCTCCCCCACGTCGGCCAGTGGTGCGATGCGAACACGACGTCGGTGCGCGATCCGAACGTCTCGGCGGCTTCCGTCAGGTAGGTCGACCACACATGCGGGTCGCGCACGAGAGCGCCGCGCAGGGTCAGCAGGTTGTGCTGCGTGTGCGTCGCGTTCTCGGCCATGCAGAGGGCGCGAAAGCGCGGGAAGTAGAAGTGCATCTCGGCCGGCGCCTCGGTGCCGGGTGCCATCTGGAACTCGATTTCGACGCCGTCGATGGTGCGCGTCTCGCCGGTCGTCGTGATCTCGAGCGTCGGCACGATGAGCCCGACCTCGCCGGCCGACGCCGTCTGGCCGAGGCCCGACCCGACGGCACCCTGCGGGCCCCGTTCGAGGACGGCGCCGTACATGTATCCCGCGCGGCGCGACATCGCGGTGCCCGCGTAGACGTTCTCGGCCACGACGTGACCGACGAACCCCTCGGGGGCGATGACCTCGATCGTCCCGGCATCCACCTCGGCCTGCGTGGCGACGCCGAATACACCGCCGAAGTGGTCGATGTGGCTGTGCGTGTAGATCACGGCCACAACACGCCGATCACCTCGGTGCGCACGGTAGAGGCCGAGTGCGGCGGCCGCCGTTTCCGTGGAGATGAGCGGGTCGATGACGATCACCCCGGTGTCGCCTTCGACGAACGTGACGTTCGAGAGGTCGAGGCCGCGCACCTGGTAGATGCCCTCGACGACCTCGTAGAGGCCTTGCCTGGCCACAAGCTGCGACTGGCGCCACAGGCTCGGGTTCACCGTCGACGGCGCATCGCCCGAGAGGAACGCGTAACTGTCGTTGTCCCACACGACACGACCGTCTGCCGCCTTGACGACCCCCGGCTCGAGCGCGCCGAGGAAACCGCGATCGGCATCGGCGAAGTCGGAATCGTCGGCGAACGGAAGCGAATCGAGCAGCCGTCGATTCGCTGCCTCGATCGTCGGTGTGGCCGGTTTCTGGTCCATGGATGCCTCGTTCCCCCGTGAAAGCAACTGTCGCTCCGACTCTGCACCACGCGCGCGACGACGACAAGGCTTGAACCGCGGGCTTGAACCGGGGCTCGAACTCAGCCGCTCACCCTGCGGGCCACGGCGAGCGCGGATGCATCCCTGCCGCGAGGTAGAGCTCGTCGATGACCCGCATCTGAGCGACCGCTTCGCCGGGTCCCGTCGGCACGCGGGTGTCGTCGCGGATCGCGTCCCGGAACGCTTCGAGTTGGTAGTCGTACGTCGAACGCCGAGGTGGACGCTCACGAAGACGCAACCCGGGGCCGTCGATGCGAACGACGCTGCCGAGCTGGGGGTGGTACGGCATCGACACCCGGAGACGACCCGCCGATCCCCGAACCTCCAGTCGCGCCGAGAACACCCGTCGCGACCAGATCGACGACACGACGGTGGCGGAGATGTCGCCGTCGAAGCGCAGGGTGGCCAGCATGACGCGATCGATCCCCTCGCGGTCGCGCGCCCGGGCAGCCACCACCGATGGGGTCGCGCCCGAGCAGGTCGCGCAGCATGCGCACGGGGTAGTAGCCGACGTCGAGCAACCCTCCGCCGCCGAGATCGAGGTTCCAGCGGATGTTGCGCCCCGGCGGAATCGGGACGCAGAGGGCGGCTGACGCCGACCGGATGTCGCCGAGCACTCCGTCGGCGAGGATGCCCTGCAGGCGCTCGACCAGCGGGTGATAGCGGGAGTGGTACGCCTCCATCACGAGCACGTCCGACCTCGCCGCGACCTCCGCGACGTGTTCGGCTTCAGGCGCGTTCGCGGTGAAGGGCTTCTCGCAGAGCACGTGCTTGCCCGCCTCGATCGCCGCGATCGTCCAGCGCCCGTGCAGCGCGGCCGGCAACGGAATGTAGACCGCGTCGAGGCTCTCGTCGGCGAGCAACGCGTCGTAGTCGGCGTGCACGCGTGCGGATTCCGTGCCGGTCGGCGTAGGCACGCGCCCGTTCGACGTCACGAGCGGCAACGGCCGCGACCTCGACGCCGCCGATCCGATGCGCCGGACCGAGCAGTGCCCCACGCGTGATCCGGGCGGCACCGAGCACACCGATGCGGATCGGATGCTCCATGGTCGCCGTCACACCTCCGTCGCGGGGCTTCTCGGGGAAGACTCACCGGCACGTTCCGTCGTCGCCGCTTCGAGCAGGAGCATCGCCGCGATGATCAGCACCACGATCACGAGCGCCCACATCGGCGCGAGCACCGCGAGCAGCGGGATCGACGCGGCGAGCGCGAGCGCGCCGACAACGCGAACCCACGGCCACGGCAGGTCGACCACGCGCGCGAACACCGCGGTCGCCCCCACGTAGAGGGCGAGCCCGCTGCCGAGGGCGGCGGCACCGAACCATCCGAACGGCTCGGGGTCGCCGATGTGCGCCATGACCTCTTCCACTCCGAGCGCCGCGAGGATCACGCCGGCGACGATCGCGAGGTGGAGGTAGGTGTACGCGTTCTTCGCCAGCACGACGCGCGCGGCATCCGCTCTCCGTTCGAGGGCGCGCTCGCCGGCTGCGGCGATGCGGCCGAAGTACGCCCACCACAGCAGGATCGAGAGGCCCACGGCGAGCGCGGCGCCGAGCGTGATCGGCCCGTCGATGGGTTCCTGTGCGACCCCCACGCCGATCGCCACGATCGACTCGCCGAGCGCGAGGATGACGACGAGGCCGTGCCGCTCCGCCCAGTGCGCGGGCGAATAGATGCGCCATCCGCCGCCGCCGCGCGAGCTCGCGTAGGTGAGCACGAAGTCGTACAGGAAGGCGCCGAGCCAGATCCATGTCTGCGCGGGCCCTCCGACGAGCGCGCCCACGATGAGCGCAGTCGCGGCGGGAGCCATCGCGACCGCTTCCGTCAGCAGCACCTGACGCCGGAGCGTGCGATCGTCGCCGGCGGCGATGAGGTAGAGCGTGCCATGTATCAGTCGCACGAGCGTGTACGCGAGGGCGAACACGAGTGGTCCGTGCCAGCCACCTGGCAGGTCGTCGTATCCCTCGGGGATCGTGAGCGCGGCGATGAACACGGCGATCATCGCCACGCTCATGCCGACGCGCATCACCGGATGGTCGGCGGGCGCCTGGTTGGCGAGCCAGGCGTAGGCGATCCACGTCCACCACAGCAGGCCGAGCACGATGAGCGCCTGCAGGATGCCGAACGCGCTGTGGGTCGCGGCCATCAGCCCGCTGACCTGCGTGAATGCGAACACGTAGACGAGGTCGAAGAAGAGCTCGAAGGTGGTGACGCGGCTCGAGGCGTCGGCAGCACGCAACCGCCCGACGAGTCCGCCGGCACCCGACGGGTCAGCCCGCTCCTGCATCCGACCAGCATGCATGACGCCGACGGGCGCAGTCGAGCGCGGCGAGCCGTCTGCCGCCTCCGTTCGCTTACGGCGTCGGGGCTGCTTCGAGGCGACCGGATGCCACGGCGGCGACGAATGCCTCGTAGTCGCGCTCGTTCTGGTCGGCGTAGTCCGCGGCGAACTCAGCGATGGCCCGGTCGAAGCGATCGCTGTGCCCGAGGTACGCTGCGATCGCCACGCGGTCACCCGACCGTGCGTGCGCCCGTGCGAGCGTCTCTCCGCAGACACGAGCGTAGATCTTCGCGCCCGACGGCACCATCGCCTCGACGTCGGCGGCACCCTTCCAGTCGTGCAGCTGGCGGATGTAGAAGTCTCGTTCGAGGCCGTCGACTCCGACCACACGCTGCCAGCCCAGGAAGATGTCGCTCGCGGCCTGCATCAGCCGTTGCCCCCGGACCACCCGCTCGCCGTGGTTGTCGAACTGGGAGGGGGGCAGGTACCGTTCGAGCACCGACCGCTCGGCCTGCTTCGCCTGCAGCAGCAGCGGGTCGCCGTCGTCGCGGCCGCGCAGCAACACGATCCAGGCGCGAGTGCCGACGCTGCCGACGCCCACGACCTTGCGCGCCATGTGCACGTACGAGAACTCCTGCATCGGGTGATTCCCCTGCTGGAGGGTCGACTGGTACGACGCGAGCAGTCCCCGCATCCACTCCTCGTGCTGATCGCGGGTGCGCCCGACGGGAAACAGGTGCTCGATGGGCACGATCAGCGGAGGATCGGCCGCGATGCGCAGCTCGTCGTCGACCACCTCGACGAGCTTGGCGAGCGCTCGCGTGCTGTCCCTCGTGCGGGCCTTGGCGAGCCCGGCATCGACGGCCTTCACCTGCTTCTCTGCGACGCGCTTCGCCTGGCGTTCCGCCTCGATGTACTCCATGAGCCGGTCGCGGTCGAGCCGGTCGTACCACGCCTCGAGTACCCGCGACCCGGCGGCCAGCAGCATCTGCTCGCGATAGCCGCGCACGACCGTGAGGTTGATCTCGCGACGCTCCTCCTCGCCGAAGCCGCGATTGCGTCCCGCGACCTCGAAGCTCGCGGCGAGCCGCTTGACGTCCCACTCCCAGGGACCGGGCAGCGTCTCGTCGAAGTCGTTGATGTTGAAGATCATCTGGCGCTCGGGCGTGCCGAAGACGCCGAAGTTCGACAGGTGCGCGTCGCCGCAGATCTGCGTGGTGATGCCCGAGACGGGCGTGTCCGCGAGATCAGCGGCCATCAGCAGCGCCGCACCCCGGTAGAACGTGAACGGCGACACCAGCATGCGCGCGTGCCGGATCGGCACGAGCTCCGGCACTCGCGTGGTCGCCTGCTCCGCGAGCAGGGCCACCGGGTCGGCCCGGTCAGGCGACGGGGTCCAACCCTCATGAGCGGACCGCGGCGTGCGCCGGCGCGCTGCCCTGCCGAACTCCGCCCGAGCCTCGAAGTCCGTGGGCGAGGGCGGCGTGGGCTCGTCGGCCCCGCTCGAACCGCCGACCGTGTTCTCGATGTTGCTCATGATGCGACCCCCGTTCCCTCGTCGGATGCCGGTTTCTCACTGCGCGGCCGCCCCGCGATCTCCGTGGGGATGCCGCGCGAGAAGAACAGGGACCCGAGCGCGATCACGATGAGCGCCACGAGCGACACGCGCAGCGACTCGATCTGCGACTCGGCGTAGACGCGCTCGAGCTCCGCGGCCTGGGCGTCGTCGAGGCCCGCCTCGCGGGCGATGTCGGGCACGGATGCCGCGGGCACGATGTCGACGCCGCCCTCCGTCGCCTCGGTGACGATCGCCTGGGTCTCCTCGGGCAGGTTGCTCGCGGCGACCCCCGCTGTGAACGACGTGGCGAGCGCGCCGATGAGCACGGATCCGATGAGTGCCGTGCCGAGCGACGACCCGAGGTTCTGGAAGACGCCCTGCAGTCCGCCGACCTCGCTCGACTGGTCTTCGCCGACGCTCGACATGTTCACGTTGCCGATCTGCGACGCGAGCAGGCCGAGGGCCGCACCCGCGGCGAACATGCCCACGCCGAACGCGGGGCTCTGCAGCTCGATGTCGACGGCGCCCAGCAGCAGGAACGAGGCGAGCACGAGTAGCACCTGCCCGACGCGGATGATGCGCCGCGGCGACCAGATGAGCGAGAGCCGGGTGCCGATGATCGAGAAGAGGATCAGCGAGATCGACAGCGGGAAGATGCGGATGCCGGTCTGGAGCGCGTCGAGGCCGAGCGTCATCTGCAGGTACACCGGCATCATGAAGAAGAGGCCGGCCGTCATCGCGTACTGCGCGAGGAGCACCGTGAGCCCGCTGCGCAGGCGCAGGATCCGGAACAGCTTGATGTCGACGAGCGGCGGCCGATCGGTGGCCACCAGGTGGCGCTGACGCACGACGAACGCCCAGATCAGCGCGGCACCGCCAAGAATGAACCACGTCGTCGGCGACACGCCGAGCGGCGCGACCTCGACGCCGCCGATGATCGGCGGGTGCAGCGGGATGATCCAGCCCCACGTCTTGCTCTGCAGCATGCCGAAGACGACGAACACGAGGCCCGCAGCGGAGAGCAGCACGCTCAGCAGGTCGATGCGCACCGGTCGTGCCCCGGCGCGGTCGGTGACCAGTCGCGCGAAGATCACCACGCCCGCCATGATCACGACCTCGGCGACGAACACGTACCGCCAGCTGAAGTAGGTCGTGACGAAGCCGCCGATGAGCGGGCCGGCGGCGACCGCGGCGCCCGACGCCGCCCCGATGATCGCGTAGGCCGCCACGCGCGCGTGCCCCTCGTAGTTGTCGGCGATCAGGGCAGCGATGGCGGGGATCACGAGCACTGCGCCCATGCCCTCGACGATCGACCAGCCGAGGAACAGCACGACGACGTTCGGGCTGAGCGCCGTCGTGAGCGATCCGATCGCGTACACGATCGAGCCGATCACGAACGCCCGACGTCGCCCCCACACGTCGCCGAGCTTCGCGCCGAGCAGCATCAGGGCCGCCATCGTGAGGGTGTAGAACGTGATCGCGGCCTGCATGGCGTCGACGGTCGTGTCGAGGTCGTCCACGACGGCGGAGATCGACACGTTCATGACGGTGCCGTCGAGCACCATCACGAACTGGGCTGACCCGAGGATGGCGATGACCGACCAATTCTTCATACCCAGTCCTCACTTACTTCCGACGATCTTCATTGACGTGGAACAAGCGGTCTCGTCGGCCGACGGGCCGGATGGGCCTCTGGCTGGAGCATCCGCGTCAAGTATGGCAGCGGGCAGGCGTCTTTCCCCGGACTCACGCGCCGTATCGTCGCGGCGATCGACCCGGCCGCGCCAAGCCTGTGCACCGCGCGTCCAGCGACGTAACCGCTTCAGCCAGTCACGTTGCGATACCGGAGGAAGACGACGCCGTTGTCGAAGCGATGCTCCTCGAGCAACTCGAGGTCGAGCCGCACCCCGAGCGGGAGGAAGCGCGTGCCGCCGCCGACGACGACCGGATTCACATACAGGTGGAACTCGTCGACCAGGCCGTCCCGAATGGCGTGTTCCGCGAGGTTCGGGCCCGAGATCGACAGGTCGCGCTCGGAGGCCGCCTTCATCGCGAGCACCTCGTCGGCGTCGAACACCGGCACGAGACGGGTGCGCGGTGCCGAGACGGTGTCGAGCGTCGTCGAGTAGACGACCTTCTCGATGCCCTGCCAGGCTGCGGCGAAGTCACGCTCGACCTGCGAGATGCCCGGGTCGCCGACCAGGTCATCCCAGACCTTCATGACCTCGTACATGCGTCGACCGAGCAGGTACGTGCCGATGCTGCGCTCGCGCTCGTTCACGAAGGCGTGCACCTCGGGATCAGGCGCGCTCCAATCGAAGTCGCCCTGCGTCGTCGGCGGTGTAGCCGTCGAGCGAGGTGATGCCGGTGCAGATCAGCTTGGCCATCGAGATCCTTCGGGGTCGTGGCGCCGCGAGCATGCGCGGGAGCCGGCGCGTCAGCCTTCTGCGGGCGGTGCCGCCGCGGCATCCGTCGGCCTCGGGCACTTCGCGAGCTCGTGCATCTTCGCAGTCGCCTGCTCGAGCGACCACGGCAGCTCGACCATCGGCTGCGCACGATCGGCCGCAGCCCGCGCTTTCGAGGCGAGCGACGCGAAGGCGAACGCCGTCTCGCGGACGAAGTCCGCACCGGAGGTGGAGTTGTTGAGCGCGACGACGACGGTCAGCCCGCTCGAAGGTTCGGTGAACGCCGCGGTCAGCGCCCCGGCCGTCTCGCCCGCGGTGCCGCGCATCGGACCGTACTGCGCCCCGCCGATGCCCCACTGCTGCCAGGTGGGCGCGTCGCCTCCGATCGACGAAGGCGACCACTGCTCGCGTGCGCTGTGTTCACCGATGAGCGCGCCGGTGGCGAACGCCTCGCTGAGCCGTTGCAGGTCGTCGAGGCTCGACACCGCCCCGGCCGCTGCGCCGCCGATCGAGCTCGACTGGCTGGAGTCGTCGAGCATCACCGCGCAGTCGATCGTGCCGTCCTGCGCGATGCCGGCCGAGTACGCACCGAGGATTCCGTCGAGTTGCGTGTCGCGTGGGGGTGGAAGCGTCGTCTCGTCGAGGCCGAGGGGACCGAACACGTATTGCTCGGCGAGATCGCTCCACGAGCGGCTGGTGCGCCGCTCGAGCGCCATGGCGAGGAGGAGGACGCCGGTGCGGGAGTGCGCCCACTGCTCGCCGGGCGACCCGACGCGGTCGAGTGCGAGGCCGCTCGAGAGCAGCTCGTTCGCGGGCCAGACACGCTCGGGGTTCCGCACGAAGTGACTGCGCAGCCCCGGGTAGTAGTCGGCGAGCCCCGAGGTGTGACGGCACAGCTGCTCGAGCGTGATGCCGTCGATGCCGGGAATCCAGTCGACGTAGGTCGAGACCTCGTCGTCGAGCGCGACCGACCCGGCGTCGACGAGACGGAGAAGGATCGTGCAGGTCACTTCGGTCGTCAGCGTCGCCATCCGGACGTCGACGTCGGGTGTGACCGCGGGCGCCTGCTCAGCGAAGCTCACCGAACCCGATGCGCCCTGCCACTCACCGGCCCACGGAGCCGAGACCCCGGCCACTCCGCCGCTCGATCCGCTGAGGGCCACGGCCTCGTCGAGCACCGTCTGGAGCTGGGTCGCCAGCTCCTCATCGAAGGCCGCTTCGACCTGGTCGAACTGCGTGGTCGGGTCGATCACTCCGCCGGTGCATCCTGAGAGCGCGAGCGCGAGCGCTGCGGCTACCGCGGCGACGACTGTGTACCGTCGCCGCTTTCCCCCCAAACGGTCCGCCACCGGAGCCCCCTCAGCCGTGCGTCGCTGAAATTGTAACCCGCTTGGGTGGTGGAATCGGGTTTCGGCAGTCGATCAGATTCCGGATGCCTCGGCGCCGAGCTCGCGGGTCGCACCCGACATGAATCGCTCGACGTTCCGATCGACGATGATGTCGTTCGGCCGAAGCGGTCGCGAGAGGTAGAGCCCGTCGAGCGCGGTGAGCCGGCTGAGCGCGACATAGGTCTGCCCGGGGCTGAACACGCGATGCCCGAGGTCGACGATCGCGGTGTCGTAGCTCGCGCCCTGCGACTTGTGGATCGTGACCGCCCAGGCGAGCCGCAGCGGGAACTGCGTGAACTCGGCGACGACCTGTCGCTCGAGCTTCTTGCGCGCCGGGTCCCAGTTGTACTTGAACTTCTCCCACGTGACCGGCTCGACCTCGTGCTCGTCGCCGTCGATCTCGACCCGCACCGCGCGATCGAGCGACGTGACGGTGCCGATCGTGCCGTTCACCCAGCGCTGGCCGTCGGGGCCGATGGCGCTGTCGTTGCGGAGGAACATCACCTGCGCGCCGATCTTGAGCTCGAGCAGCTCATCGGCGGGAAACGCGCGCCCGCCGAAATCGCCGTTCACCTCGGCCTCGTTCGCCTGCGAGTGCCCGGGCAGCCGGTGCAGCTGTGTCGCGTTGATGCGGTTCACGGTGTCGTTGCGGGTCGCGAGGGTGATCGCACCGTGCTCGGGCAACGGGCGCCGCGCGCCGACGCTGTTCAGCACGCCGGCGATCTCGGCGGTGACCTGCCCGTGCCGCACGGCGTTCAGCATGAGCTTGAACTCGTCGTCGTGCTGGCGGTGCACCTCGCCGAGCTCGAAGATGCGCAGGTCGGTCTCGTGCCACACGTTCGCGTCGAAGAACCACATCGAGTCGTAGGTGTCGGCGAAGTACGCGCGTTCATCGCCGTCGCCGGGCACCGGCGCGAGCTGGTAGGGGTCGCCGAAGAGCACGACCTGTGCCCCGCCGAAGGGTTCGTGCTTGCGTTGCCGCGCCTGGCGGAGCGACCGGTCCATCGCGTCCATGAGGTCGGCGTTCACCATCGAAACCTCGTCGATCACGAGGGTGTCCATGGCGTTCAGGATCTTGCGCACGGCGTCGTTCTGCTCGATGTCGTGATCGGCGATGACCCCGATCGGCAGGCGGAACAGCGAGTGGATCGTCTGGCCGCCGACGTTCAGCGCCGCGACGCCGGTGGGCGCGCAGATCACGATCTGCTTCTGCGTGTGCCAGTTCAGGTGGTTCAACAGGGTCGACTTGCCGGTGCCGGCACGCCCGGTCACGAACACGTGCTCGCGCGTTCCCTCGATCGCCTGGAACACCGCGGCCTGTTCGCGGGTGAGGGTCACGTTCTGCACGGGGAGACTTTCGGATGGGCGAGCGGATGCCGCGAGCCGACGTCGCGGGAGGGCGCCCGTGCGGGCGCGCTCCCACTGTAACGCCGCTCCCGGGCCCCGCTCCGGGCCCCACCCTGGGCTGGGGATATCCTCAGGCTGGCATGGGCGGCCCCCATAGAATTGGCCGGGTGGGGATTTCCAGCGTGCGCAAGGGCCGGGTGTCACCGTGGTCCGTCGCCGGCTGGGTCGGGCTCGCGGTGCTCGTCGTCGGCGCATTCCTCGCCGCGCTCGGCACACTGAACCAGACGGTCTACGGCGCATCGAGTTTCGTCGAGCGCTACCTCGCCGCGATCGCGAACGATGACATCGCGACGGCCTCCACGACCCCGGGCGTCGCGCTCGATACCGCCGAGCTCGAGGCGCTCGGGCTGCCCGAAAACGTCTCGACCGCGATGTTGCGTTCCGGCGTGATCGAGGCGGGCCCCGAAGACGTGCGCATCGTCGACGATGTCTCTCATCCCGATGGCACGCACTCGATCACGGCCAGCTACCGCCTCGACTCCGCGATCGTGGAGTGGACGTTCGACGTGCGGCCCATCGCGCCGCTCTACGGGCTGCTGAACCGGTGGGAGTTCTCGGTCAGTCCGCTCGCGGTCATCGACGTGACGGCCGCGCACAATCCGCTCTTCAGCGTCGGCTCGCTCTCGCTCGACACCCGCGCGACCAAGTCCGGCGACGAGCTCGCCGCATTCACGCAGGTCACGCCGTACCTCGCGATCGCTCCTGCCATCTACGAGTTCGGCTACGACTCGACGCTCCTCACCTCCCCGCCCGCCACGGTGCAGGCCGATCCGTCGTCTCGGGTCGCCGCCTCGGTCAGCGCACAGCCGACCGCCGCATTCGTCGAGCGGGTGCAGGTGCAGGTCGACGAGTACCTTGCGGCGTGCGCCGAGCAATTGGTGCTGCTTCCGGCGGAGTGCCCGTTCGGCATCGAGATCGATGATCGGGTCGTGAGCGAGCCGCACTGGACCATCGTGACCCCGCCGGCCGTCACGCTCGCTCCCAGTGAGACCTCCTTCGACATGCCGGCCACCGAGGGCGTCGCGCACATCTCGGTCGAGGTGCAGTCGCTCTTCGACGGCGAGGTCTTCACCCTCGAAGAAGATCGCCCGTTCACACTCGCCCTGAGCACCGACATCAAGCCCGACGGCAACATCGCGATCCAGCTCAAGTAGCCGCGGTCACTCCGAGCGCTGGTCGCGCTCGGCGATCGCCGCCAACTGCGCGTTGTACGCCTCGAGCTCCGCGTCGCCGGTGCGATCGGCGTGCCGGTCGCGACGCTTCGACTCCTTCTCGTCGCTGCGGGACCATTGCACCGCGACCGTGATCGCAAGGGCGACCGTCGGGAATCTCGCCGATCGACCACGCGATCCCGCCGCCGACCTGCTGGTCGGCGAGGGCGTCGGTGCCCCAGCCCATTGCGCCGTACCAGTCGGCGAGGAGCAGTCCGGTGCCCGACATGATCGCCAGGCCGAAGAACGCGTGGAACGCCATCGTCCCGAGGAGCAGCACCAGGCGGAACGGGTACGGCAACCGGTACGGCACCGGATCGATGCCGATGAGCGACTGCACGAACAGGTACCCGACGATGAGGAAGTGCGCGATCATCCACTCGTGCCCGATGTGGTCGACCATCGTCCAGCGGAACAGCGGCGAGTAGTAGAACACCCAGAGCGACCCGGCGAAGAGCACCGCCGCGACGATCGGGTTCGAGATCACGCCCGCGAACTTCGAGTGCACGGCACGAAGGATCCACTCGCGGCCACCACGGCTGCCGTCGTCTCGGGCACGGATGGCCCGCGCCGCGAGCGTCACCGGGCCGCCCGGCACGAGGAGCACCGGCACCCCCATCGTGAGCACCATGTGCGCGGTCATGTGCGCCGAGAACAGGTACTGCTCGTACACGTTCACGCCGCCGCTCGTGATGTAGGCGAGCAACAGGAGGCCCGACACCCAGAGCACGGTGCGGTACACCGGCCAGTGGTCGCCGCGCTTCCGCAGTCGGCGCACGCCGGCGAGGTAGAAGAAGATGCCGAAACCGCAGGCGAGCAGCCAGATGAGGTCGGGATCCCACTGCGTGAAGTAGTCGGTCCAGTCGGGCAACGGGGGCAACGGTTCGCCCGTGAGGATCTCGGCCGGGGTGCGGGCGAGCGTGCCCGCCACATTCTCCGACACCGGCGTCGCCGTGCGGGCGAGCGCGGCCGCGACACCCGACGCGAGACCCATGAACGCGAGCTCGGCGACGACGAGGAGCCAGAAGCTGCGGTTGCCGGATGCCTCGGGGCCGGACGAACCCGGTCCAGTGGCCGCGACTCCGGCGCGAAGCATCCGCCCGATCAGGAACCGCCGCTGGGCCGCACCCAACAAACCGAGCGCGATGAGTGCCGCGACCTTCACGAGCACGAGCCCCCCGTAGGGCGTGGCGAGCTGTTCCAACGTGCCGATGCGGAGCGCCGCACTCGCATAGCCCGAGATCGCGACGACGATGAAGCAGATGAGGGCGACCGTCGAATACCGGGCGAGCACGACCGGCAGGCGCTCGCCGAGTTCGCGTTTCAGCAGCACGATCGTGACGAGCCCGCCGACCCAGACGGCCACGAACACGAGATGCAGGCCGAGCGCGGTGATCGCGGCCGAGTGCCCCGCGATGCCCGCCGCGTGACCCTGTTGCGCCATCGGCACGAGCGCGGCGACGGCGAGCACGGTGACGAAGACGAGGGCGGTGTGGTTTCGCACCGCGAAGCAGAGCACGGTGACTGCGGCGGCGACGAGCGTGGTCGTGAGCCAGGCCTGGCCGAGTTCGATCGTGGTGACGAACTGGCCGAGCTGCTGACCGAACCGGTCTCCGAAGTCGAACGGCACGCCGGTCACGAGCAGGAAGGTGAAGAGGCCGGTCGCCGCGCTGGCGACGGTGAGCACGGCAGCGGATGCCGCGGCCACGTCGAGCGCGAGATCGAACTCGCGTCGCTTCGGGGTGAGTGCCCACACCGCGAGCACGAGCGCACCGATCATGCCCGCCGCCCCGAGGTTCACGAACAGCTTCGCGATGGGCACGCCGTAGCGAGCGATGGGCCCCGGGTCTTGGATCAGCTGCTCAGCCGCTCCCCCGCCGTAGGCGAGGCCGGCGAACGTCGCGACGAGGGCGACGGCGGTGAGCACGGCAGGGCCGAGCACGCGGACGGAGCGGGGCACCGAACCAGCCTAGACGGCGCCGCCCGGGCGTTCGTCCGGCGCGGGTCTCGGTGCACGAACGGCGAAGGGGCACGCGGCTCGCGCCGCATGCCCCTTCCGGAAGTCTCGGGTTACTTCGCAGCAGCCTTCAGCTTCGAGCCCGCCGAAACCTTGACGGAATAGCCGGCCGGGATCTGGATCTCGGCGCCGGTCTGCGGGTTGCGGCCGGTACGCGCAGCGCGGTGCGTGCGCTCGACGGCGAGCCAGCCCGGGATGGAGACCTTGGTGCCGGCGCCCACGGACTCGGCGAGCGCCTCGAAGAGGCCGCCGAGCACGGCGTCGACGGTGGCCTGGCTCTGTCCGGTCGACGCAGCGACCTTCGCGACGAGCTCGGTCTTGTTGAGCGACTTGTCAGCCATTGAATGTCCTCCTCGGACCTTCGCTGTTCGGTACAGCAAATATGTGAGTTCTCGGGAACGATCGTTCAACCGCCCCCGTGGCCGGTCGGGCCGCCTCGAATGTAGCAGAGTTCCGCGGAATCCCGCGGATTTCCGGACCTTTCGGGCATCCTCGCCTCCGGCGTGTCGCGTCGGCCGGGAGCGATTTCGCGCCTCGAGCCTGCCGAACGCGTCACATCGCGACGCCGAAGCCGGCCACGAGGCATCCGGATGTCGCATGCTGACGCGCTCAACCCGAAGCGCCGCGTGCAGGGACGCGCCCGATGCAGTGCAGGGACGCGAGAGGGGGCGCCCCTTTCGGGACGCCCCCTCTCGGTGAAGCGTGAAGTCTGGTGCTTACCAGCTCGACTTGGTGATGCCGGGCAGCTCGCCGCGGTGCGCCATGTCGCGGAAGCGCACGCGCGAGACGCCGAACTTCGAGAGGTTGCCGCGGGGGCGACCGTCGATGGCGTCGCGCGAACGCACGCGCACCGGCGAGGCGTTGCGGGGCAGCTTCTGCAGGCCGACGCGGGCGGCCTCGCGGGACTCGTCGGTTCCGTTCGGGTCGACGAGGGCCTTCTTCAGTTCGAGGCGCTTGGCCGCATAGCGGTTGACGACCACCTTGCGCTGCTCGTTGCGCGCGATCTTGCTCTTCTTCGCCATGTCTTAGCGCTCCTCTCGGAAGTCGACGTGCTTGCGCACTACGGGGTCGTACTTCTTGAGCACGAGACGGTCGGGGTTGTTGCGGCGGTTCTTGCGGGTCACGTAGGTGTACCCGGTGCCGGCAGTCGACCGAAGCTTGATGATCGGGCGGATGTCCTGCTGCTTCGCCATTAGAGCTTCACCCCACGTGCCTGCATGTCTTTCACCACTCGCTCGATGCCACGCGCGTCGATCACCTTGATGCCCTTGGCGGACACGTTGATGGTGATGTTCCGACGAAGCGACGGCACGAAATAGGTCTTCTTCTGCACGTTCGGGTCGAAGCGGCGCTTCGTCCGGCGGTGCGAGTGCGAGATGTTGTGTCCGAAGCCGGGAACGGCTCCAGTCACCTGGCACACTGCTGCCATTGGTTTCCTCCAATACCGAGGGGCGGATGCCCCTCCCAAGGTCTCTTGTCTGCTGACGCTCCCCATGCGAACGCACACGATCTCTCGTGGATCTCGAAGGGAATTGTCGCGGTCTGGGCGGTGGAAGTGCCCAGCCAAAGAGCTAGCTTACCAGACGGCTCCTGCCGAGCCGAAACGAGCGGGTCCCGTCGCACGACGCCGGCGGCTATGCGTCGCCGTCGGCCCGAGCTGCGGCGCGGCATCCGTGAGCGTAGCCTGACGCCCATGGCGACGTGGGACGACGTGACCGAACTGGCGCTCGCTCTGCCGGAGGCGACCGAGCACGTCTCGCGCGGGAGCGCGCAATGGAAGGTTCGGTCGAAGGGCTTCGTGTGGGAGCGGCCGCTGCGACGCGCCGACCTCGACTCGCTCGGGATCGAGGAGCAGGCCGGCCCGGTGCTCGGCGCCGCGACCGAGGATGAGGCCGTGAAGCAGGCGCTCATCGCCGAGGACCCGTCGGTGTTCTTCACGACGCCGCACTTCGACGGCTACTCGGCCGTGCTCGTGCACCTCGACCGCATCTCGCGTCGGCGTCTCGCCGAGGTCGTGGCCGAGGCGTGGGCGGCGGTCGCTCCCGCGCGGCTCGTGCGCGAGCATCTCGACCGCACCACGGACTAAGGCGTTCCCGCGCCGGCGGCCGCCCCCTCCCCCGCGCTCGACTTCGGCGCGTCGGCGTCGGCGTCATCGTCGGCTCGGCGTCATCGTCGGCGTCGGCGTCGGCGTCGGCGTCCGAGGCCGCCTCACCGCCGATCGAGCGCCGCGACAACAGCGCCGCGACGAGGAAGCACAGGGCGCCGATGAGCGTCCCGGCGTTCGCCCAGAACATGCTCACGAGCGTGTCGGTCTCCGGCGACACGTAGGCGCCGACGGCTGAGATCCCGAACGCGATCGAGCCGAGGAGGTTCAGCCAGGTCCCGTGCCACGAGCGCGCGTCCCTGTCCCAGAGCTCGCCGCGATCCTTCGTCGCGACCACGGCGAACGCGCTCGAGACGAGGAACGCCGCGGAGCCGAACGCGTCCGGTCGCCAGCCTGCGCCGAGGCGGGTGGGGTCGACGATCGCCGCGGCGAGCGCGGCCGCCGTGCTCATGTTGAAGAAGAGCGTGCCGACGAATTGGATGGCCGCCGCCCACCAGTCCCAGCGATCCGCCGCGTTCGTTCCGCGCCGGGGCAGGCGGCGACCGCTGAGGCTCAGCTGGATGAACGCCGCCACGGTGAAGAAGATCGAACCCACGAAGAACGTCACGCCGGCACCGACCGCGCCCGCCCACTCCGCGTAGAACGGGATGGCACCCACGAAGAAGCACAGCGATCCGATCGCGAAACCCCACGCCTCGCGGCGCAGACGTCGGCGCCGACCGGTGCCCTCGACGTGCACGCTCATCGCCGCGGCATCCGTTCGCATCGATTCAGTGGTGGAAGCTCAGTGCTGGAAGCTCAGTGGTGGAAACCGGGCTTCGCGACTTCCACGGGCATCGGCGAGGTGAGTGCGTCGAGCCACGTCGTCTCGGCGCGGATGTCGTCGAGCAGCTCGTCGGCGAGGTCGCGACTCAGGCCGTTCCGCACCACGATGCGCTGGACGGTGAGGTCGCCCAGGTTGTCGGGCATCGGATACGCCGGCACGAGCCATCCCTTCATGCGCAGGCGATCGGACAGGTGATAGAGGTTCCAGTTCTCGGTGTGGCCGGCCTTCAGCTGCCACGCGAACACGGGGATGTCGGAGCCGTCGTTCCAGAGTTCGAACGCGCCGATCTCGGAGATGCCCTTCGCGAGGTACATCGCGACGTCCTGGCACTCCTGCTGGATGGCGGTGTACCCCTCTCGCCCGAGGCGGAGGAACTGGTAGTACTGCAGCAGCACCTGTGCGCCCGGCCGCGAGAAGTTGAGCGCGAGCGTCGGCATGTCGCCGCCGAGGTAGCTGACACGGAAGATGAGCTCCTCGGGCAGCGCGGCGAGCGTGCGCCATACGACCCAGCCGACGCCGGGGTAGACGAGCCCGTACTTGTGGCCCGAGGTGCTGATGGAGTGCACGCGCTCGAGGCGGAAGTCCCACTCGATCTCCGGCTGCAGGAACGGCGCGATCATGGCTCCGGATGCCCCGTCGACATGGATCGGCACGTCGAACCCGGTCTTCTCCTGCAACGCGTCGAGCGCTGCCGCGATCTCCTTCACCGGTTCGTACATGCCGGTATACGTCACGCCCATGATGGCGACGACGCCGATCGTGTTCTCGTCGACGTACTGCTCGATCTGGCTCCCGTCGAGCATCGTGTGCTCGGCGGTGAGCGGCACGTAGCGCGGCTCCACCTCGAAGTAGTTGCAGAACTTCTCCCAGCACACCTGCACCGCGGAACTCATCACGAGGTTCGGCTTCTCAGTGGACTTCCCCGCCGCACGGCGGGCGAGCTGCCAGCGCCGCTTGAAGGCGAGGCCGCCGAGCATGCAGGCCTCGGATGATCCGATGGTCGATGTGCCGATCGTGTCCTTCGCGTCGGGCGCGCCCCAGAGTGATGCGAGGATCCGCCAGCAGTTCTCCTCGATGGCGGCCGTACGCGGGTACTCGTCCTTGTCGACCATGTTCTTGTCGTACGTCTCGGCGTACAGGCGGTCGGCCTCGTCGCCCATCCACGTCGCGACGAACGTCGCGAGGTTCAGGCGGGAGTTGCCGTCGAGCATCACCTCGTCGTGCACGACCTGGTAGGCGCTGCGAGGGTCCATCTCAGCATCGGGAATCGTGAAGCGCGGCGCGACGGCACGCACTCCCGCCCTCGTGTAGGTGGGCGCGAGCACGCCTGGGTCGTGGGTCGTCATCTTCCGGTCCTTCCGGTCACGTCGGCGTCCGGTCCCGCTCCACGCGGGCCCACCGGAAGGCCGTCGACCAGAAGGCGCCGGGCCCCCCGGACCGGATCACTGTTCTACGCGCCGAACACTACGCCCGCGAGCGGGCCAGCGATAGCCCCGATTCGCGGTCGGCCAGCCACTCCCCCGGGGCCGCCGCCGTCAGCCGACGGCGAGGAGCTTGGTGCAGTTCGCGCACAGGCCGAACACGTCGACGACGTGCGCCGCACCCGTGAAGCCGTGCTCCGCTGCGACCTTCTTCGCCCACGCCTCGACGGGGTCGGCGGCGATCTCGACGGTGAGCCCGCAGTTGCGGCAGATCAGGTGGTGGTGATGGCCGGTCGTGCTGCAGGCGCGGTACAGCGCCTCGCC
>CAWJZK010000028.1:0-88631 GCA_963847285.1 uncultured Actinomycetota bacterium
AGTGAATCGGCGGCGACGCGCTACAGTGATGCGGGCGGCGCGGATGCCGCGACTCGACGACTGGAGCACCACGATGACCACCGGCACCGCCGACTACCGCGACGCGGGCCTCTCATTCCCCGATGGCTTCCTCTTCGGCTCCGCGACCGCCGCGTACCAGATCGAGGGCGCTGCGCAGGAGGACGGCCGTGGTCCGTCCATCTGGGACACGTTCAGCCACACGCCCGGCAAGGTCTGGAACGGCGACACCGGCGACGTGGCCGACGACCACTACCACCGACTCGAGTCGGACCTCGACCTGATGGCCGATATCGGGCTCGAGGCCTATCGGTTCTCGATCGCGTGGCCGCGCATCCAGCCGACCGGTCGGGGCGCGGCGAACGAAGCCGGGCTCGCGTTCTACGAGCGCCTCGTCGACGGGCTCATCGCACGAGGCATCCGCCCCATCGCGACGCTCTACCACTGGGATCTTCCGCAGACCCTCGAAGACGAGGGCGGCTGGACCAACCGCGCGACCGCAGAGGCGTTCGCCGACTACGCGCGCATCGTCGGCGAACGTCTCGGCGATCGCGTCGCCGTCTGGACCACCCTCAACGAGCCGTGGTGCAGCGCCTACCTCGGCTACGGCTCGGGTGCCCACGCGCCCGGGCTCATGGACGGCGCGAAGGCGCTCGCCGCGGTGCATCACCTGAATCTCGCGCACGGCCTCGCGATCGCCGCACTGCGGGAGGTCGTCACGAACGACCCCGGCTACTCCATCACCCTGAACCTGCACGTCGCCCGCGGCGACGGCCCCAGCGGAGCCGAGGCCGTCCGCCGCATCGACGGGCTCGCGAACCGCGTGTTCCTCGGCCCGCTCCTCGACGGCGAGTACCCGGCCGACGTCATCGCCGACACGCGCGACGTCACCGACTGGTCGTTCGTGAGGCCCGGCGACACGGAGCTCATCCGCCAGCCGATCACGCTCCTCGGCGTGAACTACTACTCGAGCGGCACCGTTCGCATGTGGGACGGCGAGTCGCCCCGGGTGCACGCCGACGGCCACAAGGACATGGGCGGCACACCCTGGCCCGGCTCCGAAGACGTCGACTTCCTCGTCCAGCCCGGCCCGTACACCGCGATGGGCTGGAACATCGACCCCTCGGGGCTCGAGGAGTTGCTCGTCTCGCTCCACGAGGCGCACCCCGAGCTGCCGCTCATGGTCACCGAGAACGGCGCCGCCTTCGACGACGTCGTCACCGTCGAGCCCGACGGCCCCGCCGTGCACGACGTCGACCGCATCGACTACCTTCGTCGCCACTTCACGGCGGCCCACCGCGCCATGGCCCGCGGCGTCGACCTGCGGGGCTACCAGGTGTGGTCGCTCCTGGACAACTTCGAATGGGGCTACGGGTACTCCAAGCGCTTCGGCATCGTGCGCGTCGACTACGACACGCTCGAGCGACTGCCGAAGGACAGCGCGCGCTGGTACGCGGACCTCATCCGCACCCGCCGCATCCCCGAGGTGCCCGGAGCCTAGCGAGCGGATGCCGCGGGCCGTCGCCACTTCGACGACCCGCGCGTCGCCGTCCGTGATCCCAGCCCGGGCGATTCTCGTTTCGGCTCGAAATCTGCAAGAATGGTCAGTCGAGTTCTGTACCGTCCGACCCTCTATCCGGCGCGCAGAACCCCGTAGAGCTTCCGCCGAGTGTGCACCCCACGCTCACGGCTGTCAGTTCGCCCACTTCATAACATTCAGGAGAATTGTGGCTGTCAAGATCCGTCTCAAGCGCCTCGGCAAGATCCGTGCGCCCTATTACCGAATCGTCGTCGCCGACTCGCGCACCAAGCGCGACGGTCGTGTGATCGAGGAGATCGGCAAGTACCACCCCACCGAGAACCCCTCGTTCATCCAGGTCGACTCCGAGCGTGCCCAGTACTGGCTCGGCGTCGGCGCCCAGCCCACCGAGCAGGTCGAGGCCATCCTCAAGCTCACGGGCGACTGGGGCAAGTTCAAGGGTGACAAGAACGCGGTCTCGACCGTTCAGGTCGCCGTGCCGAAGGCCGCCTTCGTCGCCGACGAGAAGAAGAAGCCGGTGCTGAAGCCGAAGGCCGAGAAGCCCGCGGCGAAAGTCGAAGAGGCGCCGGCCGAGGCATCCGATTCCGCGACGGACGAGGCGTAAGCCTTGCTCCAGTCCGCGCTCGAGCACCTCGTCAAGGGGATCGTCGATCACCCTGACGACGTGAGGGTCGTCTCCGCGTCGAGCGCACGCGGCGAGGTCCTCGAGGTTCACGTGAACCCCGAGGACCTCGGTCGCGTGATCGGTCGCGCCGGTCGCACCGCGAAGGCGCTCCGCACGCTCGTGACGGCGCTCGCCGACGGCCGTCGCGTCCGCGTCGACGTCGTCGACACCGACGACTGACGTGTCCGACGCACCCCGAACGCAACTCCGGGTCGGTCGCCTCACGAAGGCCCACGGCCTGAAAGGCGCCATCAAGCTCGAGCTCTACACCGACGATCCCGAGCGCCGGTTCGTGCCGGGCGCCGAGTTCTCGCTCCAGGTGCCGGACTCGTCGCCGTGGCACGGCAAGCACCTCGTGCTCCGCGAACTGCGCTGGTACAACGGCCACCCGGTCGGCTTCTTCGAGGGAGTCGACGATCGCACCGCGGCCGAAGGCCTCGCGAAGGCGATCCTCTGGGTCGAGCACACCGACCAGGAGGCGACCGAGCCCGACGCGTGGTACGACCACCAACTCGTCGGCCTCGCCGTCATGCGCGACGGCGAGAAAGTGGGCGAGGTGACCCACGTCGACCACCTTCCCGCACAAGACCTGCTCATCGTGAAGTCGAAGGGGCGCGAGGTCATGGTGCCGTTCGTCTCCGCGATCGTGCCCGACGTCGACGTCGCCGCCGGCACCCTCACCGTGACGCCTCCGCCCGGCCTCTTCGAGGAACTGGCCGAGAGCGACGATGCGGATGCCGCGGCCGAGCCCGACGCGAATGCCGCCGACCGCGAGGCATCCGACGCGGGCGACCGCGACGCCGAGTAAGGTCGCCGCATGCGGATCGACATCGTCACGATCTTCCCCGACTTCTTCTCGGTGCTCGACCTGTCGCTCCTCGGCAAGGCCCGGCAGGCGGGCATCATCGAGGTGGTCGCACACGACCTGCGCGACCACGCGCACGATCGTCATCGCACCGTCGACGACACCCCCTACGGCGGGGGAGCGGGCATGGTCATGAAGCCCGAGCCGTGGGGCGAGTCGCTCGACGCCATCGTCGGCCCCGGGGCATCCGACGCCCTGCTCGTGGTGCCGTCGCCCGCGGGCGAGCCGTTCACGCAGGCGATCGCCCGCGAACTCGCCGCAGAACCGCATCTCGTCTTCGCGTGCGGCCGCTACGAGGGCATCGACCAGCGCGTCGTCGACCACTATGCCGAGCGCATGCGAGTGCGCCTCATCAGTCTCGGCGACTACGTGCTGAACGGCGGCGAGGTCGCCGTCATGGCGATGATCGAGGCCGCCGGGCGACTCGTGCCCGGCGTCGTCGGCAACCCCGAGAGCCTCGTCGAGGAGTCGCACGAAGACGGCCTGCTCGAGTATCCGAGCTACACGAAGCCGGCGGTCTGGCGCGGACTGGATGTCCCGCCGGTGCTGCTCTCGGGCAACCACGGCGCCATCGCGGCATGGCGTCGCGAGCAGCAGCTCGAGCGCACTCGCCGCGTGCGGCCCGAGCTTCTCGGCGACATCTGACCCTCGTCAGGGCCGCAGGATTCACGCGCGCGAAACACGCGGGTGCCCGCCCCGAAACACGCGCTCCATAGGTTCGACGTGACGGACGCGGCTCCGTCGATGCGCGAGGACGGGAGCGGCCATGGGTGCGTCTGGGTCGGATCAGCCCATCGGTGAGCCGCCCCTCACCCTCCTCGCGGTGACGCACGGTGCGCCGTCAGCCGACAACCGCGCGGCGATCATCTCGCTCGTCGACGCCGTCGCCGTCCAGGTGCCCGACGTCGAGATCGGCATCAGCTTCGTCGACGCCCAGAGCACGGATGTCGCCGCGGCCCTCGTCGACCACGCCGCCGCGCCGTCGGTGATCGTGCCGCTGGTGCTCTCCGCCGGGTTCCACGTGCGGACCGGCCTCGCGCACGGGCTCGACCGGCTCGCGCCCGGTGTGGCGGGACTTGCCGAACCCCTGGGGCCGGATCACCGTCTCGTGGAGGTGCTCGCCGAGCGACTCGAGTTCGTGGAGCTCGCACCGGGCGACGCGGTCGTGCTCGCCGCGGCCGGATCGAACGATCCGCGTGCCGTGCGCGAGTGCTTCGAGACCGGTCGCCTGCTCGGCGCGCGTCTCGGCCGACCCGTCACGGTCGGATTCATCGCGGCAGCCATCCCGCGGCTGCCCGACGCGATCGAGATGATCCACGAGGTGCACCCGGGAGCTCGCGTCGTCGTCGCGACCTACCTGCTGGCACCCGGCACGTTCAACGACGCGGTGCACGGGGTCGGGGCCGACGCCGTGTCGCCGCCGCTCATGCTGCCGGGGCGGCCGACCCCCGCGCCACTCGTGGCGCTGGTGGTCGAACGGTACTACGCCGCGGTCGACCGGCTCGACCAGCACGCGTCCTGACGCGGTCGCGTTGAGCGGTGTGTTGCGGGCGCTTCAGGAGCGAGCGGTCAGCACGATCGGGTCACCGTCCGTGACCGCGATGGTGTGCTCCGAATGCGCTCCACGCGAGCCGTCGATGCTGCGCAGCGTCCAGCCGTCGGGATCGGTGAAGATGCGGTCGGTGGTCTCGAGGAACCACGGCTCGATCGCGATCACGAGGCCGGGCTTCAGCGGCAGGCCTCGGCCGGGCCGCCCGTTGTTCGGGATGTGGGGGTCGCCGTGCATGGTACGGCCGACGCCGTGCCCGCCGAAGTCGGTGTTGATGGAGTATCCCTGGGCCTTCGCGACGTCCGCGATGGCGCGCGAGATGTCGCCGATGCGGTTGCCGGGCCGGGCGGCGGCGATGCCGGCGTCGAGAGCGCGGCGGGTCGTGTCGATGAGTCGCACATCCTCGGCGCGGGGCGTGCCCACGACGATGGAGATCGCGGAGTCGGCGACCCACCCGTTCACGGCGGCCGCGAAGTCGAGGCTCAGCAGGTCGCCGTCTCGAAGCCGGTAGTCGTGGGGGAGTCCGTGCAGCACGGCGTCGTTCACCGAGGTGCAGATGACCTTGCCGAACGGGCTCGCGCCGAACGACGGGTGGTAGTCGATGTACGAGCTCTCGGCGCCCGCCGAACGGATCATCTCGTGCGCGAGCGCGTCGAGCTCGAGGAGGTTCACGCCGACTGCGGCGGCCTCCGCCGTGGCCTCGATCACGCTCGCGACGAAGCGGCCGGCGGGCCGCATCCGGTCGATCTCCGCGGGGGTCCTCAGTTCGATCACGCGTATCCTCTCCACCTCCATTCTGGCGGCTCCGCCCTGAGTGAACACCCGGCGCGCACGGGGCATCCGGCGATTATCCTGAAGACATGCTTCTCCGGCGCGCGTTCTACCGATGGCAGATGATCGCGGTCGTCGTGCTGCCGATCTGGCTGGCGATCGGCTGGGCGATCTTCGGTGGCGGCGGCTGGGGCACCCTCGGCCTCGTCATCGTCGTGCCGGTCACCTTCATCGCGCTCGGCGTCGTCGCGCTGCTCACGAACGTGCGGCCGACGGTGCGCGAGCAGCGCGCGTCGTCGTGGACCGATGTCGGCGTGATCGGCGCATGGCACCTGGCGATCATCGCGACCGGGCTCTACGGGGCATCCGCGACCCTGTTCGGCGTCCTCGCGATCCTGTTGGCGCTTGCTGCGTTCTGGATCGCCATCTGGCAACTCGTGAACGACGGCGCGAAGCGCGTGCAGGCATCGATGGCGGAGTTCGAACGACTCGCCGCCCAGCAGCAGACCGGCGCCCAGCAGCCCGGAACGGCGCGACCGAATCCCTCGAGCTCCCGCCGCCCCCCGGGCGACGACGGCGGCGACCAGGTCATCATCGTGCACGAGGTGCGCGACTGAACCGTGCCGATCGGGTGAACCGTGCCGATCGCGCACGCTCACTTTGCTCGCACGCCATCCGGCATGGCAGAATAGACGATTGTGCCGCCGCGAGACTCTGCCTCCGGGGAGCATGCACGGTGCGATCGGTCGACGATCGGTCGCACGGGCGGCACCAGACACTTCCAATTCTGATCAGCGTTCGACCGGTGGCGGGCGCAGAGAGCGAACCATCATGCACATCCTCGACCATGTCGACGCCGCGAGTCTGAGGTCGGACATTCCCGACTTCCGGCCCGGCGACACCGTCAAGGTGCACGTCAACATCATCGAAGGCACGCGCGCGCGGATCCAGGTCTTCCAGGGCGTCGTCATCGGCCGTCAGGGCGAGGGCGTGCGCGAGACCTTCACGGTCCGCAAGGTCAGCTTCCAGGTCGGTGTCGAGCGCAAGTTCCCGGTGCACTCGCCGGTCATCGACCACATCGAGATCGTCACCCGCGGTGACGTCCGCCGCGCGAAGCTCTACTACTTGCGCAAGCTCCGCGGCAAGAAGGCCAAGATCAAGGAGAAGCGCGACCGCTGATCCGCGCCACGCGGATCGCGCCACGCGTGAACTCTCGTCGAGTTCCCCACCCCTAGACTGGGTGGGGAGCTCGGGCGGTTAAATGACAGAAGACACAAGCACGCGAACGAATCGCGCGGGCTCAGCAACAGCACGCAGGAAACGAGGAATTCTCCTCTTCCTTCGAGACCTCCTCGTCATCTTCGTGGTGGCGGTGTTGGTCTCGTTCCTGATCAAGACCTTTCTCATCCGGTCGTTCTTCATCCCATCGCAATCGATGGAGTCGACCCTCGTCAAAGACGATCGCATCATCGTGAACCAGCTGGTTCCTGAGATCACGCCGATCGAGCATGGCGACGTCGTCGTGTTCAAGGACCCGGGTGGATGGCTCCCGGCACGCGTCGAGACACCGCAGCCGCCGCTCGTCGCCGCCGTCGACTGGTTCCTCGCCTTCGTCGGGCTCTCTGCGCCCGACTCGAACGACCACCTGGTCAAGCGCGTCATCGGACTGCCCGGCGACCACGTCGTGTGCTGCAACGCGCTCGGCCAGATGAGTGTCAACGGGGTTCCCCTCGACGAGCCCTACGTGGCGTTGCCGCCCGGAGAGACGAAGGTCTCGCGCGACGACTTCGACATCACCGTGCGCGACGACTCCCTCTGGGTCATGGGCGACAATCGCTACAACTCGAAGGATTCGCGCTACAACACCGAGACGCCGCTCGAGGGCTTCGTGCCGATCGAGAACGTCGTCGGGCGCGCCTTCGTCGTCAGCTGGCCCATCGACAACTGGGCCTGGCTCGGCAACTACCCGCAGGTGTTCCAGGGTGTCGAGGAGGCCTCGGGCTGAATGGTCCCGGTCGCGATTCCGACGCTCCGCGCCGAGCGTGAACTGTTCGGCGGCGGGGCCTCGGTCGTGCTCGCGTGCGACGAGGTCGGTCGCGGCGCACTCGCCGGCCCCGTCACTGTGGGCCTCGTGCTCATCGACGCGACGGTGCGCCGTATGCCGGCGGGCCTTCGAGATTCGAAGCTGCTGAGCGAACCACGCCGAGAGGCGATGGCGCCCAGAGCCGCGGCATGGGTGCGCGGCTGGGCGGTGGGCGAGGCATCCGCGACCGAGATCGACGCACTCGGCATCATGGCGTGCCTCGGCTTGGCCGGCGCCCGGGCGTTCGCAGCGCTCGCCCAGACCGAGGAGGCGATCGACGATGCGCCGCTCCTCCTCGACGGCAACTACGACTGGTTGAGCGCCTCGATCGAGCGCCGCGCACGGGTGGTCACTCGCATCAAGGCCGATCGCGACTGCGCCTCGGTCGCCGCGGCATCCGTCATCGCGAAGGTGCACCGCGACGGCGGCATGCGCCGCGCGCACGACGACACGCCCCTCTACGGCTGGGACGAGAACAAGGGGTACTCGACCCCAGGCCATTTCGCGGCGATCGACGAGCACGGCCCGAGCGGGCTGCACCGCATGACCTGGCTGCACGAACGCCCCGCCGAGGCGTCGACGCTGTTCGACCTCGGCGTAGGATGATCCACGATGGATGAGGACGAGTTCGAAGACTACGACCGCGAGGTCGAGCTGGCCCTGTACCGCGAGTACCGCGATATCGTGTCGCAATTCCAGTATGTGGTCGAGACGGAGCGGCGCTTCTACCTCGCGAACGAGGTTGAACTCGTGCGTCGCGATACCGAGCACGACTTCTACTTCGAGCTCACGATGAAGGACGTCTGGGTCTGGGACGTCTACCGCGCCGATCGCTTCGTGAAGTCGGTTCGCGTGCTCACGTTCAAAGACGTGAACGTCGAGGAGCTCGCGACGCGCGACTTCGAGCTGCCGAAAGAGCTCGCGCTCGACGAGTAGCACTCGTCCTCCACATCCCGGGAGCGGGGCGGCTCTTCTCCGCTGAGCCCGGCGTGCGCACTCGGCGCCATCCCGCCGCGACACGCTTGGTCGCGGAGGTGGTGCGGATGGCGCACAACGCGGAACTCGGTCGGCGCGGCGAACAGCTTGCGGTCGACCACCTGGTCGGGCGTGGCATGGCCGTGCTCGAACGCAACTGGCGGTGCCGGCTGGGCGAGATCGACATCATCGCGCGAGACGGCGGTGACACGGTCTTCATCGAGGTGAAGACGCGCACGACGATCGACTTCGGCCACCCGTTCGAGGCGATCACCCCGGTGAAGCTCGCACGCATGCGGCGACTCGCGATCGCGTGGTGCGAGGCGACGGATGCTCCGGTCTCCCGCATCCGCATCGACGCCGTCGCCGTGCTCGCTCCGGTCGAGGCGCCGGCACTCATCGAGCATCTCGAGGGAATCAGCTGATGCCCGTCGCTCGAACCTGCTCCGTCGCGCTCCTCGGGCTCACCGGCTCGATCGTCGAGGTCGAGGCAGACCTCTCCGCGCAATTGCCGGCCTTCATCATCATCGGCCTGCCCGATGCAGCCCTCGGAGAGGCACGTGATCGCGTGCGCTCGGCCGCGGTGAACGCCGGATGCCCCCTGCCCCAGCGTCGGCTCACCGTGAACCTCTCGCCCGCGGCACTCCCGAAGCACGGTTCGGGCTTCGACCTCGCCATCGCCGTCGCGTGCCTCGCGGCGGCCGGAGAGATCGTGTCGGAGTCGATCGACCGGGTCGTGCATCTCGGCGAACTCGGTCTCGACGGTCGGCTGCGGCCCATCGACGGCATCCTCCCGGCCGTGCTGGCGGCGTCGCGAGCCGGCCATGACACCGTGATGGTTCCGGAAGCGAACGCTGCCGAGGCCAGGCTCGTGCCGGGCATGTCGGTCATCGGAGTCGCCTCGCTCCTCGATGCGGCGATCTGGCACGGCGGGGAGTACGAACAGCGCGCCGCCGACCCGGTGCCCGCGGTCACTCGCGCCGATCCCGAGGCCACCGATGCCGATCTCGGTGATCTCGCCGACGTCGCGGGCAACGATGAGGCCGTCGCCGCGCTCCTCACGGCGGCGGCGGGCGGGCACCATCTGTACCTGCTCGGCCCGCCCGGGGCGGGCAAGACGATGCTGGCGTCACGACTGCCCGGCATCCTCCCCGACCTCGATCCCGATGCTGCCCTCGAGGTCTCCTCGCTCCGGTCGCTCGCCGGGCGCACGCTCGATTCCGCGCTCTCCGTGCGGCCGCCCTATGAAGCCCCGCACCACACGGCGACTGCGGCCGCGATGGTCGGCGGCGGCAGCCGCCTCATCCGGCCGGGGGCTGCGGCGAGGGCGTCCCACGGCGTCCTGTTCCTCGACGAGGCGCCCGAGTTCCCTGCGGCCGTTCTCGACGTGCTCCGACAGCCGCTCGAGTCGGGCACCATCGCGATCCACCGGGCGAATGCGGTGGCGTCGTTCCCCGCACGCTTCCAGCTCGTGCTCGCCGCGAACCCCTGCCCGTGTGGGAATCATGGCTCGAAGCACGTCGCATGCACCTGCCCGCCGAACGCCAGGCGCCGCTACCTCGGCCGGATCTCCGGCCCGCTCCTCGACCGCATCGATGTGCAGCTGTGGGTGCCGCGGATCACCGCGGCCGGACTTCGGCTGGCGGCCGAGCAACCACGCATGTCGAGCGAGGAGGCTCGGGCCCGGGTCGTGGCCGCGCGCGCCGTCGCCGCCGAGAGATTGGCCGGCACCCCGTGGCGCACGAATGCGCAGATGCCGGGGCCGTGGCTTCGCGGAGCCGGCCGACTCCATCCTGGCGGCACGGCGACCGCCGACCTCGATCGTGCGCTCGAGCGCGGTGCGATCACGATGCGCGGATACGACCGCGTGCTCAAGGTCGCATGGACCCTTGCCGATCTCGATGGCGCGGTTTCACCCGGAGCCGAGCAGGTCGGCCGTGCCCTCTACCTCAAGAACGGAATCCCCGCATGACCATCATCGCCCGATCAACGGCCGGACTCACCGAGGAGCTCGGCGTCCTCCGACGCAGGAACAACACAGGCGAGGGCGAGGATGCCGCCGAGGAGGCCTTCTCCCGGGCGCTGCTCGGTTCCGTCGCCGAGCCGGGCGACGGCGTCCTCGGGCGAGCGGTGGCCGCGGTCGGCCCCGCCGCGGTGGCCGAACTGCTGCTCAGTACCGCGACGGCGTCGCGCTTCGCTGAGATCATCGCCGAGTCGGGGGAGGCGTTCGATGAACGCGAGGCGGAGACCGGACTCGCACGGTGGCTGCCGCGCATCGACCACTCGGCGTTCGTCCGGTCTCTCCGCCAGGCCGCGCACGTCGGGGGTCGCCTGCTCATCCCCGGCGACCCCGAATGGCCGATCGGCGTCGATGAGCTCGGCGTGCACGCGCCCCTCGTCCTGTGGGTGCGCGGGCGCACCGCCGCGCTCGCGGGCATGCCCTCGCTCGCGCTCGTCGGCGCCCGAGCCGCGACCTCATACGGCGAGCATGTCGCGATGGAGGCGTCATCGGGGCTCGTCGATCGCGGATTCACGATCATCTCCGGTGGGGCGTATGGCATCGACGGCATGGCGCACCGCGCCGCGCTCGCGAGCGGCGGATCGACGGTCGCGTTCCTTGCGGGTGGTGTCGACCGCTTCTATCCCATGGGACACGAGTCGCTGCTCTCCCGGATCGCCGAGACCGGCGCCGTGATCTCGGAGATGCCCTGCGGCGCCGCGCCGACCAAGTGGCGCTTTCTCCAACGGAATCGGTTGATCGCCGCTGCGAGCGGGGCGACCGTCGTGCTCGAGGCCGGCATCCGCTCGGGCTCGCTGAACACCGCGGGGCACGCGTCAGCGCTGGGCCGGCCGCTCGGAGCGGTACCGGGTCCGGTGACGAGCCCGGCGTCGGCCGGTTGTCACCGCCTGCTGCGCGAATACGACGCGGTGTGCGTGGTGGATGCCGAGCAGATGGCCGAGCTCGCCGGTGCCCTCCCGATGCGTCGGTCCGTTCGCAGATGTCGCAGACGACTCGGACGCCGCCCGCGTCGACCGGCGGCGGGGCACCACTCCGGCGCTGTCTCACGAGGCGCTCCGAGTGGTCGACGCCCTCAGCGTGCGCACGGCCCGCGAACTCGCGGATGTCGCTCAGCGCAGCGGAATGACGCCGAACGCGGTCATGGCGGCACTCGGTTCACTCGAGGCGGAGGGCGTAGCCGAGCGGCGACCGGAGGGCTGGGCGCTGCGACGCGCCGGATGAGCGGCGCGGCCGCGAGGGAGCCGTCTGCGACACGCCATAGGCTGGCCGCGAAGGGGAGGGACGCCATGACGTTTCCAGGGCTCGGCAGGTATCCGGCGGCACGGCACGTCATCGCTCACGTGAGCGATACGCATCTGCTCCAAGGCGGCACGCCGCTCGGCGGGGTCGCCGACACCGTCGGCTCGCTCGGTCGCACCGTCGAGCAACTCGGGCGCCTCGGAGCCTCCCTCGACGCGATCGTCGTGACGGGCGATGTCGCCGACCTCGGCGAAGTCGACGCGTACCGGCGGGCGCGAGAGGCGCTCGACCCGCTCGCCGCCGCGATCGGCACACGCCTCGTCTGGGTGATGGGAAATCACGACGAACGGGCGCCCTTCCGGCAGGAGTTGCTCGGCGAGCCGCCGAGTGATGCGCCGGTGAATCGCATCGTCGACATCGACGGGCTCAGGCTCATCGTGCTCGATTCGACGGTGCCCGGCTATCACCACGGCGAACTCGACGCCGCATCGCTCGCATGGCTGGATTCCGCTCTCGCCGAGCCCGCGCCGCATGGCACGGTGATCGCACTCCACCATGCGCCGATCGCGACGCCGCTCGCACTGATGAACGTGCTCGAGCTCCACGGGCAGGCCGAGCTCGCCGAGATCGTCCGAGGCCGCGACGTGCGGCTCATCCTCGGCGGTCATCTCCACTACGCCACGAACGGCTCCTTCGCGGGCATCCCGGTGTCCGTTGCGGGGGCGACGGCCTACACGATGGACCTCTCGGCTCCACCGCGCGAACTCGTCGGCGTCGACGGCGGCCGCTCCTTCACGCTCGTGCACCTCTTCGACGACGGGGTCGTCACGTCGGTCGTGCCGATCGGCCTGTTCCCGGCGGTCTCGAGCTTCAGCGCCGAGTTCCTCGCCGAGATCGAGGCGCTGACGCCCGAGCAGCGCCTCGAGCGCTTCTCCCGGAAACCGCCGCAGCGCTGAGCGCGGAGTCCTCGCCGTGCGGGCGAGTCGGCGCTGACACCGAGGAGAGCAGGGGCAGGCTGGAGTCGTGACCCTCGATCGCCTGCTCGACGACTACCTCGTGCACGTGCGCACCGAGCGAGGGTACTCGGTGCACACCGTCGCGGCCTACCGGGGAGATCTCGTCGACCTCATCGGCTTCGCAGAGGAACGCGGTGCGGTCGACCCCGCAGGTGTCGACCTCGCGTTGCTCCGCGACTGGCTGTGGGTCGCCACGGAACGCGGGCTCGCGCGCGCGAGCATCGCCCGTCGCGCGGCATCCGCACGCGGGTTCACTGCGTGGCTGGCCCGCCGCGGTGAGCTCGCCGTGGATCCCGGCCTGCGCTTGAAGGCACCCCGCGCCCAGCGAACTCTTCCGCGCGTGGTCGCCGTGCCCGCGCTCGACGAGGCCTTGGCAGGGCTCCATGCCCGCGCAGCGACCGGGGACCCCATCGCGGTTCGGGATGCCGCGATCGCCGAGCTGCTCTATGCCTCTGCACTCCGCGTCTCCGAGCTCGTCGGCCTCGACCTCGACGACCTCGATCGCCGCCGTCGCACCGTGCGGGTCACCGGCAAGGGATCCAAGGAGCGCGTCGTGCCCTACGGCGCTCCGGCCGCCCGTGCGCTCGACCGCTACCTCGAGGAGGCGCGGCCCGCGATCCTCGCGGCGGCGCTCGCTGCAGAGACCGCATCGGCCGCCGCGGCAGCGGCGCCGGCTCCGACGCACCGGCCGCACGGGAGCGCCGTCTTCCTCGGTGTTCGAGGCGCGCGCATGGGGGTGCGCAGCGTCCACCGCCTCGTCGCGGCGCTGCTCTCGTCGATCCCCGGAACGGGCCCGAGCGGTCCGCACGCACTCCGCCACAGCGCGGCGACGCACCTGCTCGACGGCGGCGCCGATCTCCGTGCAGTTCAGGAGTTCCTCGGCCACGCGAGCCTCGGCACGACGCAGATCTACACGCACGTCTCGGCCGAGCGCTTGAAGCAGAGCTACCGAACGGCACATCCGCGCGCGTGATGCGCCGCAAGCGCGGTCAAGCGCGGCAAGCGCGTCACGCGCGTCACGCGTCGGAGTCAGCTCGACGGCAGGAGCACCGCCCGCGGAAGCCCGCCGAGGAACAGGAACGGCGAGACGTACTCACCGTGCACACGCACGCCGAAGTGCGCACACCCGGTGTCGCAATGGCCGCCCGACGAGACGGTGCCGATGGCGTCGCCCGCGGTGATGCTCGTGCCGGCGGCGACAAGCGCGTCGACGGGCTCGATCGCGCTCACCACCCCGTCGCCGTGATCGATCGCGACGGTGCCGCGACCTGCGACCGGCCCCGCGAAGCTCACGACCCCGGCGGCCGGCGCGACGATGGTCGCGCCCGGTTCGACCTCGAGGTCGATGCCGCGGTGCCCCGACGCATAGGGCGTCGGCGGGGCGCGGAACGGGGAGACGACCCTGATCGGCGCCGGCACCGGCCACAGCCACTGCTCGAGGTACTCACCGGACGCTTCGGAGGGGCGGGTCTCACCGGTGGGAGTGAGGCCGAACATGCTCGCCGCCGCCGGGGAGATCGCGGTGAACGCCGCAAGGGTGGCGATGACGAGCACGGATGCCGCGGCGACGCCGACATGGCGACTGCGACGCGTGCCACGAACCACGGAGGGGGAGGGAGCGGTCATGGCTCCGATGATCGGCGGCGCCGGGGCATCCGTCGCCGCCGTACTTGCGTACTGTGCGTTGCCGACCATCGGCGGCGGTTGGGGAGGACCAGTGCCGATGATAGAGTGTCGGGAGCACCCCGGTCCGCCGGGGTGACTACGCGTGCCATTCGGTCGACGACTCCACTCAGTCCCACTCCACGGAGCGGGCGGAGCCGTGCCGGGCACCAGGGCTCCAGGCCGCCGGCCTGGGCGACAACTGAGAACAGAGGAGTACGGCTCATGGCCGTCGTCACCATCCGCCAGCTGCTCGACAGCGGCGTGCACTTCGGGCACCAGACCCGCCGTTGGAACCCGAAGATGAAGCGATTCATCTTCACCGAGCGTTCCGGCATCTACATCATCGACCTGCAGCAGTCGCTCGCCTACATCGACAAGGCGTACGACTTCGTCAAGGAGACGGTCGCCCACGGCGGCACCATCCTCTTCGTCGGCACGAAGAAGCAGGCGCAGGAGTCCATCGCCGAGCAGGCGACCCGTGTCGGCCAGCCGTACGTCAACCAGCGTTGGCTCGGCGGCCTTCTCACCAACTTCACCACGGTCTCCAAGCGTCTCGCGCGCATGAAGGAGCTCGAGGAGCTCGACTTCGAGGGCACCACGAGCGGCTTCACCAAGAAGGAGCTCCTCATCAAGAAGCGTGAGCTCGACAAGCTGCACAAGTCGCTCGGCGGCATCCGCAACCTGTCGAAGACGCCGTCGGCACTCTGGGTCGTCGACACCAAGAAGGAGCACCTCGCGATCGACGAGGCGAAGAAGCTCGGCATCCCCGTCATCGGCATCCTCGACACGAACTGCGACCCCGACGAGGTGCAGTACCCGATTCCGGGCAACGACGACGCGATCCGCTCCGTGAGCCTGCTCACCCGGATCATCGCGGATGCCGCAGCCGAGGGCCTCATCGAGCGCCACCAGAAGCCCGAGGCCGAAGGCAACGTCTCGGCCGTCGAGCCGCTCGCCGAGTGGGAGCAGGAGCTCCTCCAGGCCGGCTCGGAGGACACCCCTTCGCAGGCGTCGGCTGAGACCGACGATGTCGCGGAGACCGTCGCCGAGGCAGAGGTCGAGGCGGCCGAGGTCGTCGACGAGGCCGAGGCGCAGATCGCCGCGACCGAGTCCGAGGCCGACGCCGAAGGCGCCGCCGCAGCCGAGTCCAAGTAAGTTCACGAGTCCAGGAGACTTCCAGATATGGCCAACTTCAGTCTTGAAGACGTCAAGACCCTGCGCGAGCGCCTCGGCACCGGCATGGTCGACACGAAGAACGCACTCGTCGAGGCCGACGGCGACATGGACAAGGCGGTGGAGATCCTCCGCCTGAAGGGCGCGAAGGGCAACGCCAAGCGCGCCGACCGCTCCACCGCCGAGGGCGTCGTCGTCGCCGTCGACAACGGCGACGGCACCGCCACGATGATCGAGCTCGCCTGCGAGACCGACTTCGTCGCCAAGGGCGACAAGTTCGTCGGCCTCGCCGACCGCGTGCTCGCGGGTGTCGCGGCCGCGCGCGCCGAGACCGTCGAGGCGGCCCTGGCCGCGCCGACCGTCGACCCCACGGCGGCCTCCGGGCGGTCGACCGTCGCCCACGCGATCGATGGAGAGGCGGCCATTCTCGGCGAGAAGGTCGAGCTCCGCCGCGTCCGTCTCGTCAAGGGCGAGCACTTCTCGATCTACCTGCACAAGACGTCGAAGGACCTGCCCGCCGCAGGTCGGCGTCGTGCTCGGCTACGCCGGCGACGACGCGGACACCGCGCGTTCGGTTGCGCAGCACATCTCGTTCGCGAACCCCGAGTACCTCACCCGCGAGGACGTCCCGGCCGACGCGGTCGAGAAGGAGCGCGCGATCGTCGAGCAGATCTCCCGCGAGGAGGGCAAGCCCGAGGCCGCCCTCCCGAAGATCATCGAGGGCCGCCTCGGCGCCTACTTCAAGCAGGTCGCACTGCTCGAGCAGGACTACGCCAAGGACAACAAGCTCTCGGTCAGCAAGGTCCTCTCCGACGCGGGCCTCACGGTGAGCGACTTCGCTCGCTTCAAGGTCGGCGCCTGAGTTGTCGATGGGGAGTCCGGATCGCACCCGCGATCCGGGCTCCCTTTGCTGTGTCCGGAGTGGCGTCCGGAGCCCGCGGTCGTTCGGGTACGACGTCGCCTCCGAAACCGGATCTGCGCCGGCGACGGTGAACCAGTAGTTTTGACCAGACGGGAAGGACGGTCGGGCATGGCTGATCGCAAGCGCAGGGTGATGCTGAAACTCTCGGGCGAAGCATTCGGCGGGGGTGCGCTCGGGGTGAACCCCGATGTCGTCAGCTCGCTGGCGAGGGAGATCGCGGATGCCGCGCGCACCGTCGAGGTCGCGATCGTCGTCGGTGGCGGCAACTTCTTCCGCGGTGCGGAACTCTCGCAACGCGGCATGGATCGCGGACGGGCTGACTACATGGGGATGCTCGGCACGGTCATGAACTCGCTCGCCCTGCAGGACTTCCTCGAGCAGGCCGGTGCCGAGACGCGCGTGCAATCGGCGATCTCGATGACCCAGGTCGCTGAGCCGTACATCCCGCGACGCGCGGAGCGCCATCTCGAGAAGGGCCGTGTCGTCATCTTCGGCGCCGGCGCCGGGCTCCCGTACTTCTCGACCGACACGGTCGCAGCTCAGCGCGCCCTCGAGATCGACGCCGACGTCGTGCTCGTCGCGAAGAACGGCGTCGACGGCGTCTACTCCGACGATCCGCGCACGAATCCCGACGCGCACAAGATCGACCGGATCAGCTACCAGGAGGCGTTGCAGCGCGGTCTCAAGGTCGTGGACTCGACGGCCTTCAGCCTCTGCATGGACAACGGCATGCCGATGCAGGTCTTCGGCATGGAGCCCGCCGGAAACGTGACCGCGGCCATCCTCGGTGCGGATCTCGGCACGATCGTGAGCAACGGCGTGCAACCCTCGACTCGATAGACTGTCCCGAGTAGCGAACCAGAAGGAGTTCCCGTGATCGCGGATGTACTTTCCGATGCCACCGCACGCATGCAGAAAGCTGTCGAGGTCGCGAAAGACGACTTCGCCACGGTTCGCACCGGGCGTGCGAACCCACAGCTCTTCCAGAAGATCATGGTGAGCTACTACGGCACCCCCACACCGCTCGCGCAGCTCGCGTCGCTCCAGAATCCCGAGGCGCGCACGCTCGTCGTGACCCCCTACGACAAGAGCGCACTCCGCGATATCGAGCAGGCGATCCGCGACACCCCGAACCTCGGTGCGAACCCGTCGAACGACGGCAACATCATCCGCGTCACGCTCCCCGAGCTCACCGAGGAGCGTCGCAAGGAGTTCGTGAAGATCGTTCGCTCGAAGGCCGAAGACGCGCGCGTCTCGGTGCGCAACATCCGCCGCAAGGCGAAAGACGACCTCGATGCACTCAAGGGCGAGGTCGGCGATGACGAGGTCTCTCGCGGCGAGAAGGAACTCGAGCAGATCACGAAATCGAACGTCGACGCGATCGACGACGCGCTGAAGCGCAAGGAAGCCGAACTCCTCGAGGTTTGAGGAAAGACCATGTCGGGCGTCCCAGGAGAGGGAAAGTCGGACGCCGGGGGGCACGAACGAACCTCGCGCGAGGAATTCCGTGCGCAGGTGAACGCCCGCAAGGCGGACCTGGAGCGACAGTTCGAGGCATCCAGGGCACAGTTCGACGAAACGCAGGAGAAGATCAGGGCCCGCACCGGTCGCAACCTCATCGGCGCAATCCTGATCGGCCTCGCGTTCGGCGGTGCGCTCCTGCTCAGCCTCCTCGTCATCAAAGAGCTGTTCATGGTGTTCGCGGTGGTGATCGCCGGTTTCGCGAGCTATGAGCTCGCTCAGGCCCTGCGCAAGGCCGACTACCTCGTGCCGCGGATCCCCACGGTGGTCGTGGCAGTCGCCACCGTGCCGATCGCGTACTACGGCGGCGCCGGGGGGTCAGCTGCTCGCCGTGCTCGGCGGCATCCTCATCGTGTCGGTGTGGCGGCTCGGCGAGCAGGCGCTGCCCGCGTTCCGGCGACCTGGCGCGTCACTGGTGCGCGATCTCGCTGCAGGGGCGTTCGTGCAGGGCTACGTCACGTTCCTCGCGACATTCGCGGTCGTGCTCACAGCGGCCGAAGGCGGCCAATGGTGGACCCTCGCCTTCATCGTCACCGCGGTCGCCGCCGACACCGGCGCATATGCCTTCGGGCTCATGTTCGGCAAGCACAAGATGGCGCCGATCATCAGCCCGAAGAAGACCTGGGAGGGCTTCGCGGGTGGAGCGGCGGCGAGCCTGGTCGCCGGCGTGCTGCTCTCAACCCTGATGCTCGGCAACACCTGGTGGTTCGGGCTCATCTTCGGCGCCGCGATCTTCCTCACGGCGACGCTCGGCGATCTCGTGGAGTCGCTCATCAAACGCGACATCGGGATCAAGGACATGAGTTCGTGGTTGCCGGGGCACGGGGGCTTCCTCGACCGGCTCGACTCGATCCTCCCGTCGGCGGCGGTCGCGTTCGTGGCGTTCCGGATCTTCGGCTGAGCGTCGGGTGATAATGGTCCGGTGGATTCCACCTTTCCTCGCGCTCGCAAGCCCCGACTCGGCTACAACACGGTCCAGGTCGAGGAGTTCCTCCAGCTCGCTCGCCGCGCCTACGACGGGCGAGCGCGGGCGGATGACGCGCCGTTGACCTCCGACCGCATCCGGCTCACGGCGTTCGGCATGCAGAAGGGCGGGTACTCCACCGCGCACGTCGACGCCGCCCTCGAGCGGCTCGAAGACGCGTTCGCAGCCCAGGAACGCCAGGTCGCCGCGCGGCTTCACGGCGACGAGTCCTGGCTCAGGGAGGCACGCACGACCGCGCAAGTCGTCTCGAACCGGCTCGCGCGTCCCGAAGGCGAGCGCTTCGATCGCGTGAACCCCCTGGTGCGCGGGTACAGCACCCGCGAGGTCGACCGAATCGCCGACAAGCTGACTCGCTACTTCCGCGACGGCTGGCCCATCTCGGTCGAAGATGTCCGCACCGTCGTCTTCAAGACCCAGCGCGGCGGCTACCGCGAGGCGCAGGTCGACCTCCTGCTCGATGCCGTCGTCGATGTCATGCTCGCGGTGCGATGAGATCACGGCGAGGGTTCGTGTCCGCCGCCCGTCCTCCGATACACTCGTCGAATCGTGGGTAGGCACACTGGCATGGATGAGGCGGTCGAGCCGCGGCGTGCCGTTGTCGGTGCTTCCCGCAGGCCCGGCCGCGCGAAGCAAGCGGTATCGGTCGTCTTCGCATTCACCGCCTCGGTGAGCTTTCTCCTCGTGAACGTCGTCGACCCGTACTCGGGCGCGACCGCATCGTCCGACTTCACGTTCGACGGCGACCGGTTCGGTGGCGAGAAGGTGCAGGACTACACCGTCGACGGCGAGTACACCATCGCGGTCGGCCGCGAGAGCTATGTCGTCGAGAAGAAGCCGGAGCCGGTGCGACTCGCTCCGGCGTCCACGAGTGCGTCGAGCGGGTGGGCGCCGCCCGCCGTGACACCCGACCCCGGATCCGCGCAGGAGTACGCGGCGGGCGCCGTGGCTGCGCGCGGATGGGCGTCGACCGAGTTCGATTGCCTCGTCGCACTTTGGAGCAAGGAATCGGGCTGGCGGGTCAACGCCTACAACGCGTCGAGCGGTGCCTATGGCATCCCGCAGGCCCTCCCGGGTTCGAAGATGGCCACGGCCGGCGCCGACTGGGAGACGAACGCCGGCACGCAGATCGAGTGGGGCCTCGGTTACATCACGGGCCGCTACGACACGCCCTGCGGCGCGTGGGCGCACTCGCAGGCCTAGGGCTGGTACTGATCGCACCGCGGCGGCGGTACGGCGCGAGCCGACCTCCGGCCGCGTTTAGACTGGAAGCATGGCACGCTCGAACCGATCCCGGAGTCGGGCGGCCCGTGCACGCGAGGAGCATCCAGAGCTCGACGTCGAGCGACTGACCGCGGGGTGGCGTCGCACCGAGCTTCGCGATGGTCGCGAATGGAACGTGCAACCGGTCTCAGAGGTGCAGGCGGTGAAGGCCTACATCTGCCCGGGCTGCGGCCTCGAGGTCGCGCAAGGCACCGCACACCTCGTCGCTTGGCGCGCCGACGGCGTACTCGGCGACGCGGCCGACCTCGCGTCGCGTCGACACTGGCACGCGCACTGCTGGAGGATCGGGACCCGGTGATGAACGACGAGAGTGGCGGCGTCGAGATCCGTGCGGGCATCGAACTGCCTGCACGACGTGAGGAGATCGAGCTGCACACGGCCGATGGACTCACGCTCGTCGGCGAGCTCGCGACACCCCTCGACCGCGATCCGGTCGCGACGCTCGTGACGCTGCATCCGTTGCCGACGGCGGGCGGATTCATGGACTCGCACATCCTCCGCAAGGCCGCTGCCCGGCTGCCGGCGCTCGCCGACCTCGCGGTGCTCCGGTTCAACACCCGCGGCACCACGTCACCGCGGGGTACGAGTGAGGGTTCGTTCAGCCACGGCGTCGAGGAGCGAGCGGATGTCGCGGCGGCGATGGCATTCGTCGAGGCCCGAGGCCTGCCGCATCCGTGGCTCCTGGGCTGGTCGTTCGGCACCGAGCTCGCCTTGAAGTACGGGCTCGAACACGGCATCGACGGTGCGATCCTGCTCTCTCCTCCGCTGCATCGCACGAGCGACGAAGAGCTCGCCCGGTGGCGCGGTACGAATGCGTCGCTCGTCGCGGTCATTCCCGAGTACGACGACTACCTGCGTCCGGCCGAGGCCGCCGAGCGCTTCGCGGGGCTCCCGCAGCTTCGCCGCGTCGATGTGACGGGCGGCAAGCATCTCTGGGTCGGCGAGGCGCAGACGCGCCGCGTGCTCGACGAGATCGTCGCCGCGGTGAATCCGGCCGCGCTGCCATTGCCCACGGTGTGGCCCGCGGCATCCGTCTGACGATTCGAACGCCTACAGTTCGTTCTGCCGGGGGATCACGACCTGCTTGATGATGAGCAGGATGGCGGCTGCGACCGGAATCGCGACGAGGGCGCCGAGGATGCCGAGGAGTGAGCCGCCGGCGAGCGCCGCGATGACGACGAGGGCGCCCGGAACCTTCACCGCCCGGTTCATGATGCGCGGGCTCAGGACGTACGCCTCGACCTGCATGTAGATCACGTAGTAGATCGCCGCGACGAGCGCCGTCAACGGTGAACCGAGCCCCGGGATGAGGCAGACGAGCACGATCACGATCGAGCCCGTCAGCGTGCCGACCAGCGGCACGAGCGAGAACAGGAACGCGAGGAACGCGAGAACGGCCGGAAACGGCGCCTGGATGATCGACAGGAAGATGAAGCTCGCGACTCCGTTGACGGCTGCGAGCGAGACCTGCCCGAGGACGTACCGGCCGACGGACTGCGTGATCTGCTCGGTGAGATCGGTGAAGCGGGCCCGCCTCGAGGCAGGAACGAGCTGGTAGGTCGCGCGCTTCACGGTGTTGAGCGATGCCGTGAAGTACAGCATGAGGATGAAGACGACGACCACGGCGAAGACGCCGGTGCCGATGGCCACGGCAACCTGGAGCACACCGCCGGCGAGTTCGCTCAGCTTGTCGGGGTTCGTGAAGAAGTCCGTGAGCCCCGTGGTGATCTGCGTGCTGATCTCGTCGACGGGGACCTGCGGGAACTGCTCCTTCAGCCCCTCGATCCAGTCTTGCGAGTTGACGCGCTCGACGATGCGGGGGATCTCCTCGACCAGCTGGCTGACCTGGTCGACGATGATCGGCACGACCGCCAGCACGAGCGCCGCGACGAGGAGGCCGACGACGGTCATCACGATGAGTATCGCGGCCCAACGCGGAAGCCCTCGGCGCTCGAGCCAGCTGATCGCCGGATCGAGGCCGAGGGCCAGGAACAGTGCCGCGCCGATGTAGGTGATGATCGTCGACAGCGCCGCGATCGACGTGAGGATGAGCAGGCCCACGCCGACACCGAGGGTGCCGACGAGGCCGATGCGGAACGCGTTCTGGATCTTCATGGAACCGGGTGCGTTCCCTGCTCGTCGACTACTTGGTGGCGGCCGCCGCCTTCTCTGCCTGCGTCAGCACGCCGCGAAGGCTTTCGAAGTACCCGGCGACCGCGTCGCGCTCGATCTTGATCTGCGAGAGGCGGTCTTCAGCGTCGGCGACGAGGGCGCGGGTGCGCTCCTCGGCGTCGGCGATGAGTTTGCGAGCCTGGTCGTGGGCGGCGGCGATGCGCTCGCGCGCTTCCTCGTCGGCCTTGTCGCGGATGCCGCCGATGTCGGCGCGCACGTCGGTCTCGAGGCGGTCGGCCTCGGCACGGCTCTCGGCGGTGCGAGCGATCGCCTCGGCGAGCTCGGCGTTCGCGTCGTCGAGGAACTTCTGGGTCTGGGCGACCGCCTCCTGGTGCGCGGTGAGCAGCTCCTGCTCGGCTTCGTCGCGCTTGGTGGACAGCTCCGACTCGAGGTCGAGGTGGGCCTTCTCGATCTCGCGACGCATGCGGTTGACCTCGTGGGTCGTCTTCTTGCGCATCGCGGTGAGCTGGTTGTCGAGGTCGATTCGGCCCTGCTCCGACTCTGCCTCGAAGTCTGCCCGGGCCTGCTCCTGTTCGAGGGCGAGGTCGGCGCGCATCTGCTCGAGGTCGGCGGCGTGCTTGGCGCGGATGCGTTCGAGCTCGTGCTGGAGCTTCAGGCGCGCGGCCTCGGCCTCGCGCTCGACGTCGACCTTCGCTTGCGCGCGCTGCTCGACCAGCGCGGTGCGATCGGCCTCGAGCTCGTGCTCGAGATCGGTGCGGGCCTGCTCGAGCTCGTGCACGAGCGCGGCGCGGCGCTCGGTGATCTCGGCGTCGATGTCTGCCCGCGCCTCTGCCGACTCGCGCGCGAGGTCGAGACGGGACTGCTCGGTCTCGGCGGCGAGGTCGATGCGCGCCTGCTCGGTCTCCTTGGCGAGGTCGGCGCGGGCCCGATCGAGCTCGATCGCGACCTCGGCGCGGGTCTGCTCGGTCTCCTGCGTCAGCCCAGCAGCGGTCGCGCGAGCCGTGGTCGCCTCGGCGTTGGCGGCGACGAGGATCTCGGACGCCTTTCGCTCAGCCCCTGCGGTCATCGCCGCGGACTCGCGCTTCGCACTCGAGCGGAGCTCGGCGGTCTCGGTGGCGACGGCGCCACGGATCGCGGCGGCGTCGCGCGCGGCGTCCTGCCGGAGCTGCTCGCTCGCCTCGTGCGAACGGGAGACCATGTCGTCGGCCTCGGCGCGGGCGTTCTCGAGGATGCGGTTCGCCTGCGCGCGCGCTTCGGTGAGCGTGCGCTCGGCGAGTTCGTGCGCATCCGAGCGCATGAGGTGCGCCTCGTCTTCGGCGGCGCGGCGCAGCTTCTCGGCGTCGATGTCGGCCTGCGCGATGAGGCGCGTCGACTGCTCTTCGGCGACGCGAAGCGTGTTCTCGAGCTTCGTGCCGAGTCCGGAGAAGGTCGGGCTGCCGACCTCTTCGAGTTCTGCGGTCAGCTCTTCGATGCGGGCGAGGAGTCGCTTGTTCTCCTTCGTGTTGTCCGCGGTCTGGTTGTTCGCGGCGATGATGTCGCGACGAAGTCCGTTGATGGCCTTGTCGACCTCGTCCTTGTCGTATCCGCGGAACACCTGCGTGAACTCGGTTTCTTCGACGGCCATTCTTCCTCCGGGCTCGTGTCCCGCTTTTGTGGGGGCTCATGCGGGATGTGATCCGATTGTACGGGCATGCGCAAGCCCCTCGTTCACCCGATCCCACACACTCCGTCACCTGATCCCCAGCCGGTGGTTAGGACTCTCCCAGACACCGCCAGTAGTGTGGACTGTCTTTTGTCACACGCCGCCCCTGGCGGCACTGGAGGTTTATTCGTGCGCTTCGTCCTCGCAATCGTGGCGTTCATCGCCGCGGCCGTGATGATCGGGCTCGGCATCGCCCAGCGCACTGTGTTCCTCGAACCCGACCGCGTGGCGCTGTCGACCGAGTCCACGGGTCAGACCGACTTCGTCGTGGTGGGGCCCGAGGCGCTCGCCGCACATCCGGGAAAGCAGACGCTCACCGTCTCCGGCGCGGACCAGGTGTTCCTCTCCTACGGTCGCAGCTCCGACGTGCAGGCTTGGATCGGCGACCTGCCGTACTCGTCAGTGCAGTACGACGCCGACGCCGACGAACTCGTGAGCGAGGTCGTCGCCCCCGAGCCCGGCGGCGACACGACGCCGCCGACCGATGAGACCGCACCGCAGCCGGCGACCGGCACCGATGGCGCCACGCCCGCACCCACGGCCACCGAAGCCGAAGTCGTGCCGTCTCCCGTCGGCTCCGACCTGTGGCTCGACGAGTTCTCCAAGGAGGGGTCGCTCACCACCACGATCGATGTGCCCGAGGGCATCTCCGTGCTGATCGCGTCTCCCGGCGCGGAGCAGGCGCCGTCGCGATTCACGATCAGCTGGCCGCTCGACAACGCGACGCCGTGGGCAGGTCCGCTCATCGTCGGCGGCGCGCTCGTGTTCCTCGCCGGCATCGTGCTCTTGATCTCGGGTTTCGTGCACCATCGCCGCGCACGCGGTCCCCGGCGGAGTTCCTCGAGTGGACCCCGCGGAAAGCTGCCCAGCGCCCCCAAGCCGCCGCGGCGCAGCCAGGTCGCGGGAGGCGGCCGGCGCGCGATCTCCTCCCGGTCGAAGCGTGTGGCCCTCGTTCCCCTGATCGCGATCCCGGCGCTCGCGCTCAGCGCCTGCTCGGCCGATTACTGGCCGACGTTCGATCAGGGCACTGCCCCGGCAACGAGCGCCCCGGCGACTCCGGGCGCGGCCACCGGCGACCCGACCGGCGAGCCCGCTGACGGCGAGCTGGCAGCCGAACCCGCGGTCACCGTTCCGCAGATGGAGCGCATCATGCGCGGCATCTCCGTGTTCGCGGGCGAGGTCGACGCCTCGCGCGACGCGGCGACCGCCGCCCTCCGCTTCACCGGTCCCGCTCTCGCGGCTCGCACGGCGAACTACGCCATCCGCGGCGTGCTGCCCGATCAGCCCGCGCCGGCAGCCATCCCGGCCTCGCCGTTGGACGTCACGCTGCCCCAGCAGGTCACCGGCTGGCCGCGCACCGTGCTGACGATCACGAAGAACTCCGATGACCCGACGGTCGCGCCGACAGCGCTCGTGCTCACGCAGGCGTCGCCGCGCGAGAACTACAAGGTCGAGTACGCGATGGCGCTCGCTCCCGACGCCGACGTGCCCGAGGTCGCACCCGCGTCGATCGGCGCCGCGCCGATCTCGCCGGATTTCAAGGGCCTCGTGATGCCGACCGGCGACGTCGCGGCCGCGTACGCCGACGTGCTGCTGAAGGGCGACGCCTCCGAGTTCGCGACGATGTTCGACCCCGCAGGCGACGTTCTGCGCGAGCAGCTCGGCGTCACCGGCCAAGAGGCGCGCAGGGCGGAGCTCGCCGGGCAGGAGGCGAACATCGCCTTCTCGAACGTGGTCGGCGACGACCCCGCGATCGCACTCGCGACGAACGACGCCGGCGCCCTCGTGACCGTCTCACTCCAGCAGACCGAACAGGTCACCCCGAGCAACGGCGGTACGATCGGATTCCAGGAGGGTGCGCCGGGCGCCGCGCTCTCAGGGTTCACCGAGAAGAGCGCGAAGGGCGTGCAGCGTCTCGTCGGCATCCAGCTGCTCTTCTACGTGCCGGGTGTCGGCACCGGCGAAGGGGAGCAGATCCGTCTACTCGGCTGGTCTGAGAGCCTGATCGGAGCATCGGAGGTCCCGTGACGAACGCGATTCCGCCGAACGGCCTGCGCGGCGCCGTCGACCTGTCGGCGCTCGTCCAGCGTTCGCAGCAGCCTGCGCGCGAGGCATCCGGCCCACAAGACCCGATCGTCTTCGAGACGGATGACGCGGCCTTCGGCTCGACGCTCGAACTCTCGCGCACCGTGCCGGTCGTCGTCGCCCTGTGGGCCTCGTGGAGTGAGCAGTCGACGGCGCTCCTCGCGAGCCTCGAGCGACTCGTGCGCGCCCGCGACGGACGACTCGTGCTCGCCGCCGCCGACGCGGATCGCAGCCCTCAGCTCGTGCAGGCGTTCCAGGCCCAGGCGATCCCCACCGTCGTCGCCGTCGTCGCGGGCCAGCCGGTGCCGCTCTTCGCCGGGGTGCAGCCCGACGACGTGATCGAGCAGCTCTTCGACCAGCTGCTCGAGCTCGGTGCGCAGCACGGCGTCTCCGGCCGTATCGAGGCGAACGGCGCCGGCGCCGAGGGCGTCGAGGCAGCCGAACCCGCCGAGGAACCCCTCCCGCCGCACCACCAGGAGGCGTACGACGCGATCGAGCGCGGCGACTTCGAGGCCGCGGCATCCGCGTACCGTACCGCGATCGCTCAAGATCCCCGCGACACTCTTGCGGTTGCGGGGCTCGCACAGGCGAACCTGCTCGGCCGGCTCGCGGGCAAGACCCTCGACTCGATTCGCAGCGCCGCGGCATCCGCACCACACGATCTCGACGCGCAGCTCGACGTCGCCGACCTCGACCTTTCGGGCGGACACGTCGATGACGCGTTCGACCGCCTGCTGACGCTGTTCCCGTCGCTCGACGCCGAGGGCAAGAAGCGCGTGCGCGAGCGACTCGTCGAGCTCTTCGAGGTCGTCGGCACCGACGACCCGCGCGTGGCGACCGCGCGGCGTCGCCTCACCAACCTGCTCTACTGAACCGGCCTGCTCTGCTGAACCGGACTGCTCCGCTGAACCGGCTACGGTCGGCGGATGCCGCGGCTCACGCCTCGAGCGTGAACCACACCGCTCCGAGCGGCGGCAGCGTGAACGACGCCGACGCGGGGCGTCCGGCCCACGGCGAGTCGGTCGCCTCGACGCCGCCGAGGTTGCCGACGCCCGAGCCGCCGAACTCCGCGGCATCCGAATTCAGCACCTCGCGCCATCGCCCTGCGGTCGGCAGGCCGAGCCGGAAGCCCTCGTGCGGACGGCCCGCGAAGTTCACGATGCACAGCAGCGGCCGGCGCTCCCGGTCGTAGCGGAGGAAGGCGATGACGTTCTCTGCGGCGGCGCCGCCCTCGACCCATTCGAAGCCGGCCGCGTCGTCGTCGAGCTGCCAGAGCGCCGCCGTCGCCCGGTAGGTGCGGTTCAGCGCGCCGACGAACTCGGCGAGCTGTCTGTGGCTCGGCTGGTCGAGGATCCACCAGTCGAGGCCGCGTTCCTCGCTCCACTCGGAGAGCTGGCCGAACTCCTGGCCCATGAAGAGCAGCTGCTTGCCGGGGTGCGCCCACATGTACGAGAGATACGCGCGCACGTTCGCGAGCTGCTGCCAGTGGTCGCCCGGCATCTTGCGGATGAGCGAGCCCTTGCCGTGCACGACCTCGTCGTGGCTGATCGGCAGCACGAAGTGCTCGCTGAAGGCGTACAGGAACGAGAACGTGAGGTCGTTGTGGTGGTGCGAGCGGTACATCGGGTCCGTCTGGATGTACTGCAGCGTGTCGTGCATCCAGCCCATGTTCCACTTGAAGCCGAACCCGAGCCCGCCCGTCGACGTCGGCGCGGTGACCCCCGGCCAGCTCGTGGACTCCTCGGCGACCATGACGATGCCGGGATTGCGCTTGTAGGCGGTCGCCGTCGCCTCCTGCAGGAAGCTGATGGCCTCGAGGTGTTCGCGGCCGCCGTAGATGTTCGGCAGCCAGCCGCCTTCGTCACGTGAGTAGTCGAGGTAGAGCATCGAGGCCACCGCGTCGACGCGCAGGCCGTCGACGTGCATCTCCTCGAGCCAGAACAGGGCGTTCGCGACGAGGAAGTTGCGCACCCGCGGGTTGCCGTAGTCGAAGACGTACGTGCCCCAGTCGAGTTGCTCGCCACGGCGCGGGTCGGGGTGCTCGTAGAGCGGCTCCCCGTCGAAGCGGGCGAGCGCCCAGTCGTCTTTCGGGAAATGGCCCGGCACCCAGTCCATGATCACGCCGATGCCCGCCCGGTGCAGGCGATCGATGAGGTACTTGAGGTCGTCGGGGGAGCCGAAGCGGCTGGTCACGGCATAGTAGCCGGTCACCTGGTAGCCCCAGGAGCCGCCGAACGGATGCTCCGCGAGCGGCATGAACTCGACGTGCGTGTAGCCGAGCCATCCGAGGTACTCGATGAGCTCGTCGGCGACGTCGCGGTAGCCCTTGCCGGGACGCCACGAGCCGAGGTGGAGCTCGTAGATGCTCATCGGCAGCTCGTGCGCATTCGTGGATGCCCGCCGCGACATCCATTCGTCGTCGCCCCATGCGTGGGAGCTGACGCTCACGACCGAGGCGGTGGCGGGCGCGATCTCGGCTTGCCTGGCCATGGGGTCGGCCTTCATCACCCAGGTGCCGGCCGGAGTGAGGAGCTCGAACTTGTAGACCGTGCCCGGCGCGAGGTCGGGCACGAAGAGCTCCCAGATGCCCGCGGCGCCCATGCTGCGCATGGCATGGGCCGTGCCGTCCCAGCGGTTGAAGTCGCCGACGACGCGAACGGCGCGGGCGCGCGGCGCCCACACGGTGAATGCGGTGCCGTGCACCCCGCCGCCCAGGCCCCAGTGCACCCGGTGGTGAGCACCGAGCACCCGCCAGAGCTCCTCGTGGCGTCCCTCGCCGATGAGGTGCAGGTCGAGTTCGCCGATCGTCGGGGCGAAGCGGTAGGGGTCGTCGCTCGTCCACTCCTCGTCGCCGTAGCGTGCCCGGACGCGGTAGCCGACGGGACCGAAGTCGCCCGCCCCTGCCCAGATGCCGTGGCCGATGTGGCCCAGTGGCAGCACCGCGCCGTCGTCGAGGATCGCCTCGACGCTGTCGGCGAGGGGTCGCCGCGTGCGGACGACGGTGTGCGTGGCGGCGCTGCCGGGCAGGTCGAATCCGTGTTGTCCGAGGACCGAGTGCGGATCGGAGTGGCGACCCTCGGCGAGGGCAGCGAGCACCTCGTCGGCGACGACGGGGCCGGTCTGGGACATCCTGTCAGGCATGCGAACTCCGAACGACGTGCAGGATGTGCGCGGGCCGCGTGAAGGCGTCGAGTCGCACGTAGTTCGCGTCGCCCCAGTCCCAGCGGTGCCCGGTCACGAGGTCTTCGACCTCGAAGCGGATGCCGGGCGTCAGCCCGATGGCGGCGAGGTCGAGGTGCACCGTGGTCTCCCTGACCGAGTGCGGGTCGACGTTCGCGACGACGATGATCGTGTCGTCGACGCCGTCGGGCGTGAAACGCCCTTCGAGGTGCTTCGAGTAGGCGAGCACCGAGTCGTCTTCGGTTCGGTGGAAGCGGATGTTGCGGAGCTGGCCGAGCGCCGGATGCTCGGCGCGGATGCGGTTCAGGATGCCGAGGTAGAGCGCGAGCGATCTGCCGGCCTTCTCGGCGCCCGCGAAGTCGCGCGGCTTGTACTCGTACTTCTCGTTGTCGATCGCCTCCTCGGCGCCGGGGCGGGCGACCGATTCGAAGAGCTCGAACCCCGAGTAGACGCCCCACGACGGCGCGGCGGTCGCGGCGATCGTCGCGCGCACCGTGAACGCGGCCGGCCCGCCGAACTGCAGGTACTCCGTGAGGATGTCGGGGGTGTTCACGAACAGGTTCGGCCGCATGAAGTCGGCGGTCTCCTGCGACACGGAGGTGAGGAACTCCTCGAGCTCCTCCTTCGTGTTCCGCCACGTGAAGTACGAGTACGACTGCTGGAAGCCGACCATCGCGAGTGCCTGCATCATCGCGGGCCGCGTGAACGCCTCGGCGAGGAACACGACGCCCGGGTCATCCGCGTTCACCGTGGCGATCAGCCGCTCCCAGAACCCGAGCGGCTTCGTGTGCGGGTTGTCGACGCGGAAGATCCGCACGCCCTGCTTCATCCAGTGCCGCAGGATGCGCAGCACCTCGTCGAAGATGCCCTCGGGGTCGTCGTCGAAGTTCACCGGGTAGATGTCCTGGTACTTCTTCGGAGGGTTCTCCGCGTAGCGGATCGTGCCGTCGGGCAATCGGGTGAACCACTCCGGATGCTCCGTCACCCACGGGTGGTCGGGGGAGGCCTGCAGCGCGAGATCGAGGGCGACCTCGATGCCGAGCGCAGCCGCGCGGCGAACGAACGCGCGGAAGTCGGCGAGCGTGCCGAGGTCGGGATGCAGGGTGTCGTGTCCACCCGCGCTGCCGTCTGCGAGCGGGCCGCCGATCGCCCACGGCGAGCCGGGGTCGTACGGGCCTGGGTACAGGGTGTTGTTCGGCCCCTTGCGGTTCGTGACGCCGATCGGGTGGATCGGGGGCAGGTAGACGACGTCGAAGCCCATCGCGGCCACCCCGTCGAGCCGCTTGGCTGCTGTGCGGAACGTGCCGCTCTTCCAGCCGCCGTCCTTCAGGTGCTTCGCACCCTCGGAGCGCGGGAAGAACTCGTACCAGGAGCCCACGCCCGCACGGCGACGTTCGACGAGGATCGTGTGCTCGGGGGAGTCCGACGTGAGTCGCGTCAGCGGGCGGGCTTCGAACTCGTCGAGGGCTCGGTGGTCGATCAGGGGACGGCGGTCGGCGACGGATGCCCCGGTGTCGCGCAGCGCCATCGCGAGCGCCGTGAGCCGCTTCCTGGCTGCGAGCGGCCGGGACTTCTCGTCGACCGCACGCTCGAGCAGCCGCGCGCCGATCTCGAACATGAGCTCGACGTCGACGCCCGCGTCGACCTTGAGGGCGGCGTCGTGCCGCCAGGTCGCGATCTCGTCGTCGAAGCCCTGTCACGTGCCAGTGCCACTCGCCGGTCTCGTCGAGGAGGGCCTTCGCCTCCCACCGGTCGGTGCCGGGCGCGAGCGGGGACATCCGCTCGTTTCGTACCTGCCCTGACGGCGAGCTCAGCACGAGCATCGCGCCGACCTGGTCGTGTCCCTCGCGGAACACCGACGCGCGGAACGGCACGACCTCGCCCTCGAACGCCTTCGGGTGCCAGCGCGGATCGGGCGCGGCGGGGGAGAGCCGGGTCACGGGGATCCGGCCGGCGAGCACAAGGGCGGTCGTCACGGTTCGACCGTAGCGTGTTCGCGCGAGTTGGGGCCGTCGAAACCCGGTGCAGTCGAGTTGGCCGGCCTTCGCGGTTGACGGCGCCGAGGCGGATCGGAGAGGTCTGTGATGGCTGCCGTTCATGCGTTCGACACGCGTCCGACTTAGGGTGGAGCGCGTGAAGCCGATTCGCAAGTTCACCGTTCGCGCCGTCGTTCCACGGGGCGCTCAGTGCCCTCGAGGAGCTCGCGGGAAACCTGCGCTGGTCGTGGCACGAGCCGACGCGTCGCCTCTTCGAGCACATCGATCCTGGGCTGTGGCGCAGCACCGAGCGCGACCCGGTCGCGTTCCTCGGCGAGGTCGACCCTGCACGGCTCGACGAGCTCGCGGCCGACGGCGACTACGTCGAGTGGGCCGAACGTGAGCGCGCAGACCTGCGCGAATACCTCGCCGAGCCGCGCTGGTTCCAGTCCCTCGGCGCCGAGACGCCGCGCACGATCGCCTACTTCTCGCCCGAGTTCGGCATCACGTCAGCGCTGCCGCAGTACTCGGGGGGACTCGGAATCCTCGCGGGCGATCACCTGAAGGCGGCATCCGATCTCGGTGTTCCCCTCGTCGGCGTCGGGCTCTTCTACAAGGCGGGGTACTTCTCGCAGTCGATCTCGCCCGACGGATGGCAGCAGGAGCGCTACCCGGTGCTCGACCCCGACGGCCTGCCGCTCTCGGTGCTGCGCAGGCCCGACGGCTCGCCCGTGCAGGTGACACTCGGGCTGCCCGACGACGCGAGCCTGCACGCTCGGGTCTGGAAGGCGTCGGTCGGGCGCATCACGCTCCTGATGCTCGACACCGACATCCCGGCGAACACCGACGCGCTGCGCTCCGTCACCGACCGGCTCTACGGCGGCGGCGGAGAGCACCGGCTGCTGCAGGAGCTGCTGCTCGGCATCGGCGGCGCGCGCGCAGTCCGCGCGTGGACCGAGCTCACCGGAAATCCCGCGCCCGACGTCTTCCACATGAACGAGGGTCACGCCGGCTTCCTCGGACTCGAGCGCATCGCGACGTACATCGGCGAGGGACTCTCGTTCGCCGAGGCGCTGCAACTCGTGCGCGCCGGCACGGTCTTCACGACGCACACCCCGGTTGCCGCCGGCATCGACCGGTTCGATCACGACCTCGTCGAGCGCTACCTCACGAGTGCCCTGCTGCCGGGCGTCGATCCCGCCGACGCGCTCGCGCTCGGCGTCGAACCCGGTGCCGACCCGGCCACGAGCGCCTTCAACATGGCGGTCATGGGCCTGCGGCTCGCCCAGCACGCGAACGGCGTCTCGAAGCTGCACGGCGATGTCAGCAGGCACATGTTCGGCAACCTCTGGCCCGGCTTCGACGCCGATGAGGTGCCGATCACCTCGATCACGAACGGCGTGCACGCGCCGACCTGGACCGATCCGGCGTTGCTCGGCGTCGCCGAGACGACGCTCGGCACGGACGACACGGAGCACGCCGACTGGCGGAGCCCCGCACTTTCCGACGCCGAGTTCTGGAACGTGAAGCGGCGGATGCGCCTCCAACTCGTCGAGGACGCTCGGCGCCGCCTCGCCGCAGCATGGAGCGACCAGCATTCGGGCGCACCGGCGCCGAAGTGGGTCTCGCAGGTCCTCGACCCCGACACCCTCACCGTCGGGTTCGCCCGCCGAGTGCCGACCTACAAGCGACTCACCCTCATGCTGCAGGACCCCGAGCGCCTGAAGTCGATCCTGACGAACCCCGAACGGCCCGTGCAGTTCGTGATCGCCGGCAAGTCGCATCCCGCCGACGACGAGGGCAAGCGGCTCATCCAGCAGCTCGTGCAGTTCGCGCAGCAGCCCGAGCTGCGGGAGCGCATCGTCTTCCTGCCCGACTACGACATGGGCATGGCCGAGATCCTCTACCCGGGTTGCGACGTGTGGCTGAACAACCCGCTCCGCCCGCTCGAGGCGTGCGGCACCTCCGGCATGAAGGCCGCGATGAACGGCGCCCTGAACCTGTCGATCCTCGACGGCTGGTGGGCCGAGTACGCCGGCGACGACTACGGCTGGGTCATCCCCTCAGCGGATGCCGCCGGCGACGCCGGTGAGCGCGACGCGCTCGAGGCGGCCGCCCTCTACGAACTGCTCGAGCACCGAGTCGCCACGCGCTACTACGAGCGCGACGGCGACGACGTGCCGGTCGAGTGGGTCCGCCGCGTACGGACGACCCTCGCCACGCTCGCGCCCGAGCTCGGCGCCGACCGCATGGTGCGCGAGTACGTCGAGCGGCTCTATCGCCCGGCGGCCGAGCACGCGGCGCTCGTGCGCGCCGACGGTGCCCGCGGCGCCCGTGAGCTCGCCGCATGGTCGGCCAAGGTGCGTGCGGCGTGGCCCGGGGTGCACGTCGTGCATGTCGAGTCGGGCGGCGTCGAGGCACCCCACGTCGGCGACGAGCTGCACCTGCGCGCGTACGTCGAGCTCGACGGACTCTCGCCCGACGACGTCACGGTCGAGGTGGCATACGGGCGCAGCCGAACCGACGACACCATCGACGCCGCACGACGCGCGGCATTGGAGCCCGCGGCCGACGGATGCCCCGGCCGCGGATGCATCGGCTACGGATGCCCCGGCCGCCGCTGCCGCGGGACCCCGCCTGTACACGGGCACCGTCGTGCTCGACCGGGCGGGCGCGTTCGGCTACACGGTGCGCGTGGTGCCGCGGCATCCGCTGCTCCTGTCGCCCGCCGAGCTCGGGCTCGTCGCGGTCGCCGGCTAGGGCGACCGCCAGATCCAACCCGGTCCAGCCCTCCTCTGCAGCCGACCCATCTGCTCAGGCTCACCCTCGCCCTCGCGAATGCAGGAACTTCTGAACGACACGCCGTCGGTGGCGCCTGCTCCGGATGCCGCGTCGGCGTGTCTTCCTGCATTCGCGGCGGGCGCGATGAGGCGCGAGGTGCTCGCTTCGACGAGCTCAGCGAGCGGGACGCTCAGCGAGCGGGAGGCTCAGCGGGCGCGGCGATCGGCGCGTACCGGCCGCCGGTGACGGCGAGGAGGTCGTCGGGCGCGAGCTCGAGGTCGAGGCCGCGCCGCCCGCCCGAGACGAGAACCGTCTCGAAGAGGATCGCGGACTCGTCGAGCACGGTCGGCAGCGGCGTCTTCTGCCCGATGGGGCTGATGCCGCCGACGACGTAGCCCGTCTTGCGTTCGGCGAGCGTCGGGTCGGCCATCTCGGCGCGCTTGCCGCCGAGCGCGTGCGCGAGCGCCTTCAGGTCGAGCTGGAGCGCGACCGGCACGACGCCGACCGCGAGCTCGCCGTCGACGCTCGCGAGCAGCGTCTTGAACACCCGCCCGGGATCGACTCCGAGCTTCTCGGCGGCCTCGAGTCCGTATGCCGCGGCCCGCGGGTCGTGCTCGTACGTGCGGGCCGTGAACGCGACGCCCGCGCGGGTGAGGGCGAGCGTCGCGGGAGTGCCGGCCGAGGCATCCGTGCGCTTGGCCATCATTCGCCGCCGTCGGCCCGGAACAGGCGCATCGACTGCGGCGCGATCTCGATGCGGTCGCCCGGTGCATGCTCGCTCGATGCGGCCGAGGGCGACTCCTCGGCGGAGTCCCAGAGCAGCGTGTACCCGGTGACTCCCTGGTGAGTCGGAAGCACGACCTCGGTGACGGCTTCGTGCGCGTGCACGATGAGGAGGATGCGGTTGAACGCCTCGAACTCGGGGGTCGATGCGGCGAGGAACTGCAGCGTGCGCTCGGCGGGGGAGTTCCAGTCGTCGATCGTCATCGTGCCGCCGTCGGCGTTGAACCAGTCCATCTGCGTCGCGCCCGGCGTCGTCTCGCCGAGCCGGCCGAAGTGCACGGGCCGCAACGCGGGGTTCTCACGACGCAGCCGGATGAGGTGGCGGGCGGTCGCGATCAGCTCGGGCGCGAACCGCGGCCGGCGTTCGGCGTCCCAGGCGAGCCAATTGAGCGGCGAGTCGTGGCAGTACGCGTTGTTGTTGCCGCGCTGGCTTCTGCCGAATTCGTCGCCGGCGGTGAGCATCGGCACTCCGGCCGACAGCAGCAGGGTGCCGAGGAGGTTCCGGATGCTCCGCCGGCGCGCCGCGCGGACCTCAGGATCGGCCGCCTCGCCCTCGACGCCGTGGTTGTACGAGTTGTTCGAGTCGCTGCCGTCGCGGTTGTTCTCGCCGTTGCCCTGATTGTGCTTCACGTCATAGGCGGTGAGGTCGGCGAGGGTGAAGCCGTCGTGCGACGTGATGAAGTTGAGGCTCGCGAGCGGACCGCGTTCGGGCGAGAACGTGCTCGCCGAGCCCGCGAGGCGCGTCACGAAGCGTCCGATGCCGCTGCCGGCCGAACCCGTCTCACGTTCGCGTCGGAGGTCGCCGAGCCAGAAGTCGCGCATTCGGTCGCGGTAGCGGTCGTTCCACTCGCTGAACCCACGCGGGAAGTTGCCGGTCTGCCAGCCGCCGGGACCGACGTCCCAGGGCTCGGCGATGAGCTTCGACGCGCCGATCACGGGGTCATCGAGCATTCCGCGGAGCAGCGGGTGCTCGGGCGTGAAGGCGCCGTGGTCGTCGCGGCCGAGGGTCGCCGCGAGATCGAGGCGGAAACCGTCGACCTGCAGTTCGTCGGCGAAGTACCGCATGGAGTCGAGCACGAGCCGCACGGGAGGCTCGTGGCCGAAGTCGAGCGTGTTGCCGCACCCGGTGGTGTCGACGTAGCGGCCGTGGGCGTCGTGCCGGTAGTACTCGGCGTTGTCGATGCCACGGAACGAGAAGGTCGGCCCCTGCCGACCCTCCTCGGCGGTGTGGTTGTAGACGACATCGAGCACGACCTCGAGGCCGGCTTCGTGCAGGCGGCGCACCATGCCGGCGAACTCGCGGCGCACCGCGGTGGCACCCTCGGCCTGAGCGGCGGCGCTCGCGTACGGCGCGTGAGCCGCGAAGAAGGCGAGGGTGTTGTATCCCCAGTAGTTCAGCCGGCCCTGCCGGACGAGCCGCTGTTCGGAGACGAAGGCCTGCACGGGCAGGAGCTCGACGGTCGTGACGCCGAGGTCCGTGAGGTACTCGAGGGAGGCGTCATGCGCGAGCCCGGCGTACGTGCCGCGCAGCGGCTCGGGAATCGCCGTGTTGAGCTTCGAGAAACCGCGCACGTGCGCCTCGTAGACGACCGTGCGGTCGAGCGGCACGCGCGGCTTGGCGACGCCGCCCCACTCGAAGCCCGAGTCCGCGAGGCCGCCGAGGGCGACGCCGCGCCACGACCCGTCGTCGGCCCGCGCGAGTCCGCGTGCGTAGGGGTCGAGCAGGTTGTGCACCGGGTTGAACGCATGGTCGAGCCCGGCCGGACCGTCGATCCGCAAGCTGTAGTGCGATCCGGGCACGAGTGCCGCCGAGGCGCCGTGCCACACGCCGTGCTCATCGCGGCTGAGCGGCGTTCGCTCCGTCGCCCAGTCGAGATCGTCCTCGTCGAACACCACCAGGTCGACGGATGTCGCGTGCTCGGACCAGATCCGGATCTCGCCGCCGTCGGCTCCGGCGCGAACGCCGAGGTCGTGCAGGGGATCGGGGGCGGGCATGCGATCTACAGTAGTTCGTGGAGGCGACACGCCTGCAGGCGCATGCAGTCCGCACGCCGGAGCCACGGGTTGGAGGGCACATGGTCTATCTCGACCACGCCGCGACGACCCCGATGCTGCCCGAGGCGATCGAGGCGCTCACCGCCGCGCTCGCCGTGGTCGGCAATCCCTCCTCGATCCACAGCGCCGGGCAGCAGGCGAAGCGGCTCCTCGAGGAGTCGCGCGAGCGCATCGCCGCGACCCTCGGCGCCGACGGCATCGAGCTCGTCTTCACCGGCAACGGCACCGAAGCGGTGAACCTCGCGATCAAGGGGCTGTGGTGGCAGCGGCAGGCGAGCGCGCCCGCCGGAGCCGGGTCGCGCCCCCGCCTCCTCGTCCCGGCGGGGGAGCACCACGCCACGATCGACACCGTCGAGTGGCTCGCGCAGCACGAGGGTGCGGTCATCGAGGAGATCCCCGTCGACGAAGTCGGGCGCGTTCGGCTCGACGTGCTCGAGACGGCGCTCGCCGACGCGGCATCCGTCGCCCTCGTCACGATGCTCTGGGCCAACAACGAGGTCGGCACCATCCAGCCGGTCGAAGAGGTCGCGCGCCTCGCGGCCCGGGCCGGCGTGCCGCTGCACGTCGACGCGATCGCCGCATACGGGCAGTTGCCGATCGACTTCCACGGTCTGCGGCGAGCGACGGATGCCCCGCGCGGCGCCGGCCTCGTCGCCCTCAGCGTCTCGGCGCACAAGATCGGCGGCCCCGCGGGCATCGGAGCACTCGTGCTCGACCGCTCCGCGGCCGTCGAGCCGCTGATCCACGGCGGCGGGCAGCAGCGCAAGGTGCGCTCGGGCACGCAAGACGTTGCGGCTGCGGCGTCGTTCGCGGCCGCGGCATCCGTCGTCGCCGCTCGACTCGATCGCGATGCCGAGCGGATGTCGGCGCTTCGCGACCGCCTCATCGCAGGCGCGCTCGCCGCGGTGCCCGAGGTCCGGCTCTCGGGCGACCCCGACGCCGCGGGGCGACTGCCCGGCAACGTGCACTTCTCCTTCCCGGGCTGCGAGGGCGACTCGCTCCTGTTCCTCCTCGACGCGGCGGGTGTCGCGGTGTCGACGGGGTCGGCGTGCCAAGCGGGGGTGCCCGAGCCGTCGCACGTGCTCATGGCGATGGGACGCTCCGAGACCGATGCCCGGGGAGCGCTCCGCATCACGCTCGGGCACGTCTCGACCGACGCCGACGTCGACGCCTTCCTCGCGGCGCTGCCGGCCGCCCACGCGCAGGCCGCGCGCGCCGGCCTCGCCGCCCGCGCCACCTCGTTCGACCGCTGACGCGCCGCTCCGTCTCTCGACGGTTCGCGGAACAACCGCCCGAGGCATCCGCCCCGGGGCATCCGCCCTCCTCACTCGCGGTGCTGTTGCCGGATCAGGGGATTCGGCGCAACTCGCCGGCATGGATCGTTACCCGCGCGGCGTGTCGCCGAGGATCCCCTGATCCGGATACACATCGAGATCCCCGGATCCGGATACACATCGAGATCCCCTGATCCGGATACACATCGAGATCCCGCGCATCCGGATACACATCGAGGATCCCCTGATCCGGATACACATCGAGATCCCACGGATCCGGATACACCTCGAAGCGTCGGATGTCGTCGGTCGCCGCTCGCGCGGTGCAGCGGCGGTCGCCCGAGGCATCCGCTCAGGGAGCCGCTGTTTACACTTGAGGGGTGAAGGTTCTCGCAGCGATGAGCGGCGGCGTCGACAGCGCCGTCGCTGCGGCGCGCGCGGTGGACGCGGGCCACGAGGTCGTCGGCGTGCACCTCGCGCTCAGCCGCATGCCCGGCACCCTCCGCACCGGCAGCCGCGGCTGCTGCACGATCGAGGACTCGATGGACGCCCAGCGCGCCGCGAACGTGCTCGGCATCCCGTATTACGTGTGGGACTTCTCCGAGCGCTTCAAGGCCGACGTCGTCGACGACTTCATCGCCGAGTACTCGGCCGGCCGCACTCCGAACCCCTGCATGCGCTGCAACGAGCGCATCAAGTTCGCGGCGCTCCTCGAGAAGGCCCTCGCACTCGGTTTCGACGCCGTCGCCACCGGCCACTACGCGAGCATCGTGACGGATGCCTCGGGCAACAAGGAGCTCCACCGTGCGAGCGCCTGGGCGAAAGACCAGTCGTACGTGCTCGGCGTGCTCACCGCCGAGCAGCTCGAGCACGCGTACTTCCCGCTCGGCGACACGCCTTCGAAGGACCTCGTTCGGGCCGAGGCCGCCGCGCGCGGGCTGAGCGTCGCGCAGAAGCCCGACTCGCACGACATCTGCTTCATCTCCGACGGCGACACGAAGGGCTGGCTCGCCGAGCGAGTCGGCGTCGAGACGGGCGAGATCGTCGATCGCTCGGGTGCGGTCGTCGGCTCCCACGAGGGTGCGCACGCCTACACCGTCGGCCAGCGCCGCGGCCTCCACCTCGGCGTGCCCGCGCCTGACGGGCGCCCGCGCTTCGTGCTCGAGGTGCGGCCGAAGGAGAACACGGTCGTGGTCGGCCCCAAGGAGGCGCTCGCGATCGGCGAGATCGCCGGATCCCGCTTCACGTGGGCCGGGCAGGCGCCCGCCGACCCCGCGACGCCGTTCGCGTGCGAGGTGCAGATCCGGGCGCACGCCGACCCCGTGCCGGCCGTGGCGGTCGTCGCGGGAGATGAGCTCGTCGTCACTCCGGAGCATCCGCTCGACGGGGTGGCACCCGGCCAGACCGCAGTGGTGTACGTCGGCACGCGGGTGCTCGGCCAGTGCACGATCGACCGCACGGTGAGTGCGGTCCTCGCGTCGGCGTGATCCGGCCGTCGGATGTCCCACAGAGGCGGTGCGGCATCCGCTCGACGTCGGCCCGGGTCGCGTTCGCGGTGCGGCGGAGCGTGGTCACCGCCTCGCAGCGGCGACCACTTTGGCGTAGATTCGCGCTGGCGCTACCCCCGGCGCCGAGCGAGTGACGAGGAGACGTCGTGACCTACCCACGCGAAACCACCGAGCCATACCTGGACCCGGCCTATCCGTTCCGGAACCTGGACCCCGCGCCTTCGACGGGCGCGGTGGGGACCATCGAGCCGCGATCCGACGTCTGGGACGAGCGCGACTTCCCGCGGCTCACGACCGAGGAGGTCATCGAACGCCAGCGGCAGCAGTTCGGCGGCATGAAGATCGGCTCCGCGTTCTTCGGGTGGCTCACCGCCACGGGCATCGCTGCCATCCTCACGGGGCTCGTCGCCGGCGCGGGCGCCGCGCTCGGACTCGGCGTGATGTTGAGCCCCGGGGCGTCCACCGGTGATGCGCCGTTCGAGCGCCGACACGGTCGTCTGGATCGCCGCCGGCGTGCTGCTCGCGATCCTCTTCGTCGCCTACTACGGCGGCGGCTACGTCGCCGGGCGCATGGCGCGCTTCAGCGGCGTCCTGCAGGGTCTCGCCGTCTGGCTGTGGGCCATCGTCATCGCGATCGCGGCGGCGGGCGTCGGCCTGCTGCTGCGCACCCTGTACGACGTCCCGGTCGACCTGGATGCGTTCCCGCGCATTCCGGTTCCCGAGGACGCCCTCACGATCGCGGGAATCATCACCGCGGTGGTCGTCGCGGTCGTGAGTCTCGGTGGCGCCCTCCTCGGCGGCGTCGTCGGAGTCCGATACCACCGACGCGTCGATCGCGTCGGGCTCGACGGGTAGACGGGCTCGCGAGAACCCTCGGCGTGGTCGGGGGTCCTCCCTAGACTTGGCTCGTGGACGACGACATCGACCAGACCATCAGCCTCGACCGACGCGGCCGACGAGGTCGAGCGGTTGACCATCCGCATCAACGAGGCGCGCGACGCGTACTACGAGCGCGACACCACCATCATCTCCGATGCCGAGTACGACGAGCTCATGCACCGCCTCGAGGCGCTCGAGCGGGCGTATCCGCAGCTGCAGAGCCAGGACAGCCCCACGCTCACCGTCGGCGGCCGCGGCGAGACCACGCTGTTCGCACCGGTCGAGCACGCCGAGCGCATGCTGAGCCTCGACAACGTCTTCTCGGCCGACGAGCTCACCGATTGGGCGACCCGAGCCGAAGCCGCGGCCGGCCGCGCGGTGCACTGGCTCTGCGAGCTGAAGATCGACGGGCTCGCGCTCAACCTCCGCTACGAGAACGGGCGGCTCGTGACTGCGGCGACGCGTGGCGACGGCCGGGTCGGCGAAGACGTCACCGAGAACGTCAGGTACATCTCGTCCATCCCCACGCGGCTCAGTGGCACGGGTCATCCGCCGATCGTCGAGGTGCGGGGCGAGGTGTTCTTCCCCGTCGCCCTCTTCGATGAGCTGAACGCGAAGCAGACGGCCGCGGGCGAGCGGGAGTTCGCGAACGCACGCAACGCGGCGAGCGGATCACTGCGGCAGAAGGCCGAGAACAAGAACGCCGCTCAACTCGAGCTCATGCACGACCGGCTCCGAAGACTGCGAATGCTCGTGCACGGCATCGGCGCGTGGCCGAATCCGCCCGTGGCATCGCAGTCCGAGGTCTACGAGCTGCTCGCCGGGTGGGGGCTGCCCACGAGCACGCACTACCGGGTCGTCGACTCGATCGCCGCCGTGCAGGAGTTCATCGCCTATTACGGCGAGCACCGCCACGACGTCGAGCACGAGCTCGACGGCATCGTCGTGAAGATCGACGAGCTCGCGCTGCACGACGAGCTCGGAGCCACAAGCCGCGCGCCGCGCTGGGCGATCGCCTACAAGTACCCGCCCGAGCAGGTGAACACGAAACTGCTCGACATCGTCGTGAGCGTCGGCCGCACCGGCCGGGCCACGCCGTTCGCGGTCATGGAGCCGGTGCGGGTGGCCGGCTCGGTCGTGCGCCAGGCGACCCTGCACAACCAAGACGTGGTGAAGGCCAAGGGCGTGCTCATCGGCGACACCGTCGTGCTGCGCAAGGCGGGCGATGTCATCCCCGAGGTGCTCGGGCCCGTCGTCGAGCTGCGCGACGGCAGCGAGCGGGCGTTCGTGATGCCATCGGTCTGTCCCGAGTGCGGCACCACGCTCAGGCCCATGAAGGAGGGCGACATCGACCTGCGGTGCCCGAACGCTCGCAGTTGCCCGGCGCAAGTGCGCGGCCGCGTCGAGCACATCGGTTCGCGCGGCGCGCTCGACATCGAGGCGCTCGGCGAGGTTTCGGCGGCGGCGCTGACGCATCCGGCGGTCCCCGCAGAGCCGCCGCTGCCCACCGAGGCCGGCCTCTTCGAGCTCACGGTCGCCGAACTCTTCCCGATCGAGGTCGTCGTGCGCGACATCGAAACCGGCCTGCCGCGCCTCGAAGACGACGGAACGCCCGTGTACCGGGCGCCGTTCCGGCGCATGCGCAAGCGCACCGGCAAGGACGCCGACCCTCCATTCGATCCCGAGGCTGCCGAGTTCTGGGGCGACGAGACGCACGTGCCGTCGAAGGCGGCGTTCGAGCTCATCACGAATCTCGAGCTTGCGAAGACCAAGCCGCTCTGGCGCATCCTCGTCTCCCTCAACATCCGGCACGTCGGACCGGTGGCGGCGCGCGCACTCGCCGATCACTTCGGCTCGCTCGACCTGATCCGCGCGGCGAGCTCCGCCGAACTGTCCGAGGCCGAGGGCGTCGGGCCGATCATCGCCGACTCGGTGGCCGAGTGGTTCGAGGTCGACTGGCACCGCGAGATCGTCGAGCGGTGGGCGGCGTCCGGCGTGCAGTTCGGAACGCCCGGACATCCGGGGCCGGGTGCTGCAGCCGCGGCGGGCGGCGTGCTTGCGGGCCTGACGGTCGTGGCCACCGGGTCGCTCGAGGGGTATTCCCGCGAAGGCGCGGAGGAGGCGATCATCGCCGCTGGGGGCAAGTCAGCCTCGAGCGTTTCGAAGAACACCGACTTCGTGGCGGCCGGGCCCGGTGCGGGTTCGAAGCTCGCGAAGGCCGAGGCCCTCGGCATCCGGGTGCTCGATGCCGCGCAGTTCGCGACGCTCGTGACACGCGGACCGGCGGCTCTCGACGAGTAGGCACGAGACGTCGAGAACGTCCGGCACCGACGCGTACGACGTGCTGCCCACCTGCGACATCGGCCTCTTCCGCGTGCCCCGATAGAATCGGTGCATCCCACCCCGAGACGACGGAGCAGCATGTCTGAAATCAGTGCGGAGCAGGTCGCGCATCTCGCGAACCTCGCGCGCATCGCGCTCACCGAGGAAGAGATCGAGCACCTCACGAAGGAGCTCGGCCAGATCATGCAGGCCGTCGAACGGGTGAACCAGGTGGCGACGCCCGACGTTCCGCCGACGAGTCACCCGATTCCGATGCAGAACGTCTTCCGCGACGATGTCGTCGGGCCGACCCTGACCGTCGACGAGGCGCTCTCGGGCGCCCCCGAGTCCGACGGGTCACGGTTCGTGGTCTCGGCGATCCTGGGGGAGGAGCAGTGAGCGAACACCTCCAGCACCTCACGCGCCTGAACGCAGCCGACCTCGGCGCGAAGCTCGCCGCCGGCGAGGTCTCGTCGGTCGAGGCGACCCGCGCGCACCTCGACCGCATCGCCGCCGTCGACGGCGCCGTGCACGCGTTCCTCCACGTCGAGGGCGAGCGCGCGATCGAGGCGGCCGCCGAGATCGACCGCCGCCGCGCCGCCGGCGACGAGCTCGGCCCGCTCGCCGGCGTTCCGATCGCGATCAAAGACGTGCTCGTCACGAAGGGCATGCCGTCGACTGCGGGCTCGCGCATCCTCGAGGGCTGGATCCCGCCCTACGATGCGACCCCGGTGCGAAAGGTCCGCGAGGCGGGCCTCATCCCGCTCGGCAAGACCAACATGGACGAGTTCGCGATGGGCTCGTCCACCGAGCACTCCGCCTACGGACCCACCTACAACCCGTGGGACCTCGAGCGCATCCCCGGCGGCTCGGGCGGCGGCTCCGCGGCATCCGTCGCGGCCTTCGAAGCGCCCCTCGCGCTCGGCAGCGACACGGGTGGCTCGATTCGCCAGCCTGCGCACGTCACCGGCACCGTCGGCGTGAAGCCGACCTACGGCGCCGTGAGCCGCTACGGTTCCATCGCCCTCGCCTCCTCGCTCGACCAGGTCGGCCCGGTCACGCGCACCGTGCTCGACGCCGCGCTCCTGCACGACGTGATCGCCGGGCACGACCCGCTCGACTCCACGTCGATCCCCGAGCCGTGGCCGTCGATGGCCGAGGCGGTACGGCGGGCGGATGTCTCGGGCCTCCGCATCGGCCTCGTGAAGGAGCTCGACTCCGACGGGTTCCAGGCGGGCGTCCGCTCGCGGTTCCACGAGGCGCTCGAGCTGCTCGAGCGCAACGGCGCCGAGATCGTCGAGGTGAGCGCCCCGAACTTCGAGTACTCGATCGCCGCGTACTACCTGATCCTGCCCGCGGAGGCGTCGTCGAACCTCGCGAAGTTCGACTCCGTGCGCTTCGGCCTGCGGGTCACGCCCGACGGCGGCGGCACGGTCGAGCAGGTCATGGCTGCCACGCGTGAGGCCGGCTTCGGCCCCGAGGTCAAGCGCCGAATCATCCTCGGCACCTATGCGCTCTCCGCGGGATACTACGACGCCTACTACGGCAGTGCGCAGAAGGTGCGCACGCTCGTGCAGCGCGACTTCGACGCCGCGTTCACGAAGGTCGACGTGCTCGCGACGCCGACGGCGCCGACCACGGCGTTCAAGCTCGGCGAGAAGCTCGACGACCCGCTCGCGATGTACCTCAACGACGTCGCGACCATTCCGGCGAACCTCGCCGGAGTTCCCGGCATCTCGGTGCCCACGGGTCTCGCCCCCGAAGACGGCCTGCCGGTCGGAATCCAGTTCCTCGCGCCGGCACGCGCCGACGCGCGGCTCTACAACGTCGGCGGCGCGCTCGAGCAGCTGCTGGTGGCGCAGTGGGGAGCCCCGTTGCTGAGTCGGGCACCCGACCTGTCGTCCCATGAGATGGCCGCGGCCGAGGAAGGTGCGGTCTGATGGCGCGCGCAGAACTGATGGACTTCGACAAGGCCCTCGAGCTCTTCGAGCCGGTCATCGGCCTCGAGGTGCACGTCGAACTCAGCACCAAGACGAAGATGTTCTCGGCGGCGCCGAACGAATTCGGCTCCGCGCCGAACACCAACGTCACGCCGACGTGCCTCGGCCTGCCGGGCTCGCTCCCGGTCGTGAACGGCGAGGCCGTTCGCTACTCGATCAGCCTCGGGCTCGCGCTCGGCTGCTCGATCGCCGAGTCGAGCCGATTCGCGCGCAAGAACTACTTCTACCCCGACCTCGCGAAGAACTACCAGATCTCGCAGTACGACGAGCCGATCGCGTTCGACGGCGAGGTCGAGGTCGAGCTCGAGAACGGCCGCACCTTCACGATCCCGATCGAGCGGGCCCACATGGAAGAGGACGCGGGCAAGCTCACTCACATCGGCGGTTCGACCGGCCGCATCCAGGGTGCCGAGTACTCGCTCGTCGACTACAACCGCGCGGGTGTGCCGCTCGTCGAGATCGTCACGCGCCCGATCTTCGGCGCCGAAGCGGATGCCCCCGCGCTCGCGCGCACCTACGTGTCGACGATCCGCGACATCGTGATCTCGCTCGGCATCTCCGATGCGCGCATGGAGCGCGGCAACCTGCGTTGCGACGCGAACGTCTCGCTCCGCCCTCGCGGTCAGGAGCGGCTCGGCACCCGCACCGAGACGAAGAACGTGAACTCCATGCGCTCCATCGAGCGCGCGGTTCGCTACGAGATCCAGCGGCAGGCCGCCATCCTCGCCAAGGGCGGAACCATTACGCAGGAGACCCGGCACTGGCACGAGGACACGGGCGCGACGAGCGCCGGCCGTCCGAAGTCCGACGCCGACGACTACCGCTACTTCCCCGAGCCCGACCTGCTGCCGGTCGTGCCGTCGAAGGAGCTCATCGAGTCGCTGCGCGCCGCGCTCCCCGAGCCGCCCGCCGCGCGTCGTCGACGCCTGAAGGCCGAGTGGGGATTCACCGACCTCGAGTTCCAAGACGTCCAGAACTCGGGCCTCCTCAACGAACTCGCCGAGACGGTGGCCGCCGGCGCATCGCCCGCCGCCGCCCGCAAGTGGTGGACCGGTGAGATCGCCCGACTTGCGAACGCGAGCGATCAGGATGCCTCGAGCCTCGTGTCGCCCGCGCACGTCGCCGAGCTCGCACAGCTCGTCGACGCCGGAACGCTCACCGACCGCCTCGCCCGTCAGGTGCTCGAGGGCGTCGTGGCCGGCGAGGGATCGCCCCGGCAGATCGTCGAGGCCCGCGGTCTCGCGGTCGTCTCCGACGACGGAGCGCTCATCGCCGCGATCGACGAGGCGCTCGCCGCACAGCCCGACGTGCTCGCGAAGATCCGCGACGGCAAGGTGCAGGCGGCCGGAGCCGTGATCGGTGCGGTCATGAAGGCGATGCATGGAAAGGCGGATGCCGCGCGCGTTCGTGAGCTCGTGTTGGAGCGCGCCGCGAGCTGATCACGGTGCGGGCGCTTCAGGCGCGTCAGTCGCCTCCGGTTCCTTCGCACGACTCCTTCCCACGACCGGAAACGTCGCTTCCGCGAAGGTGAAGGGCGCCCGGCATTCACAGCCCGCTCAATGCTGGCGGCCATAGATTGGTCGTCCCCTGAACGATTGATGAGGACATGATGGGATTCCTGGACCGTCTCTTCGGTGCATCCGACGATCGCGCGCAGCGCCCCGTTCCCCAGGCGCGGCAGTTGAGCGAAGACGAGCTTGCGATCGAGCGCTACCGCTACCTGCTGCGCACCGCACCGCCCGAGTCGATCGAGGCCGTGCACGCCGAGGCGTTCGCGAAGCTCACGCCAGAGCAGCGTGCCGAGGTCTACCGCTCGCTCGCCGAGCAGGCGCCTCCCGGTGAGCGAATCGTCTCCGATGACCCGAAGGCACTCGCGCGGGCGGCCACTCGCGCCGAGATGCGCTCGCCCGGCACCATGGAGCGCACCTTCTCCGGTGCGAATGCCGCACCCGGTCGTGGCGGCGCCGGCGGCATGTCGTTCGGCGGCATGGTGGGCGCCTCGCTCCTCGGCTCGATCGCCGGCGTCGTCGTGGGCTCGGCGATCGCGCAGGCGTTCCTGCCCGACGCGGGCTCGTCGGAGGCCGGCGGTGATGGAAGTGACGGCGGTGGCGACTCGGGTGGCGACTCCGGTGCCGATTCCGGCTCTGCCGACGCATCCGGAGGGGATGCGGGCGGTTACGACGGCGGCGGCTACGACGGTGGCGGCGACTTCGGTGGTGGCGACTTCGGCGGCGGTGGCGACTTCGGGTTCTAGCCCCGCGCCGCGGCCGATGACGGCGGCGCGGGCTAAGGTCGCAGCGTGAGCAAGCAGGACGGCTCGTCGCGACAGGTCACGAACGGCCCGGTCGACGATTCGGCGACCCCGATCCTGCACGTCGACATGGACGCGTTCTTCGTCTCGGTCGAGCTGCTGAAACGCCCCGACCTCCGCGGCAAGCCCGTGCTCGTCGGGGGCACTGCCGGCAGGGGCGTGGTCGCCGCGGCGAGTTACGAGGCGCGCCGATTCGGCGTGAACTCCGCGATGCCGATGTCCATCGCGCTGCAACGGTGCCCGAACGCGGTGGTGCTGCACGGCGACTACTCCAGCTACGCGGAGTACTCGAAGCGCGTCATGACCATCTTCGAGGAGATCACTCCGCTCGTCGAACCGCTCTCGATCGACGAGGCGTTCCTCGATGTCTCGGGCGCCCGGCGCCTGCACGGCAGTCCGGCCGAGATCGCATGGACGATCCGCGAACGGGTGCGCGCCGAGACCGGGCTCACGTGCTCGATCGGCGTCGCGGCGACGAAGTACGTTGCGAAGGTCGCCTCGAGCCGGGCGAAGCCCGACGGCATGCTGGTCGTCCCGGCTGCCGAGACGATCGACTTCCTGCATCCACTTCCCGTGTCGGCGCTGTGGGGGGTCGGTCGAGTGACCGAGGAGTCCCTTCTCCGGGTGGGGCTTCGCACCGTCGGCGATGTCGCCGCCATGCCGTACGACGCACTCGAGCGATCGGTCGGCCCCGCGCTCGCGGCGAAGCTCGGGCGGCTCGCGAACGGCATCGACCCGCGTGACGTGCACACGACGCGCGTGGAGAAGAGCATCGGGCACGAAGTCACGTTCGGGCACGATCTCACCGAACCCGCCGAGATCCGCCGGGCGCTGCTGCGCCTCGCCGACAACGTCGCGGTGCGATTGCGAAAGGCGGGGCTCGTGGGCCGCACGGTGGTGTTGAAGCTCCGCTACGGCGACTTCCGCACGGTCACCCGCTCGCGCACACTGGGGGAGCCGACGGATGTCGCGCGCCGCATCTACGACGAGGCATCCGCTGCGCTCACCGAGCTCACCGGCGACGGCGAACGCGTGCGGCTCATCGGCGTACGCGCAGAGCAGTTGCGGCCGTCGGGCAGCGGCGCGATGCTCTGGGACCCCGACGAGGAATGGCGCGAGGCGGAGCGCACGATCGACGAGGTGACGGCGAGGTTCGGACGCGGCGCGGTGCGTCCGGCGACGCTCGTGCGACGCGACGATGGTGATCGTGGCGAGAGGTCGCGTCAGCAGGATGACGATGGCGACGCGGGCGTGGCGGCCTCCGAGTGGGGGTGGTAGGGCGCCGCTTGCCGGAGTACCGTTGCCGCATGGCTGAACTCGTGCTGGATCTCGCAGGGACCGTCGCCGGCGTCGGCGTCAAGACATCGTACGGCGAGACGGTCGACATCGATGGCACCAAGATCGTGCCGGTGGCTCTCGGCGGTTACGGCTTCGCCGGCGGCAACGGCAGCGGCGGCGGCGGTAAGGAACTCCAGGGCGAGGGCAGGGGCGGCGGTGGTCAGGAACTCCAGGGGGAGGGCAGCGGCGGCGGCGGCTTCGGCGTGTCCATTCCGCTCGGCGCATACGTCGGTCGTCGTGACAGGCGAGGTCAGGTTCGAGCCGAACCTGATCGGGCTCCTGCTCGTCGTGACACCGATCGTCCTCGCTGCGACACCGCTCGTCTGGGTCACCGGCAAGGCCTTTCGCGCGGTGATCCGCTCCCTCAAGCACTGAGCCGCACGCCCATCGCTGAGCCGCACGCCGCCGCTGACGGGTGACGCGCCGGCGGCGTATACTCGTGACCGAACACGGGAGTCCGGTGAGCCGGGCTGAGAGGAAGGTTCTCAACCTTCGACCGTCGAACCTGATCTGGGTCATGCCAGCGCAGGGAGGGCATCACATCTCAATTCCCGTGCCTCTTTCCTCGAACGAAAGGGCACGACAGTGCATACAACCGTCACCGCATCCGAATCCGCCGTCACACCGCGTGCGCACCGCTTCCGCTGGCGAGTGGTCGACATCGTCGTCGCGAGCGTCATCGGCGTCGCCGTCGGCGTCGTCTTCTGGGCGTGGGGCGTCGCATGGGGGCCGATCTCGGCACCGATCGGGGCTCTGCTGCCCGGCCTGCAGGCCGCACCCGCTGCCGTCTGGCTCGTCGCCGGTGTGCTCGGCGCACTCGTGATCAGGAAGCCCGGCGCAGCGCTCTACACCGAACTCGTCGCCGCAATCGTGTCCGCCCTCATCGGCAGCCAGTGGGGCGGCTTGCTCACGATCGAGGCCGGCCTCGTGCAGGGGCTCGGCGCCGAGCTCGTCTTCGCGCTCTTCCTCTACCGCAACTGGCGGCTGCCGGTCGCGCTCCTCGCGGGCGCCGCCGCCGGCCTCGGCATGGCGGTGAACGACCTCATCCTCTGGTACGCCGGTGCCGCCCCCGCCTTCGCGGCCATCTACACGGTGTCGGCCGTCGTCGGCGGCGCGGTGATCGCAGGCGGACTCTCCTGGCTCGCCGTGCGCGGACTCGCACGGGCGGGAGCGCTCGATCGCTTCGCGGCAGGCCGCGAGACCCGGGCGGTCTGAGTGTCAGGCGGCGACAGCGCCGTCCGCCCCGCCGCGATCCGAGCGAACGGCTGGGGGTGGCGACACGGTGCACGGCTCGCACCCGCGATCGCCGGCCTCGACCTCGCGATCGCGCCGGGCGAGCGCGTGCTGCTGCTCGGGGCATCCGGGTCTGGAAAGTCGACGCTCCTGCATGGCATCGCCGGAGTTCTCGGCGGCGACGAGGAGGGCGCGGCGACCGGCGAGTTGCTCGTCGACGGGCGACCGCCGGCGGCCTCTCGCGGTCGATCCGGGCTCGTGCTGCAGGATCCCGACTCGCAACTCGTCATGGCGCGCCTCGGTGACGACGTGGCGTTCGGCCTCGAGAACCTCGGCGTCGGCCGCGACGCCATCTGGCCGCGGGTGGGTGCGGCGCTCGACGAGGTGGGCCTCCACCTTCCGCTCGACCACCCGACGAACGCGTTGTCGGGCGGGCAGCGGCAACGGCTCGCCCTCGCCGGCGTGCTCGCGATGCGGCCGGGCCTCATCCTCCTCGACGAGCCGACCGCCAATCTCGACCCGGACGGCGTGCGCGAGGTGCGCGACGCCGTTGCCCGCGTCGCCGAGGAGACCGGCGCGACGCTCATCGTCATCGAGCACCGGGTCTCGGTCTGGCTTCCAGTGGTCGATCGGGTCGTCGTGCTCGGGCGCGGCGGACTCGTCGCCGACGGCGCTCCGCGCGAGGTGCTTCGGCAGCAGGGCGGCGAACTCCGCGCGGCGGGCGTGTGGGTGCCGTCGGATGTCCCGTGGCAGGCGCATCCGCCCGCGCAGCGGCATGATGAGCCGCTGCTTCGGGCGGCGGCGCTCGACGTCGCGCGGGTTCGAGGTGTGCCGGTACAACGCGGTATCGACGTCGACGTCGAGGCCGGGCGCATCCTCGCGATCACCGGACCGAACGGGTGCGGCAAGTCGACGCTTGCGCTCACGCTCGCAGGCCTGCTGAAGCCCGACGGTGGGCGTCTCGCCTCCGGGGCGGCGCTCGCGGGTGCCCGTGGCGACGAGCCCTGGCGGTGGCGATCCCGCGAGCTCCTGACTCGCATCGGCACGGTGTTCCAGAACCCCGAGCACCAGTTCCTCACCGGCAGTGTGCTCGCCGAACTCGAGGTCGGTCCGCGCGCACTCCGATTGCCGGCGGCTGAGCGGCGGGCGCGCGTCGAACCGCTCCTCACTGCACTGCGACTCGAGGCGCTCGTCGGCGCGAACCCGTTCACCCTCTCGGGCGGCGAGAAACGCCGTCTCTCGGTCGCGACCGCCCTCGCGACCCGTCCGCGCGTGCTCGTGCTCGATGAACCCACGTTCGGGCAGGATGCGAACACCTGGCGAGAGCTTGCCCGGCTCATCGTCGACCTCCGCGATGACGGCGTCGGCGTCGTCGCGGTCACCCACGACGAGACGTTCGTCGACGCGGTCGCCGACTCGCGGCTCGAGCTCTCTGGTGCACCGGCGGCGCTCGCGCCGCACCGCGCGACGGCGAGATGCGAGCGGTCAACGCGAGCGGTGCGCCGACTCGAGCGGGCGAGCGATCCCCACATGGCACGGGCGGGGGAGCGCCCATGAGCATCGCCGCCGTCCGCCCCGACCTTCCGCTCGCGGGCGTCAACCCCGTCGCCAAGGTCGCGGCGACGGTTCCGCTCAGCGTCGCGCTCGTGCTGACCCTCGATCCGGTGTCGGCGACCGTCGCGATCCTCTGCGAACTCGTCGTCTTCACGGCGATCGGACTCGGGCCGCTCCTCTGGTCGCCGCGCACGCTGCCCATCTGGGTCGCCGCTCCGCTCACCGGGCTCAGCATGGTGCTCTACGGCGCCCCGTCCGGACAGACGTTCTGGGAGTTCGGGCTGATCAACGTGAGCGAGGGGTCGCTGCAGATCGGGCTCGCGACGATGACCCGCGTCATCGCCATCGCACTGCCCGCCGTCGTGCTGTTCCTCACGATCGACCCGACCGATTTGGCCGACGGCCTCGCCCAGACGCTCAAGCTGCCCGCAGAGGTTCGTGCTCGGGGCACTCGCGGCGCTTCGGCTTGTGGGATCGAGCATCGACGACTGGCACACCCTCTCCCTCGCCCGACGGGCGCGCGGCGTTGCCGATCGCGGCGTCGTGCGCCGGGCGTTCGGCCAGGCGTTCGCGCTGCTGGTGCTGGCGATCCGTCGGGGCGGTACGCTCGCGACCGCCATGGAGGCGCGCGGCTTCGGCGCACCGGGCGCGCGCACCTGGGCACGTCGTGCGACGTTCGGCGGCATCGAGTGGGTCGTCATCGCGGTCGGATGCCTCGTGGCGGCCGTCTCGGTCGCCGCCGCCGTCGCGACGGGCAGCTGGAACCTTGTCTGGTCGTGATGCGGTGGCGGCATCCGCGCTCAGCGCTGTCACCGAGGCCGTGCGCGCTCGTCCGACGGCCCTCGTGCTCATCGACGGACCGAGCGGAGCCGGCAAGTCGAGCCTTGCCGACGCGATGGTCTCGAACTGGCCGGGTGCGGCCCCCGACCTCGTGCGCCTCGACGACGCCTACCCCGGCTGGACTGGACTCGAACTCGCGACCGCGCAGCTCTCGCACGGGCTGATCGGGCCGCTCCTGCGTGGCGATATCGGGCGCTGGCGGCGGTGGGACTGGGAGCGCGGCCGCATCGGTGCGGTCGAGCGCGCGCGGCCGGGTCGAGCGCTGATCGTGGAGGGCTGCGGCGCGTTCGCCGCGGGGGCCGCGGCGCCCGATGCCGTCCGCGTGTGGGTCGAAGCATCCGACGGCGTTCGCAAGCGTCGCGCGCTCGATCGCGATTCGGGTCGTTTCGACCCCTATTGGGAGCTCTGGGAGCGCCAGTGGCGTCGGTATCTTCGGCGTGCGTCGCCGCAGCGGAGTGCGACGGTGCGGGTGCGCGCGGTCGCAGGCTGACCGCCCCTCGGCGGGCACGCGGGCCTCACACGGCGCTCGCCGCAGCACACCGCGCGTGCGGCCTGACCGGTCGGGGCGCCGAGGACTACGGTAGTGACATGAGTGCAGACACGACTGGAGCCGACTACGTCGCCGAGTTCATCGACGGCCCGCTCGAGGGTGAGTTCGAGCATCGCATCCTCGTCGGCGGCAAGCCCGAGAAGCGCGTCGGCATGGTCGCCGCCGTCGAAGGACTCGAGTCGCTGTTCTGGTACGACGCCGTCGACGAGCGGCAGGTGAACGGCCAGGTGCGAGTGCGGTTCCGCTTCGATGCCGACGATTCCGATCCCGTCGAGCCTGACGAGGAGAACGACTGACTCGACCCGCCCTGCACCTCCCGGGCGCCGCCCTCAGTCCTGCTGACCGGCGAGGAATGCCGCAACGAGGGGAATCGGGTTCGTGAGGCGCCAGAACGGACCAGGGTCGCCGATGTCGCCGGTGAGCTCGAGGGGCGAGGCGAGCTCGCCCGACGGTGACGATACGCTGACGCGGCCGACGCTGCGGCCCGCTGGGGCGGTCGTGAACCGATCGACGGTGACGGATGCTTCGCCGAGCGCGCTGCCCCACGAGGCATCCGCTCGATCGACCGACGCGACGAGCTCGGCGCGGTCGCCCCACGCAGACTCGACGCTCGCGTAACTGGTGCCCGCAGTGATCACGGTGACGGGTTGCGACGCGAGCGCCACTGAATCGAGCGCGGCGACGACGGCGGGATCGAGGGTCTCGTAGTCGGGCATGAGGAGCATGGCGCCGATGACGCGATGCGGCTCCTCGCCCTCGGCGACGGGCACGTCTGCCGTGTAGAGGAAGGTGAGCGCCGCTTGGTCGGTGAAGCTCCGGGCGAGTGCGCGGACGTCGGATCCGACGGGGTGGTCGACGACGTCGGGGACGCTGCGCGCGGTCCGAGCGGGCTCGCTCGATTCGCCGAACATCTCAGCGAGCTCGGGGTTCGCGAGCATGAGCGCGGCGAGACGAGTGAGCTCCTCGGCGGTGCCGACGTTGTCGCCCGAGAGTCCGGTGGCATCGTCGACGCGAATCGTCGTGAACCCGCGCTCGGCGAGCCAGGCGTTCGCGGCCGTCACGTACGGCTCGACACCGCCGAACGCCCACCGCACAAGGGTGTCGGCGTGGTTGTTGCTGGAAGCGAGCAGGACGGCGCGCACGACGTCGCGTTCGGTCCAGGTCTCGCCGGGGAGGACCTGCAGGGTTCGCGAGCCTTCGCCCGAGTAGCGCAGGTAGTCGGTGTAGTCTTCGGGCCCGATGGTGATGCCGGGTCCGTCTCCGTCGGCCGGCAGCGGCAGTGCATCGAGCGTGGCGAGCACGGCGACGAGCTTCGCGGCACCGCCGATCGGTACCGCCGCCGGGTCGCCTCCGAGCGCGAGCGTCTCGGCCGATCCGTCGTCGGCGATGAGGGCGAGGGCGCTCGCGCCCGATTCGGGCAGCGCGATCGGTGTCGCGGTTGTCGTGCCGGATGCCGCGACCGCGGCCTTGTCGACCCGCACCTGAACATCGGGGAGGGGGCCGAGGAGCATCGCCGGGCCGTACACTCCGATGCCGAGGATCGCGATCGCGCCGACGGCGATGCCGGCGATGCGGCGGGGGCTGAGACTCATGGAGTCAGGCTAACCCGAGCGCGTGTCACGCCCAGCCCAGTTCGTGCAGCCGGTCGTCGTCGATGCCGTAGAAATGTGCGATCTCGTGCACGAGGGTGACGTGGATCTCTTCGCGGAGCTCCGCCTCGTCGGCCGAGATCGACAGCAGCGGCTCGCGGTAGAGGATGATGCGGTCGGGCATCTCGCCGAAGCCGTAACGGTCGCGGTCGGTGAGCGCCCAGCCGTCGTAGAGGCCGAGCAGGTCGAGCGACCCGTCTTCGGGACGATCTTCGACGACGAACACGACGTTCTCGAGCCCGTCGACCATGTCGTCGGGCAATTGGTCGAGCTCGTCGACGACGATCGCTTCGAACGCTTCGACATCGAGTTCCACGACCTGCTCCGATCGACGATCAACCGAGGGGAACGCGAACCGACGCTGCTCGGGCCGAGGTTCTTTGGGGTGAGTAACGGGGCTTGAACCCGCGGCCTCCTGGACCACAACCAGGCGCTCTACCGACTGAGCTATACCCACCATGTGTCGACCGCCGGGGCGATCAGGCAACTCAAAGAGACTACTACACCTTCTCGTCGAACTCGTGCATGACCTCGCTCGCGAGCGCCTGCAGGTCGTGGCTGGTCGGCCCGGGTTCGGCGACGAACACTGCGCGGCGGTAGTAGTGGAGTTCGCGGATGGATTCGAGGATGTCGGCGAGGGCCCGGTGTCCGCCGTTCTTCGCGGGGGAGTTGAAGTACGCGCGCGGGTACCAGCGCCTCGCGAGCTCCTTGATGGAGGAGACGTCGACGTTGCGGTAATGCAGATGCGCGTCGAGGCGCGGCATGTACTTCGTGAGGAACGCACGGTCGGTGCCGATGGAGTTGCCGGCGAGTGGCGCCTTCTGCTCTTCGGGGACGTGCTTCAGCACGTATTCGAGCACTTCGTACTCGGCCTCGGCGACGCTCACGCCGTTCGGGATCTCCTCGATGAGTCCTGATTCGGTGTGCATCGCGCGAACGAACTCACCCATCGATTCGAGCGCGCTCGCGTCGGGCTTGATCACGATGCTGAGTCCGGCGTCGACCGGGTTCAGTTCGTAGTCGGTGATGACGACGGCGATCTCGACGAGTTCGTCGAACTCGAGGTCGAGCCCGGTCATCTCACAGTCGATCCAGACCAGTCGGTCACTCGAGGAAGCCATGCGGCGAGTCTACCGGGGGGCTCGGACACTGCCCGCCTGAGGAGCGCGCCGCGGCGCGCACGAGGTGCCCCCGGCAGGAATTGAACCTGCGACCAAGAGATTAGAAGGCTCCTGCTCTATCCGCTGAGCTACGGGGGCGGCGGTGCCAAGCATACCGGGGCTGCCCGGGTCACCCCTTCGTGGGAAGCTGCACGTCGCTGAAGGGTGGCCGGCTCGAGGCATCCGGAGCGCGCTTCCGAACCGCGAGCGCGATGAGGGGGAAGAGGAGGACCGACAGCATGCCGGCGCCCACGAGGGCGGCCGCCGTGCCGCTGTCGAGTTCGCCGCCCTCGACGCCGATCGCGGTGACCGCGACGATGATCGGCAGGCCGGTGGCGCCGAACAGGGCGGTGGCGGTGAGGTCTCGTCGACTCGAGCCGCGCGGTGCCACGAGCAGCGATGGCAGGCCGCGCACGACGAGCAGGAGAACGAGGAACACCGGCACGAGCAGGAGTGTACGTATGTCGCCGAAGAGGGCGGTGAGGTCGAACGTGACACCGGTGTTGATGAAGAAGATCGGGACGAGGAAGCCGTAGCCGACCGCCTCGAGCTTGGACTCGACGATCTCGGCGTCGCGTTCGGGTGCGCCGGTGAGCAGCAGCCGGTAGAGCACCCCTGCGGTGAACGCCCCGAGCAGCATGTCGAGGTCGAGCACGACGCTGAGCGCGACGAGCGCGAGCAGCACCAGGATGACGAGACGCACCGCGAACTGGCCGCTCGTGTGAAGTGTCGCGGTGATCACGCGGTGCAGGCGCTTGCCGACTCCGCGAGCCGCGAGCCAGATGGCGAGGCCGGCGACGAGCGCGAAGGCGACGAGCACGACTGCGGCGAGGAGCGGCGAGCGTCCGCTGAGGAAGAGGGAGATCGCGAGCAGCGGACCGAACTCGCCGATCGCGCCGAGGGCGATGACGGTGACGCCGAACGGGGTGCCGAGATCGCCCGAGTCGCGGAGCACCGGCATGATCGTGCCGAGCGCGGTCGACGTCAGTGCGATGCCGATGTAGGCCGCGGCGGGCAGGTCGGGCGCCAGGAGCGCGGCCACGCCGATGCCCGCCGCGAGCGACATGATCCACCCGATGGCGGCCCGGCTCAGCGGTCGCCCCCGAATCGCGCGGAAGTCGATCTCGTTGCCGGCGAGGAAGAAGAGCATCGCGAGGCCGAAGTCGGCGAGCAGCGCCGTGAATTGGGTGGGCACGACCCAGCCGAGTATCGCCGGTCCCACGATGAGTCCGAGCACGATCTCGAACACGACGAGGGGGATCGCGAACCAGCGACCCACGGCACGCACCAGCAGGGGGGCAGCCACCGCGATCGCCGGGAAGAGCACCATCGTGCTGACCATCGACATGTCCATGCCCACACCCCCGCCTGCGCGCACCCCACGCCCACTCGTGATGCTAATGGAGCACCGCCCCCGTCTGGCGGTAGGCGAGCGGATGCCCCGGTCCAGCGCGTTTCGTCGACGAAACATGTCGGCGGTATCGTCGTGGGATGCGAGACCTGCAGGCGCGAATCATCGCCGAACTCAACGTCAGCCCGGTCATCGATCCCGCAGCGGAGGTGCGCGCTCGCGTCGACTTCCTCAAGGACTACCTTCGTGCCGCGGGCGCGCGAGGCTTCGCGCTCGGGGTCAGCGGCGGACAGGACTCCACCCTCGCCGGCCGGCTCTGCCAGATGGCGGTCGAGCAACTCGTCCTGGAGGGGGTGCCGGCGAGGTTCGTCGCGGTGCGATTGCCGTACGGTGCTCAGCACGACGAGGAAGACGCGCAGCTCGCGCTCGATTTCATCGAGCCCCAGGAGACGGTGGTCTTCAACGTCAAGCGCGGCGTCGACGGACTCACCGAGGAGTTCGCGGACGCGACCGGCAGCGTGCTCAGCGATTTCGGCAAGGGAAACGTGAAAGCGCGCATGCGGATGGTCGCACAGTACGCGCTCGCGAGTGAGGGGGCGTTGCTCGTGGTCGGAACCGACCATGCCGCCGAGGCGGTGACCGGATTCTTCACGAAGTACGGCGATGGTGGAGCCGACATCCTGCCGCTCAGCGGGCTGACGAAGCGGCAGGGACGGGCGCTGCTCGAGCATCTCGGCGCGCCGGAACGATTCTTCGAGAAGGTGCCCACCGCCGATCTCCTCGACGGCAATCCGGGTCAGTCCGATGAGGCGAATCTCGGGCTCACGTACCGCGACATCGACGCGTACCTCGAGGGCGAGGAGATCGATGCCGAGGTCGCCGAGCGCATCGGCGCACGTTTCCTGCAGACCCGCCACAAGCGGGCGGTGCCGGTGTCCATGTTCGACGACTGGTGGCGCTGATCCCGATCGAGTTCGAGCTCGATCGGGCTTGACGGAAGCCCGATCAGGTCAGCGGTGCGGCTCCGATCAGAGCGTTCGCGGCTCAGAGCGTTCGCGTCGGGGCCGTCTGAGGAGCGTCGGCGGTCTCGGTGATCGCGACCGTCTCCTGGTACCGCTCGCGATGCTGTTCGGCCACCCACGCTTCCTGCGCGTCGGCCCCGACCTGCTCGGGTTCGGGACGCTGCGTTCGCCAACGCGAGAGGTCGTCCTCGAACTGCCGGCGGGTGCGTGCGGGATGCCGCTGCCACTCGATGAGGCGGTCGCGGAACTCGACGACAGCGGGGTCGAGTTGGTAGCCGAAGGTGGCGGAAGCGCGCTTCAGTTCATGGAGCTGGTGCGCCGCCCAATTGGCGGCGACGTCAGACCCTCGGATCGGCAGGAGCCGCACGAGGATGTCGGCCTGGCCGACGGCACGGTCGGCGAGCACCTGTTCCTGCGGTGTGAGTGAGTTCCAGACGGATGCCTCCGTCGCGGCGTCGACGAGGGCGGCGATCGCCGCGGCCTTCGCTTCGCGGTCGCGCTGGGCGACGACACGCCTGATTGCTGCGCTCGCGATCCACGCCGCCAGGAGTCCGGCCGCGAGCACCGCGAAGAAGAGCACGACGGCCGCGAAGATCGTCGGGCGAGCCGTGCTCGACGCCAGCCAGGAGATGAAGTCGTTCCACCACTGCATGGCGGCAGCGTATCGGGCGCGGAAGTCGCTCACCGCAAGGGAGCGCGGCGTGCCCGGGATCTGCGAGCGGAGATCTCAGCGGAAGACGTCTGCCGCGTCGCGCGGGGACCAGAATTCGCCGAGCGGCACCGAGCGGAGACCCCCCGGGAGCAGTCGGCGCGCGTGATACCGCTCCGAGTCGCCCGGGCGTTCGATGTGCCCGAGCACCGCACCGTCGGCGCGGGCAACGCGCCAGAGGCCGGGCGCTGCCGCGGAGATGTGCAGCCCCGGAATCGCGATGGGGAACGGCTCACGCGACCGCGTGAGGGTGATGGCGGACATGTCGCTCCTCTCGTGGTGCAGCCGGCCCTGCGATGTGCCATGAGCGTACGACGACCCACCGACATCCAGTCCCGACATCCGGTCGCGCGCCCGGCCGGACCGCGAAGAGGTAGCCCACTCAGCCGAGCATGGTGCCGTGGGCGGCCAAGGGCTCGATGCGGGCGATCTCGTCGTCGGTGAGCGGCGCGCCGTCGAGCGCGGCGACGTTCTGCTCGAGCTGGGCGACGCTGGACGCGCCGATCAGGGCGCTCGCGACGAGCGGCTGACGCAGCACCCACGTGAGCGCGAGTTGGGCGAGCGTCTGCCCGCGGTCGCGCGCGATCGCGTCGAGGGCGCGGGCGCGCTCGAGGTAGTCCGCGCTGATGCGTTCGGCGGGGAGGAAACTGCTCGTCGCCGCGCGAGATCCTGCCGGCACCGCACCTGAGAGGTACCGGTCGGTGAGCAGACCCTGCGCGAGCGGGGAGAACACGATGCTCGCCGCGCCGACCTCTTCGAGCGCGGGGAACAGTCCATCCTCGATGTGGCGGTCGAACATCGAGTAGCGCGGCTGGTGGATCGTGAGGGGCACGCCCTCGGCGCGAAGAGCCGCCGCCGCGGCGATCGTCTGCTCGGGCGAGTAGTTCGAGATGCCGACGTAGAGCGCCTTGCCCTGCCGTACTGCAGTGGCGAGCGCGCCCATCGTCTCCTCGATGGGCGTGTCGGGGTCGGGACGGTGCGAGTAGTAGACGTCGACGTAGTCGAGGCCGAGCCGGCCGAGGCTTCGGTCGAGGGAGGCCAGCATGTACTTGCGCGAACCCCACTCCCCGTACGGGCCATCCCACATGAAGTAGCCCGCCTTCGTCGAGACGATGAGTTCGTCGCGGTAGGCGGCGAGATCGGTGGCGAGGAAGCGGCCGAAGTTCTCTTCGGCGCTGCCCTGAGGGGGGCCGTAGTTGTTCGCGAGATCGAAGTGCGTGACCCCGAGGTCGAACGCACGGCGCACGATCGCGCGCTGCGTGTCGAGGGGCCGGTCGTGTCCGAAGTTGTGCCAGAGTCCGAGCGAGAGGGCCGGCAGCTTCAGGCCACTGCGGCCCACTCGGTTGTACTGCATCCGGGCATATCGTTCGGGATCCGCGTCGAAGGTCATTCGGCTACTCTAGGGCGACCGAGAGCGGCGTTCTGGCGCCCTGGGCGACTCCTCCTCGACAGCGGCGGTCGGAGGCAGGTTGCGCACGAGGTGAGGCTTCGCGCCGGATGCCACCGCTGACGCGACGATGCTGGGCGAAGCGGCTCCGGGGCAAACCCCGGCACGAGGATGTCCCGGGGCCGCGAGCCGTCGAATCGCGGCGGCATCCGACCGAGGAGTGCAGATGACCGACAACATCACCATCACCGGGGTCGTGGGAACAGACCCCCACCACCACGTCACGAGCCAAGGGCTCCCGATCACCTCGTTCCGCCTGGCGTCGACCCGGCGCTACTTCGACCGCGCCAAGGGGTCGTGGGAAGACGGAGAGACGAACTGGTACACGATCTCGGCATTCCGGCAGCTCGCGTCGAACGCGAGCATGTCGATTCGCAAGGGCGAACGGGTCGTCGTGTACGGCCGCCTCCGCCTGAGGGCGTGGGAGACCGGCGAGAAGTCCGGCACGGCAGTCGAGATCGAGGCCGATGCGATCGGCCACGATCTCGCCTGGTGCGTCACGTCCTACAGCAAGGTGCGCAGCGCCCGCCCAGCGGATGCCTCGGGCGACGAGCTCCCGAACGAGGGCGCACCCACCGCCGGGGCCGACGTCGGTGCCGGCTCGGGTTGGCCCGTCGGCGCAGAGGTCGGGCACCTCGATCGCCGATGACGACGCTGCCGGGGCATCCGACGGCGCTGCCCGCATCGACGAACTCGAGCCCGCCGGAGCCGCGGTCTGAGCCGGTGCGACCGACAGCCCGGGCCGAACTCGAACGCATAGACTCGGCTCGGGCGGTCGGCGCCCCCGGATGAGGAGAACGATGGCACGGCGGTATGGCACACCCGCGGCCCTCGCGATCGCCGGGGTCGCGATCGTTCTCGGCGTCGCGGGATGCACGTTCGCGGGCGCCACACCCGAAGCCTCGCCGTCGAGTCGGCCGACGCCCACGGGGTCGGCCACCTCGACTCCGAGTGCAGTGTCGATCCTCCGACCCGACCTCTCGGCATCCGAGAACCTCGCCTTCTTCGACTCGGTGAACCTCGGCGTCATCACGGCGAACGCAGCCGCCGGGGGCGGCGACTTCATCGACGCGCTCGCGGCGGCGGGCTTCGACAAGTCGCAGATGCAGGTGACGGCCGATCGCACGACAGTCGATCTGCAGGCCGACTCCGTGCAGTTCTCGGTACTCCTCCAGGGCGAGTGCCTCGTCGGACAATACGGTCCGACGTCGGGCGGCTACCACGGCGCCGTGCGACCGATGCTCGGCACCGGTGCCTGCCTCGTGGGCCAGACGCGCCCCATAGACTGGTAGGCGATATGGCGGAATACATTTACTCGATGGTGCGCGCCCGCAAGGCGGTCGGCGACAAGGTCATTCTCGACGACGTGACGATGGCGTTCCTCCCAGGAGCGAAGATCGGCGTCCTCGGCCCGAACGGGGCCGGCAAGTCCACGATCCTGAAGATCATGGCCGGCCTCGACCAGCCGTCCAACGGCGAGGCGCGGTTGAGCCCGGGCTACACCGTCGGCATCCTCATGCAGGAGCCCGTGCTCGACGAATCGAAGACCGTGCTCGAGAACGTGCAGGAGGGCGTCGGCCCGATCAAGGCGAAGCTCGACCGCTTCAACGAGATCTCGCACGCGATGGCCGATCCAGATGCCGACTTCGACGCGCTCCTCGCCGAGATGGGCACCCTGCAGGAGGCCATCGACGCCGCCGACGCGTGGGATCTCGACTCCCAGCTCGACCAGGCGATGGACGCGCTGCGCTGCCCGCCCGGCGACGAGCCGATCTCGATCCTGTCGGGCGGCGAGAAGCGCCGCGTCGCCCTCTGCAAGCTGCTCCTGCAGAAGCCCGATCTGCTCCTCCTCGACGAGCCCACCAACCACCTCGATGCCGAGAGCGTGCTCTGGCTCGAGCAGCACCTCGCGAAGTATCCCGGCGCCGTGCTCGCCGTCACCCACGACCGGTACTTCCTCGACCACGTCGCGGAATGGATCTGCGAGGTCGACCGCGGCCGGCTCTACCCCTACGAGGGCAACTACTCGACCTACCTCGAGAAGAAGCAAGAGCGCCTCACCGTGCAGGGCAAGAAGGACCAGAAGCTCGCGAAGCGGCTCGCCGACGAGCTCGACTGGGTGCGTTCCAACACCAAGGGACGCCAGGCGAAGTCCAAGGCCCGTCTCGCGCGGTACGAGGAGATGGCCGCCGAGGCCGAGCGCACGCGCAAGCTCGACTTCGAAGAGATCCAGATTCCGCCGGGCCCGCGCCTCGGCGACATCGTCCTCGAAGCCAAGAACCTCGAGAAGGGCTTCGGCGAGCGCGTCCTCATCGACGGCCTGAGCTTCACCCTGCCGCGCAACGGCATCGTGGGCATCATCGGCCCCAACGGCGTCGGCAAGACCACGCTCTTCAAGACGATCGTCGGCCTCGAGCCCCTCGACGACGGCCAGCTGAAGGTCGGCGAGACCGTGAAGATCTCCTACGTCGACCAGTCGCGCGGCGGCATCGATCCGAAGAAGACCCTCTGGGAGGTCGTCTCCGACGGCCTCGACTACATCCAGGTCGGCAAGACCGAGGTGCCCTCCCGCGCCTACGTGTCGACCTTCGGCTTCAAGGGGCCCGACCAGCAGAAGCCGGCCGGCGTGCTCTCGGGCGGTGAGCGCAACCGACTGAACCTCGCGCTCACGCTCAAGCAGGGCGGCAACCTCCTGCTCCTCGACGAGCCCACCAACGACCTCGACGTCGAGACCCTCTCGAGCCTCGAGAACGCGCTGCTCGAATTCCCCGGCTGCGCCGTCGTCATCACCCACGACCGGTGGTTCCTCGACCGCATCGCCACGCACATCCTCGCCTACGAGGGCACCGACGAGAACCCGTCGAAGTGGTACTGGTTCGAGGGCAACTTCGAGTCCTACGAGGCGAACAAGATCGAGCGCCTCGGCCCGGATGCCGCGAAGCCGCACCGTTCCGCGTACCGCAAGCTCACGAGGGACTGACATGCGACTGCACGTGCCGACCCCGCTCCGCTGGAGCGACCTCGACGCGTACGGCCACGTGAACAACGCTCGAATGCTGAGTCTCCTCGAGGAGGCGCGCATCCAGGCGTTCTGGGTGAGCGACGACACGTCGGAACACGCGGTCGGCGCCTCGACAGCCGTGCTCGACGCGACACCGGGTGCGACGACGATCACGCTGATCGCCAGGCAGGAGGTCGACTACGTCGCCCCGATGCCGTACCAGCGCCAGCCCGTCGACGTCGAGCTCTGGATCGGCCACATGGGCGGGGCGAGCCTCGACGTGTGTTACGAGGTGTACTCGCCGGCCGGCATGGAGCCCCGGGTGCTCTACACCCGCGCGGTCACGACCATCGTGCTCGTCGACGCCAAGACCGAACGCCCACGCCGCATGAGCGAGGCCGAGCGGGCGGCGTGGGAACCGTACCTCGGCGCGACGATCGAATTCCGTCGCCGCTGACGGTCAGCCCGCGAACGTGTCGTCCAACTGTCCACTCAGGACGCCGCGACGATGCGGTCGCCGGAGACGGCCACCGGGATCGGGGGCAGAGGCTCGCGCGCGGGGCCCTGGATGACGTCGCCCGTCGCAGCCTCGAACTTCGAACCGTGGCACGGGCAGTGGAACTCGTCGCCGGCCGGCGCGACGACGCACCCCTGGTGCGTGCAGATCGCACTGAACGCGACGACCTGTCCGGCCGTCGGTTGCGCGATGAGGGCGTCTTCACCATTGATGCTCGCGCTGATGCTGCCTCCGACAGGAACGTCGGCGACCGCCGCGATGTCTTCACCGACGGGCGGTGCGTCGGGCGCGGCGCTCGGCTCGGTGGGCGGCTCGTCGGTGACGGTGGGCGTCGATGTCGGCGTCGGAGTGGCCGTGCCGCTCGGGGCATCCGCAGCACACGCAGCCAGGGCGAGTGCGCCGCCGACCGCGCCGACCGATCCGAGTGTCAGGATCGTGCGCCTCGTGAGGTCTGCGGGATCCGTCATCGCCTGAGCTCCTTTCGACTCGCTCGCGCCGTCAGCGCGCCCATTGCCCCCATTGTGGGCCACGTGCACGAGCGGGAGCCCGATTCCACAGGATTCATTCAGTCGAACGCATCGGGCTGCGGCACCCGCACCATGCCCTCTTGCGCGACGCTCGCGACGAGCACGCCGTCGCGGGTGTAGATGCGGCCGAGCGAGAGGCCTCGTCCGCCGCTCGCCGACGGCGACTCCTGCACGAAGAGCAGCCATTCGTCGACGCGGGCGTCGCGATGCCACCACATCGCGTGGTCGAGGCTCGCAACCCTGAGTCCGGGCGTCGCCCAGGCGATGCCATGGGCGCGGAGCACGGGCTCGAGGATCGAGTAGTCGCTCGCATAGGCGAGAGCGGCGCGGTGCTGCTTCGGGTCGTCGGGCAGGTGCCCGAACGCCTTCATCCACACGGCCTGGCGGGGCATCCGCTCGCCGTCGACCGTGAGATAGATCGGCGAGGGGATGTGGCGCACGTCGAAGGCGCGTTCGCTCGACCAGTAGCGGGCGACGTCGTGGTCGAGGTCGCCGAGCACGTCGGCGGTCGAGGGCAGGCTCTCGGGGTCGGGAAGGTCGGTCGGCATGTCGAGTTGGTGTTCGAGGCCCTCGTCGTGGGTCTGGAACGAGGCGATGAGCGAGAGGATCGGCTCGCCGTGCTGGTACGCCTGGGTGCGGCGCGTCGAGAACGATCGGCCGTCGTGGATGCGATCGACCGAGAACGTGATCGGATGCTGCACGTCGCCCGGCCGGAGGAAGTATCCGTGCATCGAGTGGATGGTGCGGTCGGCCGGCACCGTGTGCAGCGCGGCGACGATCGACTGCGCGAGCACCTGTCCGCCGAAGACCCGCCCGAGCGGCATCCACTGCGACGGACCCGTGAAGATGTCTTCAGTGGTGCGGGCGCCGGTGTCGGTGAGGTGCAGGGTGCTCAGCAGGCCGTCGATGGGACCGTTCATCGTTCCTCCGTGTCGGTGGGCGGGGGCCGCCGGCGCGCCTGGAGCGCGAGTCCGCCCGGGGCAGCGGCGCTCCCTTGGTAGTTTAGACAGGAGATGGTCCAGCAACTCACGCTCGCAGACAGCCTGTCGCTCGGCGACCTGCACACCTACTTGCAGCGCGCCGGTCGCGTCGAAGACGGCTCGGTGCGCCTCATCGCAGGCTCGGGCATCCTCGCGGTGTACACGGCGATCCTCTATCCGCGCGGCATCCTCGACGAGAGCCCGACCGTGCTCGGGCTCCGTACCTTCGAGCTCGCCGATGCCGAGGAGTTCGATTCGGTCGTGCCCATGCGCTCCGTCGTCGAGCGCATCGTGCGTGCCCGCGCCGAGATCGGCGAAGACGACGAGTCGCGCCCCGTCTCGATGTCGCGGCCGCCCGAGGTGAACACGGTCACGTGGGCCGGCATCTCGCCACCGCGGGGCGGCTGGCGGCCGCTGGGGGAGACGGATGCCGCGACGCTCGAACGCGCGGCCCGCGCGGGAATCGAGGAGGTCGCCGAGGCGATCCCCGCCGGCACGGGCGAGCAGCTCGTGCAGCGGGTGCGTTCAGAGGTCTGGGGGCGCGGGGTCGAGGGCCTCGAGTACGTGCCGACCGGCGCGGCCTTCGCGGCGTACAGCCTCGGCTTCCTCGGCGAGGACCAGATCAGGCTGTTCGAGACCGGTCCGTGGACCCGGCTGTCGTCGCGGCGCGGGCACGTGCTCGTGCGCCGCAAGGCCTGGACGCTGAAGGCGTGACCTCGCGTCGGCGGTCTTCCGCAGCACGCTTCGCTACGGCTGCCGCCTTTCGATAGGAGGCGCGTCGCTACGCGCCGCGCCGCACCTATCGCCCGCCCGGCCGAACGGCCGGTGAAGAGGCATCCGCCGAGGAAGGTGCCCTCGAGCGCCCGGTAGCCGTGCACGCCACCGCCGCCGAAGCCGGCCGCCTCGCCCACCGCGTAGAGGCCGGGCACCGGCGTGCCGTCGGCGCCGAGCGCGCGGGAGTCGAGGTCGGTCTGGATGCCGCCGAGGCTCTTGCGGGTGAGGATGTGCAGCTTCACCGCGATGAGCGGGCCCGCTTTCGGGTCGAGGATCTTGTGCGGCGTCGCGACGCGGATGAGCTTGTCACCGCGGTACTTGCGGGCGCCGCGCACCGCCGTGAGCTGCAGGTCCTTCGAGAACTCGTTGTCGAGCTCCCGGTCGCGCGCGACGATCTCGCGTTCGATGTTCGACGTGTCGAGATCGACGTCGGGGGAGAGGGCGCGCATGCCCTCGAGAAGTTCGTCGAGGGTGTCGGCGACGACGAAGTCGACGCCGTGCTGCTTGAACGCCTCGACCGGCGCGGGTGCGCCCGAGCCGAGCCGCTGCGCGAGGAGCCTCATATCCTTGCCGGTGAGGTCGGGATTCTGCTCGCTGCCCGAGAGGGCGAACTCCTTCTCGATGATCTTCTGGGTGAGCACGAACCAGGAGTGGTCGTGTCCGGTCGCGGCGATGTGCTCGAGGGTGCCGAGCGTGTCGAATCCGGGGAAGAGCGGCACGGGCATCCGCTTGCCCTCCGCATCGAACCAGAGCGACGACGGGCCGGGCAGGATGCGGATGCCGTGCATCGGCCAGATCGGATCCCAGTTCGTGATGCCCTCGGTGTAGTGCCACATGCGGTCGCCGTTCACGAGCCGGGCGCCGGATGCCTCGGCGATCGCGAGCATGCGGCCGTCGACGTGAGCCGGAACGCCCGAGAGCATCGAGGCGGGCGGTTCGCCCATGCGAGCCGGCCACGACTGACGCACGAGCTCGTGGTTGCCGCCGATGCCGCCCGACGCGATGACGACGGCGGGTGCGCGCACCTCGAAGTCCCCGGTCACGTCACGGCTGGATGCCTCGCCCCGAGCCGCGTCGTCGGGCGCGAGTACCGCACCTCGAACCCCCACGACCGCACCCTGCTCGACGATGAGCTCGTCGACGCGGTGCCGGTGCCGGAACTCGACGAGGCCGGCCGCCTCGCCCGCCTTGACCTTCGCGATGAACGGTGCGAGCACGCCCGGCCCGGTGCCCCACGTGATGTGGAACCGCGGCACCGAGTTGCCGTGCCCGATCGCGTTGTACCCGCCGCGTTCGGCCCAGCCCACGATCGGGAAGAACCGCACGCCCTTCTCGTGCAGCCAGGCGCGCTTCTCGCCCGCGGCGAAGTCGAGGTACGCCTCGGCCCAGCGTCGCCCCCACTCGTCGTCGTCGCGGTCGAACCCCGCGGTGCCGTCCCAGTCCTGCTTCGCGAGCTCGAGCGAGTCCTTCACACCCATGCGACGCTGTTCGGGGGAGTCGACGAGGAAGAGTCCGCCGAACGACCAGTGCGCCTGCCCGCCGAGACTCGCCGCGGGTTCCTGGTCGACGATCACGACGTGCTTGCCGGCATCGACGAGCTCCGCGGCGGCGACGAGCCCCGACAGGCCGGCGCCGACGATGATGGCGTCGGTGGCGGGGCGCGTGCGGCTCGGGGCGGCGGGGACGGCGGCGGTGGCGACCACGGGAACTCCTTCGTCTGTGGCAGGATGCTGCGCGGGCGAGGTCAGTCGTCGAAGGTGTTCACCATCGCGAATGCGGCTCGCTGGAGATAATCCCACAGAGTCTCCTCTGCCAGCGGAGGCAGTTCGAGGGAATCCACGGCGGCCCGCATGTGGCCGAGCCAGTGGTCGCGCGCCTCGGGGTTGACCTTGAACGGCTGGTGGCGCATCCGGAGCCTCGGGTGGCCGCGCTGCTCACTGTACGTGCCGGGGCCGCCCCAGTACTGGACGAGGAACATCGTGAGGCGTTCGGCCGCGGGACCGAGGTCCTCCTCGGGGTACATCGGGCGCAGCACGGGGTCGTCGGCGACCCCGCGGTAGAACTCGGCGACGAGCCGCTCGAACGTGGCGCGGCCGCCGACGCTCTCGTAGAACGATGGGCCGAGGCTCGCGCCGTGTTCGCTGCCGCGCAGCGGGACCCCTGCAGCCTGCACCGCAGCGGATGCCCCGGTCGCGCTGTTCGTCGGTCATTCGGTGCCCCCCGTGGTCTGCGGCTTCGGCGCCCGCCGCGCCCGCGGAGCTTCGGGGGCCTCCGTGGCCTTCCCGTCCGAACCGCCGGCGCCCGTCGATCCTGCGACGACAGCGCTCGGCGCCGTCTTCGGCACCTTGGCGCCCTTCACGCGAGTCGCGCCCTCGAACCCAGTGAGCACGACGCTGTTGAGGCTCGGCAGTTTCACGTCCATCGCGTCGAGCGAGCGCTTCAGGCGCATCCGCAGTTCGCGCGCGATGTCGTCCTTCGCCGAGGTGCGCACCTTCATGACGATGCGGGTGACCATGGCCTCGGCGGAGATCGACTCGAGGCCCCAGATCTCGGGCTTCTCGAGCACGCGCGAGCGCCACTTGCTCGACTGCGCGAGCTCCGTGGCGGTGCGGAGCATCTCGGCCTCGACCGCCTCGACGTCGACGTCGTAGGGCACCGCGAGGTCGAGGATGACGCGCGCCCAGCCCTGCGACATGTTGCCGACGCGCAGGATCTCGCCGTTGCGCACGAACCACAGGGTGCCGTTCACGTCGCGCACCTTCGTGATGCGGATCTGCACATCCTCGACGATGCCGGTTGCTGGGCCGAGGTCGACCACGTCGCCGACGCCGAGTTGGTCTTCGACCACCATGAACAGGCCGTTCAGCACGTCCTTCACGATGTTCTGGGCGCCGAAGCCGAGGCCCGCGCCGATCGCGGCCGTGAGCAGGGCGAACGAGCCGAGGATCGCTTCGTTGATGACGTTCACGATCAGGAGCACCACGATGATGAACAGGGTGACGTTCACGACGTTCGTGAGCACCGAGCCGAGGGTGCGCGCGCGCTGCACGACCCGCACCGCGGCGAGCGGGGAGGCCTGGAGGGCCTGCGTGTCGGTGACGTCCTGTTTGCTCTTGACGCCCGAGACGATGCGGGCGACGACCCGGTCGATCACGAAGTGCAGCACCCACCGGATGAGGAACGCGATCGCGATGATCACGACGATCGTGACGAGCTTGCCGAGGAACACGTCCCAGTTGTCGGCCCAGTACTGCGACGATGCCCGCCCAAAAGTCCCCGCTCACGGGATTGGGCGGCGGCGTGGGTTCTCCTGCTCCGAACATGGTCAGCAAGTCTACTGAGCCGCGTCCGTGAGCTCGCTGGCATCGCGCGCCTGCGCCGCGAGTGCGCGCTCGAGCTCATCGAGGTGCTCCGAGACGAGCCGATGCAGCGGCGCCGGCTCGGGGTTCGCCGCGAGCCAGTCTCTCGCCATCGTGGCGAGCTCCTCCGCGACGAGTGGCGAGGGGAAGAGCCGCGACACGATGAGCGAGGCCATCGTGAAGCTCCGGCTCGCCCAGACCTGCTGGAGCATCGCGAAGTAGTCGGATGCGACGCTGCCGAGCAGCTCGGGCACGATCGTTCGACGCCAGCCCTCGGCGATGGCACGCGCGAGGTCGTTCGAGAGGCCGGTGTCGGTCGCGACACGCCGGAACGCGGCATTCTTCACGGTTTGGTCGGGGAAAGCCGCGCGCGCAGTCTCGGCGAGTTGGCGGCCCTTCGCGGTGTCGTCGCGCGCGAGCGCGTCGGCGATCTCGTCGTCGGAGTCGGCGCCGAGCGTCGCGCGTGCGATCACGAGCTCCCACCTCAGGTCGAGGTCGATCTCGAGTCCGGCGAGCTTGATCGAGCCGTCGAGAAGGCTGCCGAGCACGTCGGAGTGGGCGGCAGTGGAGGCGATCCGGGTGAAGGCCTTCACGAACTGCAGCTGCGTGTCGGAGCCGGCCTCCGCGAGTTCGGCCAGCGCCCAGATGGCGTCGCCCGTCTCGGCCGCGATCCGCTCTCGGTGCTCCTCGGCGAGGTAGCGCGAGAGTGCGAGCTCGAGCCGGCTGAGGGCGAGGCCGCGCGCAGCCGACTGGGTCTCGTGACCGATGCTGCCGACCACGAGTCGCACGTACTCGCTCGCGGCGAGCTCGGCATCTCGCACGGCGTCCCATGCGGAGCCGAGAATGACCGCGCGAGCGACGGGATCGGCGATGGTCGAGATGCACTCCATCGCGGTCGCGAACGAGCGCTCGTCGAGTCGCACCTTGGCGTAGGTGAGGTCGTCGTCATTGACGAGCAGGAGATCGGGCCGGTTGAGGCCGATGAGCTCGGGCACGGGCGTCGCGGCGCCGTCGATGTCGAGTTCGATGCGGTGGGTGCGTACGAGGGCTCCGTCGTCGAAGTCGTACCCGCCGATCGCGACGCGATGGGGTCGGAGGGTCGGATGCTCCGCGGTCGCCGTCTGCTCGATGCGTGCCGACGTGATCGTGCCCGCGGCATCCGTCTCGACCACTGCTCGAAGGGTGTTGACGCCGGCGGTCTCGAGCCAGAGCGCGGACCACCGCTCGAGATCCCGGCCGCTCGCACGCTCGAGCTCGTCGAGCAGGTCGCGGAGCGTCGCATTGCCGCCCGCGTGCGCGGTGAGGTACGCGCCGACACCGCGCTGGAACGCGACGAGCCCGACCCAGGCGACGAGCTGCTTCAGCACGGACGCGCCCTTGTCGTAGGTGATCGCGTCGAAGTTCACCTCGACGTCGGCGAGGTCGTCGATCTCGGCGACGATCGGGTGGGTCGACGGCAGCTGGTCCTGCTCGGCCGCGTGGGTCTTCTCGTCGCTCGCGAAGGTCGCCCAGACGCCGGTGAACTCCGTGATCTGCGAGGTCGCGAGGGTCGACGCCCAGGTGGCGAACGACTCGTTGAGCCAGAGGTCGTTCCACCACTTCATCGTCACCGAGTTGCCGAACCACATGTGCGAGAGCTCGTGCAGCACGACGATCGCGCGCTGCTCGCGCCGCGCGTCGGAGACACGAGCCCGGAAGAGGTAGGACTCGTTGAACGTCACGGCACCGACGTTCTCCATGGCGCCCCAGTTGTATTCGGGCACGAAGATCTGGTCGTACTTGCCGTAGGGATAGGGCACCCCGAACGCGGCCTCGTAGAACTCGAGCCCCGCCCGCACGGTCTCGAACATGACCTCGGGCTCCGCGTAGCGGGCGAGCGAGGCGCGGGTGAACAGGCCGAGCGGGATGTCTCGTCCGTCGCTGCTCCGCGCCGCAGCGTGCCACGCCGTGTACGGGCCGGCGATGAGCGCGACGATGTAGCTCGAGATGACGGGCCCCGACTCGAACGACCAGGTCGCGGTCGCCTCGCGCGGCCCCGGCGTCGGCTCGGGAGTCGGGGCGTTGCTCAGCACCTTCCAGTGCTCAGGCGCGGTGACGCGGAACCGGAACGAGGCCTTGAGGTCGGGCTGATCGAACACGGCGAAGACGCGATTCGCCTCGGCGACCGCGAACTCGGTGTAGAGGTAGGTCTCACCGTCGACGGGGTCGACGAAGCGGTGCAGGCCCTCGCCCGTGTTCGTGTAGCGAGCGTCGGAGACGACGCGGAGCTCGTTCTCGACCTCCAGCCCGTCGAGCAGGATGCGGGTGCCATCGCTCACGACGGCCGGATCGAGCCTGCGGCCGTTCAGCACCACCTCGTGCACCGTGTCGGTGCACGCTTCGATGAACGTCGACGCCCCCGCGACCGCCCGGAACTCCACTGTCGTCTCACTGCGGAACGTCTCGCCGTCGCCGGTGAGGTCGAGCGAGACGTCGTAGCCGGGAGCGCTCACCGTTGCGGCGCGCTCCTCGGCCTCGAGTCGAGTGAGGTTGGCAGCTGGCATGGATGACCCTCCGTGTCGTGTCGCCGCAAGCCTATCGACGGTCGGACGAAGAGCCGGATGCGCCGAGCAGCCCGTGCTCGTACGCGAGGATCACGAGGTGCACGCGGTCGCGGGCGTCGAGCTTCTGCAGCACCCGTCCGACGTGCGTCTTCACGGTCGACTCCGAGACGACGAAGCGCTCGGCGATCTGGCCGTTGTTGAGGCCCTCGGCGATCGCGACGAGGATCTCGCGCTCCCGAGGCGTCAGCACATCGAGCGCGCCGGCTTGCGGGCGCGGGTTCGGCGCCGTGCACGGGCAGTTCCGAGGCGAACAGTTCGAGCATGCGGCGCGTGACTCGCGGCGAGAGCGCCGCCTCACCGGCGTGGACGGTTCGGATCGCCGCCGTGAGCTCGTGCGGGCGCACGTCCTTCAGGAGGAACCCGCTCGCACCGGCGCGGATCGCAGCGAACGCGTACTCGTCGAGGTCGAACGTCGTGAGCACGATGACGTGCGGCGCAGGTGACGCGGAGGTCACCGCGGCCGTCGCGGCGATGCCGTCCATTCCCGGCATCCGAACGTCCATGAGCAGCACGTCGATCGCATTCGACCGCGCGAGCTCGATCGCCGCCTGCCCGTCGCCGGCCTCACCGACGACCTCGATGTCGGTCTCGGCCTCGAGCACCATGCGGAACCCGGCGCGGACGAGCGCCTGATCGTCGACGATCGCGACGCGGATCGGGGGTCCGGCTCTGGCTCTCGGTCATGCGGTCTCCTCGGCACGATCGCTTCCGGTGTGCAGCACGGCGCGCAACTTCCAGCCCCTTCCGGGCCGGGGCTCGGCTTCGAGGGAGCCCCGGTAGAGGGCGACTCGCTCGCGAAGGCCCGCGAGACCCCGGCCCGCTCCGTCCATTCGCGACGAGGATGCGATTGCGTCATCCTCGACGACGACCTCGATGACATCGCCCCGATGCGTGACGAGCACCTCGACGCGCTGGGCGCGCTCGGCATGGCGGAGGGCGTTCGTGAGGCCCTCCTGCACGATGCGATAGACGGTGAGCTGCACCGTCGGTTCGGTGATCGGCGGGCCGATCGTCGTGAACCGGGCCGGCAGTCCGGCCTCGCGGAACTCGTCGACGAGGTCGGGGATCCCGGCGGCATCCGGTTGCGGCGACCGCACGGCGTCCGCGTTCGCCGCGGCGCTCAGCACGCCGAGCATTCGCCGCATCTCGCCGAGCGCGTCACGCCCGGTGTCTGCGACGTTCGCATCGCGACCGAGGCGCGCGCCGGATCGCGCTTCGACCGTCGCCGCCGATCCGTCGGCGAGTGCGATCATCACGGTGAGGCCGTGCGAGACGATGTCGTGCATCTCGCGGGCGATGCGCGCTCGCTCGTCGGCCGCCGCGAGTTGTGCCTGCTGGTCGCGTTCGCGGGCGAGATCGTGGGCTCTCGCGATGAGGGCGTTGAGGTATCGGCGCTGGTTGCCGACCGTGATGCCGACGAGGGTCGCGATGAGCATGAAGATCGCCGCCGACGTCGTCGACGCCGTCGCGTCGGGGCCGAACGACGGGACCGATGCACCGGATGTCCACGTCGCGAGGTAGGCCGATGCGGTGCCGACCGCGACGGAGCAGGCGAAGCCGATCCACGCGGCCTTCGTCGATCGGTACACCGCGAGCGCGTAGAGCGCCAGGAGGATCGCCAGCACGTCGGTCGCGCCGAACGGGTACACGAAGAGGCACACCCCCCATGCAACGAAGAGCACCGTCCAGGGGCGGGACCGCCGCAGCATCAGCGTGGCGCTCGCCGCGACGACCGTTCCGAGTCGGAGCAGGATCAGCCACAACGGCGGCGCGTCGGGCTCGAACGCAACCACCAGGGTGCCGATGAACGTCGGCACGAAGAAGAGCGCGGCGATGAGCGCATCGGTGAACCGCGGATGCCGCGCCCAGAACTGCCGGATCACCCCGGGCGGCTTCGGCAGACGGAGTTCTCCCCCGACCACCGAAGCCGGGTAGTCGGGGGAGAACGGTGCTTCCGTCATGGACAGGACTCTACGCGTCCCGTCGTTTCAGGAGCACCGCGGCACCGGCGATGGATGCCCCCACCCACGCCAGCACGACCAGGAGGTTCTGCCACACGTTCGAGACCGTCGACCGCCCCGACACCCGTCATCGCTCCGGAGAACATGTTGAGGCCGGCGGTGGAGAGCAGGTAGGGGATGAGGTCGTGCGCCCAGTCGGCGGGGATCATCTGCAGCACCGTCGGCAGGAGCAGCAGCAGGCCGAGCACTGCGGCGATGCCGCCGGCACTCGAGCGCAGCATCGTGCCCACGCCGAGCGCGAAGACCGCGACGAGTGCGAGATAGAGTGCGCCGCCGAGCAGGGTGAGGTACACGCCGGGCTCGGTGATGCTCGCCGAGATGTCGTCGCCCGCGAAGACGAGCGACGAGGCGACGTAGGCGCCGACGGTGCTGATCAGTCCGACGAGGAACGTCGCCGCGAACAGCACCACCGTCTTGGCCGCCAGCGCGGGCAGCCGCTTCGGCACGGCCGTAAGGGTCGAGCGGATCATGCCCGTGGTGTATTCGCCGCTGATGACGAGCACGCCGAGCACGCCGACGACGAGCTGGCCGAAGTAGACGCCGAACATCGAGGACTGCACGATGAGCGTGAGCTGCTGCTCGGCGGGTGCGCCCGAGGCACCCGCGCCGCCGTTCATGCCGCTCACCATGCTGAACGACATGATGAGCGCCATGCCGAGCGAGAGCACGATGACGATGAGGTACGACCAGACGGTCGAACGCAGGCTGCGGAGCTTGATCCACTCGGAGCGAAGCACGCCGCCGAAGCTCAGCGACGTTGCCCGAGCGCGCTCGGAGGAAGGTGCGGCGGTGGGGGTGATCGTGGTCATCGGACTGCCTCCGTGCGGTATTCGACGGCGTCGGCCGTGAGGGCCATGTAGGCCTCCTCGAGCGACGCGCTCTGCGGGGTGAGTTCGTGGATCGCGAGTCCGTGCTGCGCGGCGAGGTCGCCGATGCCGGATGCCTCGACGCCCGTGACCTCGAGCACGCCGGCCTCCGATCGCACGACCGCCACCTCGGGCGCAGCGAGCAGGTCGGCGAGCTGGGACGCGTGCGGCGACCGGACGCGCACGCGGGGACGGGTGCCGCCCGCGATGATGTCGGCCACCGGGGCGTCGGCGATGATCTCGCCGCGGCCGAGCACGATGAGGTGGTCGGCGGTGACCGCCATCTCGCTCATGAGGTGCGAGGAGAGGAAGATCGTCCGGCCCTCGCCGGCGAGGTGGCGCACGAACTGGCGCACCCAGAGCACGCCCTCGGGGTCGAGGCCGTTCACCGGCTCGTCGAGGATGAGGGTGGCGGGGTCGCCGAGCATCGCCGCCGCGATGCCGAGACGCTGGCCCATGCCGAGCGAGAATCCACCGACACGCTTGCGGGCGACGGATTCGAGACCCGTGAGTTCGATGACCTCGCGCACCCGCTGCTGCGCCGATGCCGTGCGTGGCGGCCATCGCGAGCAGGTGGTTGTAGGCGGTGCGCCCGGTATGCACCGCCTTCGCGTCGAGGAGTGCGCCGACCTCATGGAGCGGCGCGCGGTGGCTCGCGTACGGCTTGCCGTTGACCGTGACCTCGCCGGCGCTCGGCCGGTCGAGACCCACGATCATGCGCATGGTGGTGGACTTGCCGGCGCCGTTGGGGCCGAGGAATCCGGTGACCTGGCCGGGACGCACGGTGAATGTGATGTCGTTGACGGCTGCCTTCGCGCCGAAGCGCTTGGTGAGCCCTGCTGCGGTGATCATGCCTTCGACGCTACGGATGCCGCAGCTCGCGCGCATCGGCCGCAGGAATGGGTTCGGGGCGGCGGCGGGTGGTACCGAGGTACCACGCGCCGCCGCCCCGGGGCAGTCGGGTGCGTGCTACTGCGCGTCGCGCGCCTGGGCGGCGAGGGCCCGGTCGATGCCGGCGAGGCGCTCGATGACGAGGCGGCGCAGCGCCGGCACGTCGGGGTGCGTCTCGAGCCACGCGCGGCTCGCGTCGGCGAGGGCGCGGTTCGCGAGCGGCGACGGGTAGAGGCCGTCGACGAGCTTCTCGGCGATCGCGTAGCTGCGCGCCTCCCAGACGTCTTCGAGCATCGCGAAGTACCGGTCGACGAAGGCCTCGAGCAGCGCCGGGTCGCTCGCGCGGAGGAAGCCCTCGGCGGTCTCGCGCACGACGGTGTTCGTCGCAGTGTCGACATCGACGAGCGACGCCCAGGCGCGCTCCTTGCCCTCGAGGGTCTGGATCGCAGCTCTCGCGTGCGCGGCGGACTGCTGCCCGGTCGCCGTGTTGTCGGAGGCGAGGCGTGCGTCGATCTCGGCGTCGCCCGCGCGACCGGCGGCGACGAGTGCGATGAGCAGCTCCCAGCCGAGGTCGGTGTCGATCTCGAGGCCGTCGAGCGCGAGCGAGCCGTCGTAGAGCGCCGCGAGCTCGTCGATCTGCGACCCGGCCTCGGCGATCGAGGCGAAGTTCATGACGAACTGGAACTGCGCGTCACTGCCCGGCGCCGCTTCCTGCGCGAGCCTCCACAACCCCCCGGCGAGCTGTTCACGAGCCTCGTCGCGACGCTCGGGCGCGGTGTATGCGCTCGCGGCGAGCACTGCGTTCGCGAGCACGATGCGCAGGGTCGTGGACTCGGTCTCGCTCGCGATGTTGCCGAGCACGAGCGCGAGGTAGTCGCTCGCCCGGGTCTCGGCGTCGCGCGTGGCATCCCATACGGAGCTCCACACAAGAGCCCGTGCCAGCGGGTCGTCGATCTCGGAGAGATTCGCGAGGGCGACCCCGTGCGACGCGTCGTCGAGGCGGATCTTCGCGTATGCCAGGTCGTCGTCGTTCAGGAGCACGAGGTCGGGCCGGACGAGGCCGACGAGCTCCGCCACCTCCGTGCGCTCGCCGTCGACGTCGAGCTCGACCCGGTAGTCGCGCACGAGCTTGCCCTCGAGCAGGTTGTAGAACCCGATCGCGAGGCGGTGCGGACGGATCGTGGGGTGGTCGGCCGGGGCGGACTGCAGCACGGCGAACGAGGTGATCGTGCCGGCATCCGTCTCGATCTCAGGACGGAGCGTGTTGACGCCGGCGGTCTCGAGCCAGAGCCCCGACCAGCCGGAGAGGTCGCGCCCGCTTGCGACCTCGAGCTCGGCGAGCAGATCGGCGAGAGTGGTGTTGCCCCACTGGTGCTTCTTGAAGTAGGCCGACACTCCGGTGAAGAACGCGTCGACGCCGACCCACGCGACGAGCTGCTTCAGCACCGAGCCGCCCTTGGCGTACGTGATGCCGTCGAAGTTCACCAGCACGTCTTCGAGGTCGTTGATCGTCGCGACGACGGGGTGGGTCGACGGCAGCTGGTCCTGACGGTAGGCCCAGCTCTTCTCCATCGAGTTGAACGTCGTCCACGCCTCGTGCCACTCGGTGGCCTCGGCGGTGGCGATCGTCGACGCCCACTCGGCGAACGACTCGTTCAGCCAGAGGTCGTTCCACCACTTCATCGTGACGAGGTCGCCGAACCACATGTGCGCGAGCTCGTGCAGGATCGTGACGACCCGGCGCTCGCGCACTGCATCGGTGACCTTCGAACGGAACACGTAGGACTCGGTGAACGTCACGGCGCCCGCGTTCTCCATGGCACCCGCGTTGTATTCGGGAACGAAGAGCTGGTCGTACTTCTCGAAGGGGTAGGCCACGTCGAACTTCGCCTCGAAGTACTCGAAGCCCTGCTTCGTCTTCTCGAAGATGTAGTCGGTGTCGAGGTACTGCGAGAGGCTCTTGCGGCTGAACACGCCGAGGGGGATGACCCGCCCGTCGCGGCTCGTGAGCTCGTCGCGCACGACGGCGTACGGTCCGGCGATGAGTGCGGTGATGTAGCTCGAGATGCGCGGGGTCGGGGTGAACGCCCACGTCTTCGCGGCCGTGCCGGTCGAGGCCGCCGAAACCGCGTCGACCGGCTCGGGCGTGGGGGAGTTCGATACGACCTCCCAGTGCGCCGGCGCGGTCAGCGTGAAACGGAACGCCGCCTTCAGGTCGGGCTGCTCGAACACGGCGAACATGCGCCGCGAGTCGGGCACCTCGAACTGCGTGTAGAGGTACACCTCGTCGTCGACCGGGTCGACGAAGCGGTGCAGGCCCTCGCCGGTGTTCATGTAGCGGCCGTCGGCCACGACCGTGAGGGTGTTCTCGGCCGAGAGGTTCGGCAGCTGGATGCGCACGCCGTCGCTCACCTCGGCCGGGTCGAGCGAGACGCCGTTCAGCGTGATCGAATGCACCGCCGCGGTGATCGCGTCGATGAACGTCGAAGCGCCCTCGGACGCCGAGAATCGCACGGTGGTCTCGCTGCGGAACACCTCCGGCCCCGTGGTCACATCGAGCACGACGTCGTAGTCGTGCACCCGCACGAGCGCGGCGCGCTCCTCGGCTTCGATTCGGGTGAGGTTCTCTCCGGGCACGTCCGCTCCTTCGCCAGTCATCGACACGGCTCGTGGCCGCGGGCAACGTGCACAAGCCTAGCCGTGAGTCCTGTCGACGCGCCCTGCGCCGGGTGCCGAATCCTTAGACTTGGCGCATGCGAATCCACATCGCGACCGATCACGCCGGCCTCGAGTTCAGCCGCACGCTCATCGATCACCTGACCAATGGCGGGCACGAGGTCATCGATCACGGTCCCAAGGAGCTCGACCCGCTCGACGACTACCCGGCGTTCTGCATCAATGCGGCACTCGGCGTCGCGCGCGACCAGGCCGCGGGCGTGCGCACCCTCGGCATCGTGTTCGGCGGCTCGGGCAACGGCGAGCAGATCTCCGCGAACAAGGTGCGGGGCATCCGCGCGGCCCTCGTCTGGAGCATGGACACGGCGATCCTCGCGCGCGAGCACAACGACGCGAACATCATCGCGATCGGCGCGCGGCAGCACACCGTCGTGGAGGCGATGCGCTACATCGACGCGTTCATCGCCGAGCCGTTCTCGGGCGATGAGCGCCACGTGCGCCGCATCGCGCAGATCGCCGAGTACGAGACGACGGGCGACATCGCGGGCAAGGGCGTCGACAAGGTCGAAGCATAAGGAGGCAAATGCCTGAGGGACACTCCGTCCACCGCATCGCCCGTCAGTTCGAACGCAACTTCGTCGGGCACGTCGTGCACGCGTCGAGCCCGCAGGGGCGGTTCGCGGTGGGAGCCGCCCAGATCGACGGGCGACGGATGACCGATGCCCGCGCCGTGGGAAAGCAGATGTTCCTCGGCTTCGAGGGCGAGGTGTGGCTCCGCGTGCACCTCGGCATGTACGGCGCGTGGGACTTCGCGGGCGACATCCTCATGGATGCGACGATCGCCTCGGCGAACGGGCGCATGGGGCAGACGAACCAGAAGGGCACCTTCCTCGAGGGGCCCAATCCCGACGCAGTCTTCGACACGGCCGGCGAGAACTCGCTCACCTCGATCGGCGCGCCCCGCAGGACCCGCCTCCGCATGTCCGAGTCCGAGAAGGAGGGCGACGGTCTCGAGACCTTCCCGCCCGAGCCGATCGGACAGGTGCGGGTGCGCCTGCTCACCGACACGATCGTCGCCGACCTCCGCGGGCCGACCGCGTGCGAGGTGCTCGATCCCGCCCAGGTCGAGGCGATCGTCGCGAAACTCGGCCCCGATCCGCTCATCGACGAAGGATCGGCCGCCGAACAGCGATTCACGCAGGCGATCGCGAAGAAGCCCACGCGCGATCGGCCTCCTCCTCATGGACCAGGGCGTCGTGGCGGGCATCGGCAACGTGTATCGCGCCGAACTGCTGTTCCGGGCGCGGCAGAACCCGCACACGCCCGGCAAGCTCGTGCCCGAGGAGCACGTGCGACACCTCTGGCACGACTGGGCGAAGCTCCTCCGCATCGGCGTCGAGACCGGGCAGATGATGACCATGGACGATCTCGAACCCGAGGCCTACCGCGCGGCGATGGCGAACCGCGCCGACCGCCACTGGGTCTACAAGCGCGAGGGACTGCCCTGCCGCGTCTGCGACACGAACGTCGTGCTCGAGGAGATGGGCGGCCGCAAGCTCTACTGGTGCCCGTACTGCCAGGCCTGACCGACCCGACCCGACCCGACCCGACCTCTCAGAAGGAACCCATGCGCCAGAACCCGAGTTTCACGCTCGCGAGCGACGAGGGCGTGAAGCGCCTCATCCGCGAGCACCCGTGGATGACGATCGTGAGCATGACGGATGCCTCCGGCCTCGTGGCCTCGCACTACCCGGTGCTCCTCGACGAGCAGGCCGACGGCATCGTGCTGCTCACGCACGTCGGCCGCCCCGACGAGGTGGTGCACGAGCTCGGCAGCCATGAGGTGATGGTGATCGTGCAGGGACCGCACGGCTACATCTCGCCGGGCTGGTACGACGCGAATCCCGCCGTGCCCACCTGGAACTTCGTCACCGCGCACCTGTACGGAACGCCCGAACTCCTCTCCGCCGAGGAGAACCTCCGCGTGCTCGAGGCGCTCGTCGACCACTTCGAGGACCCGATGCCCGAGCCCCGCCGCATGCGCGGCACCGCCGAGAACGGCGCGTACGCCGACCGCATCGCCGCAGGCACCGTCGGCCTCCGCATCCCCATCGCCCGATTCGTCGCGAAGAACAAGATGAGCCAGAACCGACCGGCCGAAACCGTCGACCGCATCATCGGAGAGCTCGAGGGCGACGGCCCGTACGCGAGCCCCGCGCTCGCCGCGGAGATGCGCCGCACCCACGAGGCGCTGCGGGCGGCACGCGGATGACGGAGCCCGGCACCGTCTCCCAGAAGTCCGACGCCGCCGAACCGCTCCTCCTCGCGGGTGTGCGACTGCCCGGCACCGATCGCGTCGTCGACGTGCAACTCGGCGGCGGCCGTGTCACGTCGATCACGCCGGCCGGCGTCGCCCCGACCCCGAGCGACTCCCGCCGCGTCGACCTCGACGGACGGTTCCTCGTGCCCGGCCTCTACGACCGCCACGTGCACGTCTCGCAGTGGGCGATGGTGTCGCGCCGGCTCGACCTCGCCGGGGCGGAGTCGGCGGCGGCCGTCGCGGCGCTCGTCGGGGCATCCGTCGCCCGCGGCGAGCCCGAGGTGATCGGCTTCGGCTATCGCGACGGCCTCTGGGCGGATGCCCCGAGCCGCAGCGTGCTCGACGGAGTCTCGGGCGACGTGCCGGTCGTACTTCTCGCCGCCGACCTGCACGCGTGCTGGCTGAATTCCGCCGCACTCCGCCGCTACGGCGTGGAGCACCTCGCTGGGCCGAGCGGCGTGCTCCGCGAAGACGACTGCTTCCGCCTCGTCCGCGAGATCGACGATGTCGCCGACGCGGTGCTCGACGGCTGGGTGGACGATGCGGCCGCCCGGGCGGCCGCTCGCGGAGTCGTCGGCGTCGTCGACTACGAGATGCGCTGGAATCGAGACGACTGGGCGCGGCGGGCCGCGTCGGGCTTCGACTCGCTTCGCGTCGCGTTCGGCATCTACCCGCAGCACCTCGAGCGCGCGATCGCCGAGGGGCTCCGCACCGGCGACGTCGTGCCTGGGACCGACGATCTCATCACCGTCGGCGGCTTCAAGGTCATCACCGACGGGTCGCTCAACACGCGCACGGCCTGGTGCTTCGACCCGTATCCCGGACTCGGGCCGAGCGACCACCCCTACGGGCTCGCGACGGTGTCGTACGAGCAGCTCGTGCCCCTCATGCGCCGAGCGCATGACGCCGGTATGACCCCGGCGGTCCACGCGATCGGCGACCGGGCGAACGCGCGCGTGCTCGATGCGTTCGAAGCGGTCGGATGCACCGGCTCGATCGAGCACGCCCAGCTGCTGCGCCGCGACGACATCGACCGCTTCGCCGCCCTCGGCATCATCGCGAGCGTGCAGCCAGAGCACGCGATGGACGACCGTGACGTGGCCGACCGCTACTGGGCCGGCCGAACCGACCGCGCGTTCATGCTCGCCGAGCTCGCGGCGGCCGGCGTCGAGCTCGCGCTCGGCTCCGACGCGCCGGTCGCACCACTCGATCCGTGGATCGCGATCTCCGCCGCGGTCGGCCGAGCCCGTGACGGCCGCGAGCCGTGGCACCCCGAGCAGGCGATCGAAGCGCGTGCCGCACTCGCGGCCTCCACGGGTGGACGCGGCGCCGAGGTGCGGGTCGGCGGGGTCGCCGACCTCGCGATCGTCGAACTCGACCCGTTCGCGGCATCCGCTGAGGAACTGCGACGGATGCCCGTCACGGCGACCCTCATCGCCGGGCGGATCACATTCGACGCACGCTGAGCGGCCGGGGGAAAACCCCCGATCGGATCCGGGCGCCCGCCTGCTGTGGCGAGAACACGCCGATCGCGAGGCTGGAACCATGCCAGCACCCCACGCCACCACGACCCGCCTCCGCCGCCCCCGCGCGACGCTCGGAGCCGCCCTCGCCGCAGTCGCGGCCGGCGGCCTCGTCGCCGTCGCCTTCGCCGGATGCGGGATCATCGGCCCCGGACCCGTCTCAACGGTCGGCAAGGTCGACTTCGACACCCCGCTCGCGATTCCGCCGCTCGCCGAGTCGAGCGTCGACGCTGACGGCACCCGCGTCTTCTCGCTCGACGCGCAGGCCGGTACGACCGAGTTCGCGCCGGGCGTCGCGAGCGACACCTGGGGGTTCAACGGCAGCTACCTCGGTCCCACGCTCGTGGCGAAACGCGGTGAGCACGTGCGGGTCGACGTGAAGAACTCGCTCGACGTGCCGACCACCGTGCACTGGCACGGGATGCACCTGCCCGCCGAGATGGACGGCGGTCCGCACCAGATGGTCGACCCGGATGCCACATGGTCGCCCGAGTGGGACATCGACCAGCAGGCGGCGACCCTCTGGTACCACCCGCACCCCCACGGCCAGACGGAATCGCACGTCCAGCGGGGACTCGCCGGCATGTTCATCCTCGAGGACGACGCCGAGCAGGCACTCGGCCTGCCGAACGAATACGGCGTCGACGACGTGCCGGTCATCGTGCAGGACTCGGGCTTCTCCGCCGACGGCAAGCGTGAAGACGCCCAGCGCGGGTACGCGGGCGGACTCGGCGACGAGCTCGTCGTGAACGGCACGCGCGGCCCGTATCTCGACGTCTCCGACGAGCTCGTGCGGCTCCGATTGCTGAACGCGTCGACGGCGCGCAGCTACGCCTTCACCTGGGGCGACGGACGGCCGATCGAGCTCATCGGCACCGATGGAGGCCTGCTCGAGGCATCCGTCGAGCTCGACCATGTGCGACTGTCTCCCGGGGAGCGAGCCGAAGTGCTGGTCCGCATGACTGCGGGGCGAACGGCTGATGCTCCAGTCGCGGATGACCCCCGAGATCGCTGCCCTCGAGGGTCCGGTCGCCACGCTCAACGGCGGCAGCGACGCCTTCGACGTCCTCGAGGTGCGCGCGGCCGACCAGCTCGACCCGGCGTCGCCGGTGCCGACGCGACTGAACACCATCCCGGCGTTCGACGAGGCGGAGGTCGCGACGACGCGCCCGTTCGTCCTGAACGACAGCTTCGAGATCAACGGTGACGCGATGGACATGGGCCGCGTCGACGAGACCGTGACGGTCGACACCCTCGAGCGTTGGGTCGTCGAGAACGACACGCAGGTCCCGCACAGCTTCCACGTGCACGACGTGCAGTTCCAGATCGCGTCGATCGGCGGTGCGCCGCCGCCGCCGGAGCTCGCCGGCTGGAAGGACACGATCTACACCGAGCCCGAGACCGAGTACGAGCTGCTCATGCGATTCGAGGACTACACCGATCCCGACACGCCGTACATGTATCACTGTCACCTGCTGTGGCACGAGGACCAGGGGATGATGGGGCAATTCGCCGTCGTCGAGCCGGGCCAGCGTGCGACGATGACGGAAGGAACCCATCATGAGCACTGAGACCATCACCGCCACGCCGACGGAGGCCGCACCCAGGAGCCGGAGCTACTGGGCCCTCTGGCCGAGCGTGCCGCGCGAGTTCGGCTTCCTCATCCTCACGATGCCGATCGCGATCTTCGCCCTCGTCGTCCTCTCGACCACGTTCTTCACCGGCCTCGGGCTGATCTTCCTCGTCTTCGGCATCTTCATCGTCGTCGCCGCGCTCTTCATCGCCCGCGGCTTCGGCACCCTCGAGATCGTGCGCCTGCGCTGGGCCGGACGGCGCGAGATCGTGCGGCCGACCTGGGAGCGCGTCGACAGCAGCAAGGGCTTCTGGCGCTCGCTGTTCGCCCCGTTCATCGACGGCCACTACTGGCTCTACCTCCTGCACGGCATGATCGTGAACCCGATCGTGAGCGTCGTCTCCTGGAGCGTCACCGTCGCCTGGACGTCGGTCGCCCTCGGCGGCACGACGGGATGGATCTGGCAGCGGTACATCCCAGACGACGGCCGCGAGTTCTGGCTTCACGACGTGATCCTCGACTTCCTGTTCCCGGGCAACACCTGGAACATCGACCCGCGCGTCGGCGAGGGCATCTTCGAGGTCATCGTCGGCCTGATCTTCCTCGCGACGCTGCCGTTCGTCTTCCGCGGCCTCACGCTGCTCCACGACGTCATCGGGCGCGGCATGCTCGGCGCGTGGCGCTCAGAGGCCCTCGAGCGCGAGGTCGTGCAGCTCGCCGCGTCGCGCGGCGCGGCGGTGCAGGCCGAGGACGCCTCGCTCCGCCGACTCGAGCGCGACATCCACGACGGCCCCCAACAGCGCCTCGTGCGCCTGCAGATGGACCTCGCCACGATCGAACGCAAGCTCGAGCGCGACCCCGACTCGGCACGCGCGCTGCTCGGCGAGGCCCGCGACCAGGCCCGTGAGACGCTCGACGAACTGCGCGCCCTGTCGCGCGGGTTCGCACCGCCGATCCTGCAGGATCGCGGCCTCGCGGTCGGGTTGCAATCGCTCGCCGCACGGAGCCCGGTGCCGGTCACCGTCGAGATCGACCTGCCGGCGGATGCCGCATTGCCGGCCGCGATCGAACGGAACGCCTACTTCGTGGCCGCCGAACTCCTCACCAACGCCGTGAAGCACGCCGAGGCCAGCGGCATCCGCCTGCGCGTCTCGACCCGTGACACCGGGGCGACCGGCCGCTGGCTCGACATCTGGGTGACCGACAACGGCCGCGGCGGCGCGGTCACGACGCCCGACCATGGGCTCGCCGGGCTCGCCGATCGCGTGCACGGCCTCCGCGGCACCCTCGTGGTCGACAGCCCCACGGGCGGACCGACCCTGATCGGCGCGCACATCCCGTACACGCCGCTCCCGGCATCCGACACCGTCTGATCGACCTCCGAACGACGCGAAGCCCTGCCGGCGGCGACCCGCCGGCAGGGTGACCGGGCGCCACGCGCCGCTAATGTGGGGGCATGACCGACCCCGCCCGGAGCCCGCTTCGCATCGTGCTCGCCGAGGATTCGGTGCTCCTGCGCGAGGGGCTCGTGAGGCTCTTCGACGAGGCCGGCTTCGAGACGGTCGCCGCCTACGGCGAGGCCGATTCACTGCTCGCGGCGCTCGACGAGACGCAGCCCGACCTCGCGGTGCTCGACGTGCGCATGCCGCCCACCTTCCGCGACGAGGGCGTGCGCGCCGCCATCGAGCTGCGACGACGCAAGCCGAAGGTGGGGGTGCTGCTGCTCAGCCAGTACGTCGAGGGCACCTATGCGCACGAACTGCTCTCCTCCGGCGAGGGCGGCATGGGCTATCTGCTGAAAGACCGCGTCGCGTCCCTCGACGAGCTCGAAGACGCCGTCGAGCGCGTGAGTCAGGGCGGCACCGTGCTCGATCCCCAGGTCGTACGGGAGCTCTTGTCGCGGCGCAGCGATCCGCTCGAGTCGCTGACGCCGCGTGAGGGTGAGGTGATGGCGCTCATGGCCGAGGGCCGCACGAACGCCGGCATCGCGAAGCAGCTCTACATCGGAGTCGGCGCCGTGGAGAAGAACGTCACCTCGATCTTCCAGAAGCTCGGCCTCGAGGACTCCGGCACCGACCACCGCCGGGTGCTCGCGGTGCTCACCTGGCTGCAGCGCTGACGTCTCGGCAGACCCGTCGCGTCACGCGCCCGGCGATCGCCTGAGCGGTTCGTGCACCTCCCACACACGCAAGTAGCCGCGGTACCCGCGCAGGAGCCACGCCGCGAGCGACCCGAGTCCCGCGAGCGCGCCGATCGTCACCGCGAGCCACACCTCGCCGCCGAAGGCGACGATCACGGCACCGACGAGCAACCCGAGCACCGCGACGTTCACGATGGTGATCACCATCATCGAGCTTGCGAGCAGCTGGCTTCTGGCTCGTGAGCCGAAATAGTGGTACGTCACGACGGAGCCGGCCCGGTCGTCGTTCGGCGACATCAGCAGATATTGCTCGAGGCCGGGGTCGAGGTCGACGTAGGCGCCCCGAAGACGGTTCATCGCGACGACGTACATCAGGTCCTCGGTGCCGGTGTTGTACACCCTGAGTTGCGTGACGAATCCGAGGAGGGCGAGCAACAGCAGCACCCCGAGCGCCGCGATCCCGAACCATCCGCGGAATCCGGTCGCCTGCCCGAGCACGCCGAGGGTCACGAGTCCGGCAGACACGAGCGTCAAGAAGATCGCGATGCGTGTGAGCACTTCATTCTGCGTCGTGCTCCGTGATGCGAGGAGGCTCCAGTGCTCGGTCGCGAGGAGTTGGGCCCGCAACGAGCGTTGCGCGTCGGTGAGGCCGGCCGCGCGGTCGGCACCCGACGCGTCGCGCGGGGCATCCGCATCGTCGGCCGGAAATGGAACGGACCCGGGTGCATCCGCCGTCATACCGGCATTCTGCACCCGGGCCCGTCAGCCCGCCAATGTTCCGTACTCGACGGCGATCACTTGACGGCGATGTGCGAGAAGAGGAACCAGCGATACTTGTCGAGCCCGCGACGGATCTGGATCATGACGTCTTGGCTCGTGAGGTCGAGCTCATCGAGACCTTCGATCGCTTCTTGCACCTTCTCGGCGGCGAGATCCATCTGCGCCACGACATCGGCGATCGCCTCGTCGTACGGCTGGAATCCGAGCTTCGGGTTGGCTGCGCCGCTCTTCGACGCGACGGTTGCGAGGCGCCCGTCGATCGGCAGTCCGAGTGCCACGACCCGCTCGGCGGCGAGGTCGGACCACTTCTGCGCGTGGCTGACGACATCATCGAGCAGTTCGTGCACGGCGATGAAGTTCACGCCGCGAACGTGCCAGTGCGCCTGCTTGCCGTTCACGGCGAGCGCGACCAGCTCGTGCACGACGGGCGTGAGGAACTGGGCGACGCCCGATGCGACGGCAGCGTTGGCGCCAGTCTTCCGGGCTTTCTGTGCGGTCTTCGTGTCGGTCATCGATTTCCACCTTCCCTGTTGCGTGCGTTTCAACGCTACGCCGACCCCTGCGCAATTCAAGAGAGGGAAGGCTCGCCTCACGAGGGCTTGACAGGACTCGATGGCGGATGCCGCGGCATCCGTTCTGCGCGTGACCGTCGCCGAGATCCCTATGCATCCTTGGCGGGTGGATGGTGCGCACCCCGGTGGATCTCGTACAGGCGGGAATGGCCGGGCGAGTCGGGGTCGTCGACGATCGGCTGGTCCGCCATGAACAGGCGGATGATGTGGGCCAGTTCGCCCGGGTGGCTGAAGTTGATCGCGTGCGCGGCGCCCTCGATCGTGACCACCAGCACATGGCTGTCGGTGCCCTCTGCGATCTCCTTGACGCGGGCGGGGCCCGGCAGGAGCGGATCACGGTCCCCGAGGACCACCAGGGTCGGGATCTTCAGCTCGAGCAACCGCTCGAGCGACGGGTACTGCGTCAGTGCCCGGAACAACCTGAACGTGCTCGGAACTCCGAACCGGAGGTAATCCGGAGTCGCCACCCGCGCCATCCGGGGCGGCTCGCGCCCGCCGTCGCGAGCGAGCTGCCCGACGGCGCGGCGCAGTGGCTGGTTGTGCACCCCACCTGCCGGCGAGACGAGGACTGCACGCGTGATGCGCTCCGGATGGTGATACGCGAACTCGAGGATGATGGGGCAGCCCATCGAGTTGCCGACGAGCGTGGCCGATTCGACCTGGCGATCGTCGAGGAACCTGGCGGCGGCGTGCGCCAGGTCGGGGATGTCGAGGGCGTTGGGAACCTTTCCGCTCCGCCCGAACCCCGGGAGGTCGGGAACGAAGGTGTGGTACTCGTCGCCGAGCCGCTCGGCGGTCGGAAGCAGATACCGGCCCGAGAGGCCGAAGCCGTGCAGGTGCATCATCGCCGGAGCATCCGGTGGTTCGGGCGACTCGCGATAGAAGATGTCGATGCCGTCGACCGTGGTCCATCGCTCAGCGAGGCTCGACGCCGGGCGCCGGGGCGTCCGCCGGGCCTGACGTCGAGATCCGGTCGACTCACTCGAACTCGTCGTCACCATTGACTCCCGTCCACCAGAGTCGTTCCGCCATGGGCATGTGCCGACCGGTCGAAGCCCCCGCCCGCCGTTCGAGCCGAGCCATCGCTCTGGTCGACCAATGTGAGGAACGTCCCAGATTCCGGTCGCGAAGTCAAGACCATCCGCGGGAGTTCGCCGTCTTGAGGCGACGGTCAATTCAGTTCGGCCGCTGCCGAAGGACGGACGAGTCGTCCTCGTGACCAGGGCACCCGTGGCCGGCCGCGCGTTTGGCGTTAGGTTGATGACACGGATCGCGCCATCTGGGAGGTGAGCATGGTCGGCCCTCTCGTCGCGACGAAGTTCCACGTGCCTCAGCGTCGATCAGGGACGGTGCCGCGGGCCCGACTGACCGACCGCCTG